>NZ_WNZY01000004.1 GCF_009725205.1 Paenibacillus timonensis | reverse complement strand
GCTTGGCGCCGCCGCGGCGGGCACTGCCGCTGGCGCCGCAAGCGCTGCGCCAGCGGGCTCGGGCACCGCGGCCTGGGCCGGTTGCTGCTTGCGCTGCGCCCGGCAGCTGCGGCAGGCGCCGCGGCGCGAGCCTTTGCCGGAGCGCTTGCCGGTGCGGCGCAGGAATTCGCCGAGCGGCTTCGCTTTGCCGCAATAGGCGCATATTTTTACCGCTTTCGCGGAGGTAGAAGCTTGCTCGGGTTGCTGTTGCTGCGTCAAGGGGGTCACCTCAGTTTAGAATAGGCTACAAGTAGGATATGACTCCATTATACCTGATTCTACATAAATATAGCCAAGACCAGCCGGTCTTGGCTTATGGTTTATATTCAAATTTGTCATTGGATGATCCCTCATTGCCGGTTACTCGGTCACGGCTGCGGGTTGTCTTAGGCTGCGCATTTTGGTTAAAATTTTGCGGATGCTTTCATCGGAGAGGTGGAATCTTCCGGCTAAATCCCGAACCGTGCTCCCGGCGCGATAAAGGCGAAAAATCTCTTCGTTCCGCTTGGCGATGGAGATGCGGGATCCGCTCAGTTCTCCCCATAACGCCCTCGACCGTTCCGGTTTGGGAATGTACAGCAGCTCACCTTGAATATAGGTTTGGAGCTCCTGCAACAGCCTAGGGGGAAGAACATCCTTTCCATTTTTGTAATTCACGATCATGTACCTCCTTATTTCGTGGTCCGTCCTCAACTACTGTTACGACATAAGTCAACATGCTCGCTTCCCCCTTTCAATATTTGATTTGGTCGTCGCTTCATCCTACCTTCTCGGTGTGAAAAAGCCGACTTTGTGACTTTTAATAAAGTCAAAATTTGGTTTTTACTGGATCTATCTTAACACAGGTATCGTCAAACATAAATAAGGGAGGCTGTTCCCAGCCCCCCGTTTTATTGCGGTGCCGCTTACGCGGCAGCCACCTCACTCACTGTAATCACTTCGATCAGCCCCCTTTCCCGTGATTCGTCGGCCCGACATCTATATTAACTCATATTTCCGGCCGCTGGAAAAGCGAAAGAACGACTATAAGTGTTTTTTACGTAAGGTATGCTAGAATAAGTTTGGGTTCATTCCATTTATCACGTTAATCATGCTAACGATCAAGGAAGTGACTTGAAGGTGGATTTGTTTTCTTTCAATCAGGAGCAAAGCCCGGCGGGGCGGCTGCTAGCCGACCGGATGCGGCCAACCTCCCTCGATGAATATATCGGACAGGAGCATATCGTTGGCCCGGGCAAGCTGCTGCGGCGAGCGATCGAAGCCGATCAGGTGTCCTCGATTTTGCTGTACGGCCCTCCGGGATGCGGCAAAACGACGCTTGCCCACATTATTTCCAACCATACTCAGGCGGAATTCGTTCGGTTAAACGCGGTGGATGCGTCGGTGAAGGACGTTCGCGAGGTCATCGAAAAGGCGCAGAACGACAAAGCTTTTTACGGCACGAAAACGATCCTGTTCCTGGACGAGGTCCATCGATTTAACAGTTCGAGACAGGATGCCTTGCTGCCGGCGGTGGAAAAAGGAACGATCATCTTCATCGGCGCAACGACGGAAAATCCGTTCCACTACGTCAACGGCGCCTTAATGAGCCGCTCCACGTTGTTCCAACTAGAATCGCTGACGAAAGAGCATTCGCTGATCGCGATGCGGCGGGCCTTGGCGGATCAAGAGAAAGGGCTTGGCTTCATGCCGCTGCAGGTCGACGATGAGGCGTTGCTGCACATTGCCGCGATGGCTAACGGCGACATTCGGCGCGCGCTGAATGCCCTGGAGCTGGCCGCGATGACCACGCCGCCGCAATCGGACGGCACGGTGCATGTCACGCTTGAGGTGGCGGAGGAATCGATCCGTCGGCCGCTGGTCAAAGCGGACGAGTCGACGCAATACGACGTGTTGTCTGCGTTCCACAAGTCGATTCGCGGTTCCAGCGATGCGGCGGTATTCTGGTTCCTCTATGCCGTGGAGAAGCTGGGGATGGATCCGATGACCTTTATCCGCCGGTTGATCGCCGCCAGCAGCGAGGATATCGGCCTGGCTAACCCGCAAGCGCTGGTACAGGCGATCAGTGCTTTGGACGCTTACCGGAACAACGGTTGGCCCGAAGCGCGGCTAAACGTCGTTCAGGCGATCCTGTTTGCGGTCGAAAGCCCTAAATCGAACGGCGTCGTGGAGGCGATCGGGAACGCTATGGCAGCTATCGAGGAGGTCAAATCCGCCGAGGTTCCGCTGCATTTGCGCGATACCCACTATAAGGGAGCAGTGAAGCTCGGGCACGAGGGCTACAAATATCCGCATGATTACCCTGGTCATTATGTGCAGCAGGAATACCTGCCCGAACGCTTGGCTGGTCGTTCGTTCTACCATGCCACCGAGCAAGGGAACGAAGCGAAGATCAAACACAACCAAGAGCTGCGGCGCAGAAACGGCAAGTAAGCCGAGTGCATGAGTGTAAGTGCCATGTCTATACACGCAAAAAAAAAGCGGGAGGTTCGGGTCTAATGTAGACGCCTTAACTCCCGCTTTATTTCTTCCTGCTTAAGCTTGCGCTGCCGCAGCCTCCGCCCGCAGTTTCGCCGGGGCTTCGATCGTGCCTCCGCCGAGGCATTCCTCACCTTGGTAGAACACGACGGCTTGGCCCGGGGTGATCGCCTTTTGCGGCTGATCGAACTCGACAAGCACGGTGCCGTCCGGCCGCTTCGTCAACGTCACGCCTTGGTCCGGCTGGCGATAGCGGAACTTCGCCGTGCAGTGGAACGGACCCTCCGGCAGATGGTCAGCACCGGCGATCCAATTGACGCCAGAAGCGATCAGCGACGTCGAGTACAAGCTGGGGTGCTTGTCGCCTTGCACGACGTACAAAAGGTTGCGTTCCAGATCTTTGTCAGCGACGAACCACGGTTCGCCGGTGCCGGAGCCGCCGATGCCAAGTCCTTGCCGTTGGCCTAACGTATAGTACATTAGGCCATCGTGGCGGCCCTTGACTTCGCCGGTGACGATATCAACCATATCGCCGGATTTGGCCGGTAGGTAGTTGCTTAAGAACTCCTTGAAATTACGTTCCCCAATGAAGCAGACGCCGGTGCTGTCTTTCTTCTTAGCCGTATATAAACCGGCTTCTTCCGCAATCCGACGCACCTCCGGTTTCGGCAGGTGACCGATCGGGAACATGGCTTTGGATAACTGCTCCTGATTCAGGGCATTGAGGAAATAAGTTTGATCCTTGTTGCTGTCGACGCCTCGCAGCAGCTTGTACGTCCCGTTCTCTTCCACGACTTGTGCATAATGCCCAGTCGCAACGTAATCCGCGCCAAGATCCAGCGCTTTGTTCAGAAATTCGCCGAATTTGATTTCCCGGTTGCACATGACGTCGGGATTTGGCGTCCGGCCCCGCTTATATTCTTCGAGGAAATAGGCAAATACTTTATCGTAGTATTGCTTCTCGAAGTTCACGGTGTAGTAAGGGATATCGATCTGCTCGCAGACGCGGCGAACATCTTCGGCGTCCGCTTCGGCCGTGCAGTAGCCGAATTCGTCGGTATCGTCCCAGTTTTTCATGAATATGCCGATGACATCGTAACCCTGCTGCTTCAGCAGGAGCGCGGTCACCGAGGAATCGACGCCGCCGGACATGCCGACGACGACGCGGGTTTCGCTGTTAGGCTTCGCCATGATTATCACTCCTTCGAGCGGCGTTCGCTCGCCGTTTATTTTACCATATTTGTTGCTTTATTTTCCAAAACACATATGATATGTTACGATAAGCACAGGGTAAAGATAGGAATAGGGAGGAATTCCCGGATTTGGGCACGGCTGTCGCGGAAGTACGCGGCGGATGGCCCGAGACTGTCTTTTTTAGGATCAAAGCTTAATTATATAAAGTTTACTCGAAAATTGAAAGAGGTGCCTTCTTTGAAGATTTCTACAAAAGGACGCTACGGATTGACCATTATGATGGAGCTCGCCGCCAAATTTGGCGAGGGGCCCACTTCTCTCAAAAGCATCGCCGAGAAAAACCAATTGTCCGAGCATTATCTGGAGCAATTGATCGCACCGCTGCGCAACGCCGGCTTGGTAAAGAGCGTACGCGGGGCTTACGGCGGCTATATTCTTTCCAAGGAAGCCAGTGAAATTACGGCTGGAGATATCATCCGCGTGTTGGAGGGGCCGATTTCCCCGGTGGACTTCACCGAGGAGGATGATCCGGCAAAACGCGATTTGTGGCTGCGCATCCGCGATAGTATCGCTGAAGTGCTGGATTCGACGACGCTGGAGAATCTGGTGAATTTCGAGGAGCACGGAGCCAAGGAAAATTACATGTTCTACATTTAATCTGCGAACCGACTTGTCATCATGAATGCGGTGGGATACAATCAACAAACGATTCGGTAGCCGTCCCGATCCCGGGGCGGTGATTTACGTTTTATACGTTAATAAAAAAAGTGATTTGGACAAGGTGAGAGCCATGAAGCATATCTATTTGGACCATGCCGCATCCACGCCGATCCATCCGGACGTCGCGGAAACGATGCTGAAGGTGATGCGGGGGCAACTCGGTAATGCATCCAGCGTTCATTTTTTTGGACGGGAAGCCAAACGTCTGGTGAACGGGGCGCGAGATTCGATTGCGGCTCGGATCGGCTGCCGTCCGGATGAACTGGTATTTACCGGCGGAGGGACGGAAAGCGATAACCTGGCGTTGTTTGGCACGGCATCTGCCCGCAAGGCGGACGGTCGCCATATCATCACGACCGCCATCGAGCACCATGCGGTGTTGCATTCCTGCGAACGTCTGGAGAAGGACGGGTTCGAGGTAACCTATTTGCCGGTGGATCGCTACGGTCAGGTGCATCCGGAACAGGTACGGGAAGCCATTCGTCCCGATACGATCCTGATTAGCGTGATGTACGGCAATAACGAGGTTGGAACGATTCAGCCGATTGCCGAAATCGGCGCCATCGCCAGGGAGCGGGGGATCGTCTTTCATGTGGACGCCGTGCAAGCGCTCGGTTCGCTGCCGATTTCCTGCCGCGAGCTTCCGGTCGACCTGATGAGCTTCTCTTCGCACAAAATCAACGGACCCCAAGGCGTCGGAGCTTTATATGTACGGAAGGATCTTCAGCTGGATCCGATCCAGCACGGCGGACTGCAAGAGAGAAAACGCCGGGCTGGTACGGAAAACATGGCCGGGATCGCCGGTTTTGCCAAAGCCGTTGAATTGGCCGTGGCAGAGCGAGAGGCTCGCACCGCGCATGATCGTCTGTTGATCCAGGAGCTGCTGTCCGCTTTGGAACAGCGGATCACCCGCGAAGCCTTCCATGTGAACGGCCACCCGAGCGATCGACTGCCGCATATCGTCAACCTCAGCTTTCCGGAAGTGGATTCGGAGACGATGTTGATGAATCTGGATATGGAAGGCATTGCCGCCTCCAGCGGCTCGGCGTGCACCTCGGGCTCCTTGGAGCCGTCGCACGTGCTGGAAGCGATGCATCTTCCGGCAAGTTTTTTGCGATCCGCGATTCGATTTAGTGTAGGATTGGGTAATACTAGGGAAGAAATTTCCGAAACTGCCGAAAAAATTGGAACCATCCTGGAACGACTTCGTAGAAGAAAATAATGGGCACCTTTTTGGGCTCAAATCGGCTTTTGCGGAGAGGAGGTATAGGATTTTCGGCACCGTATGAAATGCCCAAGCAGGGAGTGTCTTATTCAACATGAGAATGCAAGAAATGATTGGCCTGACCGTTTATGATGTGGAGCATGGCAAGCAGGTCGGGAAAGTCGTTGACATCCTCCTAAACCATGACTGGTCGATCGTCGGCATCCAGCTGGAGAATCGATTATTTTGGACTTCCGGTGTCAAGGCGGTAGGGTGGGACGATATCGTGGCTTACGGCGATGATGCTGTGATGATTCGTAATCAACAGGCTGTCCGCAAATGGGGAGCCGAGAACATACAGAACACCTTTTTAACGGGAAATGGGAAATTAAAAGAGCTGCCGGTCCTGACTGAGGACGGAATTCGTCTGGGTCATGTGACGGATGTTTATTTTGAGCATGAATTGGGAAACACAATTACTGGAATTGAAATTAGCGACGGGTTTTTCACCGATCTCATGGAAGGGCGCAAGCTGCTGCCTTTTTTGCCGGAAATGACCCGAGGGGAAAATGTGATCATGGTGCCCCTGGGCAGCGAACAGCTGCTTGAAAAGCCGTGAATTTTGTGGATGGATAGGTGATGGTTCTATGATGAAATGTCCAAATTGCAATTCCAAGGATATCGGGAAAATCGGCTCCCACCAGTTCTACTGCTGGGGTTGCTTTATTGAACTAACGGTGAACGGCGACAAAATGTCCGTATATCAAGTCGAGGAAGACGGTACGCTCAGCTCGCTGGACGATCTGTTCTTCGGCGAGGAAATGGTGCAGGACTTCTCGCAAATGCACGCTTCCTCGTAACAATATATTCCTGCTAGGCTTTGGAAATGCAAAAGCTGTCCCCATTTGATCGTGAAGGGGATGGCTTTTTTTGTATAGAGGAATCGCTCTTCAAATGTTGTCAACAATAATCATGACGAAACCGTGTTTTCATTTGATTGAGAAAGAAAGCGCTTTGATTTAGGATGAGTCTAGAAGCACGGTAATCCAACAAGTCAACGTTGTTGATGGTCCGTACATCATTCTAAGGGGGTTTCTCTTTATGGCTATAGCACAAACGAAAAAACCGTCTGCAGGATCCGGCGGAGCAAGGGTCAAGGTTCAGCAGTTCGGTCGTGCGCTCAGCGGGATGGTTATGCCGAACATCGGCGCATTTATCGCTTGGGGGTTAATCACCGCACTTTTCATTCCTACCGGCTGGATTCCAAGCGAATATCTCGCCAAGTTGGTTGATCCGATGATCAAATACTTGCTGCCGCTCCTGATTGGTTACACCGGCGGCAACATGGTACATGGCAAACGCGGTGCAGTAACGGCTGCGATCGTAACGATGGGGGTGATCGTCGGCAGCGATATTCCGATGTTCCTCGGCGCGATGATCGTGGGTCCGTTGTCCGCTTGGATCATCAAGCAGTTCGACAAATTGGTCGAAGGGAAGATCAAATCCGGCTTTGAAATGCTGGTCAATAACTTCTCGATCGGGATTTTTGGCGGCTTGATGGCTCTTGGAGCTTACAGCGGCATCGGTCCGGTCGTCACCGCGATTAGCAAAGGCTTGTCTTCGGGCGTTGACTTCCTGGTGGAGGCAAAATTGCTCCCACTGGTCAACCTCTTGATTGAACCAGGCAAGGTGTTGTTCCTGAACAATGCCATCAACCATGGTGTTATTACGCCGATCGCTTCGGAAGAAGCGCTGCGTGTCGGCAAATCGATGTTATACATGCTCGAATCGAACCCGGGTCCAGGTCTTGGCATCCTGCTGGCTTACTGGGTCTTCGGACGCGGCATGGTGAAACAATCGGCTCCAGGCGCAGTGGTGATCCACTTCCTGGGCGGGATTCACGAGATTTATTTCCCGTATATCTTGATGAAGCCGATCTTGATTCTGGCAGCCATTGCCGGTGGTGTGGCAGGTACGTTCACGTTCCAATTGACCGGTGCCGGTCTTGTAGGTTCTCCTTCTCCGGGTAGTATTTTCGCTTACTTCCTGATGACGCCGAAGGGCGGATATGTACCGATGTTAAGCGGTGTAATCGTCGCAACGGTCGTTTCTTTCTTGATCGCTTCGCTACTGCTCAAAACGGGTAAACAAGACGAAGAGGATATGAACTTGGAAGAAGCATCGGCGAAAATGAAAGAGATGAAATCCGCAGGTTCGAAGAACCAGGTGGCAGCTCCTGCTGCTGTAGGCGGCGTGCAAAAAGAAACGGTGAACAAAATCGTGTTTGCTTGCGATGCGGGTATGGGTTCCAGCGCGATGGGCGCCTCGGTCCTGAGAAAGAAGATGCAGGATGCGGGCGTGAAGGTGACTGTCGTCAATTCAGCTGTTAGTGAGATCCCTAGCGACGCAGATATCGTTATTACGCAAAAAACGCTGACGGACCGCGCCATCGCGAACAAACCGGATGCGGAACATATCTCCATTGATAATTTCTTGAAGAGTCCCAAATACGATGAACTGGTCGAACGGCTGAAGGGCTAAGTAGCGCCGGTTACGATGCGGGGGCAGAACACTGGCGATTAGTCGCCGGTGTTTTGCGTCTATATTAGGGAGAGACTTGATATGAGGAAAATGACCGCAAGACAAAAGCAGATCCTCATCCTCCTCCTCGGGCGCAAGAACGGGATGACCGCTGCGGAAATCGCCGCGGAGATTAACGTCAGCGTCAGAACAGTCCACCGGGAACTGGACGAGATTGAAAAAATCCTGGCCTATTTCGGATTGATCCTGCACCGTAAGTCCGGTACCGGAATTTCTGTTTGGAGTAATGCGGCAGATAGCGAGGAAGGTGAGAAGCTTCAGGAAGCCAGGCGTTTGCTGCTGGTGGATAAGCCTAGTGACTACTCGGGAGAGGAGCGGCAGCTCTTGTTGATTTGCCGCTTGCTGGAGGAGCAGGAGCCATGCAAGTTGTTTACATTAGCTCATAGCCTGAAAGTCACGGTAGCAACGATCAGCAGCGATTTGGATGAGGTAGAGCCTTGGACCCGCCGCTTCGGACTGGAGCTGGTCCGCCGCCGGGGCTACGGCGTCGAGTTGATCGGTGATGAGCGGGAGATACGCGAGGCCTTATGCCAATTGGCAGCCGATCACCTGGATTACTCGGATCTGATCGGGGGATCGCCGGAAAGTCAAGTCTCCTCAGCTACCGCGAGGCTGCTGGAGGTCGTTGGCACACACAACCTGATGACGGTGGAGAATACGCTATGGGCCATGAATTGGAATTGGACGGAACATTTGTCCGAAAATGCCTACACTCAGCTGTTGATCCATCTCTCCGTTTCGGTGAATCGGATCAACGCGGGGAGATTCGTAAACGGTTTGAACAACTCTGGCAAGGTGGCCTCCACCGGGGGCGGAGAGCAAGACGCAGCTGAGACGGCCCGCTTTGCGCTACGTTTGGCCGACAAGCTCACGCTTACGTTCCCACCGGATGAAATCACCTATATGAACGGGTTGTTCAGCCAGGCCAAGGAAGCCTCTCCTGAGCTGGTTCAAGCGGATTTAGAACTGGTTGATACCGTATACCGACTAACGGAGAACGTCGTCAAGCGAACCGGTATCCCGTTTCAGGAGGACCGCCTGCTGCATAGCGGCTTACTTGAGCATATGGGCCCAGCGTTTAAGCGGATTCGCGAAGGCTCTCGCATCCGCAACCCGCTGCTAGGCGCTATCCGCAAGGATTACGAGGAGCTGTTCGGCATCGTGCGGGAGGCGATGAACGACAGCGCAGCCGGCCTGGACGTGCCGGATGAAGAGATCGGCTTCCTGGTGATGCATTTCGGCGCTTCGATCGAACGGTTGAATCAGCTAGGCCGCAACGTGCGGGCTATCTTGGTTTGCTCAAGCGGGCTGAGCTCCTCCAAACTGTTAGCTACGCGGCTCGCCAAGGAGATGCCGCAGATCGAAGTGCTGGGCAACGTCTCATGGTATGAAGCCAAGCGGCTTCCAGAGTCTGATTATGATTTAATGATTTCGACGATCGATCTGCCTCTTCCAGAGGATCGTTACGTCAAATTGAGCCCGCTGCTCACGGACGAGGACAGCGAGCGGTTACTGGAGTACGTGCAGCATACGACGCTGAGGGCTCGTAAGCCGGCATCCGAGCCGGAATCGGCCAAAACCAGGGCCTTTGATAAGGTACGGTCGTTGTCGATGGCGCTTAACGAAGTTGTCAGTCTGTTAGATCAGTTCGACGTGAGTACCTTGTATAACCGGGGGGCTTCGCTCCGAGACACGGTAACGGCGGCACTGGAGGAAATAAACCAATCGTTCGTTCCACCTTCCGTATCCGACATTGCGGCTGTAGCCGACCGTTTACTGGAACGGGAAAAAATGGCCAGTCAGGTTATTCCGGGTACTTCGCTCGCTTTGTTCCATACGCGAACCCGGTTTGTGAATACCCGTTCGCTGGCTTTGTTCCGGCTGGAGGAGCCTGTACTGCTCGACGGCGGGACGAAAGTAGGCGCACTGCTATTCATGCTTGCGCCACGCGAGCTGTCGCGTGAGAGCTTAGAGGTGCTTAGTGAAATCAGTGCGTTGCTGCTGAAGCCGGAGCTGGTAGAACTGCTGGAAACGGGAGAGCGTCAGGAAATCCGAAACTTTTTGGCGACTGAACTGTTGGTTTATTTTGAACATTTGTAAATCCGGAAGATAGGAAAATCAGTGGAAAGGGAGAGAACAATCATGAAATTACTGTCTAAAGAGAAAATTATATTAAATGGAAAAGCTAACGATAAATACGAGGCGATCCGCATGGCCGGGAAGCTGCTGGTTGACGCCGGTCACGTTACGGAGGGATACGTCGACAAAATGGTCGAGCGCGAAGAGATCGTCTCCACCTATATGGGCGGCGGCCTCGCGATCCCGCACGGAACCAAGGAGGCCAAAAGCCTGATTTCCTCGACAGGACTGTCGGTTGTTCGCTTCCCTGAGGGCGTTGACTTCGGCGGCGATGAGCCAGCTTTTATCGTCATTGGCATTGCTGCTGCCGGCGGGGATCATATGGAAGTCCTGACCAACGTCGCCATGGTGTTCACCGAGGAATCCAACTTGGAGCGGATCATGAATGCAAAGACGGAAGAGGAGATCGCGGAAATTCTCGAAGGGGGGATGGAGGCATGAAGGCGGTCCATTTCGGCGCAGGGAATATCGGGAGAGGGTTTATCGGCTTGCTGTTGTCCCATTCCGGTTACGAGGTTTGTTTTGTCGATGTCAACGAGAAACTGGTTTCGGAGCTGGCGCGGCGTAAGGAATATCCTGTCACTCTGGCCAGCGATCAGCGGGAAACCGTTCTTGTGAGCGGCGTGACGGCGATCAACAGCGTGAATGACCCTGTCGCCGCCGCCCGGGCAATTGCCGAAGCCGACTTGGTAACCACGGCGGTTGGGGTTTCGGTGCTGAAGCATATCGCCGGTACGATCGCCCAAGGGCTGATGCTGCGGAAAACCAATGAAGCGGCATCCCCACTTCATGTCATCGCCTGCGAGAACGCCATCGGCGGCAGCTCCCAGCTTAAGGAGCATGTCTATGCCCAACTGGACGAGGCAACGCGGCAGTGGGCCGACAGTCATGTAGCGTTCCCCGATGCGGCGGTCGACCGGATCGTTCCGCTGCAGCAGCATGAGGATCCGCTGCAGGTCGTTGTGGAACCTTTTTACGAATGGGCGGTGGATCAGTCCCAAATGTTCGAAGGCTTTCACCGGGTCGAGGGAGTGCACTATGTTGACCGGTTGGAGCCTTATATCGAACGCAAGTTGTTTACCGTAAATACCGGCCATTGCTCGGCCGCTTACAAGGGATACCTGCAAGGCCATGCCACGATTCAGGAAGCCATGAACGATGAGAAGGTCGTTCATCATGTACGTGCCGTCCTCTCGGAGACCGGGGCGGTGCTTGTGGCGAAACATGGGTTTTCGTCAGCCGAGCATCAGGCGTATATCGATACGACTCTGGAGCGTTTCGCCAATCCGGCGCTGACGGACGAGGTTTCGCGGGTCGGCCGTTCACCGATCCGCAAGCTGTCCGCCGGCGACCGGCTGGTCTCCCCGGCGACGCAGGCGTATGAACGGGAGTTTGGATACGGCTACCTGGCGCTGACGATGGCGATGGCGCTCCGTTTCG
The DNA here is from genome assembly GCF_009725205.1 of Paenibacillus timonensis. Classification (GTDB taxonomy): domain Bacteria; phylum Bacillota; class Bacilli; order Paenibacillales; family Paenibacillaceae; genus Fontibacillus; species Fontibacillus rhizolycopersici. The sequence continues at coordinate 315,343 of NZ_WNZY01000004.1, read as the reverse complement.
AGTCTCCGGACGATCCGGAAGCCGCGGAACTGCAAGCGTCGCTGAAAGAAGTCGGCGCTTCGCAGACCTTGGCCAAATACACCGGCCTCGACGCCGAGCACCCGATCCACCAAGCGGCGTTGGCGCATTATGAGGAATTGAAGAACCGCTGAGCGGCAATTAGTAGGGGATTAGCTTATTCAACGCATGTAAATAATGACCTCGGGCCGCTCTTGTCCGCCTCAGGTTCGTTATTTATTTTGAGCAGCCCTGACGCATCTGCAATATAAGATGCGTCAGGGCTTTTTCGGTTTGCACGCGTGGCTAACGGCTAACGGACCTAGGGGACGTTATTGGCCGCGAGAACCGTACCATTGAAACCTAACGGACTGAGATGACCTTATTCCAGCGGAATTGTCTCGGTTGGCTGCATTTGCGGCTAAATAACGGCTGCTGAGTCCGTTACATCGGGAAATAGTCGGGAAATGACTCAATAACGTCTCTCAGGTCCGTTAGGAGTAAGAGGCCCACAGAGAAAGCACTCGAAGAGCGCAAAAGGCCAGAGGGAGAAATAATTCTGAAGAAAAGGCAGTGGTCGCCTTTGCGAGCGGATTTCTACATCGTAGGAATCTAGTCCAGTCAGAGAAATCCGCGAGCAACAGCGATCGTAAGAACATTTCACTTGTCGCCTCCAACGCTCTTCACCGGTTCTTCCGGCAATCAACTCGCCGGGCTGCGGCTATGCCCCTCCCGGCTGCCAAGAGCCGGGGATCACCAAAGAAAGCACTCGAAGAGCGCAAAAGGCCAGAGGGAGAAATGATTCTGGAGAAACGCTAGTGGTCGCCTTTGCGAGTGGATTTCTACATCGTATGAATCTAGTCCAGTCAGAGAAATCCGCGAGCAACAGCGATCGGAAGAACATTTCACCCGTAGGCCCCTCAGCGATCTTCTAATCTTTTTCCAGTTACCGGTTCTCGTCATCCCACACATCTCCGGCCCTTCGCAGCCACCCTCTCATAAATCTCCCTCTCCAGGCAAATACTGATCTATACGATTAACCGCCGCGAAGGGGGAGGAGGCATGAAGCCGATGGAACCGATGGAACCGATCGCCAAAAGCAAGCTGTTCCGATATGGCGTCTGGGTGTTGCTTGGGCTGGTCATCTTGTTTTTCGTGTGGCAGCTGCGCCCGATGTTTGCGCTCGTTTATGGATTTCTCAAAGCGGTGTTCGCTCCGTTCGTGATCGCCATTATCATCTCTTATGTCTTGAATCCGATCGTTCGCATGCTCGGCGGGCGCAAGGTGCCGCGGACGATGGCCGTATTGTTGATTTACGCGGTATTCCTGACCGGCCTTTCGGTGGTGCTCATGAACGTGATCCCGATGTTCGTCGAACAGCTGGAGGAGCTCGGGGAGCATTTGCCGGAGCTGACCATCCACACCCAGCAAATGATGAACCGTTGGGACAACGGCATTTTGCCCGGGAGCATCCGCATGGGGATGAACAACTGGTTTTATCAATTCGAAAACCGGCTGGCAAGTTCGATTTCCGGCTTTTTAGACAATATCGGGACAACGATCGGCGTGGTATTTAATGCGTTCATTATTCCATTTCTGATCTTCTACATGCTGAAGGACATCGAGCTGATTGAACGGCTGATGCTGCAGTACTTGCCGCGTTCGCGGCGCAAGTCGATCATGACGTTGCTGAAGGAAATCGACATGGCCTTGGGCAACTACGTTCGGGGGCAACTCCTGGTTTGCATCATCATCGGCGTGCTGGCCTACATCGGCTATATGCTTATCGGAATGCCGTTTGCTCTGCTGCTAGCGGGAGTGGTCGCTGTTTGCAATATCATACCTTATCTGGGCCCGTTTCTCGGGGCAGCGCCGGCCTTGATCATGGCGACAACGATTTCGTGGAAAATGGTCCTGTTTGTCTTGCTCGTCAATATGCTCTGCCAAATGATCGAAAGTAACGTCATCTCCCCGCAAGTCGTGGGGCGGAGCTTGCATATGCACCCCATGCTGATTATTCTGGCGCTCCTGATCGGCGGGGAACTGGCGGGGGTGCCCGGGCTGATTTTGGCTGTGCCGTTTTTTGCCGTGGTGAAGGTGATTATCCAGCATTTCTATACTTATTACGTTCGGCGCAAAGCGATGTGAATATGGCGCATTGACATGGCGTAACCCGCCTTATATACTTAAAATGTTATGTGCAAAATCTAAAAAACGTTGATGAAATCAAGTACGTTCGGCAAGCGGATTTGCCAGAGAAGGGTTCCGCTGCAAGCGGCGTCCCGCAAGGGAAGGCCACAGCGGCGGCTGAGAGAACCTGAAATCTCGCGCGGACGGAAAGCTAATTTCGGAGTGTGAGCTCTAAATTCACCGGCAGGTCCCCGTTACCGGGCCGACGAGGCGATCGCTACAGACGCTGGCGGACGAAGTCCAGCCGCATCAGGAGCGATAACCAGGGTGGTACCGCGATTTAATCGTCCCTGATTTTCAGGGGCGTTTTTGTTTTTTTTAGAGGATAAATTAGGAGGTCTATACGATGAAAGCAAGTGAAATTCGTTCCAAATGGCTGGAGTTCTTTGCCGGCAAAGGCCATAAAATCGAACCGAGCGCCTCGCTCGTACCGCATAACGATCCGTCCCTGCTGTGGATCAACGCCGGGATGGCTCCGCTCAAACCGTATTTTGACGGGCGGGTTAAGCCGGAAAATCCGCGCCTGACGAATTCGCAGAAATGCATCCGCACCAACGATATCGAGAACGTGGGCAAGACGCGCCGGCACCATACGTTTTTTGAAATGCTGGGCAACTTCTCGATTGGGGATTACTTTAAGGAAGAAGCGATCACATGGGCTTGGGAATTCCTGACCGACAAGAAGTGGATCGGCTTTGATCCAGAGCGTCTATCGGTCACCGTGTATCCCGAGGATGAAGAAGCATTTAAGCTGTGGAATGAGAAAGTCGGACTACCGGCCGAACGCATCGTAAAGCTGGAGGACAACTTCTGGGACATCGGTGAAGGGCCTTGCGGACCTTGTACGGAGATTTTCTACGATCGCGGCGACGCTTACGGCGATTTGTCCGATCCCGAATGTTATCCCGGCGGTGAGAACGAACGATTCCTCGAGGTCTGGAACCTCGTGTTCTCGCAGTTTAACCATAATAAGGACGGCAGCTATACGCCGCTTCCGAACAAGAACATTGATACTGGGGCGGGGTTGGAGCGGTTTGCGTCCATTCTGCAGGATGTGAACTCCAACTTCGATACCGACTTGTTCCAACCGATTATTAAGCAAACAGCCAAAATGGCCGGAGTAACTTACGGTACGGCGGAGGAAAGCGATGTGGCGCTCAAGGTCATCGCCGATCACATTCGTACGGTGACATTTGCCGTGGCCGATGGCGTATTGCCGTCCAACGAAGGCCGGGGTTACGTGATTCGCCGCTTGCTGCGCCGCGCGGTGCGTTATGGCAAGCTGATCGGAATGGACAAACCGTTTATGTTCGGCTTGGTGGAAACCGTCGGTGACATCATGGGCACCTATTATACGGACGTTGTGACCAAACGGGAGTTCATCGAAAAAGTTATTCGTGCCGAGGAAGAACGGTTCCACGAAACGCTCAGCGACGGCTTGGCGATTTTGGCGGACATCAGCGGCGAAGCGAAGGCAGCCGGCCGCACACTGATCAGTGGGGCAGATGCATTTAAGTTGTATGACACCTACGGATTTCCGCTGGACCTGACCGAGGACTTTGCGGCGGAACAAGGGCTGGGTGTCGACCGTGAAGGCTTTGAAGCTGCCATGGAGGAGCAACGCGAACGTGCCCGGGCGGCCCGCCACGAGAGCGGTAGCATGAAGGTGCAAGGCGGAGTTCTGGCCGATTTTACGACTAAAACGGAATTCGTTGGATATAATGAGCTTGAAGTTACAACCAGCATCGTCGCCATCGTGGCTGACGACGCTTTCGTTGACACGCTTGGTGCCGGCCAATCAGGCCAAATCATTTTGGCTTCGACGCCTTTCTATGCAGAAAGCGGCGGCCAGGTCAGCGACCAGGGGACTCTACGCACCGGCTCTGGCAGTGCGACCGTGGAAGGTTTGTATAAAGCACCACACGGGCAGCATGTCCATCAAGTGACGGTGGAGACCGGCGAACTGCGAGTCGGTTCAGAAGTTACGGCTTCCGTAAGCAAGGAACAACGCAGCCATACGGTGAAGAACCATACGGCAACCCATCTGCTGCATAAGGCGTTAAAAGAAACGCTCGGCGAACACGTGAACCAAGCCGGTTCTCTTGTTGAACCGCAGCGTCTGCGCTTCGACTTCTCCCACCTTGGCAGCATTTCGCCAGAGGAATTGGTGGAAATCGAACGCCGCGTGAATGAGCAGATTTGGAACGCGCTGCCGGTGACAACCTCGCTGAAAGCGATCGATGAAGCCAAAGCGATGGGGGCAATGGCGTTGTTCGGCGAGAAATACGGGGACATCGTTCGCGTTGTCCAGGTCGGCGAGTACAGCCTGGAGCTGTGCGGCGGTTGCCACGTGAACAATTCGGCGGAAATCGGCCTGTTCAAAATCGTCAGCGAAAGCGGCATCGGCTCCGGCGTGCGCCGGATCGAAGCGGTGACCGGACGGGGCGCCTACCAGTTCATGGATGGTCAGCTTGATTTGCTGAAGCAAGCGGCTGGCTTGTTGAAATCGAATGTGAACGACGTGCCGAAACGGGTCGAAGGATTGTTCCAGCAGTTGAAGGAGCTTGGTCGCGAGAACGAATCCCTGCAAAGCAAGCTGAGCGTGATCGAAGCTGGCGAATTGACAAGCCAGGTGGTTAACGTCGGTCAAACCCAACTCCTGGCTGCTCACGTTCAGGCCGGAAGCATGGACGCGCTGCGCACGTTAGCCGACGAGCTGAAAGCCAAGCTGCCGGATGCGGTGCTTGTGCTGGGTGCTCCAAGCGAGGACAAGGTGAATTTTGTTGTTGTCGTGCCTAAAGAGGAAGTGGCTCGCGGACTGCATGCCGGCAAGCTCGTCAAGGAAGTGGCGGCCGTATGCGGCGGCGGAGGCGGCGGCCGTCCGGACATGGCCCAGGCGGGGGGCAAGGATGCCAGCAAGCTGGACGAAGCTTTGAAGAAAGCTGCGGAATGGATTGCTTCCCAAGCCTAAAGGAACGATGAATTTGACGGGGTGAATCCGCGAAAATTTCCTTATGGAACCCATGATATGGTATAGTATGATTAGGCTAAGAGGAAATCAGCTGCGATCATAAAGGCGTATGTCGAAGAAGCGAGGTGTCATCATGGACTCCATGGATAAAACCGTCAAATTTAACGTCAAAGGCGATGAACTAGAGGCGTCGGCGCAGGAAATTCTTCTTACGGTTTACCAGGCGTTGCAGGAGAAAGAATACAATCCGGTTAACCAGATCGTCGGATATCTGTTGTCGGGAGATCCGGCCTATATACCGCGCCATAACAATGCGCGAAGTTTGGTCCGCAAGAAGGAACGGGACGAACTGATAGAAGAACTGGTACGCTTCTACATGGCGGGCCACCGATAGGAGCAATACATGAAAATCATGGGTCTGGATTACGGGGACCGTCGGATCGGAGTCGCCGTTAGCGATAGTCTAGGCTGGACCGCCCAGGGGCTCGAAACCATCGAGCGCCGCAGGGAAGGCAGCGAATTCGAACGCATCGCCGAGCTGGTGAAACAGCACGAGGTGGAGGAGATTGTCGTCGGTCTGCCGAAGAATATGAACGGCACGATTGGTCCCCGGGGAGAAATATGCATGGCGTTTGCCGAGGAGCTTCGGGGCAGGTTTAACCTCCCCGTGCATCTCTGGGACGAACGGCTGACCACCGTTTCTGCGCAGCGAACGCTGCTGGAGGCGGATGTCAGCCGGAAGAAGCGCAAGGGTGTCGTCGACAAGATGGCCGCCAGCTTGATTTTGCAAAACTATTTGGACTCTAAGAGTATAAAGTGAGGGTGATCGCGTATGTCTAAAGATCGTATCGGAAATGAAGAAGAACCGGAAATTATTTATATCCCCGATGAAGAGGGCAATGAAGAAGAGTTCGAAGTGATTATGAAATTCGAAGTCGACGGTTCGGACGCCAAGTATATGATGGTCGTTCCTCTGGATTCCGATGGGAATGAAGAAGAAGAGAGCGAAGAGGTATACGCGTTCCGTTACGAGGAAGACGGCGATGACCTGAAGCTGTACACGATCGAGAGCGACGAAGAATGGGAAATTGTCGAGGAGACGTTTAATACGCTCGTCGACGAATTTGACGGAGAAGATAGCAATGACTGATTTTACGGCAGACCAAGCGGTCCTGACGTCGCGGGTTCGCGACGCTTTTGGCCCGATCGTGGAGCTGGAGGACGAATCAGGCAATGCCTCCTATTATCAAGTCGTTCAAGAGTTTGACGTTGCTGGAGCTTCTTATGCAGTGTTGATGCTGGAGAATGCTTCCAAGGACGAAGAGCCGGAGATCTTCAAGATTGTGATGACCGGCGACGAGCTAGAGCTGGTCACGATCGATGACGACGAGGAATGGGAGAACGTATCCGAGCTTTATGACGAATTGACCTTTCCGGAGTAAGGGGGAAGGTGTTGCAGGAGCACGATAGATCAGTCCGGGAAGAGCGGGATTTTACCGCTCTTTTTGGCTGTTAAGGGGGAAGCGGTCTTGAGGAAGGCGCTGAAATGGCTGACCGTCCTGCTCTTACTCGTGATCATTGGAGTAGGAGCGGCCGGAATTTATGTTTACACAGGCATGCAACCTGTCGAAGCGAAGGAGCAGCCGGTCAAGTTCACGATCGAACCGGGTACGGGGACGTCAGGAATCGCAGAGTTACTGGAAAACCAGGGACTAATTAAAAATTCCTTTTTGTTCGTTTCGTATTTAAAATGGAAATCGGAAGGCAGTCATTTTCAGGCTGGAGTCTACGAGATGAACCCGGGAGTGACGTATGACGAAATCATCGCCAAGCTAAACGGCGGCGACGTGGTCAAAGCGGAAATGATCCGGTTTACGATTCCCGAAGGCTTTACCGTGAAGCAAATGGCTGACAAGATGGCAGAGGAAGGCTTGGCCGACAAAGCGGCGTTTTTGCAGTTGGCGAAGAGTGCTGCCGAGCTTGACGATGAGCTGCTGACTCAAATCCCGGCGGACGAGCGATTAACCTATCGGTTGGAAGGGTACTTGTTCCCAGAAACCTATGAGCTAAAGAAAGGCAGCAATGAGCGGGATATTATCGCTCGCATGCTGCAGGAAACGGGAGAGCGGCTAGGTGAAATCCCTGATTTCACGCAAAAGCTGCAAGCTCGTGGTTTAACCTTAGGCGAACTGATGACGGTCGCTTCGTTGGTAGAGCGGGAAGTGGTAGTTGATGCCGAGCGTCCTAAGGTAGCCGGGGTCATTTACAACCGACTGAAAGACGGCATGAAGCTCGAAATCGACGCCACGGTGCAGTATGTGCTGGATAAACCGAAGGAGCGTTTGCTGAATTCGGATCTAAGAAGCGTGGATAGCCCCTACAATACGTATTTGTATGAAGGATTGCCACCGGGTCCAATCGCTGCGCCAAGCCTCAAATCGATCGAAGCGGCGCTTACGCCGGAGCCGTCGGAGTACCTTTTCTATGTGACGAAGAAAGATGGCAGCGGGGAACACCTGTTCGCCAAGACCTATAAAGAACATTTGAAGAACATCGAGACTAGCAAGGCTATGGCCAATAAATAAAGGTGGTAGTAACAAATGAGTAAAAAGCCGGAACTCTTGGTCCCAGCCGGTTCGCTGGAAGAACTAAAGCGTTACTTCGCAGCGGGGGCTGATGCAGCCATCATCGGCGAGGCCAAATATGGAATGCGCCTTCCTGGCGAGATGACGACCCGGGACATCGCCGCGGCCGTTCAAGTGGCGCGCGAATACGGAGCCAAAATCTATGTTAGCCTCAACAACCTAATGACCAATGCCTTGTTGGACGGCCTGTCCGATTACGTGAAGCAGGTGGCGGAATGTGGTGTGGATGCTATCGAGTTTGGCGATCCTTCTGTCCTTCAGACGGTACGAAAGGTGGCACCGCAGCTGAAGCTGCATTGGAATGCCGAGATGACCTCCACTAACTATGCCACGGCCAACTACTGGGGGTCGAAGGGCGCATCCCGCGTCGTACTGGCGCGCGAGCTGAACATGGACGAGATCACCGCGATGCCTCCATCGCTGAATATCGAAGCGGAGGTTCAGGTCCATGGCATGACCAATATCTATCACTCGAAACGCAGCTTGGTGCAGAGCTATATGACGCATCAAGGACGGCCGGTCGCGCCGGGCAGCGATCTGGGCTTGAATCGCGGACTCTTCCTTGTCGAAGCGGAGCGGCCGGACGAGAAATTCCCGATTTTCGAGGATGCTAACGGTACGCATATTATGAGCTCGGACGATATCTGCATTTTGGAAGATTTGCACATGCTTATGGCTTCAGGCGTGGACAGCTTCAAAATCGAGACGATGCTGAAGTCGGCGGCTTATAATGAAATCGTGATTACTTCATATCGTAAGGCCATCGAAGCTTATTTTAGCGACCCGGAAGGGTACGAGTTCGATGAGAGCTGGATGGATGCCATCCGCGAGGTACAAGATCCGGAGCGGGAGCTAACCTTCGGATTCTTCTACAAAGAACAAGTCTATTGAACAAGGAAGTCAAAAAGTCGGCTTTTGATCACGATGATGAATCGTGGAGGCTTACTCAACATCGAATCTTGAATTCAGCCGGGCCTTCCGTTGCTCACGTAGGCTTACCTACGCTGCGCTACTCAGTCCCTAGCTTCATCCAACCTTCTCGGTGCTGAAAAGCCGACTTTTTGACCTATATTTAAAATATAAACCAACAAAATGATGAGAGGTGAACGAAGATGCAAACCGCGGAGAAGCATATCCCGAAATATGTGGGAAAACGTAACCGGTTGGCGAAACCCGAATTGCTCGCCCCGGCGGGTAATCTCGAAAAGCTGAAATTCGCCGTCCATTACGGCGCCGACGCCGTATATATCGGGGGACAACAATATGGCCTTCGTTCCAATGCGGATAATTTTAGTTTCGAAGAAATGCGGGAAGGCGTGGAATTTGCTAAAAAATACGGCGCAAAGGTGTTCGTCGCCACGAATATTTTTGCCCATAACGAGGATTTGGAGGGCATTGAGGCGTATTTGCGCAATCTGCACGAGGCGGGGATCGCAGCGATTATCGTCGCTGACCCTGTGATCATCGAAACGGCGCAGCGCGTTGTACCCGAACTGGAGGTCCATCTCAGCACCCAACAGTCGACCGTTAACTGGCAGGCGGTACAATTCTGGAAGGATCAGGGCTTGCCGCGGGTCGTGCTTGGTCGTGAAACCAGCCTTGAGGAAATTGAGGAAATTAAACGCCATGTCGACATTGAGATCGAGTCGTTTATCCATGGGGCAATGTGCTCCTCATATTCTGGACGATGCGTGTTGTCGAATCATTTTACGGACCGTGATTCCAATCGCGGGGGCTGCTGCCAATCCTGCCGCTGGAAATACGATTTGTTTACGGACGCGCGCGCGGAAGGGGAATGGATCTCTGAGGAAGAAGCCCGCGATAACAAGGTGCTGGAGAAGTTCCGTCTTGGAGTAACCCAACTGCCCTTGTTCGAGGAGGACGACAATGCGTTTACGATGGGATCCAAGGACTTGTGCATGATTGGACATGTTCCCGATTTGATCGACGCCGGCGTGGACAGCTTCAAAATTGAAGGTCGAATGAAGTCGATTCATTACGTGGCGACGGTCGTGAATGTTTATCGCCAAGCGATTGATGCGTACATGGCGGATCCGGATCATTACGTGCTGAAGCCGGAGTGGATTGAAGAAATCAATAAGGCGGCCAATCGACCGCTAAACACCGGTTTCTTCTACGATACTCCGGACCATGAGGATCATATTTACGAGCCGGAAGAAAAAGCGGTGCCTTACGATTTCGCGGGATTGGTCATGGAGTATGACGAAAAGACCGGTATGGCGACGATCCAACAGCGTAACCATTTTAAGCCCGGACAAGAGGTAGAGTTTTTTGGCCCCGGGGGGACATTCTTTAAGCAGACCGTTGGGACCCTATACGACGAAGCCGGAAATGAACTGGATGCGGCCCGTCACCCGCTGCAGCGGATCAAAATGAAGGTCGAACAACCCGTATCCTACTTCGATATGATGCGGAAAAAGAAGTAAATATAAAAATCAATATGCTTAGGGGCCTGTTCGTTCATAGGACGAAAGGCCCTTTTTTGTGTTTTTTGTCAAGATTATTTAAAATCCGCTACATGTGAAACCGATATTATAGAGGAGAACGTCAGGTATTGTCGAATACATTGGATAGCTGACGAGAAGTGTGAATGACCAACAGGAATTATGCATGACCTCTAGCCTAAAAACTTGGGTCTGCAACTATTAAGAGTGGCGGGTGATCAACATGAGTCTGGTTCCAAAGAACGAGGACCAAGCAACTAACAACAAGAAGAAGGAAAAGAAACAAAAGGGAGAACGGACCAAGTCAAAGGCGGTTAACCCAACGGGCAAAACTCCGCTGAATTTCAAAGCTGTATTAGCTTCATTGCAGGACAAACTACCTAAACAAATTAATCCTTCAAAGTCGGTAGGCATTCGGTTGTTCCTGATTTTCTTTGTTGCAATTATGTTTTTCGTGTTGACCATCGGGATTATGTCTTCCCAAATGGCGAAGGGAACCATTCAGGACAATGCAGAACAGGCTAACCTGCAGACGATTGTTCAAACCTCGCAAAAGCTGGATATCGTTATGCAAAAGTATGAAGAAAATCTGCAGCAAATGTTCCTGGACGACGAAATGCAGAACGCTATCATGGACGCTTCCTTGTCGAACATCACGGACTATGACAAGTTTACCGCAACCAACAAAATGAGAACACGCTTGAATACGCTAACATTCTCAACTAAGGGAGTTTCCGCGGTGTACATGTTGTCAGCAGACAAAATCGTGGATGATGTGACTTCGGGCAGCGCGGATGTTAATTTCTTGGGCACCGTACGCGAAGAGGCTTGGTTCAAGGATTTAGCCGGCGCAACCAAGACGGTTTGGCTGCCAGTCCATTCGGAAGGGAAGAGCACACAAGTCTTCCGCCTGGCTCGCTCGGTACAAAGCGTTAACAGCATGAAACGCTTCGTTCTGATCACCGATGTGAATTTGGATGTATTAAACGGTTATTTGAAAGAAGTTAACCTGGGGAAAAACTCCAAGCTTCAAATGCTGACACAGGATAATATTGTGGTTGGTTCCTCCGTCGATGGCGATGAGGGGAAAGCTAGTGAATTTGATCTGGGGAAAAGCAGCGGCCCGTCGGGTAGCCTTCGGACCAAGGATGCAAGTGGTAACTCCGTTCTTGCTTCGTTCAATACCCAGGCTTCCGGGTGGAAGTTGATCGGTACCGTGGATTCGGCGGAACTGACGAAGAGCGCAGACCGCATCTTGATGTTTACGATGTTCTCCTTGGTTATCGTCGCGATCATCGCCATTCTGATCGGTATTTGGATGGTTCGAATGATTGCGCATCCGCTTGGCAAGCTTAGAAACCTGATGGAGGAAGGCTCCCGAGGGAATCTGAATGTTCGGATGAATACGAAAGCGAAGGATGAGATCGGTCAGTTGACGGTGAGCTTTAACGTGATGATGGAAAATATCACCGCCCTCGTCAAACAAACCAATAACTCCGCACAGGACGTATTGGATACAGCTACCGAATTAACGCAAGCTTCGAACAAAACGGCCTTGTCCGCCAAAGAAATTGCGGTGGCAACCGAAGAAATCGCTAACGGGGCGACCAGCTTGGCGAACGAAGCCGAACGCGGCAATGAGCTGACGGAAAATATTTCTCGTCAGATGGAACAAGTGATCCAAACGAACAAAGAGATGGAAAACTCGGCACGTCAGGTGGAGAAATCCAGTCAGCAAGGGACCGAGTATTTGGGCGGCTTGATGGAGAAAACCAACATGACGGTCGAAATGATCAACGCGTTGACCGCCAAAGTTGACTCGCTCAAAGCGAGCACAGGATCCGTCTTGAAGGTACTCGACGTGATGCAGAACATTACGCAACAAACAAACATCCTGTCGCTGAACGCTACGATTGAAGCGGCTCGCGCAGGCGCTGCTGGCCGAGGGTTCATGGTCGTTGCTGATGAAATTCGCCAATTGGCGGATCAATCCCGTCAATCGATCACGATGGTCGGTGAAATTACGGATACGATCCAAAAAGAGATGAACGAAACGGTCAAAACCTTGTCCGAAGCGAGTCCGATCTTCCAGGAGCAAATCGCTTCGGTACAGGAGACAAGCCAAATTTTTGTATCCGTACAACAACAAATGGAAGGCTTCGTCCATCATCTCGATTCTGTGACGGCTTCCATCGACCAATTGAACGAATCGCAATCGGTTTTGTCCGAAGCGATGAGCAACGTCAGTGCGGTTGCGCAGCAATCGTCCGCTACATCCGAAGAGGTTGCCTCTCTCTCCAGCGAGCAGCAGACGGTCGGCGATCAGCTGGTGCAACTGTCGAACAAACTGGAGAACGTGTCCACCGGCTTGAAAGAGTCGTTGTCGAAGTTTACCGTATAAGAAAACAGGCTCTGCGCCTGAAAGTAAGTTAGATACGATTTCCCGAGGGTTCCGGGAATCGGGAGAAGCCCGGCTAATCTGCGATGCAGGTTTGGCCGGGTTTTGTTTTGGTTAGCGGAATCATCGGAAACGAATAACGATCTCGGGCCGCTCTTGTATGCCGCTTATCCATTGATGAACGAGGACTGAATCGCGTCAAATATACAAGTTTGCTGCAATGCTACCAGCTAGGCTTTTCGGCGAGTGATTTTGAGTTCGGCTGGTCGGGGGTGCGGCGGTTTAGTCCGACTTTTCCCAGGAAATAATGGGAACAGAATGGAGGGCGAACGATGTCGTTATTGCGCAAAAAACGGATTTTTTACCTGTTGTTGTCCTTTATGGTTGTGATGGGGTTATTTGCGCTGCGCATCGCCTGGATTCAAACGGCTTCGGCGTTTAAGACAGTGACGGTTGGCGGCAAGACGATCAATGAATTGGCTGTTCGGCAACGTGAAGAGAGTATTGAACTGGACCCGGGGAGGGGACATATCTTTGACCGCAATGGGAAGCCATTAACGGGGGAGTTGGCCTGGACGCCAATTCTTTTTCCAGTTCGCAAATTGCCCTTAGAAACTCAGCTTGCTCGCTTGGCCAGCGCTCTAGGGACGACAGTCCCGGAACTTCGAAGTAAGTGGGAACGGTTGGAGCGTCCTTATGTCTGGCCGAAGGCTGGAGGGGAGTCTGGCGAGCTGCTCCGGCTTGGGGAAGAAGCGGTCCGCAAATTGCCGAAACTTGAAGGCCTAGAGGTACTGCCGTATATGGCGCGATATGGGCCGGGCGAACGAGGGAATCAATGGCTGGGGTTTGTGACGCAGCGGCCGGACGTTATTCGGAAGCTCAGGGAGAACAAGCATCAACCGGACTTCGCGTTGACCTTGCAGGTCGGAGCCTCCGGCCTCGAAAAAACGCTCGATGGATTTTTACGGGGACTTGGCGGCGTCAGAGCTGCTTACACCGTGGATGGCCGCAAAGACCCGCTGGGCGGGACGGGCACGCGGGTGAATGCGGCCGCCAGCCGATATTACCCGCTTCAAATTCAAACGACGGTGGACGATAACCTACAGCAGAAGATTGAGCGATTGGCCGCGACGATGAACGTGACGGAAGGAGCGGTCGTCGTGTTAGACGCAAAATCGGCCGATATCGTTTCGATGGTGTCGCTGCCTTATTACGATCCGCATCACGTTGATCCGGCGGCGGAGAATTGGGGGAACAAAGCGGTGAAGGCATCCGTTCCCGGCTCGATATTCAAGACGGTGATTGCGGCTGCCGCCCTGGAGGAGCATGCCACGGTTCCCGGTGAAGTGTTTCACTGCAATGGCCATTATGGCAAATACGGCCTATCTTGCTGGAAGAAAGGGGGGCATGGAAACATCACGCTAGAGGAGGGATTTGCTAAGTCGTGCAACGTTGTGTTCGCCACGTTGGGAGAGCGGTTAAGTGCGGACGCGATAGTTAGGACTGCCGCCAAGCTGGGGCTGGGTCGTCCGATTGGCTGGAGCGATCCTGCCTTCCTCGGCGGGGATGGATTACGGCCGCTCGATCATGAGGAGTCGGGGGCGGTGTTCCATAGTTTGGTTGCAGCGGATGGCGGAGTCCGGGCGCAAACGGCGATCGGCCAGCGGGATGTGCTGGTATCCCCGCTTCAAGCGGCTAATTTAGTCGTAACTCTGCTTCACGGCGGCCAAGTAATGGCGCCGCGCTTAGTCAGCGAGATCCGTTATAAAGACGGATCCCTCTTATCCGACTTACCTTCGCAAGCTTCGCCTTCTTCCGTGGGGCAGATTAACCCACAGACAGCCAAACGGTTGCTGTCCTGGATGAGACTGGTGGTGACGGACGGCACCGGGCGAGCTTTACAACAAGCCAAATGGCCACTGGCCGGCAAATCCGGTACGGCTGAGGTTATTCGAAACCATCAACAACTCAATAATCAATGGTTTATCGGTTACGGACCGGTAGAACAACCCAAGTATGCCGTGGCGGTTCTGGTCCAAAATCAGACTGAAGGGTCAAAGCATCTTGCCGCCGAGTTGTTCCGGCGGACCATGGATATTTTAGCTTCTCCAGGTTGACCGATTTCCTGTGCTTTCCCCAAAATAATGCGCCTAAACTAGGGACGTCTGTGATAAAATAGTGTAGATGCTATGCTTTTCACGGAGCATGCCAAAGTCATTGATCATAGAAAAGTGGGGAAAGCATATGGAGACTTTGCTGCTATGGTTATTTTATATCTCTACGCTGTACGCTTTTATACCCGGATTGATCACTCGGATCTTCGGTTTTCGCGTATTTAAGCACGGGACCAGCGATAAGGAGTTCGCGCTCACCTTTGACGATGGCCCCGATCCGAAATATACTCCGCAATTGCTTGATTTACTCAAGCGCCATGGGGCGAAGGCGACATTTTTTCTCGTCGGCTCGAATGCGGAGAAATATCCCGAATTGATTAAACGGATTCACGAGGAAGGCCACTTGATCGGATCGCACAACTATGTGCACAAAACCAACTGGCTGATGGGACCGGCCGCAGTTAAGAAACAAATTCAGAAGACGAATAAGATCATCTACGACGTTACCGGCGTGGATTCCCATTATTATCGTCCGCCGTGGGGAATCGTCAACCTGTTTGATTTTACGAACCGGGGCAACACGCAAATCGTCCTGTGGTCGGCGATGTTTGCCGATTGGCGAGTGAAGGTTGGCGCTGACCGTTTAACGAAACGCATGATGAAGAAACTGCGGGGTGGAGAAGTATTTCTACTGCACGATTGCGGCGCTACCTTAGGTGCCAATGTCGGAGCGCCGGCTGAAATGCTGACCGCGCTTGAGCGCGTGCTGACGGAAGCGGATCGCCGCGGATTGCGCAGCATTCGCATCGACGAATTGATTCAAGTAACGGAAGAAGCGAAGCGTAAAAACAAACCCGCTGGGACTCCCGTACCAAAGGGAAGAACGCCGGTGAAGGTGTCCTGGTTCAAACGAAGTATCGTGGCCTTATGGCTGTTATGGGAGAAGATCTTCCACGTGATATTCCAGTTGAAAACGCCGGATACCCAGAATCCGTTCCTCCATTTCCGTATCCGCCCTTACCACGGGGAACCGGTAGCCTTAAACGATGGGAAAACCCTCCAAGCAGGCGATCAGGTCATGGAGCTCCATTTCGACAACAAGAAGTTGTACGAAATCGGAACTCGCTCCAGGACTACGGTGCAATTGGCGATTCAAATGATTCGCAATTTTGAGAAAACGTTACCGAAGCTGGCCCAGTATATCTACGACCATCCCGAACTCAAAGAGGTCAAAGCTTTGTATGGCGTCAGCATGATTAATCGGGGACCCGAGCAATTTGGATTTATTATTACCGATTTGCCGAGAGGTTGGTTTGCGAGCTCGACTCAAATCTATTTGAAATTATTGATGAGCGTTATACATCCCGCAGGGAAGTCGAGATTAAAAGAGCAACCTCAAGAATTGGTACCCAAAATGATGGTGATGCCGATGGATCACCTCCTGGCAAGGTTCACCGAAACCGGTTCGCATCGCAGCCATTCGACCTTAGAGAAGACTGAGGTCGTAGAAGAGGAGTCTTTACTTAGCATCTCCATGCCTACTCGGTAACGGATTCTTTCGATTTTCATCTGTGAACAGGAAAGGCCGTATCTGGATCATCATGATCCGGATACGGCCTTTTTGTAAATTTGTTAAACTAAATCTTCATGACGCCACCCGAACTGGCGTTGGTGACCAGTTTGGAATAACGAGCCAAGTAACCGGTTTTGACCTTCGGCTCAAAGCCTTTCCAATTCGCTTTGCGGCGTGCGAGCTCTTCGTCGCTGACATGCAGCTCGATCTTGCGGTTATTCAGGTCAAGCTCGATGATGTCACCATCTTCGACAAAAGCGATAGGTCCGCCTTCCGCTGCCTCTGGAGAGATATGACCGATGCTGATACCGCGAGAAGCGCCGGAGAAACGTCCGTCGGTGATCAAGCCGACCTTCGCGCCAAGCCCCATACCGACGATTTGCGAAGTCGGTGCCAGCATTTCCGGCATCCCCGGCCCGCCTTTAGGACCTTCATAACGGATAACAACGACGCAGCCTTCTTTGACTTTGCCGCCGGCGATTCCTTCCAGTGCCTCCTCCTGGGAGTCGAAGCAGATGGCTGGACCTTTATGGTAGCCGCCAACCGAAGCATCTACGGCCCCTACTTTGATAACCGAACCTTCCGGAGCTAGGTTACCGTACAGAATGGCGAGGCCGCCTTTTTCCGAATGCGCTTTGTCGAGCGGATGAATGACATTCGGGTCGAGGATTTCGCAGCCTGCAACGTTTTCGGCTAGCGTCTTACCCGTTACGGTCATTTGATCGCCAAAGATCGCACCTGGCTTCTTCAGCAGCTCGTTAATGACGGCGCTGACGCCGCCAGCCCGGTGAACGTCTTCGATAAAGAGGTCGGATGCCGGAGCCAGCTTGGCGATATGCGGCACGCGGTTGGCAACTTCATTGATTCGTTCCAACGGGTAATCGATGCCTGCTTCCTGGGCTAGTGCCAGCGTATGAAGCACGGTGTTGGTGGAGCCGCCCATCGCCATATCCAGCGCAAAGGCGTTGTCGATGGATTCCTTAGTGACGATGTCACGAGGTTTCAAATCGAGTTCGATCAGTTTCATCAGCTGACGCGCGGATTCCCGAACGAAATCGCGGCGTTCTTCAGCCACAGCGAGGATCGTGCCGTTACCCGGCATAGCCAGACCCAGCGCTTCGGCGAGGCAGTTCATCGAGTTGGCGGTGAACATGCCGGAACAGGAACCGCAGGTTGGACAGCCGTATTGTTCCAGCTCCAGCAGGTCATTATCGCTGATTTGTCCAGCCTGATGCGCGCCTACACCTTCAAAGACGGAGGTCAGGGACAATTTCCGTCCTTTGCTGTCTACGCCGGCTTTCATTGGGCCGCCGCTGACGAAGACGGTTGGAATGTTGACGCGCAGCGCGCCCATCATCATCCCCGGTGTGATTTTGTCGCAGTTCGGAATGCAAACCATGCCGTCGAACCAGTGCGCCGAAACGACGGTCTCGAGCGAGTCGGCGATGATTTCCCGGCTTGGCAGGGAGTAGCGCATGCCAATATGGCCCATCGCAATACCGTCATCCACACCGATGGTATTAAACTCAAACGGAACGCCTCCGGCTTCGCGAATGGCTTCCTTTACGATCTTGCCGAACTCCTGCAAGTGCACATGTCCGGGCACGATATCGATATACGAGTTGCAGACCGCGATAAACGGTTTGCCGAAATCTTCTTCTTTCACGCCGGCGGCACGCAGCAAACTGCGGTGCGGCGCACGGTCGAAGCCTTTTTTGATCATATCAGAACGCATCTTCTTGGCTGTCATGATCACCGATCCCCCCATGATTAGTTATAGTTTTGGAGCTTTACACCGCTAAAGGTTTTCTCTAGAGTCTATCACAAGTGGTTATGATTTTCTACCCGTTGATCACAGGAAATGGCTAGAGGACAGGGCGCTTTCACGGTCTATGAAAATAAAGAAATCTCCGGGGGGGGCCGGAGATTCCACAAGGTTCATGCATTAAATCCTGGTTTACTGCGGGCGACCCCGCCTTTGCGGCCAATATCACGATAGAAACCGGTGTCGTGCTTCTGGGATGTTGCTTCGCCGCCCTTCTGACCGATTTCCTGATAAAAGTCGCGGTTATGGGTTTTCGAGGTCGCTTCGCCGCCTTTTTGTCCAATTTCTTGGTAAAAGGCTTTGCCGTGGTTCTTGGCCGTGGCCAGTCCTCCCAAACGTCCCGCTTCTTCTCGAGTCATTTTGCTTTGGCTTCGTGCCATCGAATCCCTCCTTGATCTTATTTTGGAGTACGTATGTTTTATTTACCACGGATTTCCATGATGAAACGAGTTTGTTCAAAAAATTCAAAATATCCAAAAAAAAGATACCTTTCGGTTTGAAAGGTATTTTCGAGCTCCTTCCATATTCCAGGTTACGCCTGGCTTATGGTTTACCGGCCGCTCCAAGCTGCCGCAAAGCTTGGTGTTCCAGCTTCAACAGCCATTCTACCGAGGGCTCGACCAACGGGGCGCTCCATTTGCGCACCCAGGGTTGGGCGAGAAGCAGGGTGAGCGCCACGGCTCCGGCAATGACCAGCAACCCGCCCAACTCGCCATGCACATGTCCGTAAAGCGGAGATACGGCCGCCAAGCGCACGATAAAACCGTGCAGCAGGAAAACGTAAAGGGTGCGACGACCGAGCTTGGTGAGATGGCTGGCCCGGGATGGAACCAGGCCAAGAAAAGCGAGTCCCGACAGCAACTGCACGGGGTAGAGCAACAGACGGAACAAGCCGGCGTACCATTCGGGATGGCCGAGCTGGATGTAGGTCATGCTGCCGTAAAGCCAACCCGGATGGATGCTTGATGTAGCGAGTCCTAAAGTGACCAGTAAACTGAGCGAAACGAGAGTGGATGCGATTTTGACAATTGGATTCTGTAGAAATTGAAGCAAGCGATCGGAGAAATGATAGCCGAGCACGAAAAACGGCAGAAACACGAACGTCCGAGATACGCTAAACCACACGCCGTCGATTTGCAGATAGCCGACCAGTACCGCCAGCAGGATGGAGACGGCAAGCTGTTGAAGAGGCGAACATTTTTGCATCAAGAGCAGCATCCATCGCCAGCCTAGATGACTGACCAGGAACCACAGCAACAAATACGGTGCGAAGAAGGAATGGTGAATGTGGTCTACACGGAACACCGCGACATCCAGCACGGAGTATAAGCTCTGAAAAATGAGGTACTGCAAGCCGATCTGCAGCATGATCTTTCTGCCCTTGCCGCCGGTCAAATTAGGTTTGGCAAAATAGCCGGTTACGAACACGAACAAAGGCATGTGAAAGGTAAAAATCCATTGGTAGAGGGTTTGCAACCCGTCAATCCGCAGGGTAAGCGGTTCGATGGCGTTGCCGACGAATACACAAAGGATCAGCAAGAAGCGTAAGTTCAAGAAAAATATCTCACCTTGCGGGTTGATTTTGGATGGCGTCATGACGGACCAGTTCCCCTCTTTCCAGTGAACTTCCCTAGCGGATATCGTTTAAAATTTAAATAAATGAGTTCATGAATAACGTACTCTCTTTACAGATTTAAGCTTGTGATATTAATCACAAATTAAGCGTTCTCAATTTGGCGGGTGTGACTAACGTATGACAGCTTGAGGAGCCTTGGTAAAGTTGTAAAAATGGTATAATAAGGACATGGATGTACTGGAAGGGGGATCATGATGGCCACGATTGAAACACAGGGGCACCAAGCGGCTTGCCGTGCGATTTTGTTTGACAAGGACGGGACGCTGTTGAATTTCATGGGCCTGTGGGGAAGCTGGGCGGTGGCTTTAACCGGTCTAATGGAGCGGAAGTTGTCCGAATTGGGATCCCCCGGAAGCTTAAACAAAGCAGGACTGCTTGGGTTACATACGGATGGGGAGAACCGGGTGATTGGTTACGACAAGACCGGTCCGGTCGCAATGGGTACGGAAGAAGAGGTCATCGCGTTGTTGGCTTCGACGTTGTATGCTGCGGGGCTTCCATGGAACGAAGCGATTACGGCCGTCAGGGAATTAAATGCCTCGGCTATGGCTGATCTCAAGCGGAGGCGAGAAGCCGTCCCTTTGCCAGGGCTGCGTGAATTCCTGCAGGATTGCCTGAATGCGGGACTGAAGCTGGCGGTCGTCACCTCTGATTCAACCTCGGAAGCGCTGGAGCATTTGGAATGGATGGGCATCCGGGATGCGTTCGTCAGCATAGTCGGGCGAGACCGGGTGACCCGGGGCAAACCGGGACCGGACATGGCGTTGTTGGCTTGCCGCGAGCTTGGCCTCCAACCAGGCGAGGCCGTGGTGATCGGCGACAGCAATGCCGATATGCAAATGGGAAAACGTGCGGGAGTCGCCATGACGATTGGAGTAGCGGAGGATTACAGCGAAGACGCGCAGGGAGCGGGTTACTTGCGTGACGCGGACGTCATCATCGCCGGTTACCGCGAGTTGACGATCCATCATTAGGAGGTTCGATACGGATGACCAAGGAGACGGACAATTTAGCGGCTTGGATTCAGGAAAGCCATAATATCGTATTTTTCGGCGGGGCCGGGGTCTCGACCGAAAGTGGGATCCCCGACTTCCGTTCGGCGGCGGGCATCTATCAGATGGAGAAGGCTTCGCCTTACGCGCCGGAGGAGATTTTGAGCCGGCGGTTTTTCGACCGGCATCCCGAAGTTTTTTTCGATTTCTACAAGACGAAGATGATTCACCCGGAAGCGCAGCCGAATGCCGCGCACCGCTGCTTGGCTGAACTGGAGCGAGCGGGAAAATTAAAGGCTGTAGTCACGCAAAACATCGATGGGCTCCATCAGCAGGCGGGCAGCCGACGCGTGCTGGAGCTGCACGGATCGGTGCACCGCAACACCTGTATGGACTGCGGCCGCACCTATACGCTGGAAGACGTGATGGGCAAGGAAGACGACGTGCCCCGTTGTACCTGCGGCGGAATCATCAAGCCGGACGTGGTGCTGTACGGTGAAAGCTTGGATGAGCAGGTGATTCAGGATACGGTCGATGCGATAGCCGGAGCCGACCTGCTTCTGATCGGCGGCACCTCGCTGACGGTTCAGCCAGCGGCGCACCTGATCACCTATTTCCGCGGCGAACGGACGGTGCTGATCAACGCATCGTCCACCACCTATGACAACCGGGCCGACCTGCTGATTACCGAGCCGATCGGTGCGGTATTGGGGGCCGTCTCCCGGAAGCTGGGACTGGAGGAGTAAAGCAAAGCTCATTCCGCTGAGGGAGTCCGGGTTACGGCTCTGCGGTATTCGCTTGGAGATTCGTGATGGAACCGACGGAATTGCCGAGAGAAATAGAGCGGATCGGTGAGACCTACGGAAGCGGCGATCTGCTCGATCGACAGCTCCGGACGTTCGCGAAGGAGCTGTCGCGATTTATCGATTCTGAGCTTCAGGAGGTAGGTGACCGGAGTGTAGCCGGTTTCTTTTTTGAAAATGCGAGAGAGATAAGCCCGGTTATACCCCAAGGAAGCGCACATTTGTTCAATGGAAACCGGATGCGCATATTGGCTGGACATATAATGAATCATTTGCTTCACAATCCGCTGAACGCCCGATTCGCCCGACGGCAGCGCGGAAGCCATGCCGAGCGTCTCCTGGGCCTCGGCCATGATTTGATGCAACAGCCCCAGCGATAGCAGATGGGAGCTGTTTTTTTTGGTTTGAAAGGTCTGTAACACGCTGCTCAGCATGGATGGAATCGGGCTGCCATCACCCTGCCGAAATACCGGTTGCTCCGGGGTGAAGCCGGCCCGCGACACGAGATCGGTCGCCTTTGCGCCGGTGAAAGCGATCCAGCGATAACGCCAAGGATCGACGACATCGGAAGCATAACTGACGAGCTGATCGGGGAGAATCAGGAAGCCATCCCCTTCACTGAGCTCATAGGAGGCCGATTCGGTCCGAAAAGAGCCCTTGCCTTGTTCCACAAAGTGAAGAAGGTAATAATCATAGACTTTCGGGCCCAAGCGGTGATCGGGCAGGGTCTGGCTTTCGCCGGCGAAGAGGACATGCAGATCCTCCGCTTCGAACAAATCCGGGTTGGCGGCCGCACTATAGGTTTCTCGCTTCAAGGGTCGTGTCTCCTTTTTTGGCAAGGGCGAATACACCCTGAAAGATATCTGTTCACATTATATTCTGGAAAGTCACATTTATCTATATAGTTCTCGCAAAGTTGCATTATCAAAGCAGAGCGATTTCATTATACTGGGTACAAGAATTAAAGATTCCATGAAGATGGGGTGTACGTTAATGAAGAAGAATGAAATGGAACAATTGTTTATATCCAAATACGGGGAAAGCTCCGAGCCGCTGCGCGTATTCAACGCACCGGGCCGCGTCAATCTGATCGGCGAGCATATCGACTATAACGGGGGATATGTGTTCCCCGCCGCGCTGGAGTTCGGAACGACGCTGGCGATTCGTAGACGGACGGACGATAAAGTTTCTTTCGCTTCTAGTAATCTGCCGTATACGGCGGAGCTGGAGCTCGGAGACCTCGGAAAGAGCAAAACCGGGGAGTGGATCGATTACCCAATCGGCGTCTACGTGGAACTGAAGAAGCTGGGCATCTCGCTTACAAGCGGTTACGACCTCCTGTTCCACGGCGAGATTCCGAACGGTTCGGGATTGTCCTCCTCGGCATCGATCGAAGTAGTGACGGCTTTTGCTCTCTTGAGCATGGAAGGGAAAGAGACGAACAAAGTTGAAATTGCCCGGTTATCCCAACGGGCGGAGAACCAGTACGTCGGCGTCAACAGCGGCATCATGGACCAGTTTGCCGTTGCAAACGGGGCCCAGGATCATGCGATCCTTCTGATGTGCGATACCTTGGAATACAAGCTCGTGCCATTCCGGACCGGCGCATATAAACTTGTCATCAGCAACACGAAGAAGCGCCGGGGACTGGTAGACTCCAAGTACAACGAACGGCGTTCGGAATGCGATGAAGCGTTGGCGATTTTGCAAAAACGCGAACCGAGCCTGGAGTTCTTGGCCCATCTGAAGCCGGATCAATTGGAGCGGTGGCAGGGAGATTTTGCGAATGAAGTTCTGTTGAAACGGGCCAAACACGTTGTGGAAGAGAACGCGCGCGTGTTGAAATCGGTGGACGCACTGAGCGCGAACGACCTGAAGACCTTCGGCGAACTGATGAATGCTTCGCATGATTCGCTGCGCGATTTGTACGAAGTGAGCTGCCTGGAGCTGGACGTGATGGTTGAGGAGGCGCGGAAGATTGACGGCACGCTGGGCGCTCGGATGACCGGGGCAGGCTTTGGCGGCTGTACGGTATCGCTGGTGCATGAGGATTCCGTAGAGCGGTTCGTGGCTGAAGTTGGTCAGGCTTATAAAGAACGGACAGGGTTGGATGGCGAGTTTTACGTGTGCGGCGTAGGCGACGGCGTGCATGAGATGAAAGGGGAGAACTAACCATGGCGATATTGGTAACGGGGGGAGCCGGCTATATCGGCTCGCATACGGTAGCTGCGCTGCTAGAGCAAGGCAAAGAGGTCGTCGTGATCGACAACCTGCAGACCGGACATCGCGAAGCGCTGCTCGGCGGCAAGCTCTATGAAGGGGATTTGCGCGATAAAGCGCTCATGGCCAAGCTGTTTGCCGAGAACGAGATCGAAGCAGTGATTCATTTTGCCGCGAATTCCTTGGTGGGGGAGAGCATGAAGGACCCGGTCAAGTATTTCGACAATAACGTGTATGGAACGCTTTGTTTATTGGATGCCATGGATCAGGCGAATGTACGTAAAATCGTGTTCTCTTCCACGGCGGCCACTTACGGCGAACCGGAAAAGGTACCGATCGAAGAAACCGATCCGACCCGGCCTACGAACGTGTATGGCGAAACGAAGCTGACCATGGAACGGATGATGGCTTGGTTTGATCAAGTGCTCGGGATCAAATATGTATCGCTCCGCTATTTCAACGCGGCGGGGGCCCATGAAAGCGGCAAGATTGGCGAGGATCATCGCCCGGAAAGCCATCTGATCCCGCTGATTATTCAAGCGGCATTGGGACAGCGTCCGTCGATTCAAGTGTTCGGCGACGATTACAACACGGCTGACGGTACCTGCGTCCGCGACTACATCCATGTGAGCGATTTGGCCGACGCCCATCTGCGCGCAGTGAATCATTTGCTCGGCGGCGGAGAAAGCGACGTGTTCAACCTCGGCAACGGGCAAGGCTTCTCGGTTAAGGAAGTGATCGAAACCGTGAAGGACGTTACCGGCCACGACTTCCCGGTCGTCATCAGTCCGCGTCGCGCCGGGGATCCGGCGGTGCTTATCGCTTCCTCGGACAAAGCCCGTCGTGTGCTGGGCTGGAATCCAACCCGCAATCAATTGGCGAACATCATCGAAAGCGCGTGGCAGTGGCATAACAACCATCCAAACGGCTATAACGATTAAGGGAGTGTAACGCGATGGGAGCAGAAGAGAGAAATCGTCAAGAAACGCTTCATGCCATCGAACGATTGGTGAATTATGCGCTGGAGCAGGGCTTAATCGATTGGTGGGACGTGGACTACTCGCGCAACCGCCTTCTGGAGTTGTTTTCTTTCGATGAGCCGTTCGCCGGTGCAGTAACGGAGGAGGTGCTAACCGGTCCGCAGGAGCCGCTCGAAATTTTGATTGATTACGGGGTCTCGATCGGCCTGATACCAGAAGATACCGCTACTTACCGCGATTTGCTGGATGCTCAAATTATGGGCTTGCTGATGCCGCGCCCGTCGGAAACGATCGCGGCCTTCCGCAGAACGGAAACCGAGCAGGGAATCATCGCGGCAACAGACGCGTTCTATAAGCTGTCCGTGGACAGCAATTACATCCGGATGGACCGGGTTCGCCAAAACATCTATTGGGAACAGCCTACCTCGTTCGGGGATATGGAAATCACGATTAACCTGTCCAAACCGGAGAAAAATCCGAAGGAAATCGCCATGGCCAAGCTGCTTCCGCCGCCGGTGTACCCGAAATGTCAGCTGTGTCGCGAGAACGTTGGTTATGCGGGACGGATCAATCATCCGGCCCGTCAGAACCTGCGCGTCATTCCGCTGACCTTAAACGAGGAGCCGTGGTTTTTCCAATACTCGCCTTATGTGTATTACAACGAACATTGCATCGTATTCCACCACGATCACGTGCCGATGAAGTTGACCCGCGATACGTTTAAGCGTCTCCTTGATTTCACGACGTTGTTCCCGCATTATTTCATCGGCTCGAATGCGGACCTGCCGATCGTTGGCGGTTCGATCCTGACCCATGATCATTTCCAAGGGGGACGACATACGTTTCCGTTGGAGAAAGCCCCGGTGGAAGCCGTCTTCTCCCATTCGGACTTCGCCGGCGTGACCGTTGGTATGGTGAAATGGCCGATGTCCGTGCTGCGGGTGAACGGTCAAGACCGCGAGGCCGTGCTGGAAGCGGCGGACGATCTGTACGAGAAATGGAAGCAATACAGCGATCCCTCGGTCGATGTCCTGGCCTTCTCCGAGGAGAAGGGGGAATCCGTGCCTCATAACACGGTGACCCCAATCGTCCGTCGCAGTGCAGATGGCGGTTTCGAGGCCGATATCGTCCTGCGGAACAACCGGACGAACGAACAGCATCCCGAGGGGATCTTCCATCCGCACCGCGAAATGCACCACATCAAGAAGGAGAACATCGGTCTGATCGAAGTGATGGGGGTAGCGATCCTGCCAGGCCGGTTGAAAGAAGAACTGGCGGGGGTCGCCGACATTCTGAGCGGGGACAAGACGTTGTATGAGGAGACCGTGTCCGATCCGGCGGCCCGTTTGGCCGTGCATGCGGATTGGGTGAAGGAACTGGTCGCACGCGTTGGCATATCGATGGCGCGCGAAGACGCCGAAGCGCTGCTGCGTGACGAGGTCGGCAGCAAGTTTGCGGAAATCCTTGGACATGCCGGCGTATTCAAAGCAACGACGGAAGGCCGCGAAGCCTTCGAACGCTTTGTCGTTTCGATCGGTTATCGCAGACAATAGAGCATAGGTTCCGGTTAGCTATTTACGGGGCCGTCCCCAATCGATGAGATTTGGGACGGCCTTATTTCTGTTTGTTATTCCATTACAGTTGGAAGTATAATAATTTGGGAGCACGAAGAGGCTAAGGTAGCGAACCCCTTTTACATAACTGAATTTAGGAGGATTTTGGCATGGATCATTTCGTATTTCATAACCCGACGAAGCTCATCTTCGGTAAAGGCCAGTTGGCGTCGTTGCGGACCGAGGTTCCGGCTTATGGCAATAAAGTGCTGCTGGTCTACGGCGGCGGCAGCATCAAACGCAGCGGTCTGTATGATCAAGTGACAGCCATTCTGCGGGAAATCGGCGCCGAGGTGACAGAGCTTGCGGGCGTCGAACCAAACCCGCGTCTGTCTACGGTGCATCGTGGGGTCGAGCTGTGCAAGTCAAACGGCATCGAGCTGGTCCTCGCGGTCGGCGGCGGCAGCGTGCTGGACTGCGCGAAGGCGATTGCCGTAGGCGCTAAATACGACGGAGATATGTGGGACTTCGCGGAGCGGAAAGCCGTGCCAAAAGCGGCCCTGCCGCTCGGAACCGTGCTGACGATGGCCGCAACCGGCTCGGAGATGAACGGCAACTCCGTGATTTCCAACGAAGCGACGAAGGAGAAGCTCGGCTGGGGCAGCAAGCTGGCGTATCCGGCGTTCTCCATCCTTGATCCGCAGTTCACCGCTTCGCTGCCGAAGGAGCAAACCGTGTATGGCATGGTTGACATTATGTCTCATGTGTTCGAGCACTATTTCCATCCGACGCCAAACACGCCGTTGCAGGACGAGTTTTGTGAAGCCTTGCTTCGGACAGTGATCGAGACCGCGCCGAAGCTCGCTGCGGATTTGGAGAACTACGACCTCCGGGAAACGATTCTGCTCTGCGGAACGATGGCGCTTAACGGGGTGCTGAACATGGGCCTGTCCGGGGACTGGGCGACCCACAACATCGAGCATGCCGTGTCGGCGGTTTACGATATTCCGCACGGCGGAGGCCTGGCGATCCTGTTCCCGAACTGGATGAAGTATAACTTGAAGCAGGATATCGCTCGATTCAAGCGTCTGGCGACTCACGTCTTCCACGTGGATCCTACGGGCAAGAGCGACGAGGCTGTCGCGCTCGAGGGCATTGAAGCGTTGCGGTCGTTCTGGAACTCGATCGGCGCTCCAAGCCGTCTGGCCGATTACGGTATTGACGACAGCCAACTGGAAGTCATGGCCGAGAAGGCGGTTCGCTTCGGCTCGTTCGGTAATTTTGCTGTGCTGGATAAACAAGACGTGCTTGAAATTTATCGCATGTCCCTGTAATCACTGTAATCTCACCCCCTTACCGGTTTCGCGGCATCGCGCTGCGAGCCGGTTTTTCTTTTTCGAAACATATTTCTCCAAATTACGTATGTATTTGTAGAGTACATCAATATTTTGGGTAGAGGGAGGAACAGGATGGAAGCGCTGTTTTGGGGTTGTTTCGTCGGCGGTGCCTTGTTTGCCGTCATCAGCGCATTGCTTGGCGACTTGCTCGGAAGCTGGCTGGACGGCGTGTTCGATTTCCTGTCCGTGGATTTTCTCAAGCCGATTATCACGGCTTCGGCGATTACGTCGTTCGGCGGAGCCGGCATATTGCTGGACCGGTACACCGGACTTGGAGGGGCCTGCGTGGTGGTTCTCGCCATTGTGGCCGCCGTATTGTTATCCGCCGGCGTGTATTTCGCTTATGTCCGGCCGATGGAAAACAGCGAAAACTCCACCGGATTTTCCGAATCCGAATTGCCCGGCAAAGTCGGCGAGGTGACCGTACCTATCCCGGCACAAGGGTATGGCGAAGTGATGGTGAAGCTGGTTGGCGGCAACACCCTTCATATTGCGTCTAGCTGGGATCGGAAGGAAATTCCCGCCGGAACCGTCGTTGTCGTCATCGAGACGACGAAGGACGGAACGGTCCAAGTTTCCGAGCTATATCCCCACCCGATGTAACACCATTACAAGAAGAGGGAGCTGTTGTCATTGTTCGAAAGTATTCCGGATTTCCTGCTAATCCCCGTCATCGTGATTGCGGTCATTATCGTGCTCGGACTGGCGTTCTGGGCCCGATATAAGACGGTGAGCCCTGACGAGGCGATGATCGTCACAGGTTCTTTTCTAGGGGGCAAGAACATATCCGATGATCAATCCGGCCGTAAAATCAAAATCGTCCGCGGCGGCGGGGCGTTTATCTGGCCGATATTCCAAAAAGCCGAATTCATGTCGCTGCTCTCCCACAAACTGGACGTGATGACACCGGAGGTTTACACCGAGCAAGGCGTGCCGGTTTCCGCTGACGGAGTGGCCATTATCAAGGTGGGGAGCTCGATCGAGGACGTCGCGACGGCGGCCGAGCAGTTTATGGGCAAACCGATCGAATCGCTCAAAGGCGAAGCACAGGAAGTGCTTGAAGGCCATTTGCGTTCGATTTTGGGTTCGATGACCGTCGAGGAAGTGTACCGGAACCGCGATAAGTTCGCGCAGGAAGTACAAGGCGTGGCGGCTCGCGACCTGAAGAAAATGGGGCTGCAAATCGTCTCGTTCACGATCAAGGATGTTAGGGACAAACATGGTTACTTAGAGGCGCTCGGTAAGCCGCGGATCGCTGCGGTCAAGCGGGACGCTGATATCGCTGAGGCGGAAGCCCAGCGGGATGCGCGGATCCAAAAGGCCCTGGCCGAAGAAGCCGGGCAGAAGGCCGAGCTGGTGCGCGATACGAACATCGCCGAAGCGGAGAAGGAGAAGGAGCTGAAGGTCGCCTCCTTTAAGAAGGATCAGGATACCGCCAAGGCTGAAGCTGACCAGGCTTATCACATTCAGGAAGCTCGGGCCAAGCAGACGATGGTGGAAGAGCAAATGAAGGTCGAGCTGGTGCGCAAGGAGCGGGAGATCGATTTGCAGGATAAGGAGATCACCGTTCGCCAGAAACAATACGATGCCGAAGTGAAGAAGAAAGCCGATGCGGATCGTTATGCGGTCGAGCAGGCGGCTGAAGCTGAAAAGGCGCGGAAAATGCGGGAGGCCGACGCGCTGCAATACTCCATCGAGACGCAAGCAAAAGCTTCCGCCGAACAGAAGCGCCTGGAGGGCTTAGCGATCGCGGATGCGGAAAGGGCCAAAGGGACCGCGGATGCCGAGATCATCCGACTGCGCGGCTTGGCTGAGGCCGAAGCGAAGGAGAAACTGGCCGAAGCGTTCCAGAAATTCGGCGAGGCCGCGATCCTCGATATCGTGACGAAGATGCTGCCGGAGCTCGCAGGCAAAATCGCTGCTCCATTGTCTTCGATCGACAAGTTAACTGTCGTCGATACCGGCAAAGGCGAGGGGGCTGCCCGTGTCAGCAACTACGTCACCGAACTCATGGCTACTGCGCCTGATATGTTGAAGAGCGTCTCGGGGATCGAACTGGATCGGTTAATTCAAGGCTTGACTAAAGGCAAGATCGTCGCCACGCCACCGGCGGTTGAGGTTGCTTCTGTGAAGTCTACGGCTTCTGTGAAGGCGTCGGAGCCCGTTGCTTTGGAGACGGCCGCCTCGAAAGAAACGGAGCAAGACCGGAAGTAAGGCCTTTCGTCCGGCTTGACAACCGTCATCAATCCGTGTAATTTGTCATAGGATCAATCGCGAATCGGCGTCCCGCCCGGTCATTGGGCGAGGACGCCTTTGAAATGCCTGGGAATTGGCTGACGGGGCCCGGAAAATCCTTTATAATGGGCTTAACCGTTTTCGGACAATAGGAGAAAAAGAGGTGCTTATGTTGTGAACAGCCTGCGCGTTTCTAAAGTGTTGAATAACAATGTCATCATCGCGAATCACCCGGAGCGTGGCGAGGTCGTTGTGATCGGCAAAGGCATCGGATTTAACCGAAAAACGGGGGACTCGATCCTGCTTGAAGCCGTTGAGAAAATGTTTATCCTCACGAATCAGCAGGAACAAGAGCAATACAAGCAGCTCGTACCCCAGGTGGACGAACAATTGATCGAAATTATCGGCGAAATTATCATGTACATTTCCCAGAAGACGCAGACCGAGCTGAACGAGCATATCCATATCGCCTTAACCGATCACTTGGCGTTTGCGATTAAGCGAGCGGAGCAGGATATCGCTTTTCATAACCCGTTTTTGTTCGAGACGAAGGAGATCTATCCGGTGGAATTCGAACTGGCGGAATACGCGATTCGACTCATCAAGGAGCGGTTGGGTGTCGATCTCGGCGAGGATGAAATTGGCTTCGTTGCGCTCCACATTAACAGCGCCATGACCAACCGACATATCAGCGAGGTAAGGGGACATGCTAAGTTAATCGCTGACCTGGTTGGCATTATCGAGACGGAGCTTCGCTTTACGATCCTCCGCAACTCGCTGGATTATTCCCGTTTGCTGACCCATTTGCGGTTTGCGATCGAACGGATTCGACGCGGCGAGCAGGTTAGCGAAGTCGACAAGCTGGAAATGCTGCTGAAGCAGGAGTATCCAACCTTGTATTCGCTTGCTTACAAATTGACCAAAGTGATGGAACAACGGCTCAAGATGCCGGTTTATCAGGCCGAAGTCAGCTATTTGACGATGCATTTGCACCGGGTGGCCCCGGCGATTCTTCAGTAGCTGGCTTGCGCGAACTAGAAAGTCCTGCTATAATTCCTAAGTGCATTGGCAACAACTTCATAGATCACAATGTGTGACTGATTCGATCAGGCATGAGTTGATAAAGGTTTTTTTGGATTGTATTGGACGGTTACGGGGTATTATATCCGTAAGCGATCACGATACAGAACCAATGACCTATATTGGCTTATGCCTGTTTTTGTTTGTCACACGATGTCATAACAGGAGGTTATTTATGTTTAAGCGTTTATTTGGTGTATTACAACGGGTAGGGAAAGCGCTGATGCTCCCTGTGGCTCTACTTCCTGCGGCAGGTTTGCTGCTCGGGATCGGGAATATGCTGGTCAGTCCGGAGTTTCTGGATCTGGTGCCCGCCCTGGATAATCATGGCGTCCACGCCGTAGCCACCGTCATGATGAATGCAGGCCAAATTGTCTTCTCAAACCTGGCCTTGCTGTTTGCCGTAGGTGTCGCCGTTGGTTTGGCCGGCGGGGAAGGCGTAGCCGGTTTGGCTGCGATTATCGGTTACCTCGTCATGAACGTGACCATGGGCACGGTCATCGGGGTCACGCCTGCGATGATCGGAACCGATCCGGCCTATGCGAACGTGCTCGGCATCCCGACGCTTGCAACCGGGGTGTTCGGCGGGATTATCGTCGGGATCTTGGCTGCGGCCATGTATAACCGGTTCTTCCGGATCGAGCTCCCATCGTATCTCGGTTTCTTCGCCGGGAAACGATTCGTGCCGATTATGACGGCCGCAACTTCGCTTCTTCTCGGCTTGTTGATGGTCGTTATCTGGCCGCCAATTCAAGGGGGCCTCAACTCTGCTTCTCACTTCATGTTGGAGCAGAACCGGACGTTGTCCGCGTTTATTTTCGGGGTGGTAGAACGGGCATTGATTCCGTTTGGTTTGCACCATATTTTCTATTCGCCGTTCTGGTTCGAATTCGGTGAATACGTCAATAACGCCGGTCAACTCGTTCGCGGGGACCAATCAATCTTCATGGCTCAGCTGCGTGACGGTGTGCCATTTACGGCCGGTACCTTTATGACCGGTAAATTCCCGTTCATGATGTTCGGCTTGCCTGCCGCAGCGCTGGCGATTTACCACGAAGCTCGGCCTGAGCACAAGAAATACGTGGCTGGGATCATGGGTTCGGCAGCCTTGACCTCCTTCTTGACGGGGATTACGGAACCACTGGAGTTCTCGTTCTTGTTCGTCGCACCGGTATTGTTTGCGGTGCATACGATTTTTGCCGGTTTGTCTTTCATGACGATGCATATCCTTGGGACGAAAATTGGGATGACCTTCTCCGGCGGTTTGATCGACTATCTGATCTTCGGGGTGATTCCAAACCGTACGCCTTGGTGGAACGTTATCATCGTCGGTTTGATTCTAGCCGTGATTTACTACTTCGGTTTCCGTTACGTTATCCGTAAGTTCAATCTGAAGACGCCGGGCCGCGAAGATCCGGAGGTTGAAGGGGACGAAGTGAAAGCGGAAGGCGCAGTTAAACAGGATGAACTGCCGCAGAATATCTTGTCAGCCTTGGGCGGACAAGAGAACATCGTACACCTGGATGCCTGCATCACCCGTCTGCGGGTTGAAGTGAAGGACAAAGGGAATGTGAGCAAAGACCGGCTCAAGAAGCTGGGCGCCTCCGGCGTGCTGGAGGTTGGCAACAACGTTCAAGCGATCTTTGGAACGCGTTCTGACACGATCAAATCGCAAATCGCTGACATTTTGAGCGGGAAGACCCCGCGGGTTGCCGTCAAGACGGAAGAGATTAAACCTGCCGAGGTCGAGCAGCAAGCGGCCCAAGACGGCGACGCGATTATCAAAGAGGATATCGTGATGCCGGTGAACGGCGAGCTGATGGATATTTCCAACGTTCCTGATCCCGTGTTCTCGGAAAAAATGACCGGCGACGGGTTCGCGATTCTGCCGCATGACGGCGTGATCTGCTCTCCGGTTTACGGTAAAGTATTTAACGTCTTCCCGAGCAAGCATGCCATCGGCATTATGTCGGATGGGGGCAAGGAAGTGCTCGTGCATATTGGCGTGAACACCGTCAAACTGAAAGGCCAAGGCTTCAATGTGCTGGTCCAGGAAGGCGATCTGGTTGCCGCAGGACAGCCGATTCTGGAAGTGGATCTAGATTATGTGAAGGAACATGCACCTTCGATCATTTCGCCAATCGTCTTCTCGAACCTTCCGGAAGGCGCGTCCGTGACGCTGCACAAGACCGGTAAACTGCCGAAAGGCGAAACTGATATCGTTACGATCAAGTAAATCATCAGAACCCGCCGCTGAGTCGGCGGCGGGCATTTGGCTTTGGTTATCGCGATCCCTTACAATGTGATAGGGAGCGTATCTTATATCTATTCTCAAAAATTCATAAATCAGAAAGCGAGAGGATCAATCATGGAAAAAATGTTTAAAATTACGGATGAAGATGGAATTCATGCACGCCCGGCAACGGCCCTGGTCAATACAGCAAACAAATTCAAGGGAGCCGAATCCTTCGCTGAAGCGGGCGGCAAGAAAGTGACGTTGAAATCGATTCTTGGCGTTCTGTCCCTGGGTCTGGAGCAAGGCGATTCGCTGAAGCTGATCGTCGAAGGCGAAGAGGCCGCAGAAGCACTTCAAGCGCTCACTGAAGTGATGGTTAACGAAGGGCTGGGGGAAGTGAATGCTTAAGATTGATGGCATTGCCGCTTCGGCCGGCGTGGCCATCGCCAAAGCCTTCAAATTGGAGCATCCCGATTATACGATCCATCAGCGGGATGCTTCCGATTCCGCAGCGGAGCTGGCACATCTGGACGATGCTTTGGCCAAATCTCAGCAGGAGCTTGAAGCGATCAAAGAGCGCACGCTTCAAGAGCTTGGCGAGAAGAAAGCGGAGATTTTCGAATCTCATTTGTTGATTCTGAACGATCCCGAGCTGCTAACCCCGGTTCGCGATAAGATTGCATCTGACAAGGTTAGCGCAGCATTTGCGTTAAATGAAACAGCAAGCGAATTTATTGCGATGTTTGAAAATATGAAAAGCGCCTACCTTAAGGAACGCGCTGCGGATATGCGGGATGTAACCAAGCGTGTGCTCACGCATTTGCTCGGTTTGAGCTATGTCAATCCGGCAGATATCAGCGAGGAAGTGATCGTGATTGCGGAGGATTTGACGCCGTCGGATACGGCGCAGCTCAATCGCAATTACGTGAAGGGCTTTACGACGAATATCGGCGGTCGCACGTCGCACTCGGCGATTATGGCCCGCTCGCTGGAAATCCCTGCGGTCGTCGGCACTAAAGAGGTGTTGGACAAGGTGAACGGCGGCGATCTGGTGATCGTCGACGGATTGGACGGCAGCGTCATCATCAATCCGACCGAGGACGTTCTGAACGAATATATGGCAAAACGCGATAAGCACCTGAAGCAAATCGAAGAGTGGAAGAAGCTGCGCGAGGTCCAAACGTCGTCGAAGGACGGCGTCCACGTGGAGCTTGCAGCTAACATTGGCACGCCTAACGACGTTGTCGGCGTCATGGAGAACGGCGGAGAAGGGGTAGGCTTGTATCGGACAGAGTTCCTGTACATGGGACGCACCGAGTTGCCTTCGGAGGAGATCCAATTCAATGCCTATAAGACCGTGCTGGAAAAGATGGAAGGCAAGCCGGTCGTCGTACGGACATTGGATATCGGCGGAGACAAGGAATTGCCTTATCTCAATCTGCCGAAAGAAATGAACCCGTTCCTGGGCTTCCGCGCCATCCGTCTATGCCTGGAGCAGAAGGACCTGTTCCGCACGCAGCTACGCGCTTTGCTTCGGGCCAGCGTCTACGGATCGCTTCGAATCATGTTCCCGATGATCGCAACGCTGGATGAATTCCGAGCAGCCAAGGCGTTGCTAATGGAAGAAAAGGAGAAGCTGAAAGCCGAAGGCGTTCAGGTATCCGATGAGATCCAGCTCGGCATTATGGTGGAGATTCCTTCGACGGCCGTATTGGCCGATCAGTTTGCCAAAGAAGTGGACTTCTTCAGTATTGGAACTAACGACCTTATTCAATATACAATGGCGGCCGATCGTATGAACGAACGCGTTTCCTATTTGTACCAACCTTATAACCCAGCGATTTTGCGGCTGGTCAAAATGGTCATTGATGCCGCCCATAAGGAAGGCAAATGGGCTGGAATGTGCGGCGAGATGGCCGGCGATGCAACGGCGATTCCGTTGCTGCTGGGATTGGGTCTGGACGAATTTAGCATGAGCGCAACTTCGATTCTACCGGCTCGTTCGCAGATTTCCAAGTTGTCTAAAGCGGATATGGAACAGCTGGCAGCCAAGGCGCTGCAAATGCAGACCGCTGCACAGGTCGTCGAACTGGTTCACGCCATCGGCGAGTAGCGATACGAGATCTTTTCCAACCGAAAATGCGGGTTTCTTCATAGGCCGGCGCCTTCAGGGCGCTGGCTTTTTTTTAGGTGTAAGGTTTATTTTTGCCCGATTTTGGGATAAAGTGAGGTAAAACTGTTAGGCCGAGGAACCACAATTTCTATACATTACGGGAGCTAAAGTTCGTATGCCAAATAACCATGAGAACGTTGGAATCATCGACATTGGGTCAAACTCCATTCGTTTGGCCATCTATGAAACGGCCCCGCAAGGGTACTACCGTTTGATTAACGAATTGAAGGAATCCGCCCGGTTAAGTGAAAAAATGAATGCGAATGGGGCCATGGCAACAAAGGAAATCCATTCGATCGTTCCGATCCTGCGCCAATTTCATGAGGTGTGCAGAGCATATGGCTGTCATGCCATCCGGGTGGCGGCAACGGCGGCCATCCGGAACGCGGCAAATGCACAGGAAATCGGCAAGCTCCTGGAGCAAGAAACCGGTCTGCCGGTAGAAATCCTATCCGGCGAACAGGAAGCTTATTTCGGATTTATCGCTGTGGCCGGCGGAATGGCGACCGAGGACGGATTCATTATTGATATTGGGGGCGGAAGCACGGAAATCACTTTGTTTCGTGGCCGAAGGCTGGTAGAGAGCGTTTCTTTACCGATCGGCGCGGTCAACGCCCAAGTGAGATTTGGAGTGTCGGAGGAGCCCTGGCCGCCCGAGCAGATCGCCGATCTTCAGGCGGAAGTTGAAAGGATGCTGGACGGTTTGCCTTGGATCGGGCCCCATCCGGGATTTCCGCTTATCGGGCTGGGGGGAACGATTCGGACGTTGGGCAAGCTGGATCAACGGCGCCGCAAGTACCCGCTCCGTTTGGCCCATCACTATCTGCTGGAGCCGGAGAGTCTCCGTCATTATGCGGAAACTCTGCCTGAGTTGCCGCTGGATAAACGCAAACGAATCGACGGGTTGTCCAAGTCCCGTGCCGACATCATTGTACCGGGGACAATCATTTTGAAGGCGGTCTTCGATCGCATTGGAGCGGCGCATTGCCTGGTCAGCGGCTCGGGGCTGCGCGAAGGATTGCTGCAGGATACGTTGGGTCTAGGTGTGCCTGCCGCTCAAGAAGTGCTGGAATGGCAAACCGGTACGCTACTCGCCTTTCATGCGCTGTCCCCCATTGCTCATTATCGTCAGGTTCGTCGGTACGCCGAGCAGTTGTATCAGTTACTGGAGAAGGAGTTGAATGACAGAGGCCCGATCAAGCTGATTCAAACGGCAGCTATGTTGTATAAAATCGGGGGCTCGATCCGTTACCACCAATACGACAAGCATACGTTATATTGGCTGTTGCAAGCGCCGCTGGGAGCTTTGACCCATCGGGAAGCCGTACTGTGCAGCCTGATCGCGGATTATCCGGCGAATCACGGGAAGAAAACAGGTTTCGAGGAGTATGGTGATCTGCTGCAGGAAAAGGATGATGAGTTGATTCAGAAACTCGGAGCCTTGTTGGAGGTAGCCATCGCCCTCGACGCCAGTGAGACGCAGACGGTAGAGGAAGTAGCGACGGTTTGGGAAGAGGAGGCGGTGTTATTGAAGCTGACGTGCCGCAGCCAAGCTTACCTGGAAATCAGGCAGCTCGAGGCTGCGGCCAAGAGCTTCAAGAAAGCGTGGGACCTTAGATTAGAGTGGGAGATTCGTGCAATTTCCACGCACTGATCTCTCGGGCGGCGAATTGGCTCCGGCAGGGAACTGCCTGAGAACCGCCGAGGATGGGTTCGTATTTACCGTTTGGCACCAGGCGTTTTGCTTTCACATTATCGGCCAGCGACAGCATAAGAATGCTCACCAGCGTCTCCCGGGTTTGTGGTTTGATGACAGGACACATCAGCTCCAGTCGGCGTGTCAGGTTGCGCGTCATCCAATCGGCGCTGGACAACCAGACCTCGGGGTTCCCGCCGTTCTCAAAATAATAGATGCGGGAATGCTCCAGGAAGCGGTCGACGATGCTGCGCACCGTGATTCGTTCGCTTAAGCCTTCAACACCGGGGCGCAAACAGCAGACGCCGCGAACGATCAGATCGATGTGAACGCCCGCTTCGGAGGCCTCGTATAATTCGTCGATCATCTCCTGGTTGGATAAGGAGTTCATCTTGGCGATAATCCGCGCCGGGCGGCCAGCGGCGGCATGCTCGGCTTCCCGCTGGATCAGCTCGAACAGCTTGTCCTTCATGACGGTTGGCGCAACCGTCAACGCCTGCCATTGCTCGGCTTCCGAGTAGCCCGTAATGAGATTAAACAACTGGGAGGCATCCTCGCCGATTGCAGAATCGGTCGTAAACAATCCGATATCGGTGTAAAGCCGGGCGGTGATGTCGTTGTAGTTGCCGGTGCCCACATGGACATAACGCTTCAAGTCGCGACCTTCCTGGCGAACGACAAGCAGGATCTTGGCATGGGTTTTTAGCCCAATTAGGCCGTAGACGACGTGGCAGCCGGCTTTTTCCAGCGTCCGCGCCCAAGCGATGTTCCGCTCCTCGTCAAACCGGGCTTTTAGCTCAACGACAACCGTAACCTGTTTGCCTGATTCCGCGGCCTGCGCTAGTGCTCGGATCAGCGGAGAGTTGCCGCTGACACGGTATAACGTCATCTTGATCGCCATGACCGCCGGATCTTCCGCGGCTTGATCGATGAAATCGGTCACCGCGTCGAAGCTCTCGTACGGGTGATATACCAGTACATCCTTCTGTTTCAATACCTCGAAAAAATCGTCATTCTCATCGAATTCCCGCGGATACACGGGATCTACTTGCGGGAAGCGCAGCCGGGAATACCCTTTGACCGCGCCCGGGAGCCGGCCGAGAAAACCGAGATCAAGGGGACCTTCGATTTCGAAGACCGCGTCGGTAATTTCAAATTCTTCTTTGAGCACCTCGAGCGCGTAAGGGTGGATGCCCCTTTGTATTTCCAGGCGGACCGGCGCTCCCCAACGCCGCTTACGCAGTTCTTTCTCTATCTCCTCCAGCAAATCCTCGG
The DNA here is from genome assembly GCF_009725205.1 of Paenibacillus timonensis. GTDB lineage: Bacteria > Bacillota > Bacilli > Paenibacillales > Paenibacillaceae > Fontibacillus > Fontibacillus rhizolycopersici. Next base: position 276,889 of record NZ_WNZY01000004.1, on the reverse strand, counting down.
CGCCTTCTTCGTCGAAAGCCAGGTCGGCGTTGCGCGTCAGCCGGAACTCATCGACGGCAAGCGGCGTATATCCGCTGAACAACGTTTGTATATTATGACGGATCAGTTCCTCAATCAGGATAAAAGACTGTTTCTTGCTGTTGGAATGATGCGGCAACGGGATGATCCGGGATAGGTTCGATGGGATTTGCACGATCGCGAAATAGGATTCCTTCTCTTCTTCCGTTTGCACTGCGCCGTTCCGTTCCAACACGACTGCCAAGTATACGAACCCGGTATGCACGAGGGGAAACGGACGACTTTGGTCTACGGCCATGGGCGTCAGCACCGGGAAGACGATGTCATGATAGTAGGTCTCCATCGATTTGCGCTGTGCGCCGTTCAGCTCGTCGTATTTCAGAAACTGGATGCCCTCCTTGGCGAGCAGTCTCGAGAGCTCCCGGTAAGTCCGGTATTGTTCGGCGATCATGGCCGAAATTCGGAGAATTAATCTTCGGTATAATCCGGCCGGAGTGTAGCCGGTGAAATCCTTCTTGGTATAACCGGCACGGATTTGATCCTGGATGCCGGCGACGCGTACGCTCATGAATTCGTCCAAATTGCTTGAGACGATGGACAGGAATTTGGCTCTCTCCAGCAAAGGCGTGCCGGAATCCTTGGCTTCCTGCAGCACACGGCGATTAAATTCCACCCAGCTGAGATCGCGGTTCAAATATCGCGGTCCTTGTTTTTTCATAACCATATCCGCCATGGATGTCAGACCTCCGCCTATTTTATCTTTCTATTTATTTTTCTATTTTACTATGTTGCGAGGCTTTGAAATGCATGCTTTTGTAAAATCTATGTAAAAATTATAACTCTATGTAAAGACATTTCGGGAAATGGGCTTTTTCTGGTTAGGTTGGCGGCAAAAATGGGTAATATACGGGTATGGCGTCTTTAGCCAATCGCCAAAACCGGCACAATTTCAAGGAGGTTGTTGCAAGATGAGTACGAACCATCACTCGTTTCAACTGAACGCCACGCCAAGAACGGAATTCCACCGTTCCACGCTGCGACAGCTGAGACAACAGGGACGCGTTCCTGCGGTCGTATACGGAGCGGAGTCCGGGAACCTCGCGGTTCATGTGGATGTGAAGGAGCTTGTGAAGGTCGTGCGTACGGGAAGATCGGAATTTTTTGACCTGAAGGTCGAAGGGGGTCAAACGATTCCGGCGCTGATTAAAGAAGTTCAACAGCAGCAAGGGAAGATCCTGCACGTCGATTTTCAGCAAGTCTCCAAAAATAAACCGATCCGCGTTAAAATCCCGCTGCACTATACCGGTACGGCTGCAGGAACCCAGGTTGGCGGCGTTCTGCAGATTCAGGCAACGGAGTTGGAAGTGGAGGGCTTACCGGATGTTTTGCCGGCATCCCTGGACATAGACATTACCTCGCTGGACGCGGGGGACAAGCTGATGGCCGGAGACGTTAAGATGCCGGCAGGGGTGACGATGCACGCTCAGCCGGAGGAACTGCTGGCATCGATCGTGCTTCCGCGGGTGGCGGATACGGATCTGGCCCTGGATGCCGCGGCCGACGGGGAGCCGGCTGGCACGGTTGGCTCGGACGAAGCTGCTGCGGAATAATCGACAGCATCGCCGGATGGATCTTGGATGAAGGGCTGTTCCGGACGCCTTGGGGCGTTTGGGACGGCCTTTTTCGTGTGGAAGCCCCAGCTTGACGAATCCTGCTAATGTAACTAAAATGGTTGCAGGATAAGAAGAATCTTGAATCTATTAATCTAATAGGAAAGTAGGGGTCGCATGCCGCCGAAAACGACAACAAACGCTTTGGCCAAGCGCAAAGCCGAACAACAAAAACAGCAGCAGCAAATGAAGAGAAGACGCCTGATTTGGTTCTCGACAGTGGGACTGCTTCTCGTCCTGATTATCGTTGTGCTGACCATTCAGCCGAAACCCAAGGCGGCCGAATTTGATTACGCCGCGCTTCCTGTGCTGGGACAAGCCGACGCACCGGTGAAGGTGCTGGAGTTCGGGGACTATCAATGTCCGTCGTGTAAACATGTGAATGAACTGATTAAGCCGGATTTGGTGAAGGATTATATAGATCAAGGCAAAGTCGCCTTTTATTTCATGAATCTGCCGTTTATCGGTTCCGATTCGTTTACGGCCGCTCTGGCCGCGCAATCGGTGTATCATCAAAGCAACGAAGCGTTCTGGACTTATTTCGATGCGATTTATGAACGCCAAGGAGCGGAAAACAGCGGTTGGGCTTCCCCCGAGTTTCTCGTGAATCTGGCTAAGGAATTGGAGCTGCCGATCGATTACGATCTGCTGCAGAAGGATATCGCGGAGGCAACGTACCAAGAAGAGATCGAAGCGCATTTGTCCCGCGGGGACAAGCTCGGTGTTAACAGTACGCCGACGTTCTTCATTAATGGCGTGGAATACGCCGGCAATCTTGGCGATTACGAGGCGCTGAAGAAGACGCTCGATAACGAATTGTCTGCAGAGGAATAGTGGGCGAAGGGCCCGGGTGAATTCAAGATTCGACGCCAAATTAGCTTCGAAGGTTTTGCTTCGTGATCGAAAGAGGACTTGTTCAACTACCGTTTCAATAAAGGTTGAAAAAGTCAGGTTTAGAGCACCAAGAAGGTTGAATGAAGTTAGGGACAGAGTAGCGGAGCGTACGTTTTGGGTACGTGAGCAACGGAAGTCCCGGGTGAATTCAAGATTCGCCGCCGAATGTTCTTCTACGAATCCGCTTCGTGATCGAAAGATGACTTGTTCAACTACCTTATAAAGGGAGGGATGGGGAGTGCGGGGGTTTCTGAGAAACTACGGCATCTACCTCGCCTGGTTGGTCGCGCTGGTCGCGACGGCGGGCAGCTTGTATTTGAGCGAAGTGCTGCATTATGAGCCGTGCCGATTGTGCTGGTTTCAGCGGATATTTATGTACCCACAGGTCATTTTACTGGGCATCGCGGCGTACAAGAACGACCGCCAGATCATTCCATATGTGCTTCCGTTAAGCGTCATCGGCGGCTTGATCTCCATCTACCACTATAGTGAGCAAAAAATCCCCGGGCTTGCCAAGCTCCTTCCCTGCAAAATAGGCGTGCCGTGCAACGTGGATTACCTGGGTCAAGGCTGGCTCGGATTTATTACGATTCCGTTTATGGCGCTGGTCGCCTTCGTATTGATCGTGATGTTCTTGTTGGCGGCTCGGGGGATAAGAGAAGAAGCCGGGGAACGGTAACGTGGAATAAGGATAAGGATAAGGAAAGGCGGGGCACCTAAGGGGGCCTCGCCTTTTTATGCACTCCTTGCCGGTATGTGGAAGCTGCAAAAATGCCCTACAGTGGCAACTTTTTTGAAGATTGAACGTCAGTGTATATGGGGGTGTTGATATTGCAAAACATGAGCTTGAAGAACGATAAATGGAAAAGAACGGCGGGTTGGTTGAGCATGATCCTGTTGGCCATATCGCTGACAGCATGCACCGGGAATGGTTCTGAACCTGGGCTAAATGCAGGCGGTGAAGCGAACGGGAATCCATCAGCGCCAGGCAACAACGGAGGCGAAACGGACCCTTCGAGCGATACGCCGGATAAGGATGCAAGCGAAACGAAGCAGGGGAATGGCACATTCGTCGGGTTGATTGACAACCATTCGGCGGAGATTGAGCTGGAGGGGACGCCAACCGCTTTTCAATTGGATGAAACCTTAAGCGCGATGGCGCAAAACTTGGAGCAAGGGACGTCCGTCTCTATTGAATACGTGGAACGGGCAGTAGAGGGCGATGCTACGCTGAAACAGTTGGTGTTGACGAAGCTGGAGGTGGCTCCCGCTAAAGGAACGACGAGCTCCGGTTCATCGGTGGAGTTGCCGGCTGAAAAATCGCTTGAGGTCGAGCTGGAAGGGACGAAGGAGACGCGAACCGCCACTTTGGCGAAGGGTGACGGGTACGCATTCTATATGTTCGACATCTTCTCTTTTGATGCTAAAACCAACAAGTTAATGATGAATTATGACTCGGCATATCATGTCGTGATCACTAAGTTGCCTTCCGGTTATGATGTCGAGGAGCTGGCTAAGACGACAAAGAATGAGTTGTCTAAGATCGGTAAAGTTGAGCAGATGTCCGGCGACCAAGTTTACGTAACGATGCGAGATGCAGAGCTGTTCCTGATCGCCCGGGGCGATGACGTGACCCAGGAATACATCGTCAAGAACATCGACGGGCAGGGATTTGCCTTCCTGGTCAATATGCCTCACGGCGAGGCTTCGGAAGGTTTTGGCCCACTCGCGTTTGCATCGATCAACACAACGGTAGCAACGGATTGATCCCAATAGCAAATTTTTGAGAGCACATCCTAAATCTAACCGTCTGCGCAGGGCTCCTGCCGCGGACGGTTTTTATGTTGAAGGGGAGTAAAAAAGAGAAGAAATGTTGTATTTCGTGCAATATTCCTTATGTGGATTAGGCGGTAGAACCCAAATGTTGCATAAGGAATTACAACATTTCAGGTTAGGCTCAGCGGCGACGGGCGGGGTGCAGCAAACGGGATCGATGCTGGATAGACCGGCTGCAAACCAACGCATGCAAGTCGCTCAGCCCCCAGTCACTCCGCCCCAGCCGCGTAAAACCCCAGTCACCCCGCCCTCAGAAGCGCGGCTCCATTCGTATCGCCCCAGTCGCGTTACCCCTAGAAGAGCCTCGCCCAGAAGCGCCATCTCCAGTCTCGTCACACTCAGCCATAGCCCTCGTCCTCAGGACGTGTATTGTTTACGGAACGCGCGGGGTGAGCAGCCGTTCTTAAGCGCAAAACGGTTCGAGAAATACGGGGTGCTGTTGAAGCCAACGTAAGCGGCGATGTCGGCGATGGGCCATTCCGTCTTTAGCAGCAGCAGCTTGGCTTGTTCCAACCGATAATGTAGCAAATAATCGTTGGGGGTCATGCCGTAAACCTGCTTCATGCAGCGGGTGATGTAGTTGTAGTGGTAATGTAACGCGCTGGACATTTGCCCGCTGTTCAGCTCCGAGCGGTAATTGCTTTTGATGTAAGCTTCGGCCTTTTCTGCAACGACAACCACCGGGGAGGCGTGTGACTCCAGCTGTCTTAGGTCCATCGCATGGAGAAGCTCCTCGAACCGCTGCTGCCTTATCCAAAACGCTCGGGACTGACGTTCTCCCAGACTGTCCAGCAATTGCCGGAACAAGCGGAACGTTTGGTCGGGAGAGGGAAGGTCCCATGCCTTCGGCAGCTGTAGGGAATAAGGTGAGGCAAGGAAGCGGGCATAGTGCTCGTCCGCGTCGGGATAACGGTGGTCCGCTTCTTCCGCCGGGAGTTGCTGCCACGCACAGACCGTATAGAAATGCAGCCAATAAAATGAGGTGGGTTCCTCGCATGGTCTCACCGCGTAATGATGCCGATCGGGCAGCAGCAGCAGGGACTGACCTGCCCCCAGGCTCCAGGCCTGCCCGGCTTCGCCGATGAATAGCGTTCCTGACTCCACCACGATCCAATCGAAAATGCCGATATTCCGCCGATTGGGATGCTCGTCTCCCGGCTGATATACAGTATGTCCGCACTCGAGAAAATAGGGCAGGGGCGGAGCCGTAAGCTGCACTAGCTCCGTTGGTTTTGACATGATCATCGCCTCCATTTCGAGTGTGAAATATTATAACTTTGAGGTTGCTGCTATTCATATTTTGATCTAAATATATGAGATAAAATGAGATTTGTCAGTATGATTTTTCAAAAAAGAGGAGGACGCTTTGCGATGAATATGGCCGGGCAAATGCCGCGTTCCGAGCGGATCGCGCTAAATCGGGTAAAAATCCACGACGAGTTTTGGAGTTACTATATCAAATTGGTTAAGGATGTTGTCGTTCCTTATCAATGGGAGGCGCTAAACGACCGGGTGGAAGGGGCGGAACCCAGCGGTGCGGTACGCAACTTTCAAATCGCCGCGGGTCAGTCCCAAGGTGAATTTTATGGGCTGGTGTTTCAGGACAGCGATTTGGCTAAATGGCTAGAAGCGGCGGCTTATCTTTTGGAAGCGGATGCAAACCCGGAGCTGGCGGCACTTGCCGACGGGTTGATCGATACGATCGCGATGGCCCAGCAGGAAGACGGGTATTTGAACACATATTTTATCCTGAAGGAGCCGGACAAGCGCTGGACGAACCTGACGGAATGCCATGAGCTCTATTGTGCGGGACATTTGATCGAAGCGGGAGTTGCCTATTATCGGGCCACGGGAAAAAGAAAGCTGCTCGACGTGGTCGCGAAATTCGCGGATTACATCGACAGTGTGTTTGGCCTAGAACCCGGCAAGTTGGCCGGCTATGACGGCCATCAGGAAATCGAGCTGGCGCTCGTGAAGCTGTACGAGGCGACCGGTGAGGAACGGTACTTGCGCTTAAGTCGATATTTTCTCGATCAGCGGGGGCAGCAGCCTTTCTTTTTCGAGGAGGAGTTGAAGCAGCGGGACGGGAAAACGCATTGGGCTGGGAGCGCCAAGCACGTCGATCTCGCTTACCATCAGGCGCATCAGCCGGTACGGGAACAAGAGACGGCAATAGGGCATGCCGTTCGACTGCTCTACATGTTGACCGGGATGGCCGACGTGGCGGCGCTGACTGGAGATGAGACCCTGTTGGCGGCTTGCCGTAAGCTGTGGGACAATATCGTCGGCAAACAGATGTACATTACCGGCGGGGTAGGCTCGATGCCGCAAGGCGAAGCGTTCTCGTTTGATTACGACCTGCCGAACGACACGGTATATGCGGAGACTTGCGCGTCGATCGGACTGATCTTCTTCGCCCAGCGAATGCTGCGGATCTCGCCGGAATCGAGATACGCCGACGTGATGGAGCGGGCCTTGTACAATACGGTCGTCGGCGGAATGGCCCGGGACGGCAAGCATTTCTTCTACGTGAACCCGCTGGAGGTGGATCCGAAGGCTTGCGGTGGCGCCAATCATAAGGTAGACCATGTCAAACCGGTGCGCCAGGAGTGGTTCGGTTGCGCCTGCTGCCCGCCGAACATCGCCCGGCTGTTGGCTTCATTAGGCGAATACATGTATACGGTCCAAGGGGACACGGTGTACGCCCATCTTTATATCGGCGGGGAAGCCGAATTGCAGACCAGCGGCGGCAAGGTGAAGCTGACGCAAACGACGGACTACCCTTGGGACGGAACGGTGCGTTTCGAAGTGGAGCCGGAAGGGGAAGGCCGCTTTACGCTCGCGCTGCGGCTGCCGGATTGGTGCCCGGAAGCGAGCCTTAAAGTGAATGGGGAAATCGTGCCGCTGGAGGAAGGTTTGTTCCAGGACGGCTATCTCCGGCTACAGCGGCAGTGGAGTAAGGGGGACATCGTGGAACTTACGCTGGCGATGCCGGCGACGCGCATGTACAGTCACCCGCTCGTGCGGGCAAACGCCGGGAAAGTCGCTCTGCAACGCGGCCCGCTTGTATATTGCTTGGAGCAGGCCGACAATGGCGCGAACCTGCATGAACTGGCACTTCCGCGGGAGGCGGAGCTTCGGATCGAACGCGAGGCCGGACTGCTCGGCGGCGTCGTCACCGTACAGGCTGAGGCGGTTCGCCGCGCCGCGCCGGACTGGAACGGCGGGTTGTACAGCGCGTCTGCGCAACTGTCGGAACAGAAGGCAGCGCTCAAATTCATCCCGTATTACGCCTGGGCCAACCGCGGCGAAGGGGAAATGACGGTGTGGGTGCGTGAGCGTTAAATAGGAAATGCTGCGGTTCTTCGCATGTGGTTCAGACCATTTAATTATTGAACATTCCACAGACGGGTCCGCACGTAAACGGCCAATGCGACCAGATTCCATACCGAGCAGGCCACAAAAATGACACTTGCCCCCCACCAGGCAATCACCCAGCCGGAAGCGTAGACGGCGATCGGCATACCGATGCGGAAGCAGGTCCCGGTAATTCCGGTGATCCGGCCCATGAGATGGGCTGGCGTCTGCTCTTGACGGAACGCGTACACCGAAACGCTGTATAGGGTTGCGGCAAATCCACATACGAATAAGGCGGCTGCAAACGACACAAGTCCATGTGTGATAAATAGTAGAAAATAAGCGACAGCGTTCAGCAGGATCGAAGCGCCGAACACTTTGCCAAGACCCCAGGCCTGTCTAAGCTTGTTCAAAAGCAGGCTTCCAGCCAGGCCTCCAGCTCCCGAAGCGGAGAGTACGACGGCCAGCAGGGACGAGGACAACCGCAGGTTGTCCTTGGCGAAGTAAATTGCCGTGGTGTTGATCACGGTATAGGTGCAGTTCAGAAAAACAACGAATACCGTCATCATCATGAGTGGCTTATTGGCGCTAAAAGCATGCCACCCCTCCAGAAACTCCGCGGCGAACTTAGTTTGCCGCGGAGTTTCTTTTTCCCCAGTCAATTTCAGTCTTGTGAACAATCCCATGCAGATCAGGTAACATGCCGACGTGATGAGCAGTCCGTCAGAGACGTCGGATAACATCAAGATCAAGCCGGACAAGGCCGGTCCCATAATGCCGACGAAAGTCTCCGCAAAGCTCAGCTTGGCATTGGCGGCCGTGAGTTCTTGGTTCGGGACGCTCAGCTTAATGAGGCTGACTTCAGCGTTGAAATACCCGTAACTCAGCGTCATCAGGAAGAAGCCGATCGCATAATAGACCGGCAGCAAATGGATCCCGCTCCGAAACAAGAGGGCGAAGCTCAGGAGCAGGAAGGCCTGGAGTCCGATCATCCAGAGGACCCATCGTTTTTTGTTGACGCGGTCCACGAAGACCCCGATGAAAATGGCAAAGAAGAAATTGGGCAGCAGTTCTGCGGTCTTCATGCTGGACATGGCCACAGAGGAATGGGTGATATCGTAAATCATCAACGGAAGAATGATTTCGTACAGTTTCCCCCCAAAGGTGAGCAGCACGACACTGGTTAAAATGATCGCGAAGGAGCGGCGGTGGTGTTGATTCAGAGCAGAGCTTGTGCTCGCAGACTTAGTGGTGGTCAAAGTGAGATCGTTTTCCATGTTCGGTGGCCTCCAGGTTCTTGACAAAGGGAATGGATCAACATGTTTACACACAAGGTTATTGTAACGCGCTAACAGGTGCGGAAAAACGGTAGAAATTTGGCGAAACCATTTCATCTTTTCTCGAGTCTTTGGACGGCTACTTCCTACTCGAAAGCGTTGTGACAAGAGCCTAATTGCCCGCATATGATACCGGAGATGATTAACTTTTGGCAAAGGAGAGGGCGGCTCTTGAAAAGACAAAAACCAGCGAAACCTAGTAGACCGAGGAAATCGCTCTATTTCGTAGATAACCCGGAAATCAACGAATTAACGCTGTTGGAGGAACGAAAGGTTTCGTCGCAATCTGGGGATGAAGGGGTTCGACTTCATGAAACTGCAGCGCTCACACTGCCAGAACAAGGCGAAGAGACCACGGTGCCGGCTGCCATTGAGGCAGAGCCGGAGCACGAGAGTATGGACGGGACGCGGGCATTGCAGGATTTGTTGAGCGAAAAAACCGCACCCAATCAGGAGCAAGGCATTATTTATACCGACGATATCATTGATGAAGCCGTGACCCGGGAGAAAATCGCCCCGTTCGCGATCGACGCTTCGCGGATCATGCGGGGGACGATTGACACGGCTTGGATCGCCGACTACGCCGTGGAGAACATCAAGCTGGCAGACCGGGCGGTGACCTCGTCCAAAATCGCTCCGTCGTCGGTGAACGGCAGCCACTTGGTGGACAGCTCGATCGAAGGACGGACGATCCGGGACCACTCCATTAGCGGGGAGAAGCTGGTGGACGGCAGCATTACACCGGAGAAGCTGGCCGATCGGGTCATCACTGGGGAGAAGCTGGCGGAGGGAGCGGTGGAAAGCCGTCATTTGTCGGAGTGGATCGTGACGGCCGAGTTGCTGCAGGACCAAGCGGTGACGGGGGATAAAATCCGCAGCGGAGCCGTGAATGCACAGCATTTGGCCAACGGGGCGGTTGACACCTCGAAGCTCGGGGACGCCTCTGTGACAACGTCTAAGCTACGCGATAGCTCCGTGACGGGGGACAAATTGGCAGAAGGCACGGTAGAAAGCCGTCATTTAGCGGATCAGGTCATTATCTCGCGCCACTTGGCTCCGGGCTTGATCGGCCGGGAGCTGTTGGCCTGGTCCAGCGTTGGTGCAGAACAACTGCAAATGGGGAGTGTCACGTCGGCTCATTTGAGCGGAGCCGTGGTCGAATCTCGCCATCTTGCGTCAGGGGCGATAGGCAGCGAACATATCCAGCCGGGCAGTATCGGGCAGGAGCATATCGCTGACAGGGAGATTAAAGCACGGCATCTGGCAGACAAAGCGATTCCTTCCACAAAGCTGGCCGACCAGTCTGTGGGTACTTCGCATATCGTGGAACAGGCGGTGACCTCGTCTAAAATTGCCGATCAAAGCGTGCTGCCGGGGAAAATCGCCGACGAGGCCGTTCTGACCCGACATCTGGCTAAAGGCGCTGTTCAATCGACGCAGCTTGCCCGGGGCTCGGTTACGAGCCAGCACCTGACCGAAGGGGCGGTGCAAAGTGGACACCTGGTGCAGGAGGCGGTACAGGAATGGCATTTGGCCGATGCCGCGGTGACTCGGGAGAAGCTGGCGTTCGCCGAGGTGACTGCCGATCATCTGGCGGAAGAGGCCGTTTCGGCGGATCATCTGCAGGCGGGGAGCGTCACAGCCGACAAACTGGCTAAAGGCAGTGTGACGTCTCGGGCGATCGCGCCTGGCGCGGTGACGGAAGCGGCTATTGGATCTCAGCAAATTACAGCCGAACATTTGGGATTAGGTATCGTGCAGACCCGGCATTTGGCGACGGGTTCCATTAACCGCAGCCAAATCGGAGCGGGGGCGGTGCGGGAGGAGCACCTGGGTGTTGGCGTCGTCTTCTCGCCGCATCTTCAGGACCATGCAGTCACCAGCTTGAAGCTGTCGCCGGAAAGTGTTACGACAGATAAGCTCGGAGATCTGGCGGTGACAGCCGCTAAGCTGGCGGTAAGCAGTGTGACCGGGTCGAAGCTGGCGGCGCAGGCCGTGGACGCCGGGCACTTGGCTCCGGGTGCCGTTGGGCCCGAAGCATTGGCTGCCGGCGCCGTCACAGCGAGCCATCTGGCCGATGGGGCGGTGCAAAGCACGCATTTGGCCGAAGGCAGTGTGACGGGACGACATCTCGGCCAGGCCGAGATCGAATCTCGACATATCGCGGATGAGGCGATTGATGTCGATCATTTGTCCGCTGCTCTGCGGCAAAACGGGGTATTGCCTGAGGAGGGCATCACCGGGGAGGACCTGCAGTCCGCCTCCATCACAAGCCGACATCTTCAGGCGGGTGCGGTCGGTGCTGAGGCACTGGGCGAGCAGGTGGTTGGCAGCACGCATCTGCAAGCCGGCGCGGTGCAAAGCGGTCATTTGGCGAATGGGACGATCCAAAGCCAGCATTTGGTGAAAGATGCGGTACAGAGCGTGCATTTGGCTAAAGGCGGCGTGACGGAACACCACCTTGGTGAAGCCGTCATCCATTCTCGACATATCGTGCCTGAGGCGATCGATGCCGGGCATCTGTCTGCCGAACTGCGGCAAAGCGGACTGCTGCCCACCGCCGGCATCACCGGGGAGGACCTGCAGCTGGCATCGATCACGAGCCAGCACTTACAGGCCGGCGCGGTTGATGCTGAAGCGCTGGGTGAGCAGGTGATCGACAGCACCCATCTTCGAGCCGATGCGGTGCAGAGCGGCCATCTGGCAAATGGGGCGATTCAAAGCCGACATTTGGCCGAAGATGCGGTGCAGAGCGAGCATTTAGCCAAAGGCAGCGTGACTGACCGCCACCTTGGAGTCGCGGTAATCGGCTCTTACCATATCGCCGCTGAAACGATCAGCGCGGCTCATATGACGCCCGCGCTGCGGCAAAGCGGGCTGCTGCCTGCCGCTGGTGTCGACGGAGAGGCTCTGCAAGCGGAATCGATCACCAGCCGGCATTTACAGGCCGGTGCGGTTGGCCCTGAAGCGTTGGGTGAGCAAGCGGTGGGCAGCGTTCATTTACAGGCTGGTTCCGTGCAAAGCGACCATCTGGCGGATGCCTCCGTACGCAGCCAGCACTTGGCCGAAGGTGCGGTGCACGGCGGGCATCTTGCCGAAGGCAGTATTGAATCGCCACACCTTGGAGAGGCGGTAGTGGATGCCCGTCATCTTGCTCCTGAAGCCGTAAATGTCCGGCACCTGTCGCCAGAGCTGCAACAAAGCGGTCTTCTGCCCGTAGCCGGCATCAGCGGAGAAGCCCTACAGCCGGCATCCATTACCAACCGGCATTTGCAAGTTGGAGCAGTTAACGCCATAGCGCTGGGTGAGCAGGCAGTCAGCAGCGGCCATTTGCAGAGCGGCTCCGTGTATAATCGCCACCTGGCGGATGCGTCCGTGCAGAGCCGGAACTTGACCGAAGGCGCGGTAGAAGGCGAGCATTTGGCTGAAGGCAGCATTGGGTCCCGGCACCTCGGGGAGGCCGTGGTCAATGCGAACCATCTTGCGCCCGAAACTGTGAATGCGGGTCACTTGTCCGCCGATCTGCAGCAAAACGGTCTGTTGCCCGCTGATGGCATCAGCGGTGAGGATCTGCAGGCAGCTTCCATTACAGGCCGGCATCTGCAAGCCGGCTCGGTGAATGCCATCGCGTTGGGCGAGGAAGTCGTTGGCAGCGGTCATCTGAAGGCCGGTTCCGTGCAAAGCGCGCATTTGACAAATGGGGCCGTCCAAAGTCGCCACCTGGCAAATGGGGCGGTGCAAAGCGGGCATTTGGCCGAAGGCAGCGTATCGGCCCGCCATCTCAGCGAAGCCGTTGTGGGCTCCCGTCATTTGCAGGAAGGTTCGGTGCAAAGCAGCCAACTGGCGAATGAGGCCGTTCAAAGCCGGCACCTGGGCGAGGAAGTTGTGCAGGGAGCGAATTTGGCGGCCGAAAGCGTGGAGTCTCGGCATCTTAGCGATGCGGCGGTGACTGCCCACCATATCTCCCTCGAAGCCGTCAATGTATGGCATTTGTCCGCTGAGATTCAGCAACACGGTCTGCTGCCCGAGGAAGGCCTCGGCGGGGAGGACATTCAACCGTCATCCATCGGCCGGGTGCACCTGCAGCCGGGGGCGGTGGACGCCGGGGCGTTGGCCGAAGGCGTGGTTGGGGAGGAGCATCTACAGGAAGGGGCCGTCGGAAACGTTCACCTGGCGCCGAATGCGGTCGGTAGCAGCCAACTGGCCAACGAAGCTGTCGGAACCCGCCACCTGCAACCGGGGTCCGTCGGGATGGGGCAGTTAAGCTTTGCTCCGATACAAACGATGTCGGGCCAGCCGGCGGAGCTGCAATTCGGTATGGTCGCGTTTCTGCTGAAACATCATGAGGTGGAGACGACGGTAACGATTAGCTTCGATTCGCCGTTCACGTCGTCGAACTATGTGGTTGTTGCCATGACCAACCATGCTGCGTATTCCGCTTCACTGAAAGAGCAGTCGGCCGAATCGGCCGTGATCACGATCTCCAAGCTGAAGGAGAGCAACGTCAATTACGGATTTGTGACATGGATCGCAATCGGTAATACGCTGTAGGACGTTTGTGAATACAACAGCCGCCGGATCACTCCGGCGGTTGTTTTTCTTTGGCAACGCCTTGGAGAACGTGACATATCTTTCAGGCTGTGTGATTTTGCGTACAGCTTTTTTGCGACAAATTACCTAGTATTTAATGGAAACCACCCGTATCTATTTTTTTTCACTGTTATGTGAATTGATTCACGTTCGTGGGAGGCGTGGTTTCCGGTTAGACATCGTGCAAGAGGGAGGGGCGCGATTGCTTGGAAAGGGTTTCATCGTTTCTGAGCAAAGTCGAATAACAAAGAGAAACACCATTTGAAGAGCAGGTTATGTAATTTACATAGCTTGGTGAATTTCACAAGGGAGAGGATCGCATTTGAAAAAGCTGATTAGCCTTACAGTAAGCGCGACGTTGGTATTATCATCCTTGTCGCTTACCGTCGGTATGTCGGGGAACAAACTGACCGGCATTGACGTAGTGTCCGCTGCATCGGAATCAGAAACGCCAGCTAAGGAATCGACACCTAGCAAGACAACTACGCCAAGCAAGTCGACAACACCAAGCAAGACAACAACACCAAGCAAGACAACAACGAAGACACCTAGCAAGACAACGACAACGCCGGCAAAGACACCTACGAAAACGACAACGCCTGCGAAGACGACAACCAAACCGGCAACTCCGGTTAAAACGACTACACCTGACGTCAAAAAGGTTGAGAATCCATACGCTGACGGTGTGTACGTCACTTACGGTAACGCTTATTCCAAAGGAACCGAAGGGGCAAAGGTAACGATCAAGGATGGCAAAGTCGCCGCGATCGAACTGCTTAGAACAAGCCCTAAACTGATTGACAGAGATGTGCGCAACAACTACAGCGGCCTCTGGAATGCTTATGAAACGATGAAAACCAATTTGCTCGGCAAAACGCAGGAACAAGCCGCTAAGGTGGACATCGTGTCCGGGGCAACTCGTTCCAGCAATGGTTGGAAGATGTCCGTCGACCGTGCTTTCCAAAGAGCCTTGAAAGCGAAGGCAAAGGGTGTAACCTATTTTGCCGGTGAGCATATGGGTGTAGATCCGGAAGGCAAATACATGGTCTTCGTTACTTTTGATGCTACGAAGCGTACGGCTGTCAAGGTTTACCCGCTGGATGCCAGCGGCAATGCAATCGAAGAAGCGAACCTGACCGAAGCGCAAGCAGCGTCGGTAAAAGCCATTACTGCCGAACTTCTGGCAAAAGGTACAGGCGCTGTTAGTCCTAAAGGACAAGAAGCCGAATACAAAGCCGCAGTGAACGCTTATTGGGATGCGGAACAAAACGCGAAAGTAAGCAACGATTCGAAATACATCGACGGCTTCTACTCTGCTTACGGCGCAGCCCGTGATAAAGGCGTAGAGAGAGCCGATGTCTACATTCGCAACGGCAAGCTGGTTGATGTGAAGCTGTTTAGACTGGGCTCCAACCTGATCGACCGGGGCGAAACGGCTTATGCCGAAGTGGTAAAAGCGAACGCGCCGATGACGGCTAAACTGCTCGCTAAAGGCTCGTACATCGCGAACTACAGCGACGACGTTGACGCGATTGCCGGCGCAACCGAAAGCAGCCACAGCTGGAACCTGGCCGTGGAAAGAGCTTTCGAAAAAGCGTTGAAGGTACCGGGCAAAGCGAAGTATTTTGAAGGCACCTTCGCTGGTGTCGACAACCTGTCCAAAGTACTGGTTCTGGCTGACATCAAGGCAGACAAAGTTTCGAACGTAAATGTACTCTTATTTGGCGCCGATGGTAAACTGATCGCCGCCGACAAGCTGACGGAAGAGCAAAAAGCTCTTGTCGCTCAATTGAATGAAGGTTTGACTCAAAAAGGTGCAAACATGACGCCGATCGTAGGTCAAGAAGACTTGTCCCTAGCTGCCAGAGCCGCGTTCGCCGACTTGCTGAACAACGCTTCGAAAACACAAGGCAACTACAAGGACGGCACTTACACTGCGTTTGGCGACGCTTATGACAAAGGGACGAACCGTGCGGATGTCACGTTGCGTAACGGTGTCGTTGTTGGATTGAAGCTGTATCGTGTTGGTGTGAACATGGTTGACCGCGGTGCTTCCGCTTATGCTGAGGTAGTTAGAGCGATCCCGATTCTGACCCGCGATCTGCTGTTTGCAGGAACGAGAGAGCAAGCAGCTAAAGTGGACGTCGTGACCGGGGCAACCAGCAGCAGTACCGCTTTGAAGACAGCTGTGGAAAATGCCTATAAGAAGGCAGAAATCAACGAGTCGTACAAAACGGCTTACATTAACGGCATTTTCGCCGGTATCAATAAGGACAAATCCGTTTACGTCATGGTGACGGTCCAAAACAACATTCCGTTCAAAATGGAAGTATTCTATCTAGATGCGAACGGCAAAATCAAGACCGCAGAACAATTATCCGCTGACGAAAAAACCGTCAAAACGGAAATTGAAACGCCAACCACAGAAGGTTCGTTGCATAAATACGGGTATCGCCCGGCAGCCTTTGGTGAAACAGACGGCGTGAAGGCGGTATCGGCCCAAGTGGTCGACGCTGTGAAGAATGCGCTTGAGAACGCCGGCAGATAACCGTTTTCGTCGGAATCTGCAAGTCTAAAGACTTAGTGCATAAAGCCCCCTTGGATTAGATCTAAGGGGGCTTTTGCTGTACCTGAGGGACGGCGTCCTTTTTTGGATATCGGGATAAGTTGGCGAAGGGAAAAGGCGCTGAGCTTTTGGCAGTCCCATAGTATAATAGATTTATCATGGATTTGGAGGAATTACGGGTGACGCAAATTAATCAATTAAGAAATCAGGATGAATTCGTTGGCTTTTATTTGCTTAAGGAGCTGGAGGTAAAGCAGACCAACGCCAACCCGCCAAAGGATTATTTGGATATTGTGTTGTGTGACGCGACGGGCGAAATGCCGGCTAAATTCTGGGATGCTTCGTCAACCGATAAGGAAACGTTCTTCCCGATGGGGCTAGTCAAGGTGCGGGGAATCGTGCAAACCTACCGGGAGAAGCTACAGGTCAAGGTGATGCAGATCCGGCCAGCCAATCCGGAAGATGGAGTGAGGCTGACGGATTTCATCCGTTCCGCACCGATTTCATCCGAGGCGCTGATTCATACGATTCAAGGCGTCATCAACGCAATTGCCGATGAGGAGATCCAGGCGATCGTCCGGTATTGCGTCGGGAAGGTGGAGGAGAAGCTGTCCCATTACCCTGCAGCCAAAACGCATCATCATGCTTATTTTGGCGGATTGGCTTACCACATGGTGCGCATGCTGGAAATCGGCGATTTTCTGTGCGGGCAGCGATCATTCCTGAACCCGGACCTGCTGAAGGCAGGCATCATTTTACACGATATCGCCAAGCCTGAAGAAATGGTGGCCGAGTTGGGCATTGTGTCCGAGTACAGCACGCCGGGCAAGCTGCTGGGGCATATCTCCATGTCCTCGCAATGGATCACCGAAGCGGCGATTCGCCTCGATATTGCATTGGATTCGCCGAAAGTGCTCGGGCTGCAGCATTTGGTGTTGTCTCACCATAATTTGGGGGAATGGGGCAGCCCGGTGCAGCCGCAGACGCCGGAGGCTGTCGCCCTGCACCATATCGACGCGCTGGACGCCAAACTACAAATGGTGGAGGACGCGCTGGCTACAACGCCGGAATCCGAAGCATGGACACCGCTGATTCGGGGGCTTGAGAACAAGGGGATCTACCGCTTGAAGTGGTGAGTGCGAGTGACAGTTATTCCACGTCAAAATCAAAATAGGTGGACGGGTAAGGCTCGTTCTTCAGGGTATAGTGCCACCATTCCTTCGCATACGGCTTAAAGCCCTGCTTGACCATCGCCGTCTTGAGAATGTAGCGGCCCGTCCGCTGCGCCTTGGTCAGCCCCTGTGCTCCATGTGCGGAAATCGGGCCAAGGAAATCGACCCGGCTTCCCATGTCGACTTCCTCGCCGGTCTTCTTGTAGACCAACGTAAGATCCACCGTGCTGCCCCGGGAATGGCCGGATTTGGAGGATAAGTAACCTTGCTTGAATAGATTCTTCTTATCCACCTCGGGGTAGAAACGTTCTTTCATCTCCGCATCGAGGGGATCCTTGGACCAGCGGGCGAAATGATTAACCGCTTTCTGCGGACGGTAGGCGTCAATGATTTTCAGGCGATAGCCTTGGGCTTCTAAATTGTCGTTGACCTTCTTCAACGCGCGGGCCGCGCGTAAGGTCAAGATCGCGAACGGTCCGCTGTACCCGTCGATTCGCTCCCCGACGAAGTTGTCACCGGTATAATAGCGAAGATTATATAGGGCATTCGGGATCACCTCGTCAAGGTATACGAAGCCCTTCCCCTTGGGTAGATGATATTTCTTGCTGACATCGGCAGCCTGGGTGGGGGAGGCAGGGGACGCGGTTAATTTGGGGGCAGCGGTGGAATAACCGGTGCCGGCTGCATTCACGCAGACTATGAATATCAGGGCGGCCAAGGTGAATAAGCCAATTTTACGTCCTGCCCGGGATAGGTTGTTACCGGACTTCGCAGGCGGGTAGTGCACGTGATTATTTTTAAGGAAAGGGTACATGATCATGCTCCTTACACGGATAGAATAATTCAGATGAGGCAGCGATTGAATTCTATGATTATAGCATATCCCAGACCTTCAAAGGAGGAGATTACGATGCGGATTGGAGCAATTGAAGCAGGCGGGACGAAGTTTGTGTGCGGCGTCGGAAATGAGCATGGCGTCATCGAAGATAGCGTCAGTTTCCCAACGGAGCTACCGGAAGCAACTCTGGAGCGGGTGATTGCCTATTTTCGCGATAAAAAGGTAGAGGCGATCGGCATAGGCTCGTTTGGCCCGCTTGACCTCAACCGGAACAGCGCCACTTATGGTTATGTGACGACGACGCCAAAGCCGGGCTGGAACGGATATGATGTTCTTGGTAAGTTAAAATCGCAATTTGATGTTCCCTATGGATGGGATACGGACGTGAATGCCGCCGCCTTGGGCGAGGCGAAGTGGGGGGCGGCACAAGGTCTGGATAGCTGCGTGTATTATACGGTGGGGACCGGCATTGGCGTTGGGGTGCTGACGGAAGGCAAGCTTGTCCATGGGCTGGTCCACCCGGAAGGGGGACATGTTCTGCCGCGGCGGCATCCGGAGGACGATTTCCCCGGCCTTTGTCCATATCATGGCGACTGTCTGGAGGGCATGGCTGCGGGTCCAAGCCTCGAAGCGCGCTGGAGGGTGAAAGGTCATGAGCTAGCGCCGAATCATCCGGCCTGGAAAATCGAAGCCTACTATTTAGCGCAGGCGGTGACCGGCGCGATTCTGATGCTCTCGCCGCAGAAGGTGATCATGGGCGGCGGCGTGATGCAGCAGCCGCAGTTGTTCCCGTTGATTTGCGAGGAGGTTCGGCGGAACCTGGCCGGGTATGTGAACGCTTCGGCGATTTTAAGTGGTATGGACGGATACATTGTCCCGCCGGGCTTGGGAAACCGTGCAGGGCTTTGCGGCGCATTAGCCTTGGGGCTGGAAGCAATGACTATCCGTGGCTGATGTTTCGGGGGCATCGTGAACCGTTTCAAACATGGTTCGACAATCACGATATATCATGATATATTATAATATATATCATGTCCTTTTGTGAGGGAACGTGGGAGGAACGTCATGAGTGAAAGTACCTCGTCTAAACCGATGTACGAGAAAATCTTTGATGATATGAAACGGCAAATCCTGGATCAAAGTTATAAGCCGGGCGACCGGATCCCATCGGAGAAAGAGCTGGCCGAGGAGTATCAGGTCAGCCGGATTACGAGCAAGCGAGCGCTGGAGCTGCTGGCGGCCGAACATATCATCGTTCGAAAGCCGGGACGAGGTTCGTTTGTCACGGATCCGGAAGCCGATGGAGTAGGAGCGGCGGAACAAAGTCACGGCCGGATGGACGGCGCCTACGGCGGGAATGGAGCGGACAGGGAAGCGGCCGGGAAGTTAATCGGCGTCGTGTTGACGGATTTCGCCGGGAGCTACGGGACGCGGCTGATCTACGGGATGGAGGATGCCGCACGGGATCAGGATTGTTTTCTCGTCCCGAAGCGGACATTTGGGATTCAGGAGAACGAGGAAGCGACCATTCGGAAGCTGCTGCAGCTTGGGGTGGACGGATTGATCGTATTCCCGGCGCAAGGGGAATATTTCAATGCGGAAATCCTCAAGATGGTGATCGAACGCTTCCCGCTGGTGCTGATCGACCGGGAACTGAAAGGCGTGGCGGCGGCCTCGATTAGCACCGACAATGTGAAAGCGGCGCAGGAGGCGACGGAGTACTTGTTTGATCTCGGGCACGCACACATTTCGTTGCTGTCCCCGCCGCCGGTAGATACGTCGGCCGTTGAGGAACGGATCGAAGGGTTTGTGCAGGCGCATGCCGGCCGAGGCATCGCTGCGGAACGGGAGTTGTGGATCAGCGACCTGACCTCCACCTTGCCAAACTCGTTTTACGATGAGAATATCGAACGAGATATTGATAAGATCATGCGCCATTTGCAGGCGCATCCTTCAATCACGGCGTTCTTTGCCATCGAATACAACATCGCGCTGTTGGCTAAAGCTGCTGTAACGCGGCTGGGGCTTCGCATTCCCGAAGACGTATCGATCATTTGCTTTGACAGCCCGCAGTTCCGCATTGGCGAGGGCTACGCTTTTACCCATATGCGCCAAAGCGAAGAGGACATGGGCAAGCTGGCCGTGGAGAATGTTTTGGCCTTGCTTGAGAACCGGCCGGTAGCGAACAAGGTTAAGCTGCCCGCCGCACTCGTTCCGGGAGAATCCACCGGACCCGCGAGGGAGCGGCGCGAGTAGCCATAGGCTTGCTTGCCAGTCTGCGGCGAAGGCATGCGCTGGTGCACAGTGAGTCGCCACTCCGTGGGAATGGCCAACTGCGGCCACTCGATGCTGGAGTTGCCACTCGCGGCGCAACAAGCCAACTTCTGCCCCGTGGCGGAGCAACCGTGGCTGTGCGCGATGGGAGTGCTGTCTCCGTAGTGCGATGGCAGTTGCTCGCCTGCGTACTAAGGTAACTGCCACCCTCATGCCGAACCCAACTGCAAAAGTGCAGTTGAGTTTCGGCATTTTTGCGTTTGTGGGCCCTTGGGATGTAAAAGTGCATCTGATTGAGGACAATTTGGCTGAAAAGGGCGATTTGAGCAAATTTGAACTGCACATTTACATTTGAAGTCTCTTTCGAGAGCATTTTACGGCAAATCAAATGCACTTTTACATTTAAGTACGTTAGCCAGCGCATTTTGCTGTATATCAACTGCACTTTTGCATTTGTCAGACGGATCAGGGTGAAATCCTATCGTGAATTCCGAACAAGGACCTCCGTACAGGAGGTCCTTGTTTTGTCACGCTTGAAGGGAGAAGGGGACGTTTGATATATATTTTACATACCAGGAACATCGATATTTTTCCCCATTGACATAATGATATGATGCTAATATACTATGTTTATTGAAAACGCTTTAATTGCTATGTCATCTAAACGAAAAGGGGAGGTTTATGAAATGAAAAAGTGGATGCTTGTAATGCTGGTGATGGTCCTGTTCGGCGCGATGCTGGCTGGTTGCGGAGGAAGCGGCAGCGGTGACAGCAGTGGCAATGGTGGCAGTTCTGGAGACAGCGGAAGCGGCAATGCCAAGAAAGTGAAGCTGACGTTCTGGGGCGACTGGGGCGGCGAAGGGCAAAAGCAATTCGAGACGATGGTCGATGCTTTTAACAAATCGCAGGACAAAATCGAAGTAAAATACGTACTTCAACAGGATATGGTGACGAAGTTCCTGACCGCCGCAACGAGCGGTGGTTCGCCGGACATTTTGTTCTGGGACCGTTGGAGAACGTCGCTGTACGCTCCGAAAAACGTACTTCGCCCGATCGATGATTATATGGAGCGCGATGGCGTGAACAAAAGCGACTTTTTTGATGAGTCCTTAAAGGAATTAACCAACAGCGACAAGCTATATGGCCTGCCGTTGACGGTGGATGCCCGCGCGTTGTTCTACAACAAGAAGATGTTTGCGGATGCGGGCCTAGAGGCGCCTACAACGTGGGATGAATTGGAGCAGGCCGCCAAGACGTTGACGAAGTGGAACGGCAGTAAGCTTGAAACCTCTGGCTTCTCCATGGCTGACCCGGGTCTGTTCAACATGTATCTGCAACAGGCCGGCGGACAGATGCTCGGCGAGGACGGCAAAACCAACTTCAACAATGAACAGGGCAAGCAAGTACTGGAGTTTTGGCAGCGTTTGCTGAACGAGGACAAAGTATATAAGGTTGGCTTCGAAAAAGGTCTTGGCGAAGGCACCGATGCATTTGTAACGGGCAAAGTTGCCATGTTGTACACCGGTCCTTGGATGATGAGCACCTACAATAAATACGGCAAGGATCTGGATTACGGCATCGTTCCGCCTCCGGCAGGTCCAAACGGCGACAAGGGCAGCGTCATGGGCGGTTTCGGACTCGTGATTCCGCAAGGCTCCAAGCATCCGGATGAAGCTTGGGAGTTCATCAAGTGGTGGACGGCCAATAAGGACAACGCTTTGCTGTGGGCGAAAACGAGCTTGAACTTGCCGGGCTTCAAGCCGGCGCTCGAGGATCCGTTCTTTACTGAGGATCCGTTGTGGAAGCCGTTTACGGAAACGCTGGAGTTCGCCAAGACACGTCCAACGCATCCGGGCTATTCGGTCATGGAGGAGAACGCGTTGATTCCGAATCTGGAGCTGCTGCTGCAGAAC
Organism: Paenibacillus timonensis; assembly: GCF_009725205.1. Lineage (GTDB taxonomy): Bacteria > Bacillota > Bacilli > Paenibacillales > Paenibacillaceae > Fontibacillus > Fontibacillus rhizolycopersici. The sequence goes on along the minus strand of NZ_WNZY01000004.1, from coordinate 254,424 downwards.
AAGCAATCCATCGACGATACGTTGAAGAAAGCTCAGGAGCAAGGCGACAAACTGCTTGCGGAAAATGCGGTCGTGAAATAAAACCGGCCTCTGAAAGGGGAGCGAAGAATGGCATCCGTCAATAAGCTCGAACGGCATCAGGCCCGAATGGCCTATCTGTTCATTACACCAACCATGCTGTTGTTTGCCGTATTCATGGTCATCCCCGTCGTGATGGCCCTTTATCTCAGCTTTACCAATTATGACGTGCTGAGCAGCAACGATTGGGTTGGGCTGGATAACTACCGCCGCCTGATCGGCGACACGCTGCTCTGGCAGACCTTTTTGAACGTGTTCTATTACGCAGTTGTTTTCGTTCCGCTGAATTTATTGATTTCCTTACTGCTGGCAATGCTTCTCAACAAAAAGAAAGGCGGAGTCAAGCTGTTTCGCACGTTTTACTACCTGCCGACCTTGACCTCCGCCGTCGCTGCGGCCACCGTGTGGATCTGGATGCTGCATCCCGAATACGGGCTGATCAACGGGTTGCTCTCGTATATCGGCATCACCGGTCCGGCTTGGGTATCGCAAACGGAAACGGCCATGGTGTCGATCATCGTCATGACGTTGTGGCAGTCGGTTGGCTCCAATATGATCATTTATTTGGCCGGACTCCAAGGCGTGCCCGATTACTTGTACGAATCGGCCCGGCTTGACGGGGCGTCGCGGTTCGCGTGCTTCCGTTATATCACTTGGCCGCAGCTTCGCCCAACGACGTTCCTTGTCAGCGTTTTGGCGATCATCGGCGCTCTGCAGCTGTTTGATCAGGCGTTCGTGCTGACGCAGGGCGGTCCAGCCAATGTCACCAAAACCCCGGTGTACCTGATCTACCAACAGGGCTTTAATCAGTTGCAAATGGGGTATGCCTCGGCACAGGCGTTTGTGCTGGCGATGGCGATTCTCGTATTTTCGCTGATCAGCATGAAAATCACCAAAGCGGAGGAGCCGATTGTATGACAAATCAAGAGACGACGAGAACCGGCGTCGGCACCCGTCACGTCCAATTGGGCGCACCGATGCAGAAAAGATTGGCGAACGTGTTGTTTTATACGGTTAGCGCCATCATCGCTGTGATTATGTTTTTGCCCTTTTACTGGAGCGTACTTACTTCATTTAAGCCGGATGAAGAGATGTTCTCGCTGCCGATCAAGTGGTTCACGACGAACCTTACGTTCGAGCATTACTATAATGCGTTTACGACTGTGCCGTTTGGTCTTTATTTCTGGAACTCGTTTCTGCTGGCCGCGGTCGGCGTGTTGTTCAACCTGTTCTTCGGCTCGCTAAGCGGTTATGCGTTCGCCAAGCTGAACTTCCGGATGAACCAGCCATTCTTCCGCATCCTGCTCGTTTCCATGATGGTGCCGGGGATCGTTACGATGATCCCCAGCGTGTACGTGCTGCGCCATATTCCGCTAGTCGGCGGAAACGACCTGTTCGGCAGCGGCGGTAACGGGCTGATGAACTCGTTTTGGGGGATTATTTTGCCGGGGGCTTCCGGTACGTTTGCCGTGTTCTTCATGCGCCAGTTCTTTCTGACGCTGCCGAAAGACATGATGGAAATGGCGCGGATCGAAGGCTGCGGCGAGTTCAAAATCTTCTGGCGCATTTACCTGCCGTTGACCAAGCCGGCCCTGGCCACGCTGGGGATTTTCACCTTCCAAGCGGGCTGGAACGGCTTCCTGTGGCCGATGATCGTACTGAACGATCCGGCGAAGGCGACGATTCAAATGGGGCTGCAGGCTTTTTCGTACAACTATCAGACGGATTACGGCCCGATGATGGCGGGGGCGCTGGTAGCGATCCTGCCGATTCTGGTGCTGTTCCTGCTGCTGCAGCGGTATTTTATCCAAGGTATCGCGTTTAGCGGAATCAAGGGATAGGACAGATGGGAGAGATCACATGAAGACCACCATGAAGGAAACCGAAGTGCGTCGGCAACGGGCCGACCTGGCCCAGACTGCGCTAGATGAAAGGTTCTGGAACGAAGAGATCCAAATGTATAATATCCAAACGCCATGCGAAAACGGGACGTGCAACGATATTTTTCATTACTGGTGGATGGCGCATGCGGTCGACACGCTGGTCGACGGACTGAAGCGCACGGGAGACCGGCGGTTTGCCAAGCGGCTGGAGGAGCTGTACGACGGCCTCCTTCGGCGTAACGGCGGCGCCTGGCCCAATGAGCTGTACGACGATATGGAATGGATGGCACTCGCCTGGCTGCGCGCCTATCAAGTTACCGGAGAACCGCGCTACAAGGAGGCAGCCCTCCTGCTGTGGCAGGATATCCAAACCGGATGGAACGAGCAGATGGGCGGCGGGATTGCCTGGCAGAAATCGCAATTGGACTATAAAAATACCCCAGCCAACGCCCCCGCCGTCATCCTGGCGGCCAGGTTGTACCAAGCGTTTGAAAACCCGGACGATTGGGCTTGGGCGCAGCGAATTTACGATTGGCAGGCAGCGAACCTGATTGATCCGGCTACCGGCCTGGTGTGGGACGGCATGAACCGGACGGGAGACGGCGCGATCGACAAGGATTGGAAGTTCACCTACTGCCAAGGCGTCTTTATCGGAGCTTCCGTGGAGATGTACCGGGTAAGCGGGGAGGCGGCTTTCCTGGAGGCGGCGCTCCGCACGTTCCGCGTCGTCCTCCAGGAGTTCACCTCCAGCGAAACCGGGCTGCTGCCGGAGGAAGGAGACGGCGACGCCGGGCTGTTCAAAGGCATCTTGATCCGCTATTTGGCGGAGCTGGCCCATGCGGCCCCGGACCATCCCGAAGTTGCCGAGTATGTTGGCCTTCAGGCGGAACGCGCCTGGAGCCGGCAGACCGCATCGGGGCAATCGCGGTTTGGCACAGATTGGAGCCGAGCTCCTAAGGAGGGCGAAGTCGTGTCGCTCAGCTCGCAACTGAGCGGCGTCATGCTGATGGAGGCGGCCTCGGGGTTAACTCCGGATGCCGCGCCCGAAGGGGAGACGCGATGATGGACCGCCGCGAACTGGGCTGGGCTCATCTGGCAGAACACGTGCACCGCGACCTGTTCGCCTGCTATAGGAACGAGGAGACCGGCATCCTGGACCAGTGGTATCCGCGTACGGCGGGCCTTGCAGGCGAAAACTTCTATTACTGGTGGCAAGCCCACGTCCTCGACGTGCTGGTGGACGCCTATGAGCGGACCGCCGACCCCGCGCTGCCGGACCGGATGCGGCAGTTCTGCATCAGTCTGGAACGCTATAACGGCGGGGCCTTGACGCACAATTATTATGATGACATGGAATGGACGGCGCTGGCGCTGCTGCGGGCTTACCGGGCGACCGGCGAGACGTGGTACGAGGAGAAGGTCCAGGAGCTGTGGGCGGATATCCAAACGGCTTGGAATGCGCATTGCGGCGGCGGGATGGCGTGGAAGAAGGATCAGCTCGATTACAAAAACACCCCGGCCAACGCGCCCGCAGCGATCCTGGCTGCCCGGCTCTACGGTTTGTTCGGCCGACCTGACGACCTCGCTTGGGCCAAACGGATTTACGAGTGGAATAAAACACATCTGGTCGACTCCGCTACCGGCTTTGTGTGGGACGGCATGAACCGCACTGGGGACGGAACGATCGACAAAGACTGGCGTTTTACTTATTGCCAGGGCGTCTTTATCGGTGCGGGTGTTGAATTGTACGTTTGCACCGGTGAATCGGTGTACCTGGAGGATGCCAGACGGACCGCTGCCGCCTGCTTCAAGGAGCTGGGTGAGCCCGGCACCGGTCTGCTTCCCGAGGAGGGGATCGACGATACCGGCTTATTTAAGGGGATCCTGATTCGCTACCTCGTCCGTCTCCTGGAGATCGACCCGGCTTGCCCGCGTGTCCGGGAGGTCCTTCTCATGAATGCGGAGAAGCTTCGTTCCGAGGGGCTGCTTAAGAACCCCCTCTTATGCGGCCCTTCCTGGAAGGAGCCACCTACCCTGCCGGTCCAGCTCAGCGTCCAGCTGAGCGGCTTGATGCTGCTGGAAGCGGCGGCAAAGCTGAAGTTATCGGAGTGAAGAAACCACGCGGAAAAAGTCCCATCAAACCACTGCTAGATTAAACGGAGGAGAGAGATCATGACTGAGCAACTAACCCAAACCGACATCATCGCGTTGGTGGAAACGAAGATGAAGCATCGCCCGAAAATCGTGGAGATGTTTAAACGGTGTTACGAAAATACGCTGGAAACGACCATCCATCGTCATGAGGACGGAACGGTGTTTATGCTGACCGGCGATATTCCGGCCATGTGGCTGCGCGACTCCGTCAACCAGCTCCGGCCGTATCTGATCCCGGCGGCGAAGGATGCCGGCTTGCGCGAGATTATCGAAGGGGTACTGATGACGCAATGCCAATCGATCTTGCGAGATCCGTACGCCAACGCGTTTAACGAATTCGAGAATTTTCGCGGCCATCAGTCGGATTTGACCGAGATGTCCGGTTGGATTTGGGAGCGCAAATACGAGGTAGATTCGTTATGTTATCCCCTTCAGTTAGCCTACCTTTACTGGAAAAATACCGGGGAGACCCGTCACTTCACGCCGGAATTCAAGCAAGCGGCCGAGCTGATCCTGCAAACCTGGCGGACCGAGCAGCGCCACGAGGAACTTTCAAAATATACGTTCGTCCGGGAAAACAGCGGGGAAACGGATAGGCTCCCGGGACCGGTAACGTATACGGGCATGACCTGGTCGGGTTTCCGCCCAAGCGATGATGCCTGCAAATACGGCTATCTCGTTCCATCGAACCTGTTTGCGATCGTCGTGCTGGGTTATTTGCTGGAGATCAATGAACGGTTTTACGGGGACGACGATTTCGCCGATGAGGTACGCGCGCTGCGCGATGACATTCGGCATGGGATTGAACAGTACGCGGTCATCGATGACGAGGAGTTTGGAAAGGTGTATGCGTACGAGGTGGATGGGCTCGGTGGGGTCAATCTGATGGATGACGCCAATGTGCCTAGTCTTTTGTCGCTGCCTTATCTCGATTACTGCAGCAAGGACGATCCGATTTATCTGAACACCCGCCGGATGATCCTTAGCCGACGCAATCCTTACTACTATGAAGGAACTTATGCCAAAGGGATCGGCAGCCCGCACACGCCCCCGGACTATATCTGGCACATCGCCTTGTCCATCCAGGGAATCACTGCGCTCGATGAATCGGAAAAGCTGGACATTCTGGGCATGTTCGAACGAACTGATGCCGGAACGAATTTGGTGCATGAAGGTTTCCACAAGGATAATCCTTCGGAATACTCGCGGGAATGGTTCTCTTGGTCCAACGCGATGTTTGTTGAATTCGTGCTCAGCTTATGCGGTCTGGAAATTGCCATGCGCTAGCTTTCAGTACGGAATGAATCCGCAAATGGAGGTTTTGCCGTGAAAGGGAATCAAGTGAAAAGAACCGCTTCGAAATTTCTTACGCTCACCTTGACGATGGCACTCTCGATATCGCTGCTTACCGGGGCGAAGGCTCCGGAGGCTCAAGCGGCCAGCTTCAACTCCGCAGATGCGGACGCCGCAATCCGAGCCTTTAACGCCAAGTTCTGGGATCCGCAGGCCAAATCCTATTGGGCCGATTCCAATCGCGGCTCCAACTACCAGGGCTTCTGGGTGGAAGCCGAGTTATGGGAAATGGTCATGGACGCTTATCTTCGCACCTCGGACCTGGAACTGAAGGCGCAGCTTCGCGCCCAGATCGACGATATTTTTGACGGCGCCGTTCTTAAATATGGCGAGGACTGGACGAATAATCCGTTTAACGATGACATCATGTGGTGGGCGATGGCCAGCGCAAGAGCTTATCAAATCACCGGGGAAGCCCGCTACCTGGACAAGGCGAAATATTACTTTGATTTTGTATACGATACCCAGTGGGATGACGAATTTGCGAACGGCGGTCTGTGGTGGTTGAATAGCGAGCATGTCACGAAGAACGCCTGCATTAACTTCCCGGCAGCCGAAGCGGCGGTGTTCCTGTACGAGATCACGGAGGACTCGCATTATCTGGAGGCGGCAACCCGAATTTACCGCTGGGGCAAAACGATGCTGACGGATGGAAACGGCAAGGTGTTCGATCGGATTGAACCGGATCGCGGCCCTGTGCCGGATGCCACGCATTATAATCAGGGGACATTTATCGGTGCCGCCACCATGCTGCACCGGGTCACCGGCGATAAGGTGTATCTGGAGGATGCGATCAAGGCAGCTCAGTTTACCATGGCGCATCAAACGGAAGCCAATGGGCTGCTGGGTTATGAAGGCCCGAACGGGGACCTGAAAGGCGGCAAAACGATCCTACTACGCAATTTGGCGTACTTGCAGCAAGCGGTAGATGGCAGCAAACCCCGGGCTCATCGGGAGTTTGAACGGAAGTTTGACGATTGGCTGGCTTTGAATGCAACCATGGCCTGGAGCCATCGGAACGCAGAGGGTATCGTCGACGGCAACTGGATCGGGCAGCTATTGTCCGGGACCTATGAATCCTGGGCCGCCTCCAGCGCCGTCCAGGCCTTGACGGTCGTGCAACCGAAGTCCATCGTCCCGGCATACCCAGTGAAATCGGCTTATCAACGAATCGAAGCGGAAAAATACAACATCGGCCAAGGCTTCGTGCTAGAGGGTAGCGCGGAAGGCACGTTGCAACTGGGCGGAATAAAGCACGGGCATACTGCGGTTTATAGAAACGTCGATTTCGGGACGACAGGAGCCGTCGGCTTCATCGCCCGGGCCGCTAGCGGAACGTCCGGCGGAACGATCGAAATTCGGCTGGACGCCGAAGATGGTCCTAAGATCGGTACGGTCCGGGTCGAAAGCACGGGCGGTTGGAACCAGTTCATCGATGCGGTTGCCGTGCTCAAGGATGACCAAGGCGATTCAGTGACGGTAACCGGAAAGCATGATGTCTACTTCACTTTTCTCAAGGCGAATGACGACTATCTGTTTAACTTGAACTGGTTTCGGTTTACGGAGACCGATCCGACGAGAACCGATGCCTATGCCAAACGGAAGGCCGGCGAATTCGACGCCAGTTCCGGGGTAAGCCGAAACGGCGAGCATGGCTTCCTGGAGGGAATCACGAATGGCGCGTACGTTCATTATGAGGGCATCGATTTCGGCAGCGGTGCGGCCGGAATCACGGCGCATGTCGCGAGCGGGAACCGCGGCGGAACGATCGAGGTGAAGCTGGATAGCTTGAACGGGCCAACCGTCAGCACCCTTCCTATTCCCGCTGTTGGCGACTGGGCAACATGGATCGATGTGATGTCCACGGTCGATGACACGGCAGCGGCTGGCATCCACGACGTCTACCTGGTGTTCCATGGCACGGACGGCAGCGATTTTCCGTGTAACCTCGACTGGTTCAGCTTTACGACTGTTAAAGGCAAGGCCCAGGATGCTTACGGCAAGCTGGAGGCCGAAAGCTATACGAGCGGTTCGGGTTTCGGCACGGAGCAAGGCGGGGGACAAACGTACCTTGCAGGGATGTTTGGACCTAATCAGCCGTATGCTATGTACAATTACGTAGACTTTGGCGAAGACGGCGGAGCAGCGCAATTCCATGTCAGCGCCGCCAGCGATACCGCCGGCGGGACGATCGAGGTACGGCTGGACAGCCCAAGCGGCCCTGTGATCGCGGAGACGGCCGTCACCGGAACTGGCGGCTGGCAGGAGTTTAAAGTGTTCTCGGCGGAGGTTACCTCCCCGGTTCGCGGTAAACATATCGTATTCCTCCTCTTCAAAGGCTCGGATTGGCTGTTTAACCTGGATAAGTTCACGTTCGGCGATCCGGCCGTATTCACGGCGCCGCCCGTGATTCCTGAACCGCCCCGCGACCATACGCCTCCGGGGGAAGTTGAACATGTGCGCGCGGTAAAGGAAAACGGACGGATCCGGCTATATTGGGACGGTCCGTACGATGTGGACGGCGAGAAGGTGCAGATCCGTCTGCTAAAGAACAAGAAGCCATTCGGCGATATGATGGAGGTAGCTCGCGGCGTTCAGACCGTAGTGCTGCCGGACATGAAGAATCCGAAAGGGTACACGGTACAGTTCAAATCTGTCGACACTTCTGGTAATGTCTCCAAGGGGTATTCCGTTTCATTGGGAGACCTCATCGCGAAATAAATGAACAAACAGACCGGGGCGGAGTGGTCCAGCCTTCGGTCTGTTTTTTGCCCGGGGTTGTGTTACATTAAGAAGGAATCAATTGGACATTTATTCCGAGGAGGAATGGCGAATGGCAGCGATTCGGATTGGCATGATCAGTTATTGGCATGTACATGCATGGGATTATACAAAGGAGGCCCTGGCGCATCCCGACACCGAGATCACGGCGGCATGGGACGAGAACCCGGAACGGGGTCAGGAGCAGGCCGAGAAGCTGGGCGTTCCGTATTACGCTTCATTGACGGAAATGCTGGACAGCGGCATCGAAGCGGTCATCGTGGATGCACCGACCCGATTGCATCGGGACGTGATGGTGCAGGCGGCCCGCGCAGGCAAGCATATCTTTACGGAAAAAGTGTTGGCTCCTAATCTGCAAGAGGTTCAGGAGATCCTGGACGCGGTGCAGCAAAACAATGTCAAGTTGGCGGTGTCCTTGCCCCGACTGAATGACGGGTACACATTGGCGATTTCGGAGGCGTTGCAGGAAGGGCTGCTCGGACGTGTCACTCAGGTTCGCGTACGACTATCTCACAATGGCGCGATAGCGGGATGGCTGCCGGAGCATTTCTATGACCCGGTGGATTGCGGCGGTGGGGCTTTGATTGACCTGGGCTGCCACCCGGTATATTTGACTCGCCTGTTTCTGGGAGAAGACCCCGTCGAGGTTACGGCGCAGTTCGGGTATGTAATGGACAAGCAGGTAGAAGATAACGCCGTGATGACATTAAGCACGGCATCAGGGGCCGTGGGGATCGCCGAGGCGGGATTTGTGAATCCGTATTCCCCATTTACGATCGAGGTTCACGGAACCGAGGGCAGCTTGCTGTACGGAACGCCGGAGTCGAAGCTGCTGCTGCGGACCGGTGTGAAAGGCGAGGAATACGCCGGACAATGGCATGAGCTGGAGATTCCAGCCAACCGGGCAGGCGCGTTTGCGCAGTGGATTGGGCATATCCAAGATGGTACGTCGGCGGAGGGAAATATCCGTGCGGCCGTGGAATTAACCCGGCTTATGGAGGCTGCCTACCGATCAGTACAAGAAAAACGCTCGGTCGTATTGTAGAAGTTGACCTTGCTTGAATCAAATCATCGGCCAGGTGGGTTCCCACCTGGCCGATGATTTATCAAGAGAAAGTCACCTATCGGATTCACTTTCTTCTGGGACGAACCCTTAGCATGAGCCGGAGTTGGCGTTAAATGTTCTGCGCGTATTCCGCCGAAGGAACTTTCGTTAGAATGACGTACAGGCTAGCGGGTTCGGTTCCGTCATTACGGTAGGAGAAAGACTCTGCTCCTTCCAGATGCAATACTTCGCCTTGTCCCAGCGGTGAGGTTTCTCCGTCTACCGTGATCGCTCCGCTACCTTGCAGGGCAAGAATAAACACGTCGGTATTCGGATGCGTGTGGGTTGGCAGCTCTTGCCCCGGCATAAAGTTCAGCACGAATACGACGCTTTCGCCTTTCTTGAAGGCAATGCGTTTGGTGAATTTCTCGGGTTGGTAGTCTTGAAGGTTGGTTAATGCCAGCTTTTCCATGAATAGTTCCTCCTTGACCGGTCAGCGGGCCGGTTCATTGAATGGGTTTTTGGATCGTGATCGTTGATATCATTGTCTTCCTGTCTCTTATGTTAACATCAACCGGTCGGCTTATTCTTGATCTAGATCAAGCTTGCAGAAAAATTGTCCCTATTTCAAAACTCCAGGAAATGGCCACTACTGCAAAATGAAGTAAATTGGAGGAAGACGAATGGATGTTTTTAGTAAATGTGGTGAAAGGAGTAACGCTCGTGAAACGTTATCCGGGGATGGATCAAGAAGTGGTCATGATGGAGATCAAGCGGCTCAAACAGAAAGCCGACCGGTTGCTTGCCATGTCGATCCGGCTGAATCAGCCTAACTTGGCGGACGAGGCGGAGCGGTTATACCAACAAATAGACAGGTTGGCTTTGCTAACGGGTTGATTTTCGGAGGCGGTAGGTCAAGCAGTTCTGCTTGCGGTTGCGGTCGTCCACGCCCGGGTCTCCTGAATCCCTGCTCGTTCTTGTTATCTATAATCGGTTGATCTATAATTATTGTAACGTGCTACCACGGTGCCCATGGCACCGTTGCCCTCCTTCCACGGGAGGGCTTTTTACGGTTATAGTGCCTTAAGCAAAAGTTCGCTACTATTCGAGGGATAACAATACAATGGCGATTCGTATCTTAATTGTTGATGATCATGCTATTTTGCGCAATGGACTAGCCTTGCTTATCGAAGGAAATCCCGAGATGGAAGTCGTCGGATCCGCTCAAAACGGCAGGGAAGCGGTACAACAAGCGCTCAAACTCCGCCCCGACGTCATTCTCATGGATATAAGCATGCCGGTCATGGATGGTATTGAAGCGACGAAAATCATCAAAGATCATCTTCCGGAGACGGAAATTCTTATTCTCACTATGTTGGACGAATGGGAGTATATAGAACAGGTTCTCGATTCCGGAGCCTCCGGTTATGTCGTCAAAACCTATGGTGAAATCGAATTATTCGACGCCATTTACTCGGTCTATAACCGATCTCCCTATTTGTATCCCCATGCCATGAAGCATTTACTGAACAATCGGGTAAGAAAAACCCCGGCAAAGTCGCCGGTCAAGAGAGAAATTGGAGATCCAATTGCTTTGACAGATCGAGAACGCGAGGTACTTCGGTTACTTGCTCTCGGTTACTATAATAAAGAGATCGCGGGAGATTTGGGTATATCCGTCAAAACCGTCGAGGCTCATAAAAGCAGAGTGATGGCGAAGCTGCAGTTATTTACAAGACATGAATTGGTGAAATATGCCGATAACCACGGCCTGTTGTCTATAAAATATGAAGGTGAGCGCAATGTACATACTAGGTCCGACTAGAAAGGTCAGCATAACCCAACAATTCCTTTTGATTAGTTTATTGTTGCTGGCGGTCACGATGGGAAGTACTTTCATTCTGGCTTACGGAGTTGCCAAGCAACAAGTGCTGGACATGGGAGATGAATTGTTAAGAAGCAAGTTAAAGGACACCGTCGGCTTTATCGATGCTTTGAATCAACAGGTAGAGGAAGGCGACATGACGCTGAAGGAAGCCCAGGAAACCGCGAGAACCTATCTGCTTGGGCCGAAAGAAGCGAACGGGACGCGCGATTTGTCCAAATCGAAAATGTCCGGGGGAAATCCGATGTACGTATGGGCGATTCGACCCGATGGTACGTTGGCGATGCATCGTTCGAGCTTCGAAGGGAAAAATGTTTGGGACCTTACCATTCATGGTAAATACATTGTCCGGGACACCTGGACCCTGCCCGATAACAGGGAACGAGTTTTTCGGGGAACTTGGGAGGATTCTGATGGATCAGCTTATACTGCAATAGCTTATCAGGAATACTATGCGCCGTGGGATTGGATTGTCGGAGCGGGGGGAAGGGAAGAGGCTATCGCGACCGAACGATTGAATTCCATGAAATCCACCTTCTCATTGATCATGGGAGGGATTTTTTTTGCGGCTTTTTTCCTGATCTTGTTATTTTGTCGGACAATTATCTACAAGCTGAACACGATCAATGAGGGGTTGAACGAGGTCAGTCGAGGTAATTTAAGCCAAACGATCCATTTTAAATTGCAGGATGAATTCGGCGTTTTGGCGTGCAGCTTTAACAATATGGTCAACAATCTTCGCGGCGCCATAGGGGATTCGCCGTCGATTCGTTCCATCTTTAGCGAATCCGAACAATTTCTTCACAAGCTCTCCGAAAGCGAATCCCGCGTGAACCGTCTGGTCAAGTTCAAACTGCTCAAGGCACAGGAAGAAGAGCGAAAGCGGTTGGCTCGGGATCTTCATGATGGCGTTGGCCAAGTGCTGTACAGCGTGGTCATCGCATTAAGATTGGTCAATAAGAAAGGAAATTTAAGCAATGCCAGCGTTCAGAAGTATTTGCAGGATGTGGAGGTGACGGCAACCCGTTCGATTCATGATTTTAAGATGATTCTCAACGAGCTCAGACCGGCATCCCTGGAGAAACGTGGGTTGGTGGTGGCGATCCAGTCATCGATTTCCGCATTTCAATCCAAATGGAACATCACTGTAGATTTTGAGGACCATACCGGACGCAAACGATATGTTCCGGAGATCGAAATTGCGCTATTCCGGGTTTTTCAGGAAGCCTTGTTCAACGCTGGAAAATACTCTGGCAGCGACAAAGTCACGATTCGCTTACGCGAGCTCCCAGGCATATTGGAATTGACTGTCGAGGATTATGGCGTCGGTTTCAACGTCTCCGAAGAAAGCGCAAGGGAAGAAAAGTCCGGATTCGGCTTGTATGGCATGAAGGAACGAGTGCAGTTGTTGGAGGGAAGCTTTCGACTTGAATCTGAGTTGGGCATGGGTACAAAAATTCAAGTCGCTTTTCCGATTCGTTCGGATGAGTCCAATTTCCTAAGGGAGTTCCCTTAAAGTTCGAACGTTTTTCCTGATTTCCTAAATGGTTTCCCCGATTGAAAACGGACTGGCATAAAGAGATAATCGCAATAACAGTTCGATACATATAACGGAGGTATTCCATGAGGAGATTTATCTACAGCATCCGCACGAAAATCACACTTTGGTTTTTAATCGTTTCTCTGATTCCGCTAATATTTACCACACTCTTTAACTATGAGCAGAGCTCTCAAAAATTAATCGAGAAAGAAAAAGAAAGCATGCTGAGTTTGGTCGATAGCAAAGCGCAGGGCATGAACCAATGGCTTGAGCGCCGCATGGGCGAGATTGAACTTTCCGCTGCTACGGAAGTGTTGCGTTCATCAGATCCACTCCGGATAACTCCATTCCTGAAGGAGATTCAACGGCAAAACGGCGTGTATGAGGGCGTTGGTTTTGCCAACTCTGCCGGAATCGTGACGGCTTATTCGGATGAATCCTCCGCAGGAATCAGTATCAGCGACCGGGTCTATTATCAAGATGGAATGAAAGGGCAATCTTCTTATTCCGAAGTTCTCAATTCACTAACGACAGGCAATCGGATCGTCGTCGTTGCTACTCCTGTCAAAGCCGACAACGGACAAATTGCCGGTATTCTGTTTGCTTCGGTGAATTTCGAATCCCTGGTCAACACATTTCTAGCGGAGAATTCGGCGGGGCTCGAACGGGTAGAGATTTACCTCGTGGATCAGAATAGCAAGCTGCAGGCAGCCCCAACTGGGGAACTCATCGGGAAGTCAGTGGGTGAAGCCGGGCTCGACGCAACGATGACAGAGCTTCTGCAAAAAAGAAACAAGCTGTTAGGTACGGACAGCTATGAGTACGACGGTAAAAGTTTCTTGCTTGCCTACTCGTCCATTGCTGAAACAGGGTACGGATTATACTTCGGTATTCCCATGGATGTTGTCCTGGCCAGCGCCAAAGCGATTCAAAGCAGTATGAACATCGTCATGTTTGTTTCTGCGATCGCGATCGTAGCGTTAGCTTATTATGTCAGCGGAACGATCGCCAAGCCGGTATTTGCAGTGAGTAACGAATTGAAGCGTGTAGCTCAGGGAGACTTGTCTCCATCCGATAGAAAAGTGAAACGAAAGGACGAAATTGGCGAACTTTGGAGAAATTTAGCAGGGATGACCGACGATTTGCGTACTCTAATGCTAAAAATTGCAGAGGCCTCGGAGCAAGTTGCGGCTGCTGCGGAGCAAATTTCTGCCAGTACCGAGGAGATTGCCAGCGGAAGTGCGGACCAGGCTCATTCAGCCCAGACGCTCAATCATTTGACCCAGGAATTGGCTAACGCGATCGAGTCCGTGGCGGAGAATGCGGAAGAGGCATCCGAGATGAGCGGAAGAACGGAGCGGATCGCCCAGGAGGGCGGCAAAGTGGTGACAAATTCAATTGAAGGGATGACAGCCGTCAATGAACAAATGTCGCGCCTAGAATTGGACTCCAGTCAAATCGGCGATATTATTGAAGTCATTGACGATATCGCCGAGCAAACGAACTTATTGGCGCTCAACGCGGCAATCGAAGCGGCCAGGGCGGGCGATCAGGGACGCGGATTCGCCGTCGTGGCGGATGAAGTCCGTAAGTTAGCCGAACGAAGTGGAGAAGCGACCAAACAGATTACCACGATCATTAAAGCCATGCAAACCAATACCGGGCTCAGCGTCAAATCGGTATCCGATGCAGTCGAGAAGACGGCCAAAATTAGAGAGGCGTTCACCCATATCGTGGAGATGGTCAACCTTTCGGCCGAGAAAGTGAACGAAATTGCTGCCGCCAGCGAGCAGCAAGCGGCTCAATCCAAGGATGTGCTTGGCAGCATCGAAACTATCTCAGCAGCCAGCGAAGAAGCGGCGGCTGCTTCGCAAGAGATGGCGGCAACGACCCAGTCGTTAGCCAAAATCGCCGAAGAGCTCCACGATCAGGTATCTATTTTCAAGCTGAAATAATCTGATTGGAACAAGAGGAATCTGGATTGTAGACGTGAGAGCAAGGCGGAAGGAAGGTGACGTTTTGGGATACGGACGAGAGCAGTTCATCCAGTTTGAGGTGGGGCAAAATCCATATGCTGTTCATATTTCCGACGTCCAGGAAATCATCAAACTGCAGGAAATCAGCGCTTTGCCTAATGCGCACCCCTATGTCAAAGGCGTGATTCAACTGAGGGAACGTATCATTCCGGTGATAAGCTTAAGCTATGCTCTAGGCTTGTGCGAGGAGCCGCTTTCGAAACATGCTCGCATTCTCATTATCCGGCAGGACAATGAGGATGTTGGCATCCTGGTGGATCGGGTGAATAAAGTGGCGGTGTTTGATCAGGTTCAGCCTATGCCCGATACTCGAGAGGCAGGCGGTGTCACTTTTATCGCGATCGGGATTTCAGATCAGGCGCTGGTCGGGATATTGAAATTTAACCGGATGTTGGTGTAGGTCTGATCGCTAGCGCTTGGATTTGCAGCCATGGGAATGAGGAGGCATGCATGTGGCAAATATCTTAATTGTCGACGATGTCGCTTCGCTAATGCCGAACAAGGGGAGCAGCGAGTTGGCAGAATGGAGTCAAGTGACTGAAAATTCTCGAGTGACGATAAAGCTGCTTGATCTGAAGGGAACGATCCTGTTTGCATCTCCGTCCCATCGACGGACTTATGGTCAAGAGTCCAATACCTACATAAGGAACAGCGTGTTTGACTTCATGTATTCTGAAGATATCGCGAAATTTATTTACGCTACCGAGATCATGATGGCGAAAAAAGAATCCGTCTCGCTTCAGCTGAGAATGCGTTATCGAACCCATCGTTGGATTCGGGTAGAGACGGTCTGTTCTCCGATTTACGATCCTGAAGGAAAGATTGGCAATATTGTGATGACCTCTCGAAAGATTGGCGTCAAGTAAATACGGCCGGTATTGAGAGGAAACTCTCCAATGCCGGCCGTTCTTGCTAGATTGGTTCCCTTACGTTTCTATAACGTAACCCCGGTTTTGAAAATCGCCAACTCACGTACTTCGTTCTGTTCGTTCCGAGTTTTCTGCCCGCTCGCCACCGCGATAACATAAGCGATAAACTTCTCCAGCACATCCTCCATTGGCGTATCCAGCAAGGTGCCCGCGTTGAAGTCCATCCAATGCTGCTTGCGGTTGAACAGTTCATTGTTCGTGGCGACTTTTACCGTGGGGACGAAGCTGCCGAACGGGGTACCGCGACCGGTCGTAAAGAGGACCAACTGACAGTCGGCGGCGGCTAGCGCAGAGGAGGCCACCAGGTCGTTGCCCGGCGCTTGCAGGAGGCTTAGCCCCTTCTTGCGCAACTTCTCGCCGTATTTCAGCACGTCGACCACCGGGGCAGTCCCGGCTTTTTGCGTGCAGCCCAGCGATTTGTCCTCCAGTGTGCTGATGCCGCCAGCCTTGTTGCCGGGCGATGGATTTTCATAGACAGGTTCGCCGTAGGATAAGAAATATCGCTTAAAATCATTAATGAGGCCGACGATTTGTTCAAATACCGCTTGGCTCTCGGCGCGGGCCATCAGCATCTGTTCGGCCCCAAACATTTCGGGCACCTCGGTTAGGATGGTAGAGCCACCTTGGGAAATAAGGAAATCGGAGAAAGCACCGAGCAGCGGATTCGCCGTAATTCCGGAAAAACCGTCGGAGCCGCCGCACTTCAGCCCAACGTTCAGCTCACTGAGCGGCACCGGCTCCCGGCGGTCGTTCTGGGCCGCCTCGACGAGTTCGTCGAGCAGCGCCAGCCCCGCCTCCAGCTCGTCTTCGACCTCCTGGGCGACGAGGAATTTGACGCGTTGCTCGTCGTAATCGCCCAGGCGCTGGCGGAACTCGGCAACGATGTTGTTCTCGCAGCCTAGGCCGAACACCAGCACGCCGCCCGCATTGGGATGCAGTACGGCGTCTGCGAGAATGCTGCGCGTCATGAGGTGGTCTTCGCCTAGCTGCGAGCAGCCGTAGGGGTGCTTGAGCACGGTGATATTGTCGAAGGGACCGAGGTCCGGATGCTCCGCTTTAAAAGCGCCGATCATCTGCTCGGCTATCCCGTTTACGCAGCCGACGGTCGGCACAATGTACAGATCATTCCGAATGCCTGTTTTCCCGTTAGCCCGGCGATACCCTTGAAACGTCAGCGGGCGTTTCGGGTAAATCACGGGATGCAAGTCGGGTTGATATTCGTACTGCTCCTCGCCGGCCAGATTCGTTTTCACATTATGCATATGCACCCATTCGCCTCGAGCGATCGCTGTTACGGCATGACCGATGGGGTAGCCGTATTTGGTGACAGCCGAACCGGCGGGGATATCGTGTAGCGCGATTTTGTGACCTTGAGGAATGTCTTGCTTGGCTTCAACGATCAGATCGTCCCACTGGATCCCCTCGCCAGCTTCGATGGGCCGTAAGGCTACCGCGACATTGTCGCGCGAATTCATTCTCATTAATCGCCGCATGGGCTGCCGCCTCCTATCCATTGTAACGTGGCTCGGGCACCAAACGCGTCCAGCTTTCGGACATATTGCTCCAGGGACGCGGCAAGCTCGGGTACGTCGGACAAATCCTCGCCCCATAACTGGACATCCCGTAAAAGGGTCGGAATCACTACTGCGGGCTGTGCCCAGGCCTGATCGAAGAGCGCAAGCACGTCGGGGCTGTCCTTCCGCTCCAGCCGGTCGCCCCGGTAGCCGACTAACAACGCGGCATAAGCAAGGGCGATCCGCTTCGGAAGCTCGCCGCGTTCCCGCCGGTAACGCAGGAGAACGGGCAGCAGCCGGGTCTGGAATTTGGCGATGCTGTTCAGCGAGATCGAAGCCAACTCGTGCCGGATGAAGGGGTTCATGAATCGTTCCCGTACGGCCTGGGCATAAGCCAGCAGCCCTGCCTTAGGCAAATCCAACATCGGAAGAATCTCCTCTTCCATCAACTCCCGTACAAATACGGATAAATCCTCGTCGTTCATCACTTCCTCGACGGTTTCCAGGCCGGCTAGTAAGCCCAAAGCGGCCATCGCCGTGTGAGGGCCGTTCAGCAGATGGACCTTTTGCTCCCGGTACGGGCGTAAATCTTCCGTGAAAATAACGTTCAGTCTCGCCTCGGCCAGCGGCAGCCGTTCAGGCAGCCAATCCGGGCCTTCGATGACCCACAGCAGGTATGGTTCAGCGGTTACCATCAGGCGGTCTCGATAGCCGAGCTCCCGCTCCCAATGATCCGCTTTTTCCTGCGGAAATCCAGGGACGATGCGGTCTACGAGGCTGCAGCAAAACGTATTATCCCGTTCGAGCCATTCCGTGAACCCGTTGCCCAAATTCCACTCCGCGGCGTAACGCAGTACGATTTGGCGCAGCTTCTCGCCATTACGGTCGATCAGCTCACAAGGGATGATCGTAAATCCCGCCTTCCCCAACTGATAACGGCGATAGAGCAGGGCGGTCAGCTTGCCGGGGAAGCTGCGCTGTGGTGCATCCGTTAAGCGGTCTTCCGGGTTGTAGGCGATGCCGGCCTCGGTTGTGTTCGAGGTGATGAATTCCAGAGAGTCCTGCTCCGCCAGGGCGAGGAATTGTTCATATTCGGTGTACGGGCTGATCAACCGGCTGACGGAGCTAATGATCTCGTGCTCGCGGACGATTTGCTGCTCCGCGATTCCGTTCATGAGCACCGTATAAAGATGATCTTGCTTGGCATAATGTTCGGATACCGGACTTCCTTGCGGCTTGATCATCACCAAGCTGCCTTGAAAACGTCCTTGCCGATTCATCTGCTGGACCTGCCAGGCGGTGAAGGCGCGCATGAAATTGCCTTCGCCGAACTGAATCATTCGTTCCGGGTAAGCGGGCAATTCGGGGAATAAGGTTCGGGATAAGAGCGGATAAAGCGGAAGCTGCGTATCCATTGGCTCCTCGACTCCTCTATTAGGAATGTATGCACACGTGAACAAAATGAGACAAAAGAGATGTAACCGGGTTGCAGCTAAGGGCCGCGAATGCGCCGAATTCTCGAAAAATTACTGTAATTCGGCGTCAACCGGCTGAGCTTAAATCCCGGCTACCGACTGTCGGATCATCAGCGTCGTTGGGACGAAGAGCGTCTCGCCCGGTTGATCGGCATCCGTTTGGTCCGGTCCCGGAGGCTTCATCAGCTCGATCAGCTTCCGGGTGCCGAGCTCGCTGATATCGGCGACCGGTTTGCGGATCGTCGTCATGGCCGGATTCGTATAGCTGGCGAATACGATATCGTCAAATCCGATCAAGGACACCTGATCCGGCACGCTCACCCCGCGAGCGAAGCAGGCGTTCATGGCCCCGATCGCCATATCATCGTTCGCACAAAATACCAGGGTTGGCGGTTCGGGCAGATCCAGCAGCGAATTCATCGTCCGGTATCCGCTGTCGATGCTGTAATCTCCGACCGTTTGATACTCGGCGGGAAGGGAGAGGCCATGGGCGAGCAAGCTTTCCAGGAAACCTTGCTTCCGTTCGGCCGCCGATCGAAAGCCCGCTTTGCCTTCCATAATCGCCAAACGGCGATGGCCGCGGCCGATCGCATAGTCGATCGCCTCCCGTACGCCTTCGCGGTCGTTCGCCACGACGTTGGCGATGCCGGGATCGTCCAGATGGCGGTTCAGGACGACAAGCGGAATTCCGGCCTTCTTGACATGGTAGATGAACGCATTGTCCGCATCGCTTTGGCTCATGACCAGAATACCGTCGAAGCGGTGTGGTGAAATGCCCTCTAAGTGGCGGATGCCGTCAATCCCGTGTACGGTTAAGCTGTAGTTCTCATCCAGCGAATGGTGTATGCCTTTGATCGCATCGACGAGAAAGCTGGCGGACGTTCCTTGATCGATGCTTGAGAAAAACAATCCGATCGTGTACGTCTTCTTCATCACCAAACTTTTGGCGCTGACATTCGGGATATAGTTCATTTCGGCGGCGATTTTTTCGATTTTGTCCCGCGTCTCCGGCTTAATCAGCGGGCTGCCGTTCAGCGCCCGGGACACCGTGGTGTGAGACACGCCGGCCACGCGAGCAATGTCTTTGATCGTAATCATAGAACCTCATCTTTCGTAGGAAGTCACTGGTTATTTTCACGTTTACATTTTAATTCATAATTCTCCAAATAGTCAAGGAAAACAAGCTATGCACACGTGAAAATATAAATTGCCTGCAGGGCGATGAAAGCGCTATAATCGGGAGTAAAATGATCGGAGGGATGAGCTGTAATGGGCGTAAAGGAACATCGGTCGAAATTGTGGAAAGCGCTCGGGGAATTGCCCTCCTTCGAGCGACCGGTATCTGCCCGCCTGCTGAAGCAGGAGGTGCTCGACGGGGTTATGCTGGAGACGTTGCTGCTGGATTTGAACGGAATGGAGCTTGTACCGGCGTATTTTGCCAAGCCAGTGGAAGGGGAGGGACCTTTCCCGCTGATCGTGTTTAACCATTCCCATGGAGGAAATTATGGTAACGGCCGCAAGGAGATGATTCGCAGCAGCGCTTACCTTCAAGAGCCTTCATTTGCCAAGGTATTGACCGGATTGGGCTGCGCCGTTTGCTGCATCGATATGTGGGCCTTCAATGAGCGCAGCGGCAGAACCGAGGGGGAGCTTGTGAAGGAGATGTTATGGAACGGACGCTCGCTATGGGGCATGATGCTTTATGATAACCACCGCTTGATCGATTATTTGTGCACGCGTAGCGACGTGGATGCTTCGCGAATCGGAACGATGGGCATGTCCATGGGGGGGCTGATGTCTTGGTGGCTGGCGGCGCTTGATGAGCGGGTTGGCGTCGTGGTCGACCTCTGCGGGCAGGTCGATGCAGAAACCTTGGTCGCTAGGCGCGGCTTGGAGCATCACGGGTTTTATTATTATATCCCTGGGTTGCTGAAACATTTTACGACTTTAGAGATTCAAAAGCTGATCGTCCCCCGTCCCCGCATGAGCCTCGTCGGTCGAAACGACCGGTTATGTCCGTTCGAAGGGGTGCAACTGCTGGATCAAGGCTTGCGCGAAGCTTATGCGGCCGCCGGGAAGCCGGACCATTGGCAGACCGTCATCACCGGCGGCGGTCATATGGAAACCGCGGAAATGCGGGCTGCTTGGCCGGAATTCATCTCAAGGCATCTGGTACGTTCCGCGCAGTAGGGGCAACTCCCGGCCGGTGAGGCCACCTACCGCCCCTCGCGAAGCTCCTCCGATGGCAGGCGGCGGAACTCACGTTTGTATAGCCGGGCAAAATAAACCGGCTCTAAGCCGACATAGGCGGCCGCTTGGCGGATCGTCATGTCGGGATGCTCGAGCAGCAGATGCCGGGCCGTTTTCAGCCGGATCTGATGGAGATACTGCAGCGGCGTTAATCCCATCGATTGCCGGAACAACCGGGTCAACTGTTTTTGCGAATAGCCGACATGGCCCGCCAACCCGGCAATGGTGATCGGCCGGTTCAAGTGGTCGTGCAGGAAGCGGACCGCGACCTCCACGACCGATGCCCGGTAGGAGGCAGCAGGTGCAACCGGCTGTACCGGTGGGACGGCAGCATCGGTCCGTAAGCTTGTTTGCCCCGACGTATCCTTTAGGATCGCCAGCAGTAGCGAATACAGTAATTCGGTCGTTTGCCAAGGGTCATGATCGTTACCGGATCGTTGCCAGATGGCTAACAGTCGGTCCGTAAATAGGGAGACATCCGACAGTTGCAGCAGCCGAGGCGTACTCCCAAAGCCCCATCGGCTCAACACCTCGCCGAAGTTTTCCAGCAGCGTGACATACCCGACGAACCAGGGCTGTTCCCCGTAAGGCATATACTCATGGGCGCAGCCGGCGGGGATGAAGAGCAGTTGGCCTGGATGAAGGATGTCCCATTTGTCCTTGTCGACGTTCAGCCGACGAAATTGTCCTGCCCCGGATAGGGTCAAGAATAGCTGGTGCGCCGAAAATCCCTTCATCCGCGTGAGTGGCGGCTGGATTTCCGTTCCGACCGTATATACGGACAGCGGCAAAAGTTCGTTGTGGGAGGGGGTTAAATTACTTTTGAGCGGGAGAAGATCCATGGGCGTTTCCTCCATTTTGTCCTTTTTGTCTAGTGGATTGTCCGATTTGTGGCTTCCGCCCGATTATATCCCACCTCTATAATGAGAGCAAATCGTTTTGGGAGTGTGACTCATGTTGGAACTGAACTATGAATGGGAAAATTTATCGTGTCTGCACATCGGCCGGCTGCCGGCCCGCGCCTCCTTTATTCCGTACGGAAACGCCGAGACGGCTCGGACGGGAAAACGAGGCCGCTCACCGCATTACCAAACGTTAAACGGAATGTGGAAATTCCGCTATCATCGTAGTCTTCGCGAGGTAGAGGGAAGCTTTTTTGAAACGGAAACGAATGTAAGCGCTTGGGACAATTTGATCGTGCCTTCCTGCTGGCAAACCAACGGTTACGATCAACTGCATTACACGAACGTGAATTACCCCATCCCCTATGATCCTCCGTTCATACCGGATGACAACCCGGCAGGCACCTATGTCAGGGATTTCAATTTGCCGGAAGCGTGGACGAAGAAAGAGACGCATATCGTGTTCGAAGGGGTCAATGCCTGCTTCTACTTGTGGGTGAACGGCCGTTTCGTGGGTTACAGCCAAGGCAGTCGGATTCCAGCGGAGTTCGACCTTTCGCCGTTCGTCGCGGCGGGTCGCAACCGCATCGCTGTTCTGGTGTTGAAATGGTGCGACGGCACGTATTTAGAAGATCAGGACGTCTGGCGGTTCTCCGGAATTTATCGCGATGTCTATTTACTCTCCCGGGAGAATACGCATATCCGCGATGTGTTCAACCAACCGCAGTTGTCGGCTGATCTGTCTGAGGGCAAGCTTCGCTCGGAGATCGAAACGACGGGCAGCCTGACGGTGCAAGCGGAATTACGGGATCCGACAGGAAAGTTGGTGGGACGGCAGGAGGCGCAAATGGACGGCAAAGGGGCCATCGAGTTGGATGTGCCGCAGCCGCAGTTGTGGAACGCCGAGCAGCCTCGATTGTATGAGCTGCTGCTGACGGCGGGGCAAGAGGTCCTGCATTTTCGCGTCGGTTTCAAAAAGGTAGAGATCATAGACGGCATCTTCCGCATCAACGGCCGTGCCGTGAAGCTGAAGGGAGTTAACCGCCACGATTCCCATCCGGAGCTGGGGCAGACGATCCCGGTGAATCACATGATTACGGATCTTAAGCTCATGAAGCGGCATAACGTGAATACGATCCGCACCTCACATTATCCGAACGATCCGAAATTTCTTGATTTATGCGATGAATACGGGTTTTACGTCGTCGATGAAGCGGACTTGGAGTGCCATGGCGTCACCAGCACCGGCAAACTTGAAGAGGGAGTCTTCCACAAGCTGACGAAGGACCCGGAGTGGCGGGATGCGTTCGTGGAACGTGCAGTCCGCATGGTTGAGCGGGACAAGAATCACGCCTCCGTCATTCTCTGGTCGATGGGCAACGAATCCGGGTATGGGGCCAACCATATGGCCATGGCGGAGTGGACGAAAGCACGCGACGCGTCCCGGCCGGTGCATTATGAAGGCGCGGATGCCCGGTATTACGGCGATCCGAACACGGACTGCCTTGATCTGGACAGCCGTATGTACCCTTCGGTGAAGGAAATCGAGCGGTATGCCCAGGATGAGAATAGCACCAAACCGTTGTTTCTATGCGAGTATAGCCATGCGATGGGGAACGGCCCCGGTGATTTACAAGACTACTGGAACGTCATTTATCAATATCCGAAGCTGATGGGCGGCTGCGTTTGGGAGTGGTGCGATCATGGCATCGCCGCCGAGACACCGGACGGACAGCGTTATTACGCTTATGGGGGCGATTTCGGGGATCAGCCGAACGATGGGAACTTCTGCATCGACGGGCTAGTATCGCCGGACCGCCAGCCGCACACGGGGTTGTTGGAATTGAAGCAGGTGATTGCACCGGTTCTTATTGAGGCGGAAGATGCCGGGCAAGGCCGGTTCCGCGTTCTGAACCGCTATGACTTCAGCAGTCTGTCGCACCTGACGGTCAACTGGAAGTTGGAGCGAGAGGGAGAAGTGCTGCGGCAAGGACGCTCGACTTCGCTTACCGCGGGTCCGGGTGAGACACAGACATTGTCTCTCTCTTACGATCTACCGCAGGATGTGCCAGGACCGTTCGTCTTGACCTGTTCGGTTCGGCAGCAGCTCGATACGCCTTGGGCGGAGGAAGGCTACGAAATCGCCTTCTATCAATTTGAGCTGCCGGGGGCAAACGCCGAGCTGCGTCAAGTTCAGGCGCTGATCGGGGAACACGCCGCCTTTATGAAAGCGGTGGAACAAGACGGACTTCTGGCCGTCACCGGATTTGACTTCGAACACGTCTTCGACCTAAAGCAGGGCATGCCGCAGCAGTTGTCGAAGCAAGGCGTTCCGCTGCTTTCCCGTCCGGCCCGGTTTAACTTATGGCGGGCGCCGATGGATAACGACATGTATATTCGAAGAGAATGGGAAGCGGCGGGGCTGCATCATGCAACCATGAAGGTATACGCCAGCCGCTGGGAACAGAAGCCGGACGCTACGGTCGAAGTTCACGTGGACTTCTCGCTCGGCAGCTACAGCTACGAACCGTTCCTGCGCGGTCGTGCCGTCTGGACGGTTGCGGCCACGGGGGAAGTCAAGCTGGCGGTACATGCCGACGTGCGAGAGAATCTTCCTTATCTTCCGCGCATCGGTCTCGAGCTGACGATGCCGGAGGGGACCGAGGAGATCGAATATTACGGCTACGGTCCGCACGAGAGCTACATTGACAAACGCGCGAGCGTACGCAAAGGAAAATACCTGCTATCCGTCGATGACATGTTCGAGAATTATGTCATGCCGCAAGAGACCGGTTCCCGTTACGGGACGGATTGGGCGATCGCATCCACTGTGCAAGGCATGGGGCTGAAATTCGCGGCGGCACAGCCGTTCTCATTCCAGGCTTTGCATTATACGGCCGAGGACCTAACGGCGGCAAAACATACGTACGAGCTGAAGCGGCGTCCCGAAACAATCGTTTCGCTTGATTACCAGATGAGCGGCGCGGGGTCTGGCTCCTGCGGACCACAGTTGGCAGAGCCTTACCGTTTTGCCGAGAAGTCATTTGATTTCGAGTTGTCGATCCAACCGGTATTCAAAGAAGAAGAATAGGTAGAAAAATAAGAAAGGAGCTGTTCACCGGCCGCGGCCAGATGAACGGCTCCTTTTATTACTTTCCAGTGAGCTTAAGGGACTTGGGGCTATATTTTCCATGTCAAATTTTTTGTGGGGAGGAAGGCTTGACGGGCGATTCATTAGGGAGTATATTATTAAACGCTAAAATATTTAAACAGTAAATTAATTAAATTGTTAAATAAACAAATGGCTCGAGGCAGGAAGGAGGGAAAAGGACATTGGTAAAAAGAGAAGAGCTGTTCGAAGTGACTTCGATGTTTCGAACGCTGATTAAGGTGATCACTCAGGAGTGGAACAAACGCGGCGGCGATTTTAACCTCAGTTTTCCGCAATTTAAAATGCTCCACATGCTGAATGCTACCGGAACGCATACCGTATCACAGTTGGCGGAGGCGTTGGGAATTACTTCGGCGGCGATCACGGGAATCACCGACCGGCTGGTCACGGAAGGCTTCGTCAACCGGGAGCGCGGGGAGAACGACCGCCGGGTTGTCAATATTTCGATAACGGATCAAGGCAGGGAAATCATCAGCCAGGTTACCGAACGGCAGAAGGAAATGCTTGAGGGGATTTTTGATCAGTTGCATGAGGAAGATTTACAGCATTTGCGACGAATCTTTGGCGTAGTGCTTGCAAATATAGAAAATAAATCATAACGGAGATGGAGAAACTACATGGAACACTTATCACTTAAACGCAAAGTTTCGATCATGATCGCCATCATGGCCGCGATGTTCTTCGCAGCCATCAACCAGACGATCGTGAGCACCGCCATGCCGCGAATCATTTCGATTCTGGACGGCATGGACTATTACACCTGGACGATCAACATTTATTTGTTGACGTCGACGATCGCTACCGTTCTGGTCGGCAAGTTGTCCGACATGTATGGGCGGAAGCCGTTTTTGCTGATCGGGATCCTGCTCTTTATGGCAGGCGCCTTTATGACCGGGACGTCCTCAGACGTCTTCCAGTTCATTGCCTACCGGGGGATTCAAGGGATCGGGGCCGGTATCATCCAATCGACTGCCTTTACTGCCGTCGGCGACTTGTTCCCGCCGCGTGAGCGCGGTAAATGGATGGGCCTGATGACCGCCATTTTCGGCTTCTCCAGCGTACTTGGCCCAACCTTGGGCGGGTATCTCGTCGATCACATGGATTGGCACTGGCTGTTCTGGATTTTCTTGCCGCTTGGTATCGTAGCGTTTGTCATGATCTTGATGCTGTTTCCGAAAATGGAACGCGGCAGATCCCAAAGCATCGACTATCTGGGTTCGCTGTTCATGACAACGACGATCGTACCGATGCTGCTGGCCTTCTCTTGGGCGGGAACGACGTACGCTTGGGGTTCGACGGAGATTATCGGCTTGCTTGTGGCCTCGGTCGTATCCGCTTTGATCTTCGTGTTCGTCGAATCGAAGGTACAAAATCCGATTTTGCCACTTCACTTGTTTAAGAATGATGTTGTGACGATTTCGAATATTATCGGGTTCATTATGAACTTCGGGATGATGGGCGCCTTGATCTACCTGTCGTTCTTCGTGCAGGGCGTGCTGGGCATTTCGCCAACGTATGCCGGCTATGTCACCATGCCAATGTCGATCGTCATGGTTGTCGCGAGTGCCATCACCGGCCAAATGATCGCCAAGAAGGGCAAATACAAACAATTTGCATTGTTTGGCATTCCAATCATGATTGCAGGGATGGCCATTATGATCTTCATGCACAGTGTACCGGTCGCCATCGTCAGTATGATCGTGTTCGGTTTAGGTCTAGGCGTCGGGATGCCGGTGTTCTCGCTGGCTACGCAAAACGCTGTGCCGCATAAAGAGCTTGGCGTAGTTACCGCTTCGACGCAGTTGTTCCGTAACCTTGGCGGTACGATCGGGATCGCCGTCATGGGTACCGTCATGTCAAACAATTTGACGAAGAACCTGAAAGAAGCGCTGCAGTCGTCCTCAGCGCCCGACATGAGCAAGGTGGATCCGCAGATGGTGCAGCAGATGACCGCTTTTGCCAATCCTCAAACCTTGATGAACAAGCCGCTGTTAGAGCAGACGCAAGCCAGTTTGCCTGCGGATGCTCAGCCGCTGTTCGCGCAGATGATCCAAGGTATCCGCGACGCGCTGGGTAATACGTTGTCCACCGTGTTCCTGACAGGAACCTTGGTGCTGGTCGTGGCTTTCGTGCTGGTCTTCTTCTTGCGGGAGCTGCCGCTTCGGTCAACGAACCAGGCGCCAACTCCGCAGACCGCCAAAGAAGGCGGCGAGGAAGGTACGGCGGTGCAAGGATCTCAAGCTTCTGTCACGCAATAAGTCGAACTAAAGGCCAGAGCGATCGCATCTCGGATGCGGGGGCTCTGGCTTTTTTACGGCGGATGGAGCCGGGCGTTGGGCGTTGGTGCGCTAACGCTTATCAGGGAGCTTATTAAGCCCAAAAGAGGGGGAGAGAGAATCTAACGCTTGCCGGAAGGCTTATAAGGATGAAATTGCGTATATTTCGCCGAGAAATTGCAATATAAGCTCTGTCACAAGCGTTACATTTCCAAACGGCTTGTTTTTCGACCAATAGCGTTGCTGATCTGCGTTAGAGCTGTTAGCCGGCGGAACGGCTTGCTCAAAAGACGGTTCTGGCATAAACTTGAAGGCAAAAACTACTTCAGTTAAGGACGGATGATCATGTCAACGCCTAATGTAGCTGTGATCGGCAGTTTAAATATGGATATCGTCGTCGAGACACGGCTAATCCCGCAAATCGGGGAGACCCTTCTCGGCGAACGGGTCCGCTTCATACCGGGCGGGAAAGGCGCGAACCAGGCGGTTGCCGCCGCTCGGTTAGGAGCGGTCACCTCGATGATCGGAGCGGTCGGGGCGGACGCCTTCGGCGATGAGCTACTGGCTGCTCTGAGCCGGGAAGGCGTTGATATCAGCGGCGTTAAGCGGCTGCCCGACGCTTCGACAGGCGTCGCTTCAATCTATGTCGCCGAGGGGGACAACAGCATCGTTGTGGTCCCCGGCGCTAACGACCGGGTGTCGCCCGCGGATATTGATCAGCACCTGGACAAGCTGAAGCAAGCCGATATCGTGCTGCTCCAGCTGGAAATCCCGGTGGAGACGGTACTTTACGCCGCTCGCACCGCCAAATCGCTGGGCAAGCAGGTCATCCTGAACCCCGCGCCGGCCCGAGAACTGCCGCAGGAACTCTATGGCCATATCGACTATTTGACGCCCAACCGCACCGAACTCGGACGGTATGCCGGGATGGAGTCGGAGACGACCCGCACATCGACCGGCGATTTCCTCCGCTCGGCGATGCGGCGGCTGAAGGACTTGGGCGCGGCCCAGGTCGTGACAACGCTGGGAGCCGACGGATCGGCCTATCTGGATGAGGCCGGGGAGGTCCGCCCGGTGAAGGGGCATGCCGTCTCCGTCGTGGACACGACCGGGGCCGGCGACTGCTTCAACGCCGCGTTGGCGACGGCGCTCGCCCAAGGGGAGGGCCTGGAGGCCGCGATACGCTTTGCGTCGCTGGCCTCCGCGCTGGCCGTGACGAAGTTCGGCGCCCAGGCGGGCATGCCGACGGCGGATGAGGTGCGGCAGTTTGCGGCAGCGGGCTCGCCCCGGACGATGCAAGAAGCGCAGATCCGCGTGAAACGGATCTACGAACCTGCCGCCCCCGCCGACGGGTACCGCATTTTGGTCGATCGCTTATGGCCGCGCGGGATGACCAAGGCGGATGCGGCGATCGACGAGTGGATGAAGGCGATCGCACCGAGCCCGGAGCTGCGCAAGCAATTCGCGCACCGGATGGAACGGTATGCAGATTTCAGCACAAGCTATGTCCGGGAACTGAACACCAGCCCGGAGTGCGCCGTGCTAGCCGACCGTATTCGCGAACTCGCGCGCGAGCGCCCGGTTACTTTGCTGTATGCCGCCAAGGACCCGGAGTATAATCACGCGAATGTGCTCCGCCGTTGGTTGGTTGAGTGAATACAGCAAAAAGCTGCTTCGTCGCTTTGATAGCGATGAAGCAGCTTTTTCGTGTAGGGAGATGTTGTAAGGAGTATAGCTGTCAGCTCTCCTGCAAAAACCGGAACCCCTTGTTGACCCCGTCCCCGCCATAGATGATCGGATTGATCTTGCCGATCTGCAAGCGTCCCTCCGCATTCAAATATTCCTTGGCTACGGAGCGGCTGATGATTCGCCCCATGATATGGGTCAAGCCCGGGAAATGCTCGCTTTCGACAACTTCCACGACCCGGCAGGCGATCGAGATGGGACATTCCTTGACGACAGGCGCATGAACATGCTCCGAAGCCTCCGGCGTTAGGCCGGCTGCGGCGAACTTGCTGCCTTCCGAGCCGGAACGCGAACCGCAGTAGCTGACCGACTCCTGCAGGGAAGGGTCCGGTAGGTTAACGACGAAGTCGGCGCCCGCCTTGAGATGCTGTGCGGCAAAGCCCTTACTGTTGAAGCCCAGGACAACCATGTCCTTGAGCGAATAAGAGGACGAAGACGGCGTCACATGCGCGACCCCGTTTTCATCGTAAAAGCTGGTTAGAATCACCGGAAAACCATAGTACATTTTTTCGAAATTAACCTCGAGTTTCTCCACGTTACGACCTCCTGCATCCATTATTTCTTTATCATTGGTCCATCTCTTTCGAAGGATAACGCTGTTGAAGGAGCGGCAAGGTGATTGCGGTCACAATTCACGGCGCGGTGGAAGGAGGAGGATTGACAACCCAAAATGCGAACGATATATTTAGGGCACCCGATACCAAGGCATTCTCCCGATGCCGAAATCCAATATATTTGAACGCAACCCTAAGTCATCTACAGGGAGTGAGAACCGATGAATGTGCTGCAAATGCTCCGCTCACGCAAATATTTGCAGCGGATCCTGCTCAGCTTTATGCCCGTAGTCGCCATGCTTGCCATTGCCTCCCTCGTCCTGAACTCCGTCGCCCGCGATAAGGTGCTGAGCCTGCAAAACGACGCCGACCGCAAATTGCTCACTCAACTTAACTACAATATCGAGAACATGAACGGGATCGTCAAAGATCTGGCGGTATCCCTCTACAACGATGAAGAGATGATCGCGCTGAAGTCCGGGGGGGACTATAAACAGAGTATTTTAAAAATCGAACGGCTGAACAAAATGGTGGCGACCTCCCCTTATTTGCACGCCATCGTATTTTACAACGGCAAGCAGGGCCGTTTCTTCTCGTCGCTGAACCACGGGATGGACAACGGTCAGTTGTACGGGGCTTTGGAGAAAATCATGGCTTCAGACAGCGAACTCCCGAAGCTACAGCTCTTACCGCTTGACCTGGACGGCGGGAACGAAGGAATCGACGTATTCGCCTTTTTTGTGTACGACGGGCTTACGCTAGGCTCCGTCAACGACGACGTGTTGATTCTGACGGTGAAGCCCGGGTGGATGCTGGACAATCTGAAAGCGCTTAATCGGGTGGTCGACCGAGAGAACGACTTGCTGTTCGTTACCGACGGCGCGGGTCGGCTGCTGATGTCTAACGATCGCCAGCTTCCTGAAGGACTCGATACCAAGGATGTTCTTCGGCGTATCGCGGCTTCAGAACAATCGCTCGACTCGTTTATCTACGCGCAGGATGGGAGCAAATACAAGGTCACCTATTTAAGCAAAGCCCTAAACAACTGGCAAATCATCAGCTTACAGGACTATGATGATGTGCTAGGCAGCGTGCGGCAAATGAGATGGACGGAAATTGCGGTTACGTTATCCGTGGCGCTCCTGGCCGTGTTGTTGTCCGTTTTCTTTGCGCTGCGGCTATATAAACCGGTCGGCCATCTGCTTGCTTTGGTCCCTCCTCCGGGAGGACGACCGTCAACAAATTCCAAGGATGAGCTGTCGCTCATCGCGGATAACGTAACGGAAATGCTGGGTAAACTCAAGGGGCTGGAGCAGGAGCGGGCGTCGCAGTGGAACATCGCGAAGCTGTATCACCTGCGCAGCTTGATCAGTCTGAGCGAAAGCCTGGAGGAGCCGGCCTTTCTAAGGCTTAAAGCGCAATATGGCATCGACATTGCGTACCCGTCGCCGCTTCGCCTGGCGTTGGTGCAGATCGACGATGCCCATGAATTGGCCAAACAGCAGGGCCCCGCGGCAGAGTCGCTGCTCTACTTCGCCGTCGCCAATATCGGCCAGGAGCTGCTTGGGAACGGCGGTTCCTGCGAAGCTGCGGATATGAAAAGCGGTCATCTCGTCTTCATCGTCGGCGGAGGCACGGAAGCGCTGGAGAAGCTGGGAGAGCGCTTTGCCGAGCTACAAGGCATGATTCTCCGCTATTACCGGATTACCTTCACGGTAACCTTAAGCGACGTGTTCGAGGATTACCGCAAGCTTACGGCTCATTATAACCTGGTGGTGCGGCGTGCCAACTACCGTATGATTGTGGGCAAAGGAGCGATCCTGGAATCGGAACAGCTGCGCGCTAACGAGACCAATGAGGCGTTCCGCGTCCCGCAGGAGCTGGAACGGCGATTGACGGAAGGGCTGAAGAGCGGAGATCCGGAGGAAACCGAGCAGGCGATCCGCAGCTGGATCCGGCTTCTTAAAGGATTCAGCTTTGAGAATATGTATTCCGGACTGCTGCATTTGACCGTGGCGCTAAGCAACACGTTGGGCGAAATGAACCATCACAACGCTAACCCGGTCTCGGTGAACCTCCAAGCCATCAACCGACGTATTTTGGAGCAGGAAACGCTAACCGAAATCGAGGCCGTACTCCTGGAGGTGGTGGAGGAAGTACTCGAGCAACGCCGCAGCGGACGCGAGAACAAAAACCGGCTGCTGGCCGATACCGTCAAGGAAATCATCGACAAGCATTACGCCGATCCCGACCTTAATGTGCAAAAAATCGCCGACATGCTAAAAATGAGCTCCGTTCATTTGGGACAGGTCTACAAAGCGGAGGAGGGGCTGTCGGTCGTCGACCGGATTAACGAAGTCCGTTTGGCTCAAGCCCGGGTGTATCTCGAGCAACAGCAATTGACCGTAACGGAAATCATGGAGAAAGTCGGCTTCGGCAATGAGAGCTATTTCTATCGGCTATTCAAACGGCGTTACGGAGCCACGCCAAAGGAATACCGCCTGAAAGCGGCCATCGACCGCAACACATGAACTTTTCCTACCTTAAGAACCCGCAGCGGGAGCTACCGTCTGCGGGTTTTTGACGTCTCGATACAGCAATCTGAAATTGTTACAGCCTTCCTATACAGCAATCCTGAAATTGTACAGTAACGATGTGGCCCGTAGCTGCGCTATCGTTAGACGTGCAAAGCCATCGTCGCAGGCAAGACGGATGGAAAGGAAGGGGCTTTGAAATGTTGAAAAGGGATTCATGGATGCGAAGGGAGCTTCACCATTTTCGAAACAACCGGGAGCTGTTTATGCTGTCATTACCGGGGATCGTGTATAAGCTGATCTTTGCTTATCTCCCCATGGTCGGACTGATTATTGCATTTAAGAATTACAGGTATGACCTCGGTATGTTCGGCAGTAAATGGGTGGGGCTGGAAAATTTCCGATATTTGTTCTCCACGGATGCGGCCTGGCGCATTACGCGCAATACGGTGCTGTACAATGCGGCTTACATTATCACCACGGCGGCTGCGGCGCTCCTGCTTGCGATTCTGCTGAACGAAGTGAAGGCGAAATGGAGCAAGTATTACCAGACGGCCTTGTTTTTGCCCTATTTTTTATCGTGGGTACTGGTGGGGTATGTGGCCTACGCGTTCTTAAATCATTCGGACGGATTCATTAACCGCACGCTCGAAGCTTTCGGCATGGATCCGATCAGCTGGTATCAAAATGCCGGGTCGTGGCCGTTCATTCTGATTCTGGTTCAGTTATGGAAAGCGGTAGGGTTCAACACGCTGATCTATTTCGCTGGGATTGTCGGCATCAACGGCGAGTACTACGAGGCGGCGAGGATGGACGGGGCGACGAAACGGCAGATGGCGTTAAAAATCACGATTCCGCTCCTGGCACCGCTTGTCATTATCATGCTGATCTTATCCATCGGGAACATGTTCCGCGGGGATTTCGGGCTGCATTACTTCATTCCGAACAACTCCGGTTTCCTGTACGGCTCTACGGATATTATCGATACCTATGTTTATCGGGCGCTGCGCGAAGTAGGAAACGTGAGCATGTCCGCGGCAACGGGATTTTATCAATCGGTGGTCGGGTTCATTCTGGTGCTGCTGGCAAACGGTATCGTGCGAAAAATCAATCCCGATCATTCGCTATGGTAAGGAGGGGATGCGACAATGCCTAAAACGATCAAACTTTCTCAAATCGGACTACATCTCCTGTTTGTTGTCCTATCGCTGGTCGTCATTCTTCCGTTTCTGCTTGTTGTTGCCGTATCCTTGACCGACGAGAAGTCGTTGACTCAAAACGGTTATCAGTTCATTCCCGAATCGTTCAGCTTGAACGCGTACCGATATTTGCTGGACGCTCCTGATATTTTGCTAAGGGCCTACGGGGTGACGATCACGGTGACCGTAATCGGAGCGTTGACCGGCTTGCTATTAACCGCGATGACCGCTTACGTCATCTCCAGGCCGGACTACCGGTATAACCGGATTACGACGTTTTACGTGTTCTTCACGATGCTGTTCAGCGGCGGGTTGGTGCCTTCGTACATCCTGATGACGCAATACCTGCACCTGAAGGACAGCTTGCTGGCGTTAATCCTGCCGGTGCTGCTGTCGCCGTTTAACATTATGGTGATGAAAGGGTTCATGTCGAAAATCCCGATTGAAATCATCGAGTCGGCCAAAATCGACGGGGCGCGGGAATATCGTATCTTCTTCCGCATTATCCTGCCGCTGTCCACGCCGGCGCTGGCCACGCTGGGCCTGTTGATCTCCTTCACCTACTGGAACGAGTGGTTCAACGGGATGCTGTATATCGACGATCCGAACAAGGTGCCACTGCAGCTGTTGCTGGTGCGAACCCTAAAAAGCATCGAGTTTCTTACCTCCAATTCCGAGTTTACGCAGCAGTTGGGTATCGATCTGTCGAGCTTTCCCAATAACTCGGCACGAATGGCCATCGCCGTTCTAGCCGGCGGACCGATGCTGGTGATCTTTCCATTCTTTCAACGGTTTTTCGTGAAAGGGCTTACGGTTGGCTCCCTCAAGGGTTAACATAGAACAATCCAAATGAAACATAGGAGGTCATGACATGAGAAGAAGGCTAATCGGAATTTTGACAGTGGTTCTGCTGGCGGCATCCGTACTTGCAGCCTGCGGCGGTAACGGGAACAGCGGCAACGGCGGAAACGCTGGAAACGGCGGGGAAGGTACAAATGCTCCAACGGCGGAGACGGGAGGCACAACCGATCTTGAGCCCGTCACCTTGACCTGGTATTATCCGCTTTCCCAACTTCAGGCGGATCAAACGAAGGTGGAGGAAGCGGTCAATAAGATCACGAAGGAGAAGCTGAACGCCACCGTCAAAATGATGCCGATCGCCATCGGCGACTATGTGCAGAAGATGAACACCGTGCTGGCCGCAGGCGAGAAGTTTGACATTCTCTGGACCGGCTACATGCTGAAGCCGGAGGAGCTGGTACGCAAAGGGGCGATCCAGCCGATCGACGAGCTGCTAGACAAGTACGCTCCCGAACTGAAAGCGGATGTCCCGCAGGTCATGTGGGATGGCCTGACCGTCGACGGGAAAATCTACGGCATTCCGAACCAGCAGATCAACGGCAATCGTTACGGGTATATCGTGCAGAAGCGATTTGCCGACAAGTACGGGCTGGATCCGGCATCCATCCAAAAAATCGAGGACATTGAGCCGTTCCTGGCCCAAATCAAGCAAAACGAACCGGATATCATCCCGTTTGGCAATTTCGGCAATTACTTCGATTTCATTCCTCAGGTGCATGACGATCAGTTTTGGGGGGTTCCAGGGGTCGACGGCCATTTCTTCGTCAAGACCAACGATCCGACTTACACGTTGTACCGTTATCCTGAGGAAGAGCTGAACAATTTCCGACTGGTCAGCAAATGGTACAAAGAAGGGTATATCTACAAGGATGCAGCAACAGCCAACTTCGCGGATTATCAAACCAAAGGACAGATTGCGGTGGAGTATAACGTGACGCTGAAGCCGGGCGTAGAGGCCGAGGTGATGGCGAAAAACGGCGGCAACGAAGTCATCACCGTTCCGATCAGCAACTGGTATTCCAACGGTTATTCGGCAGCGACCAACCAGTCGATCAGCCGCACTTCGCCGAATCCGGAGCGGGCAATGATGCTGCTCAATCTGATCAACACCGACAAAGAGCTTTACAACCTGATCTGTAACGGGATTGAAGACGTCCATTACAAAAAACTGTCCGGCGATTATATCGAAGCCTTGGCGGATACCCGGTACCGCCCGAATATGGACTGGGTTTTCGGCAGCGTATTCAATTCCTACCTGAAGGAAGGACAGCCGGAGAACGTATGGGAAGAAACGAAAAAAATCAATCAGGAAGCCGAAGTTAATCCGATTGGCGCCTTCAAGTTCAATTCCGAACCGGTGAACACGGAGATCGCCAACCTGAACGCGGTGTGGGGCGAATATAAGCGGGGGATCCTCACCGGTACACTGGACTTCGACGAAACGTGGCCTGTGCTGTACGGCAAGCTGAAGGAAGCGGGCGAAGTCAAATATGTGGAAGAGGTTACGCGTCAGTTTGAAGCGTTCTTAAAGGAACAAGGCTTAAAGTAATCGGACTCGCCTGAACGAGAGTACGTGGAGCGGAGATAGGGAGGAACCCGCTGTGAGGGACGGCTTTGCCCGCAGAGATTGGGCAAAGCCGTTCATATCGCATGCGAGAGGATGAAGAAGAACGATGACGAAACAAAGTTGGCTTGTGCTGATGATCGCCAGTCTGTTATTCACGTTAAATCCTGTAGCATCGCCTGCGGTTTCCGCGGCGGAAAACAGCCATCCCGGCAATTCCGGTCATCCCCGCGCCACGGTTTATTACGTGGCCACAAACGGCAGTGATTCCAACAGCGGGAGCAAGAAGGCCCCGTTTCGAACCATGGAGAAAGCCCGGGATGCCATTCGCGAACTAAAAGCGGAGAAAGGCTTGCCGCCCGGAGGCGTTACGGTCTATTTACGGGAAGGCCGCTACGAGCGATCAGCGAGCTTTGAACTGCGGGAACAGGATTCGGGTAGTGCGGGCAAACCGATCACCTATGCGGCGTACCCCGGCGAGAAGGTGGTGATCTCCGGTTCCGAACAGCTGGAGAAGTCGGCATTTGTTCCGGTTATCGACGAGGCCGTGCGTAGCCGCATCATCAGTGCTGAAGCGCGAGAGAAGGTGCTGGTGGCGGATTTGGCGGGACTTGGCATCACGGACTATGGGAACTTAAGCCGCCACGGGTATTATCTCGCCAACGATCTCAGCGAGGTGCCGCCCATGGAATTGTACATCAACGGGCAGGGCATGACGCTGGCGCGCTGGCCGAACGAGGGAACCGTTCAAATGGACGAGATCCTCGATCCCGGTCCGACGCGGAAAGACCCGAACGGAGAAGTGCATACGCGAGGGGGGACGTTTACGTACACGTATGATCGTCCGCAATATTGGATGCAGGCGGACGACATTTGGCTGGACGGGATTTTCGGCTATAGCTGGGAGTGGTCGTATAACAAGATCGCCTCGATCGATCCGGTCGCCAAAAGCATTACGCTTCGTTACGGAGAGATGAGCGGGATCTTCAAGAACTGGTACCCCGATTTCCACTTCGCGCAAAACTTGCTGGAGGAAATCGATATGCCCGGCGAGTATTACATCGACCGTTCCGCGGGGAAGTTATATTTTCTGCCGAATGCGGAATTTATGACGGCCGATCCGACGATTGAAGTCACGATGCTGAAATCGCCGATGATCAATGCGCTGGACGCTTCGCACATCAACTTCTCCGAGTTGATCCTGGAGAACGGCCGCGATTCGGCGGCGGTGTTCATGGGCGGCAGCCATATGAAGATCCAGAACAGCGAAATCCGCAACTTTACCAACAGCGGCGTCCTGGTGAACACGCAAAGCCGGTTTTATTACAACGACTTCGACGGCGTCCCCGGCACAGACCACGCGATCGAAAACACGCATATCCATCATATCGGCGGGACGGCCGTAACCCTGACGGGCGGTAACAAAACGACGCTCTCGCCAGGCAGAAACGTCGTGAAAAATTCCCATATCCACGATTTTGCCTATTATCACAAGGCCTATAATCCCGGCGTTCTGCTGTCGGGCGTGGGCAATCGGATGCAACACAACGAACTGCATGACGCGCCTCATCCCGGGGTGTTGATTTTTGGCAACGACCATGTGGTGGAATACAACAACATTTACGATGTATGCAAAACGTTCTCCGACCTCGGCGCGATCTACATGAATGCCGGCGAAACGCCGCAGGAGCGCGGAACCGTGATCCGGCGCAATTATTTCCATCATATCGGGGAAACGAAACCCGGGGTTGAAGGCGTATATCCCGACAATTTTACGATGGGGCTGACGATCGACGAGAACATTTTCTATAAAATGGGCAATTCGGCGATTAAGAACAACGGGGGATCCCACATTCTGACGCGCAACAATATTTTTGTGGACAGTAAGGTGCCTTACGATTTCGCGGATTTGTTTCTAGGCGATGATCCGGACGATCAGGTGCCGAAGAATTACATGCCGAAGTGGCTGGCTTTGTTTGCGGCCAACAACAATTTCGTAGGGACGCCTTATCTGGTGAAATACCCGGAACTGGCTGATTTCTTCACGGAAAACCGTTATTACCCGGACACGAATACGTTTCAGGGGAATGTGATCTACAATCCGGTGGTCCCGCGCAGTACGACGACGAACGAAAACGGGGCGTACGACAAATTTGGGCTGATTCAATATGCCAACAACTGGGTGGCGCAGGAGGATCCCGGCTTCGTTGATCTGGCGGGAGGGGATCTGTCGTTGCGTCCGGATGCGGAAGTGTTCCAGCAGATTCCCGGGTTTCCGGATATCCCGTTTGATCAGATCGGTGTCCAAGGCAAAGCGGGCACGACTCTCGGTCAAGACAGCTACCCGGTGCAGGGCGTCGCGGTTTATGACGACAACGTCACGGTCGATCGCTGGAAGACGGCGAAGCTGCGAACGGCGGTTCTTCCCTGGAATGCCGACAATCCGGCGCTGATCTTCACCTCGGCCGATCCGGCCATCGCTTCGGTTGACGGAAGCGGCGTTGTGACCG
Organism: Paenibacillus timonensis; assembly: GCF_009725205.1. Taxonomy (GTDB): domain Bacteria; phylum Bacillota; class Bacilli; order Paenibacillales; family Paenibacillaceae; genus Fontibacillus; species Fontibacillus rhizolycopersici. Next base: position 216,183 of record NZ_WNZY01000004.1, on the reverse strand, counting down.
GACTGGCGGTAGGTCAAACGGTCATCACGGTAGCGTCGGCGGAAAATCCGCTGTTCACGGCCACGGTGAACGTTACAGTGGAAGCCGGCGACGGCGTGATGGACTTTACCGATTTCGAATCGGGGTCGAACGGCTGGCCCCAGGATGCGAACCGAAGCATCGTCAAGGAAGGGGACAACCGCTGGTATAAGGTGCTGAATGGAGCCTCGGCGCTAAGCTCTAAATCGTTCTCCGAATACGAGCTGAGCTTCAAGCTGAAGACGCCGGAGACGATCGGGAACGCTGCGACCCTATACATCTTTGATCGCCAGGTTGGCAGCGGGTCCAGCCGGATCGGCTACAAAACCCGGGCGGACGGTAGCTCGGCCTGGCTTCTGTACGATCCCGCTTGGGCAATTCTGAAGGAAGTGAAGCTGCCGGGCCACGATTTGCAGCCAAACACGGAATATGAAGTCAAAATGCTCGTCAAAGGCGGCGACATCAGCGTGTATGTGGACGGCGGTCTCCGCCTGAAAGGCCAGGATCCCGGACACAACGCCGAGGGAAAAGTCGGGTTTTACGTCGCCGGCGTTAGCCACATGTTGTTTGACGATATCCGGTTTAAGGCGTTGTCGACGGAGCTGGCCGGTATCCTTCCCGTTGAAAGCCAAGTACGGATGGTTCCTGGAGAACAGCGGCAATTGCATCTCACCTTCGATCCATCGGATACGCCGGAGACGGAGGTTACGTGGCAATCGGCCGATCCGGCGGTGGCGACGGTGGATGCCATGGGCGTCGTGAACGCCGTTTATGAAGGGGAAACGATCCTCACGGCGGTGTCTACGGTAAATCCGCTCATCCAAGCGGACATTACGGTGACCGTCTCCAACGTGATGCATGAGACCAACTTCGAGAACGGCGGCAACGGTTGGCCGATTGATCCGAACCGCAGCATCACGGCGGATCCGGACGGTAATCGCCGCTACAAGATTCTGAACGGCGCTACCGGTCTATTGGACCGAGACTTCGAGTCCTATGTACTGGAGTTTACGCTGAAGACGCCGTCCTCGATGCCTGAGAACGGCGGGGTGATGTATATTTTCGACCGGCAAGACGCGGTTGGTTCCACCCGCATCGGCTACCGGACGCGGGCGGATGGGACCTCCAGCTGGATCCTGTACGACACCAGCTGGCAGAAGCTGGCGGAGGCCGATTTGCCGGGCCTTGACCTGCAGCCGGATACGGAATATGCGGTGAAGGTGGTCGTCAAGGACGGCGACGTCGCCGCTTACGTAGACGGCTCGCTGCGAATCACCGGCACCGATCCGAATCATCGGCCAACGGGCAAGGTTGGTTTTTATGTCAGCGGGTTCGACTATCTGCTGGTTGACGATATTCGGATATCGTTGAATCCTTGACCCTTAGTTAGGGCTGGGGCAAGAGACGGCTGGCACTGCTCGACAAGCAAGTTACTGTACATTTGGCGGGCGAGCCGGGTCGAACTCATTGTATTCGATTTTTCGAATACATTTCCTCGATCGCGGCCAGAAATCGGGATTCTATATGATTTTTCATATAGATTAGGGGCTTTCGTCTTTCAGAAGCCTCATTGTATATGAAATTTCAAGTATATTGCTTTGAAATCGACGTAAACGGGGGAAATCTATGCGAATTTTCGAATAGATTTCTCCGATCTATTGGGAGGTTGGCCATGAAACGGTGCATTTACCGGGCCGAAGGTCTAGATGAAGTGGGGAAGGCTGAGATCTGGCGGGGGTCGGAGGTTTCGTTTGAGCTGGCCGAAGCGATGGAACGGCTGGAGGTGGATCATCTCAGCCTTTTTGCCGACGGGAATCGGTTCTATCTGTATTATGAATGCTTGCGGGAGACGGTTCCGCCGGAGCAGCTGCTGATGGCGGCTGGTGAACGGTTGTCCGTTTGGCCGGGAGGGGAGTTGGAGACGGGGACAAGGACGGGAATGGAGCGGCGGTGGGCGCCGATGACGGATATTTTTCATTACCATCAACCCGCTATCGGTGCGGCTTGGCGGCATTCGGATCGCTCGACCGAACCTTACGGAAGGCTGGCAAGGCTGAAGCCCGAAGAAACCGCGAGCTACATCTACCACCATTATCAATATCAAGAAGAAATGCCGGGCGACGGGGATAAATACGGGATCATCGGGCTGCACGAGAACTTGTTGTTTTTCTATTCGGAGCAGCCTGCGACCCTTGAGCCGGCTACCTACAAAGGAAAGCTGAACACGTCGCTTAAGCCGGAACGCTGGGCCGAAGTGATGGAACCGCATTTTATCCCGTGGACGGGAGTTTCGGCAGGGCAGGAGCTTTGGCGGAAGCTGGAGCTTGTACTGCACGCGGGCCGGACGGAGGAGGAGACACGATGCGTCATACGTTATGCCTGAACGGAGATTGGGATTTTATGCCGCTGTATGGCGAGCCGCGGCGCCGCACGCTGCCCGAATCCCTCGTGTATGAGGCACAGAAGGTGAGGGTTCCTTCCAGTTGGAGACGAACCTACGCCCAGGGGCCGGGGAAGCGTTTTGGCGAAATCCCCGAGCATGGCTTTGTTCCGATGGACTTGTACGGTTACCCAAAGGAATGGGACGATGCCGAGGCTGGCGTGTTACATCGCTGTTTTCGAGTGCCGGAAGGGATGGCCGGGCAGCGAATCGTGCTGAGACTGGACGGCATCATGCAGAAAGCCGTCATCTATTTGGACCGAAGAGAAATCGCCGTATGGGAGGACGGCTACCTGCCGCTAAGACTCGATATCACGTCTTTTGTGACGCCGGGGCAGGAGCATGAGCTGCATCTCGTCTGCGGGAGCTTCGATCAAACGACGTTACCCTCTGGAGCCAAGAAGGTGACCGGTCTCGTCGGTTCCTGGTTTGGCAGTGTTTGCCGGGGAATCTGGCAGGATGTTTATCTGGAGAGTTACCCGGCGCTGGCCGTAGAGGACGTCACCCTGCGCACTTCCGTCCGGAACGGGCGGCTTGAGGCAGACGCCGTGATCGGCGGCGCGGGAGGGAAGGCGGCGGCGATTGCAGGGGAAAGACCGCTACGTGTCCGGCTTCGCGTTTGCGAGCTGGGGGTGCTGGCTTCGAGCCCGGATGGGGGACGCCCCCCAGAGACGGTGACCGGTGCCGGGCGGCAGGTTCTAACGGCGGAACGGGCGATTGAGCCGGTTTCGTCCGAGTCGGCCCGGTGGCAGCGGCTGTGCGAGAACAATCATGGCGGGGAAGTCTTCCGTGTTTCGTTCGATTTGGACTGGGCGGACGCCAAGGGGTGGAGCCCCGATTCGCCGTTCCTGTACCGGGCGGAGTTCGAACTGTTGGACGGGGAACGCGTAATCGATCGGCTGGAGGAATCGTTTGGTTTTCGCGAGTTCTGGTGCGAAGGCCCGCAGTTTAAGCTGAACGGGATTCCGCTGAACCTGCGCGGCGACTCATGGCATTTTCAAGGCGGAACCCAGCAGACGGAAGGTTATATCCGTAACTGGTACCGGATGTGTCGCTCCGTCGGAGTGAACAGCATCCGGCTGCACGCGGAGCCTTACCCGGCAGACTATCTACGGATCGCCGACGAGGAAGGGATGCTGATCGTCGACGAAACGGCCATTTACGGCTCGAGCAAATCGATGCAAGCGGACCATCCCGACTTTTTGGAAGCTTGCCGGAAGCATGTACGCCGGCTGGTGCAGCGCGATAAGAACCATCCGTCCGTCATCCTCTGGAGCGTGCAAAACGAGATGCGCTGGGTGGACGGACGGGATGGCTTTAGGGTGCATCTTCCCGGGTTGATGACTTCTATCCGAGAGCTGGATCCGACGCGGGCGATTATTGCCGAGGGGGATAACCGGCTGCTGTCCAAAGCGCATACGGAGGTGGAGAGCCGACATTACAACATCGACGGAACGATCGGACAATGGGATCGTACCGTTCCGCTGACCTTTGGCGAACATGGCGGCTGGTGGTACATCTGCCCGCAGAACAGCAGCATGTACGTCGGGCTGCGGGCTTACCGGGGTACCGATGAAAGTACCCTAGGTCTGGCGGAGAAAGAGCGGTTGTTCGTGGAGGTTGCACGGCGCCAGCAGGTGTCAGGTATATCGACGTTTAATTTCGCCCACTACTTCATGCGGGCGATGCCCGAGCGGGACGTGGTCCTCCCGCCGCCGCTCGACGCTGATCTCCCCGGCGTGAAACCGAAGGTGATCCCGGCTTATTCGCTGACAATCCACAACGGCTTGCTGCCGGAGGAAGAACCGAGGTATCGGCCGAATCCAGCTTTTGCCGTTATGGCCGAGGCGTTTAAGCCGGCAACGATCATCGCCGCCGAATACGATCGCTGCTTCTATGACGAACAGCCGATCGACCGCAGCTTTGACGTGTACAATGACACGCTTTCGGCCCGGAGGGTCACGGTGAAATTGACCGTGAAGCAAGGGGAGACGCTCGTCCATGACCAAAGCTTCGACTTCACGCAAGGCCCGGCGGAGCCCCGGGTACTCCGGATCAGGTGGCAACCACTGCCTGTCCAATCGGAAGGAAAGGCGGAGCTCACGGCAACGTTGATTCATGACGGACAACCGGTGCATGAGCTGATGTTGAACTACCGGATCCTGTCCGCCAACCTGCGGAGCCGTCCCGTCCCCGTCAACCGGCCGGTGGCTTATTGGGGGAACGATGCGGATTATGAGACGATCCGCAGGCTAGTGCCCGGCTGTGAACGGGTGGACCGGGAGCAGTTGGCTGACCGTCGTCTGCTGACTGACGGGCTTCTGGTCATCGGGAGTTACGCAGAGGATGCGGACGGCGCGTTGGAGCGGCTGCTCCAGGCGTATGTCGCCCAGGGCGGCCGGCTGCTGCTGCTGGAACAGAACCAGTTATCTCTGGGGAAGCTGACGCTGTCGCGGCGTCCATTCCAGCGCGCCCATGCCGGGGATTACGGCCATCCGGTGCTTTCCGGGATCGGCGACGACGATCTGATGTTTTGGCGTCCGGAGCTTGCGGAGGAAGGTCCGCCTCCGATCATCCGCGCCGCCTTCGAGAAGCCGGTCCGCGGCGACTTCACGCTGCTGCTGGAGTGCAGCGCGGGCGATTTCGGCGACGGCGGCGATCTGTGGTCGCCGCTGCTGGAATACCGGCACGGCCGCGGCCGGATGGTGGCCAATCAGCTGGAGCTGATGGCCCACGCGGATCGCGTGCCGCAGGCGTGCTTGCTGCTGCGCAACCTGCTCGCGTATGCGGGCGGCGCGGTCGGGGAGCAGGACGAGGCGGCGGCGTTGCCGACCGCCGCGCTGGTGCGCCCCGGCGGCCCCGCCGCCGCGTTGCTCGGCCGGCTGCGGCTGCGGCACGCCGCGCTGGCCGATATCGCGGCGCTGGCGCATGCCGCGCCGCGAGGCCCCTTGGCGCCGGGCGATGCGCCGGCGCCCGCGCCTGGCAAGCATGGCGGGGACGCCGCCATGCCGCCCGGGCAGGGCTTCGGCCTACTGGTGGCCGAAGCCTGCCTGCTCGAGGCGCCGGGGGCGGCGGAAGCCGTCCGGCGCCATGCCGAAGCCGGCGGACGCGTGCTCGTCCTGCCGGCGCAGCCCGGGCAGCAGGCGGCGCTGGCCCGCCTGCTGGACCGTCCCGTGCGCGTGGCGCCGCACGAGACGTACCATTTGGCGGCGGACTACGCGCACGCCGCCGTCCGCGGGCTCAGCCCGGTTGACCTGTTCGGTTTCGACAAGGTGTTCTTGTCGCCGCGGGAGGTGGTCAACCGGGTCCTCGCCACCCACCGCCTGGAAGCGCCAGGCGTGGACGTCCTTTGCACCAGCGTGGAAGGCACGGCCTGGAAGGACTTTTTCGTGCAGGGATACACCGCCGAATACAGCCGCCTCGCGCTGGTGGAGTTAAATCGCCGGAAAGCCCGGCCATCCGGGGTGTTCCTGATTGAAGCCAAAGTGGGGAGCGGAACCGTAGTATGCTCCCAGCTGTTACCGGACCCTGAAAGCGACAAGGCGCTGCGCTTATATACTCGCTTGCTGGCTCATTTGGGTGCCTCTTTTGACGATGAGCTGCTGTACGAGGAGAAAGGCGACGGCGAGTGGGCCGTGGAAGCCATGATGGCTCTGCCTTGTCCGACTTACGTCGATTCCGACGCGATGAGGGCTTATTATACCGATCCGGAATTTTCACTAAACAATTTGGGTGAAGGCCTGTACGGCTGGATGCAGAATAAAGAACGCCGCTCCACCGGCTTGCTGCATCTCGCCAATGCGGGTCGGGATCCGTGGTTCCTGAGCTGCTTCGTGACGGTACCGGAAGAAGGGGGAGCTCCCCGTCGGGGACGGCTGCGCGTGCTCGCCGATACCTCTTCCACGGTTGAAATCGTGTTAAACGGGGAGCGGGTAGCGGAGCCGGAACAGGAGCTGGTCTTGAATCCGGGTTTGAACCGGCTGATTGCCATCGTGCGTGGGAGTGACGAGGATCTTGACTTCGGTTTGGTCTTCCTTCATCCCGACGGCCGCTATATGAAGGATCTGTCGTATAGCCTGACGCTAGACGAGGTAGAGCCCAAATAGGTGGACCCGGTCTCACGGGTTTACGGTATAACGGACCTGAAAGACCTTAATTGTCCGAAAACGCACCTTTCCTGTTTCTAACGGACCGGAAAGCCGCTATTTCCTCCAAAATAGGCTTGATCGTACGTTTAGATGCTCAATATGGTCTTTGGAGTCCGTTACAGATGGAAATCGGTCTTTTCCAGCTAAATAACGGCGCTGAGGTCCGTTGGAAATCAACAAAGAAGTAAGGAGTGGATACCCATGAAACCGATCGACCCGCAAAGCTACTATTCCTTCCACGATGCGGAAAAAGAAATCGAGTTCCACCGGCACGACATGCCGACCCCATGGATGAACTATTTGTCCAACGGCACATTCCATACGATGTTGTCCCATGCGGGCGGCGGGGTCGCGTTTTACAAATCGCCGCAAATTTGGCGGATTACGCGCTATCGTTTTTTTCACCTGCCGATGGATCGCTCGGGCCCCTATATTTACGTCCAGGATGCGGACTCGGGGACGTACTGGTGCCCCACCAACGAACCTGCTGCCGCCAAACCGGATACCTGGAAAAGCACCCACGGCCTAGGCTACACCCGGTTTGAGGCGAGGAGGGACGGAATCGCGGCCCAAACGTTGTATTTCGTGGGTCCCTACGAAAATTCGTTAATATGGAAATTGACCTTGTCCAATGAAACCTCGGTAGCCAAAGAACTGAACGTTTACGCTTACGTGGAGTTCGGGATGATGGAATTCATGCGCGAGCTGCAGTGGCAATGCTATAACAAGCACCAGGTCTCCGTGCAGTACCGTCCGTCCGAGGCGCTGGTGTACCGGTATGGCGTTGAAAATCAACCGAAGCCGGAGGAGACGCCGCTCGTTTATTTTGCTTCCGACGCGCCGCTGTCCGGATATGACGGCGACCGCGAAGAATTTATCGGCAGCTATCGCAGCGAAGCCAATCCGGCGGCGATCGAAGAAGGGGGCTGCCGCGGATCGACGCTGATGGGCGGAGATCCTTGCGGAGCGCTGCAATTCAAGGTCACGCTGCAGCCGGGCGAAAGCCGGACCCTTCATCTCTTCCTTGGCACAGCCCAAGATGAAGCCGAGGTTGAGCAGGCGCTTGTCCATTCCCGGGAACCCGGGTTTGCAGATCGTTCTTTTCAAGGGCTACATTCCTATTGGGACGGTTATCTCGGAGCTTGGGAGTGCCGGCTGCCGGATCCGGACGCCGAGCGGATGCTGAACATCTGGAACCCGTATCAGGCGCATCGCAACTTTCTGTTTTCACGGAATATTTCCTTCTATGCTACCGGAACGTTCCGTGGTGTTGGATACCGGGACACGTCGCAGGATATATTGGCGGTCGTGCCGTTTGATCCGGAGCAAGCGTTGGGCAAGCTGCGGCTACTGCTCGGCCAGCAGTACCGGGATGGGCACGCAAACCACTACTTTTTCCCTCATGAAGGTTGGGAGCCGGTAATGAGCATCCATTCCGACGATCATTTATGGCCGACATTGGCGGCTTGGGACCTGTTAGCTGAAACCGGGGAAGCCGCGTTTTTGCTAGCGGAAGTGCCTTACTACGATGGCGGTCAAGGAACAGTATACGAGCACTTGAAGGCCGCGATCGATTTTACGGCGTCGAAGCTGGGACCCAACGGGTTCCCGTTGATGCTGCGATCGGATTGGAACGACCAGTTGTTCCGGGTGTGCCGCGAGGGCCGGGGGGAGAGCATTTGGACCGCCATGCAGCTTGGCCTGGTGTTGTTACGGATGGTTGATCTCGCCGTCGCCGCCGGCCGTCCGGAGGATGTCGCGAAATACGAGACCATGTACGAACAGCAGCGGGAGCTGGTCAACCGCATTGGCTGGGACGGCCGCTGGTTCCGCCGCGCCATTATGGATGACGGCCGTTTCCTTGGGAGCGATGAGCACGAGGAAGCGAAAATCTGGCTGAACGCCCAAACCTGGGCGGTTCTATCCGGGATGGCCGATCCGGAGAAAGGTCGGCAAGCGATGGACAGCGTTCGGGAGCTGCTGGACACGGAGCTTGGCATCAAAAAGATCCACCCTTCCATCAGCACGTTTCCCGATCCCGCCGATCCTTTGACGAATTACAACAAGGGGACGGGGGAGAACGGGGCGGTATTCTGCCACGCCAATACCTGGGCGATCATGGCCGAATGCCTGCTCGGGCGAGGGGATGTCGCCTACAAGTATTACCGCCAGCTGCTCCCGAACGTGGCGATGGACCAAGCGGGCCTGTGGCGGTATAAGGCGGAGCCTTATGTCTACGCTTCAAACTTGTTTGGGCCGGAGTCCGACAAGTTCGGATTGGCCAATGTGTCCTGGCTGACCGGGACGGCCGCTTGGATGTACGTCGCCGCGACGCAATATATCCTGGGCATCAAACCGGTGCTGCAGGGCATGTCCGTCAACCCCTGCATTCCCGCGGATTGGGAAGGGTTCACGGTGAAACGCCGGTTCCGTGGCTGCGACTACGAGATTACGGTTCGCAACGAAAGCTGGGTTAGCCAGGGCGTAAAACACATCACCGTCGACGGTCAGACGCTGGAGGGCCATGTCCTGCCGGCTTATCCCGGACGCTCATCCGTCCGTGTTGACGTCGTCATGTAACTTGAAAAATCCATCAAGCCAACCTACAGGAGGATAAAATGAACTGGAATGAATGGATCGAACAAACGCTGGACATTACGCGAACGAATATCTCCCGTTTTCAAACCCGTTTTCCGCATGTCAGCCAGGGAGACGGCAAGTACCAGCTGGTGGAGCATACCGATTGGACCGAAGGCTTCTGGTCGGGTATCTTATGGCTTAGCTACGAGTACAGCCGGGACGAAACGATCCGTCAAGCGGCTGAAGCGGCCACGGCGTCTTTTCAAGACCGGCTTACGCGGCGGAGCCATTTGGAGCATCACGACATCGGCTTTCTGTATCTATTGTCCACCGGGGCGCAGTGGATCGTAGAGCAAGATGAGGCCGCCCGGAAGTCGACTCTGGAAGCGGCCGATTTGCTGCTGACACGGTGGCGGCCAACTGCCCGCATCCTGCAAGCCTGGGGCCCTGAGGGGGATGAAATCAACGGCGGACGCATCATCATCGACTGCCTCATGAACTTGCCCTTACTCTATTGGGCCAGCCAGCAAACCGGGGATCCCGAATATGCCGACATCGCCCGGATTCATGCCGAGCAAAGCCAGCGATTCTTGGTGAGAGGCGACGGCTCGTCGTATCACACGTTTTATTTCGACACCGCGACCGGCGATGCGGTTCGGGGCGGCACGCATCAGGGCTATCGCGACGGATCGACCTGGACGCGGGGGCAGGCTTGGGGAATCTACGGATTTGCGCTCTCCTACCGTTATTTTCGGGAAGCTTCTTTTTTGGATACATCCAAGCGGCTGGCCCGTTATTTCATCGATCATCTACCTGCGGATCTCATTGCTTATTGGGATTTTGATGCGCCTCAAAATGAAAGCGAACCTCGGGATAGTTCGGCTTCTGCGATCGCGGCATGCGGCGTTCTGGAACTCGTGGAGCATTTACCCGCCGATGACCCGGACCGGGCGGAACTGCTGGCTTTTGCCGAACGTGCCGTGGCGTCGCTGGCGAAGCATTGTTTCTCGGGTGGCACGAACGAGGCCCGGGAAGGCGAAGGCTTCCTGCGACACGGCTCCTACTATGTGAGGGGCGGTATCGCAACCGATGATTATGTGATCTGGGGGGATTATTTTTACCTCGAAGCGTTGATGCGCCTTGGCCACGGGATCCCGGGATATTGGTACGAACGCGGGCGTTAATTCACGTGAATCCGGGGTTGGTCTGTGTGACAAAGGAGAAATGTTCTATTTTTAGCAAAAATGCGTAATTCCGTTCTATTTAGAACGTTGTTTTGTTTCTATTCCAGCTCGGGGCAGCGTGATACGCTTGTACCGGTAGCGGGAAGATCAAGGTTATCGGGGGATTGAGTTTTGCAAGCGATTTCAGTTTGAGGAGGCGAGAAGTGTGAAAAGGGGAAAAGGTTGGCGAATCGGGCTCTGGTTTGTAGCGTTGATGACGCTGCTGCCGACAACTACGGGGTATGCGGCCGCTGAACTTACAGAGGTTCCTTATCCGATGGATTCCAGCAACCAGGCGGGATGGTGGTCACCGCTGGATACGTATGGAACGGGGTATGAATACGCTTATATGGCTTACAATGCGCCTGGGGGCACAGCGAGTATGCATACGGTATATATCGCCAGAAGAGACGGAACGGGGGCTTGGAGCAATATCCCGGTCATGAACGGGTCCGTCGTAGCCGAGTATAACGACGATTTAGGTCATAACCAGCCCTCCATCGCGAGGGACGGCAGCGGCCGGTTCCATGTGTTTGCCTCGATGCACGATAATAACTGGCGATATTTTCGTTCGGACACCGTGGGCGGGGCTCCCCAGAACCACTCGGCAGATATGCCGGGTCCGGATATGAAGATCTCTTATCCAATCGTCAAAACCGCACCAAACGGGGATTTGTATCTCTTCGCACGGGCGGCCAAAGATCCTGCGGGGAAACGGGAAGGCATCCTGTTCCATTGGGATAATACGGCCTCGACTTGGAGTCAGATCGGTGTAATCGCATCAACGCTGAATCGGTCCGTTTATCCGGACGACTTAGCTTTTGATGCGAATGGCGATATGCATATTTTGTTCGAGTGGGCGCATTTTGCCGCCAGCGCGTTACGCCATGAGCTGTCGTACCTGAAGTACAGCCCAGCCACAGGCAGCTTTACGAAGGCGGATGGAACGCCGGTGTCCCTTCCGGCGACGTTGTCTACGGCCGATATCGTCCAGCCTTTAGCCCCTGGCGAAACCTACGTGCAGAGCGGCGACGATCCGGGCGGACCCGGCGTGCAAAGCGCCAAAATGACGGTGGACTCCGCAGGACGGCCGATCATCGCCTACCGTTACCGTGAAGCAGGCAGCGCGAATTTCGCCGTGAAGCAGGCAACCTACGGCACGGGAGGCTGGGAGCTGCAAACGGTCTTTGATGCCGCCGCGACGCGGGCTGCGGTGGATGTCACCTGGACCGGCACGGAAGCGAGAATCTACTACGTGAAGCAAAGTGGTGCGGATCGGGCCTTCGTGGCCGTGAATTCGAGCGGAGCCGGATGGACCGAGACCTCGTTGGCCCCTGGCAAACCGATCGAGCGGCTGGCAGTGGAGCGTAGCGCCAAAGGCGTCGATATCCTGTACCTGGTGGATATCCCGAATCTCAAGTTATATTACGGCAGGAATAACTGAAGAGAAATTAAAGCTCTTGGACGAGAGAAGGGTCCAAGAGCTTTTTTACTTATCTTTTTCAGAGTCTTATCGCTTCACCCAAGCCAGCTGCAAATCCATCTCCCGAATGCATTCGTCGGTGTCGTACCGGTTGTTGTCGATAAGCGGCGTAACCGCGTAGGCCTTCATTTCCTCCGCTGCATGCGGACGCAAGATGGGGTCCAGCGCGTCGAGATCATTGATCTCTTCATCCAGCCACCGGGTCATATCCTCCGGAGACAAAATCGCAGGCATGCGGTTCTCGAACTCTCCGATCAGCGGATTGGCATCCGTCATGACGAGGGTGCAGGTGCGGAGCGGCTCGCCTCGCGTATCCCGCCAAATTTCGTACAGTCCGGCCACACCAAACATGCCGCGGTTTTTCAGAACCACCCGGACGGGGTATTCTTTCTTGCCTTCCTTCCTCCAATAATAGAAGCCATTGCACGGGATGATGCAACGCTGCGTGCTGATGATTCGGCGGTACGTCGGATTCTGGTGGACGTTACGCAGATCCGCGTTAACCGCGTCTTTTCCCCAATACGGAACAAACCCCCAGCGGAACTCGTCGAGCACCCGCTCCCCATCCTGCTGAAGCACGACCGGCGTCGGCTGCGTAGGGCTAATGTTGAAACGGTTCTTGTAATAGCTCATGACCCGCCCGATTTGAAAATGCTCCTGAACTTCGGGCAACTCGGCCGCGATGGAAAACCGTTGACACATGAAATATCTTCCTCCTTTGATCGATTGTGATGTAGTGTTTGTAAAAGGAGGAAAATAATTCTTTTTCTGAGTTAAAAATGATTAAAATCATGGATTCACTTGTACTTCATGTTCCAAGATGAGAGATAGGATCCTGCTAAATCAAATTCCTTCGTACAGGCACGCCTAGGCCTCCGCCCACATACAATGAAATGACCCAAAGTGAAGCGAGGTTGTATTCATTGTGATGTGAATCAGCAGGAGGTGTCATCTTTGCCTGGATTGTTTACCGCAATTGCTTTGTTCATTAAACAGCTGACTTTGCTCGTATCGTATGTGAAAAATAATGCGTTTCCGCAGCCCCTGACCGAGGAGGAGGAAACGAAGCATCTGCAGCGCATGGCGGAAGGGGACGCGGTGTCCCGCAATATTCTGATCGAGCATAACTTGCGGCTGGTGGCGCATATCGTGAAAAAATTCGATAACACCGGCGAGGATCTGGAGGACCTGATCTCGATCGGGACGATCGGTTTGATCAAAGCCATCGAGAGTTTCCGGCCGAATAAGGGGACGAAGCTGGCGACCTTCGCGGCCCGCTGCATCGAGAACGAAATCCTCATGCATTTGAGATCGCTGAAAAAAACGCGCAAGGACGTATCGCTGCATGATCCAATCGGTACAGATAAAGAAGGAAATGAAATCACCTTGATCGATATTTTGGGTACGGAAGCGGACGATGTGGTGGATCGGGTTCAACTGAAGATGGAGAAGAGCAAAATCTATCGGAACCTGGACATTCTGGACGCGCGGGAGCAGGAAGTGATTAAGGGACGTTTTGGCCTGGATCATGGGGGAGAAGAACGGACCCAGCGCGAAATCGCCAAGGAGCTCGGCATCAGCCGGAGTTACGTGTCAAGGATTGAGAAAAGAGCGCTCATGAAGCTGTATCATGAGTTTTATAAGAAAAAATAATAAGAATTTGTTGGAGATGCCTAAGCAGGACCGAGCCATGCTCGGTCCTGCTTATTTTACAGTCAAGCGATTGAAATTGTGATACAATGGCGTCGTTGATTGTGAAGCAGCAGGAGCAAATATAAATGGATTAGGACGGACCCTATGAAGAGAGTATTTCTTAAAATAGATTCAAAGAGACTGATCATCATGGTTTTTGGTAATGTCTTTTTGGGGATGGGGATTAGTATTTTCAAGCTGTCCGGCATGGGCAACGATCCCTTCAGCGGCATGGTGATGGCACTCGCAGATTCTCTCGGCATCGCCTATGCTCATTTTCTAATCCTACTAAACTTGATGTTGTTTGTAATCGAATGGATCATGGGTCGGAAATATATCGGAGCCGGGACTTTCGTCAATGCGATTCTTCTGGGCTATATCGTTACTTTCTTTCATAGTACCTGGCTTCATCTATTCGGCGAACCTCAGCTTTTTTGGCAGCGGACGGTCGTTGTGGCGATTGGTGTGGTCGTATGCAGTTTTGGGGTATCGCTGTACCAGACCTCGAATGTGGGAATAGCTCCGTATGATAGTTTGTCCTTGATTATGAAAAATCGCTTCCCGAAAATCTCTTATTTTTGGCATCGGATGTTTACAGACGCACTTTGTGCTTTGATCTGCTTCCTGGCTGGAGGCGTGATCGGTTTGGGAACGCTCGTGTCCGCGCTGGGTCTAGGACCCATCATCCACTTTTTTGACGTGAAATTTACGAAGAAGCTTGTGGCTTAACCGGGATGCTGTCCAATCAAACCCCCGCCGACTTTATCGTCTGGCGGGGGTTTTGTGTTTATTTTACATCTTGAGTTATTGACGTTCCCCAATTTCGATGTTATATTGTGCATACACGATATGCACAATTATTTTTTGGGGGAGGTACCGAATGCTGGCATTAGATATTCGTAACCTAAATAAGAAATACCCGAGCTTTGAGCTCAAAGATGTTTCGTTCCAGCTGGAGAAGGGTTATATCATGGGCTTTATCGGGGTCAATGGCGCGGGGAAAACCACCACGATCAAATCGATTCTGAATATGACTCACCTCGATAGCGGTGAGGTTCATATTCTGGGGCGAAACATGAACGAGCACGAGCTTGAATTGAAACAAGACATCGGATTCGCCTTTGGAGGCATCGATTTTTACACGCGCAGTAAAATCAAGACATTGACCGAGACCATCAAAAAGTTCTATCGGAATTGGGACGACGAGACCTACTCCTATTACCTGCGGAGATTCAAACTGGATGAGAATAAGAAGATCGCCGATCTATCGACGGGCATGAAGGTTAAATACAGCCTTGCCCTTGCTTTGTCCCACGGGGCGAAGCTGCTCATTCTCGACGAGCCGACAAGCGGACTTGATCCGGCCTCACGGGACGATCTGCTGGACATTTTCCAGGAGCTGATCGTTGGCGGTGAAGTCAGCATTCTTTTCTCCACCCATATTACCTCCGACTTGGAGAAGTGCGCGGATTACATTACCTTTATCGCGAATGGGGAAATTATCCTTAGCTGCGAGAAGGAAGAATTCAAGGAATCTTATCTCCTGCTGAACGGTTCCGCGAGTGAAATGGACCAGGTGAAGGACCAGATGATTGCCTACAAGACGAATTCGTTTGGGTTTACGGGATTGATCCAAGCGAGCGACTTCGATCCGTCCTGCGGCATCAAGTCCGCCACGCCAAGCCTCGAGGATGTCTTGATCTATTACACGAAGAAGGGGGAGCAAATCCATGGTTAACTTGATTAAGAAAGATATCAGGCTGGGCGTACATCCCCTGTTTTTGATGATGCCTTTCCTAACGGGCGCTTTAATGTTCATTCCCGGCTGGGTTTACTTCGTAGTGATCCTGTATTTTTGCTGGATCACCATACCGAATATGTTTAACCAATTGAGATCGCAAAATGATTTGATGTTTACCTCGATGATGCCGGTCACGAAACGGGACATCGTGAAAGCGCGGGTATTCGTAGTCGCCGGATTGGAAACGGCGCATATTGTGGTCGCCCTGATCTTTGGCCTGATTAGCTCGCGTATCTATCCGGATTCGATGACCTATCTGTTCTTCCCGCCGAATTTGGGTTTCTTTGGTCTCTGTTTTGCCATGCTGGCGATCTTTAACCTTGTCTTTATTCCCATGTATTACAAAACGGCGTATAAATTCGGCATGGCGCTGCTTGCCTCCACCGTGGCTGCTACGCTGTTCGCCGGGATTACCCAATGGCTCGGGATCGTGAATTCGGGGATGAACCGTATTTTCTATGGTACGGAAGCGAATCATGTGGCGTTTCAAGCATACATGCTGATTGCAGGAATCGTCATCTTCTTTGCATTTACCGCTGTGGCTTACCGGATGGCAGTCAAACGATTCCTACAAGTGGAGATCCAATGAACGTAGCGATATCGAACACTTCGGAGAAACCGATCTATCAACAGCTGTTTGAGCAAATTAGCGCTCAGATTTTGAAGGGTGAACTGGAGAGCGGCTACAGTCTCCCCCCGATCAGACAAGCTGCCCATGAGCTGCGGGTCAGTGTCATCACCGTCAAGAAGGCATGGGAAGAACTTGAACGGCGCGGTTTGATCCATACGGTTACTGGAAAAGGATGTTTCGTGGCCGAGTTCTCACCGGAGGAGATGTTGCGAATCCGCAACGAAATGGTGATGGAGCAATTGATGAATGAGGTGTCTTATTATAAGTCCTTTGGACTGAGCTTGGATGAGATGATCGAAATGTTGAAGAAGGTTTATTAACTTGAAAAACCTAGAAGAAGAGAACTGCCCAATTGCGGGCAGTTCTCTTCTTTGTAGGTCAATCTAACCGATAAAGGCGTACCCCGTGCGATGGTACCGTGGTAGGAAGTTCACCTGATACCGTGAGCTCGGCCGTCGCTCCGCTCCACAGCTCAAAGCCCGCAGTAACTCCCGATATACCGATCCGCTCCAGAGGGAGTTCCAGCGTCAGCGGACTTTCACCGAGATTAAAAACAGCAGCATAGCCGAATCCCTCAGGATGTTCAGCCGTCCAAACGATAAGATCGCCTTCACGGATCGCTTCCCTGGCTCCGCGACTCTCCCGGTGCATGCGCAGCACCTCCCGATTGGTGATCAGCGAAAGAGTCCATTCGTCGTTATCCCTTAATTCACCGCCAAAGATGAGCGGCGAGCGGAAGATGCTCCAAAGCGACATCATCGTCAACTGCTCGTCTCGGGTGAACCGGGTCCAGCGATCCGCCCCGCCGCCATCCACCGAGCGTATGCCGATATGACCGAGCGGCAGCATGTCGCAATCCGGCCATGAGCCAGCTTGCGGCACGCCCTGCCAGGCCCGGCACCGGTCGAACATATCCCGCAGAAGCGGCCACTGGTCCCAGAAATCGTCCGTCATCCGCCACATGTTGGCATGCTCGGCGAAGAAGGCCGAGGATTCCACCGGAGCCGGCCCGGGGGATAGGCTTAGCACCATAGGCCGGCCGCAGCGTTTCATCGCTTCGGAAATCATCGCGATTTCCGGTTGGTGGATGCCGTATAACCTGGAGGCCGCAATATCGTCCGCCTTTACCAGGTCAACACCCCAGGAGGCGTACAATTCAAAGAGCGAATCGTAATAAGCCTGCGCTCCTTCCTTTGAGGCATCCACGCCGTACATATCCGTATTCCAGGGACAGATGGAGTTCGTATGCGCAATGTCGCGCGCGGTCGCGGTATTGCCCAGAATTGGCGTGGCGCCATGAACGGCTTGGCGCGGGATTCCGCGCATGATATGTATGCCGAACCTCAAGCCCAGGTGATGAACATAATCGGCCAAAGGCTTGAAGCCTAGGCCGCCGACCGCGGAGGGAAAACGGTTCTCAGCGGGCATGAGCCGGGAATAGCTGTCCATCGCGAGCGGTACAAATGGGCGATATTGCGAGGAATGCGCACCCGGTTCATACCATTGAATATCGACCGTGATATAACTCCAGCCAAAGGCTTTGAGGTGTTTCGCCATGTATTCCGCATTGCCTCGAATCTCTTCTTCCGTTACGGCCGCGCCATAACCGTCCCAGCTGTTCCAGCCAAGCGGCGGAGTAGGTGCAATAAACGAATGGTCCATTTTACAAGCTCCTTTACAGATGATTATTGCTCTATTTAGGTTCATCTTAATCAAGGAGTAGTGCAATATCTATAGTAACTTTGGCCGATCCGTCCAGCGCTAGCGTCAAGGCTAAGGGTCGTTCTACGAGGGGTGTCCATAGGGATCCTCCTTCAGGCAATGTATAACCCTGCCAAGGGATTAGAACGATAAGCCCATTATCCCAGAACTTGAAAGGAGAAAAAATAAGGTGGACAAATCAGGCCCAGAATTGACGGGCGGATTACCCCCATTCCAACTTAGGGCGGGGACGACGATCCCCCTCTTTTCCGATACTCCGTCGGCGTCATCCCAGTCACCCTTTTATAGGCGTTGCTGAAATAGGCGAGGTCAGAGTAGCCGACCCTTTCGGCGATTTCGGAGATGCGCAGTGAGGTCTGGGCCAGCAGCTGCTTGGCTCGGTCCATGCGCTGCTCCAGCACGTAATCGATGAAGTTCATGTTCATTTGCTGCTTGAACAATTGGCTTAAGTAAGACGCGTTCAAATGTACCCTCGCCGCCACCTCCTGCAGGGAGACATCACCGGGCAGGGTAGCGTCGATATAGCGGACCGCTTGGCGGATTGGCGAATCGGTCATTTCTTCCGGAAAGGCGGCAGAGGTGGAAGACTCTGCCCCGGCTCCGGATGGAGACTCGGTTAAGGAATTGCCGGCTTTCATCAGACGGTCAAGGAGTGTCTCTAAACACCGTCTCATCTCCTCCACCTCCACCGGCTTCAGCAGATAGTCCGCAACTTGGGCTCGCAGGGCGAACTGTAAGTACGGGAAGTCGTCATAACCGCTGATCATGACCACTTCCGGCGGATTCGTCCGTTCGCGAAGGGCCTGCACCAAAGCGATCCCGTCCATGACCGGCATTCTCACATCAGTTATGACCACGTCCGCTTCGTGGCTCGCTAACCAATCCAGTACCTCCTGGCCGTTTGCACATTCCCGGACAATTTGGCAGGGTTGGTCGCAGCGTTCAATCACCTTACGTAAGGCGGTGCGAACCCAACGCTCATCGTCGACTAGCAAAATGCTGGACAAATTGCCCCCTCCCTCCATATGGCTTATCACTAGCTGTCGTTTGCCGCTATGCTGCATCTTGTGGCCGCAGAGGAAGACGCAGCATCACGCGGGTACCGTCCCCGGGTGCGCTTTGGATGCTCATGCCGAAGTCATCACCGAATAAGCGAACGATGCGGCGGTGAACGTTAAGCAAGCCGATATGCTCGCCGTCGTGCTCCGCATCGTCCTCCTGGAGTCGTCCGCGGATCATGCCCAGCCGTTCCTCGGACATACCGGAACCCGTGTCCTCGACGACAACAAACCAGGCTCCCGCAGGATCCATACGGGCGGCGATTCGAATGCGGCATTTCCCGCCGCCTCGTTCGTAGCCGTGGACGATGCAATTTTCCACGAGAGGCTGCAGTGAAAATTTCGGCATCGGCTGATCCAACAGCTGTGCCGGAACGACAAAATCATAATCCAACCGATCCTCAAATCGGAATTTCTGGATTCGGAGATAAGTTTCGCAGATCTCCAGTTCATCCTCCAGTCGGACGCAGGGGGACGGATTCCGTAAATTGTAACGGAGCAAGCGAGCCAAGGCGGAGGCCATATCCGAAATATCGTCCATGCTTTGCTCCAACGCCATGCCGCGAATCGTCTCTAGCGCGTTATAGAGGAAATGCGGGTTAATTTGTGCGTGCAGCACCTTGAGCTCCATTTCCTTTTGCTGCAGCGTCATCTCTGTTTCTCTCAGACGAGAGATGTAGATTTGCTCCAGCAGCTCGCCCAGGTTCCTGACCATTTTGTTAAATCCATGGGTCAGCAGGCCCAACTCGTCTTTGGAGGTCACCGATGCCGTTTTCGTAAAATCGCCCAGTTCCACGTGCTTCATGAGTCGCTGCAACTGGCGAACCGGATTGATGATGCTGGTGGCGAGCCCGATGCCAAATCCGTAAGCCAACCCAAGCGTAACGATGATCGTGAGGATAATCGTCCTCCCGATATATCCGATACCCGCCGTCAATTCGCGGTAAGGCACCGATGTCGCCAGCGTCCAGCCAAGGAAAGGGGAGTGGCTGTAAGTCAGAAAGTCCTTTCCGCCATTAGTGCTCGCAGAGAGGAGCGATCCGCTGTCCGACAGCAGCATCCCGCTTTCCCCATCCCGCTTCGGTTTGCGACCGAGCAGCGACAGGTCGGGGTGGTAAACGTAATGGCCTTGCGAATCCAAGATAAACATATAACCGGTCTGACCAATGCTCACGAGATCGGCGATCTCTTGGAACCGTTTATAATTGATATCGATCACCAGCATGCCGATCGGCTCCAGCGTGCTGGGGCTGACGAGCCGCTTGACGATGGAAATGACAGGTTCGTCATGGTCGGTCCATTTAATGACACGGCTGACCAGAATCGCTTCCCCGTTCGCGGGGGCCGATTTGAACCAATATTCCTCCATAAGGGGAGCCATCGGTTCCACGCTGTCGTCTCCCCGCAGATCCAGAACCAGGATGTCCCCCAGAAACACGCTGATATTTGAAATATCCGAACGGGAAAAAGCGGAGGTGCGGAGCAGTTGCATCACCGGCTCCCGGATGCCGGACTGCTCCACTTCCTCCAGGCTGTTCATTTTCACGAGTTTTCCCATCACGGGGTCGTTGATCATTTTTAGGGCAGTGATTTCAATATCCCGTACGTAATACTCAACATGGGCTTTCACTTGCTCGATGATCTGTAGGCTGTATTCTCGGGCTTCATGCTGCAGCACTCCAGATGACCGTTGGTAGGAAATCACGCCTACAGCCAGAAGGGGGAGGATCACCAGAATGGCCGAGAAGACGAGCAGCCTCACGCTAAGCGGACGATCCCTTAGAAAAACGGCGTGCATGAAACGAGATGGTGTCTTGCCCCAGAACATGGCCGGCAGCTCCCTTTATGCTTTATAAGTTATTTCGATTTGGCGTTTTCGATGGCCCCAAGGATCTCCTGAAAATCCGAACGATATTCTTCGATCATGGGTTTGACCGCTTCCTGCCAAGGCTTCAAGTCGGCCACCTCTGTGACGGTAACGCCTGCCGCGCGAACCTTATCCTCGGATTCCTTCTCGAATTTCTTCCATTGCTCGCGCTGATAGGCAATCGATTCCGTTGCCGCCTCTTGGATCGCCTGTTTATCCTCGTTGGACAGCTTATCCCAGGTTACCTTGCTGGCCATCAGCACTTCCGGTACGCGTTGATGTCCGTCGAGGATATAATATTTCGCTTGTTCAAAATGCTTGGAGGTATAGTAGCTGGGCCAGTTATTCTCGGCGCCGTCAATCACGCCGGTCTGCAGGGAGTTGAACACGTCCCCGTAAGGCATCGGGGTAGCGCTGGCCCCCAGGGCTTCCATCAGGTCAATGTTTACCTTATTCTGAATCACGCGAATCTTCATGCCCTTCAAATCTTCGATGTTGGTGACCGGCTTGCGCGTATAGAAGCTGCGGGCGCCGGAGTCGTAATAAGCCAGCCCTACGAATTTAGAATCGCTTAGGCCATCGAGCATTTGCTTGGCTTCCGGACCGTTTAAGAAATTCCATTCATGCTCTTCACTTTCAAAAATATAAGGCAAGCTAAACACGCCAAACGCTTTGTTAAACTCGGCTAACGGACCGGTACTGACACGGGTGAATTCAATGGCTCCCAATTGCACCTGTTCGATGACGGCCTTCTCCTCGCCAAGCTGGGCGGAAGGGAAGACTTCGATTTTGATGCGCCCGTTGGTCTTCTGATGAACAAGCTCGGCAAATTTCTTGTCGCCCAGCGTGGTCGGATAATCGGCGGGATGGGATTCCGCCAGCCGGAATGTATAGGTGGGCTGCTTAGCCGCTTCTCCCGAAGGGGACGAAGACTCGCTTCCACCGGAACCCGAACCGGCAGCGCCGCAGCCGGCGAGCAGGGCGGCAACCGTCAACAACGCAGCGATCATACTAGCAAACGACCTTTTTTTCATGGACATTCCTACCTCCTATTTTTTCTATGCTCGATCTATCAATTTCATGCAAAAAAACGAGATTCACCCTGGGTCAAGGAGCTCCGCTAACCATGTGGGGCAGCCATAACGACAACTGCGGAATGTAGGTGACCAGCAGCAGGGCGACGCACATCGCGAAGAAGAAGGGCCAGGACGCTTTGGTCGCTTGGCTGACCGGGACCTTGCCCAGGGCGCAGCCGATGAACAAGACGGTTCCGACCGGCGGGGTGATGAGGCCGATCCCGCAATTCAGAATCATGATGATTCCAAAGTGAACCGGATCGATTCCCAGCGCCGTCGCCACGGGCAGCAGGATCGGGGTCATGATCAGGATCATGGGGGCCATATCCATCGGAAAGCCAATCAGGAGCAGCAGCAAGTTCATCATGAATAAAATGATATATGGGTTATCCGAAATGCCAAGAAACAGGTCGGTCAGCAACGAGGGGACTTGCAGATAAGCCAGAATCCAGCCAAAAGCGTCGCTTGCGGCGATCAGGAACAGCACCATCGCCACCGTGCGGAATGTTCGTTTGAATACGAGGCCGACCTGGCGAAGCGGGACATCCCGGTAAACAAAAAAGGTGAGGACAAAAGCGTAAACGCAAGCGATTGCCCCGGCTTCGGTCGCGGTAAACCAACCGCTGGCGATGCCGCCTAATATAATCACGCCCGTCATGAGGGAGAGGAAGCCGTCGCGGATGATTTTCGGCACCTGGGACCAGGTCACGGGTTCGCCCTTCGGATAATTGCGCTTGACGGCGATGACGTAGGAGATGATCATAAGCGTGAACATCAGCAGCAGACCGGGCACGATCCCGCCGAGGAACAAGCTGGAGACGGAGACACCTCCGGCGGCCACGGAGAAGAGGACCAGATTGTGGCTTGGTGGGAAGATCACGCCTTGAATCGAAGCGGACGTGGTGACCGCAACGGCGTAATCGGCGTCGTACTTGTTTTTTTTCATCGCCGGAATCAGGACGGAGCCGATCGAGGAGACGTCCGCAGCGGCGGATCCGGAGATATTCCCGAAGAACATGCAGGCCACGCAGTTGACCAGCGCTAGACCTCCCCGGACCGCGCCGACGAACAGCTGAGCGAGGTTTACCAGCCGCATCGCCATTCCGCCTGCGCTCATGATTTGGCCGGCGAGAATAAAGAAGGGAATCGCCAGCAAGGGGAAGGAGTTGATCCCTTGAATCATCCGCTGTCCGACGACGACCCAGGGCAAGCCGAGATAGATCAAGGTAATGAGGGTGGACCCGGCTAGTGTAATGGAAATGGGGAAGCGGAGCAGCAGCAAGACAACGAAGGACACGCCCAGGATGAGGACGGCGGTTAGATCCGTCATGACTTCGGCACCTCCTCGTCAATGTTGTCATGCCGGATGGTCTCGATGCCAATCAGCTGCAAGAAAGTGTAGACACAAATCATGACCCCCGTAATCGGCATGACCAAATATAAGATCCCATTAGGCAGCTTGGTTGCCGGCAAGGTGGACTCGCGCATCAGCACGGTAAACTGCCAGCCATTAATGACAAGATACAGGCCAAAGGCAAAGATGCAGACCGAAATGAGCTTATCCAGCATTTGATTAAACCGTTTCGGGAACAGTTTGGTGAAGCTGTCCATGGCTAAGTGCAGCTTCTCGCGGAAGCCGATGGCGATGCCCATGAACGAGAACCACACCATCAGGAGCAGCGTGACCTCTTCGGACCAGAAGAACACGAAATTGAACAGCTTTCGGGTAATGACCTGAACTGCCACGATGATGGCCATGGAAGCGATAGCGATCAGCGCGAAGTTCTCGAACAGCGAATCGATCGCAATCGCCAGCCGCTTGAGGGCTTTTTTCATGCACCTGCCTCCTTTTGTGAATTGTAAGGGCTTACAGGTTTATAGTTTAAAAGAGAAAGGGGGATATGGTAATCCCTTCAATTTTAGGTCTTTTTGTGATTTTTTTAGGATCAAGGGAAACGAGGTAGTTCCGGAAACGTTAAGCCGTTATGATGAAGCCAGGAAAGGGGGCGATCCAATGAGCGTTCAGAATCAATGGGAAGCGGCCGAATCGGGGGTGACGCGGAGAATCTTTCAGCCCGGTGAATCGCTGATGTTAATGGAGGTGCATTTTGAAGCCGGGGCCGAAGGAGCCGTACACAGCCATGATCAGGAGCAGTTGACTTATTGTTTGGAAGGACAGCTGGAATTTACGGTGGATGGCGTCAAAACGATCCTGACGGCAGGCGAAACGTTGGTGATCCCAAGCCGTGCACTGCACGGCTGCCGGGCGCTGAGGCCAAGCAAGCTGCTCGATGCGTTTACGCCATTGCGGATGGACTTGCTAAGCCGCGGCGAATAAATGCAAGAACAAAGCCGGCGATTGCAGCAGCAATCGCCGGCTTTTCATCAATATCGATTGGACTTGTGTCCCATCCCTTGGGCTTTATCCAGCGCTTCATCCGCACTGGTGGTGCTGGTATGCTTGCCCGCCGCATCCATCTCCCGCTTCACCGCCTCTAGCCCTTCCTTGACCCTTATTCCATACTCCGGGTCCGCTTGTGTGAAGTGGGTGATCCAATTCTCTTGAATAACGGAACTGCACACCTTCAGATTGTTGAAGAGATTCGGTCGAAATGGGAGATTTTCTCGAGGAGATGATAGCTCTCCAGTGTGGTCGGCCCCCGGCTTCCGACGGTTCGGACGTTTTGATTGTCTGTGACAGGGTGCCCCTGGCGGTCCGTTAGGGTTTGTTCCTCCTCGTTCGCTTCTTTGTTCGTGCCTGCATGTGGATCCACTAGATTGACCTCTAAATTTCAATTTGAGGATAGTGTTTTACGTGATTCTCGGAAGTATGCATTATTTGGTAAAAGTGGTTGATCGCAAAAATTCCCTTAAGAGATCTCTTCTCTAAAAGGAAAATTGTCCCTTGTTCGAGAAAATGGTTGCCTCAATCCGCTGGATGATCGCCCCAAATGAGGGGGAGATGTACGCCGAACGAAGAGATGTACCTAGGCGAAAGCTTCGGCAATTTTCTATACTCATCGCGAAGGAAACGTGACCCAAATGTGGAAAGCTTAGGGGCATTTTCACACTGGGGGACGGTCAGGTAACCTGAAATGATTCAACCTGCCGTTTTGAAAGCGTTACCAAAAAAGGACGCTTGGCGCAGATAGGGGGGAGTACCGAATTTCACGGGTCTCCGAACAGGGACACCTATTCTACCAAAGGAGATGAAATGATGATCCGTTTGTTGCATAAGACGTTGATTTGCTTGTTAGCAGCAGCGATTGTGCTAGTACCGTGTGCTTATTTTGAGCCAAGTTACAAGGTGGCACACGCGGCCGACAACGGCCTGGCGATGAAGCCTTACATGGGCTGGAGCAGCTACAGCCTTCAGGTGTACGATGGGCCGGAGGGGAACTGGACCTCGGAAGCGAAGCTGAAGATGATCTCCGACGCCATGCACGAGAAGCTGCAAGTCCACGGATACGAATACATCAATATCGACGCCGGATGGAACGGCAGCATGGACGAATACGGCCGGCCGATTCCGAGCGAAACGTTATATCCAGACGGTTTCGAGAATTTAGTGGATTATATTCATAACAATGGGCAGAAGGTCGGGATCTACCTGATACCTGGTTTGTCCAAGGAAGCTTACCGGCTTAATCTGCCGATCTACGGAACGGAATACCATATGCAAGACATCGCCGCCCAGCCCCTCCGGCAAGCGGATTATTGGGACTTCGATTACAAAATCGATTTCTCCAAGCCGGGGGCGCAGGAATACATTAACTCGATCGCCGATCTAATCGCCTCCTGGGGCGTCGACTTCGTGAAGTTCGACAGCGTGACCCCGGGGTCCGGCCATAACGACCTAACGATCGACGCACGCGATGACGTGAAGGCTTGGTCGAGCGCGCTGTCCAAGCACGGAATTTGGCTGGAGCTGTCCTGGGCGCTGGATCATAACTACGTGGATTTTTGGAAAAAGTATGCCAACGGTTGGCGCGTCAATTGGGACGTTGAGGCTTATGACCGCAATATCGGGATGACGCAGTGGGCGAACATCGCCCGGTTGTTTCCGGATGCCGCTTTATGGTGGCGTGACGCCGGTCCCGGCGGCTGGAACGACTTCGATTCCCTCAACGTCGGCAATGGGCAAACCTCTGGTTTGACCCGGGACGAGCGGCAGACGGCGACGACGTTGTGGGCGATCGCCAGCGCGCAATTCTATACCGGCGATGATCTAACTAACCTGGACAGCTATGGCCTCGAGCTGTTGACGAACGATGAGGTCATCGCCGTCAACCAAGCCGGCCGTCCGGCACATCCCGTGTCGATGGCTACCAACCAGCAGGTGTGGGTTGCCAATAACGGGGATGGGACCTATACCGTCGCCTTGTTCAATCTAGGCAACAAAGGCGTAACGATGGATGTCAAATGGAGCGACATCGGGCTGGACGGCGCGGCTTCCGTCCGCGATTTGTGGAGCCATGCGGAACTCGGCCAGTTTGCAACCGGCATGGATAATATTGCTTTGGAGCCGCATGCTTCGCGCTTGTTTAAAGTAACGGCGAAGAACGGGACATCCAAAGTCAATGATGATGATATCGGCGTGAAATATACCGGAAACTGGACGCGTAACGGCGGTAATGAGCTGGTGCAGGATGCGCAGGATCTGAATGTGACAATCGTCGACTCGAGCGCGGCAGCATCGGGGAACGCAGTTGTGTATGACGCAGCCGCGGTCAATGAGGAGAGATTGGCGGCTGGAGCCTTCGCGGAGCAGGCAGCGTCTGGTTTGACCGCCGCAGAGGCGGGCGAGCATTGGGTGATCTATAACGATAACCACCCGTCGGTGACCTATGATACTTACGGAAGCAACGGCAGTTGGGGATACAGTTCGGGGAGGGATCCCGTCTGGAATGATTATCTAGGTGATGTTCATTACGGGGAAAAAGGCGAGGTGCGTTTCGAACATCGGTTTAAAGGTACAGGCGTAGATTTTCTGACTGAAACGGCCGAATCCGGAGGGGACATCGACATCGATTTGGACGGCGAATTCCAAGAGACGGTAAGCGCCAATGCCCCGAATCAACAGGGACAAATCCCGGTTTACAGCGTACGGAACCTGCCGTTCGGCGAGCATACGATCTCCGGCGTGATGAAGGGCGGGACCTATTTGCTCGTCGATGGGTTCAAGGTTTACGCGGACAGCTTGCTTGGGGCAACGACGGCCAGCTTTGATACGACAAATCCGCAGGACATTCCCGTTTCGCTGCCGCTGGGAGGAGATACATTCACCCACATTGCGAACGGTTCAGCAGAACTGGTGCGAAACACGGATTATGCGGTCTCCGGCGACAGCGTCACGATCAAGAAAGCGTATTTGGCCCAGCAACCGCCCGGCCCGCTTGCCTTGACGTTTGGTTTTGCCGGCGGCGACACGCAGACGTTCACGGTGGACATTACCGGACCGGTGATCGTGAACAGCACGATCGCTCCGAAGACAGCGGAGTTTGATCAAAAAGCATCCGCGCAAGCCGATGTCTCGACCACGATGACCTTAAACGGCAATACGCTGGTCCGCATCACCAACGGGGCGGGAGCCTTGAGCGAAGGGGAGGATTTTTCGTTCGAAGGGGATACGATCCGCATCCATTCCTCGTACTTGGCCGCGCAGCCAACCGGCATAACCGAGCTGACCTTCCAGTTCAGTGCCGGGCTGCCGCAAACACTCACGATCGATATTGTAAATACGTCCGGCCGTTTCCTCATGATCAACAACAACGATCCCGGCATTCGTTACACCGGGTCCTGGAACCGCAGCACAGGGCGCAACTTCGGCGATTATCAGGATGACGTGCATTTTGCCGAGACGAACGGCGATTTCCTGGAATACACCTTCAAGGGGACCGGGATCCAATATATCACGGAAATTGACCCTTCTCAGGGGGAAGTAGACGTTTATCTGGACGGCGCATTCGCGGGCACCGTGGATACCCATGCCGATGCCAGACAACCGATGCAAGCGGTCTACAGCGTTTCCGGGTTGTCCGATAGTCTGCATACGCTCAAGCTGGTGAAGAAATCGGGCCGCTTCATGCTGTTGGATGCGCTCAAGGTGCAAATCCCCGACTTGATTAACCTCACCGAAGCGACCTTCGATAAGAATCCGTCCGCCCAGGACGACATCGAAGTCGAAGTACTCGGCGGCATCGGGAACCTCGGTAGCATTCGGAACGGCCAAGTACCGTTGATTGCGGGCACGGATTACGCCGTAACGGGGAACATCGTCACGATCAAGAAGGAATACCTCGCTGCCCAGCCATTGGGAAGCTTGAAGTTGACGTTCCACATCAAAGGCGATTATTACGATGACGTGCATGCGACAGAGGTGAATGGGGATTCCTTCGAGTATACGTTTAAAGGAACGGGCATTGATTTGCATACGCCAAAAGGTCCAGCCCAAGGAGAAATGGAGGTTTACATCGACGGACAGTTAAAATCGACCGTAGATGCCTATGCCGAGTCCCGCAGCGCCCAGCAGCCGTTGTTCGGCATCGCTAACCTGACAGCCGGCCAGCATACGGTCAAAGTAGTGAAAAAATCCGGCGAGCTGATGCTGGCGGATCTATTGATTTACCGCGTCGCCCCCGGTTCGACGACGCCAACAACGCCAACGAATCCGTCCAACCCGCCGTCGTCCCCAACCGGACCGTCCGGTCTTTCGGCGCCGCCTAGCGCGGCGGGAACGGAAATCGTTCGCGATCCGGCCAATCAGATCCCGGTGGATATCATTCGGACGACGCTAGCCGACGGAACGAAACGAGATGAAGTCAAACTGACGGTCGATGCTCCGCTTCGGGTTGCGATTGACAAACTAGAGGACGAAGGCGTCACATCGCTAACCCTTACGATTCCGGATGCCAAGGATGAAGTGGCCTCCGTCCAGTTGTCGCTCGCCCGCGACTTTATCCAGTTGATTACGGGACGCGATTTGGAATTGAAACTCCAATCGACGAGCGGAGAGATCCTGATCCCGGCAGCCTCTTTGCAGGGTTCGACCGGCGATCTGACCGTGACAATCCATCCCGTGAAAGCAGCTAACCAAAGCAAGGAAATCGAAGGACGCGCCAACAAAGCCGAGGTGGTACTTGCGTCCACAGGGGGGCAAGGGGTAACTGTTATCGGTCGTCCGGTTCAAATCGAAACGAACCTGCAGAACGTGGAGGTCGAGCTCATTCTGCCGCTGGCCGGCTCGGCGCTGAACGATGCGGACCCGGCCAAACTAGGGGTGTATATCGAACACTCCGACAGGACGACGGAGTTCCTGACGGGGGAGGTTGTTCCGTTCGGGAACGGCAAAGGGTTGAAATTCAGCGTAGACCATTTCAGCACCTTCGTCCTGGTGAAGACGGCCGAGTCCATGTTGCCAACGCATAAAGCTTATATCAGCGGCTATCCGGGGGGGCTATTCAAACCGGAGAACCGAATTACCCGCGCGGAGATGGCTGCCATGCTATCCAAGGCCGTGGGCCTGAAGGAGACGACGGAAGCGTTAGGCTTCAACGATGTTCCGGCAGGTTATTGGGCTGCCGAAGCGATCGCCCAAGCGTCCCGCATGGGCTTGATGCAAGGTTTTGCCGATGGCAGCTTTAAGCCGGAACAACCGGTGACGCGGGCGGAAATCACGGCCGTCGCCGCGAAATTCATGAAGTCGGCCGCGGGGCAGGGCACCGGCTTCTCCGACACCGCCGGCCATTGGGCGGAGGAGGCGATCCGGTCCGCCCAAGCGGCAGGGATCGTTAGCGGCTATGCCGACGGCAAGTTCCGCCCGGCGGCATTCGTCACGCGGGCCGAAGCAGTAACCGTGATCAACCGGGCATTGGGCCGAGGGCCGCTATTTGGCAACATCGACGCGCTTCCGGTTTGGCGTGACGTACCGCAAGCACACTGGGCTTTCCACGAAATCGCAGAGGCATCGACGGAGCATGTTGCGACGCCGAGAGCGGGAGGCGGAGAGGAACCAAGTAAATAAAAAAAAGGGGAGCACCTCCGGCTTGATTCAGCCGGCCGGTGCTCCCCTGCTTTGCTTATTTGTACGGATCGATCGTTTGGATCGTGCCGTCCGGGTTGTAATGCAGTTCGGTGTATTTGACACTGCGCTTGTGGTTCACGCCGCCGGACAACGAGCTGTCATGATAGAACAGGTACCATTTGTCCTGGAATTGCACAATGGAATGGTGCGTGGTCCAACCGATGACCGGCGTCAGGATTTTGCCTTTAAAGACATAAGGCCCTTGCGGGTTCTTGCTGATCGCGTACACGAGGGTATGGGTGGATCCGGTTGAATAGGACAGGTAATAATTACCGTTGTATTTATGCACCCACGGTCCTTCGAAATACCGCCGGTCTTCGTCCCCGGCTAACAGCGGATTTCCGTCTTCGTCAACGATGGAAATTTCCTGCGGAGCGGATTTGAAGCTGAGCATGTCATCGCTTAATTCAGCGAATTGTGGCCCCAACGCCGGCGCATCCGGTGCCGGTCCTTCGGCGTCCGGTTTGAAGGTGCCGGTTTGCCATTTCTCTAGTTGGCCGCCCCAAAGTCCGCCAAAATACATATAGGCGCGGTTGTCGTCATCGACGAGTACGGCCGGATCGATACTGAAGCTGCCAGGAATGTAGCTTTCTTGCGGCGTGAACGGACCCGCAGGCGAGGAACTCGTAGCTACGCCGATGCGGAAAATGCCTTCTTTGTCCCGGGCAGGGAAAAAGAGATAATAGGTATTGTTCTTGTAAGCCGCATCCGGAGCCCACAACTGTTGGCTCGCCCAAGGAATATCCCGCAGATGCAAGGCTTCGCCGTGATCGACGCACGGTGAGTTGAAATCGTCCAGCGAGAGAACGTGGTAATCTTCCATCGCGTATTGGTCGCCGTTATCATTGTCGGGACCGTTGTGATCGAGGTCATGGGATGGGTAAATATAAATTTTGCCGTCATACACATGGGCGGATGGGTCAGCCGTAAAAATATGCGTAACGAGCGGTTCATTCGGACGTACAGGTTTTTCCACGAGGATTCCCCTTTACCTAGTTAGTTTGTTGACTAAACTTACTAACTTTAATTATACAGAAGCTTGGACAACTATCAAGCTCTTGAAGTTATTTTCTCCGAAATCATCGGATTTTATTGGGAAATGAACCGTTTCGCCAGAACATATTTCTGCTAGGGAGGGAATAGGATCACTGTATGATTAGAATGTGGAAAAAATTAACATTGGCACGTCCAGAATAAGGAGTGATTGTCGATGACGGATCGAATGGATCCATCCGCTTCAAGGCATCCGGAAAATCACGCTGCTGGGGCATCCCCCGTGCCCGAGCCGATACGCGATGACGGCAGCGGCGCGACCGATACAGGACCACGGGATGTCATGCGGGATCGCGAAAATCCCGATATGCTGGTTCCTCCGGTGACCGATAACGGATTGGTTCCGAATCTGAAATTTTCTTTTTCGGACACGCACATGCAGTTGAACCAAGGGGGCTGGTCGCGGGAAATTACGATTCGGGAACTGCCTATCGCTACGACGCTGGCGGGGGTGAACATGCGCCTAACGCCGGGAGGCGTGCGGGAGCTGCATTGGCATCAGCAGGCGGAATGGTCGTTCATGATTTCGGGGAAAGCCCGGATCACCGCCGTGGACCAGGATGGAAGGAACTTCATCGCCGATGTAGGCATCGGGGATTTATGGTATTTTCCGCCGGGGATTCCTCATTCGATTCAAGGGCTGGAGGAGGGCTGCGAGTTTCTCCTTGTGTTCGATGACGGACATTTCTCCGACTTAAACACCCTGTCGATTTCAGATTGGTTCGCCCACACGCCCAAGGAGGTGCTGTCGGCGAACTTTGGCGTGCCGCGCAAAGCGTTTGACCATATCCCTGGTAAGCAGGTGTACATCTACCAAGACCGAGTCCCGGGGCCGATCGCCAGCCAAAAGATCACTTCGCCTTACGGAGAGATTCCCGTCAGTTTCAAGCATAGCCTGCTGGCCCAGAAGCCGATCCGAACGCCGGGCGGAACCGTGCGCATCGCGGATTCCACCAATTTTCCCATCGCCAAAACGATTGCGGCTGCTCTCGTGGAGATCAAGCCCGGCGCCATGCGGGAAATGCATTGGCATCCGAACAACGACGAATGGCAATATTATTTGTCCGGGAAAGGACGCATGACCGTGTTCGCCGGAGGCGGCGTCGCTCGCACATTCAACGTCAGGGCGGGGGATGTGGGGTACGTCCCATTTGCCTTTGGCCACTATATTCAAAATACCGGGGATCGCAGCATCTGGTTCTTGGAGATGTTCCGCAGCGACCGGTTCGCCGATGTGTCGCTGAATCAATGGATGGCGCTGACGCCGCGCGAGCTGGTCCAGGACAATTTGCATGTCGGGCCTCTGTTAGTGGATGCGCTGCGGAAGCAAAAGTGGCCGGTGGTGGAATACGACCGTACGTCTAAACCTCACTCATAACCTAAGACTTCTTCGACATCATCCATCTGCACCACCAGGCGCTGAATCTCGTCCGTATCGCCGCTGCGGGCGGCGATTTGCGGGAGACGAATGCCGAGAACCCGTTGGGATGGAACGGGGGATGAAGGGTCCAGCTCGGAGCCGCCGGAGTATTCGTGCGGTTCTTTGGGGCGGACCAGGTCTTCCAGCAGGACGGATACGCCGGGCAAATCACCGTAATCCTCTGCTGTGAATGGCTCAAACGGACCGGAAACCGGGATGTACAGCG
The DNA here is from genome assembly GCF_009725205.1 of Paenibacillus timonensis. Taxonomy (GTDB): domain Bacteria; phylum Bacillota; class Bacilli; order Paenibacillales; family Paenibacillaceae; genus Fontibacillus; species Fontibacillus rhizolycopersici. The sequence goes on along the minus strand of NZ_WNZY01000004.1, from coordinate 183,662 downwards.
TCTCCGACCAGTCCAGCTCACCCGGCCGGGCATCGACAATCAACTGCAGCGGTCGGTTGGAATCCGCGTAAAAATCGCAATACGCCGCGATCCGCATCGTCACCGCCCTCCCTGGCCGCCGATTTGCCGTTCCAGCTGGGACAACATGCGCCGAGTCTCCGGCGACCAGCCTCGCTCCGCTTCGCGCTGGCGGCGGGTTGCTTCCTGGGCTGCAGCGATCAAGCTGCCGTGCAGAACCCGCCGCTGGATTTGGTCCAGCCGCTGCTCCGCCAGCTCCGGCGGGACATGGAATTGCTCGGCGATATAAGCCACCGCCTCGCTGCGATGATCCGGCACCGGCAGTTTGGCGAACATGTAAAAGGGGATGGCGGCGTAAAGCACGAACTGTTCGGCTTCGGTCTCCTGGGCATGCAGGAACAGCTCCGTCATCCGGCGCTGATCCCCGGCATGGCGCAGCACATGGCATAACTCGTGAAAAAAGACGACCCGGGTCTGAACCGCCTCCAACCACTTGTTCAGGAAAATCACGTTCTCCTCATTATCCGAAAAGGAGGGGTGATTCCCGTAAATTAGCCCGATGCCGAAGGCTTCGGCGATTCGCTCGATGTCGAGATCGGCGGGGGCCGATATCCCGTGATTCAATAATTTGGCGTTAATCCATTGTTCCAGATGGGTCTCATGATAATAAGCGTACAGCATCCAAGTCACCCCGAATCAGAATGTATGTTCGGTTCATCGCCCGAAATAAGGGCCCTCCAGAATCAGGGCCGTCATTGCTGGTCATATATAGGTTGGTTCACTTCAACTTACTTCGCTTCGTCCCCGTTCAGCAGCTTCTTCTTCTGCTCCCGATACGCTTTCAAAGCGGCCTCCATCATGGCGATTTCATCCGCCGTATACGCTTCGGGACCGCCAAAAAAAGACAAGCTCATCCCTTTCTCCGCAGCAGGAGACGGGTCGGGTGTTCGGCCCAGCAAGTAATCGGCGCTGGTATCCAGAGCGTCGACGATATTGCGCAGCACCTCCGGATCCGGCTTGCGGTCGTTTGTCTCGTACCGAGACAACTGCACGACCGAAATGTCCGCTTGGGAGGCGAGGTCTTTTTGCGTGAGCAGACGTTGTTCACGAAGATATTTGATCCGATCGCCTAGCGTTTGCATGGTTACTCCTCTTCCTTGCCGTTTCATTTAGTGTAGCACAAGTTGCCAAATTGGTAAAGCACGGGCACACCAAATGGGAATATTTTATATTGTCAAATCGGTAATAATGTGACTTGACATTACCGAAATGGCAATCTATAATCAGGATATGGTTACCAAATTGGTAAAAAAGAGGGTGATCTTCTCATTGTTGATTGTTTGGACAAGCCTAAGTGAACTGTGAAGCTAATTGATGTTTCCAATACGGTAATTTATTGTTGCGCAGGATGAACTTAAGAGAGGTGAGGATAATGGATATGGCTGCTATTACATCGATCACTTCGGTACTGGCGGCGATTAGCGGAATTGCATTGGGGTGGGCGGGACGTTCAAGAGCAACTCGGCAGGAAGCTGAGGACGTAGCCGAAGCGGAGGCAATAAGGAAGACGGAAATAGTAAACATCACACGTCTCGTTGATGACATGAAAATCGAACAAAAGCTGCAAGGCCAGCGATTTGAGGCGTTCTCCGAGCGACTGACGCGCGTCGAGGAATCGGCCAAACAAGCCCATAAGCGGATCGATCGGCTGGAGGAATAAACGCCCTGTGAATGATTGAGGTATATGGCAGAGTATGCTAAGATAACAATAGAAACAAGGAGGCTGCGCCACAGCCTCCCCGGTACAACACTTGGGTGGGAAACCTCCAAATGTTCATCAGAGAATAACCCGCACCGATGGCGCTAACCTGGGCGGGTTATTTTCGTTTATTCAGGTAAGTAAGCAGTGCCAGGACAAACATGCCAAGCATGATCACTTCCGAAAACGAAAATTTCATACGCATCACCTCCCATCCGGAGGCGATACTGTCCCACCCAAGTTCAGTTGTACATGCTAAATTATACCAGGAGTCTGCTATCTATCGCAGGCTCTTTTCTTTTATTCTCCTGTCTCCTGGAGTCGGACAAACAAGAGCACAGGCGAACCGGCAACCTTACGGAATAGTATGAATGGAAGGGGTGAAATCGCTTATGGATACACAAAAATACCGAATTGAAAGGCGGTACGTCGCGATCCGGCCGAACGTTAGGCCCGGGACGAGGTTATCGACCGGAACGCCGGAGTTTTTTGTGGCCCATGACTCGGGAAATCCGGGAGCAACGGCGGACAATCACTATGCCTATTTCAACTCGCCAACGAATCGCTCCGCCTCGGCCCATGTATTTATTGATGATACGAAGATTCTTGAAATCATACCGACCGGCACCGGTCCCGAACCGGCGGAAAAAGCCTGGCACGTGCTGTACGACGTCACGACCGACAATGATTTGTTTGGCTATGATGCCAACGATGCGGCGATCGGGGTGGAATTTTGCTACGGCGGGCGCATAAACTTTACAGAAGCGTACAAGCGGTATGTTTGGTATTTGGCCTATTGCTGCAGCATATGGAACAAAAATCCTTATGTCTTTATCCCGTCCCACCGGCAATTGGATCCGGCGCGCAGACAGGATCCCGATGAGGCTCTGGCCACAGGCAGGAAAACGCTGAACCAGTTACTGGACGATATCTCGACCGAACTCAACGTGATGCGGACGCCTAGGCCAACGCCAAATTCGAGTACGTCATTTGCGCCGCTGCCCGCAACCATCGCGCAGTCCTTGATCGGCAACTATGTCTCTCCGGCTTGGTTCGCCTCGCAAGCCAAGGGCGACCAGGTCGGAATGACGCATTTTCACAATTTGGCAAACAATCTGCGAGTAGCCTCGGGGATTCCGCTGGCCTCCTCATCCGCAGCCGGTCCGCTGATTCCGCTGCCGAAAAGTAATGCACAGGAAATCATCTTCCGGTGGCTTTCGCCGGCTTGGTTTAAGGCGCGGGATGAAGGGAATTCGGCGCGAGCGCAGCATTTTAACAACCTGGCGAATTATTTGCGCCGGGCCGCGGGCATCCCGGAGCAATAAGAAGGAGGGAAGTCATGCAAAACGAGATTTTAACCAATGTGTTGGCCTTTGCCTCGGTTTTGTCTGTATTCGTATTAGCTTTGGTCCAACTTGTCAAAACGACCGTCAACCTGCCGAAAAACCTGATCCCTTTCATCGGGGTCGTCATCGGCGTATTGGTCGGAGCCGCGGCTTACCCTTTTACGGAAATGGAATTAGTGTTGCGGCTGTGGGCGGGAGGTTTAGCCGGTTTGTCGGCCACCGGACTGTTCGAGCTTGGGAACAATCGTCAAGGGAAGACGAAGGAAAAGTGACGTAGCGTCTGTTGCCTTAACACGATACCCCCTGTTTTATTTTCCAGTTGAATAAAGAACACATGTTTGCATATAATACAAACAAACGTTCTTATTTGGAGATGATTCGGGTGGAAAAATACATCGGCCGGACCGTAGAAATCATCTACGTCGACCGCGAGGGCAAGATCACCCAGCGGCGGATCGAGGTGCACGATGTGCGTGAGGGTATAGTTCGGGCGACCTGTCTGGCTTCCCATGCGCCTCGGGCTTTTCGAATGGAGAATATTTTGGCTTGTATTCCTGTGGCAAAAGGACGGCATCATGCCTCCTGAGCCTTCCCTTGTTTTGGGCCGTTTCGCCTTGGCGAACGGCCCTTTTTGCATTTTTCGGATATTATCGTAAATCCGTGGGATATTTCCCAGACTCCCGGAAAGCTAAGATTACATTAGGCGTACGATGAGCTATGCGCTGTTTTTCGATGGGAATCAGGCTAACGGGAAGGAGTGGCAATATGGCTAAAGTGGTTTATGTGCCGCTGGACGAAAGGCCGTGCAACGAGGGGTTTCCCAGGCAGCTGGCGCGGATGACGGACGTAACGCTCGTCGTTCCGGACCGTTCGATGCTCGGGAACAAGAAACGCCCGGCGAATACGACTGCGCTTCGGGAATGGCTGCTCGAGGCCGCGGAAGGTGCGGATTATTTGCTTGTCTCGATCGATCTGCTCGTTTACGGGGGGATCGTGCCATCCCGGCTGCATCATTTATCTCTGAAGGAGTGCTTGCGGCGGTTGGCGGTATTAGGGGAAGTCAAACGGCATTACCCCGGCATCAAGATTCACGCCTTTAACTTAATTATGCGCGTGCCAAACAATAATAAAGACGAAGAAGAGCCGGATTATTACAAATTTCACGGCGGGCAAATATTCAAATACAGTTACTTGACGGACAAAGCGGAGCAGGAGGTATTGACCCCGGCGGAACAACGAGAACTGGAGGATGTCACGCGGTTCATCCCGAAAGCCGATTTAGGCGATTTTTTGGAGCGGCGTGCCGTCAACCAACAAGTAAATCAGCACGCATTGACCCTGGTCCGCGAAGGCGTGATCGACCATCTGGTTGTCCCGTTGGACGACAATTCCCAATACGGCTTCTCTCGGGCGGAACAGCAAATGATGGTTTGCCGCGTGGAAGCGTTGAACGTGCTGGATAAGGTCTTGATCTACCCAGGGGCAGACGAGGTAGGCTGCACAATGTTTGCCCGCATTTTCGGGGAATTGAAACAGTACAAGCCGGAGATTTTTGTGCGTTATTCTTCAACCCTGGGTCCGCGGATCAAGCCGAAATACGAAGACCGCAGCCTGAACGAAAGCGTCAAATCGCAGATTACCGCGGCGGGAGCCGTCCTGGCCGACCATTCCGCAGAGACGGATTTAGTGCTTCTCGTTCACTCGCCGGCGGTCGACCAGGCGGGGATGGCCGAGCAAATCCCGTTCCAGGAACGGCATCGCACCTATTTCTCGGAAATTCATTATCGGGAGTTTGCCGAAGCGATGGGGGCTTACTTGCGCAAAGGGAAACTGGTCGCATTAGGCGACGTGGCGACGTGCAACGGTGGCGATCCGGTGCTGATAAACCTGCTGCAGCAAAAAGGACAGTTGGACCAATTAACGTCCTACGCCGGCTGGAATACGTCAGGGAACACGCTGGGAACGGTGGTGGCCCACTTGGTGATTGCTTCTTATTACGCGAATCGCTGGGCGCAGGGCGAGTTGGCGAAGGCATATGAGGCGAGTCGTGTTTTTTATTACCACCGTCTGGCAGAAGATTTCCTGTATCAGTCGCTGGTGCGGCAAGACATGCTGGCGAACGACCTTCCCGGACTGAACGCGAGCTACTATGTGCTGGAGCATTGCTTGGGGCAGGCTGAGGCGATTTTAGCGGAGAAAATGAACCGAGCGGCATCGCACTATTTTGCGGATATAAAGGAAGGTCGGATTCGGCTAAGCGGGCTGCATTTTCCGTGGAGACGCATGTTTGAGGTGGGGTTTGAGCTGACGTTCGAAGGATTCGATGCACTTCACACATAAACATTATAACGTTATATTCTCAAGAGAATTTTTCCGTGTTATGCTAAACCCAACCGTAAGCATGACAACGATCTATTAAAAAGAGGCGAACCCAATGAAGGAAAGAATTGTTCTCCGCCATCTGAAGAAAGTGAACGGGGAAGAGATCGACATCGTGATCGAGGACGGAAAAATCGCCGAGATCACCGGAGCCGGCCTAGCTCGCGGCGATCGGGAATGGGACGGATCGTCCCTTTACGTATCCAGCGGCTGGATCGATATGCATGTTCACGCTTTTCCAGAATTCGATCCGTACGGCGATGAAATCGATGAGATCGGCGCGAAGCAAGGCGTTACGACGATCGTGGACGCCGGCAGCTGCGGTGCGGACCGAATCGGCGATCTAGTGGCGAGCGGGAAACGATCCGCCACCAACCTGTTGGCGTTCTTGAACATCTCGCGGATCGGGTTGAAACGCATCGACGAACTGTCCCAATTGGCCTGGATCGACCGCGATCGGATCAAAGCAGCGCTAGCGGATTACAGCGACTCGATCGTCGGCCTGAAAGCGAGGATCAGTCAAAGCGTGGTTCGGGAGAACGGCGTAGAGCCGCTGCGTATCGCGCGGGAGTTGTCACTTGAGACGGGAATGCCGCTCATGGTGCACATCGGTTCGGCTCCGCCCGATATCCGGGAGGTGGTTCCGCTGCTGCAGCGAAAAGATATCATTACCCATTATCTCAACGGCAAAGCGAACAATCTGTTCGACGCATCAGGCGAACCGCTTCCGGTGTTGACCGAAGCCATCAGCCGGGGCGTGCATCTCGACGTGGGCCACGGCACAGCGAGCTTCTCCTTCCGGGTGGCCGAGGCGGCCAAGCGGCACGGCATCAACCCGGATACGATCAGCACCGACATTTATCGGGGTAACCGGCTGAACGGTCCGGTGTATAGCATGGCGAACGTGCTAAGCAAATTCCTCTATCTCGGCTATCCGCTTGAAGAGGTCATCGCGGCGGTGACCACTCGCGCCGCGCATTGGCTGGGCAGAGAAGAGCTCGGCCGCATTCGGGTCGGGGATCCGGCTAATTTGACCTTATTTGCCGTCAAGGAGGAACCGACGGAATTGATTGATTCGGAAGGAGAACGGCGCGTTTCGAATCGCCATATTGAAGTAAAAGGAGCGATCATCCATGGAAAGTTCATTGAATGCGAAGTACGGGCTTAAACGCGTCATCAACGCCAGCGGGCGGATGAGCATCCTCGGCGTATCTGCACCGAGCGATACCGTGATGGAGGCGATGAAGCGAGGCGGCCAGAGCTACGTCGAAATCGCCGATCTGGTCGATAAGGCGGGGGACTATGTCGCCAAGCACATCGGTTCGGAGGCGGCAGTGATCGTGAACTCGGCATCTAGCGGCATCGCCTTGTCGGTAGCGGCGATCGTGACACAAGGCGATCGGCGCAAGAGCTTGCGTTTGCACCAGGACGAGATTCCCCGTAACGAAATCCTTATCCTGAAGGGCCACAACGTGCAATACGGCGCTCCGGTGGAAACGATGGTTTACCTCGGCGGCGGCAAATTGGTGGAAGTGGGCTATGCCAACGAAGGACGGGCGGAACATTTCGAAGACGCGATCGGTGAGAAAACGGCGGCGATCCTCTACGTGAAATCGCATCATGCGGTGCAGAAGAACATGATCTCCGTCGAAGAAGCGTGGGAGGTGGCGAAACGGAACCACGTGCCGATGATCGTGGACGCGGCCGCGGAAGAGGATCTGCAAAAGTACGTGAAGTTCTCCGATTTGGCGATTTATAGCGGATCCAAGGCGATCGAAGGCCCGACCTCCGGAATCGTCGCCGGGAAACGTACCTATATCGAATGGGTGAAGGTGCAGTTGCACGGCATTGGACGGAGCATGAAGGTCGGCAAGGAAACATCCTTCGGCCTGCTGCAGGCCCTGGATGAGTACGCCGTCAAGCCTGACCACAGCGAGCGGGAAAAGGCGGCTTTGCAGACGCTGATGCCGCTTAGCGATCTCCCGGGAATCCGGGTTTCGATCGTGCAGGACGAAGCCGGACGGGCGATTTACCGGGCACGGGTGCAGGTTGATCCGCAGCAGGCCGGCATTAACGCGAAGGAAATGGTTCATGCGCTGCAAACCGGAGATATTGCGATTTATACCCGGGATTACGGCGTCAGACAAGGGTTTTTCGATATCGATCCGCGCCCGCTGATGGGGGACGATATCCAGGTGATTGCCGAAAAAATACGCGAATTGGCAGGAGGACGTTAAGATGTCGCAGATTGCAAAACGATTTTATAAAAAACGGGTAGCTCTCAATGTATTGGCCAAAGACATTCCGAACGCCAAAGAAGTGTTCGAAGCCGCGGAAGGATACGTTCTCGTCGGGGTATTATCTAAAGACTACCCCACTGCCCAGGAAGCCGTCACGGCGATGAAAGCGTACGGCCGGGAGATCGACGATGCAGTTTCGATCGGCCTGGGCGCCGGCGATAACCGCCAGGCGGCGGTCGTTGCGGAAATCGCCAAGTATTACCCCGGCAGCCACATCAACCAGGTGTTCCCGGCTGTTGGGGCGACCCGGGCAAACCTCGGCACGCAAGACAGCTGGATTAATAGCTTGGTTTCACCGACGGGGCAAGCGGGTTACGTGAACATTTCCACTGGCCCAATCAGCGCCGCCCAGGAGAACCAGGCGATCGTTCCGGTCGAAGCGGCGATCGCGCTGGTGCGCGATATGGGCGGCAATGCGCTCAAATACTTCCCGATGCAGGGGCTCAGCCGTGAAGAAGAGCTTCGCGCCGTGGCAGCCGCCTGTGCCAAGGCAGATTTTGCACTGGAACCGACAGGCGGCATTGACCTGGACAACTTCGAAGCGATCCTGCGCATCGCCTTGGAAGCCGGCGTTCCGCAGGTAATTCCGCATGTGTATACGTCCATCATCGACAAAGCGACCGGCAACACCCGCACCGAAGATGTGCTGCTGCTGACGAAAGTCATGAAAAAGCTGGCGGATGCTTATGCCTAAACGCATAGCAGCCTTCGGCGAAGTCATGATGCGCCTGCAGGTGCCGGGTTACGAAACGTTGGCGCAGGGCGATACGTTGAAATATTCCTTTTCGGGCACCGGCGTCAACGTCGCATCGGCCTTGTCCCGTTACGGGCATGCCGGTTCGCTGGTTACGCGGTTGCCGGACAATCCGCTTGGAGGCGCCGCTTCGGCCTACCTGCGCAAACTGGGTATCGATACCTCGCGCGTCCTGCGAGGAGGCAAGTACGTTGGCATGTACTTCTTGGAGAACGGCTTTGGCGTGCGGCCTAGTCGCGTGACATACTCGAACCGGTTGGACAGCAGCTTTAACACCGCGCCTGAAGGAACCTACGATTTCGCGGAAATCGCCGCCGGGATCGATGCGGTCCATTTCTGCGGGATTACGCTGGCGATAAACGACGGCGTGCGGGCGCACATGAAATCGTTCGCCGAAGCGGTCAAGCGGCAGGGGGGCAAGGTGATTTTCGACTGCAATTACCGCCCGTCCCTTTGGGGGGAAGGCGGGTATGCCAAAGCTAAACCGCATTACGAAACGATGCTGCGGCTAGCAGACATCGTGATGATGAACGAACAGGACGCGATGCTTACCCTGGGGATGACCACGGCCCTGCAGGAACGGGAGGATCAACTGGCGGAGCTGATTCCGGTCGTGGCGGAAAGCTACGGCATTTCCGCGATTGCCGGAACGCATCGCCAGATCCACGGCGACAATTCCCATTCGCTGCGCGGATTTCTCTACAAGGGGGAGCGGCTCGTTTACTCTGATCGGCTGACCTTTTCCGTCTATGATAGAATAGGGGCGGGGGACGCTTTTGCGAGTGGGATTATCCACGGCGAGCTAGAGGGCTTCGCCCCGGAGCGAACCGTCCGGTTCGCGGCGGCGGCGGGCATGCTGGCGCATACCGTGCCGGGCGATACCCCGATGGCGACGGAGGCGGAGATCCTCCGGGCGATGGAGCAATCCGCCGCCGGTGATGTGGAAAGGTAGGAAGAGGGCCATGAATTTGTCCCGTAAAGATCGACCGTTATATTTGCAAATCAAAAATATCCTGAAGGATCGCATCTTATATGGCGTTTACCCGCTCGGATCGAATATCCCTTCCGAGCCTCAACTGGAGGAGGAATTCGCCGTCAGTAAAATCACCGTCCGCGGCGCGATTCAGGAGCTCGTCCAGGAAGGTTACCTGGAGAAGGGCAGCGGCAAAGGCACCAAAGTGATCCGCAATAAGGCGGCCTCCAAGTGGTCCAAGTGGAAGCACTTCACGGAGATTCTGGTGGAGGAGAACCATCAAATCCGCAAGGAGTGGCTCCGTGCTGAAACGGTGCGGAACGACGCGGGCTCCGAGCTCCACGGGATGTTCGGGGAGCGTTGCTTGAAGCTGGAACGCGCGTATTATCTCGACGGCCAGCCTTATATTTTTTACGAGCATTACGTGAAGACTCCCCGGAAAGAACCGGATCTCGACGATTTCCGCGATCATTCGCTTTACGAAGTGCTGGAGGAGTGGGGCGTGTCGCTGGACAAGCTCCGGGACGAATTTGCGGTGACCCTTCCGCCGGGCGAGGCGAAGCGGTTCCTGCGGTTAACCGACGGGGTACCCGTATTGAAGCGGTCGCGCTATTCGCGGGATGTTCAGGGAAGCTTGGCCGAATACAGCGTCGGCTACTACAATACGGAGCAGCAAGCTTACATCGTCGATTATGACGCGTAACGCGGCTGGTCGAATGAACTCTAGGCCCCAGATCGTTGCCCTGATTGCGCAACGATCTGGTTTTTTTATGCGAAAAACCGAGTACAATTCGCCGTGCCCGGTGATTTTCGCGGAATATATATGAAATTTCATACAGATTGAAGTCCCGGTGAGTGAAAAGTCGCGATTATAGATGATATTTCGAATAGAATCCGAACTTTTTGGCGTTAGCGACTAAATATATGCGAAATACCGAGTATAATCGCACCAAACGATCCGAATTATTCAGATGTTTTCGAAAGTTTATGGGATATTTCCTCCGGATAGCCAAAGCTATAATAGCATTAAAGCACTTACAAAGGGTTTCATGAGGAGGAACACAGATGAAGATAACGAGGCATCCGGAAAATCCGATCGTGGTACCGGGAGGTTTCGAATGGAGAAAAGTAACCGTATTCAATCCGGCGGTGATCATGGATAACGGTAAGTTCTATATGATTGAACGGACGGCAGGATCGCTGACGCCGTGCAAAAACTACCTGGGCCTTCTGGAAAGCGAAGACGGCGTGCATTTCACCCATGTGAAGGACGAGCCGATCGTTACGCCGGACATGCTCGGTTTCCCGTATGGCAGCGTGCAAGATCCACGGATCGTGAAAATCGACGATACGTTTTACCTGAATTATGCGCTTCGTCCGTGTGCGATGAGCTATTACCCGACAGGCCGAGGGGTCCCGGAGCGTTCGATCCCCGAGTACCCAGACGGTTGGGGCGAACAGGAAGGCCATTGGCTGACGCGTTCGTCGATCCTCGCCTCTAAGAACCTGATCGATTGGGAGTTCGTGGCCGACACGACCCCGCTGGAGATCAACGATCGGGATAACATCCTGTTTCCGGAGAAAATTAACGGCAAGTTCGTGTTGTTACGCCGGCCGGAGGAATATGTGGGCGAAGCGTACGGGACGGAAAAAGCGGCGATGTGGATCACCTATTCGGAGGATCTGATCCACTGGGAGGAGCCGAAGTTGCTGGCGAAAGCGGAAAACATGGCGTGGGAGTCGCGCAAAATCGGCGGTTCGACACCACCGGTACGGACGGATCGCGGGTGGCTCGTGTTGTATCACGGTGTGGACGACGAGGTGGTCTACCGTGTCGGCGCCATGCTGCTGGATCTGGAGAACCCGGAGAAGGTCATCGCCCGCACCCAAAACTTCATCATGGAACCGGAAACGTATTACGAAAAATTCGGGTATCAGATTCCAAACGTGGTTTTCCCGACAGGGAACGTCGTTAAAGACGGACTGCTTTACATTTACTACGGGGTGACCGATACGGCGATCGCGCTGGCGACTGTGCCGGTCGAGGAACTCGTTGATTATATCCTGAATGATCCACAGGCCTAAACTGCTAATGCCTCCATTGGAATGACCGCATCAAGCGGTTATTCCAAGAGCGATTTTTGCAACCGCTTACTGAAAGAGGTTGAAAAGGGAAAAGGCACCGGTTAGTGAAAAATAAATGTTATGTTATATAACATTGTTTTCTGAAAGCGGCATAAAAAACATCAAAACCAGCTAGATATTTCGGATATAATCGAAGATTTATAGGATATAGTCGAATCGATGCAGCTTTTATAATAGGTAATATAACAGGTAAGGAAACAAAAGTGATCATTTCCTGTTATGTTTAAGGACTAGATCCAAAAAACAAGAGAAGAGGGTTGACTATGGGCAAAAAACACAGAGGCAATAAAGCGGTACTGCTCGGTTTGGTTGCGGTGCTGGCATTGTTCACGGCGGCTTGCGGTAACGAAAACGCGGCGGGCAGCAACAACAACTCCGGCGGCGCAGGCGAAGCGGAGACGATTACCTTAAACATGATGCATCCTTGGACTTCCCCGAACGTGGACAACGAAGTCTACAAAGCGCGGATCGCCGAGTTCGAAAAGCAGCACCCGAACATCGTAATTAAGCAAGACGGCGTACCATCCGCCCAATACAAAACCAAGCTACGCACGTTAGCGGCCGCCAACAACCTGTCCGATATCAACGTCGTATGGCCAGGGGCGGATTTGTCGCCGCTTGTTGCCGGTAATTTGCTTCAGCCGATCAACGATCTGATGGACAACTGGGGCTCCATTCTGCCGGAGGCCGCGTTAGCCGGATTTAACGTGGACGGACAGCAATATGCGGTACCGACCAAGCAAAACTTCGTAGACATCATTTATTACAACAAAGAGATGTTCGCTCAAGTGGGTTACGATCAATTCCCCGACACCTACGATAAATTCATCGATGCAGTGAAGAAGCTGAAAGCGGCGGGGATTACCCCGATTTCGCTCGGCAATAAAGAGCAATGGCCGCTGCAATCGTCTTATATTTCCATCATCGGCGACAGGTTCACCGGAAGCGATTTCCTTCCGGCCGTGCTTGAAGGCAAAGCGAAGTTCACCGACCCTGAGTTCGTCAAGGCGCTTTCGGTCATCGATGAGCTGACGAAGTTGGGTGCCTTCAATACGGACGCCAACAACATGGACTCCGTTCAAGGCCAGGACTACTTCATTCAAGGGAAGGCAGCCATGCATATTTCCTCCGCAACCGTCGATGGACGAGTACGGATTAACAACGAAGAGGGAGATAAATTCGGCATCGCTCTGTTCCCAAGCGTAGAAGGCGGCAAAGGCGATCCGAAGAAGAGCGCCGGGATCGTGCAATACGGCATCGCTATCAAGAACGGGCTCGACGAGAAGAAAAAAGCGGCTGCCGAGGAGTTCTTGAAGTTTTTCGTGAGCGAAGATCTGTATAAAGAGTTGATCCGCAACGGGGTGGTCGTGCCCGCTAAGGTAGAAATTCCCGAAGACGCCAGCCCATATCTGAAAGAAATGCTATCGCTGACAGGTGGCGGTACAGCCCCGGTATTCGATAGCGTTATTCCTACGCAAGTGGTGGACGTCCTGCAAAACGGATTGCAAGCCTTGACCGTGGGCCGCGGCACTCCAGAAGAGCTGGCTAAGGAAGTTCAGGAAGCCATGGAGAACTATAGCAGCAATTAACGAAGAAGAGTAGGCATTCTATATTCGCGATCAAACTTGCGCTTACGTCTTTCAAAATCGATGCGTGAAAGAAAACCCGAATCCCGGGTTTTCTTCATTCATCGGGCTTGAACCTAGATTCGACATAAAGGAAAAGGAGGGAACCTCTGGTGCAAACGTTACGAGGCACGAAACTGGCGATCTTTATCGGGTTGTTTCCGGCGTTAATCATCTATCTGGGCATTGCCATCGTTCCGATCGGAATGTCTCTGTACTATTCGGTGATGGATTGGAACGGCATCGGTTCGATGAAGTTCGTCGGCCTTGATAATTTCGTGAAGATCCTGGGCGATGACACCTTCTGGCTATCCGTCAAAAATAACATCATCATCATGGTGACCGGCTTGATCGGCCAAATTCCGCTTGGTCTATTGCTTGCGCTTCTGCTCAACCGCGGACTCAAAGGCTCCGGATTTTTCCGGACGGTTGGCTTCATGCCGGTCGTGATATCATCCGTCATGGTGTCCCTGATCTGGGGCATGGTTTATAACACGGAGTACGGGATGCTGAACAATCTGCTGAGTATCATCGGCCTAGACGGCTGGAAGCAAAATTGGCTCGGCGACGACCGGTGGTCGATGCTGTCGATCAGCATTGCGTACATCTGGCAGAACTGCGGACTATACATGGTGATTTTCCTGGCCGCGCTGCAGAACATCCCCGACGAGGTGAACGAAGCAGCCGAACTGGATGGAGCCACCGGGCTCAAACGCACCTTTCGCATTACGATTCCGATGATTCGCAGCACGCTTATGGTTGGGGTCGTCTACAGTATCAGTAACTCCTTCCGCGTCTTCGACCTGATTCAGATCCTGACGGGCGGCGGTCCGGCGCATCAAACCGAGGTCATGACGATTCACATGTACAACAGCGCCTTCATGAACATGCGTTACGGATACGGCAGTGCCGTGTCGATCCTGATTCTGCTGTTCAGCTTGATCGTCATCTCCCTGGTGAATCGACTGGGCCGAGAAAAAGAAGCTTAAGGAAGGAGGATATACCCATGAATAAGAAGTCTGTCGGCTTCCGAATATTTGCATACACTTTTCTAAGCCTATTCGCTATGATGAATATAGTCCCGCTGTTCTGGATGGTCGTCAACTCTTTCAAAAACGAACAGGAATACGCGGCCAGTCCGTTTTCGTTCCCGGAGGCATTGCATTTTTCCAACTACGCCGAGGCGTGGAAGGTCGCGAATATGAATGTATACTTTCTGAACAGCCTTTTCGTCACGTTTGCTTCCTTGATCGTGACCGTATTTTTCGGGGCCTTGGCGTCCTATTTCCTATCGCGGTTTCAATTCAAGCTTCGCGGATTCACCTACGGCGTATTTCTGCTCGGCATGCTGGTGCCGATTCATGCGACTTTGATTCCGATCTTTCTGATCATGCAAAAATTGCATCTGCTGGATACGCATTTATCGTTAATCTTGCCGTATACGGCGTTCCACCTATCCTTAACGATCATTATTCTGGAGGGCTTCATGCGGGGATTCCCCAAGGATTTGGAGGAATCGGGCGTGATGGACGGCGCGGGCATTTTCCGGATCTTCTGGTCGATCATTCTCCCGATCACGAGACCCGCGATGGCCACCGTCGTCATCCTCAACTTCATATACAACTGGAATGAGTACTTGTTCGCCTTGGTGTTGATCAGCTCTTCCGCACTCAAAACGCTGCCGCTTGGCTTGGCCAACTTCGTCGGCATCGAGACGGCGAGCCTCACCCTGCAAATGGCGGCGCTAACGATGGCGCTCATTCCGATCATTATCTTTTATCTCCTGTTGCAGAAACAATTGGTTACCGGAATGACAGCAGGAGCGGTTAAGGGCTAAGACATCACGAATGGCGGAGGTGAAGGCGATGACAGGCTATAGAAGGTTGCTCGGCAGCTTTGGTTTAAAGCGGAAGGCGCTTGTCATCTTCTTGATCTTCGTCATCCTCCCGACGTTTGGCGTCGGCGTGGTCGTGCAAATCCAATTTAACGAGGTCCTGCGGGAGCAGTTCATCAATTCGACCAAGCGAAATCTCGATAACGTCGCCGGCCAACTCAGCGAGCAGACCAAGATGGTCGAGGATATCGCCAATTACTTGATATTGAGTCCGGACATGCGGAACTTTCTGCGCACGTCGCCTCCGCTCAGCAGCGAACAGCAAGCTTCTTATAAGCGGAATATCGAGGATTTTTTAACATTCCAACTGATGTCAAAGGGGTACATTCGATCCATCGAAGTTAATGGATTCAATGGCAGCTTTATCGAAATGGGAGAGCCGTTCAGCGGCGACGAGACAAAATGGGAACAGGCCGCCAAGTTGCGCAAAGGCGGGATTACCTGGACTGAAGGATATGCGCTCCATAGCGATTGGAACGGCGAAGTTCGCGTCCTGTCGATGTTCCGCGTCCTCAACTCCTACAGCCAGATTACCAAACCGCTCGGAAGGCTGATCATTCGTTTGGACGAAGCGAGTATCGTCGGTTTACTGGAGAAAGGGATTTTTAAGGACGGGGCCGGGAGCGTGTTTATCGTCGGCTCGGAAGGCCAGGTGATCCTGGGATCGAAGAATCCGTTGCCGGACGTGCTCCAACCGGGAGCGCCGCTTCTGGACAAGCTCTCGTCCGGACGGGGAGACTTAACGTACGAGGTGAACGGCCAGCGTTATTTGACCCTATATAAGGGGATGGAAAACACCGACTGGAAAGTGGTCGCCATGATTCCCGAAGCGAAGGTATCCGAGGAGTTCCGAGGGATCAAGATGACGATGCTGGTCATCCTGACGGCGATTATGCTGCTGGGGTTAACCGCATTGATCGGGTTCCACTATACGATCATCCGACCGATTTTGCGACTCAAAAAAGAAACCAGCAAAGTCACCTACGGCGATTTCAACGCTCGGGTTCCGGTCAATTCCAACGACGAAATTTCCGAATTAAACCGCAAATTCAATGAGATGGTCGCGACGATTCAGCAGCTCATCGAGCATAAATATAAGCTGGAGCTAAGGGAACGGGAATCCGAGCTAAAGCTCATGCAAAACCAGATGGATCCGCATTTTCTGTACAATACGCTCGATATGATCCGTTGGACGGCACGATTGGAGCAGGCGACGAAATCGAGCCAACTGATCGAAATGCTGTCGAAGTTCTTCCGGTCCAGCATGAATAACGGAAGCTATCAGACCACGCTGCGCAAGGAGCTGGAATTCGCCCAATCCTACTTGTACCTGCAGCAGCGTCGGCTCGGGGAGAAAAAGTTGAAGTATTCCCTCCACGCCGAGGCGGGCATCGAGGAGGCCGTAACGTTGAAAGCTACGATCCAGCCGTTGGTGGAGAACTTCATCAAGCATGGCCTGGACCGCGGCAAACCGTTCGGGGAAGTGAGCGTGCGCTGTTACGCCCGCGAAGGCGAAATTCGAGTGGACGTCATCGACAACGGCAAAGGAATGGATCCCGGCAAGGCGGAAGCCATCCGGAACGCCCTGGAGCGAACAGGAACCAGCGGAACCAGGGAGGGAGCCATGCATAACATTCACGAAAGACTATCGATCTTTTTCGGACAGAACTACGGTTTGGAGATCGTAGAGACTTCGGCCGAAGGCACGTGGGTACGGCTTCGTTTCCCTTTTGCCGAGGCTTGCTATCCCGGAGGTGAACCCCATGAATCTTGATTATGGAACGAATATAGATCCTGCCGGCGTTGGTAAACGGGTGAAGATGCTGATCGTGGACGACGAAGCGGTCATCTGCGAGGGGCTGCGTTATACGATCGACTGGACGAAGCTGGGCGTGGAAGTCGTAGGCGAGGCGTATGACGGAAAAGAGGCGCTGCGGCTGGTCGAGGAGCATGGCGTCCAACTGGTGCTTTCGGACATCCGCATGGACGGCATGGACGGGCTGGAGCTGGCCAAGCATTTGCGGCAACGGCATCCTGCGGTGCAGGTGGTCATGATCAGCGGCTATGAGGATTTCGAATATGCACGCCAGGCCATTCGGCTTGGCGTGGAAGACTATCTGCTGAAGCCGGTCGATATCGAGGAATTGAGCTCGGTCGTGAAAAAAATCGTTGCCGGCATTCGGACCGGCGATAAGGAAGAGAAAGACCGGGAAATCGAGCTATGGCTTTCGGGCATGGCCCGGCACGGCTCGGCGTACGGCAAAGAGCCGCCGCCTTCGCTGGACGGCGTCCAATTTCGCATCGTAGCGACCCAATTGGCCGATTTCCACGAACGATTTGCCGATATGGAAGCGGAGCGGTTCGAAGAAATCCAAGAAGCTTGGTTGCTCGGGTTGCATCGCAATCTGGAGGCTGGCCCGTTTCGAGCGCTGTCCGTTTTCGACCATGAAAACTTACTTATCACCTTCTTGGCTTCGGAGCAAAGGGCCGAACTGGAGGCTTGGGACGAAAGGCTGTCCTCGGCTATGGGTTCGCTTGACCCTGGAGCGGGGGGACGTATTTATGGCGGTGCTTCCTCCGTATACGAGGATCTGGAAGAAACCGCGGATCGCTGCGCCGAAGCCGTGCGTCTGCTGGCGCTTCATGTGCTGGACGGGCGCCGGGTCCTGACGGCCGACTACGGCGATGCGGCGATGTTCGGCCGGACGCTGCCGGCGTTCGATATCACGGAGACGGTGCAAGGACTCGTATCCGCGTTCTTCAAGCAGGACCGGGAGGAAGTTCGCCGGGCGGTGGAGGGCATGGTTCGGTTTTGCCGGGAATCGGGTTATTTGCTGCCGGAATTCTGGAACCTGTACGAGGAATTGTTTGCACTGCTCCGCCAGCGCTTGCGCAAAAGCGGCATGACCGGGTTGGATTACGCCCGCCGGGGACAGCCGGACCCGAATATATATAACTCCTATGCCGGACTTGAAACGGTGGTCTTGGAGGATATGGAGGAACTGCAGCGGTTAATTGACCAGAACGGAATCGACAAGTCTTACTGGATCGTCGAAAAAGCGAAAAAGTTCATCGTCGACCGTTACCGCACGGACCTCAAGGCTTCCGAGGTCGCCGCTTGGCTGAAAATCACTCCGAGCTATTTCAGTTATATTTTTAAGCAGAGCACGGGAAAAGGGTTTACGGAGTATATGAATGAGATGCGGATTGATCAGGCCAAAAACCTGCTGGCCACGACGCAAGATAAGGTATTCGAGATTGCGGACAAGGTCGGTTATAAGGAATACAAGTATTTCGTGTCCGTGTTCAAAACGTACACGGGCATGACGCCGAAGGAGTACCGCGGTCTGCGCGTCTGCAAGGAGGCGTCTGCGGGCGGCGGGAATACGGCGGCCGGTATGGAACCGGCCAATGACTAGGAGACGGTCGGACGGCGTTTGGGCCTCCGGCCGATAAGCGGGAGGAAGACGGATGGAAACTTACAAGCTGCCGTCCGCTCCGTTAGAAGAGCGGGTAGCGGATTTGCTGTCCCGGATGACGCTCCGGGAAAAGGTGGGCCAACTCAATCAGCGGATGTACGGCTGGGACGCTTATGTGCGGAAGGGAGAAACGTTCGAGCTGACCGATGCGTTCAGGGACGAAGTAGCCAAAGGCGGCGGAATGGGCGCGCTGTACGGCTTGTTTCGCAGCGACCCTTGGTCGGGCGTGAATTACGATAACGGCATAGCCGCGGCGGATAGCGCGAGGGTGGCGAACATGGTGCAGCAGTACGTGCTGGAGCATACTCGGCTGGGCATTCCCGTCCTGTTGACGGAGGAATGCCCGCACGGCCACCAGGCGCTGGACGGGACGCTGCTGCCGGTCAATCTCGGCGCCGGGGCAACCTGGAATCCCGAGCTGATGGAGCGGGCGTACGCCCATGTGGCGGCGGAAATCCGCAGCCGCGGCGCGCACGTGGGGCTGGTCTCGGCGCTCGATATTTTGCAGGAACCGCGCTGGGGGCGTTCCGAGGAATGTTACGGCGAGGATCCTTATTTGGCCGCCCGCTTCACGGAAGCGGCGGTGCGCGGAATGCAGGGTGACGAGCCGCAGAAGCTGGATGCGCCGGATCGCGTCGCGGTCGTCCTGAAGCATTTATGCGCGCAGGGGGCGGCTCAAGGCGGGCGTAATGCCGGTCCGGCGGCCATCGGGCCGCGGGAGCTGCGGGAGATCCATCTCCCGGCTGCCCGGGCGGGAGCTCTTGCCGGAGCTGCAGGTTTCATGGCAGCCTATAACGAAATTGATGGCGTGCCGTGCCATGCCAACCGCGATTTGCTGACCGGCATCCTACGGGAGGAATGGGGCTTCGAAGGACTGGTGATGGCAGACGGCTGCGCGGTAGACCGGCTGCTGGCGCTAACCTGCACCTATGAGTCCGCGGCTGCCCTCGCCTTGGCGTCAGGCGTCGATCTTAGCTTATGGGATACCGCTTTTTCCACGCTGGAAGAGGCGGTACGCCTAGGATGGGTGCAGGAGGCGGAGATCGACCGTGCGGCCGCGCGCGTGCTGCGGCTGAAATTCCGGCTGGGGCTGTTCGACCGGCCTTACGTGCCGGAGCTCCGGGCCATTTCCATTGTCGGCAGCCCGGAATTCCGGGACGTGAACCTGCAGGTCGCCCGCGAATCGGCCGTGCTGCTCAAGAACGAAGGCGACTTGCTGCCGATCGTCGGCCGAACGCGGAGGATCGCGGTGATCGGCCCGAACGCCGACCGCTTGTACAACCAGCTGGGCGACTATACGAGCGTCCAGCGGGAAGGGACGGGCACGACGGTGCTGCAGGGCATCCGTTCGTGCGCCCCGGAAGAGACCGAGGTCGTGTACGCCCTGGGATGCGGCATCCGCGACCGGTCCAAGGCGGGCTTCGCCGAGGCGGTTGAAGCTGCCCAGGGCGCGGACGTCGCGGTACTCGTGCTCGGCGGAAGCAGCGCCCGAGAGTTCGGAGGCGACTTCGAAGACAACGGCGCGGCGATCGTCAAAGAGGGCAGCCCGTCCGAGATGGACTGCGGCGAAGGCGTCGACCTGGCTGACCTTTCGCTCGGCGGAGTCCAGCGGGAACTGCTCGAGGCCGTTGCCGCCACCGGCACGCCGGTCGTCGCCGTCATCGTGCAAGGCCGCCCGCATGCGCTCCTCGACGTCGTTGATTTATGCGGTGCGGTCCTCTGCGCGTGGTATCCCGGCACGGAAGGCGGCCGGGCGATCGGGGAGCTCCTGTTCGGCATCGCGAATCCGAGCGGCAAGCTGCCTGTGACGCTGCCGCGATCCTCAGCCCAACTTCCCGTGTATTACAACCAAAAGGATCCCGGACGAACCCGAAATTACGTCGATATGCCCTCCGCGCCGTTGTACCCGTTTGGCTACGGGTTGAGCTATACGCAGTTTGCTTATGCCCATTTATCCTTGTCCCGGGAAGTCGTCTCGACGGCGGAGCTGGAGAACGGGGAGCGGGTGAAGGTTCGCGTCGAGGTAGAAAATACGGGGGCCAGGAGCGGGGCGGAAACGGTCCAACTGTACATCCGAGCCCGGGAATCGGGCATCACCCGGCGGATTGCCGAGCTGAAGGGGTTCCACAAAATCGAGATGAACCCGGGAGAAAGTCGTGTCGTCGAGTTCATGTTGGGCCTGGAGGAGCTGGGGATCTGGAACCACGAGTTGCGTTTTGCGGCGGTTCCTTGCATAGTCTCCGTTCAAGTCGGGGGCGACAGCCGCGACACGCTTTCCGCTGATCTGACCGTCACAGTGTAACTATAGGAGATAATTTCGTAATTTGCAGCGTAAGGTTCCAAGGGCGGTCGCCCTGGTACTTGCGCTGTTTTGTTTTTATGGGGGGAAGGGGAAGCGGCTTTGGCGCCAGAGAATCCCCTTTGTCGGACGCTTTGCAGCATTATCCCGTTTGATCAGAAGTTAAGACAGTTAAGACTACAACAAGAAACAGGCCAACTCGGATGAGCAAACTTATGCCCACTGAACAAAAGGGATAATGGTGAAAAACGCCCGCACAGAGCACAAAGCGACCGGTTTATTTCGTTTCCCGGAAAGCGCTGGGCGATTGGCCGGTTACTTTTTTGAACAGCATGGAGAAATATTTGTCGTTCCCGTAACCGACCCGTGCGGCGACTTCATGTATCGGCGCGTTGGTTTCGCGGAGCAGGCGCTTGGCCTCCTCGATCCGGCGGGTGATGAGATAGTTGACGGGCGAGTCGCCAAGTTCTTTTTTGAACAGATGAGATAAATAATGTTGACTGACGTAGAGGGTATCGGCAATTTCCTTGAGCGTAATGCTGCGGGTGTAATTCTTATCGATGAACTGCTTGGTGCGAACGGTAATTTCGTTCTTGTCCTTTAAAGGATCAAAAGGATGCTTCACGTCAACGATCCGGTATAGGAGCGTGATCAGTGACATGAGCAGGTTGTTGCTGAGCGTCTCGTAGCCGAGCACTTGGGAATCACATTCCTGCAGCATTTCCGACAGGTAGCTCTCGACTTTATAGGCGTATTTCTCACACGGGATCACCGGGTCGACGGAGGCGGGCAGCAGCTGCCCCGGCGGTACGCCGTCGATATGCACGTTGCCAACACCGCAGTAGATTAACTTAAACGGCTCTGGACTCACCGAACGTTCCTCATGCGGAACGCCTGCGTTATAGACAGCGACATCGCCGGGATGCACTTCGTAGGTCGTGCCCCCGATCCGGAATTCCCCTCGGCCTTCGACGATATAGATGATCTCGCAATAGTCGTGGATTTGCGGCGGCGCGTAGAAACGGCGTTCGTCCACGACTTGGCCGGCGTACAGCAGCTCGGGCGTTTTTTTGAAGCGGAAGCGGTCGCTTTTGCGATGAGGAATTTCGATTTTCGGCACGATGGGCTCCTCCCGAACGTTGGATACTCCCATTATAGCGGAAGCGAAGGCGAATGGGAGGAAATTGCAGGAAAATTACGCAGCGGAGAGGCGGTTCACTATTTTGCGGTGTTGCGGCGGCAAGAGGGCAATATAGTAGGTTCCCGAACGTACCGAGCCAACTTTAGAATGGGACTATAATTCATTGTCCAAGGAGGCAGGTTGGGTATGGTTGAAAACGGTTACAGATGGCGGGACGGATTTCCGAAAATCGGCATTCGTCCAACGATCGACGGCAGAAGACGAGGCGTACGCGAATCGCTGGAGGAGCAGACGATGAACCTGGCCAAGGCAGTGGCCCGGCTGCTAGAGGCGGAGCTCCGTTACCCGAACGGGCAGCCGGTGGAATGCGTAATCGCCGATACGTGCATCGGCGGCGTAGCGGAAGCGGCGGCCGCGGCGAAGAAATTCAAGGCGGCCGAGGTCGGCGTATCGATCACCGTAACGCCGTGCTGGTGTTACGGTACGGAAACGATGGATACCGATCCGCAGATCCCGAAGGCGGTATGGGGCTTTAACGGCACCGGCCGTCCGGGTGCGGTGTATTTGGCCGCCGTGTTGTCCGCGCATGCGCAAAAAGGGCTGCCGGCGTTTGGCATCTACGGCGAGGACGTACAGGACGAAGGCGACGACCGGATCCCGGCCGACGTGCAGGAGAAGCTGCTGCGGTTTGCCCGCAGCGGGCTGGCGGCGGCGCTGATGCGCGACCGGGCCTATCTATCGATGGGCTCGGTGTCGATGGGGATCGCCGGGTCGATGGTGAACGACGCCTTTTTCCAGGAGTATCTGGGAATGCGCAACGAGTATATCGACATGACCGAGTTTACGCGGCGGATGGAGGAAGGGATTTATGATCCCGAGGAATACGATGCAGCATTGGCCTGGGTCAAGGAGAATTGCCAGGAAGGTCCGGATAATAACCCGGCTCAGCTACAGACGACGCGGGAGCGCAAGGACCAAGAATGGGAGACGGTCGTTAAAATGACGCTGATCACGCGCGACCTGATGATCGGCAACCCGCGCCTTGCCGAATTGGGGTACGAGGAAGAAGCGCAAGGCCATCACGCGATTGCCTCCGGCTTCCAGGGGCAACGTCAGTGGACGGATCACTTCCCGAACGGCGATTTCATGGAGACGATGCTCAATTCGTCGTTCGACTGGAACGGCACGCGCGCGCCTTACCTTGTGGCAACGGAGAACGACAGTCTGAACGGCGTCGGCATGCTGTTTGGGTATTTGTTGACGAATACGGCGCAGATTTTTGCCGATGTGCGTACGTACTGGAGCCCGGCCTCCGTGGAGCGGGTGACCGGCCATAAGCTGGAAGGACGCGCTGCGGGCGGTCTCCTGCACTTGATTAACTCCGGTTCGGCGGCGCTCGACGGAACCGGCGAGCAAATGAAGGACGGCGCTCCCATCATCAAGCCGTTCTGGGAGATCAGCGACGAGGAGGTCGATCGCATGTTGCAAGCGACGCAATTCCGACCGGCTTCGCTGGAGTATTTCCGCGGCGGCGGATTCTCCACCGACTATTTGACCCGTGGCGGCATGCCGATGACGATGACCCGGCTCAACCTGGTCAAAGGGCTCGGGCCAGTGCTGCAAATCGCCGAGGGGTACTCGGTGGATCTGCCGGAGCAAGTGCACGACACGCTGGATAAACGAACGGACCCAACGTGGCCGTCGACCTGGTTTGCGCCAAACCTAACCGGCAGCGGCGCGTTCGCTAGCGTCTACGACGTGATGGATCACTGGGGCGCGAACCACGGCGTGATTAGCTACGGCCATATCGGCGCCGATCTCATCACGCTGGCGTCAATCCTGCGCATCCCGGTCAGCATGCACAACGTGCCGAAGGAGAAGGTGTTCCGTCCGCGGGCCTGGGGTCTGTTCGGTACCGAGGATGCGGAGAGCGCAGACTTCCGGGCGTGCACCGCGTTTGGACCGCTGTACAAGTAAACCGTTACTCGAGCCTATAAAGGAGCTAAACGAGATGCAAAACATGGAAACACGCCAGGAGCTTTGCAAATATGCCCGTAAGATTGTGGAGAGCGGGTTGGTCGTGGGGCCGGGCGGCAACATCAGCGCCCGGGCTGGCGATAAGATGTATCTGTCGCCGAGCGGCTTCGCGCTCGAGGAGATCGAGCCGGAGCAGTGGATCGAGGTGGATATTCCGACGGGGGAAGTGACCGAGATCGGCCTGCGTCCGTCGTCCGAGGTGCTGATGCATCTATACGGCTACCGCCAAAAGCCGGACATGGGAGCCATGGTGCATACGCATCCGTCCCATTGCATCGCTTTTACGCTAATTGAGCGGGACCTGCCGATCATGTTCCCGGATCAGGCCGCTTTGGTCGGTCGGACGGCGTTTATCCCGTATTTGATCCCAACGACGGATCTGCTGGCGAATGCGGTCGCCGAAAAGGTGAACGAGGCGAGCTCGATTTTGCTTGGGAACCATGGGCTGGTGACAACGGGCCGTAATTTGCGGGAGGCTTACTACCGAACCCAGGTCGTGGAGGAAAGCGCGAAAATTTACTTAAACGCGAAGGCGGCGGGTACGCCTGTCCCTTTATCGGACCAGGAGGTCGCGGACATCGCGGCGCTCGAAAGTGAAGACTACCGGATCACGCTGCTGCAAAAAATGAAGTGATTGGACGGTGAAGGTCATGTCATCGGAACAACAACGTTTCCCTTGCGTCCTCGCGTTTGATTTAGGCGCTAGCAGCGGTCGGGCGTTCGTCGGCGAGATCATCTCTGAACGCCCTGGTGACCCCTCCGGTGCCGGTGCCGACAACGGCTCTTCCAGCGTTCGGAAGCTGAATATCATCGAGGTTCACCGTTTCCCAAACGTTCCGGTCCAAATCGGCGGGCACCTGTATTGGGATACGCCGATGCTCCTGCGAGAGATCAAAACCGGCATTCGCAAAGCGTTCCAGGCCGGGTACCGGCCGGAGAGCTGCGCCATCGATACCTGGGGCGTCGATTTTGGCCTGTTGGATCGAAACGGAGAGCTGCTCGGCATTCCGTACCATTATCGGGATCGTCAAACCGAAGGAATGGTCGAGGAGGTATCCGCCCTGGTCGGCCCGGAGCGATTGTTCCGCGAAAGCGGACTGCAGTTTATGCCCTTTAACACGTTGTATCAGCTGTATGCCATGAGAAAAGCCGGTTCTCCCAAACTGGATCTGGCCGAAACGCTGTTGTTGACGCCGGATTTGCTGAGCTATTTTCTGACCGGCCGGCGCGTTTGCGAATTTACGATGGCGACGACGACGGGGCTGTTCGATCCGGGAAGGGGCGCGTGGAATGTCGCATTGATGGAGCAACTCGGTATCCCGAGCGCGATACTTCCCGATCCTGTACCCCCGGGCACCGAAATCGGCGAATTGACGGCGGAGGTCTGTGCGGAACTTGGCGTGCCGCCGATCAAGATCATCGCCGCAGCCTCACACGACACGGAATCCGCGGCTGCGGCCGTGCCGGCGGATTCGCCGGCGTTCGCCTACCTCGTGAGCGGCACCTGGTCGCTGCTGGGGACTCAGATGGCGAAGCCGCTGCTGACGTCGGAGGTGCTGGAGCGCCAATTCTCTAACGAGGGCGGCGTGGACGGCACCTACCATTTGCTCAAAAACATCATGGGCCTGTGGATCCTCCAAGAGTGTAAACGCAAATGGGAGCAGGACGGCGAAGTCTACTCTTTCGCCGAACTCGTACTGCTAGCTGAGCAGGCCGAGCCACTGCGCACCTTGATCGACCCGGATGACTTGCGGTTTATGAATCCGGTCGACATGCCGGAGGAGATCCGGGCTTACTGCCGAGAAACGGGCCAACCGGTACCGGAATCGCCCGGTGCCTTCGCCCGCTGCATCCTCGAAAGCCTGGCACTCCGCTACCGCCAGGTGTTGGAGCAGGCCAAGGAACTGACCGGCTTGCGGTTTGCCGGGCTGCATATGGTCGGCGGCGGTATTCAGAACGAGCTACTCTGCCGGTTTACGGCAGAAGCGATCGGTCGCCGGGTCTGGGCAGGACCGGTGGAAGCCAGCGCGATCGGCAATCTGCTTGTCCAGCTGCGAACCGGCGGCTGGCTTAAGGATTTGCAGGAAGGCCTCGCACTGGTCAAGGCATCCTTCCCGCTCCGGATTTACGAGCCGGAGTCTGAGGAAAGCCAGTCGGCTTGGGCCGCCGCCTATGAGCGATTCGAACGACTTGGGAGGTCGATGAAATGTTAAAAGGGATATCCAGCCTCCTTTCACCTGAGCTGTTGAAGACTCTGATGGAAATGGGGCATTCGGACGAGATCGTGCTTGCCGACGGCAATTTTCCGGCAGCCAGCCACGCCCAGCGCTTAATCCGCTGTGACGGTCACGGCATCCCCGCGTTGCTGGATGCCATCCTGCCGCTGTTTCCGCTCGACGTCTACGTGGACCACCCGGTCGCGTTGATGGCGGTCATGCCCGGCGATCCGGTCGAAACGCCGATTTGGGATGAGTACCGTCAGATCGTGAGCCGCCACCACTCGGCGGATCAGCCGTTCGAGGAAGTCGAGCGGTTTGCCTTTTACGAACGGGCCAAACAGGCGTATGCGATCGTCTCCACCGGGGAAAAAGCGTTGTACGCTAACGTGATTCTAAAAAAAGGCGTAGTAAAATCATAAGAAAAGTTATCGAATGCAAAGGGGGCTGCCGGAAGGCATGCCCCCTTTTAACGCCGAGAAAAAGCGTTTACAATAAAAGAGACCGCGGCCTCGGACAGAATGAGCAGATTGGGCTTCGGAGAAGGGGAGTGGACGGCAATGAGTTATACGGCATTGGTGACCGGCGCCGATCACGGCATCGGACTTGAACTGGTGCGCAAGCTGCTGGAGGAAGGCCACCGGGTGTTTGCCGGGAGGTTCAATTCGGCGGATCCAGGGCTGCCGGAGTTGGTTTCAACGTACGGCAACGGGTTGATTCTTGTGGACCTGGACGTGGGCAGCGATGCCAGCGTGCAGGCGGCAGCCGCCAAGGTGCGGGAGCATACGGATTCGTTGGACCTCCTGATCAATAATGCGGCGATTCTGGGCGATACCGAAACGACGGTCCTCGGTGAGTTAAACTTTGAAGAAATGCTGCAGGTATTCAATGTCAACGCTTTGGGCAGTCTGCGGATGACGAATGCACTGATTAGGTTGATCCTGAACAGCGAGTCGCGGACGATCGCCAACATTTCCTCAGAAGCGGGAAGCATCGGCCAATGCTACAGGGACAGCTGGTTCGCCTATACGATGTCGAAGACGGCAGTGAACATGCATTCGAACGTCGTACATAACGGCGTGAAAGCGCAAGGGGGACAAGTGCTAGTCCTTCATCCCGGCTGGGTGCAGACGTTTATGCGCGGGGAAAAAGATTCCGCCGCAACCCTCACACCGGAACAATCGGCCGGCAAGTTATGGAGCATTATCCGAGAGGCGATGGAGCAGCGGCGAAGCGAGCCTGCCGAGGCGCCGGTATTCCTTGATGTGGATGGCCATATCTTACCGTGGTAAACAAGAAGGATCCTTAATTGAAAATGGAGGTATCGACAAATGGAATACACGTACTTAGGACGTTCTGGAATAAAAGTGAGCAAGCTGTGCCTCGGCACGATGAACTTCGGAGTGAACACCGACGAGAAGGAAGCATTCCGGATCATGGACGCAGCGCTGGATGCGGGCGTGAACTTTTTTGATACGGCCAATATTTACGGATGGGGCGAAAACGCTGGGAAGACAGAAGAAATCATTGGCCGCTGGTTTGCCCAAGGCGGAAGTCGCCGCGAGAAAGTCGTGCTGGCCACCAAGGTTCATGGCGATATGAGCGATCCCCTCGACGGACCAAACAGCCCAGCCGGGTTATCATCCTATAAAATCCGTCGCCATCTGGAAGGCTCGCTGCGCCGGCTGCAAACCGACCACATCGAGTTGTACCAAATGCACCATATCGACCGCAACGTATCTTGGGATGAGCTGTGGGAAGCATTCCAAGTTTCCATCCTGCAAGGGAAAATCGGTTATGTTGGCTCCAGTAACTTCGCCGGTTGGGATCTGGTGAAGGCGCAGTATGAGGCGAAGAACCGCCATATGCTGGGCCTCGTATCGGAGCAGCATAAATATAATCTGCTCTGCCGTTTGCCGGAGCTGGAAGTGTTGCCAGCCGCCGAGCATCTCGGCATCGGCGTCGTAGCTTGGAGCCCGCTCGAAGGCGGGTTGCTCGGCGGCAACGCGTCAAAGAAGCAAGCTGGCTCGCGCACGGCGAATGATAACCGCTACGAGCAGTTCCGTCCGCAGCTTGAGGCATTCTCGGCGTTGTGTCGGGAGTTGGGTGAAAGCGAAGCCAACGTGGCTTTGGCTTGGACTCTCGTGAATCCCGCGATGACCGCGCCGATCATCGGACCGCGTACGCTGGAGCAGTTCCAGGATACATTGCGGGTGGTCGATATCAAGCTGGATGAGGCCGCGTTGAAGAGATTAGATGAGATCTTCCCGGGTCCGGGAGGTTCGGCACCACAAGCTTACGCTTGGTAAAAGGGGGATGACGGAGATGAGTAACACGCGGAAGAACGCATGGGTAATCGGCAATAACGCTGACGCACCTTACCATCCGCTGAACGCGGTACAAGATGAGCTGGAGCGGATTCTGCAGGATGATTTCGAGCTTATGACCAGCCTGGATTACGGCATGCTGGCCGCTGGAGCATTAGAGGAATACGATCTCTGCATTTCCTATACGGACCGTTGGGAGGACGCGGTTAGCGCGGAGCAGGCGGCGGGGCTGCTTACCTACGTGGCAAATGGCGGCGGGTTGCTTGTCGTGCATAACGGGATCTCCCTGCAGGTCCGACCGGAGTTGGCCCAATTAATCGGGGCCAAGTTTACAGAGCATCCGCCATATACGGAGCTTGAGTTCCAGGTAGTGGTCGGAGCTGGGCATCCGGTCGTGGAAGGGATCGACCCCTTTGTGCTGGCGGAAGAGCCTTATCGCTTCGAATTCGATCCGTTTTGCGCCAAGGAGGTGCTGCTCACGTACCACCATGAAGGCCAAGATTGGCCGGCGGCCTGGGCGCATGCTTATGGACTCGGCAAGGTCGTGTTCCTGATGCCGGGGCATCACCTCCCCACGTTTCAGCATCCCGAGGTAGCAAAACTACTGCGAGGCGGAGCGAAGTGGGCGGCAAAATAAATTAGTATGAACTGGACTGGTCCTTTCGAGGCGGAACTTCGCCTTGGGGACCAGTATTTTTTGTGATTCAAAGAGGTAAGATCGACCCTCTTTCACCCCACCGACCCCCCTGCCACCCCTGTCACCCCCGACACCCTCCGTCAGCCCCACCGTCACCTATGTCTGCCCCCCTCCCTTAACGATTATCCCATTTGATCAGGTTACGGCCGGTCTTGAAATGAATCCGAATGAATCGGGACAACAAGAAGATCTTCCGAGATGAAAGTAGTTTAGGATGAAGAAAACAGCCAAGAGGAAGAAAGTAACTTAATGAGAAGAAAGTAGCTTAATGCGAAAGAAAGTAGCTTAAAGAGAAGAAACAATTAAGTTTAAATCAGAATGTAGCAGTCCGAACGCAAGAAATGAAAGAAGCGAAAGAAGCGAAAGAAGCGAAAGAAGCGAAAAAACGATGTAAGGCGACGACTAGAGCGGTAGTCGAGTCTATGATTAGGCCGCAGCTGCAAGGGGAGAATTCAGTTGACGGGCGATTAGTTTGTGGTAAGAGATTGCTGTAACCGATACACACATGGAAAGCAACTTTAGCAGTCTCTGCTGTTGCGTTTCTTTCGTTCCAGCTAGATGCAGTTGCCTGCGTCCGGTGAATTCGTTCAGGTACGCTTGAAGATGCTTCGATCCTAAGGCAACATAGGTACTCTTCAGTGAATCCCACGCCTCTCTCACCAATTTTCGCAAGGGAGTATATAACCGAAAAGCCAGAGGGAACGACTGTACGGCAGAAGTACGAACATCCACATTTCGGGTGATAAACTCGTCGAGTTCAAGGCGGTTGGGCCTTCTTCCATCGCCTCTTTTGTGAGGCAACAGGCGTATTTTGACTAGCTCTGGTTCGCCTGATTCCGTTAGTGTGCATCCGGCTACGACCGCCGTGGCATGCGGGTGGGGGAACTGACACCGGGACGGGTTGCGACCGTACTGGTCGCTATTCACTTTCACATCACCACTCAGTAGTACCCGGGCATCGGATTCACCGAGGGTATGGCGTATTTTGTGCAGCATCAACCAGGCGGTCTTATAGGTGACCTGGATCACCTGACTTAGCCGCATCGCCGAGATGCCGTCGGGGAGCAGGAATAGCTCCAGAGCGCGAAACCACTTCATTAAAGAGAGATGTGTTCTTTCAAAAATGGTACCGACCAAAGGTGAAGTTTGATGCATGCATCGTCCACACTCAAACAAGGGGATACGTCGGGTGGTCAGGCGGGTACACCGAGGATAAGCACAGCGCGGGCAGACGAAGCCAGTAGGCCACTTCATGGCAATTAACGCCTCTATGCAGGCCTCTTCATTCTGATAGAAACTGTTAATAATTTGAAGATCCGTATCCGAACTGTCTCCCATGATCGCATCCCCCATTTCAATGAAAATACGTACGTATGTTCGGTGTAAGAAAATTTTACCAAACATACGTTTTCAAATCAAGCTTTAAACCTCACTTTAATAAACTTTTTTGCATTATTTTTTATTCACCATCTCCCTGGACAACTCGAATCCTGCAATCACTGCTTTCTGAGCTAAAGGGATAATCGTGGAGAGAGGTGTGAAGAGTACCCAATTACCAATTGCTTTAATCCGATAAAGCGATAAGTGCCCAAAGTCCAAAATTTTAATCGGTATTTTATGAAAGCGCTATACCCAAAACAAACCAAATCGTTTAAAATTAAAACAAACAAAAATAAAGGAAAAACCAAACAAACAAAAATGGAGGTAATTATGGTACAGAACTTATGGGACTCATCCAAAGCATCGGCTTTATCCACGGGATTGGAGCAACTCGTCTACCGTTCTAATTTACTTGGGGCAGACCGACGGGTGTGCAACTGGGGTGGCGGCAATACGTCGAGCAAAACCATGGAGAAGGACTTCCGTGGCCGGGATGTTGAAGTGATGTGGGTGAAGGGCAGCGGTTCGGATCTCGCAACGATGAAAGCCGGTAACTTCACCGGATTGCGCATGGACGACATTCGGCCCCTTTTTGAGCGGGAGGAGATGTCGGATGAAGAGATGGTGGCTTACCTGACGAACTGTATGATCGACGCCAAACATCCGCGAGCATCGATTGAAACGCTGCTTCATGCGTTTTTGCCCTTCAAGCATGTGGACCATACACATCCGGACGCGATCATCAGCTTGTGCTGTGCCGATAACGGCCAAGAAATGGCCCGGGAAATCTACGGCAATCGGTTTGTGTGGGTTCCTTATATCCGCCCAGGGTTTATGTTATCCAAAATGATCGCCGAAGGCGTGCTGTGTAATCCGGATGCGCAGCTGGTACTGATGGAAAAGCACGGCCTGGTGACCTGGGGCGAGACGCAAGAAGAAACTTACACCAAAACCATTGCCATTATCAATGAGGCAGAGGCGTATATTGAAGCGAAAAGCGGTACTCAAGCCGCGGAAGGCCGCGTGTTTGGCGGGCAGTTGGCTGAGCCGCTCGAAGCCGGACAGCGCCGAGCGATCGCGGCCGAGGTCATGCCGCTGATCCGTGGGTTGGCGAGCGGGGAGAAGCCGGTCATCGTCACGTTCGATGACGAGGCGGACGTGCTCGAATTTGCCGGCAGCAAGGATGCGGGTGGGCTGTCGCAGATTGGAGCGGCTTGTCCCGATCACTTGGTGCACACCAAGGTGGTGCCGCTTTTCATCGACTGGAAGCCGGATGCCACAGACGTCACCGGGCTGAAAGAGAAGCTGGCGGCAGGAATCGCCGATTACAAAGTGCGTTACCAAGCTTATTTTGAGCGCAATAAACAGGCGAATGACGCCATGTTTGACGCTGCACCGCGCGTCATTCTGATCCCTGGCGTGGGCATGCTGAACACCGGCAAAAGCTGGGTCAACTCCAAGCTGAGCGGGGCGTTATACCATCGGGCGATCGCAGTGATGAAAGGTGCAACGGCTCTCGGTCGGTTCGTATCGCTCAGTGAGAACGAGTCCTACAACGTCGAGTATTGGCCGCTTGAGCTGTACAAATTGTCATTGGCTCCAGCAGAAGCGGAATTCTCCCGCAAGGTTGCATTCATTACCGGAGGCGCTGGCGGGATTGGCAGTGAATCGGCTCGGCGACTGGCTGGAGAGGGAGCTCATGTCGTATTGGCAGATCTCAATTTGGAGGGTGCGCAGAAGATTGCTGCCGAAATTAATGCCCAATACGGAGAGAACCGGGCACTGGCGGTGAAGATGGATGTAACGAGTGAAGAACAGGTCACGGCTGCTTACGCCGAAACAGCGTTAACCTACGGAGGCGTCGATATCATCGTGAATAACGCTGGGTTAGCGACGTCCAGCCCGTTCACGGAAACTTCGCTAAAGGAATGGAATTTGAATATGTCTGTGCTGGGGACGGGATATTTTCTCGTCGCGCGGGAAGCGTTCAAGCTGATGAAGGAGCAAAGCCTCGGCGGCAGCATGGTGTTTATCGGCTCGAAGAACTCGGTGTACGCCGGCAAAAACGTCACTGCTTACAGCTCCGCCAAGGCGCTCGAAGCTCATTTGGCCCGCTGCATCGCGGCCGAGGGCGGGGAGCTGGGCATTCGGGTGAATACGATTTTGCCCGATGCGATTTTGCAGGGCTCGGCCATTTGGAATTCTAACTGGCGGAATGAACGGGCCGCCGCTTACGGCATTGAGCCGGACCAACTGGAGGAATATTACCGCAAGCGCACGACCCTGCTGGTAAATATTT
Source organism: Paenibacillus timonensis (assembly GCF_009725205.1). GTDB lineage: Bacteria > Bacillota > Bacilli > Paenibacillales > Paenibacillaceae > Fontibacillus > Fontibacillus rhizolycopersici. The sequence goes on along the minus strand of NZ_WNZY01000004.1, from coordinate 150,594 downwards.
ATCCGCGCGATATCGCCGAGGGCGTCGCCTTCTTTGCTTCGTCCAAGTCGGCGAAAACGACCGGTTGCATGTTGACGATCGACGGTGGTGTCCCGGCGGCGTTTGTAAGGTAGCATAAAAAACCTAAGGGAGGTGCGAGGATGGAGCTGCTGAATAAAGCGGACACGGTAACGACCGAGACAGGCATCAAGGTCTCGATGTTTGTCACTTGTATCGGCGATGCGGTGTACCCGCGCATCGCGGAGGCGATGGCTCGATTACTGGCTCGGGTCGGCGTCAAACTGGAATTTCCGCAGGTGCAAACCTGCTGTGGTCAGCCGGCGTTCAACAGCGGGTATTGGGATGAAGCGCGACGTTCGGCGGCCACGCTGCTTGAGGCTTTTTCAGATAGCGATTTCGTTGTTGGACCTTCAGGCTCATGCATCGGAATGATTCATCACTACCCGAAGCTGTTCGAGCTGGATCCGGTCCGGCTGGCGATGGCCGAGGACTTGAAAGCGAAGTCGTATGAATTTACCCAATTCCTCGTTCAGGTGCTGGGCGTAACCGATCTTGGGGCGACGTTTCCGCATAAGGTTACGTACCACCCGTCCTGTCATGGCAGTCGGTTGCTCGGAATCAGGGAGGAGCCGATGGCACTACTCCAAAACGTAAGGGGCATGGAGCTTGTACCGCTCCCATTTGCGGAGGATTGCTGCGGATTCGGGGGCACGTTTGCCGTGAAGATGGCCGATATATCCGGGGCGATGGTGACGGAAAAAGCCGACCACGTCCTGGAGACGTCAGCCGAGGTACTGACCGGGTTGGACATGGCCTGCCTGATGAACATCGCCGGCCAACTTCGGCACCGCCGTCAGCCGGTACGCGTGATGCATCTGGCGGAGCTGCTGTATGAGGGGGTGAGCGGGGCATGAGCAGCGTAAAAGAGCGAGCGGACCTAGCACTAAACAATGATTTCTTGCGTAAGGCGGTGCGATTTACGACCGAACGTCTGCGCGACGGGAAGCGGAAAGCCGCCGATGACCATGGGAATTGGGAGGAATGGCGGGAGCGGGGGCGGCAAATTCGCCTGCATACGATCGCGCATCTCGATTACTACTTAAATCGGTTTGCCGAGCAAGCTCGGGCGAATGGGGCGCATGTTCACTTTGCTTCGACCGGTGAAGAGGCGGTGCGGATTGCTTTGGAGATTGCGGCACGCAAGCAAGCCCGTTCCGTCGTGAAGTCGAAATCGATGGTCAGCGAGGAACTGCACATCAACCGGGCGCTGGAAGAAGCGGGCGTGGAGGCGGTTGAAACCGATCTGGGCGAGTATATCATTCAGCTTGCCGGTGAAGCCCCTTCGCATATCATCATCCCGGCGATTCACAAAAACCGTTACCAGATCGCCGAGCTGCTGTCCCGCGAGGCGGGGGAAGAGCTGCCGCCGGAAACGAGCGTGCTGGCGGGCTTCGTGCGCCGGAAGCTACGGGCGAAGTTTCTGGCGGCGGACATCGGCATGACCGGCTGCAACTTCGCGATCGCCGAGACCGGTTCGATCGTGCTGTTCGAGAACGAAGGCAACGCCCGCATGGTGTCGACCGTGCCGAAAACGCAAATCACGTTTATGGGCATGGAGCGCATCATCCCCTCCTGGAGTGACCTCGAGGTGATGGCGACGCTGCTGCCGCGCTCGGCGACCGGTCAGAAGTTGACGGTTTATATGTCCGGCATCACCGGACCGCGCCGTACAGCGGATGGGGACGGCCCGGAGGAGATGCACATCATCATCCTCGATAACGGCCGGTCCGAGCAACTGGGTGATCCGGAGTTTCAGGAGCTGCTGAACTGCATCCGCTGCGGAGCCTGCCTCAACGCTTGTCCGGTATATCGCCATATCGGCGGCCATGCTTACGGCGGAACGTACAGCGGCCCGATTGGAGCGGTCCTGACGCCGGCGCTGAACAAGAATGTAGCAGAATGGGACGATATCGCTTCGGCCTCCAGCTTATGCGGTGCCTGTTATGAAGCGTGTCCGGTCAAAATCCCGCTGCACGACATGCTTGTCTATTTGCGCAGGCGCAAGGTCGAGCAAGGCTTTGGAAACAAGCTGGAGACGGCAGGGATGAGGGGCTTTGCCGCCGTGACGTCAAGCTCCAAGCGGTTCCATCGCGCGCTGAAGGCGGGAAGGATCTTGCAGCGAATTATCGTTCGTAACGGTGAAATTTCGGCGCGGATTGGCCCGCTGAAGGGCTGGAATCGTTACCGCATTGCGCCAAGCCTGGCAAACGAACCGTTCCGCGAACGCTGGGATGCGCTTCAGCATGAACTGCGGGCTTCCGTTGCGCAAACAGTGACCGGCACGGTCGCGCAGGAGCGGATGAAGGCGGCGTTACACAAGCGTGCGGCTAAGCCAATCGACCGGAAAGAAGGTCATACCTATGATGGATAACGAATATAACGATTGGTTAAAAGTGAAGGAAGCGGAAGCGCGGCAGAAGCAGGAGCAGTTTATGGACCGGATTGCCGGGAAACTCAAGCGGCCGCGGCTGCGGGAAGCGCCGGATCATCCGTTCCGGGGAGCGCCGGCGTACTGGAGGGAGCTGGATTGGAGCCTGGAGGAGCGGTTGGCTCGATTTGAGGACAATTTTACGGCAGCGGGGGGGCATGTCTCCCGGTTGGCCGATCACGAAGCGGCCAAGGCGTATATTATGGCCAAGGCGCAAGCGCTTGGCGCCCGTTATATTCTACGCCAGGACAATCCGCTACTGGCAGAGCTCGGACTGGATGAGGCGCTTGCCGCAGACGGCGCCCGCGTGTCCGTGTGGAACGGGCATCGCTCCGAGGCCTGGATCGCCCGGGCGGCGGAGGCGGACTTCGGCATCGTGGCGCCGGACTTTGCCGTCGCTTATACCGGTTCGCTGGTCGTTCAGTCGGCCGCGGAGGAAGGTCGCTCGGTTAGCCTGTTGCCGACGGCGCTGTTCGCGATCATCCCCGTAGAGCGGATGAAAACCCGTTTGGGCGAGGTGCTGGATACGTTCGATGCGGTCGGACGCGAAACCTTGCCTGCCGGCATCCATTTCATCTCCGGCCCAAGCCGTTCGGCGGACATCGAAAACGATCTGACGATCGGAGTTCATGGGCCGGGCATCGTGTTTGCGCTACTCGTTGGTTAATACAACACTTCGATGTTCTTGCCTTGCAGAAGCTGAAGCCAGGCGTCGGAGGGGCGCTCGTCCGTGATTAGATAGTCGATTTGCTCCCAGTCCGCCAGCTTGACGAAAGCATTCTTGTCAAATTTCGTATGGTCGGCCAGCAAAATGACTTTGTCCGCGTGACGGAGCATGTGCTTCTTCAGCTCGCATTCCGGCTCGTTGGAATCGGAGATGCCTTTGTCCGGCGACATGCCTTTGCAACTGATGATCGCGGTGTCGACGTTGTACTTCTGCACTGTTTCCTGGGCGGCGGGGCCGACCAGCGACAGGGAACGCGCGCGCAGCGAACCGCCGGTGGAAATAATGTTCAGGTTCGAGCTGGCGAATTCGTTCAGGACGCTGACGGAATTGGTGATGACAGTAACGTTGTTTTTGGAATGCAGCGTCTTCAAAAATTCAAAGCTTGTAGAGCTCGGGTCGATCATCAGCGTGTCGCCGTCGTTCACTAGGTCGATGACCTTGAGCGCGATGTCCCGTTTGATCTCCACATTAAGCGTGTTCCGGGTCGTATACGGCAAATCTTCGTTCGTGTGCCGGTTGAGTATGGCACCGCCGTAGGAGCGGGTTGCGATCCCCTCTTTCTCGAGCTTCTCCAGGTCGCGGCGGATCGTCTCCTCCGTTACTTCGAACATTCGGCTGAGCTCGGACACCAGGACACGCTTGTCCTGATGAAGCAGGTCGATGATTTTTTGTTTGCGTTCTGCCGCCAGCATGGCGATTCACCTCGGGATCCGTTCATATTGTCAAGACACCAGGGTCTTGGGTTCCCTCCCATCATAGCGAGAAAAAGGGGCGCTTGGCAACCGTATTTCGGGAATGAAGCGGGTGAGTAAGACAGAGTTGCTTCACGAAATAGACAAAAACAAAAATAAAACAACATAAATTATCTTTGTTTATGTTGACTGCAAAACAAAACGGACATAGGATAGAAGTAAGAACAGGCAGCATTTCAGAGCGAGGAGCGCTGAACGATGAGAGATTACGTTGCGGTTGATATCGGCGCCTCCAGCGGGAGGCTGGTAAGGGGAGAACTGCAGGATGGACGGTTGTCGCTGCAGGAAATCCACCGGTTTGACAACGGGTTTTCCGAACGTGACGGGCATTGTTATTGGGATATCGATCATTTATATCGGGAAATCCTCCGTGGGCTACAGCAGGCCAAACAGCTTGGGATCGAGAACTGTACGCTAGGCTTTGATACATGGGCGGTCGATTATGCGCTGCTGGACGGGAAAGGGGAACGGATCGGCGAGGTTTATGCTTACCGCGATTCCCGTACGCTTGAAGCAGTTCCTCAAGTTCACGAGATCCATCCATTTGCACGGATTTATGAGAAAACGGGCATTCAGCATCTGCCTTTCAATACGGTGTACCAGTTATTCGCGCATGACCGCGAGGAGTTGGCGACGGCAGAGCAGATCCTGCTCGTTCCGGATTATCTCTATTATTTGTTATCCGGGCGGCGGATCAGTGAGATGACCAACGCTTCGACAACCGCGTTATTAAACCTGCAAACCCGCGATTACGACCCGGGCTTGCTTGAGTTGCTGGGGTTGCCCCGATCGAAGTTTCCGGCGCTGACGGAGCCCGGGACGCGGCTTGGGAAGATCAAGCCGGAATTGGTTCGGGATTATGGGTTGCCCGAATGCGAGCTGATCGTCGCGGCAACACACGATACGGCCTCCGCCGTATTAGGCGTGCCGGCCAGCGGCGATTCGTGGGCGTACCTCAGCAGCGGGACGTGGTCGCTGATCGGTGTCGAGCGGCAGACGCCTCTGGCGACGGCGGAAGCGATGGAGCGTAACTATACCAATGAATGGGGCGCGTACGGAACGTACCGCTTTTTGAAAAACATCATGGGCATGTGGTTGATCCAAGAGGTTCGTAAGGATTACGACAAACAACACAGCTACGCCGAATTGGTGGAATTGGCGGAGGCGGTCTCGCCGTTTCGTTCCTTGATCGATTGTAACGACGATCGATTCCTGAACCCGGCGAATATGACCGAAGAGATTCGGCGGTTCTGCGCGGCGACGGGCCAGCCGGTTCCGGATACGCCGGGCGAGGTGGCGCGGTGCATTTTTGACAGCTTGGCCTTGTCCTATGATTTTTACTTGAAAGAACTTGAGCGGCTGACCGGTCAAAGGCTGGAGACGCTGCATATCGTCGGCGGTGGTGCCAACAATGGGCTGCTGTGCCAATGGACGGCGGACGTGTCAGGCATCCAAGTGGAAGCCGGGCCGACGGAGTCGACGGCTCTGGGCAATTTGCTGGTGCAAATGATCAGCAGCGGCGCGATTCGCGATATCGGCGAGGGGCGTGAGTTGATTCGGCGGTCTATTCCGATCCAGACGTATGTTCCTCGGGAGACAAATACCGACCCGATTACAGAGGCGCGGAAACGGTTCGTGAATTTGTTGGCACGATGACGGTTGGACGGAGCTAGCGAGCGATAGATAAGTTATGCAAAAGGAGGAACAGAACATGGACAACGCGATTCAAACCAGCTATCACGAGGCGAAAAAGCTGTATGAGCACCATGGAATCGACGTCGACGCTGCACTGGCCCGACTGAGTCAAATCAAGATTTCGCTGCATTGCTGGCAGGGGGACGACGTCAAGGGATTCCTGGGCAAGGATCAAGAGCTGGGCGGCGGCCTGGCGGTTACCGGCAGTTATCCGGGCCGGGCGCGGACGCCGGACGAACTGCGGCAGGATCTAGACGAGGCGCTCCGCTTGATTCCTGGCCGGCACAAGGTCAATCTTCATGCAATTTATGCCGATACGGACGAACGGGTTGAGCTTGACGCCCTGGAGCCTAGACACTTTGCCGGTTGGGTAGATTGGGCGAAGGAGCGGGGGCTGGGGCTGGATTTTAACCCAACTTGCTTCTCGCACGAGAAAGCCAAGGACGGGTTCACGCTTAGTCACCCGGACCTCGATATCCGCAAGTTCTGGATCGACCACTGCAAAGCGTCGCGCAAGATTGCCGAGTCGTTTGGACGGGAGCTCGGCCAGCCGTGCGTGACTAACGTCTGGATCCCGGATGGCTTCAAGGATTCACCGGTGGATCGACTCACGCCTCGGGCTCGTTTGATGGAGGCTCTTGATGAAGTTTTCGCCGAACCGATCGATGAGAAATACAATATCGATGCGGTGGAGAGCAAGCTGTTCGGGATCGGCTCGGAGAGCTATGTCGTCGGCTCGCATGAATTTTACATGGGGTATGCGTTGTCTCGCGGCAAAGCGGTCTGCTTCGACGCCGGCCATTTCCATCCGACGGAGACGATCTCTAACAAGTTGTCCTCCTGGCTGTTGTTTGGCCGCGAGCTTCTCCTTCACGTCAGCCGCCCGGTGCGATGGGACAGCGATCACGTCGTGACGATGGACGACGAGCTGTTGGAAATCGCCCGCGAGCTGGTACGCGGCGAGCTGCTGGACCGTACGCACATCGGTCTCGACTTCTTCGACGGCAGCATCAATCATATCGCGGCTTGGGTCATCGGGACGCGCAACACGCAAAAAGCGCTGCTGCGGGCGATGCTGGAGCCGCTCGGCACGCTGAAGCAATTGGAACTGGACGGCGATTACACATCGCGGCTGGCCTTGGTCGAAGAATTCAAATCGTATCCGTACGGTGCGATTTGGGATTACTTCTGCGCAGCGCAAGGCGTGCCAGTGCGTGAAGCTTGGCTGGCAGACGTGAAAGAATACGAAACGAACGTGCTGGCGACTCGGTAATGCAACCTAGGTTATCCGTTTTTTAATATAAGCTTGACCAAAAGGAGAGGAACCTACTGTGAGTACGACATTAACGGAAGTGGAGCAAGGTCGGCGGGTCCCGGGGATGGAAGTGCCTTTCATCCGGGAGATGGCGGAAATCACGTTCCATATGTGGCGGCTGGGCTGGGATGAACGCAACGGAGGGAATATCAGCTATCTGCTGGATGAAGCAGAGGTGGCGAAATATCTTGGAGCCGCTTCTGTAACGGAGCGCCGTAAGCTGCAACTCGCGTTTCCGGTGAAGGAGCTGGCGGGACGTTATTTTATCGTGACGGGCTCGGGCAAGTATTTCAAAAATGTGATCTCCGATCCGGAAGCGAATCTGGGCGTATTGCGGGTGGCTGAAGGCGGCGACCAAGTCGAGGTACTGTGGGGCCTTCGGGACGGGGCGGTACCGACCAGCGAACTGCCAGCGCACTTCATGAGCCATATCGAGCGTTTGAAGGTGGACCCGGCGCACCGGATCATCATGCATTGCCATGCGACCCATGCGCTGGCCATGACGTTCGTCCATGAGCTGGATGAGAAAAAACTGACGAAAACGCTGTGGGAAATGTGCACGGAATGTCTCGTGGTGTTCCCCGACGGCATCGGCATCGTGCCGTGGATGGTGCCCGGCAGCCCGGACATCGGGCGGGCGACCGCCGCGAAGATGCGAGAGCATCGCGTCGTCGTATGGCCGCAGCACGGGATTTTTGGCACCGGTACGACGATGGACGAGGCGTTCGGCTTGATCGAAACGGTCGAAAAGGCGGCGCAAATCTACATGCTGCTCGGCGACCGTCCGGTGCTGCAAAAGATCACCGATGCCCAGTTGCGCGACTTGGCAGTAGCGTTTGGTGTGACACCGCAGCCGGGGATTTTGAGCTAGGGATTATAGCGGAGGAGCAGAGGCTAGGCGCACGGGCTAAAAGCTGTAAGTGGAGAGCAAGAGGGATAGCGATGGAGAGCTAGTATAGAGCATAGACGATAATAGAGAAGAGACGATCGTTGGGAATACAGATCAGGACTCCGGTGCAGGGGTCCTTTTTTACATGCTGCCGGCGACCTCGAAAGGGAGGTTCGGCTAACGGACACAGGAGACGTTATTTAGCCCAAAAGCGAAGGTTCGCATTTCTAACGGACCCTAGTGCACTTGTTTCGCCAAATTGATGATGGAAACGTCCGATGGGGAGCCGATAAGGGCTCCTGGGTCCGTTAGAACTCGGAAGAGGCGCAACTGGACGGAATAAGGGCGCTCCGGTCCGTTAGAAGTAGGATGGGACAAAATTGATCTCAAATTCGCAAACAAATCCTATTGTCATTTTGAGCGGCGGGCAGTACAATGAGGGTAAATCGACTTGTACGTACAATTAGAGAAGAATTGTCGAAAATACCGATATGGTATGTACAAGTTAGCTAGCAGTTATTTATGATTAGGAGGCGCTTTGGCATATGAAATTGAAACCGCATTCTTTTTGGTTCGTGACCGGCAGCCAGCACTTATACGGCCCTGAAACGCTGGAGGAAGTGGCCGCCCATTCCCGCATCATCGCAGAACAACTGGACCAAGACCCGGCGATCGGATTCCCGGTCGTGTTCAAACCGATCGTAACGACGCCAGACGAAATCTACAAGTTGATCCTGGCCGCGAACGGCGATGAGACCTGCGCGGGGATCATCACCTGGATGCACACGTTCTCGCCGGCCAAAATGTGGATCGCCGGCTTGTCGCAGCTGCAAAAACCGCTGTTGCATTTCCATACGCAGTTTAACCGCGATATTCCTTGGGAAACCATCGATATGGACTTCATGAACCTGAACCAGTCGGCCCACGGCGACCGTGAGTATGGCCATATCGGCGCCCGGCTGGGCATCGCTCGCAAAATCGTGGTCGGCCATTGGGAAGACGGCGAAGTGCGCGGCTCGATCGCCGGCTGGATGCGGACGGCGGCCGCTTACGCCGAGAGCCGTCAGCTTAAGGTGGCCCGCTTCGGCGACAACATGCGCGAGGTGGCGGTGACGGAAGGCGACAAGGTCGAAGCGCAAATCAAGTTCGGTTGGTCGGTGAACGGATATGGCGTCGGTGATCTGGTGCAGGTGTTAAACGAAGTCAGCGATGCGGAAGCCGAAGCGCTGCTGAAGGAATACGCCGAGCAGTACGCGATTACGCAAGCGGGCCTAAGCAACGGACCGGTTCGCGAATCTATCGCCTATCAGGCGAAGCTTGAAATCGCCATGAAGCGGTTTTTGGAGCAGGGCGGCTTTGGCGCGTTTACGACGACGTTCGAAGACCTGCACGGGCTTAAGCAGCTTCCGGGCCTCGCCGTGCAGCGGCTGATGGAAGCCGGGTACGGCTTCGGCGGCGAAGGCGACTGGAAAACCGCGGCTTTGACGCGCGTATTGAAGGTGCTGGCGGACAACAAGAGCACCTCGTTTATGGAGGATTACACGTATCATTTTGAGCCGGGTAACCACATGATTCTTGGCGCGCACATGCTGGAGGTGTGCCCGACGATTGCCGCGACGAAGCCTACCATCGAGGTACATCCGCTGGGCATCGGCGGTAAAGCCGATCCGGCACGGATCGTATTCGACGGCCAGGCCGGTCCGGCGGTCAACGCTTCGCTCGTCGATCTGGGCCATCGTTTCCGGCTGCTGGTCAACGTGGTGGACGGCGTGAAGGTAGAGAAGACGATGCCGAAGCTGCCGGTCGCTCGCGTGTTGTGGAAGCCGCAGCCTTCGCTGCGAGAATCGGCGGAGGCGTGGATTTTAGCCGGCGGGGCGCACCATACGGTGTTGTCTTACGCCATCACGGCGGAGAACCTGTCCGATTGGGCGGAAATGACCGGCATCGAAGCGGTGATCATCGACAAGGATACCTCGGTACCTCGATTTAAGAATGAGCTGCGCTGGAGCGATGCGGCTTACCGGCTGCGTTAATCACAGTCCAAATCGACCGATGATTTCGGCCCGATACGTTCGCCCGGCCTATGTTACAATAACGGGTAGTCAATAGAACGGTGGCATTGGTGAAGGGTGGACGAAACATGAATGACCGGAAAATTCCGAAATATATGCAGCTCAAAAACGAAATGTTGTCTTGGCTGGAGCAAGGAAAGCTCCAGCCCGGGAAACAGGTTCCGTCGGAGAACGAGATCGCGGAGCAGTTCGGCTTAAGCCGGCAGACGGTTCGGCAAACGTTCGGCGAGCTGGAGAAGGACGGCTGGCTGGAGCGCATCCAGGGCAAGGGCACATTCGTCCGGCATCCCGGACGGCGAGACGGCGAAGCAGTCAAAACGATCGGGATCATGACGACGTATATTTCGGATTATATTTTTCCCCATATCGTTCGGGGGGCGGAAGCGGAGCTGCGCCAGCAGGGGTATCGATTGATGCTGTCGAGCACGGACAACACGAAGGAGAAGGAGATGGACAGTCTTCAGCTCATGACGAGCCAGCCGCTCAGCGGACTGATCATCGAGCCGACGAAAAGCGCGGAGGGCAACCCGAATTTGGGGTATTTTTTGGAGTTGCAGGAGAAGGGCATCCCGTATCTCATGATCAATGAGAAGTATCACGAGTTGGAATGCCCCTGCCTGAAGGTGGATGACGAGGCGGGAGGCCGGAAGGCGGCGCGTTACTTGCTGGAGAAGGGGCACCGGCAGATCGCCGGGTTCTTCAAAAGGGATGACCTGCAGGGCGTAAACCGGCTGAAGGGCTTCCTGTCCGCCCATCGGGACTTCGGGATTGCGGTGTCACCGCAGCATGTGGTGACGTTTACGACGGAGCAAAAAGGCGAGTACGCCTATCAAAAAGCGCTGGAGCTGCTTCAAAAAACGCCGGATCAGCGTCCAACCGCATTAGTGTGTTATAACGACGAGCTGGCGGTGATGCTGATGGACGCCGCGGCCGCATGCGGCTTACGGGTACCTGAGGATTTGTCCGTCGTCGGCTTCGACGATTCCAGCCTGGCGGCAGCCTCGGGCACGAAGCTGACGACGCTGACCCACCCAAAAACAACGATGGGAGAGCTCGCCGCCCGCCAACTGATCGGGATGATTGAGCGGGGAGAAACGCCGGGCGATACGGTGTTCGAACCGGAGCTGATTGAACGGGATTCGGTGCTGGAACTGACGGGTCAGAAATAAACGGGAATGAGACAACTTGGCGGTGTCATCGTCCTGCTGAAGTTCGGCGGGGCGGTGCCGCTTTAGGTTGAAGCAGGTGCTTGGTAACTTGTACGTACCTTTTGTTATATGGGATCACATGGGATGAGGAAAGGGGTTGGATCAAGCGATGTTGGAAGCCTTAAAGCAGCAGGTGTGGGAAGCCAATTTGGAGTTGCCCAAATATGGCCTGGTCACGTTTACGTGGGGAAACGTCAGCGGGATCGATCGGGAAAGCGGATTGTTCGTCATCAAACCAAGCGGCGTGCCGTATGAGGAATTAAAGCCGGAGCATATGGTCGTGGTCGATCTGGAAGGCAATGTAGTGGAGGGGAACCTGCGACCGTCCTCCGATACGCCAACGCATCGGGTGCTCTACCGTGAATTCCCCGAAATCGGCGGGGTCGTGCACACGCATTCCCCATGGGGAACCAGTTGGGCCCAGGCGGGGCGGGGATTACCGGCGTACGGAACGACGCATGCCGATTACTTCTACGGAGAGATCCCGGTAACGCGGCCGATGACGCGGGAAGAAATCGAGGGTGCTTACGAGTTGGAGACAGGCAATGTCATCGTGGAGCGGTTTGCCGAGCTTGGCCTCGATCCGAACCAGGTGCCTGGGGTGCTTGTGCATTCGCATGCCCCGTTCGTATGGGGCAAGGATGCGCATAATGCCGTTCATAACGCGGTCGTGCTGGAGGAAGTAGCGAAAATCGCCGCCCGCATGCTGCAGATCAACCCGGATACGCAAGCGATGGATCAGACACTGTTGGATCGGCATTTTTTGCGGAAGCACGGAGTAAATGCTTATTACGGGCAGAAATAACGGGGAGGGATAACCATGAGCAAAGGGAAAAAGTACACGATCGGCGTCGACTACGGCACCCAGTCCGGACGCGCAGTACTGGTAGATTTGTCGGACGGCCGGGAGGTCGCTGACCATGTCACGCCATATCCGCATCATGTCATCGACGAGCGGCTGCCCGGTTCCGGGATCAAGCTCGAGCATGATTGGGCCTTGCAGCATCCCGGCGACTATCTGGAGGTGCTTCGGCGCTCCGTGCCCGCGGTGCTAAAGGAATCGGGGATCGATCCGGCGGACGTGATCGGGATCGGGATCGATTTTACCGCCTGCACGATGCTCCCGGTGGACGCCCAAGGTCAGCCGCTTAGCTTCGATCCGGAGCTGGCCGACAACCCGCATAGCTGGGTGAAGTTATGGAAGCACCATGCGGCCCAGCCGGAGGCCGACAAGATCAACGCGATTGCGGCTGAGCGGGGAGAGGCTTTTTTGCCGCGATATGGGGGGAAGATTTCCTCCGAATGGATGATGGCCAAGGTATGGCAAATTCTCGATGAAGCGCCGGAGATCTACGAGAAGACGGATCTGTTTCTGGAAGCAACCGATTGGGTTATTGCGCAAATGACCGGCAACATCGCCCGCAACAGTTGTACGGCGGGTTATAAAGCAATATGGCATAAGCAAGACGGATATCCGAGCAAGGCGTATTTTAAGGCGCTGGATCCTCGGATGGAGGATTTGACGGATACGAAGCTGCGCGGCGACGTGATTCCGCTGGGGACGAACGCGGGCGGACTTCTGCCGGAAATGGCCGAGATGATGGGCCTTACGCCAGGCATCGCCGTGGCGGTGGGTAACGTGGACGCGCATGCGGCCGTGCCGGCCGTCGGCGTCGTTACGCCGGGCAAGCTGGTCATGGCGATGGGAACCTCGATTTGCCACATGCTGCTGGGGACGGAAGAGAAACAGGTGGAAGGCATGTGCGGCGTGGTCGAGGATGGAATCATTCCGGGCTTGTACGGTTATGAGGCTGGGCAGTCGGCCGTGGGCGATATTTTTGAATGGTACGTCGAAGAAGCGTTGCCGGCTTACGTGAAGGAGGCCGCCGAGAAGGAAGGCCTGAATGTGCACCAATGGCTGGAGCGGGAAGCGGCCGCGTACCAACCGGGGCAAACCGGCCTGCTCGCGCTGGATTGGTGGAACGGCAACCGGTCCGTGCTGGTGGATACCGATTTGACCGGTCTGATTGTGGGGATGACGCTGCTGACCAAGCCGCAGGAGATTTACCGGGCGCTGTTGGAATCGACGGCTTTTGGCACGCGCAAAATCGTTGACGCGTTTGATCAAAACGGCGTACGGGTGGATGCGCTGTATGCCTGTGGGGGACTGCCGCAGAAAAACCGCCTGTTGATGCAAATTTATGCGGATGTGACGAACCGTGAGATTTTTGTGGCGGATTCCAAGCAGACGCCGGCTCTTGGTGCGGCGATGTTCGCGGCCGTTGCGGCGGGTGAGGCGGCTGGCGGGTACGATTCGATCCTGGATGCGGCCGGGAAGATGGCCCGCGTCAAGGAGGAAACGTTCAAGCCGATTCCGGCGCACGTGGAAGTGTACGAGAAGTTGTACCAGGAGTACAGCCAGCTGCACGATTATTTTGGCCGCGGGGAAAACGATGTGATGAAACGTCTGAAGCGGATTAAGCAGGCAGCGGAGTAAGAGTAGGGGACGGGCGGAGAGATGGGCTGGCGAGTAACGTACCGATGGCTCAAAGGCTTCGCCTGTCGCCTATTGCAGAAGCTGCGGGAAGTATTAGGATGTTGCGGAAAGTTGCAGGAGTCGATGGATGGCCCAGGGAGGGGATACCATGCTGAAAGACAGGTTATTGGAGCAATTGAAAGTGATTGAACTAGAACGGGGTGCGATCCGGAAGGTCGTTCCTTACTTGCGGGAACAAGGTTATGATCATGTCCTGCTGGTGGCGGACGATCACACGTATGCGGCGGCGGGGGAGCAACTGAGCGGTTTGCTGGCGGCCGAGGTCGTCGAGACGCGCGTTTGCCTGATTCAGCCTGACGCGCAGGGCGATGTGGTCGCTGACGAGATCGCGCTTGTCCAGCTGCTGCTGGAGATCCGTCCCGAGGAGACGGACGCGCTCATCGCTGTGGGCTCCGGGACGATTCACGATATCGTCCGGTTTGCCGCGTACAAGACCGGCAAGCCGTTCGTATCGGTGCCAACGGCACCGTCCGTGGACGGCTTCACTTCCGCGGGCGCGCCGCTCATTATTCGCGGGGTCAAGAAGACAGTGCCGGCGGTGCCGCCGGTAGCGATATTCGCCGACCTCGACGTTCTGATGGCGGCCCCGCAGCGGCTGGTCGCCGCGGGTTTTGGCGATATGCTCGGCAAGTATACCAGCCTGTTCGACTGGAAGTTCTCCCGTCTGACCGCGGGGGAACCCTATGACGAACAGGCGGCGGCGATAACCGAGCGCGCGCTCTTGAACTGCGTGACGCACGCCGATGCGATTGGCGCGCGCTCGGAAGAAGGGATCCGCGCCTTGATGACGGCGCTGATCGAATCGGGCATCGCCATGCTGCTGTTCGGGCAGTCGCACCCGGCCTCCGGCGCAGAACACCATCTCTCCCATTACTGGGAGATGGAATACCTGCGCTTGGGCCGGCGGGCGCTGCTGCACGGCGCCAAAGTCGGCGTTGCCTGCGCCGAAATCGCCCGCGCGTACCACGCCGCGGGCGAAGGGACCTTCCCGGGCGCCGCGCCGGCGGCGCTCCGGGAGCACGGGGAGCAGGTCCGCGCGTGGCTGCGGGACCTGCCCGGCGAAGCCGAGCTCCGCGGCCTGCTGCGCAAGGCCGGCGGGCCGGCAACCCTCGCCGAGCTGGGCGTCGGCGAGGAGCTGTTCGCGCGCAGCCTGCGCGAAGCCCACCTGGTGCGCGACCGCCGCACGCTGCTGCGGGCGCTGAACGAGGCGGAGCAGGCCTAGCGCGCGAACCGTCCCGCGGCCGGGCTGCCGGCTCGTTTGGCGCGAAATAGCGGTGATTCATCACCTTATTTCGCGTAAACTTCGATTTTTTGGCGAAATAGCGCCACAAAATCACCTTATCTCCCCGTATTCCGCCTTCCAAAGGGATTCCGGGGCGAAATAAGACCAAAAAATCACCTTATTCCGGTGAAAACGGGCGTTCCGTCGGAAATAAGGTGATTTTTTACCGCTATTTATGTCCGGCCACGGCCACGGCCACGGCCACGGCCACGGCCAAAAGCCCCTTAAGCCACGCTCAACAAATCAATCAAAGCGCGGAGCGCGCTGGTTGGTTGGGCGTTTTTGCGGTAGATGAGCTCGGTCTGCATATGGCGCATCGCTTCGGGGACCTCATGAATCCGCACGGTACCGTCCTGCGCCTGCTTCTCGGCGACGATCCGCGGCACCAGCGAGATGCCGAGGCCGGCCGAAACGCCGCCGAGGATCGCTTCCAGCGTGCCGAATTCCATTGCTCCCACGTAAGTTCGGCCGCGAGACTGCTGCATTTCTTCCAGCATTTCGCGGTAGGTACAGCCTCGGCTGTAGACAAGGCTTGGCTTCGTCAGGGCTTCGTCCAGGTTATCAATGCCCGGGGGAGAAATGACGACAACCTCCTCGTCGAACACGGGAATACGGGTCAACTCGTCATGATTGTAGCGGAAGTTGCCGAAGGCTACGTCTAGATCGTAATGGATCACCTTCTCCGCCAGGCGGTCGGAGAGATCGGTGGTCAGCGTTAATTCGACCTTTGGATGCATTTCGTAATACTTGCTCAGCAGCTTGGGCAGCCGCACGGCTGCCGTTGTTTGGGTCGAGCCGATCAGCAACGGACCGGTAGGCTCGCCGGAGAAGGAAAGCGCTGCTACCGCTTCGTCCAGAAGACCGACGATTTTATCGGCGTAATCCAGCAGCATTTTGCCGCTGGAGGTCAAGGTCATGCCTCGGTTATGGCGGTAGAACAGCCCCGTCCCCAGCTCAGTCTCCAGTTGTCTAATGCGAGCGGTCACATTGGACTGTACATAACCCAGCCGGTCGGCGGCTTTCGTGATGGAGCCTTCTCGGGCAACGGCTTGAAAAATGCGTAATTCTGCGCTTTCCATCGGGGGAGTCCTCCTTTTGTGCGGATATCACCAAAAATGATATCAACTATCTCTACCAATCATTATACATAATTTCAAACCTCCCTTACAATACAAACAAGAATGACACCATGGGAGGAAGAGCTACATGAGGACTTATAAATATACAGGTTTGCTGCTGTTGACCACGTTCTTAATGGGGACGGCCTACCCCGTTGCTAAGCTGGGAATGGTTTATACGACCCCGCTGATGTTAATGGGACTCCGGTTCTTGTTTGCCGGGGGATTACTTGCCTTATTCAGCGCTAAAAAACCGCAACCCCAAGGAGTCAAGTCCTGGCGGCAGATCCTGCTGCTCGGTTTATTTCAATCGGTGGGGGTGATGGGATTCACCGCTTACAGCATGAGATGGATCACCTCCGGGGAGTCGGCGATTATCTCGAGTACCAGCCCGCTCATGCTGATCCTATGGGGTGCGTTGATGGGCACTGCTTATCGCGTGAGGCAATGGTTTGGCGTAGCGATCGGTTTTATCGGCGTGATGATCACCTTTGGGCTGCATATGAGCTTGGACCCCGGCATGGTGTTTGCTTTTGCCGGAGCGGTTTGCTTTACCGTCGCCACGTTGCTCATCAATCGATTTGGCCCTGCGTTCGATAAAAGCGTGCTGGCCGCCTACCAAATGCTCGCAGGCGGCGTTATGCTGCTGACCCTCAGCTTAATAGGGGAGAAACCCGTCTTTGATCTGAATGTTACGTCGGGGTTGGTGGTCGTTTGGATGGTTCTCTTCTGTTCCATCGTCCAATTTACGCTTTGGTTCTATTTGCTTAGCCATAGTGATCCGGGAAAAACGAGCTCGTTCCTGTTCCTCGTTCCGATCTTTAGCGTGCTTTGCAGCTGGCTGCTGCTTGGCGAGCACATCGATTGGTATGTATACGTTGGCGGAGCCTTGACCTGCGCGGGCGTATTCCTGGTGAACTGGCAGGCGAAACGCAGCCCGCAGATCCACGCGAAGGCAACGAGTCCATATTTGATACAGGAGGAGATGTAAATATGGGTTACCTTAACAAGGTTGTTCTGGTTACCGGGGGCGGTACGGGAATCGGCAGAGCTACAGCCATGCTGCTGGCCGAACGCGGGGCGATCGTCGCCATTAACTACTCCCGTTCCGCGGTGGAGGCCGAGGAGACCGCGCAGGCCATTCGGCAATTCGGCGGCCGTGCGATGGCCATTCAGGCCGATGTGGCCCGAAATGCGGAGGTCGTCTCCATGATCGAGCAAATCGTCAAGTCCTTCGGCACGATCCATTACTTGGTCAATAACGCCAGCATCACCCGATATATCGCCATGGACGATCTGGAGGCGGTCACGGAGGAGGCATGGGACGATTTGTTTGCGGTGAATGTCAAAGGCATGTTCAACTGTGCACGGGCCGCCGCGCCGTATTTAAAGGCCGGGAAGGGAGCCATCGTCAACGTCGGCAGCATCGCAGGAATCACGGGGAAAGGCTCTTCGCTTCCGTATGCAGTATCGAAGGCCGCCGTCCATGGTTTGACGAAGTCGCTGGCCCATGCCTTGGCGCCGGACATTCGCGTCACCGGCGTAGCCCCCGGAGCGGTAGACACGCGTTGGTGGGCAGGTAAGGAGGAGCAGATGCGTGCGCTCATTCGTCATCTGCCCTTGGACCGGATCTCCACACCGGAGGAAATTGCCGCACTCATCGCCGCTGTCCTGGAACAGCCCTCACTGACCGGGCAAATCGTTACCGTCGATAACGGGCAAACGATGTAGAATAGGTTGTTCATAAAAAAAGCAGCTTTCAGGCCGAATGGGGAACCTGATCGCTGCTTCTTTTGTTATTCCTCTCGCACATCATACAGCACCCGGGCCAGGAGGTCCTGGCTGTAGTTGCCGAAGTTCTTGCCGAAGATAGTCAACCCCCGCTTGTTGATCGGCTTGTCGGTGACGGCGATGCGAAACGTCAGCTCGCTTTTGTAATCAAGGTAGATCTGCTCCAGTGTGACGTCGGAGATGCGGCATCCGTCGATAAAGCTGCCCTCATTGTTGATCCGGATCAGCTTCAGCATGCCGTATTGGTTCAGATGCGGCGGCCACCAATCCGGGTTAAACGTGCCACGTGCATCGCCGAAATCTCCCGGACTCGTCCAGAAGCCAATTTCAACGCCGTTCAAATAGAAATAGATGTCGGATGGGTAGTTGTCGCAATATCCTGGGGCCTCCGAGCCGAGCTCCATCGAAAATTGAATTTCCCGAAAGGTCTGATTCGGCTTAAGGTAATTCGGAATGCGATATTCGAGGAAACCCTCGGACAACCAAATGATCTCCGAATCGATTCGCTGCGGATCGGCAAAGTAGCGAGGTTCGTCAAAATCGCCGATGATGCTGTCCTTTGTCGCGAGCCCGCAGGTTGGAGCAACCTGATAATTACTGTAGTGACCCACTTGAATTTCCACTTCATATAAATTGTCGACATCCTTGCTCCGCAGGTCGACCATCAGCTTGTCTTTGTTCAAATAACAAATCTTCTGGATGCCATGTTTGCCTACCGAAGTATTGATTTCGATCAAACCGCTCTCTTCGAGCTTCTTAATATGCATGGTAATGGCCCCGTTACTTAAGCCTAGTTTGGTGGCCAGGTCGTTCAGATTTAAGGCTTGGTTCTTCGCCAGCAGTTCGAGGATTTGAATCCTGATCTCGGAGCTTAATGCTTTAAAAATGTCGATCCCGCTCATCAAATCCTTAATATAGATCATCGGATATTCGAACCTTCTTCCAATAGGATAATGGATTCTTTTATTTTAGATTATTATAAACTAACTTGGTCATTTAATAAAGTATCAAATCAAAATATGTAAATATAGTTCAAAAAATAGTTTAATTTTGTAATAAATTCGCAATTAACTTCATGTTAATCTAAACTTAATTTCATTGTTTTATTGAAAATTCATGTGAATTACAGCGATTTTCAGGTGTTACAGGATGTTTTATCTCATTAATTTTATAAAAACATAAAACAGTTTAGATAAATATATTTACAACCCTAATTTCATATGTTATTTTATACCTGTAAACGTATTCATTCAAGGAAATTCGAAATGGTTTAGTATTTACTAAAACGGAAGGTGGTCAACATGTCATCAGCAGCACCGCGAGCAACGATGGTCGTAGACAAAGCCTTTAAGATTGCCGAAGTGGATCGGCGGATTTACGGCTCCTTCATTGAACATCTGGGCCGAGCGGTCTACGGAGGGATTTATGAGCCTTCGCATCCGGCGGCCGACCGATTGGGATTCCGCAACGACGTAAAGGAGCTGGTCAAACAGCTGAACGTTCCGATCATCCGGTATCCCGGCGGGAACTTCGTATCCGGGTACAACTGGGAGGATGGAGTCGGTCCGGTTGAAGCGAGACCTAAGCGCCTGGAGCTGGCTTGGAGAACGGTTGAGCCTAATTGGGTTGGGACAAACGAGTTTGCAAGCTGGGCTAAAGAGGTTGGCTCGGAAGTAATGATGGCGGTGAACCTGGGCA
This sequence comes from Paenibacillus timonensis, assembly GCF_009725205.1. GTDB lineage: Bacteria > Bacillota > Bacilli > Paenibacillales > Paenibacillaceae > Fontibacillus > Fontibacillus rhizolycopersici. The sequence continues at coordinate 131,002 of NZ_WNZY01000004.1, read as the reverse complement.
CTCGCGGTGTTGACGCCGCCCGCAATTTACTGGAGTACTGCAACCATCCCGGCGGTAGCTATTGGAGCGAATTGCGCCGCAGCCACGGTTACGAGCAGCCGCACAAGATCAAAACCTGGTGCCTGGGCAACGAGATGGACGGCCCCTGGCAAATCGGTCAGAAGACGCCGCAGGAATACGGCCGCCTCGCTTACGAGACGGCGAAGGCGATGCGTTTGGTGGATCCCGATATCGAGCTTGTATCCTGCGGAAGCTCCAGTTCTTCGATGCCTTCGTTCCCTGAATGGGAAGCGGTGACGCTGGATCATACCTACGAGGTTGCTGATTACATATCTCTGCATCAATATTATGGCAACCGGGATGACGATAGCGCCGGATTCTTGGCTCGCTCGATGGATATGGACCATTTCATCCGGACGGTGATCGCCACCTGCGATTATGTCAAAGCGAAGAAACGCAGCTCCAAAACGATGTACCTCAGTTTCGACGAATGGAACGTCTGGTACCACTCCAACGATGCCGACGCCAAGCTTACGCCTTGGGGAATTGCTCCGCCTCAGCTGGAAGACGTCTACAATTTCGAGGACGCCTTGCTTGTAGGCAGCATGCTGATTACGTTCCTGCGTCATGCCGACAGGGTGAAAATGGCTTGCATGGCGCAACTGGTCAACGTCATCGCCCCGATCATGACAGAGAATGGCGGACGGTCCTGGAAGCAAACCATCTTTTACCCGTATATGCATGCCTCGGTTTTCGGACGGGGGGTCTCGCTTCAACCGGTTGTCAACTCGCCGGTATACGATGCCAAGGATTATACCGATGTCCCTTATCTGGACAGCGCTGTTGTATATAACGAAGCGGAAGAGACGCTTACGATTTTTGCAGTTAACCGCCATCTAGAGGAAGCTCTTGAGCTGGATTGCGACATCCGCGGGTTTGAAGGATACCGCCTGATCGAGCATCTCGTGCTGGAGCACGAGGATTTGAAGGCCGTAAATACGGCGGACCGGGAGGATGTTAAACCTCACGCCGCAGGGAGTGCGACATGCGATGACGGTTATGTCAAAGCGCGATTGGCCAAAGCCTCCTGGAACGTGATTCGTTTGGGTAAGCCAAGAAACTAGCTAGCGAATCGGTGCTCCTCCAAGAGAAGCCGGTTCATCTCCCAATTAACGATGACAACATGAGCTATGCACAACAGGTGAGCGCTTCTTAGGGTCATTGATTGACCAACGGGTTGACTAGAAGTGAGAGAAACAGACTGTAGATGGAGTGTGTAGATTTTATTTTGTCAGGGAGGGTCAAGGATGAAGAAAAAAGGATTCATAGTGCTCTTGATATTAACGATGGCTACCTGGTTATGGGGCTGCGGCAAGGCGTCGACGACGGCCGGAGGGGAAACCTCCGTGCTGGACGGCGGTGCTGGTGAAAGTGCGACAGAACTCTCTTATTGGACATTCGTAGAACTGCATGGACAGCATTTTGAAAAGATGTTGGAGAAGTGGAACGCCGCGAATCCGGATCGGCAAATTAAGCTGAACGTCACCGTGATGCCTTACGATGATATGCATAACAAATTATCGATTGCCGTGCAGACGGGCGTCGGCGCTCCGGATATCGCCGATATCGAGCTGGGCAAGTTCCCGGATTTCTTGGCCGGGACGCCGCAGTTGGTTGAATTGAACGACGTCATCGACCCGTACCGAGACACGATCGTCAAATCCAGAATCGACCTTTACAGCAAGGACGGTAAGAATTACGGTATTCCGACCCACGTCGGCGCTTCGGTCGCTTTTTACAATACGGAAATTTTGGAAGCGGCCGGGGTGGATTACAAGACGATCGTCACATGGGATGATTATAAAAAAGCCGGGATCCAAGTTTATGAGAAAACCGGGAAATACATGGGGACCGCCGATACGAGCGCAACGTGGCAAACTTCCCAGCTGCTGGCGCAGCAAGGGACGGACTTTACGGACGACGCCGGGAACCCGGTCGTCAATTCGGAAGCGATGGTCAAGGCGCTCACGTTGCTGAAAGACCTACAGGACAACAATGTCATCGCCACGATCGCCGGCGGGCAGCCGGATACGGAAGAAGCGTACGGGGAGTTTAACGCAGGGAACTATGCGACCGCTTTCATGCCGCTGTGGCAAATGTCGAGATACACGAACTATATGAAGGATTTATCCGGAAAGATCGCGATCGCACCGATCCCGGTCATCGAGAAAGGGATGCCTCGGTCGGTCGGCGGCGGAGGAACCGGAACCGTTGTGACCAAGACGGCGAAAGATGTTCAACTGGCGAAGGATTTCTTGGCTTTCGCTAAACTGTCGGAGGATGCCAATATTGAGATCTGGAATACGTTGGGTTTTGACCCGGTCAACATGGATGTATGGGAAATGAAGGACGTTACCCATAACCCGGATAACCAGTTCGTTCAATATTTCGTGAACAATCCATTTGACGTGCTGGCCGATATCAAGGACGAAATTCGACTCATCAAATCGACTTCGGCGTCGCCAACGATCAACAATGTGCTCTGTACGGTCACGTTAAACGAAATATTTGAAGACGGCAAGGATATCAAGCAGGCTTTGGACGATGCGCAAGCACAAATCGAGCAGGAACTGAAGTAATCCCAAATCTGCAGAAATAAACAGCGAGCTACTCCATCCGGAGTAGCTCTGTTTAAAAAAAGGGGTAGGGCGATGGTCAAAAAATTCCTATACTCACAAAAAGTAGCACCTTACGTATTTATTTTTCCGTTTGTGCTCGTGTTCCTCATCTTTTGGGTGTATCCTCTGGCCAGCTCTTTCGGGATGAGCTTTCAGAAAGTGACCCTGGGGCAGGAAGCGGCGTGGATCGGAATGGACAATTACGAGAAATTGATGGGGGACGGTATTTTCCTCAAAGCGGTTGGTAACAGCGCCATCTATATGGTCTTGACTATAGTGATTCTGATTCCGTTTCCGATGCTGTTTGCCGTATTGATCAACAACAAGTTCATGTGGGCCAGGGAGTTTTTCAAATCCTCATTTTTCTTCCCGGCATTGACCTCGGTCGTGGTGGCCGGGACCATTTTTCGACTGATGTTCGGGGAAATGGAAGGTTCCTTGATCAATAGCTTCCTCGGGTTATTTGGCGTGGAGCCCATTAAGTTCCTGAAAGGGCAAACCACCGGCTTCATTGCTTTATTGGCCCTGGCGACCTGGCGATGGACCGGGGTGAACATGCTCTATTTCCTATCCGGACTTAAGAATATTCCTGACGAATATTACGAAGCTGCTTCGATCGATGGTGCCTCACCCATCCAGCGATTTATGAAGATCACGATGCCGCTGTTGAAGCCGACAACGATTTATGTTTTGACGATCAGTATTTATGCCGGCCTGGCGATGTTCATCGAAAGCATGATGCTCTGGAACGGCAACAATTCTCCGAAGAACATCGGGTTAACTATCGTTGGCTATTTATACCGCCAAGGGATCGAGAAGAACAACCTGGGGTATGCGGCTGCCGTCGGTATCGTACTTCTCGTCATTACGATGGTCATTAACCTCACGCAGCTGGCCTTTACCGGTATGTTTAAGAAGGAGGAGGAAGTATGACGAAATCAACCCGCGGCTTGCCGATCAAAATCGTCTTGTTCCTGTTTTTTGCCTTCCTGTGCGTACTGATCCTTCTGCCATTTTACGCCGTAACGCTAGCTTCGTTTAAGCCTGGCGAGGATTTGATCCGGTACGGGCTCAATTTGCGGTTTGATCTGCCTGCCATGAGCTTTGATAACTTTGTTTACTTGTTCACAGGGAATCATTCCTATTTTATGTGGTTCTTCAACTCGCTGTTGCTGACAGTCATACAGGTGGTATTGACGCTGTTGGTCAGCGCTACGGTGGCGTACGGGTTTTCGGCTTATGAATTTAAGGGGAAAAACGTCCTGTTCGTCTGCGTGCTGCTGATCATGATGGTTCCGTTCGAAATTCTGCTGCTGCCGCTGTATACGTTGACCTACGATATCGGGCTGATGAATTCCTACTCGGCCATCATACTGCCGGGGATCGCCAGCGCAGCGACCATCTTCTTCTTCAGACAATATCTGCGAGGAATTCCCCGGGAAATTATCGCGGCCGGCCGCGTTGACGGGGCAAGCGAGTACGGGATCTACGTGCGGCTGATCCTGCCGATCATGAAGCCTTCTTTTGCGGCGATGGCAATCCTGAACGGCATGAACAGCTGGAATAATTTCCTGTGGCCGTTTATGGTCCTGAGTGACGCGAACAAATATACGTTGCCAATCGGGTTAAAGACGCTGCTAACCCCTTACGGCAACAACTATGATTTGCTGATAGTAGGTTCGTTTTTCTCCATCATTCCGATTTTTATCTTGTTCGTCGCTTTCCAAAAATACTTTATCGATGGGATGACAGCGGGAGCGGTCAAAGGCTAGATCGGAAATAATGCCCGAGAAGCAGGCCGGCATGAAATCCAAATAATAGAAGGAGAAGGAGAAACCGAGATGAGTCACAAGCAGGAGTATCTGAATCCGATCGTGGAGCAGCGGGCGGATCCGTGGGTTTACAAGCATCAGGACGGTTATTATTACTTTACGGCTTCGGTTCCCGAGTACGACCGGATCGAAATCCGGCGATCGACGACGCTGCAAGGATTGGGGGAGGCCGAGCCGGTCGTGGCCTGGCGTAAATATGAATCCGGTCCGTTGAGCGCCAACATCTGGGCGCCAGAACTCCATTTCATCGAAGGAAAATGGTATATCTATTTTGCCGCGGCGCGAACGACCGAGACGAACGAGGGGTTATTTGATCACCGGATGTACGTGCTGGAGAACCCTTCAGCCAATCCGCTCGAAGGCATATGGCAAGAGAAAGGACAGGTTCGCACGTCATGGGAGTCGTTTGCGCTGGATGCAACGATGTTCGAGCACCAAGGCGAACGTTATTATGTTTGGGCACAAAAGGACCCGAAGATTGAAGGCAACTCCAATCTCTACATCTCCCGAATGAGCAATCCTTGGACGCTGATTGGAGAACAAGTCATGATCTCTACGCCCGAATTCGACTGGGAAACCATCGGTTTTAAAGTAAACGAAGGACCGGCGGTACTAAAACGGAATGGGCGTATTTTCATCAGCTATTCGGCTAGTGCCACCAACCATCATTATTGTATGGGTTTGCTCTCCGCCGATGCATCTGCAAACTTGTTGGACTCCGGCTCCTGGATGAAATCGCCGATCCCGGTGTTCGTCTCCAATGAGGCTGCCGGTCAGTTCGGACCGGGACACAACAGCTTTACCGTCTCGGAAGACGGGCGCGACGTGTTGGTCTATCATGCCCGCAATTACAGGGAGATCGTCGGCGATCCGCTGTATGACCCGAACCGGCATACGCGGGCTCAGTTTCTGGAATGGAACGAAGATGGTACGCCGAATTTCGGTGTGCCGGTGCCGGACTCTTCCCTTAAGGGGAATTAGGGCATCAGTTGAACCCAAGTCCTTGCGGCGGGTTTGATCCATTCAGGAAAAAGGCTGCTCTAGGCTCATCCAACGATGAGAAGGAGCAGCTTTTTCGTTTCTTTACATCAAAATAGTGCAACAAGTCAACAGAATAATGTTTGTGGATGAAGCAAAAATTGAAATATAATAAATTGTAAACGCTTTATTACTCTTACTAACTGGAAGAACGAAACTTTTTTTCCGGTCGGAGGAATGCCTAATGATAAAAGTGCTTATTGTTGACGACGAACCCAAGCTCAGAGAAGGCCTACGTACGTTCATCGATTGGGAAGCCTGTGGCTACGAAGTTGTGGATACAGCGGCGAACGGGAACGAAGCACTGGATAAATTTCAACGATATCAACCCGACCTGGTGGTGGCTGACATCCGTATGCCTGGTATGGACGGGTTGCAATTGATCGAAAAGCTCCGAATGCAGGATCCGCTCCTGCATATTTTGATACTTAGCGGGTACGCGGACTTTAGTTACGCTAAGAAGGCGATGACCCAGCGTGTGGACGGTTATTTGCTGAAGCCGGTGGATGAGGATGAACTGAAGGATTATCTCTGGAAGATCAAGCTGACGGTCGATGAGGAGAGGGCCTCCCAGCAGTGGAAGCACGTCACGACCGAATGGAACCGGGAAGCACTGATACAGTCCGTGCTGACCGGTGAAGAAGATGACGATCCTGCTCCGCTATGCGAGCGGGCCAGTGAAGTCGGCATCAGCGGTAAGGTGTATCAAGTCCTGTTGCTTAGCGCGCAAACGGAAGGGGACGTCGAGGCCCAAGGCAATGCACTGGTCCGCAAAGCGCTGGCTCGGCTGTTCGAGGAACCCGGCCGCGGTTGGGTGTTCGCCATTCACGCCAAGCTTGGAGTCCTGATTAAAGAACCGCTTTTATCGGTTGAACTCGGGGGGATCTATCGCGAGCTCACGGCTGAATTGGCCGGCACGGGGATCCGTTTCTCTGTAGCACTTGGCGGGAAGGTCGGTTGCTTGACGGAAATTCGGGAATCCTATCGGACAGCGTGCGAACTGGTTCGGCATCATTTTTTTCTAGACCAGGGAACCGTTTTGACCCCGGAAGACAAGCGATCCGGAAGGGCTGCTGACGCAGGGGATTTGTCGACCGAAGAACTGGGGGAACAGCTCTTTTATGCGGTAGACATCGGCAATCAGGATGCCGTGAAATCTTTGCTGCGCCAACTGGGCGAAGCGTATATGACGGATGGCGCGATGGAGAATGAAATCAAGAACCGTTACGTTGAGCTGTTGACGACGATATACAGCAAGGCGCTGAAGCAGTCGCCGGAGCTGCAAAGCCGCGGCAAGGAGTTTTCGGACGGTTTTTCCAAGATCCAAAAGGCCTATTCCATTCTGGAATTAAACGGGCAGGCAGAGGTTCTACTGCAGCAGATCATGAATCAACTCGGTGAAGACGGGAAACACCGCGAAGTCAAAATTATGCTAGACCTCATTCACCGGAACTACAGCGATAATCTCAAACTGGAGACACTCTCCGGTATTTTTAACTATAACAGCGCTTATTTAGGCAAGTTGTTCAAGAATACGACGGGCGAATATTTCAACACGTATCTGGATAAAGTGCGGATTGAGAAAGCAAAGAGTTACCTGGAGGAAGGCTTGAAGGTATACCAGGTGGCTGAAAAGGTCGGATATACGAACGTCGATTATTTTCATAGCAAATTCCGCAAGTATGTCGGGACTTCCCCTTCTGCCTACCGAAAGCAGACCAACCATGCTTGAGGCTTCTCTGGGCCGTTCCTCTCTCGTTAGGGGGTCGGAGGATGTAGGTCATCCGCTTTCTTTTGACGATTATCCCGTTGCATCAGGGAGTGGAGAAAGTGGTACTGAAACGTACGAGTGAAAAAAATGTAATAAAAGCGACCATTCTCGTTCGCTGATTAACCCGTAAGTTCAGCAGTCAATTAAGCCGCTGCTGCAATGGACGGGTTTTTTTGGTGTTCTATTAGCTGGCGGTACGGGATCGCCGGAATGGACACGCACATAAGAAGCAGTTTCTGGCGCATCGTCTCTTCAGAATCAGACATACGCAGGCGGCGGCGTACAGTATACTCATTCAGATACGTCTGCAAATGCCCTATCCCCAAGGCAACATACGTATTTTTGAGAGAATCCCAAGCTGCTCTTATTTCTTTTCGCAAGGGCCAATACAGCCGATAAGCCAAAGGGAACGACTGGATGCTAGAGGTATGGGCATCGACCTGCTTATTGATGAACGCGGCGAGATCGTGCCGGTTAGCCCGTTGTCCGCCACCCCTTTTATGCGATATCAGCTGAATCTTCACCCGCTCCAGCTCGCCGGACTCCGTTACCGTGCATCCGGCGACGACCGCGGTGCCATAAGGTTGAGAGGCTGGATGAAACCGCAACGGATCGTTCGCATACTGATCGCAGTTCACCTTCACCTCTCCGCAGAGCAGCTCCTGGGCATCGCATTCGCCGAGAGTATGGCGGATTTTGTGCAGCATGAGCCATGCGGTCTTGTAGGTAACCCGGATCACCTGACTCAACCGCAGCGCCGAGATGCCATCGGGAAGCAGGAATAATTCCATAGTTTGAAACCATTTCACCAAAGGCAGATGGGTTCTTTCAAATATGGTTCCCACCAAGGGCGAGGCTTGATAGCCGCATCTACCGCATTCAAACAAAGGAAGGCGGCGTGAGGATAGACGGGTGCACTCGGTATAGGCGCATCGCGGGCAGACGAAGCCATTGGGCCACTTCATAGCGATGATCGCAGCAATGCAGTCCGCTTCACTTTGAAAACGGGGGTTGATAGATTGAAGCTCCGTATTCGCATCTAATTCCATGCACGATCCCTCCAACTCAAGATATACGTACATACGTTCTCTTTTTCTTATTATACCAAACACATGTTCTGTTATCAAGAAAAAAATCCCAGAAAATGATCTTGTTTTTATAACTCCTCCCCGATGCCCCTATTTCTGAATGAAAGGGATAATCGTTGAGAGTAGGGGCGAAGTACCTATGGGGCCGTGCGGCCGATGCGATATTTTTATATGAAAAGATGACTAATGTTCCGTGTATCGCAGGGGATGAATGGCGGGCTATGATAGGGTTGGTAAACCACGCGGGAACAAGCAGGGCATAACTTTTAAGCGCTTACAACGAAATTTTAGAGTATGGGAGCGAGGTAATCGTATGACGAACAGCACGTACCAATATCCTTATCAAAACCCCGATTTGCCACTGGCGCAGCGGGTGGATGACTTGGTTTCCCGATTCACACTGGAAGAGAAAGTTGAGCTGATGTGCCAGTTTCAAACCGAGGTGCCGCGGCTCGGCGTCAAACCATACAAACACGGTACGGAAGGGGCCCATGGCGTAGCTTGGCTAGGGGAAGCGACGTCTTTTCCGCAAAATACAGGGCTGGCCTGTACCTGGAATCCCGAGCTGATGCGTCAAATCGGCTCTGTGATCGGCGATGAGGCGCGCGTGTATTTTCAGCGGAACCCGGCGGTTAACGGCTTGACGATCTGGGCGCCAACCGTTGATATGGAAAGGGACCCGCGGTGGGGGCGGACGGAGGAGGCCTATGGCGAAGATCCGCACCTCACGGGGGCGTTGACGACCGAGCTGGTGAAAGGCCTGCAAGGCGATCATCCGTTTTATTATAAAGCCGTAGCGACGTTGAAGCATTTTTACGGGAACAACAATGAAGTGGACCGCGGCAGCGATTCGGTGAGCATCGATCCGCGAAACAAGCGAGAGTATTACTTGAAAGCGTTTGAACGCACGTTCCGGGAAGGCCGGGCCGGGTCAATGATGACGGCTTATAACGGGATTAACGGTACGCCTTGCAACCTCAATCATGAAGTAAACGACATCGTTAAAGGCGAATGGGAGATGGACGGGTTTGTCGTTGGCGATGCCGGCGACGTGATGGGGACGGTGATGGATCACCGTTACTTGGAATCTTACGCGGAAGCGGTGGCTGGGAGCATAAAGGCAGGCATCGACAGCATGACGGATGATCAACCGATCATGTTCCAGGCGCTGCGAAATGCGTTGGATCAAGGCTTGCTGGCTGAGTCGGACCTAGACCGCGCCTTGCGCAACGCCTTCCGCGTCCGGTTCCGGCTGGGCGAGTTCGATCCGGAGGAGCGAAATCCGTACAGCCGCGTCCCGGAGGACAAACTGTGCGCACCGGAGCATGCGGCCTTGTCGTTGGCGGCGACTCGGGAATCGATTGTGCTATTGAAGAATGAAGGCTTACTGCCCCTGCCGCAAACGTTAAGTTCGGTGGCCGTTGTCGGGCCGCTGGCGGATGAAGCGATTACGGACTGGTACAGCGGCACGCCGCCTTACCGTGTAACTCCGTTGCAAGGCCTAAAGGAGAAAATGGGAGACCGTCCCGTCCTGTTCGGAACGGGCATGGACCGGATTCGCTTGCGCTCCTCGGTGACCGGCAAATATGTCCGGATCGCGTCTGGTGAAGGGGCGGAAGCATTTCTGGCAGCTACCAGCGAGAACGCGGCCGATGCGGCGGTATTTGAGCGGGGCGATTGGGGCTGGGGCTCGAGCACGCTACGTTTGGTGGATACCGGCAAATTTGTGACCGAGACCGATTCGGGTCTGCTGACGGCAACGGCGAACGAAGCCAGCGGCTGGTTCGTGAAGGAAGTATTCGACTTTAGCTCCGCTTCGGACGGCCAGATCGAGATGAAGGCATGGAACGGGCGGCCCATCGTCCTGAACGAGCGCGGCGGGTTGATCGCGGTTGGCGAGAACGTTTTTGATAATGCCATTAAGGTCGACAGCCGTCTGCCAGGGGAAAAATGGGTTGTGGAAATCGTAGAGAATGGGATCGAGAAGGCTGTCCATGCGGCCAAATCAGCGGAGACGGCGATTGTCGTCGTGGGTAACAACCCGTTCATTAATGCGAAGGAAACGATTGACCGCGCTGACATTGTACTGCCTCCAGCGCAGCAAGCACTTATTCAAGCGGTACGGGCAGCGAATCCGAATACCGTGGTCGTCATTGTCGGCAGCTATCCGTTTGCAGTCAATTGGGAGAATGAGCATGTGCCGTCGATTCTGTTTACCTCCCATGCTGCCCAAGAGCTTGGACATGCCGTAACCGACGTGTTGTTCGGCGACTATAATCCGGCGGGACGCCTCAATATGACCTGGTACCAATCGGTGAACCAGCTGCCGGAATTGAAGGATTACGACATTATGAAAGGAAAGCGGACTTATCAATATTTTGACGGAGAAGTCCTCTACCCATTTGGTCATGGGCTTAGCTATACAACGTTTGAATATAGCGGACTGACGCTGGATCGGACGACGGTTGGTCAGGACGGTGAAGTTCAGATCGCATTTGAAGTGCGGAACTCCGGAGATGTGGCCGGGGATGAAGTGCCGCAGCTATACGTACGGATCGGGCAGTCTCGGGTGCCGCGTCCACTCAAGGCGTTGAAGGGTTTTACTCGCCTGCATCTTCAGCCGGGAGAAGCGAAACGGGTTACATTTACGCTGAAGGCGGATGAGCTGGCGTTCTGGGATGTGACTCGGGATCGGTATTGTGTGGAGGCGGGCGAAGTGACGGTCATGGTTGGATCTTCCTCGGAGGTCATTGCCTTGATGGCAACACTTCAGGTGGAAGGCGAAACCGTGCCGCCGCGTTCACTGCTCGAACCGGTGCGTGCGGTCAACTATGATGATTACGAGCAGGTCTTCCTGGATGAGTGCCGCGAGGGCGGCGAAAGCATCCGGTTAAAATCTGAGCGCGGATGGATTGCTTTCCTCGATGTCGAGTTAGGCGAAGGAGCCTCCCGGTTCGAAGCTCGGGTATCGGGGAATTTGAAGGGCGGCGAAATCGCGGTGAGCCTGGATTCCCCGGACAGCGAGGCTGTGGTGAGCTGCAAGCTTCTGCCGACCGGCGGACGCCAGGCCTGGACGACGGTAACTGCCGAAGCCGCAACCGGCTTGTCGGGCCGGCATGATGTGTATCTGCATCTGCAAGGGGAAGCGCAAATCAGCTGGTTCAAGTTATGTTAGAAGGGATAATCACCGGATGTCTCCGGTTCTTTTGAGCCAAACTATAAAAAACGACAAATTAGCTGGGACTATTTCCAGCTAATTTGTCGCATCAAGAACGCGAACTAATCGAAATCATTCCCATCACTTGCTGCGTTCGCCGAACAGCTAGACCCCTACAGGCGCCAGCAGCCGCTTGCGGAATTCCGAAGGCGAGCAGTTCATCGTCTTGCGGAATACCCGGATAAAATAGCTGATGTTATCAAAGCCAACTTCCAGCGCAATATCGGAGATTTTGCGCTCCGGCTCGCGCAGCAGCTCGGCGGCCTGGCGAATTCGGTAGGAATTGATGTAATCCATCGGCGTCTGGCGGGTCATCGATTTAAAGAAGCGGCAGAACTGGCCTTCGCTCATTGGGATCAGTGCCGCCAGTTCCGCAAGCCGGATGGGATGGCCGTAGTTCTGCTGGATATGCTGGATAACGGTCTTGAGCCTGTCGATCTTGGACGATTCGCTGCGGCTGCTGCCATAGGATCGGTTGACGGCCCGGCCTGTCGCTGCGGTCTCCGCCAGCATCAAGTATAGATGTCCTTTCACGGCGCCTTCATAGCCGGGCGATTCGGTGCTGCAACTGCGCATCATGGCTACGATATGCTCTAGTAAGGCGAGGCTTGCCGCTTCCTCTCGCTGAATATGGCGAGGGAACGTCGCTTTTCGTTCTTGCAGCGGCAGGACAAGGTTCTCCTGAACCGCGTCGTAATGGGCGCTGGCCAACAGCTGCGTATCGAAGACGAGGGAGAAGAACGCGCAGCCTTGCTCGCCGTGCGCATGCGCGGCGTGAATGTCTCCGCCATCGATAAACACCGCTTCCCCGGCCCGGACCGGGAAGTAGTCGGTATCGACTTGAAAGAGGGTTTCGCCTTCGAGGCAGTAGAAAAACTCAGCCTCGTCGTGCCAATGGCAGTCGATGACGTGTTCCCCGGGACCGTAGCGATACCAGTAAGTGCCGAACGGAAGGCGTTCATTGCCGTGACTTTTGCTCTCCTTCAGGGAGCGGCGGAGCGCTTGATCCATGCCTCTTCACCTCGTCAAAATAGTGTTATATTTTCGCTTGATAATGTTAGTTTATTGTTCGTTGTATCAGTATAATGCAAGTATAGAACGTTTTCATTTGAAAAACAATGTGACGAAAGGCGGGTTTTCCCAAATGAAGTTTACCGATGGCAACTGGCTGATTCGCGACGAATTTACGCTCTCCACCGCGGTGCAGGCCTATGATTTCCAGGTTCAGGACCATACCTTGATCGCCTCCGCATCGACAACACCGATCCGCGGCCGTGGCGACATGATCAATACGACCTTACTGACGATGCAATTCCATTCTCCACTGCCGGGGGTCATTGGCGTAAAGCTGATCCATTTTGCCGGTACGGTCGACCATGGTCCACATTTTGAGCTCGCGAAGGGCGGCGACCATGCCGAGATCACCGAGAACGAACAATACGCCGAACTGAAGAGCGGCAGCCTTAGCGTCCGTATCAACAAAGGCCCGCAATGGTCCGTCGATTTCTATCGCGGCAGCGAGCGGATTACCGGCAGCGGCTCCAAATCGATGGCGCACATCACCGAAACGGGCGGCAACACCTATATGCGTGAGGAGCTTGACCTTCGCGTCGGCGAATGGGTATACGGACTAGGCGAACGCTTCACCTCGTTCCTCAAGAACGGGCAAGTCGTCGATATCTGGAACAAGGACGGCGGCACGAGTTCCGAGCAGTCCTACAAGAATATTCCTTTCTACGTCACCAATAAAGGGTATGGCGTACTGGTTAACGATCCGGGGGCGGTTTCTTTCGAAGTCGCGTCGGAAAAGGTGAAAAAAGTGCAATTCAGCGTTCCCGGCGAATCGCTTGAATATTTCGTGATCGATGGACCGGAGCCGAAGGACGTACTGAACAAATATACCGATTTGACCGGCAAGCCATCGCTGCCGCCGGCATGGAGCTTTGGCCTGTGGCTGACGACCTCGTTTACGACCGATTACGATGAAGCTACCGTAAATTCCTTCGTGGACGGCATGGCCGAGCGCGACTTGCCGTTGCATGTATTCCACTTCGATTGCTTCTGGATGCGCGAATTCCACTGGACAGACTTTAAATGGGACGAGCGCGTATTCCCGGATCCGGTAGGTATGCTGAAACGCCTGAAGGAAAAAGGCCTGAAAATCTGCGTATGGATCAACCCGTATATTGGTCAGCGTTCCCGTTTGTTTGAAGAAGGCAAGAAGAACGGCTATCTGGTGAAAAAAGCGAACGGCGACGTGTGGCAATGGAACTTGTGGCAGCCAGGCATGGCGCTTGTGGATTTCACGAATCCAGAGGCTTGTGAATGGTTTGCCGGGTACTTGCGCGAACTGGTCGACATGGGCGTCGATTGCTTCAAAACCGACTTCGGCGAACGGATTCCGACGGATGTCGTATACCACGACGGCTCCGATCCAGTGAAAATGCACAACTACTACACGTACCTGTACAATAAAGTCGTCTTCGAAGTGCTTGAAGAGAAGCTGGGCCAAAATGAAGCCGCCTTGTTCGCTCGTTCCGCGACCGTCGGCGGTCAGAAGTTCCCGGTTCACTGGGGCGGCGACTGCTACGCCGATTATGAATCGATGGCGGAAAGCCTTCGCGGCGGCCTATCGCTGGGCCTCGCCGGCTTCGGCTTCTGGAGCCACGATATCGGCGGCTTCGAAAATACGGCACCGGTGCATGTGTTCAAACGCTGGCTGGCCTTCGGCTTGCTGTCGAGTCATAGCCGCTTGCACGGAAGCAGCTCGTACCGCGTACCTTGGGCTTATGACGACGAGGCCGTGGACGTAACCCGGTTCTTCACCAAGTTAAAATGCCGGTTGATGCCGTATATGTTTGACACCGCCGTGCAGGCGACGCAGCAAGGCGTGCCGACGATGCGGGCGATGTTCCTCGAATTCCCAGAGGATCCGGCTTGCGATACGTTGGACCGTCAATATATGCTAGGCGACTCGTTGCTCGTTGCGCCGGTATTCAGCGAAAAGGGCGACGTCTCGTACTACTTGCCGGAAGGCCAATGGACCCACTTGCTGTCCGGACAGACGGTAGAAGGCGGCAAATGGCGCAAAGAGAAATACGATTTCTTCAGCCTGCCGCTGTTTGTTCGCCCGAATTCGATTTTGGCGACGGGAGCGAATGATGTTCGTCCGGATTATGATTATGCGGACAAAGTGGAGCTTGGCTTGTATGCGATCAAGGACGGCGCAACGTTGTCTCGAACGGTTCGCAATGCGAAAGGCGATGCCGAACTCAACGTTACCGTCGTTCGCAGCGGAAAGCTCGTGAAATTGACGGCCGAAGGCGCTGGCAAACCGTTCTTCGTCACGCTGCATGGCATGGGCGAAGCGGCTGCGGTGCAAGGCGCGGTGTTGGCAAGTAACGGCGCGGTGGAAGTGGCTTCCTTCAGCGGCAAAACCGAACTTCAAATCACTTTGAAATAATTGGTCCTAGACCTTGGTCGCTAGGTAATTTAATATGTGACAGGCATCCCTGGCGTAAGGGTAAGTGTCAGGGATGCCGAAATATCCCCTTTTCCCCTTAAAGAAGGGGATATTTCCATTTTAATGAGGGGGGATCTGATTGTTGGGTAAACTGGTCCGCATCACCAACAACCTGAGATTAAAGCATAAGTTGCTCATTTCCTATATTGTCGTGGTTATGATCCCCATCCTTATCGTAGGGGTCGCTGTAACCGCTTACTTTCGCAACCAAGCGATGGAACGTGCGATCGCGCAGACCACCAACAACGTCGAGAAAGTAAAGACCCGGACCGCCACGATGCTCCGCGTGCCGACCGATATTTCTGATTTTTTTATGCTCGATGAGGGACTGGAGAAGATAGTGGACACCCGGTATCCCAGTGTGTTGGAGCTCACGAAGGCATACCTCGATTATGATGATTTCCGCAACTACGACAGGACTTACCGTGAGGTTTCCGGGATTCGTTTCTATTATGACAATCCAACCTTGATCAACAACTTGGAGCTAATCCCGATGAACGAAGAGATCGAGGACATGTATTGGTACAAGCAGGCGATGAAAAGCAAAGACATCGGGTGGTTCTACATCAACGATAATCAGGAAGTCCCGGTGAAGCGGCTTAGCTTGGTTCGGCAAATTTCATTTGAAGGAACCCGAAAAAGCGGCGTCCTCATGGTCATCATGAACCAGGAGGAACTCAACCGGATGCTGCAGCAGGAGCCTTTTGAGACGCTGATCACCGATGATTTGGGATACGTTGTGGCGGCCAAAAATCCGTCGTTCGTCGGCAAGACGCTGGAGGATCTTGATTATGGCATCGATTTGCGGACGCAGCAAAAAGGAACCTTTAAAGTAGCTATCCAAGGCGTACCGTCTTATCTCGTGATCGACACCTTGACGCCGGAATCCAGCATGAACGGCTTGAAATTCATTTCGGTGTTTGCGACGGAACCGATCGTAAAAGACGCGAATACGGTAAGCCTTATTGGACTTTTGATCATAACCCTCGTATTGCTGATCGCACTGATCTTTGTTTATATCGTTTCGTTCTTGACCACAAACCGGATGCTGCGGCTAAGCCGCCATTTGAACCGGTTGGCACTGGGGGATTTTCACGTTGTATCACGGATCGACGGCAACGACGAAATCGGACAGCTGTCACGGCAGTTTAACTATATGGTGGAAAGTATCCGCCAACTGATGGATCAAGTTGTGGAGAAAACCGAACAAAACAATGCCTTGGAGCTTGCGCAGCGGGAGATCAAGCTAAAGATGATGGCCAGCCAGATCAATCCGCATTTTCTGTTTAATGCGCTGGAGTCTATTCGCATGAATGCCCATATGAAGGGAGATAAAGAAATCGCCAACGTGGTCCGGCTGCTAGGAAAGATGATGCGTAAGAACCTGGAAGTCGGCAGGGAGAGCATCCCGCTGAAGGAAGAGTTGGATATGGTCAGCTCTTATCTGGAAGTCCAGAAGTTTCGTTACGAGGAACGCTTAAGTTATACCTTATCGATCGATCCTGAAGTCAGCGCCATCCGGGTACCGCCGCTGATTATCCAGCCACTGGTCGAGAATGCCGTTGTCCACGGGGTCGAGGATAAGGAAGAAGGCGTGCATGTCGAGGTGAACATTGAAAGGGACAAGGAACAGGTCCGGGTAACGGTACGTGATAACGGGATGGGGATGACGACGGAACGCCTTCGTGAGGTGACGAGCTTTATATCGGGTACCAAAGAGCCGGAGCAGAAGCGGATCGGACTGCGAAATGTCCATCAAAGACTCGTATTGTCCTATGGGGAAGAGCATGGATTGCGTATCGTCAGTGAGTATGGCATCGGCACGGAATTTACCTTTACGATTCCGACCGGAGGGAATCTCTAATTATTATATGGTTTTGTTCGAAATCTCTCGGGTATTTCGCCGCCCCCCCTTGTTTTATCATTAAGCTATAGCAGACGAGGGGGGAGAAAAGAGATGGAAACGCTGTCAACTCAGCCCGAAACCAGAAATGTAAGCGCAACCCCTAAGCCGCCGAAAAAGCGGAAGACCGGTATCTGGCGGAGCATTTTACAGCAGAAATACTTGTACTTAATGTCCATGCCATTCGTCATCTGGTTGTTTGTTTTCAACTATTTGCCGGTCTGGGGATGGACGATGGCTTTCCAAAATTATAAGCCGTCAAAATCCTTCTCCGAGCAGAAATGGGTAGGATTTAAAAACTTTGTGGACCTGTTCCAGGATGAACGGTTCTACCTGGTACTTCGCAATACGCTGGCCATGAGTATAATGGGCCTGATCGCGGGATTTGTAATTCCAATCACCTTTGCGGTGCTGCTCAACGAGCTGCGCGGCAAATACTTCAAGCGGACGGTGCAAACCGTATCCTACCTGCCGCACTTTGTGTCCTGGGTTGTTGTCGGGGGGATCATTACGAAAATGCTCTCGATCGACGGTGGGATTGTCAACGAGCTTCTGGTGTCGTTGCACATCATTAACGAGCCGATTCAATTTATGGCCCAGGGGAAATGGTTTTGGGGAATTGTAACCGCTTCCGATGTCTGGAAGGAAACCGGTTGGAACGCCATCATTTATTTAGCGGCGATCACCGGTATTGATAAAGAGCTTTACGAGGCGGCCCGGGTCGATGGGGCCGGACGCTTCCGGCAAATCTGGAACATTACGCTTCCGGGGATCCGGACAACGATTTCGGTGCTGCTGATTATGTCGATCGGCCATTTGATCGGCATCGGGTTCGAGAAGCAGTTCCAGCTCAGCAACTCGCTGGTTACCGACTATTCCGAAGTACTGGATTTATATGCGCTGAACTACGGGATTAATATCAGCCGCTTCTCTTACGGTACGGCAATCAGTATGTTCACTTCGGTGGTCAGCATTATCCTGCTGCTTACTGCCAACGGAATTATGAAGAAAACAACCAAAGAAAGCATCATGTAGGGGGAGGGAGACGACGATGGCAAGTTCAAGCAAAGCCTTCAACGATACACGGGGCGATAAAATCTTCAATATCTGTAATTTCATTCTTATGAGCGTTATTTTGATCATCACGTTGTACCCTTTCCTGAACGTGCTTGCGATCTCTCTGAATGATTCCACGGACACGGTAAGAGGCGGCATTTACCTCTGGCCTCGGGAATTCACCTTGGAGAAT
The DNA here is from genome assembly GCF_009725205.1 of Paenibacillus timonensis. Classification (GTDB taxonomy): domain Bacteria; phylum Bacillota; class Bacilli; order Paenibacillales; family Paenibacillaceae; genus Fontibacillus; species Fontibacillus rhizolycopersici. The sequence goes on along the minus strand of NZ_WNZY01000004.1, from coordinate 112,703 downwards.
TATAAGACGATCTTTAATTACTCCAGCCTGATTACGGGCTTCAAAATTACGATTTACCGGACGGTGCTCGGAACCGTGCTCGGGTTGATCAGCGCCTCGATGCTGGCGTATACGCTAAGCCGGCCTGATTTCAAATCCCGGAAGTTCGTCTCCACGTTTCTGGCGCTTACGATGTACTTCTCCGGCGGGTTGGTTCCAACCTATATGCTGATGCGCCATCTGGATTTGATCGGCACGTTCTGGATTTACATCCTCCCGGGAATTGTCAGCGCATTTAACGTTTTCATCATCCGTTCCTTTATCGACGGATTGCCGTATGCGCTGCAAGAATCCGCCAAGCTGGACGGGGCCAACGACTTTACGATTTACTATAAAGTCATCCTGCCGCTCTGCAAGCCCGTTCTGGCAACGATCGCCTTATTCCTGGCGGTAGGCCAGTGGAACTCCTGGTTCGACACCTATCTTTACAACGGGAACAAAGCGCATTTAACGACCTTGCAATACGAGTTGATGAAAATTCTGCAAAGCACGAACCAAGGTGCAAGAATGACCAATGCCAACGATATGGCCAATATGATGGCTCAGGTATCTCCCGAGTCCATTAAGATGGCGATCACGATTGTCGTTACGGTACCGATTTTGATCATCTATCCGTTCTTGCAACGTTATTTCGTAGACGGTATGACGCTGGGCGCGGTAAAGGCTTAACCAATAAGCTTTTGACTTCGCTTCCGCCGCAGATTCACTGGCGGCGGGGCGGCCTCAAGCGGACGATCTTTCTTGTCAGCCAATAATGAAAGCCCTTTCTCGTTCCGGAACGCCGGGCAGAAGGGGAGCAGGTCTCGGTATCAGCAGGCAAAGCCTGTTATACAATATAGGTTTTATCAAGACTACGAGGGGGAAAGTAGAAATGAAATGGAGAAGCCCTAAAGCTTTTGCAGCGATTTTGCTCGCGAGTACGATGTTGGTAGCGGGTTGCGGAAGTAACGGAAACAATGCCGCCAATAACGGAAATGCAGGCAACACCGGAAACGCAGGAACCAATGCGGAAGCGGCTGCCGATACAAGCCCGATTACCTTTACCTTCTTCGGCGCTGACGCTAGCCCGAACTGGAACAACATGCAAGACGATGTGGGCAAAGTGATTACCGAAAAAACCGGCGTTTCGATCGATGCCGAGTTTGACGTAGGTGCCGGCGGCGGCGAGAACAAAATCGCCCTGATGGCAGCGAGCGGCGATGTACCTGATTTGATTTTTGCCAAAGGCGAATTGAGCAAACTGGTCGATGCCGGACTGATCGTCGATATGGCCCCATTGATTGAAGAGCATGCGCCAAACCTGAAGAAAATGTTCAGTGAAAACATGAATCGTCTGAAATATAGCAATGATGATCAAGCGATCTATTCGTTGTTTACAAACGGCGGCGTGGACCAACAATATTTTGACGCCGGCGGCGGATTTGAAATTCAACAACGCGTTCTGAAGGAGCTTGGTTATCCGAAGGTTCGTACGGTACAGGACTTTGAAAATGTACTGAAGCAATACGTGGAGAAAAACCCGACGACGGACGGTCAGCCGACGATTCCGTTGACGCTGAGCGCTGACGACTGGAGAATCATGATTACGGTAACGAACCCGGCGTTCCTGACAACCGGCGCTCCGGATGATGGCGAATACTACGTCAATCCGGAAACATACGAAGCTCAATTGCACTACAAACGCCCGGAAGAGAAAGAATACTTCCGTTGGCTGAATCACATGTACAATGAAGGTCTGTTGGACAAAGATACGTTCGTTCAAAAAGAAGACCAATACAAAGCGAAAATCGCCAGCGGCCGCGTGCTTGGTCTGATTGACCAGGAGTGGGGCTATCAGGATGCAGAAAACGCACTGAAAACCGCAGGCAAAGATGAATACACCTACGCACACTTCCCGGTAACCTTGTCGGAAGACTACGAGGACCATTCCTTCCAGCAAGCGGGGGTTGATGGTTACGGGATCAGTATCACGACAGCATGTAAAGATCCGGTGCGTGCAATCAAGTTCATTGACTGGTTATCCTCCGACGAAGGCCAAGTGCTGAGAAACTGGGGGGTCGAAGGCAAACACTATACCGTTGAAAATGGTCAACGTGTTGTTCCAGCCGACATTCAAGATCGCAAAGTGAATGACAGCACGAACTTTACGAAGGAATCCGGCATCAGCCTTTATCGTACCTTCGGTGCTAACTATGGCGACGGCGTAAAAGATCCTTCGGGCAATTACTATACCACGAACTTCCCGGATCAAATCGTAGCAGGTTATACGGAAGCTGAGAAAGAAACACTGAAAGCTTACAACGCAACGACTTGGAAAGACTTGTTCCCTGGTGAAGATGCATTCCCTGCGAAGGATTGGGGCGCTCTGTACAACATGCCTACTCCAACAGACGGCGATTACCAAGTGATTTTCCAAAAAACGCAGGATATCGTCCGCAAACGGATTCCGGAAGCGGTTCTGGCGAAAGCAGCCGACTTCGACAAAGTGTATGACGCATTCCTTGCCGAGCTGGATAAAGCGGGTGCTAAGGAAATGGAAGCCGAATATACGGAACTGGTTAAGAAAAGAGTCGAGTTGTTTACCGGCAAGAAATTGTAATCATCGTATATCGTCTGACGATCTAAATAAGGTTGTGAAAAGGTCCGTGATTTCCTCGGGCCTTTTTGCGCCAATATGAAGGAGAATTTCGGAGGAGTGAGAAAGGTGACCTATCCAGATCAAACAGAGTGGGAATTGTGGTATGATCGGCCCGCTTCCCGCTGGGAGGAAGCTCTTCCCGTCGGAAACGGGCGGATCGGTGGCATGGTCTTTGGCGGGATTCATGAAGAAACGATTGCATTAAATGAGGATACGTTATGGTCGGGATTCCCCAGGGATCCGCAAAACTACGATGCGCTTCGTCACCTTGGACCGGCACGGGAGTTGATTTTTGCCGGCAAATATAAGGATGCCGAAAGGCTGGTCGACGCAAAAATGTTGGGTCGGCGCACGGAATCCTACCAACCGCTCGGGAATTTGCGATTGGAGCAGGGGGGAGTTGAGGCGGCAGGGGAAAGCGGAGTTAGCTCGTTCCGGAGAGAATTGGATTTGGGAACGGGGATCGCCGCTACGAGCTATCGAATAGGCGAGGCAGCTTATCAGCGCGAGGTGTTTGTCAGCGCGGTTGACCAGGTGCTGGTCGTGCGTATCGCTGCGCATGGGGAGAAACCCATTGATTTGACCGCTTCGCTGGATTCGTTACTGCGGTATCAAATCGGAAGCGAAGGGGCGGAAACAGCCCGAATCGTCATGACAGGTCAAGCCCCCAGCCATATCGCCGACAATTATCGTCGTGACCATCCACAGTCGGTTTTGTACGAGGAGGGCTTAGGCCTGTCTTTTGAGGTACAGCTGCTGGCGTTGACAGAAGGCGGCACGGCAGGGGTGGATGAATCAGGTCGACTGATCGTCCGCGGAGCACAGTCTGTGACGCTGTTGTTAGCCGCCGCGACGAACTTTGCCGGTTATGAGAGTGCGCCGGGAAGCGGCGGGGTGGACCCGGCAGAGCGGTGCTGGACTGTGTTGACCGCGGCGGTGGAACTCGGCTATGAGCGGCTGCGTGAGCGCCATGTGGAAGATCACCGCCGGCTGTTCGAGCGCGTAGAGCTGCGCTTAGGCAGCTCTACCGCGGCAGCGGAGCGGGCGTCACGGCCGACCGACGAGCGGCTGGAAGCCTACCGCAGCGGGGCTGAAGATCTTGCGCTGGAGGCGCTGTACTTTCACTATGGCCGGTATCTGTTAATGGCCAGCTCCCGGCCAGGGACGGAAGCCGCCCATTTGCAGGGGATCTGGAACCCTCATGTACAGCCGCCGTGGAATTGCGGGTATACGACCAACATCAATACGCAAATGAATTATTGGCATGCAGAGATAGCGGGGCTGCCCGAGTGCCATGAGCCGTTGTTCGAGTTGATCCGCGATCTGAGCGTTACCGGTAGCCGAACGGCGCGAATTCATTACGGCGCTCGGGGCTGGGTAGCTCATCACAACGTGGATTTATGGCGTCAGTCCACGCCGTCGGATGGCGAATCAAGCTGGGCGTTCTGGCCGCTCGGCGGGGTATGGCTGTGCCGGCACTTATGGGAGCATTATCAATTTGCACCGAATGAATCATTTTTGCGGGAGACCGCTTATCCGTTAATGAAAGGGGCCGCTGAGTTTAGCCAGGATTGGCTCGTGGCCGGACCCGACGGACGGCTCGTTACAGCGCCTTCGACTTCGCCGGAGAATAAGTTCCTGACACCGGATCGCAGCGAACCCTGCAGCGTGTCCGCCGGCAGCACGATGGATCTGTTCTTGATCCGGGAATTATTTACGCATACGATTCAGGCAGCGGAGATCCTTGGCCTTGATGAAGCGTGGCGAGTGGAACTGGCGGAGACGCTGGCGAGCATGGCCGAGCCACAAATCGGCCCGGACGGTCGCCTGCAAGAGTGGAGCGAGCCGTTTGCGGAAGCTGAGCCGGGACACCGGCATGTGTCACATCTCATTGGCTTCTACCCGGGGGACGCGATCACCGTACGGCAGACGCCGGAACTGACGGAAGCCGTACGGCGAACGCTGGAAGAACGTATCCGGAACGGCGGAGGCCATACCGGTTGGAGCTGTGCCTGGCTAATCAACCTGTACGCCCGGTTGGGTGACGGGGAGACCGCACACCGCTTCGTGGAAACGCTGTTGTCGCGCTCCACGTATCCGAACCTGTTCGATGATCACCCGCCATTCCAGATTGACGGTAACTTTGGCGGAGCGGCCGGCATCGCTGAAATGCTGCTGCAAAGCCATATGGACGGCATCGATCTGCTGCCCGCTCTACCCGCGGCCTGGACGAGCGGCCGGGTGAGCGGCCTTCGGGCGCGAGGGGGATTCTCCGTCGACCTCGCGTGGGAGGAAGGTCGCTTAACGTCGGCCAGGGTTACGTCGACGGTCCGAGGCGAGTGCACGCTGCGCGGGCTGCACGGCCTGTCCGTTCGCTTACCGGATGGCCGCGCCGTCCAGGAGGGGGACCGTTTTCAGACGGAAGCGGGAGTGACGTATATCGTGGGCTAAGAGACTAGCGGCACAGAACTAATGCAAGCGGCGAAACTGCTGAGGCGTCATACCCGTATGCTTGCGAAAAGTGGCGACAAAGTGGCTGGCATCGCGGAAGCCCGTTTTTCCGGCGATGGCAGATACAGTTACGCCGGGCTCGCTGGCCAGATGCTCCTTTGCTTTATGGATGCGCATGTGGGTGAGGTAGCTGTATGGCGCGAGGCCAAACGTTTGCTGGAACAGCTTGCTGAGATGTCTGCCCGACATCCCAACGACGTCCGCCAGGGTATCCAACCCGATGTCGGGGTTGCCGTATTCCTGCTCCATCCAGGCGAGCAGCGGACCTAGCTTCTCCATATTACGAGGGACGGCGCTGCTGCTTACCTGACCGAATTGGCTCAGGACGGCGAGAAAACGATACACCTCTGTCGAGGTTTCCAGGCCAAACAAGTCCTGGATGTTGTCCAGCTTGTTCAGTAATTGACCGAGAAGCGGGGTGAGGGGCGCCTCCGCTTCCCAGCGGAACATCGCGGCCTCTCGGATCCCAAACGCGGCTAGGATCGAATTGGCGGCCGCTCCGCCAAAGGTGAGATAATATGTCTCCCATTTCGAGCTCCGTTTGGCCTCGTAAGCATGCGGCATGTCCGGCGGCAACAGCATTCCGCTGCCCGGCGGAAGCGGAACTGTTCCGTTGGCAAAGGTCAATTCTCCTTCGCCCTCGGCGGTTTGCAGCCAATGGTAATAAGGATATCCGTCCGGACGAGCGATTTTTTCCTGATTCGGATTATAGCCTACGCTTTCCAGAAGCAACGGAAGATCCGGGGTAGCGGCCGGAGAGAAAACGAAACGGGTAAATGCCCGTGAGCTCATCGTGATGAATGCCTCCTAACTTGATCCATATTATTATATAACAATACGAAATTATTATATATAAAGCGGGAAAATTCTCTTTTACAATGGACTTAGAAGTTATATTTGCTAAAGGATGTGGGTAGGGTGATCAACGATAAACTGCCGAAAATCTGGTATGGCGGCGACTACAATCCGGAGCAGTGGGGACCGGACATTTGGAAAGAGGACGAACGGATGTTTAAGCTGGCGGGCATCGACGTTGCTACGGTTAACGTCTTTTCCTGGGCATTGAATCAACCGGACGAAGAAACCTATGACTTCACGCAATTGGACGAAACGATCGACCGCTTGTACAAGAGCGGAGTTCATGTATGCCTCGCAACGAGCACGGGAGCACACCCGGCTTGGATGGTCCATAAATACCCTGACGTGCTGCGCGTTGACGTGCAGGGTCGAAAACGTCGGTTTGGCGGACGTCATAACTCCTGCCCGAACTCGCCGACCTACCGCAAATATTCCACACGTCTGGCCGGCAAGCTCGCCGAACATTATAAGGACCATCCAGGCCTGCTCATCTGGCATGTCTCCAACGAATACGGCGGGTACTGTTATTGCGACAATTGCGCTGCGGCCTTCCGCGTTTGGTTGCGGAAGCGTTACAAAACGCTGGATGAGCTTAACCGGGTTTGGAACACGCGGTTCTGGGGCCATACGTTTTATGATTGGGAAGAAATCGTGGTCCCGAACGAATTGAGCGAGGAATGGGGCGGAAGCCGCACGAATTTCCAAGGGATTTCGCTCGATTACCGTCGCTTCCAGTCGGAATCGCTGCTAGAATGCTACAAGCTGGAGTATGATGAAATCAAGAAGCATACCCCAACCCTCCCCGTGACGACGAATCTGATGGGGCTCTATCCGGAGCTAGATTATTTTGAGTGGGCCAAACATATGGATATCGTCTCCTGGGACAACTATCCGTCCTTAGATACGCCTGTCAGCCATACGGCCATGACCCACGACTTGATGCGCGGGCTGAAGAGCGGTGCCCCGTTTATGTTGATGGAGCAGACGCCAAGCCAGCAAAACTGGCAGCCGTACAACTCCCTCAAGCGTCCCGGCGTGATGCGGTTATGGAGCTATCAGGCGGTCGCCCGCGGTGCTGACACGGTGATGTTCTTCCAGTTGCGCCGCTCAATCGGGGCTTGCGAGAAATACCACGGGGCGGTCATTGAGCACGTCGGTCACGAGAACACCCGGGTATTCCGCGAGGTGGCAGAGCTCGGCCGAGAGTTGGAGCAGCTTGGCGGCACCCTGCTGGACGCGCGGACCGAGGCGAAGGTGGGCATCGTATACGATTGGGAGAACCGCTGGGCGATCGAACTCTCAAGTGGGCCAACCGTAGCTTTGAATTACGCGAACGAGGTGCACAAATATTACGATGCGTTGTTCCAAATGCACGTGGAAAGCGACATGGTGTCGGTGGAGGAAGATTTCAACAAATATGAAATCGTGATTGCGCCGGTCATGTATATGGTGAAGCCGGGATTTGCGAAGAAAGTGGAGGAGTTTGTGGCCGCCGGCGGGACGTTCATCACCACCTTCTTCAGCGGCATCGTGAACGAAAATGATCTGGTGACAACCGGCGGTTATCCGGGCGAACTGCGTTCCGTGCTGGGCATCTGGGCGGAGGAGATCGACGCTTTGCTGCCGGGCCGCACAAATCAAATCGTGATGAAAGAAGCCTGGGGCGCATTGTCTGGCCAATACGAATGTGGTCTCTTGTGCGATTTGATCCATACCGAAGGTGCTGAAGTGCTGGCGGAGTACGGATCGGATTTCTACAAGGGGATGCCGGTTATAACGGCAAACCAGTACGGTAAAGGCCGCGCTTATTATGTAGCGAGCAGCCCGGAAGCTGCCTTCCTGCAAGGGTTCCTGAAGAACCTGTGTGAGGAAAAGGGGATCAAGCCGCTGCTTGACGCTCCAACTGGCGTCGAAGTAGCCCGTCGCGTCAAGGACGGCAAAGCCTTCCTGTTCCTGCTCAACCATAACGAAGGAGCAGCCGAGGTAGAGATTGGCTCGTCCGGGATGAAGGATTTACTGGCGAATGCCGAGGTGTCCGGCACCGTAACGGTGCCTGGCCGGGGCGTCGTGATCTTGGAAGACCGGAAATAAATAAAAACCGCAAGGCCGTGGTCGGGGCCTTGCGGTTTTTTGCGCTGTTCCTTCAGCAATGTTGTAGGAACTGCAACATTGCTAGCAGGATAGATGGCTTTCGAAGCAAAGTGTTGTTGTTTCCGAAACATTTTACCCACGGACGTGAGCGGACCACCGTCGCGGCGTTTAGCTGTTCTCCAAGATCGTGTTCAATGTCGTGCGGTCTAGCCCGCGCACAAGGCGGATCAGCAGCTCCTTAGCCGCATCGTAATCATCCGTATGGATGATCGATGACGACGTATGGATATAACGGGAGCAAATGCCGATAACGCTAGATGGCACGCCGGTGCCGCTGAGATGTACCTGCCCGGCGTCCGTGCCGCCCGGGGACACGAAATATTGGTATTTAATCTTGTGCGTGTCCGCCGTATCGCGGATATACTCGACCAAACCGCGGTGGGTGATCATCGTCGGATCGAGGATGCGAAGCAATGCGCCGTCGCCCAAGCGGCCAAACGCCTTTTTATCACCGGTCATGTCGTTAGCGGCGCTGGCGTCCAAAGCGAGGAAAATGTCCGGCTTGATCAGATTGGCCGCTGTCCGCGCCCCCCGCAAACCGACTTCCTCCTGCACATTGGCACCGGCGTAAACGATATTCGGCAGCTTCTCTCCATGGAGCGCCTCAACCAACTCGATCGCCAAGCCTACGCCATAGCGATTATCCCAGGCTTTGGCCATGATTTTCTTCGGATTGACGAGTGGAGTGAACTCGCAAATCGGCACGATCTGCTGGCCGATCCGTATTCCGGCGGCCTCGGCCTCTTCGCGGCTGTCGGCGCCGATGTCCAGATACATCGCCTTGAGATCTACCGGCTTATTCCGCTGCGACTCGTCCAGCAGATGCGTCGGGATCGATCCGACCACGCCCGTGACCCGGCCGTCAGGCGTAATAATTTGCAGGCGCTGTGCTAATACGGCCTGGCTCCACCAGCCGCCCAACGGTTGAAACGATATCATCCCGTTGTCGCTGATGCCGGTGGTCATGAAGCCAACCTCATCAAAATGTCCGGCAACCATCACCCGAGGCCCTTGCTCGTCGCCGCGCAGTACCCCAAACAAGCTGCCTAAATTATCTTGTACGAACTCCTGCGTATAAGCCGACAGTTTGTTTTTGACGAGGGCGCGCAGTTCCCGTTCAAAGCCAGACGCCGCCGGGAATTCCGTTAGCTCTTTAAATAGCTCGCGCGTTTTTTGATCCATTGTATTCTCTCCTTTTTCTGTATTCACATGTAAACATTCCATCTTAGTATGAACTACCTTTTTTCGATTGTCCATGCGGCTTATTGCTCTTGAGGTAAACCCTCCGCCGCACCCAGCCTCCACAAGCGGCATATACTGCAGCATGCAGCAGTCTGATGGGCGAATGAGGGAGGCTACGCTTATAATGGAACGATATGCCAAAGATTGGCTCATAATTTGTCTTCTATTCATCCTGCTGGTCATCATCCTTCAGTATTTATGAATGGTCTGAAGAACTCCAAGATGGCAGCGCTTATTTAGCAATACCCCGTCCCGCCTAACGCGAACCCGCCGGAAGCTGATTCCTGCGGGTTTTTTCATGCCGTAAACCATGGATGATTTTCCAAACATAACAAGCGGTCGGATGACAAATAATGAGTATACCGTGCAAGTAAGGAAAAGAAGGAGGAATGCCGTTTGCCTGCAAAAGCGAAAAACAAGCCGGGAGCCCGTGTGAAGCTGAACCACCTGCTGTTGACGGAGCAAGACTACAAGCAGGTTGCCGACCAGCATAAACCCAAAACGAACATTTGGGGCAATTGCCTGAGGGCGTTTCTGGTCGGCGGGCTCATCTGCCTGATCGGCCAATGCATCCAGCAACTGTTCATGACCTTTGCCGACATGACGGCGCGGGAGGCGGCCAGTCCTACGGTTGCCGTGCTGATCTTCATCTCCGTCGTGCTCACTTCGATGGGGGTTTACGATAAAATCGCCCAGTGGGCGGGGGCCGGTACAGCCGTACCAGTAACCGGGTTTGCCAACTCGATGTCCTCCGCGGCGATCGAATCCCGAGCGGAGGGGCTTGTCCTCGGCGTTGGCGCCAATATGTTCAGGCTGGCAGGATCTGTGATTGTGTTCGGCGTCGTTGCCGCCTTCATTGTGGGCGTTATCCATGTCATCTTCGGCTTGGGAGGAGTGCATTAATCCATGCTGATCGGCGCACAAACCTGGGAATTTCGCTCCAAACCGGCGATCATCGGGGCGGCGACGGTCGTCGGACCAGAAGAAGGGGAGGGGCCGTTGTCCCACACCTTTGATTTCGTATACGACAATTTGGAAATTGACGAGAAGACATGGGAGAAAGCCGAACGCAAGCTGCTGGAACACGCATCCGCGCTCGCATTAGTCCATGCCGGTATCAATCGGGAGGATTTGTCCTTCTTCATCGGTGGGGATTTGATGAATCAAATCATCACCGCGACGTTTGCTGCCCGTACGATTGCCGCTCCGTATCTCGGCGTGTTTGGCGCCTGCTCCACCTCGATGGAGAGTCTGGCTCTCGCCGCTTTCCTGGCCGATGCCGGAGGGGCGCGTTACGTCATGGCCGGTACGGCCAGCCATAACTGTACGGTGGAGAAACAGTTTCGCTATCCGACCGAATACGGTTCGCAAAAACCGGCCACGGCCCAATATACGATTACCGGAGCGGGATGCGCGGTCGTATCGAAGGAAGGTTCCGGTCCCCGAATCACCCATGCGACGATCGGGCGGATCCAGGATCTTGGCGTCAAGGATCCGTTTAACATGGGGGCGGCGATGGCTCCGGCTGCGGCGGATACGCTGGTCTCTCATTTTCGCGATACCGGCCGTGGGCCCGAGGATTACGATTTGATCGTTACCGGAGACCTCGCTTCGGTGGGACATGCTATCGTCAAGGATCTTCTCGACAAAGACGGCGTCTCCATGAACCAAACGGAATTCAACGATTGCGGGCTGATGATTTATGATCGTGACAAACAAATCTACGTCAATGCCGGAGGCAGCGGTTGCGGCTGCTCCGCGGTCGTCACGTACGGCCATATTTTACGAAAACTAAAAAACCGGGAACTAAACCGGGTGCTGATCGTTGCTACGGGAGCTCTCTTGTCGCCGCTGTCTTATCAGCAAGGCGAGAGCATACCCTGCATCGCTCACGCGGTCGCCCTGGAACAGGAGGATAACGGAAGATGATATTTGTATGGGCGTTTTTGGTTGGCGGGTTGATTTGCGTCATCGGCCAATTGATGATGGATGTGCTGAAATTGACCCCAGCGCACACGATGAGCTCGCTGGTTGTAGCCGGCGCGGTGATGGATGCGATCGGGTGGTACGATCCGTTGGTGAAGTTCGCCGGAGCAGGAGCCTCCGTGCCGATTACGAGCTTCGGCAACTCGCTGGTTCACGGGGCGTTGACCGAATTAGAGCGGGACGGTTGGATCGGGGTGATCACCGGGATCTTCGATGTGACTAGCGCGGGGATCTCGGCTGCGATCATTTTTTCCTTCCTCGCCGCGCTTGTGGTACGGCCTAAAGGATAATATTTCGGAAATTTGCACGCTTTTTACGGGTATCAGTGTACTCCCTATCTATCTTCATGTAAAATAGGTAGATATATACAGGTCTTATTTGGGAGGGAAAATGCGTGCCCGTACATGAGCAATCGATGCAAACTTTAACCGCCGTAAAGAACAACCTGGAGTCGTGTATTTTAGGAAAGTCGTTTGAAATCAAACTGCTGCTCTCGGCGCTGCTGGCCGGCGGCCATGTATTAATCGAGGACGTACCCGGTACTGGCAAGACACAGCTCGTCAAGGCGCTGGCCAAATCGATGAGCGGCGATTACCGGCGCATTCAATGCAACCCGGACATCCTCCCCAGCGATATTACGGGGGTTTCGGTTTTCCATCCCCATGAGGAACGTTTCGTATTTCGGCCAGGTCCGGTGATGACTCATATTTTGCTGGCGGATGAAATTAACCGGGCTACCACCAAAACGCAGTCTGCCTTGTTGGAGGTCATGGAGGAGCGAAGTGTGACTGCCGACGGCGTAACCCACCCGCTTCCTCATCCTTTTATGCTTTGCGCTACGCAGAATCCAATCGATTTCGAGGGCACCTATCTGCTGCCAGAAGCGCAGCTGGACCGTTTTATGATGAAGATCGGCATCGGCTATCCCGACGCCGGGACAGAGAAAGCGATGCTTCGCTCCCATAGCCAGGGTCAACCAGCGGATCAATTGGAACCGGTTACAACCATGGAAGAGATCTCGGCCATCCAGCGCGAGGTACAACATGTACATATCAGCGAACCATTGGCTGATTATTTGCTGGAGATCGTTCGCCGAACGCGGGAACATGAAGATGTTCTGCTGGGAGCTTCTCCGCGGGCTTCGCTGGCGTTTATGGCCGCGGCAAAAGCGTATGCTTTCTTGGAGGAACGGGATTATGTGCTGCCGGACGATATCAAGACGCTGGCGCCGTTCGTTCTGGAGCATCGAATTCTATTGCGGCCCGAGTCCCGTCTGGGGCACCGGAACGTCGGTGAAGTGCTGCAGCAAATTCTACGGCAGGTCCATGTACCGGTCGCTGTGGGACGGTAACCGATGCGTGCGCTGGTCGAAGGCGTTAAATTAGGCCTCACTTCCCGCAAGTTCTGGAGAGTTGCGTCCGTCTGGCTCATCTGCCTGCTTTACGTCTTGTTTCAAGGCGGGAAAACCTCGCTGATGTTGTTTATGATGGTTTCGGTGCTGGGCTTGTATTGGGCGATCGGCGGACTCGGCGGCGTGAAGCGAATCCGAGGTTCAAGAACGCTGTCGCTTTCCGGGGAACGAGGCGGGTTGCTTCAAGCCGGGGATCAAGTGCTGGTCAAGCTGCAGTTGCAGCTACCTGCTTTCCTGCCTCTTCCTTATATCGTTGTCCGCGAAACGCTGCGACGCCACAACGGGGATACCTGGGTATTCGAGGATAGCGTGGTGCCTTACTTCAGCTCAAGGTCTGAGTTGGTGTATAAGACGCCGTCACTTGAGCGCGGCAAATACGCATTCACCGGTACGAATTGCAGTGCCGAGGATATCTTTGGCCTGGTGGAGCATACCAGTGTATTCCAAACCGGTGGGGAGTTTCGGATCCTACCCCGGACGGTGTTTATCCCCCACTGGGAGCTCTACAGCCGCAATTCGCGGCTGGCTGGTCCGGAGACCGCCGTTGCCCTGTCGCGCCGGGAATCGACCCAAATCAACGGGGTGCGCGACTATGTGTACGGGGATCGGATTTCCCGTATTCACTGGAGTGCCACCGCGAAGACGGGGACTTGGAAATCCAAAGAATTTGAACATGAATCGCTGCCCAAAATGCAATTGGTGTTGGACGCCCACGCCAGCGGATATCTTCGCCCTGCGCAATTTGAATTAGCGGTCTCCACTGCCGCTTCGCTGCTGGAATACGGGGCTAGAGAACGAATCAGCATGGGTCTTTGCACCTTGGGGAAGACCCTCCGTCATTTTCCGCCAGCGGAAAGTTATCTGGAGCGACAGCAAATGCTGCACCAGCTTGTTGATATCAACGCGGATGGGTTCGGCAACTATAAGGAACGCATGGAGGCGCAACAGGAACTTTTTCAGCCGGGAGCGTTTTTTATCCTTATCAGCCCGCTGGCGGACGATAAGGTGCTCGCTATGTTAAGGTTGGCCAAATCCCGGCAGATGATTCCGTATCATATCCAGATCGGGGAAGAGTCGGTGGCGGAGGGCATGTCAAACTCCTACCGCGCCGGCAAGCGCACCGCCTGGCAAGGGACCCTGCAGGAACGGGGACTGCGAGGCGTTTACGTCTCCTCGCTCCGCGAGCTTCCCGCGGCGATGGGGGGGGCGAAGCTGTGAAACAAGCTACATCCCCACAACATCCCAAGTCCTATCGGACTCTAACACTGCTATGGGTAGTTATAATCGCCATGCAATGGATCGATTTTACGGAACCGCTCTGGTTTTCGGTGACGACGACTTTAGTGACCGTAACGATAATCATGATGGCATTGGTGGAATGGCTCCTGCCGGTGCAGGCCGGTTGGAAATGGACGATTAAAATTATCGTGCTCCTGACCGTATGGCGCTTTATCTTGACCAGTTATGGCGTATATGTTCCGTATGGGCCGTTTTATCCGGATCAGATCCGCGGCATGGCGTTGACCTTTACGCCGTATATCTGGTTTTCGCTTGTGGCTTGGGGGCTACTGGAGGCCGTGCTGCGGCTAGTTATGAACCGCCCGAGAATCCTGCTCTTATTGGCGGTCCACCTGATTACCTTTGCGATTTTGGATTCATTTACACCTTATCATTTATGGAAAAACGTAGCTTGGATTGTCTTTGCCGGCCTCGGTTGGCTGGTGAGTACGCACTTCTACGAATACCGCATGAAATATCCCCAGGGCTGGCAGCGCCTGCGGCAAAGTCCAGTAAAAATCGCCGTGAATATTGGCATCGTGTTCACTTGCGTGCTGCTGATCGGCATCAGTATGCCATCGGTCTCGCCGACGTTGACCGATCCGTATACCGCTTGGATTAAGCGAAGCGGGGGAGGAGGCGGCGGCCCCTCCGCGCTGTCCGGCGCCCTTGGGGATGGCCCGTCAGCGGTCAAGGAAGAGATCGTCTCCGGCTATAGCCGGGACGACAAAACCCTTGGAAATGGCTTCGAATTCAGCTACAGCCCGGTCATGTCGATCGATACGCCGGTGAGGTCTTATTGGCGGGGAGAAACCCGGCGCGTTTATTCCGGTACGGGATGGGCTGATCTTGAGCAGGAAGGCCGGGACACGGAACGTTACCGCGGCGCTCCAGACGCCGACCCACTTGGGCATGAGCAGCCGGGCAAGGTGGAGACGATGCGGGTCGAGCAAACGGTGACGATGAATACCGACAAAGTGTATCCGGTGCTGTTTGGCGGATACGCCATCGAAAGTATCGAGTTGCTTGACGAACGGCAGCAGTCCGATATGCGCTGGGCCGGGAAACAAGCGGAGATGTTCTGGAATGGTTACCGCGATCCCGGGGATTTGCCGGATTACCCGCGGAAATACAAGGTTGTTGCCAATATCCCGTTGATTCCGCTCGAGGAGTTGGAACAGGCCAGTTACGAAGCCTTATATCCGGAAGGAGCTCCAGAGGAATATTTGCAGCTGCCGAGCAGTTTGCCGCAGCGGGTCAAAGACCTAGCTGAAGAGATCACCGCGGAAGGCGAGACCCCCTATGCGAAAATGGATCTCCTGCAGCAATACCTCCGGCAGAATTACGAATATACGAACAAACCGGATTTAGCCCGCAAGCGCAGCGATGACTTCGTGGACAGCTTCTTATTCGAAATTCGGCAGGGATATTGCGATTACTATTCCACGGCGATGGTCGTTATGGCCCGTTCGCTGGGCATACCGGCCCGCTGGGTTAAAGGGTACGCCCCTGGCAGTCAGCCAAGCGACGAGATGATGATGCGAAGTCCAGAGCTGGGCCGTGCGTATAATGTGAGCAATGCCGACGCTCACTCCTGGACGGAACTGTATTTCGGCGATTACGGCTGGATTCCGTTCGAGGCGACGCCTGGTTTTGTTTCACCGATCATGGAAGCACCGGAGGACAGCGAAGAGGCTTTCGCGCTGGATACGGACACCGATACGGAGGTTTCGGCAGCCGAAGACGGCTTCTTTTCCAAGCTCGATCCGATCATCATGCAACGAATTTTCATCACGGCCGTAAGCGTGCTGTTGCTATGGACGCTGTACCAGCTGCGCTCGGAGCTTTATTTCCTCTGGCTCCGCCTGCGATTGGGCCGGCCGTTGACGCCGGCTGAGAAGGCGATCTACGAAACGTTACGGCTGGTAAGACGACTGCGTCACAGAGGTTATGTCCGTGGCGACCAAGAGACCTTACGGGAAGCGTTCGGACGGTGGAAGCTGGAGCAATCGCAGCTTGCTGAAGCGCTGGATCCGCTGCTGCTCATTTATGAGCAGGCGAATTATGGCCGGAGTCCGGCCGCCGCGAATTGGCGCAAGGCACGGGAACTGTCGCGGCAAGCCGTCAAATTGGCTGGCGGAAACCGGTGGAAGCAGGCCTTACCGAACAGCGGCAAACGGTTCCTTGGACGATAATGGGTCGGATTGCCGCCTTCAGGTGGACCGGGTTGGCATTGCCGATAGGAACGACTACCCGGGACTATTCGTTTGATTACGCCCCCGCGCTTGCGCGGGAGGCGTTTTCTTTTTTAAAATAGAAGCATGATGGGGGAAGAATATGGTATAGTTTGTCGTATGAAACCGAGGTGAACGTATTTGTTTGAGAAGTTTATGCCGAATGTGCGCGTAGACAGCGTATTCGATATCGATCTGGAAGGACTCTATGCCAAAGGCTACCGCGGCATCATCACCGATCTGGACAACACTTTGGTCGGTGCCAAAGCCCCGCTGGCCACTCCCGAACTGATCGGTTGGTTTGAGAAAGTGAAGAAATGCGGGTTTAAACTCGTGATTGTGTCAAACAATAATTTGGACAGGGTGTCGGTATTCGCGAACCCTTTGAATATTGAGTTTGTGCACGCAGCCAGAAAACCGTCCGGCGCAGCTTTTCATCGAGCCATGGAAATGATGGACCTTGGGCCGCAGGAGACGATTGTCGTGGGGGACCAGATGATGACCGACGTGTTTGGCGGTAACCGGCAGGGGCTCTTTACGGTGCTCGTGCTCCCGATTGCCGTACAGGATGAAGGGATCGGTACGAGGATCAACCGCCGGCTGGAGCGGATCGTGAAGCGGCGGCTGGGTAAGGTTGGATTATGGCTCGAGGAGGAAAAGAAGCGATGACGGAAGTACAGAATGCAGAGGGCGTTCTTCGCTGCAGCGGATGCGGCGTTTTGCTGCAAACTGGGGAACCCAGCAAGCCGGGATTTGTTCCGGAACAAGCCTTAACGAAGGAACCGGTGATTTGCCAACGCTGTTTCCGAATTAAAAATTACAATGAATCTTCATCCGTTACGGTGGAGCAGGACGAGTTCTTGCGCCTATTGTCGCAGATCGGCGGTAAGGAAGCACTGGTGATCCATATCGTGGATCTGTTCGATTTTCAAGGCAGCGTTATATCCGGACTTCAACGGTTTGTTGGTAACAATCCGGTGCTGTTGGCGGTGAATAAAACCGATCTGCTACCCAAGGTGACGAACTGGAACAAGGTACGGAACTGGGTGCAGAAGGAAGCGAAGGACCTGGGGCTGAAGATTGAAGACGTCGTCCTTTGCAGCGCCAAGCAAAACAGCGGTTTCGACCGGTTGCTTGAAGCGGTAGCGGCACGGCGGGGAGATCGGGACGTGTATGTCGTTGGCGCAACCAATGTCGGCAAGTCGACGCTGATCAACCGATTGATACGCGATTACAGCGATCTGGAGCAGGAATTGACCGTTTCGCGTTATCCGGGCACAACGCTGGATATGGTGCATATTCCACTGGATGACGGGAAGGCGATCATCGATACGCCGGGGATCATGTATCCGTCTAGATATAGTGAGCTGGTAGCCCCCTCTGATTTGGGCGTTATTATGCCGGACAAAGCGCTCAAGCCGGCAGTGTACCAGCTGAATGAGGGACAGACGCTCTTTTTCGGCGGCTTTGGCCGGTTTGATTTTATTCAGGGGGATCGCCAATCTTTTACTTGTTTTGTCAGCGGCCGGGTGCCGATTCACCGTACGAAGCTGGAGCGGGCGGACGAGCTATTTGCGGAGCATGCCGGGGAAATGCTGGCGCCGCCGAGCAAGGAGCATCTCGAAGCATTGCCGGAGTGGACGCGTCACGAGTTCCGAATTCCGAAGGGCAGCCGAAGCGACTTGTTTATTTCCGGTCTGGGCTGGATCAAGATCAACAATGACTTTGGTTCAGTAGTTGCGGCGCATGTGCCTAAGGGTGTGAAGGTGCTCGTCCGGCCTTCGTTGATTTAATTGGTGATTGACGTTCCTTTACTTCAATAAGAGTAAAAAACAGCGTTATTTTATGCGATACATGTATTTCAGACAAAATAGCGTTACATTTTCACTCTATTAAGGGAGAAGAGCGTCTGAATGGCCGGTTTTCGAGGGATTAAGGTGATTTATTACCGCTATTTTCCCGTGAATAGCTTGAGCAGGGGGAATAGCGTTAGTTTTTAACCTTATGTTACGGAGATTGGTCATCAAATCAGCTTTTTGGGAGTACCGAACAAAGCTGAGCGGGAGGAGAACCGATGGGAGAGCAAGCGAATCACGAGAAACGGGAAGGTGAACAGGCGCGGGAAGGCAGCCGCGCCGGTCAGCCGCTGCTGCTCGGCGTCATCGGCGATCCGATCCAACATTCCAAATCGCCGGTCATGCATACGGCCGCGCTCGAGGCCTGCGGGCTCGCAGGCGCTTATCTGCCGTTTCACGTTAAGGGAAGTCGGCTGGAAGAGGCGATCGGGGGCGTTCGCGCGCTGGGGTTCCGGGGCATCAATGTCACGGTCCCGCATAAAGTGGAAGTGATGGACTACTTGGACCGGATCGACGAGGGAGCCCGGTTAATCGGAGCGGTGAACACGATCGTCAATGACGACGGTGTGCTCACCGGGTACAATACCGATGGGATCGGGTATATCCGATCCCTAAAAGAGGAAGCGGCCCCAGAACTGAGAGGAAAACGTGTGCTGGTGCTGGGCTCCGGCGGCGCAGCGCGCGGGATCGTATATGCGCTGATGCAGGAGGAGCCGGGCCTCGTGACGATCGCCAACCGTACCGCTGAGAAAGCGCGGGAAATGGCCAACGAATGGGCGCATCTCGGTCGCTTGAACGGCTGCGGGATGGAGGAACTGGATGAA
The DNA here is from genome assembly GCF_009725205.1 of Paenibacillus timonensis. Classification (GTDB taxonomy): domain Bacteria; phylum Bacillota; class Bacilli; order Paenibacillales; family Paenibacillaceae; genus Fontibacillus; species Fontibacillus rhizolycopersici. Next base: position 93,675 of record NZ_WNZY01000004.1, on the reverse strand, counting down.
GTTCTACCGGAAGTTGATCTCATCATCAACACCACCTCTGTCGGTATGCATCCGCACGTTGGAGATTGTCCGCTGGATTTGCGGCAGATCCCGGAGGGGATCGTCGTTAGCGATCTGATCTACAATCCGCTCAAGACAGAGCTCTTACAGCAAGCCGAGGTGAGAGGATGCACGATCCATAGCGGACTCGGAATGTTCGTCTACCAGGGAGCTTACGCGTTTGAGCATTGGACCGGCCGGACCGCTCCGGTTGAAGCGATGCGGGCCGCGGTTTTAGCGAGCATGCATCAATAAAGTGAGTTGTCGCATAATTGAATATTAAGGAGTCATGAAACGACATGTTAACGGGAAAACAAAAACGTCACCTGCGCAGTATGGCGCATAGCCTGCAGCCTATTTTTCAAGTAGGCAAGGGCGGAACGAATGAGCATATGGTCAAGCAGATTTCGGAGGCACTCGAACGCCGGGAGCTAATCAAAATTTCTGTGCTCAATAATAACCTGGACGATCCGCAGGAAATCGCGGAGGAGCTGGCGAAAGGCGCCGGCGCCGAGCTGGTTCAGTTGATCGGTCGGACGATTATCCTCTACAAAGAATCTCGCGAATACAAGCAAATCGAACTTCCATAGGTTCGGAGGAAACGCAAAATGAGAAAAATCGGCATTATGGGCGGGGCGTTTGATCCGATTCACCTCGGCCATCTCCTGGCGGCGGAGGCCGCCCGAGAACAATATCATTTGGAAGAGGTTTGGTTCATGCCCTCCCATATCCCTCCGCATAAGTATCAGGCCGGCGTCAGCGGCCAGCAGCGGCTGGAGATGGTGGAGGCGGCGATCGCCAGCCATCCGGCTTTCAAACCGCTCGACATCGAGCTGCGCCGCGGCGGGGTATCCTATACCGTAGAGACGATCCGGGAAATCCGTTCGTTGCATCCCGATCTGGAGTTCTATTTCATTATCGGGGCCGATATGGTCAATTATCTTCCGAAATGGGAAGGGATCGAGGATTTGGCCGGGATGCTCTCGTTTATTGGGCTGCAGCGCCCTGGGAGCTTTCTGGAGCTGGACGCGCTGCCCCCATTCATCCAGGAGGCGGTGCAGCTCGCAGAAATGCCACTCGTCGATATCTCTTCGAGCTTGATCCGCAGCCGCTTATCCGCGGGACGTTCAATCCGGTATATGGTCCCGGACGTCGTGTATGAATATATGACAAGGAGCGGATTGTATGGATTACAGCCGTGAGGAACTGATCGCTGCTGTTTCCGCGGGGATGCCTTCCAAACGTTGGAAGCATGTTGAAGGCGTAATGGAGAGCGCGGTCATCCTGGCCAAGCGGTATGGAGCCGATCCGGTCAAAGCCGATTTGGCCGCCCTGCTGCATGACCTGGCTAAGTTTTGGCCGATTGAAGAGCAGGAGGCGATCATCCGCGATAACGGCTTGAACGCCGATTTGCTCCGGCATGACAAGCAGCTGCTGCATGCCGAAGTCGGGGCTTTTATCTCGAAGCGGGATTACGGCGTGGAGGATGAAGAGGTGCTGGACGCGATCCGCTACCATACCTCGGGCCGAGAGGGCATGACCCTGCTGGACAAAATCGTCTGCCTGGCCGATTATATCGAGCCGGGGCGCGAATTCCCCGGTGTGGAGAAGATTCGTGAACTGGCGGAGACGAGTCTGGAGGATGCGCTGGTTGCCGGATTCGACTCGACGATCTCTTTTTTACTGGAGAAGGGTAAACCGATCTTTCCGCTGACGTTATTGGCGCGTAATGATTTGATAGTAAACCGAACAAAATCAAGGGAGGCTGAGTGAATGGCGGTAAATTCAAACGAATTGTTGAACATGGCGGTGCAAGCCGCAGACGATAAAAAAGCGATGAACATCGTAGCATTGGATTTGAAGGGGATTTCTTTGATCGCGGACTATTTCGTGATCTGTCACGGCAACTCGGATACACAGGTGCAGGCGATCGTCACGGAGATCCGGAAAAGAGCGCATGACGCTGGCGCGAACGTTCGTGGCATTGAAGGTATGGATTCCGCACGCTGGGTCCTGATGGATCTAGGCGATGTGGTCGTCCATGTGTTCCATCGGGATGAACGCGAATATTACAATATTGAGCGGCTTTGGTCGGATGCCAAAGTCGTGGAGACGGTATGAGTCTGGTCGCAGGGACGATAGTATCTTTGCCGATAGACCGCGAAGTTTCGCCATACGGCTATTTCCTTAGCGCGGGTGGACAGGATGTCCTTCTCCATTACTCTGAGCTGACCCGTCAGGTTAAGCCGGGAGAACCGGTTGAGGTATTCCTGTTCTTCGATACGGAGGACCGTTTGGCAGCCACGATGAAAAAACCGCATCTGACGCTTGGCGAGCTGGCGTTGCTCGAGGTGGCGGACGTACATCCGCGGCTGGGCTGCTTCCTAGAGATGGGTTTGGGTCGTCAATTACTGTTGCCGATCCGTGAGCTACCAGAGTTGAAGGAGCTCCATCCACAGGTTGGTGATCAGGTGTACGTCATCATGGAGCACGACAAGCAGGGACGACTCAAAGCGAAGCTGGCGGGTGAGCAGGAGCTCGCTCCTCACGCCTTCCATGCCCCGGAATCCTGGAAAAATCAATGGCTGGACGCCATCGTCTACAAGCCGCTGCAAATGGGGACGTTTGTTGTCGTCCAGGGCGGCGTGTTGGGGTTTGGCGCGATCGGAATGATCCACACATCGGAACGCAATCGTCTGCTGCGGCTAGGTGAACGTGTGCAGGTTCGCGTATCCCATATTCGCGAGGACGGGCGCGTGAACCTGGCGATGGCACCGCGCAAGGAAATCGGTATGGGCCAGGACGCAGAGCGCATCCTCGCGTATCTGGAGAGCCGCCCGGGCGGCGGTATGCCGTATTCCGACGCGACGCCGCCGGACCTGATCAAGCAGCGGTTTTCGATCAGCAAATCCGCGTTTAAGCGGGCGATCGGCAAGCTGATGAAGGAAGGCAAGGTGGTCCAGAAGGAAAACTGGACCTATTTGGTCGAGTCGCCGGCAGCCGGCGGAGACGACTCAAAACAACCGGAAGCCTAAGTAACAGCAGCATCCAGACAGAAAGCGGTGACTAGCAAGCCCATGGCATCCTATCGGAAATTTGCTTATGTGTATGACGAATTGATGGAAGACATGCCTTACCCGGACTGGATCCGATTTGCCCGCACGGCCTGGGAGCGGCATGGAATGCCGCGGACGGTCGTCGATCTCGGCTGCGGAACCGGCAGCATCACGATTCCGCTGGTGAATGCCGGGTTCGAGGTGACGGGGATCGACTTGTCCGCCGACATGCTGGCAGTGGCCCGCCGTAAAATGGAAACGACACCCCAAGGTGCCCGGCTGTTCCGCGAGGGCAGCGTGCGCTGGGTGCAGCAGGATATGACGGAGTGGTCCGTGCCTGAGCCGGTTGACGCCGTCATTTCTTTTTGCGATTGCTTGAACTATTTACTGGAAGAGGACGATATTGTTCGCACCTTCCGCCGTACATATGAAGGATTAAAGCCCGGAGGAACGTTTCTGTTTGACGTGCACCACCCCAACACTTTAGTTCGGTACGAGGAGGAGCAACCGTTTATTTGGGATGAGCCCAGCGTGTCCTATATCTGGACATGCGAACGGGATGCCTATCGGAATGAGATCGAGCATCATTTGTCGATCTTCGCCCGTGAGGAGGAACAGGGCCCGGGGCTGTACCGCCGATTCGAAGAAACGCATATCCAGCGGGCCTACGACCCGGCATGGATGAGAAGCGAGTTGCTGCGTTGCGGATTCCGCGACGTAACCATTTACGCGGATTTCGAGTGGGTGGAAGCGGTGGATGACGCGGCCCGGCTGTTTTTTGTGGCGGTGAAGTGATCGTGTTCTTATCCATGTGAAGCTACGCATCATACAACTGAATAGATGCAAAAGTGCAGTTATTTTGGAGTCATTTTGATGCTGACGACGAAATAGTTGCGTAAATGCAGTTATTTTTGGCGATGAACGGGTTTTGCCCTTATACTCTCAAAAATAACTGCATTTTTGCAGCAAATCGCGAGTTTGAGAACAGACTTGAGGAATTAGCTGCATTTTTGCACTAATTTCTTCATGGAGGATCGCGGGTTTCTAAAGTTATAATGGGAAACAGAGTCGAATGGAAAGAGGAGAAACACATGAAAAAGCAATGCACGGTGTTATTCCAAGGGGATTCGATTACGGACGGGAAGCGGGATCGTGGTACGGATTCGAATCATGTATTGGGTCACAGCTATGCCTACATCATCGCGGCAAAGTTAGGGAACGAATTCGCGGAGCAGCAACCTACCTTTATTAACCGGGGGGTTAGCGGGGACCGGGTGTCCGACCTCTACGCCAGATGGAATGAGGATGCGATCAGCCTGAAGCCGGACATCATCAGTCTGCTGGTTGGCGTTAACGACGCTTGGCGGCAAATGAGCGGTGAACCTAGCGGGGCGACGGATCGCTTCGAGCGGGCGTACCGTCATTTGCTGGAGGAGACGAAGGAAGTATTGCCAAACACCAAGCTGGTATTATGCGAGCCGTTTATCTTGAACACTGGTGCTACGGCGGGAAAATGGGCTGAGTGGGAGCGCCTGGTGGGGCGGTACCAAGACACCGTACGCCAATTGGCCGAGGAGTTTGGTGCGGTGCATGTGCCGCTGCAGGACGCTTTTGATGCGGCGACCGAGAAGGCAGAGGCGGCATACTGGCTCTGGGATGGCGTCCATCCGACGGCGGCGGGTCATGATTTGCTGGCCGAACGTTGGCTGGAGGTCGTAGGACGCAGCGGATTATGGGACTAAGCGAACATGAACAAAGGGTTTAAAGCGGAGGATATCCGTTTTAAACCCTTTTATTTTTGACGAAACATTTCTTTCAGTACACGGTATGCACGCGCTTGTTCCTCGGCGGGCTGCTCTTGCAGCAACTGCACGATTTGCCAAATCCACGTTTGGTCCTGGAGTTCGTCATACCCCGGATTTCGAAATAACGCATACACGCTGATCTGCAGCGCGTCCGCGATTTTGTGTAGCGTTTCGAGCTGCACGTTTTGTTCCCCGCGTTCCAATCGCCCGATATAAGAGCCATACGTTTCCGTCGATTCGGCCAGTTGTTCCTGAGTAAGCCCCTTGAGTTTGCGATAGTACCTGACATTCTTGCCGACTTGCTTTGCTACTTCCATGAAGGCCACCTCTCGTAATAAGTTTAGTCCAAGCGGAGGGGTGAACTGCAGAGTGCTGGAAGTTTCATATTCGTTAAAAAAGAATTCGAGAGTTCTATATTGCATATTATTGACAAAAACAGACGGTTATATTAGATTCGAAATAGCAATATTGCTCATTAACTATCGAAGATTCCTATCATATTGATTTTTACGGGTAGCGAGAGGAATTGAAAGCTCGTTAGGAGTGGTTGTCGGATGAATCAACCCACCACGATTTTGACGGAATTAAGCGACTTCATGCACCGGGAAAGCTTAAATATTAGCCAATTGAGCAAACTGGCGGGTTTGAACTCCGGTACGGTAAGTTCAATGATCAACGGAAGGAAGGTGATGAGCGTTGAGCAATTGGATCGGCTGACGGCGTTGATGGGGCTTGCCGAAGGTTTTTTATACGAGGAGTATGTTAGAGATTATTTGACGGAGGCTTCCCCTAACTGGAGGCGAATCAGGCCTTTCCTTTACCGGTGTGCCGAACTTGGCAAACTGGGTTGCATTCAACAAACTGTAGATTTCTTGATGGACAATTTGATGTATTCCAGCCCGTTGTTTGAAGTTGCGGAGGACTTTTTTGGGAGCAGTAAGCCGGATGCAGCCGCACTTCTCTATGAAGTGATCGCCGAAAGCGAACAGAAGCAACATTCGGAACGGTTAGCGATTTGTCAGTACCGGTTGTTTATGATCCGACAGGGAACGGATCAAGAGCAGAATTATCAAGCGGCGATTCGTTTCGAGCCCTTTGTAGAGCGGTTGGATGAAATGGAGCAGTTGGATGCGTTAAAAGATTTGGCTAATACGTATCGCGCCTTGAACCACTGGAATAAAGTCGAGAACATTGTTGAAAGGCTCGAGCATAAAGCCAAGGTCTTCTATTTTTCGGAAAGGGATCTGAGGGAGGCTTTCTCGAAAAAACCAAACAGACCTTTGTTTTTTTATTTAGCCTATTCTTTTCTGTTACGAGGAAATATTTGTGATTTACAGGGAGATTCTGAGCAAGCATTGCATTATATTCAGCGTTATGCGGATTTAAGTTGGGTGAAAGAAAACGATCAGGAAACGCTACATTGGAAGAATCTTTTTGAAGAGTGGTCTTATGCAAATTTTTTATTGACTAGGCTATCCTCTGGGGATGCAAGCATGCTCTCAGAGTATGTGGCGTACATTGAACCCAAAAAAGATGAAATTGTTCTATCTCTATTAAACATTATGGAAGCAGCCAACCGATTTGAGATTAATGTTGAAGATATACTACAACGTTTCGAAGGGGAAATTGCTTCCGTAACTAGAAAATCAGCAGCCCTTGGTGTCTATACTCAGCAAATGATTACGGATAGCATATCTCGTCTTTTAAACGAGTTATCAAGTTATTACTTACATAAGGACGAGTACTCAGAGGGATTTAAATATCTACTTGAAAGTTTGGAAATATCTTCAAATATTAATAATAAAGCATGTATAATCAAATGTGTAGGGTTGTTTGAACTTTATAGAGAGCATGCATCCATCGAAATTAATTCGGCCTACAAAAAATTGATTAGTGAGGTGTACGAAGATGAAAAGAAAATGGGCGTCACTCCTCTTGTTAAGTAGTCTTTTATTTATTTTGATTAATCCTGCTCTAATCCCACTAGATGAAGGAAATCAACAATTTTTCTTGAGTTCCCATCACGGAGGCGGTTAATCTAAACTCCAAATCAGCTTCTTCCAGAGACTAGCTCCTGCGAGCTGGTCTTTTTTATTATGTCAGTTTTTGCTTGTTAATTTTTCTTTTTCCAATTCTAGACATAATCCCCTAAAGTAATGTGTATAGTCTCATTTGCATGATTGAGGGGGATTCACTTGAATCACTTGAAATATCGAACCACAATTATTGCGGTAGTTCATCAATATATGGAGCGGAACGGGCTAAGTCTTACTCAGTTAGCTAAGCAATGGGAAGTGAACCCCGGGACGGTCAGCTCGATCCTGAACGGCAACCGTCCGCTCGCGGTAGAACAGTTAGAGCGGATCACCGCGGTAATGGAGCTCCCCCGAGGATATTTTTACAAGACATATATCAGCGAGTATTTGCATGAAGCAGACCCCGATTGGCGCAGGGTTAAACCATTGCTGCAAAATTGCGCTGAATTGAATAGGCCAGATCTTATTCGGGAGATCGTCGGCTTATTGCTGGACAACCCGTTCTACGCTCAACTCCTATTTGATCTGGCCGAAGAATTTTATAATGCAAATCAATTTGAAGCGGCAGGGATATTGTACGAAAATGTAGCCATGACCGAGCGCAGACAGCATTCCGAGCGGTTGGCCTTCTGCCAGTACCGTTTATTCCTGATCGGTCAGGGTGCAGACCAGGATAAAAACTACCGGGCCGCGATCCAGTTTGAGCCTTTTGTCGAGCGGCTGGATGAGGCGAGTCAGCTGGATGCATTAAGAGACTTAGCGAATGCTTATCGTGCGTTAGATCGCTGGGATAAAGTAGAGAGTATCGTTCGAAGTATGGAGCAAAAGTCAAAAAATGCTTACTTTTCTAAACGTCAAGGCGCGGAGTTCCAAAGCAAAAACCAAAGACCTTTGTTTTTCTATCTGGCCTTTTCCTATCTTCTTTATGGGGCAATTTATGATAAAAAGGGGAAGTATGAGAAAGCGTTAAAATATACTCAACTTTATTCGGATTTAAGCTGGGTCAAAGAGGAAGACAAAGAGACATTGTATTGGAAAAGTAGGTTTAAAGAGTGGGCGCAGGCAAATGCTCTTTTGATTAGGTTATCCTCCGGCGATGCTACCGTACTTCAGGAGTATGCGACATTTGCCGAGACGAGGAAGGATGAGCTGATCGTCTCTTTATTCAATATTGTTGAAGCGGCTAATCGTTATGAATTTCATATTGACGATATCCTCCAACGATTTGACACGGAGATTCAGGCTTTGGAGCATCAACCGCTAACGCTGGGGGTGTACACTGAACAACTCATCCTCGATCGCATTTCTCGTCTTTTCATTGAATTAGCCACCTACTATTTGCGTCAAGGGAAGTACTCGGAGGGCTTTAGCTATTTTATTAAAAGCTTGAACCTGTTCTACCAATTGAATAATACGCATCGCGGATTGATCATTAAATACGTCGAATTATTCGAACGTTATCGGAGCTTCGCTGCTGCTCATGTTATAGATACCTATCAGGAATTAATTGGTAAATTGAAACAAAATGATATGTTAGCCTAAACAGTTACGCCTCAACCCCCTGTATTCTTCTATCATTCCGTAAAAATTAAATAGTTATTGTGCCGATAATTCAGTATAATTCTCTTATACCCTATTGAACGAACCCTTCAGAGAGGATTATCTACCTAATGAATGTAGCAGCAACTAAACCAGTAAAGACAAATCGACGTTCGAAGTCGTCTCCTCCGCCTGTACGGATTTTCTCGCTCGGCGGGATCGGGGAGATCGGCAAAAATATGTACGGCATCGAATATAGAGATGAGATCATTCTGATTGACGCGGGGCTTAAATTCCCGGATTCCCGCTTGACGGGCATTGATTGTATCATTCCAGATATTCGTTATTTAATTGACAACAAGCATAAAATGAAAGGCCTATTCCTCACCCATGGTCACGAGGATCATATCGGCGCGATTCCGTATGTGCTTCGCCAACTGCAACTGCCGATCTACGGCGGCCCGCTGACCATCGGGTTGGTTAAAGCCAAGCTAGAGGAGCATCGGCTTCTCGGACAAGCGGAGTTGCACGTATTCCAGGAGAACGATCGGTACGCATTTAAGCATCTGGCCGTGCATTTCTTCCGGACGACCCACAGTATCCCTGATGCTTTCGGTATCGTCGTTGATACCCCGTACGGGTCGATCGTGCATACGGGAGATTTCAAATTTGATTTTACGCCGGAGGACCGTCCTGCCGATCTATTTAAAATGGCCAGCGTTGGCGGTGAAGGCGTATTGGCGCTGCTCGCCGACAGCACGAACAGTGAGAAGGAAGGCTTTACTCCTTCTGAACGTCGGGTCGGCGACGCGATCCTGGATTCGTTCCGCGGCTGCCATGGGCGGATTTTGTTCGCCACCTTCGCCTCCAACGTACATCGGCTGCAGCAAGTCGTGGAAGCGGCGACCCTCGTGAACCGCAAAATTGCCGTCATCGGCCGCAGCATGGAGAAAGTGTTCGCCATCGGCCAGGACCTGGGATATATCCGCGTACCGGAAGGCATGCTGATCGACGTGAAGCATATCGACCGTTACCCCGAGGAGCAAGTGCTCATCGTCTGTACCGGCAGTCAAGGCGAGCCGAACGCGGCGCTCAGCCGGATCGCTTCGGGGGCTCACCGGAGTGTGCAGGTTTATCCGGGAGATACGGTCATTTATTCGTCCTCGCCGATTCCCGGCAATGCACAGAACATCAACCGCAGTATCGACTTGCTGCTGCGGGCTGGCGCGAACGTCATTTACGGCTCGATTTTCGACATTCATACGTCCGGGCACGGTTGCCGGGAGGACCTGAAGCTGATGCTCAGCTTTATCCGTCCGAAGTACTTCATCCCGATTCACGGCGAATATCGGATGTTGCTCAGTCACCGCAATCTGGCGCTGCAAACGGGCATTCCCGAAGATCATGTGTTTGTCATGAACATCGGTGACACGTTATCGGTGTACCGGAACCGGGCCAAACGGGGGCGGACCATCCCTTCCGGGCAAGTGCTAATCAGCAACGGGGAGATGCGTCCGACCTCAGAAGACGCGCTGCTGGTTGAACGAATGGAGCTGGCTCAGGAAGGCATCGTCATCGTCGTGATGACGGTTGACCGCAAAACGCGGCAAATTCTAGCCGGACCGGATATCGTCTCGCGCGGCTTCGTCTACATGCAGGACGCTAGGCCGTTGCTGCGCCGGGCCGAAGCGATGCTGAAGCGGAGCTTGAACCGGCTCGGCGAGAAGGAGTCTTACGATCATAACGCTTGGCTGCGGGCGACACAGCAGCAGCTGCGGCGATATTTTGTCAAAGAAGTGGGCCGAACCCCGCATATCATGCCGTCCATTCTGGAAGTCTAGTGACGGTAGGGAGCTTCCCGAGAAATAGGGAGGCTCCTCTTTTTATTTGACCACCTGTTCATATTTCCGTATAATGTGTAAAAATATAGGAGATTCCGAAGGAGGGAGATCCAATGACGAATGAACCCACGATTCGTTCCGTGATCAGCCGCCAGCTGGAAGGGAAAGGATATTCCTTGCACAGCTTTTCCCACCGTTCAGGAATTAATCGGGGAACGCTCAGTGCCATTTTAAACGGAAATCCCCCCAAACCTATCTCCATCGGGCAGCTAGACTTGATCACTGAAGCGCTCGAGCAACCGATCGGACGGTATTATCCCTTATACATTGAGGAGTGTATCGATTCCGGGCATCCGAACCGGAGGAGATTGAAGTCGTTTATGCTCCGCTGCGCGGAAATTGGAGAATTGGCCTGTATTGAACAGGTGTTGTCCCGTCTGGCCGAGGACCTGTCCTATCTCCCGATGATTTTTGCTATTGGCGAGGAACTCTATGAAGAAGGAAGGCGCGAAGCGGCGAGGCTATTCTACCAGTCGGTTTGCGAATACGAGAAATATCAGCATTCGGAACGTTTGGCGATCAGCCAATACCGCCTGTTCCGGATGAACCTGGGGGATGACGCGGAATCGAATCTGCGGTCCGCGACCTGGTTCGAGCCGTACCGCAACCGGCTTCCGGAGGATCTTCAGCTCGACGGGCTGCTTCATCTGGCGAATGCCTATTACACGCTGCAAAAGTGGTCTTATGTCGTTAGATTTGCCGAGGAATTGCAAACGCTGGCCCGGCGTATCTATGAAACGAGCCGCAAAACGGCGTCCGCGAACCCTTATCACGAACTGCATTGTGAACGTCACCTGGTGGTCTATTACGGTCAAGGGTATTTGTTGAAAGGCTCGGCCTTGGAGCATCAGGGGAGGTACGGCGAAGCGTTGGCCTGCGTGGCTGAATACGCGGATTTAAGCTGGTTTGAAGGCCTAAACGAAACGGGCTGGAAAGAGGTCGGGAAATTTAAGGTTTGGGCCAGAGCAAACCGGTATAATCTGGAGATTTTGAATGGAAATGAAGCCATCCTTCCGGAATATATCGACTTCCTCAAAGAGCATCCCTATGAGGTACTTCCCAGTTTGAGGATCATTGTCGAAGCGGCGAACCTTAACGGTTTTCTGATCGACGACGTATTAAAAGAGTTTCCCGTGAATACGGATTTATATAACCAGTTTCCGAATTACTATGTTTCTGCCGTCAATAAGGACCGGTACCTGGATTTAAACTACCAGCTGGCCATGTATTTGCTGCGAGAACAGAAAATCGCGGAAGGCTTGGAGAAATTGATCTATGCGCTCAAATATGCCGTTGCTCAGAAGAATAAGGAGTTTTTTATGAAAATGGTCCCGATGTTTGAGCAGTATCGAAGCTTTGTTTCGTCCGAACAGCTGAAAGAGTACGAAATCTTGATGGGGGAGGTGTTGAAAGGTGCGGAAATGGATCTTGGCACTCACGCTGATCATTAGTTTCGGCACAGGGGGGCTCGGCAGCAGCCTCAGTTATGACGGTCATCTCACAGCCTATGAGAATGGGGTTGGGGGTTAGGCTGTCGCGAGAGTTGGGGCACTTCCGAACGTGGAACAAGCCGGTTCATCCGGGGCAACCCGAAGGGTGGATTGGCTTTTTTTCATATTATGCCTATAATTATAGTTTTCCGAGACCGGACATGAGATAATGATAACAAACTGAATCCAAAAGAAGGTGTGAATCTGAAAATGAATTCGTTCAGTGAAACTAGACCGAAACCGGGAAGCCCGGAAGTCGTCACGTTCGGCGAAAGCATGGCCTTGTTGATCGCGGAAGGGGGCAAAGGGCTGGAATATGCAAGCGCTCTCTCGCCATCGTTTGGGGGTGCGGAATCCAACGTGGCTATCGGATTGGCCCGTCTGGGGCAAACCTCGGGATGGTGCGGCCGCCTTGGGGACGATCCGTTTGGCCGACGTATTCTGAAGGTGATCCGTGGCGAAGGTGTCGATGTGAGCCGCGTCCGGTTGACGGACGAAGCGCCTACGGGCATGATGGTACGGGAGAACGTGGCAGGCAAAAGCTCGGTCTATTATTACCGCAAGTTATCCGCGGCCAGCTTCATGCGTCCGGAGCATCTGGACGAGTTGTATATCGCCGGGGCCAAGGTGCTGCACTTAACCGGCATTACGCCTGCGCTTAGCGCCTCCTGCGTGGAAACCGCCCATGCGGCGGTAGATATCGCCAAACGGCATGGGGTGAAGGTCAGCTTCGATCCCAACTTGCGCTTGAAGTTATGGAGCATCGAGGACGCGCGCAAGGTGTTGTTGCCGCTTGCGATGAAGGCGGATTATTTCCTGCCGGGGCTCGATGAATTGAAGCTGTTATACGAGACCGATTCGGTGGATACGATTATCGGGAAGCTGCAGGAGCTGTCAGCCATTAGCATTATCAAAGGCGGAGACGACTGTACCTTCGTGCTGGAACAAGGCCATTTGACCTCTGTCCCTTATTATAAGGTAGAGCAAGTGATCGACACGGTGGGAGCGGGCGATGGATTTTGCGCTGGATTTCTGGCTGGCGTGGTGCGCGGATACAGCATGGTTGAGGCCGTTCGCCTAGGTAATCTGGTCGGGGCCCAAGTCATTCAGGCCGTTGGCGATTGGGAAGGACTGCCGAGCGCGGCGGAGATTGATCGTTTGCTGTCCGGTAAAGGGCATGTAGAGCGGTAAAGACTTCAACTAACTCTTCCGACGGAGATGAAACTAGCCTAGAATGTTAACGTGATCATTTTATTGTTTTTGCTGCATCCCATCACGCCCAAGCCGCCGGAGCAAAGTTTCGGCGGCTTGGTTGTTTCTTAGGAGCGCTTGGCCGCGCGGTACCCAATCGCGGCTGCCTTGGGAGCGCGGCGTTCGCTTCGGCTCATCGGCGGCTGCCTATGAAGGCCGCATGTTCCAAATCAAGCAGCCGGGTTTTCATCTCCAGGCCGCCGCGGTAGCCGGTGAGCGCGCCGTTTTTACCGATTACCCGATGGCAGGGAACGGTGATCAGCAGCGGGTTGGCTCCGATCGCCGTACCAACGGCGCGGACGGAGGACGGTTTTCGGATGGCCTCGGCGATATCCGTGTAAGAACGGGTCTGCCCGAAGGGAATGTCGCAAAGCGCCTCCCATACCGCGAGTTGAAACGCCGTTCCCCGCAAATCGAAGGGGAGGGTGAAACGTTTGCGTTTGGCCGCCAAATACTCCGTCAGTTGAGCGGCGTAGGGGGCCAGGCGCTGCTCGTCCTGCATGAGCGGACTTCCTGGGAAGCGGCGGCCGGCCCATGCGGCTAGTTCTTCGAATGGCCGGCCGAAAGAGCCGACGTACGCCAGGCCATTGCCGGTGGCGGCGAGGTACAGGGTCCATTGGCCATCGTTGAGCCGTGACCAGTATATGGGTTGGGGTTGGTTGGTTTTCATGGGTAATACACCTCCAGGCTTGATCGAATATAGCCGTGAACAACGGTAATTTTCGCTAGGTCGGCGATCCCGCCTGCGAATTCCGATATTCGTTTGGCGTGATTCCGGTCGTTTTTTTGAACAAGGTGATAAAGTACGCCGGGCTGCCGATCCCCACTTCGAGGGCGATATCCGCAACCGTGCGTCGCGTATGGAGCAGCGTTCTCTTGGCCGCTTCGATTCTGCGCCGCTGGATGTACTCGACCGGCGTCATTTGCATGACGCGTTTAAAAGTGCGTTGCAGATGGTACGGACTGCCGTGGCACATGTCGGCCAGAAGTTCCAACGTAAGCTTCTCGTCATAATGGCGGTCGATGTAGTCGGCGATTTGCCCCACCCATTCCCGGTCCGGCAGCGGTTGTCCGTCGGGTTTGCAGCGCTTGCAAGGGCGGAAACGGGCGGCCTTGGCTTGCTCGGCACTGGCGAATATCCGGACGTTTTCCCGTTTGGGCGGCTTCGATTTGCATGAGGGCCGGCAGAAGATCCCCGTGCTGGCGACCGCGTAGAAAAAGCGACCGTCCTGCGAGGCATCGTTTTGGATGATCGCCTGCCATTCTGTTTCACTGGCGGTTGGATAATCCCCGCTGGTCATCGTCATGGGTGACCTCACCTCCTGCCTTAGTATACCTTTGCAAAGGCTGCCTCGTCATGTTTTTCGAATGGAAAAGCAAGATAACGAAATGGATTCGAACGCGAATCGTGTTAAAACTATAGGAGTAAAGCGTTGTTCAAAGCGAGGAGGAAGTGTCATCGGTCAGTTAGATTCAGGAAAGCCGAATGCGGCGTGGGAAGATCAGGGGTCTATGTTAAGGCTGTCGGTGCCCGAGGAATTCAGTTTTGCCGAAAATGTGAAGTACTTGTCGCGGTCATCCAATGAATGCTTGTCGCGGATTGACAACCAGCGGCTGTACAAGGCAGTTCCGCTGGAATCCGGAGCGACTCCCGTGATGGAAATCAGCGCGGAGGGGAGCGATGCCTTGAAGGTTCGATTCCTCGGCGGCACGGCTCCTTCCCGGAAGCGGGATCGCGAAGAGGTCGCTCGTTACGTAAGGGACTGGTTCGATTTGGATACCGATTTGCGTCCGTTTTATGAGATGGCGCGAAGGGATGCATTGCTTCAGGGAACGGTGGATTCCTTCTACGGACTGCGCAATATCGGCATTCCCGATTTGTTCGAAGCCTTAGCCTGGGGAATCATTGGCCAGCAGATCAACCTGGCCTTTGCCTACACGCTGAAACGGCGGCTTGTGGAGCAGTTCGGCCGGCATGTCGACTGCGAAGGAGAACGGTACCTTGTATTTCCGTCCGCCCGAGACATCGCCGGTTTGACCGTCCAGGATTTGGAGGGGATCCGCATGACCCGGAACAAATCCGAGTATCTGCTCGGCACGGCCCAATTGATTGCCTCGGGAGAACTGACGAAGGAGGGGCTGCGGGCGTCGGGCGGGGTGAAAGCAGCGGAGAAGCGGCTCGTCGGCATCCGCGGCATCGGTCCGTGGACGGCCAATTACGTGCTGATGCGTTGCCTCCGAATGCCGGATGCCTTTCCGGTTAACGATGTAGGTTTGCAGAATGCGGTCAAGCATGTGCTTGGGATGGACCGGAAACCGGCCGCAAAGGAGCTCTTGGCCTGGGCGGAAGGTTGGAAACCGTGGCTGTCGTACGCGACCTTCTACTTATGGAGAGTGTTGTATTAACAAATCGGAAACAGGCAGCCGCCGTTGGAAATACTCGGAGCTGCCTGTTGGTGATATCGATATTAACTTATCTTGCCATCCATCCGCCGTCGACGCAAAGGATATGGCCATTCAAATAGTCGGAGGCGGCGGAGGCGAGGAAGACCGCCGGGCCCTTTACGTCCTCCGGTGTTCCCCAACGTCCGGCTGGAATCCGATCCGTGATCGAGGCCTTCCGGTTCTCATCGGCCCGTATCGGCGCCGTGTTGTCTGTCGCCATGTAACCAGGAGCAATGCCGTTGACCTGCAAACCGTAGGAAGCCCATTCATTGGCGAACGCTTTGGTTAGTCCTGCAACCCCATGTTTGCTGGCCGTATAGCCAGGTACGTTGATTCCGCCTTGGTAAGATAACATCGAGCAGATGTTGATCATTTTGCCGCTGCCGCGTTCGATCATGTGGCGCCCGGCGATTTGCGACAGCAGGAATACCGTGTTCAGGTTAATGTTGATCACGTCAAGCCAATCCTTCTCGCTGTGGTCCTTGGCGGGTGTTCGACGAATGATCCCGGCGTTGTTTACTAGAATATCGATCGCTCCCGTAAGCTTCAGCGCCTCGTCGAAGGTCTCCTGCAATTTGTTGTGATCGCTGAGGTCCACCACGATTTCCGAAGCTTTACGGCCCAAGGCCGTAATCATGCTTACTGTCTCCGCGCTTCTGCTCAGCGAGGCGCAAACGACGTTGGCACCGGCTTCAGCAAACCCGACAGCGATGCCCTGACCGAGTCCACCGGCTGCCCCGGTGACGAGGGCCGTTTTGCCTGTTAAATCAAATCGATTCATGAGTATACGCTCCTCCTTAAAATAACGTTCGTTATTCGTCTTTCCATTCGATCGTTACGCCGGCACGCTCGTACGGTAGTGACGTTTCAGCAGGGAGGCCGCGATCGGTGATGATACGCGAGATTTCGCTGAGCGAAGCGAAGGTGCGGAGCGCCGTCTGCCCGAACTTCTGATGGTTCATGACCGCGATCGCTTCCCGGGACGTTTCGATCAAAGCCCGTTTGAAATCAATTAAATCACCGGTATAAATCGACAGCCCGTGTTCCGGGTGGATGCCGGTCGCCGAGATAAAAGCCTTCTGGATATTTAACTGGCGAACGTACGCTGCGGACTCCGGACCGGCCAGCATATTGCGGACGCGGTAGCCCCCCGGCACGACGAGACGGATTTGGTCTTTGGCCGCCAGCTCGCTGATAATGTACACGTCGTTGGTGACAACGGTCAGAGGCCGATTCTCGAGACGCCGGGCCATCTCCAGCGTGGTGCTGCCGCCGTCCAGCGCGATAATGTCGCCCTCCTGGATGTGGGCTAAGGCGAGCTGGGCGATTTCGCTTTTTTCCTCGGCATGTTTCGCCAGCGGCTCTTTGGACGGCAGGATGCCGTACTGATCGCTTTGGGCAAGCATGGCTCCGCCATGCACGCGCACCAGAAGCCCTTGCTCCTCCAGCTTGGCGAGATCCTCCCGGATCGTCTTGCCGGTCACGCCCAGGCTCTCGCTTAATTCCGCCACCGTCACTTCCTTTTGCGTCAGCAGAACCTCCATGATTTTTTCATAACGTCGAATTTGATTCATGCTAGATTTCACTCTTTCTTATTTCAAGTCTTTCATGGGAACTGCGTCCATGTCCGCATAGGCTTTGTTATCGCCGGCCATTCCCCAAATAAATGTATAATTGCTAGTTCCGACCCCGCTATGGATCGACCAACTCGGCGAGATGACGGCTTGCTCGTTGCGCATCACGATATGCCGGGTTTCGCTGGGTTCGCCCATTAGATGAAATACAACGGCGTCGTCCGCCAAATCGAAGTACATATAAGCTTCCATGCGGCGTGGATGGACATGGGCAGGCATCGTGTTCCACATGTTGCCGGTCTTGAGCTGGGTCATCCCCATCACGAGCTGAGAGCTTTGCAGGCCATTCTCATGAATGAACCGGTGAATGGTACGGTCGTTCGAGTTCTCGATCGAACCAAGCGCACCGGATTCGGCTTCCGCTAGCGTTGTTTTGGCCGTAGGGAACTCCAGATGCGCCGGGGCCGAATTTAAATAGAATTTCGCTGGCTTCGCCACATCCTTGCTTCGGAAAATTACCTCGCGCGAGCCTTTGCCGACGTACAAGCAATCCTTGTTGTTCAGCTCGTATTCCGTACCGTCGACAAGGATCGATCCCGGCCCGCCTACATTAATGGCTCCAAGTTCGCGCCGTTCGAGGAAGTAGGCGACCCCCAGCTCCTTCAGATCGGTCTCCAGCTTAACTTCCTGCTTCACCGGGGCGGCACCGCCGATAATCAGCCGGTCTTCATGCGTGAGTACCAGCTCCAGGCGATCCGGCGTAAACAAGGTGGGGATGTGGAATTCCTTGCGCAGCCGATCCGTATCGAATTGCTTGACCTCATTGGGATGCGAAGCGTAGCGACGTTCCATGTAAAATCTCTCCTTTTCACGTTCATTTTGGTGTATAATGTTCATATACGTTCACATTAATCCATTTCGGTTCATTTTGCAAGGGGTTACATCTAGAGAAGGAAGCTCGCAGAAGTTCAGAGGATTGCCGTAACAAATCGTGGATTCACCGGCTTTAGCCGCCGAGGGAACCATGATAGGATGTGGGGGAAGGGGCGCGAATTGATGAATCTTTATCGAACAAGAATGGGAGAAATCGTCCATCGAGCGGCCGAGTATGCGTGGCGTCAGCCTCTCCTAGCCAGCGGGCTATGGTTTCACGGCGATATTCGGGACAACTTTTATTACGCCTCCTATTTATTTGCAGCCGCCGTCGACTCGGAAGAAACGTCGTCGTTTGATCGCGTGGAAGGCCGGCAACTGGCGGAGAAGGTGCTGCTGCGTGTGCTTCTACTGCAGGATCGGGTGGCGGCTAGCCCGTTGTACGGCCATTGGCCACTGGGGCTTGACCCGGCTCCGGATCTGGCAACGCCTCATGTGCTGCCGGTGGAGCTGATGGGCAGTTTGATGGTGTATTTCGTGCAGAGCTATGGGGAGCACCTGAGCCCGGAGGTGGCTGCGCGGTTCGAGGAGGCCTTGTCCCATGTGTACCGCAGCGGATTTTATCGCAAACCTTTACGGGAGTACAACCATCACGAGGCGAAGTACACGGCTGCGAAGCTGATCTTTGGACAGCGATACGGGGATGCGGCATTGTTTGCGGATGGAAGGGAATGCCTGCGACAAACGCTTGTCCATCTTCGCCTTGAGGGTATGGCCGAATACGGGGCTTTGCCGTGGTTCTGGCATTGGATTCAGGCGTTTACCTGCGCGTGGGGGCTGGTGGATGATGCGGAGGTCAAGAACGAGCTCTCCGAGATGCTCGACCATTTATGGAACGTTCGAGCGGTGTATTATTTCAAAGGGTCCTGGGTTGGGGCCCATGCCCGCGGCTGGCCGCATGATGCGCCGCGGGACGCCAACGTCTTGCACGACTACGTGCAATTCGGCGATTTCGAGTTGCCGAAAGCGATGCCACGTACAGAGTATGCCGGGTTTCTATTCTACGAAGCGCCCCTGCGAGCTCGGCATCGGGCGCTGGAGCGGAATGAACCCTTCGAGGCCCGAGCCGCTCTTCTTAAAGAGATCGGCGGTGTGAAGCATCGGCTTCATTCCTATGCTTATCTCACCGGTCAATTTGGGGTCGGGGGGATGTGGGAGAGAGTCGAGGAATTCGACAACGAACAGCTGCGTTGGCTATTCAGCTTGCCGGTCCGCGGCGAGAAAGGCAATCAGCTGTATTTTTTCCATCCCGGCAAAGGATATGATCCTGCGGGCAACGACCCGCGCCATCAAAGCGGGTGGACGGATGTGCTGTATCATAAGAATGTCGTTATGGCTGTATACTCACTGCCGGAAGACGCGACGGAACAGGTCTATGGCGTGCTTCCGGAAGGAGAATGGCGGTTTGCAGCGAATGGTATATTCGGAAAGGTCGAAGAGACGTATTTTGCCGTGTATGTATCGGGGGCTTACCAGGTACAGGATCGGAACGGTTATCTGAAAGTTGTGGCGGATGCACGCTGCGTTGGCATCGTAGTGGAAGCCCTTGGCGTACCGGGAGCGAGCCTTCGGGGGATCACCGGACTGGATGAGTTCGTCTCAACTGCGATGTCCCGTGCGCCCCGATATGAAGTCGGTGGAGGAGCGGGAAGCATCGGTGTGTCGTACGCTACATATGCCGAGGAAGCCAAGCTTTTGCTCCGCGTTGAGGGTCCCGGACTTCTGGGAAATCGACAGGTGAACGGCCAGCGTGTTGATTTGGAGTCATATTCTTTTTCATTGTAAGGGGTAAAGAACACGTAATCGTAAGAAAGAGGGTATAAGGATGAAGAAGCTGCTGCTTACGCAAAAAATCATGCAAGAAGGCGTTGTCGCCGTGTTGCGTGGTGAAACTCCGGAGGAAGTCGTGCAAATGGCCGAGCAGGCGATTGCCGGCGGTATTAAAGTCATCGAAGTCACGATGACGATTCCGTTTGCTTTACGGGCGATCGAGGAGCTAGCCCGCAAATACACCTGGGACACGCAGGATGAATCCCGATATGCCATAATCGGCGTGGGAACGGTGCTTGATCCCGAAACGGCGCGGGCGGCGATTCTGAGCGGCGCTCAGTTCGTCGTCGGGCCATCCTTGAACCCGGACACGGTGAGATTGTGTAACCGTTACCGCATCCCGGTGATGCCTGGATGCATGACGATCAAAGAAATCCAGGAAGCGCTGGAGCTGGGGGCGGACATCGTGAAGCTGTTCCCGGGCAATCTGTACGATCCGTCGATGATCAAGGCCGTCAAGGGGCCGTTGCCGCAGGCAAACCTCATGCCTACCGGCGGGGTCTCGCTGGCGAATCTCGGCGAATGGATCCAAGCCGGGGCGGTGGCTGTCGGCATTGGCTCGGACTTGACGAACGAAGCGGTGAAGAAGAACGACCTGTCGCTGATCGCCCAGAAGGCGGCGGCTTATAAGGCGGAGTATTTGAAGGCCAAAGGGTTATCCTAAACGTAAATTATTCTGAATAAAAAAGAATAAATCGACGAGGAGGGATTCACGTGGATCTTGGTTTGCAAGGGAAACGGGCAATGATAACCGGCGGCAGCAAGGGCATTGGTCTTGCTACCGCCCTCATGCTAGCTGCGGAAGGGGCTCAAGTAGCCATCGTCGCGCGGGGGGAAGGTCCGCTTAGGGAAGCGGCCGCGACCATTCATGCGAAGACGGGGGTTGAACCGCTCGTCCTCGTCGCCGACGTCGCTTCGGGTGAGGATGCGCGCCGGGCGGTAGAGCAGGCGGCGGAGCAATTTGGCGGGCTCGATATTGTCATCAACAACGCCGGAACGTCGGCCGCAGGGCCTTTCGAGCAAGTCGAGGCGGAGACTTGGGGAGCGGATCTGGATCTAAAGGTGCTCGGGACAGTGAACTTCTCCCGGGCTGCCGTTCCCTATCTGCGTGAAGCCGGGGGCGGTGCGATCCTAAACGTCACCGCAATCAGCGGCAAGACGCCGGGAGCTTCTTCTTTGCCGACATCGGTTAGCCGGGCAGCCGGCCTGGCCCTCACGAAGGCGATGAGCAAGGACCTAGCTGCCGACCGCATCCGTGTGAATGCGGTATGCATCGGGCTGGTCCGCAGCGACCAGATCGAGCGAAAATGGCGCCAAGCCGCGCCCGACCTCACCTGGGAGCAGTTCGCGACCGATCCGCGCCATGGCATCCCGCTGGGGCGGATTGGCCAGGTAGAGGAGGCGGCGAAGGTGATCGCCTTCCTGGTCTCCGAGGCCGCGTCGTATGTGACGGGCACGGCGGTCAACATCGACGGCGGCACGTCGTCGGTGTTGTAACACGGCGGGGGGAATCGCCGGTTGAAAAGGCTGATCGTCGAATTAGTGACGATCCGCTTTTTTTACAGGGGAGATGCTCCGGTTCATTTGAATCAACCGCGCTATGGGTATTCGCTTCATCGCCTCCGTCCCCAAAGCGCTGCCAACCGAGCCCAACAGCACGCTGGCGGTTACCAACTTGATCAAGTAGTAAATTCCGGTCCCTGCAATGAGATCCAGAACAAAGATGTTTCGGATCGTAGACGCTTTGATCGTCACAAATATAAAGGGACGTTGCTTATTAGCGGCCATAGTTCCCCATTCCTCTCCATAAATCGCTGTTCATCTATATGGCGCGCATAGTTTGGACTATACTAAAAAAGAACTCCCGAACTGGAAGAAGCTCGGGGGTTCTTTGCGTTTGGGTTTCGTTCAGCTAGTTATCCGGCTAATCAAGCCGATACGGCTCCAGTCCCACCGGCAATGCGGCGGGTGGGGTACAGGTGCTTTGCATCTCATAGTAGGTGCCCGCATCGGAGGCATCGTGGAAACCCCACATCGCCTCCAGCACGTGGTAGGCCAGCTCGCCGCTGGCGCGGTGCGGCCGGCCGTGCAGCAAGGCGCTCGCCATGTCGGCAGGGCCGATGCCGCGGCTGTTCTCGGCATAGCCAGGGAGCAGCGGGACCTCGGTCCAGGCTTCCTCGCCGATCCGACGGAGTTTGACCGGGCCGCCGAAGGAATTCGGATCAGGTACAAGCAACGTGCCTTCGGTCCCATGAATTTCGATCGGGGGCAGCGTGCTGCCACCAAAAATATCGAAGCTGGTGGTTAGCGTAGCAATCGCTCCATGCGCAAATTGCAGCGTACCCGTGACATGAGTGGGCACCTCGACTTCAATCGATTGCCCGTACTTTTTCTCGCTGGTGATCGTACGTTGTTCCAGCGCTTTGCCGGTCATGCCGGCGATACGATGAATCGGACCCAACAACTGAATCAGTGCCGTCAAATAGTAGGGACCCATATCAAACATCGGTCCTCCGCCTTTGGCATAATAAAATTCCGGGTCTGGATGCCAGAACTCGTGCCCGCGGCTCATCATAAACGCAGCCGCCGACACGGGACGGCCAATGGCCCCGTCCTGAATCAGCTTCAGCGCCGTCTGGATTCCGGCGCCGAAGAACGTCTCCGGCGCGCTGCCGACCATGAGCCCGTTGCGGCGGGCTGCTTCGAGGACGGCCAAGCCTTCCTCACGGGTTACGGCCAGCGGCTTCTCCACGTACACATGTTTGCCGGAATCCAATGCTTTCAGGCAAACCTCGGCATGTGCCGCCGGAATGGTCAGGTTGATCACGATCTGAATGTCGGGATCTTGCAGCAACTCGTCAACCGAGCAGGCTCGGGGGACGTTGTATTGTTTGGCCTGCTCCCGCGCCCGGTTCACATCGAGGTCGGCACAGGCCACAAGATCAAGCGCCTCGAACTTTGCACAATTTTCCATGTAAATGCCGCTGATTTTGCCGCAGCCGATAATCCCTACCTTGATTTTGTCCATTATTGGCTGTCCCCCATGCCCGTATAATTGTGCTGGAGCTGTCCATTGCCGCCTTGCGATTCCAGGGCAAGCCGCTTGCCTTCCGCTGCCCACAGCATCCCGCGAGTCATCATTTCCTTCACCGGAGGCAGGTCCACGATATCCGCGTGATGACCTAGCGAATTATAGTAGACTCGTCCGATGCCCCAGCGCTTCGTCCACACGACCGGCATATCAACCGGCTTATTGAGGCGGTGAGGTCCGTCAACGACCGGGAAACGGGTGGTCGCTAGCACCTCAACGGCGGGGTCGACATGGAGGTAATACTGCTCGGTCTGAACGCGGAAATCCTCGATCCCTTCCACTAACGGACTGGAATTGGCGATGATTTCAACCTTGTAGTCCACACCGTCATTACCAGGGTGGGCAACCCATTGTCCGCCGGTCATAAATTGCCAATCGACGTTGTTCCGGAACGAATCGCACATCCCGCCATGGCAACCGGCCAGGCCGGTTCCCGCTTGTACCGCTGCCGACACATTATTTACCAGCCCCTGGTCGATGGTTCCCATCGTCCACACCGGTACGATTAGATCAAGACCAAGCAGCTTTTCCGCATCGGCAAAAGCCTCCAAGGTATCGGAGACCTCCACCTCGAATGCATGCTCTCGCAGAACGCCGGCGAAAATTCCAGCTACCTGATCCGGCTCATGTCCATCCCAGCCGCCCCAGACGATTAATGCTTTTTTCATCTTGACTTTCCTTCTCTCCTCTAAGGTATGTTTCCTCCGAACACATTTCAGTAGCTCATCTAGTTGCTAACGGACACCAGAGACGTTATTTACCTGCGTGAGTGAAGTTGCGAAATCTAACGGACCGAGGAGACCTTATTTGGGATAAAACCAGCTAAATGTAAGCGATGAGAGTCTAATAAGGTCTTTGGAGTCCGTTACAGTGGGAAATAGCCGGGAAATGTGCAAATAAGGTCGCTACGGTCCGTTAGGCGCGCCGCACCCCGGGTAGAACTTCCGTGCCATACTCCGGTACCGCACTCCCGCGCCGCACTCCCGCGCCGACTCCCGCGCCGACTCCCGCGCCGTACTCCCGCACACGCACTCCCGCGCACGCTCTCGCACACGTTCCCGCAACAGGCACCACGCCACACTCCCGCGCCCCGCCCCGTTCCCGGGTCGGGCCACATTTGCAGGCTGAAGCTCCGGACTCATGGGGTCCAACTGACTCACATCTCCGAAATGTCGACCCAACGCCGTTCCGCGACCGAGCGCTCCACCGCTTCCAGCACCGCCTGGCATTGTACGCCTTCGCGGAAGCTTGGCACCGGCTGGAGGCCTTCGCGGATCGCCGTGGTCAGCTCGAGCATTTCGTGCGTAAACGTGTGCTCGAATCCAATCGTGTGCCCCGGCGGCCACCACGCTTCGGCATAGGCATGTGCCGGATCGGTCGCAAGGACGCGGCGGAAGCCCTGAACATCGGCGTCGTCCGAGGTGAAATACACCTCAAGCTCATTCATTCGCTCGAAGTCGAATTTCACGCTACCCAGACTGCCGTTGATTTCAAACGCATTCGTCGAGCGGTGGCCAGCGGCAAACCGCGTCGCCTCAAAGCTGCCCAGCGCCCCGTTCGCGAACCGGGCCAGGAACAGCGTGGCGTCATCGACCGTGACCGGCCCCTTCGGTGCATTCGCGCTGCTCTTGGCGCTGAGTCCCGTCATGTTCTCGGCCAGCGGCCGCTCCTTGATAAACGTCTCGCTCATGCCGATCACCTCACGGATGTCTCCGACCAAATAGTGGGCCAGGTCGATCAGATGCGCGCCTAAATCGCCGTGCGAGCCCGAACCCGCAACGTCCTTTTGTAGCCGCCAAACGAGCGGAAAGGACGGATCGAGGATCCAGTCCTGAAGGAACCAGGCCCGGAAATGATAGATTTTACCCAACCGGCCGCTTTGCACCAGCTCCTTGACCAACTTGACCGCCGGGGAGAAGCGATAGTTGAATCCGACCATATGGGCGACGCCGGCTGCTTCGGCAGCAGCCAGCATCTCGCGAGAATCCTTTAATGTAAGCGCTAACGGTTTTTCGCAAAAAATATGCTTACCCGCCCGGGCCGCCGCCAGCGCGATTTCCTTATGAGCGTCACTGGGAGCATTGATGTCGATCAGGTCGATATCGTCCCTGGCAACAAGTTCACGCCAATCCGTGGCGATTTCGCGCCACCCCAAGCGATTTGCGGCCTCCTGCACCGCTTCCTCGTTACGGCCGCACAGTACGGCCATTTCCGGTTTTAAGGCACCGGGAAAAAACATCGGCAGCGCCCGGTAAGCGTTGCTGTGGGCTTTGCCCATAAACTTGTAACCGATCATTCCGACACGCAGCGGGTTCATCGAATTCCTCCGTTTCGCGGGTAGATGAATTGCTCTTTATTCAAGAATCATTATAAATAGATTCCCCCGATTTCTCTCGCCAGTTTATGCGGAATCCTGGACAAAATATGCGTTTTCCCACTTTTTGCGGAATTCGTTCAGCTATCCGAGTGGCGCAGGCTGGAAGGGATGCAGCCCCGAATCTCCTTGAATACGCGGTTAAACGTACGAATGCTGTTGAAGCCGCACTCCAGGGCAACTTCCATGATGCTGAGATCGCTGGTCAACAGCTGGTGCTCGGCGCTTAACACCCGTACCGTGTTGAGGTAAGTTTTGAAGTTCATGCCGATGGCGGCTTTGAAGGACCGGCTGAAATGGGAAGGTTCCATAGCAAAATGCTCCGCCATGAACGCAACATTTAGTTCCTCGTGGTAATGGTCCTCGATATAGGACAAAATTTGCTGCATCCGTTCCCGGCGGGATTCGGTTTTCTCCTTGGTCGAACGGTCCATCGGCAAGGTGCCCGCGTATCTTTGCAAACTGCCGCACAGCTTTAATATCCCGGCCTTCAGCAGCAGCAACGAGCCGGGTTCTCGTTCGTTTTTCTCCCGGATCAGCTCGTCCAGCAGCTTGTCTACAGCCTCCAGACCCGGGGTGTTCGCCGGAATAAAAGGGGAAGCGAACCGAAAGTCGACCGGCCAGCTCTTGGACATCGTGATCCATTCGGGCTTGCAGATGAGAATGACGATTTCCGATGCCAATCCCCGGCTGTCGAAAGTGTGGATGTCGTTGCTGCCGCAAATCACCATGTCGCCTTGCCGGAGCAAGCGGCTTTCTTCGTTAACGCCGATCCGGATCTCGCCGGATGCGACATAAATAAACTCGATCTCGGCGTGGAAATGGGGATAAAACGTGATGTTGGTGCTCTGATAGATATCCATCGGAAGCTCGGGATCCAGTTTCCAGTTTTGATAGAACGATTTCACGTGACTCACTCCGCGTCGTTGAGATGGTTTTACCTCCTAAATGTACTGCATTTCGGCCGGAGAATCCTCTTTTTTATTTCGAGAATAGAAGGAAGAGCTTGGACATAGGATGAAAGTACGATAGATATAAAAAATGGCAATTATGGAGGATATATGAACGGTCGCTGGGTCAAAATATTTCAAATTGCCGTGACCTATATCGGTACGGTAGTGGGCGCCGGGTTTGCGTCGGGACAATCGATCATGCAGTTTTTTACGATTTACGGTCCGGTTGGCGCCGCAGGCATCATCGTTTCGACTTTGCTCTTCATGTGGCTGGGTACGAAAATGATGATATACGCCCATCGAATCCAGGCCTTTTCGTACCAGGAATTCAACGATCATTTGTTTGGCCGCCTGTTCGGGAAGGTTGCCAATTTCATGACTTTGCTGATCCTGCTTGGGGTTACCGCCGTGATGTTGTCCGGCACCGGTTCGATTTTTGCCGAGCAGCTCCAGCTTCCCTATCAACTAGGCATCGTGATCAGTATCGGTTTAAGCTACCTGGTCATGACCAAGGAAATGAACGGCATCGTCATCGTGAACGCGCTTGTCGTTCCGATGATCCTTCTGTTTACGAGCTTGATTGCGTTCCGGGCGATTCGACCCGAGGGCCTTCTGGAGATGAACGGTTGGCAGCTGCAGCAGTTGGAAGGGTATCGCTGGGTCCTTAGTCCGTTTGTCTATGCTGCCTTGAACTTTGCCTTTATTCAGGCGGTGATGGTTCCGCTAGGCAGCGAGGTTCAGGAGGAGAGCACCTTGAAATGGGGAGGGATTTGGGGAGGCGTCGGACTTGGGGCGATGTTGCTGGTCTACCATTTTGCCTTGAATTCCCGGATGCCCGAGATGCTCGGCTATGACATTCCGATGGCCGAAATCGTGCGCGACCTGGGCCCGTTTTTGCACGTACTGTTTTTGCTGGTGATCTACGGCGAAATCTTCACGACGCTGATCGGCAACGTATTTGGGGTCACGCGGCAGCTGCAGAGCCTCTACAAGGTGCCCAAAAACGCAACCCTGTTCGCCGTTTTGCTTGCTTGCTTCTTGATTAGTCAGGCCGGCTTTGCTTCCTTATTAACGTATCTGTATCCGTTGTTTGGCTATATTGGCATGCTGCTGCTCATTCTGCTGGCGTTCCGGCGGTTGCCGAAACGTTGACTTCATGCTTGCTGCCTTGCGGTTACGGGATACCTTCCCCTCCTTTCCATTCACTGCTGAAAATATCACGGAACCCCTTTTCCGGCTGGTTTATACTGGGAGAAACCGTTCATTTCCCGAGCAATAAACCTTAAATTTGGCCAATCGCAACCTAGGGTTGACAGATTGCCAGCTTCGCTTGATGGTTCGGGGACGGAGGAGCGGCTATGATGGAGGCGGGGTGATGAATATGGATTTTGCAGAAAAGCTGCAGAACTATCGGAGACAAAAAGGAATGTCCCAGGAAAATCTGGCGGAAGCGATCGGCGTATCGCGGCAAGCCGTATCGAAGTGGGAGTCGGGTCAATCGTACCCGGAAACGGATAAAATGATTGCCTTATGCGAGTTGTTTCAGGTTAGCATGGATCATTTGGTCCGGAATATGCCGGAGGAGAATCAGGAGTTGCTAAAAGGAACCTCTTCTTCCGCCGCTCCGTATCGTTATCATTACGAATATAAAAGCAAGGTTACCTGGTTTGGCGTTCCGCTTATTCACATCAATATAGGACGCGGCCTCTACGTCGCGAAAGGCGTGATTGCGATCGGCAATATTGCCGTTGGCGCCGTGTCGTTAGGACTCCTCGCGCTTGGCGGCATAAGCCTTGGAGTGATGGCGGCGGGTCTGATCAGCCTGGGTGCGCTGGCCTTGGCCCTGCTCCTGGCTATGGGCGCTTTGGCGGCAGGCTTCGTCGCTGCCGGCGGAGCTGCGGTGGGCGTACTGGCTTTCGGCGGTTTATCCTTAGGCGTTTATGCATTCGGCGGCTTGGCTATTGCATCAAGGATTGCCATCGGGGGGTATGCCAGCGGGCATATCGCCATCGGCGATGCCGTCAGGGGCGCGTATACCCTGGCCATCCAAAACGATGACTTCGCCAGCATTCACGCTGATCAGGTGAAGACTTTGATTGCCCAGGAATATCCAAAAATGTGGAAACCGCTGGCGGAATGGATCGTTGCCATGTTCCGCGGATAACGCATAACAAGAATTACAGCCCCCTTCTTTTGAAGGGGGCTGTTTGCGTTGAAACCGGGGCCTTCGGGAACGGTTGAACCAGGGTTGACAGGAAATGAAAGGGAACTATAATAAAAGTAAACTACGAGTTTACTTTTATGCACTATAGTACATTTTATGGAGGGAATCCTTTGGGGAGCCAGGAGCGCAAAGAGAAAGCCCGCGAGTTGCGCAGGCAGGAAATGATCGAGGCGGCGGAAAAGGTGTTTTTTGCAAAAGGGTACGATCTAGCAACGATGGACGATGTCGCGAGAGCGGCAGAATTCAGCAAAAGGACGCTATATATCTACTTTAGCAGTAAGGAACAGCTCTATTTCGAAATCATGACCCGAGGGTACAAACAACTGCTCCAAATGTTGAGAGACGACACGGAGAAAAAAGACCGTACCGATGCCATTGGAGAACTCAAGCAGATGGCCTTGACATTACATCGGTTCAGCCTCACGCATCCCGACTATTTTCGCGCGATCATGGAATACGAGAACGGAGAGCTTGATTTTAAGAATGACGTTCCGGACCCGTCCCGGGAAGCGTGTTACGAGCTCGGCGAACAGGTCATGGGCCGTTTGATCGGAATTTTGAACAAAGGAATGGCGGAAGGCTCCGTGCGATCCGATATCCATCCGGAGAAAACCGCGCTCGTTCTATGGGCCTGCACCGTTGGCGTATTTAATACTGCGGGTAAGAAAGGAAACTATATTCGTAACTACTATAATACGACGTCGGAGGATTTGGTGGCGGAGGCTTATCATCTGCTGATTCGTTCGATTCGCTCCGGTCAAGGAGAGAGTGACCGATGAGGCTGAGAATAGGGAGAGGTCGAGTGAAGATGATCGTAGCGGGCACCGGCATTTTCATCGTTGTGGCGTTTATCGCGCTGCTTCTGATCAGCGGGATTGGGGCATCACCGAAATATCTTGAACCTTGGCAACCCGAATACGCGCAACAGGCAGACGATCCGCGGATTTCCTTGGTTGCGCGCGGTCTGCTCGCGGCAAGCGGGCATAACATGCAGCCATGGATAGTTCGGCTTGACCCTGCGGATTCGAACGTATTGGATTTGTATGCCGATTCAACACGCCTAACCCCCGAGGTGGATCCATTATCTCGGCAGATGATGGTGACTCAGGGGACGTTTCTGGAGTACGTGCGCATTGCCGGACAGCAGGAGGGGTATGATGTGGAGATTCGGCTGTTCCCGGAAGGAGAATACGACGAGCGGCATTTGACGGCCAGCATGGAGAAGAAACCGGTGGCGCGCATCACTTTGACGCAAGCCGAATCGCGAACCGAGCCGCTATATCCGTTTCTGTATTCGCCGGATACGAACCGGGGAGCTTACGAACCGGGCAAGCTTTCCTCCGAAGCCAAGGCAACGCTTGAAGGAATCGGTGACGGTTACGGGGTGCAGGTTACGGTGTACCAGGATGAGGATAACGTTCAGAAGCTTGGCGAGTACGCGATTCAAGCCGCTAAGATCGAGGCGAGCGTAAGACGGGTGATGAAGGAAACCGAGCTGATTTTTCGAGCCAACGAACGCGAGAAAAATAAATACCGTTACGGATTTTCCGTCGAGGGACAAGGAACTCAGGGCCTCATGCGACATTTGATGCAAGGGATGGTTACGTTATTTCCGTCCCTCAACGTAGGCCAAGCTGCAGCCGATACCTTCGTCAAGTCAACTCAAACTTCGGTAGATCATACCTCGGTTTACGCTATGATCGTCGCATCCGAGAATACCCGATCCGCCCAAGTTCTAAGCGGTATGGCATACAGTCGATTGATCCTGGAAGCCCATCGCTTGGGCCTGGCCGTCCAGCCGTTAAGCCAATCCTTGGAAGAGTACCCGGAAATGAAGGCTTTGTACGACGGCATCCATCGCGATTATGCCCCCGGCGGAGGCTCGATTCAGATGCTCGTCCGGGTGGGCCGTCCTACTCAGGAAGCCCCGTTAAGTATGCGGCGCGATGTCATGAATTTGCTTTGGGGAGCATAAGCCGCTAAAAGGCAACTGTAAGTTCTATGTAATTTTATGAATTTTTCATGAAACATTTCAAATTATACCCTAAAACCAGCTTCCGATGAGCATTCATTGGTTGAGGTCAAATCAACCCTTCCTATATAATACGGTCGGAGCTTAATTGGGGGTTGATAAGGTTGAAATGGACGATCGGTTTGCGCAATCTCAAGACGGGCCTAGCCATCTGTTTGTGCGTGATCATTGCCGCGTTAATGCGCCTGGAGTATCCTTTTTACGCCGCGATCGCAACGATCATTTCAATGGAAAATTCGGTCACCAACTCGTTTACGGCCGGGAAACACCGGACGATGGGTACATTCGTTGGGGCAATCGTTGGTGCGGGTTTCGCCATGATCGAACCGGGAAACGCGGTATATTGCGCAATTGGGGTCATCGTCGTGATTTATATTTGCAATCTGTTAAAATGGAATAAATCGATATCCATCGGTTGTATCGTATTTTTAGCCATCATGCTCAATCTCCAGCCGGGAGAAAGTCCTATATTCTATGGCATTAACCGGATTACGGACACGCTGATCGGGATTGCCGTCGCCGTCATCGTCAATCTGGTGGTCTTTCCGCCTAAACATGAAGCTGATCTGGAAAAAGCGCGTAAAGCCGTCGCCAAACGGATGGCCGATTTGTTCGGGCAGATTGCAACCTGCCGGGAAACCGTCGATCTAAAGAGCTTTCGTGCAGAGCTGGATTGCTTAGTGAAATATTATCAGCTGTGCAAAGAAGAGTTCCATTTGACGCGAGACCTGAGTGAATCGATGGATCAAATCGCCGAGGAGATTGAATCTTATCGGCATATCTATGAGCATCTGGTCATCCTTCAGCAATTGATTAACGAGCATCGACTGCTGCTGGCTGACAGCGATAACGAACGGGTTGAAGAGCCGACGGCGGGTTACCATAGTGAAGAGCTGCGTCGTAACATCGAAATCGTTTATGCTTATCATTCGGATTGGATCTACGCCGAATTGCAGAAGCTGGGATTGCCGCTTCCGATTCAGGAGCGAGGACGTCTCCAAGCGAAGGTGGAGCTTAAAATATCGTAACGAAGAGAAGCAGCCTCCCCGGAGGCTGCTTTCTTGTTATATACTACTGAACATAACCTTGAACGATAGGGAAGCAGATAGAAGGGGAGCGATAACCGATGAATACCGACCGCATCACCATCCCGCCAGGTTTATGGGCGAGTTTTCAGTTATTGGGAATCGACCCTCATGTGGTGGCCAGCCGAGCGCAACTGACGTTATCCCGGATGACGGCCCCGGTCTTCGTCACCACGGCACAATATGTTCGGATATGGCAGACTTATGCTGACCTCATGGGCGATTCAGCTAAAGGGATAGTTAAGCTTGCGTCCACATTTGATTCGGATCACTATCCGCCAACTGTTTTAGCGACATACCATGCCCGTACTTATCGTGAGGCGTTGTATGGAATGGCACGGTACAAACCCATGTGTCCTCCGGAAAACTTGTTGATCAACGAAGAGGAGGGGGCGTACATTACATTAGAGCTAAGCGGTGGGCCAAGTGAGCCAACCAGCCCTTCCGTCCTGATCGGAACGACGCTGGCCTTTCTCCTTGAGCTTGGACGTCGGGGAACCGGACAGCCTATCAACGCCCGTTCCGTGGAATTTTCCGGATCGGTGGACAACGTAAGCATATTGGAAGATTATTTCGGTTGCCGGGTCACCGTCGGTTCCACCCGAAACCGGCTGACGCTGAATCGGAGGGATTTAGACCAGCCGTTTGTTTCGCATAACCAAGAATTGCTGGAGATTCTGACCCCTATATTGGATCAGTCATTAGATGAGAAACGCTCGCGTTCGATTTCTGAGGCAGTTCGTCGGACGCTCAAGCGAGATTTGGGCGAAGGACGCTTGGACATTCATGTTGTGGCAAAGAAGTTGGGCATGAGCGATCGCACCTTGCAACGTCGATTGGCAGACGAAGGCACAACATTCAAACAGATGCTGAATCATGCTAGGCACGAACAAGCCCGAGAATACATGGCGAATCCCGAGCTGAATATCAAAGAGGTCGCTTTTTTGGTCGGATTTGAGGACCAGAATTCGTTTTACCGGGCTTTCCGCCTCTGGGAAGGGGATACGCCTTCGAATTGGCGTTCCGCCCAATTGGGGGGCAGATCGTCATGACAAGTGGCGCCGAATCCAAGAATTTTGTCGCGGTACGCTAGTTACCGAACAAGCCTAACCCTGTAACATAAGCTGTATCCAGACGCCGGATTGCTGCATTCCGAGCATCCAACCGGCTTGTCGCGAATACAGCTAAAGGAGACATACATCTATGGATATGGGATTAGGGAACAAAACGGCATTAGTCACCGGATCAACCAAAGGGATAGGGAGAGCCATCGCTTTCGAACTTGCGCGGGAGGGCGTTCAGGTGCTGGTCAATGGCCGGGATCCGGAAGAAGTCGAACGCACCGTGCAGGAGTTGAAGCTGGAGTTCCCGGCAACTTCGCCGCAGAACGCGCAAGCCGATTTGGTGGACCCGCAGCAACGGGACGCCTTGTTTGAGCGGTATCCTGAGGTTGATCTATTGATTAACAATATGGGGATCTATGAAATCATGGCCTATGAAGACATGAACGAGGAGGTATGGGATACTTACTTTCGAACCAACGTCCTTGCCGCGAACGCGTTGACGAAATTCTACTTGCCCAAGATGTTGAAAAATAACTTTGGCCGAATCCTGTTCATGGCCAGCGAGGAAGCGGTGATGCCATCGGGGCAAATGCCTCAGTATGCGATGACCAAATCCATGTTATTATCGCTTTCCAAAAGCCTCTCCAAACGGACGGCAGGAACGGAGGTCACCTCGAATACCATCCTGCCGGGACCGACGCTATCCGAAAAGGTACAGCAGATCATCGAACAGATCTATCCGGAAGACCTGGCTTTTGCAGACAAGGAGAAAAAATTCATGGCCGCAAACCTGGCGCATTCCGAGTTGCAGCGGTTTATCCGACCGTTTGAAATCGGGCGGTTAGCCGTGTTCTTATGCAGCCCTTATGCCTCGGCATTTAGAGGCTCTCCGGTTCGCATGGACGGAGGTATGGTGCCCACGATTTATTAAGGGCCAGCTCGACCCGAAAAGCAAAACAAACTCGCGGCCTCATCGCCGCGAGTTTGTTTGTGTGCAAGCAGCCCGGTATATTATTTCTTTGTTTGTTTCTTCATCACTTGATCCAGGCTGGCTTGAACTTGCGTCTGAATGGAAATCAGCGCTTTATCCAATGTCTTTTTGTTATTCAAAACCTGTTTTATCTCGCTGGTTACGATAATCGAATACTTTTGATTGTCAAAGGGAATCCCCTTCGGTTCAAGACGCGGCGGAGAGTCTAAGTTGGGTTTCAGTTTATAGAAGGCATCCAAACGATGTTCTTGATATTCTTGGCTATCCTCCATGCGAGATAGGGAATACCCTGAAAATGAGCCCGATCTGGATTTGGCGTAATCGACACCATTATAAAATTGGATGAAATCCCAAGCTAGATCCGAATTGGCCGATTTCGCCGGAATCGCCATAATGGCAGGAAGAGTCACATTCCTAGTTTGGGTTCGATCCTTCGGATCTGCAGGGCCTGCGGCGATTCCCCAGGCAAATGATTTATAGTTGGCGATCGCGGATTTATCCGCAGTGACTTTTCTTAAGGTGTCCATGCTTACCGTACTTACCGTCATCGCGGCTCGACCCATAATGAAAGGGTCATTGGCAAAGCCCACCTTATTCGATCCCTCAATCGTACCGGACTTCATGGCCATGATCGCGGTAGAATAGAGCTTTTTCCAAGCAGGAGTATGAATCGTGACTTTCAATGTATTGGCATCGTAACGAGATAACCCTTCTGAAGTGGCCATATCATTAATGAGGTAGACGTAGTTATCGAGAGGATAATAAAGACCCCAAACGCGGGTATCCTTGCTTCCTTTGGTCGGAAATTTAGCGGCCAGCTTCAGTATTTCTTCCCAAGTCATGCCATCCTTCGGCAGGGGAACGTTATACTTTTTGAATAAGTCGACATTATAAAAGATCGATTCCGTGTTAAAATACGGGCTTAACCCATAGAGCTTCCCGTTCACTTTCAAGGCGTCCAACAAGCCGGGGTAGATGGTTTCCGTAGCATAACTGTCACGTTGGATGAGCTGCCCCACGTCCTGCAACTGATTATTCTTGGACAACTGCTTGTATTCCACGGGATTTAACATGATCACATCTGGCGATTGCTTCGCAATAAATTCGTTTAACTCAGTTTGACGATCCCATGGAACTTCCTGGATCACGACGTCTGGGAACTGCTTCTTGAATAAAGCCTCATCAAATAAGTACTTCGCTTGGTACATCACTTTCAAAGTCCGCTTCGTACCCGCTTGTCCTTCCGCATTGACGTGAATCGCATTGCTGCCTACTAAGATAAAGAGCAAAACAACCAAGCTAACCTGCATAATCTTCTGTAAAAAAGTACGGCTCACCATGAATCCTCCCATTCTCTCTCCAATGAATGTACCGGCAATAAACCGGCCGATAGCTGTCTGACACTATTTTCCATCCTACGGGAGGTTAGATTTCTTAGCCATCTATTCATCTTAAAATGAGCTTACAAATCATTAAGGTTATGTTCGCAAATGAAGTCAAAAAAATTGGAAATGGAAGTATTATGCGGAGGAGGTAGCCCGTTTTTCGAGAGCATTCTTCTGAGAATAATAATGACACCTCGAAAAGGGGCCATCTGAAGGCTTAAAGATATTTCGGCATAAGCATCTAAGATAAAGTTCGATTAATCGCATAGCGCAGTTGAATGACGCCGCTGCCGAGAGGCCTGCAGTCTAATAGTTGCACTTGCTTAAATCGGTAGTTGTCTTTGTCGATTAAGAGATTTAACCCTCTGCCTTCCAATATGGGTGCTACATTGAAAATCACTTCGTCTACAAGTCCTTGACCCAGGAATGAATTGTGGACATCAGCTCCGCCGCTAATAAGAGCGGTCTGATGGCCCTTTTCCTGCAGGTAATCCAAGGCTTCCTCTGGCGATCTCACAACCTTTACGCCCGGTATTTCCGTGGCGCTCTTAGAAACAACAACGATATCGATATCGGCAAAAGGCCCTGGTCCACCGCTGCCACGCATTCCTTCGAAGGTCCGACGCCCGACAATGAAATTCCCTGCAGCTTTGGCATGTGTAAAGAAGTCGTCCAACGCTTCTTTTCTCGGCGGATTTTCGGGGCCGGATTGTGCATAATTTCCATTGGCGGTTAAGGTTGCCCATAGAATGGTTTTCATAGTCTTACTCCTCCTCATATTCGTTTCGATCATGTTCGGGTAGCGGCTGACACCCGCGGTAAGGTAGCCACCGGTCGGTGAACGGGTACTCTGCAGGGTCTAATTCAAACGGTCTAATCAAGTTGATCCTCCTTCCTAACGAAATGCCCAACATGTTTTCCCGCCCTTGCTTCACATCTTAATTGATCTGTGTTACATTTGAGAAGTAGTTACATTTAAGTACAATAGTTTCAAAAAATGAACTATGGAGTGGTAAACGTGATGGATCGATCATGCCCTGGTACTGTTGAGCCTATCTTGGAAATCTTGGATGGCAAGTGGATGCTTCTTCTCTTATTCGAACTGTTCAACGGGAATCGACGTTTTGGCGAGTTACGTCGTAAACTGCAACCGATTAGTCCGAAAACTTTGACAGATCGCTTGCGACTGTTAGAGGAAAAAGGAATCGTCACGCGTACTCTTTACCCAGGCATACCGCTGCATGTCGAATATGACCTTACCGAGAGCGGGAAGGCGCTGCAACCGATTTTTGAGGCGATGTGGACGTGGACTCAGGAGCATGGCTCATATCTGCGGAATAAGACGATTGAGAAATGAGGCGCTCCATGTTTTTGGCGCTGCACATTTGATGATTATTCAACCTGTCGAAACGACAGGTTTTTTGCATAGATAAACAAAGAAGCCCATTGTTCTATTCTTTCGCGAATTCAATAGACATGTCTATATCTTCATAGAAAGGTGATTATGCATGAACCAAAGACCATCAGAAGAAGAATACGCCGGTGACGCCGGCGCGTATATCCGGTTGGTGCCGGAAGGCAACATCATTGACATTCTGCTCGCTCAGGAAAAGCAAATGACTGAGCTACTGTCATCGTTGACCGAAAGCCAGAGCGTCTATCGGTATGCGGAGGTGAAATGGATGCTGAAAGAAGTCGTGGGCCACATCGCAGACAGTGAACGCGTCATGACCTACCGCCTGCTCCGATTTGCAAGAGGGGATCAGACGCCGCTGCCCGGTTTCGATCAGGAATTGTTCATTCCTCCTTTCGGAAGCTGGACAACGGCGCAATTGGCCGAAGACTACCGGGCCGTACGGCAATCGACGATCACACTGCTGCGAGGGTTACCGACGGAGGCATGGTCCCGCAAGGGCACAGCCAACAACGTAAGCATTACGGCGCGTGCGCTCGCCTACGGCATTGCAGGACACGAGCTTCATCACATGGGGGTTATCCGAAATCGTTACTTGAGTTAGTCGTCCGGAGGATTGGGACGGAAGCTACGTGGACAACGCGGCTTCCGTCCTTACTTTAGGGCACTCTTCCCGCCTCTTTCATAGACTGATATGAAGAGAGGGCAAAACGTGTTGAAAAAACAGCAGCGATTGGTTCACCGATGAAGTTCTTAATAGAGATAATTTTAACAACAAAAAAACAACTCCCTTCTGGATTAAATATCCAATAGGTGTTGTCTATTGATTCAAAACCGTAAAATAAGAATCGAGACGACAGGATTTGAACCTGCGACCTCTTGCTCCCGAAGCAAGCGCTCTACCAAGCTGAGCCACGTCTCGTCAGTTGTAGTACTTATTTTTATGGGGGAAACATTAATAAATTATACTCTCTTGAGCGAAACTGTAAAGAGGGTTACGGGTGAAAAAATTGCGAATGAAGGGCAATCGTTCCGACATTGACGATCCGTGGCATTATTTTATATAATGATTGATAATCCAATTCTATATTGTGGAACTTTGAAGAGGAATAGTAATTTGAATTCCGCCATCCAGAGAGCCGGCGTTTGGTGCAAGCCGGTTGGGGAATGCAGACGAACTCGCCTTGGAGTTATGATGCGCAAATCATCATCGTTTTGCCCGCGTTAAGGGTCCAAAGGGAGCTAGGACAAAGCATGTCCGATGCTAACTAGGGTGGTACCACGGGAAACTTCCTCTCGTCCCTAGCGATTATACGCTACGGGTCGGGAGGTTTTTTTGTTAAAGGTAGTTCAAAAAGTCAACTTTTGGCCCACATCTTAATTTGGTATTTCAAGGAGGATTTTGAATTATGGCGGACCACAACGTGCCCCATGACGTTTACCGAGCCCAGGCCATCGAACCGAAATGGCAGGCTTACTGGGATCAGCATCACACTTTCAAAACGCGGGAAGAGTCGGGCAAACCGAAGTTTTATGCGCTTGACATGTTCCCTTATCCATCGGGGGCCGGTCTTCACGTCGGCCATCCGGAAGGTTACACGGCCACGGATATCGTCTCCCGCTTCAAACGGATGCGCGGTTACAACGTACTCCATCCGATGGGCTGGGATGCCTTCGGACTGCCGGCGGAGCAACATGCGCTTGATACAGGCGAGCATCCGCGGGACATTACGGTTAAGAATATCAACAATTTCCGGCGCCAAATCAAGTCGCTGGGTTTCTCCTACGATTGGGACCGCGAGATCAGCACGACCGATCCGGATTATTACAAATGGACGCAATGGATTTTTATCCAGTTGTATAAGAAAGGGTTGGCCTATGTAGCCGAAGTTCCGGTGAACTGGTGCCCGGCACTGGGAACGGTCTTGGCGAACGAAGAGGTCATTGACGGCAAGAGCGAGCGCGGCGGTCATCCGGTTATTCGCAAACCGATGCGCCAATGGGTGTTGAAGATTACCGAATACGCCGAGCGGCTGCTTGAAGACCTTGAGGAGCTGGACTGGTCGGAAAGCATCAAGGATATGCAGCGCAACTGGATCGGGAAATCCGAAGGGGCTGAGGTCGTATTCGAGATTGAAGGCCGTAACGACTCTCTGACGGTCTTCACGACGCGCCCGGACACGCTGTTTGGAGCCACCTATGCGGTGCTAGCGCCGGAGCATGAATTGGTCCAAACCATCACGACGGATGCCCAGCGCGAAGCGGTGCAGACTTACCAAGACCAAGCAGCGCGCAAGAGCGACCTGGAGCGCACCGATTTGGCGAAGGAGAAAACTGGGGTATTCACCGGCGCCTATGCGATCAATCCGGTGAACGGCGCGAAGCTGCCGATCTGGATTGCCGACTACGTGCTCGCAGGTTACGGTACGGGTGCCATCATGGCAGTACCGGGGCATGACGAGCGCGATTACGAATTCGCCAAGCAATTTGATCTGCCGATCATTGAGGTGGTCGCAGGCGGCGATCTGGCGAAGGAAGCTTATACGGGAGAAGGAGAACATGTGAACTCCGGCTTCCTGAACGGGCTGGGGAAAGAGGAAGGGATCAAGAAAATGATCACCTGGCTGGAAGAGAACGGCAAAGGCCGCGGCAAAGTGACTTACCGCTTGCGCGACTGGTTGTTCAGCCGCCAGCGGTATTGGGGGGAGCCGATCCCGATCCTGCATCTGGAGGACGGCACGATGAAGCCGGTACCGGAGGATCAGCTCCCGCTTGTCCTGCCGGATGTCGACGCTATCAAGCCGTCGGGTACTGGAGAGTCGCCGCTCGCGAACGTCACCGACTGGGTTAACACGGTTGATCCGGAAACCGGTAAACCGGCTCGCCGCGAGACCAACACGATGCCGCAATGGGCCGGCAGCTGCTGGTATTACCTGCGCTATATCGATCCGCATAATGACAACGAGCTGTGCTCGAAAGAGAAGCAGGAGGAATGGCTTCCGGTCGACCTGTATATCGGCGGGGCCGAGCATGCGGTGCTTCACCTGCTCTACGCTCGGTTCTGGCACAAAGTCCTGTACGATCTAGGCGTCGTCTCGACCAAGGAACCGTTCCATAAGCTGGTGAACCAAGGGATGATTCTCGGCACCAATAACGAGAAAATGAGTAAATCCCGCGGCAACGTCATCAATCCGGACGAGATTGTGGGCGAATACGGAGCGGACACGCTGCGCGTCTATGAAATGTTCATGGGGCCGCTGGAAGCGACCAAGCCTTGGAACGCTAGCGGCGTGGATGGCATTCACCGCTTCTTGTCCCGTGTTTGGCGTCTGTTCGTCGCCGAGGACGGCAGCCTGAATTCGAAAATTACGACGGACGGGGGCAGCGACGAATTTAAACGTACCTGGCACAAGACGATCAAGAAAGTGACGGAGGATTTTGAGAACCTGCGTTTCAACACGGCGATCAGTCAGTTGATGATCTTCGTCAACGAGGCCTACAAAACAGATGCCGTGCCGAAAGCGGCGGCGGAAAACTTCGTACAGCTGCTGTCCCCGCTGGCTCCGCATTTGGCGGAAGAACTCTGGGAACGGCTGGGCCATACCGGTACGATTACGTATGAATCATGGCCAGCGTACGACGAGGCTTGGACCGTTGAAGCCGAGGTGGAAATCGTGGTGCAGGTGAATGGTAAAATCGTCGAACGAACGAAAATTTCCAAGGACTTGGATCAGGCAGCGATGCAGGAACATAGCTTAAGCCTGCCGAGCGTGCAGCAGGCCGTGGCTGGGAAGACGATTCGTAAAGTCGTTGCCGTACCGGGCAAACTGGTTAATATCGTCGTAGGATAGATAGCTATAGCTCCATTCACCTGCGAGATGAACGGTTTGTTCAGGAAATGGAGGTTGCCCCTGATCCGTCTGGTGGTTTGACATCGGTTAGGGGATCTTCCTTCTCCGGGCACACCGATCTTAGGTTAGCTGATGGCGGAGAAATCTCCGGTTTATCCGGGTGAAAGAGCGCGTGCAGCTTGCCGATATCCTCGTCATATTTGCGGTGCGTCGTTTCAATCAGGCGGGTAAATACACCGCGCAGACCGGATTCGAGTACAGCGATGCCTTCGGCGGTTACTCCGCCGGGAACGGCAACCCGCTCGATCAGCTCTTCCGGGCTTAGGCCGCCTTCGGTAAGGAGTTTGCCGGTGCCAAGCAGCATTTCCGAGCCAAGCTCGATCGCCTCGGCATAACCGATTCCCGTCAGTTCGGCGGCTGATTCCGCCCAAAGCTGCAGCATATACGCGACGAAAGCCGGACCGCAGCTCGAGAAGTCGGAAGCGATCCGGGTTTCGCTCTCTCGGAGGGTGGTCGGCGTGCTGATCGAGGACATCAGCTGTTCTAACAGCAAGCGATCCTCGGGGCGGATCCGCTTGCCGTACATGCAGAGCGATGCACCGCTGTGAACGGAATGCGTGATGCTGGGGATGATCTTGGCGATTTTTGAAGGAAGGGCCTCTTCCAATGTTTCGATCTGAACGGGGCTGGTGATCGACACGACGATCTGCTTCTCGTCGAGCACGTCCCGGATTTCCGCGATCACTTCGGGGTAATCCAGGGGTTTGATGCACAAAAAGACGATTTTGCTTCCTTGCACGGCTTCGGCGTTGTTGCTGTACGCCAGCAGACCGGGATGGCGCTGAGCCAGCCATTTGGTTTTGTAGGGAGAACGGTTGCTGGCACAAATGTGATGTGGAAGCAACGTGCCGGAACGCAAAAACGCGTCGATGAGCAGGCTTCCCATGGATCCGGTTCCGATGAAGGCGACTTTCATCCGGATTCCCCTTTCCGTGCTTAACGCACTGTCTTGGTAAAACGATAAGGCAGATCTCATTTGTTCATGATTCAAAAACGGTCAGCTTTACTCTCGCGTGAACCTACTTCTGCCGTTTCTACTTCACCTGTATAAATATGTATGCAGCTTGATTGGATCTTCATGACTATAAGTGGATTCTTTTAAGAGGTTTGATAGGGGAGTGGGTTACCATATGCGGAAGGAACTCGTATTGACAGCGATAGCTTCAGCTGTGATCGGCGCCGGTTTGATGCTCCTGGCGACGGGCGGCCGCGATCCCGCCGGGATCGAGGGCTGGATGCCGGTTAATGCTGAAGTGAAATCAGTACTGGCCGAGGAAGGCGCAGGAAGCAAGGACTCTGGCGCTGCGGCTGCGGCGGGCAACACGGGGGAAGTGAGCGAGAGCCAAACTGCGAAGGTCGGCGGCAGCTCGACGTCGTCAACTTCCACAGCCGGAGCGAACGCTGCGCAAGGTAGCGAGGCCGGAGGGGGTAGCGCAGCCGTGACCCCAACGGATGGGGGCGGAAAGACCGCCGAGACCGGAAAGATCAGCATCAATCTCGCCGGTTTGGCAGAGTTGCAAGAGATTCCCGGTATCGGTGAGAAGAAAGCGCAGGCGATCCTCGATTACCGCAATGCACACGGCGCATTTGCCTCTATCGAAGATTTGACTCAGGTCAAAGGGATCGGGGACAAGATGCTGGAGAAAATGAAGCCTTACATCGGCCTGTAGGCCGATGGGATCGAAAGACGACTTGTGAGGGTGATAATGGGATGAATCCGGACCATCGTAAAGACTGGGATACGTATTTCATGGATATCGCTTATATGGTATCGACGCGGTCGCGCTGCAACCGTCGTCATGTCGGCGCCGTACTAGTTCAAGGGAAGAAGCTGCTGGGCACGGCCTATAACGGGGCCCCTTCCGGCGTTCCGGATTGCTCGGAAGCCGGATGTATGATCGCGGAAGAGTATGAACTCGTGATTGAAGACGGCCAGGAGAAGATGGTGAAGAAGCAGCGCTGCGTCCGTACCATCCATGCCGAGCAGAACCTGCTATTGTTCACGGACCGGATCGATCGGGAAGGGTCCAGCGTATACGTGACGGACGAGCCGTGTTGGACTTGCGCGAACATGTTGGCCAACAGCGGCATTACGGAGATCGTGTTCCATCGGTCCTATCCGAAGGATACCGGCAAGGTAACAGCCATGATGGCGCAGAAGGGAATCACCTTCCGCCGTCTGGAAGGTTATCATCCGCCGCAGGAATCCATCTCGCAGGTGGAAGAGTAAGCGTAACCGAATACGATTCAAACTTGTTGTTGGAATGTGGGAGCACCTCATTCGCCTTAGGGCGGGTGGGGTGTTT
The DNA here is from genome assembly GCF_009725205.1 of Paenibacillus timonensis. Lineage (GTDB taxonomy): Bacteria > Bacillota > Bacilli > Paenibacillales > Paenibacillaceae > Fontibacillus > Fontibacillus rhizolycopersici. The sequence goes on along the minus strand of NZ_WNZY01000004.1, from coordinate 50,946 downwards.
TTTTGCTTAGGCAGATAAGGAGGGGTTCCGATGAACCGTAGACCGTTAACTGCGATCGCCTGCGGCTGGATGGCCGGCAGCGGTTTGGCCGCGGGATATCCCGGCTGGCGTTTTTGGTTGTTTGCGCTGGGACTATCGCTGTTATGTGCAGCCATCGCCTTGATCGGGCGCCATTTTTGGCGAAGTTTGGTCCTGATCTGGCTGGCCTTCGCGCTTGCAGGCGGTTATTGGCTTTATAACGAAACGGGGAATAAAACCCGGATTGGGTTGCCTGTAGACGGACAAGCCGTACGTCTGGAGGGAACGATCGTCTCGGCCGTAGAGATCGACGGCGATCGCGCCGACTTTACGCTGAAGGCAAGCCGGCTCTCCTTGCTATCTGCGGGATCAAGCCCGCAGGTCAGCCAGGACATCCCCGGCGGGGAAAAGGTGGCCGTCCAGCTGCGGCTGGCGGCTCAAAAGGAACTGCCTACGGCGGCCTCTTGGCGGCGCGGCCTCCAGGTGACTCTGGACGGAACGCTCGAAGCGCCGCAATCGGCACGCAACTTCGGCGCGTTTGATTACCGCCGGTATTTGCATCTGCAGCGGATTCATTGGCTGGTAAAGGCGCCGGGTGCCTCGTCTATAAAAGTGGTACAGTCAACCCGAGGCGTCGCCGCCGTTATGGGCTTTATAGATGCACTGCGTGATCGGCTCGGCGAACGCATCGAAAGATTGTTTCCGGAATGGCAGGCAGGTTATATGAAGGGGCTGTTGATCGGCCTGCAGAATGACCTTGACCCGGACAAATATGCGGAGTTTACGCAGCTTGGGCTAACGCATATTTTGGCGATCTCGGGCAGTCATGTGGCGATAAACGTCGCGCTCCTATTCGGATTGCTTCGTCTTTGCCGGGTTACTCGGGAGACCGCGATCACGGCCGCGTTGGCGTTCGTTCCGGCGTATATGCTGATCACCGGGTTCTCGCCGTCGGTCATTCGCTCCGGGTTGATGACGATGCTGGGGCTGTACTTACTAAGGCGCGGGCTGTTGAAAGACAGCCTTAATGTATTAGCTGCGGCTGCGATGCTGATGTTAGTCTGGGACCCGTACTTTTTGCTGAACGTCAGCTTCCAGCTATCGTTTGCGGTGACGGCGGGGCTGATCCTATTCGTGCCGTTGCTATCGCCGTACTTTCGGTGGTTACCGAGAAAAATGGGGAGCGCCGTGGCGATCACGCTTGCGGCTCAACTGGTTTCTTTTCCGCTGACGATTCTCTATTTCAACCAGTTTTCTCTATTGTCGGTCCTGGCTAACTTACTGCTTGTACCGGTTATTGGCACACTGGCGCTTCCACTCGGAACGGGGGCACTGCTGCTTAGCTTCCTGTCGACTCGGCTTGGTTTATGGGCGGCATTTCCGGTACGGTGGCTGAATACGGTGACGTTCGAGGCGACAAGTTGGCTGAGCGCACGTAGCGGCTTCATGACGTATTGGCAATCCCCCTCATTGCTTTGGGTTGCGGCTTTCTACGCCTTGTGCTACCTAGTGCTGTATTGGGGGAAACGGCGCGAGCGCCTTGCTGCAGAAGCGTTAACCCCTCAGTGGCAAGACGACGACACGGTCCCATTGAGACCGGTGGCAGAACCGATATCCTTTCCTCTAAAAGAGCGAGTATGGGCTAGGCGCGGAGACTTTCTGCGCTTAACCATAGCTGCAGGTTTGGTGCTGCTGCTGATATCCGGTTATACCCCGGCCTTCAACAAGGGTTCAGGCTACATCGAGTTCATCGACGTTGGTCAAGGCGACTGCGCCCTGATCACGACCCCTTCCGGTAAGCATCTGCTGGTAGACGGCGGGGGTACGGTGTCGTTTCGCAAAGCGAAGGATGCTTGGCGGGAGCGCCGCGAACCTTTTGAAGTCGGGGCAAAGACGGTTGTTCCGCTGCTCAAGAAACGAGGGGTTCACCGCTTGGACGCGGTGATTTTGACGCATGGAGATCAGGACCATATCGGTGGGGCGCAGGCGGTACTGGATTCGTTCCCGGTTGAAGCGCTGCTGATCAACGGCAGCCTGGCGGAGTCGAAGACGATGACAACCTTGATGGAGACGGCCCTAACTCGGCGGATTCCGGTATATTCGGCAAGCCGCGGCATGAACTTGCAACCGGATAAGGCCACCCGCGTGGAGGTGCTTTATCCGCTAACCGAAACGGAAGGGACAAGCCGGATTCCTTTCGTGAAAGAACAAAACCACCAATCCATCGTGTTTCGGTTGGACCTGAACGGGGCATCCTTTTTGTTCACGGGCGATATGGATGAGGCGGCGGAGCGAGAGATGCTAGAGATAGAAAAGGGATATGCTTCCGCTCCAACGACACCGGCACATTCGATCGATGTTATGAAAGTGGCTCACCATGGCAGCAAGACATCCACAACCGAGGCATGGCTGGCATACTGGCAACCGGAAACGGCAGTGATTTCGGTTGGAGCCGCGAATACCTACGGGCACCCGCATCCCACGGTCGTCGATCGGTTGAACGGGCAGAACATCCGAATCTATCGTACCGACAAGCAAGGTGAAGTTCAGATGAGAGTGCGCAGGGGGAGGATCGAGGTCAGAAGCAAACTACAGCAAACCCCGTGAAAATAGGCCCTTCCCTGATTTCGGCAGGATGACGGGGCCTGTTTTTTTTGGTATCCTAAGGTGAGATTGAAAGGATTCCGCACGAGAAATGCTTGAATTTCATACCGGATGATGGACTCCAAATTATTTTTAAAAAATAGTAACAACATTGCAACATCTTGTCGGACGTTAGCGTCTGTAAGGATGCAAGGAAGGGGGAGCCTTAGTGGTAGAGCAGGGACTCATCAGAGCCGCTCAAACGGGCGATCGCGACGCTCTAATCACCCTATTGCGAGAAATTGAACAACATGTTTATCGGACGGCCTACTATATTTTGAACAATGAGCAGGATGCGCATGACGCTGCTCAAGAAGCCCTCATTCGCATTTATACCAAAATCGATTCTTATGAGGAAAAAGCGCAGTTCAAAACCTGGGTCCAACGGATCGTAACTAACATTTGTATCGACAAATTTCGTAGGAATAAGCCAACGGTATCCATCGAGGAGCACGAAATGGTGTTTCAGGGGAATGATAGCGTGGAGCGGGAAGTCATGTCGGGCTATTTAGCCGAGGACATTCGCAGCGCGATCGAACAATTGCCGGAACACCACCGATCGGTGGTTGTGCTGAGGTATTTACAGGACTTTTCGTATAACGAAATCGCTGATAGCTTGAATTTGCCGCTGAATACAGTGAAATCCTATTTATTCAGGGCCAGACAGCAGCTGCAGCATTTACTCCAAGATTATCAGAAGGGTGGTGTATCAGGATGAAGTGCCCGGAGGCGGTGGAATGGATGCATCGTTATCTTGACCATGATTTAAACGAAGAGGAAAGTTTTCTTCTCTTTGAGCATATTCGTAATTGCGGGGAATGCGCTGAAACGTTTGCTCTGTTGAACAAGCTGTCTGCGCAATTGGAGGAGCTGCCGAAGGTGGTTCCGAACTATAGCCTCGTGGATGCGATCCTGCCGCAACTGGATGAAATCGACCGTGCTCGCCTTGAAGGAGGCAGCGCTGCCGAGGAGACGGTGCTGCCGATGACGGCGGTACAAGTCGATGCGGGAACCGGTCAAGGCGGTACGCTGCCGAGCCGCCGCAGCTCGCGCCGTCAGGATGCGGACACAGGGTTGCGACGGAGCCGGATTTACCGGTACGGTTCGCTGGGCGTGGCGGCGGCTTTGATTCTGGGAGTGTTCATTTATCAATATGAACCACGCACCGTATCGGATGCCGAGATCGCCATGAATACCTCGTTAACGGATTCGGCCAACGAGAATTCTTCAGCCGCAGATTCGGCCGGCGATGCGGTGGGAAACGCGCAGCTGTTCAAGGATGGCAGCAATGCCGGCAGCCTTGAGATGGAAGATCAGGATGCTCTGGCGCCGAAGGAGGACGGCACCCCGAACGAGGGTGCAAATTCCGGTGGTGCGGATGACCGGAACATGACGGGAGATTCGACGGATCCTATTGCTCCTGGAGCGAAGCCAGGGAACTCGCAATCAGGCACCAAGGCTCCAAGCGAGCAAGATGCCGGAAAGAGCGATCCGACAATAGGCAATTCAGTGCCGACAAATCAAGGCGAGGGTGTTCCTGCTCAGGATCCGACTACGCCTGAAGCTGGGAATTCGGACCCTGCGGCCGATGCCAAAGCTCCGGAAAGCCTTGAGGATGATGAGATGATTAACCGGCAATTGACCCTGGATGATCCAAAGGGAAAGTTTGGCATCGCCAGTTTTAATAGCTGGACCTCGCCGGATGGGAAGTTTGAAGCCGAGTTAAAGGATGGACACCTGTATGTCTACCGTCTCGACGTCCAGGATCGGAAACAGGTGGCTGATGAGACGATCGACGGAAATTGGGTCGACGGCGCTTGGTCGGAGGATGGCCGTGTATTTACGTACGAGACAGAAATCGACGGAACCTCAGCGGTTCGTACGATCGATGCCGAGAAGGCGGCCGCAGCCGCTGCGGAAGGAACGCAGCCCTAAACAAGAACGCGGACGGACGAAATTGGGCGGTTTTTTGAACATGCGGCAAGCACCTTTTCAGGAGATATGGAATAGGTTATATGTATAGTAGAGATAGCGGTTTGGACCCCTGATCGTCGTATGACCGCTGGCGGGAGAGTTTCTAGAGCTTTTCGGCCCGCGTTTATATAGATGTTCCGGGACAGAGGGATCTTTCGCCAAGAGGCAGAGGTCCCTCTGTTGCATTTATAGAGGAAGTTAAAAAGTCAGCTCGAGATCACGAAGTAAATTCGGGAGAAGCGGAATCGGCGTCGAATCTTGAATTCAGCCGGGCCTTCCGATGCTCACGTAGCTTCCGGCTACGCTCCGCTACTCAGTCCCTAGCTTCATCCAACCTTCTCGGTGCTCCCAACCAGACTTTTTTACCTTCATTTGAAGGGGGAAGTTAAAAAGTCAGCTTTGGATCACGAAGCGGGCTCGGGGGAGATTGCTCGGCGTCGAATCTTGAATTCAGCCGGGCCTTCCGATGCTCACGTAGCCTCCAGCTACGCTCCGCTACTCAGTCCCTAGCTTCATCCAACCTTCTCGGTGCTCCCAACCAGACTTTTTAACCTTCATTTGAAGGGGGAAGTTAAAAAGTCAGCTCGAGATCACGAAGTAAATTCGGGAGAAGCGGAATCGGCGTCGAATCTTGAATTCAGCCGGGCCTTCCGATGCTCACGTAGCCTCCGGCTACGCTCCGCTACTCAGTCCCTAGCTTCATCCAACCTTCTCGGTGCTCCTAACCTGCCTCAACCTGCTGTACTTCACTAACCTTCAGCATTTTAACGGAACTCAGTGCCGTTATTTGAACGTTTATCCGTTGCTTAGACTTCTAACGGAACCAGGAGACCTTATTTCGGTTGAAATCAGCTCAATCCACATGGGTATAGCTCAATAAGGTCTCTGGGTTCCGTTACAGCGGGAAATCGCAGGGAAATGGGCAAATAAGGGCTGTACATTCCGTTACGATACCTTTGGCCGAACATTTGCTGCACGCCGCTTGAACATTACAAGGTACCGTCAGCAAAATACACGATACAACTCTGCAGCAACAACAGCAACTACAGAAAACGAGCAAACTCCAACACACAACATCATCTACAGCACAACGACAACGACATCTGACAGCATACTGACCTGCTTCCGCATGTCACGGCAACTACTGTACTCCAACACACTACAGCAACTCCAACACACATTAGCTCATTACTGGCCGGATCAGCGGCTATTTTTTCGTTTTTTCGAGCAGGAGCGACAAACAGGGTTTGGACGAATGAGCCAAATCGAAGTATGATGGTTAGAGGCAATGAAGACGGAAGGGAGAACCCGGATGGACGCAAAGCAAGCGATGAAAGACATTAAGCAGGGGCGGATCTCCCCGCTATACGTTTGTTACGGTACGGAGAAATACCAGATTCAAGAGTTCGTGGGCTTGCTCCAGGAGCAGCTTGTGGATCGGGATCAAAAGGACTTTGCCTTGGCTTCTTTTGATCTGACGGAGACCCCAATCGAGGTCGTGGTCGAAGAAGCGGAGACGATGCCCTTTCTCGTAGAGCGTAAGCTGATTGTTGTCCGTGACTCCGCACTGCTTGTAGCAGGCGGCAAGGAAGGCGGCAAAATCGAGCATAAGTTGGAGACGCTGCTGACGTATATCGGCAACCCGGCTGAGCATAGCGTGATCGTGTTTGTGGCGAACGGCGAGAAGTTGGACGAGCGGAAGAAGGTCGTCAAAGCGATTAAGGCAGCCGGTACGGTGTTGTCCTTTATGCCGCTGGGCGGCGGGGAGCTCGTACAGTGGGTCGTGCAAGGGGTGGAGAAACGCGGCTGCCGGATCGGACGCGACGCGGCGGAGGCGTTGATTGCAGCGAGCGGCGTGCAGATGGCAGCCTTGGCTGCGGAAACGGACAAGCTCTGCTTGTACGCCGGATCCGGCGGGATGATCGATACCGCGGCAGTTGAGCAGCTTGTTGCTCGCAGCACGGAGCAAAACGTGTTCGTGATGGTGGAGCATATCGCTGCGATTCGACTGGAGCAGGCGCTTGGCATTTTCTACGAACTGCTGAAGCAGCGCGAAGAGCCGATCAAGATCGCGGCGTTGATCGCCCGCCAGTTCCGGATCATGCTGCAAGTGAAAGAGCTTGGACGCCAGAGCTACTCACAGCAACAGATCGCCTCGCAGCTCAGTTTGCATCCGTACGTAGTTAAGCTGGCCGGTGATCAGGCCCGGAAATTTGAAGCCGGCCGGCTGAGAACCATCCTGTCCGAGCTGGCCGATTTGGATTACCGGATGAAAAGCGGGCAAATCGACAAAGTGCTGGGGCTGGAGTTATTCCTGTTAAAACTGGGGGCCTAGAGGCGAATAACGTCCCCCGCCCCCTCAATAAAAGCCAAAAAGACCTGAACGATTCATCGTTCAGGTCTCTTTGAGCTTAGTTGAAGAAAAACTTCATTATCATTAACGAGTCTTACGCTTTAGACGTAATTTCGTTCAATTTTTTAGCCAAGCGGGATTTCTTACGGGCAGCTGCATTTTTGTGGATCAAACCTTTAGTAACAGCTTTGTCCAATTTTTTGGTAGCAGCAACGAAAGCAGCTTTAGCTGCTTCAACTTCGTTGTTCGCCAGAGCGGTGTCGGCAGTTTTCACAGCCGTACGCAGGGCGGATTTTTGCGAAGCGTTCAGCACGCGGCGTTTGTCATTCGTTTTCACGCGTTTGATAGCGGATTTAATGTTTGGCATTGCATTCACCTCCTGTAAAGCATATATCAACCCAGATGATTCACAACTTAAAATATTTTATCACGCAAGATAGTAAAAAGCAATAAATTCATCATACTGAATCTCTCGATTTCTCGCAAGTTTTACCGCTTGACCTATGGCATGCATAAACGCATTCCCTCTCCCGCACAATAAAGGCAATCAGAGGAAATGGAGGTCATATGGCATGAATTTAGACTTACGGGAGTATTCCGTACGTACTGACTTGGCCGTTGAATCGAAGGAGATCGCAGAGACCGCCCATGGCGGGCCGGTTCCCGGGCTAAATGAACAGGTCGAGGAACAGGACGGAATCAAGATCACCCGACTGGATGTGACCAACGAGGCGGCCTCACGGCAAATCGGACGAATCCAGGGACATTACGTGACCTTGGAGGTCCCCGGCCTCCGGAATCAGGATACCGAACTGCAGGAAAAGGTCGCTGCCGCGTTCGCGAAGGAGTTTACCGCATTTTTAAATAAAATCGGGGTCGGACCGGGAGCGAAGACGCTGATCGTCGGCTTGGGCAACTGGAATGTTACGCCGGATGCACTCGGACCGCTGGTGGTAGAGAATGTCATGGTTACCCGACATTACTTCGAGCTGACGCCGGACCAGGTCGCACCGGGTTACCGAGAAGTTAGCGCGATCGCTCCTGGCGTGCTTGGCATTACCGGCATTGAGTCGAGCGAAGTGGTGCAAGGGATCGTGGAACGGACGCGACCGGATCTGATCATCGCCATCGATGCATTGGCTTCACGTTCGTTGGAACGGGTAAATACGACGATCCAGATCGCAGACATCGGCATCCATCCCGGCTCTGGCATCGGCAACAAACGTCGGGGACTAACCAAGGAAATTCTGGGCGTACCTTGCATCGCGATAGGCGTACCGACAGTGTGCTATGCATCCACGATCGTCAATAATGTGTTCGATATGATGAAGAGTCATTTCAATGAAGAAAGCGACGACGGGAACGCGCCTACGAAACAGATCATGGGCATGCTTAACGATTTAAATGAAAGCGAGCGGCTAGGTCTCGTCAAAGAGGTGCTCGAACCGCTTGGCCATGATCTCATCGTTACGCCGAAAGAAATCGACGAATTCATTGAAGATGTGGCGAATGTTATCGCGAGCGGTCTGAACATCTCATTGCACGAGGCGGTTACACCAGATAACGTGGCGTCTTATACCCATTAAGGCCGCATCCTCCTCCTTCTCCCGAATCTCAAGAAATCCGTGAATCTAGCGGATTTCTTTTTTTTGTGAGAATTCGAGGTTCTAGGCTTTGAACTAGGTTCATAGATTTGGAATATAGTTCGAAAGCGGCTGGAGGAGGACACGCATATGAAATTCAAGGCTTGGAATCTAGGGAAAATGAGACGGAATCTGTTGCATGTGTTGGCGCTGGGACGCACATTCTTGCTTTTATCGGTCATGTCGGTGATCTTTTTCGTCATGTTGGGGGTGCTGGGCATAGCCGAGAAGAATCTCAATACGTCCCCGGTTTCTTCGATGAAGGGGCTGGCTGCGTCGCTATCGAGCGGGTTTTTCATGGATATGGTTGGCATGGAACTGCCGCACGCGGCCAGCGAAAAGCAAACGCCGGCGATATCGGGTCGGCAGATGACGAATTTCGTCTTCCAGCTGTTGACGGACGTGAATCCATCCGATCCGAAGAGTTTGGTCGCCCGAGAAGTTCCGGGACTGGGTGCCGATAGCCCGATCCTGCTGCGTACGGGCTCCGGCAATGGCACGGCCCAAGCGCCCGAGGATTACCGGCCGGGTACAGGCGCGGATGGCAGCGCGCCAGATCACCCGGAGCCGAATGGCGATGAAGGCGGGGATGACGCGGACCCGGGGCCGGGCGAAGCCGATTCGGGCGAATCACAGCCACCGGAACAGGAGCCTGGGAAGACAGACGGCACTTCTGGGGATCAGGGGGAGCCTTCGATCCAACCGGGCAACAAAAATATCGTGATGATCTATCATTCGCATCCGCAAGAATCATATAATCCAGTTCTGGGCACTAATGTGGATAACCCTAGCTCGGCGGAAGACAAGAAAAACGTCGGCCTGGTTGGCGAGGCGCTGGCGAAAGAGCTGGAACGCAAAGGTGTCGCCGCGTTGCACTCGTTCGAAAATTATGCGAGCAAGGTGAGCAATTACAACTACAACTATTCATATAAATATTCACGAGAGACCGTGAAGCAGGCGATGGCCGAAAACGGCAAGCTGCAATATTTTATCGATATCCACCGCGATTCGCAACGCCATGACAAGACGACCACGACCATTGACGGCGTCAATTATGCTCAGGTTTATTTCATCATCGGGCATGGCAATGAGAACTGGCGCGAGAATGAGAAATTCGCGAGCTCGATTCATGATCGTCTGGAGAAGGTTTATCCGGGGATTTCCAGGGGCATATGGGGGAAGACGTCTTCCCAGGGCAACGGGGAGTACAACCAGTCGTTGTCACCCAACAGCGTCCTGATCGAAATCGGCGGGATCGACAACAGCGAGGAAGAGCTGGAGCGCACCGCGAAGGTGTTAGCAGGGATCTTGGCCGATCTGTATTGGGAAGGCCAGGACGCGGAGAAAGCGGGCAAGCTGACGAAAAGCGGAACAAACGGTGGCGCATCTAGCGGAACCAATGCATCCAACGGAGTGAGCAAGGGCTCACCCAAAGCCGGCGAATCAAGCAAGAAATCTTAAATTTCATTTAACGAAGGAAACGGGGGAGGGACAGACATGGCAAAAACGTTGCGCAAAACCTTGGTATATGGCCTTTTGCTGGCAGCAGGGGTAACGCTAGGAATGCAGCTCGCCGAAAGCGGAACAACGTCGGTGTACGGCCCCGGCTTTCAAACCGGAGGGACGACGGTTGGTGCAAACGGACAGTCCGTGGGGGTTCCTTATCCGCAGCAGCAATACAGTAATGGCTGGTCGTCCGGTGCTGCCACCCCCGCCTGGACCACAACCGGCCAAGGCTATGCCGCGCCACAGGGGACAACCGGCGGGTATACCATGGCCCCAGGTTACGGTTCGGCCCAACCTGGAGCAACCACCCCGAGCACGGTGACTAACGGATTTAACAACCCGGCGACAGGTGGCCAAGTGATGCAAACGCCGGCGGATCTGCTCATGCCGCCGCCGTCGCCTCCGGCTGTCGACCGCTTTGCCGACAAGGCGGCTCATTTGCTGCAACAGGCATCGCAGAAGAGCATTCATTGGGTAGCCTCCCTGTTCGGTCCCGGCGAATGAAATAACGATTTATAACGAATGGCGGATTTGTTATACTGTTGTTATATTGTTATGAATCCGTTCGTGATTCGTTATTTCGGAGGTCAGAACTTTTGAAGAAAATTACGATGCAGCAAATTGCCGATCATTTAGGCGTTTCGAAATTCGTCGTATCCAAGGCTTTATCCGGCAAGGGAGGAGTCAATGAACAGACCCGTGAGCGGGTCATTCAAGCTGCTTCCCAGCTCGGCTACTTTAACCAGAAGAACGGCTACGTCAAGAACGTCATTCCCTCGGGCACAACGCTGCCGGCGCCGGCTGGCAAGCAGTCGGTGCTGGTGTTGATGCCGAATATCCGGTTTCAAAACAAGGAATCGCTGTATTGGGGCCGGCTGCTGGAGGGCATCTCCCGGGAGCTGGAGGCACAGCAACTGGGGATGATCATCGTATCGGAACCCCGGGGCGACAATTTTATGCACATCCTGAATCCGGACGGCATTCTGGGAATGATCGGGGTCGGGCAAATCGCCACCTCATTCCTGTTGGAGGTGCACCGGATTGGACTGCCGATGGTCCTCGTTGATCATGAGGACCCGCTGATTCCCAGCGACACGGTCTTTGCGAACAACCTTGACGGGATGGCCCGCCTGACCACCCATTTGATCGGTCTGGGGCACCGGGAATTGCACTTCTTGGGGAACTCGGCTTTCTCCCGAAGCTTCCGGGATCGCTGGATCGGTTACCGCAGCGCTTTGGAGGAGAATGGCCTAACACCTCAAGCGCCGGATGATCCGATGCTGCAGTTGGAAGGCATCGATACCGGAGCATACGGGGACGAGCTGCAAGGGTGGTTAGAACGGAGGAGAAAAGCAAAGACGCTCCCGACGGCGCTGGTATGCGCGAATGATTCCATCGCCATCCATGCCTGTACCGTCCTGGGCGAGATCGGGTTAACCGTGCCTGGGGACATCGTTGTCAGCGGGTTTGATAATATCGACGATGCGGCCCGCAACGCGCCGTCGATTACGACTATCCATGTGCCGAAAGAGGACCTCGGCCAGCGCGCGGTACGAAAGCTGATGGACCGGCTTGCTCATCCGGATGCGCCACAGGAAAAAATCATGATATCCGTCGAAACCGTGTACCGGGACTCTACCGCCGAACCACAACAGACCGGGCGATAGAAGGCGCTAACTGCCGCCGCCCTTCATACGAGAACAACCCAAAAGAGCGAACGACCAAGGAAACCTCCCTTAGCCGTTCGCTCTTTTTTGAATAATTACAGACTTCTGTTCAGAAAATGCTCGTTTCGTTCAATCAAGTTGATTCGCTGCTGTACGCAGGCGTAGGAGCGCAGGGGATCCTCCGGCGTGTTCAACACATAGTCGAGAAGCCGATCCACCGTTGTCGTGGCGACGTGAATACGCGTGTCGGAGGAGGCGTAATAGATATAGATGTCGCCATTGTCGCGGGCGATGACACCGTTGCAGAACACGACGTTGGATACGTCGCCGACGCGCTCCTCGCCTTCCGGTGCGATCAGATGGCCACCCGGGCGATGCGTGACGCGCTGCGGCTTCTCGAGGTCAGAGAGAAAAGCGTATAGCACATAACGTAGTCCTGCTGCCGTTCCTCGTACGCCATGGGCGATATGCAACCAGCCTTGGTTCGTTTTGATCGGGGCTGGACCTTGGCCGTTCTTGACCTCTTTGATCGTATGGTACTTCCGGTCGTCCACGATGATTTCCTCGTCGATCACCGCACGCTCGATCGAATCGGACACCCCCCAGCCGATCCCGCCTCCGGAACCAGCGTCGATGAAGCCGTCCTGCGGACGGGTATAGAACGCGTATTTCCCGTCCACGAACTCGGGATGCAGCACGACGTTGCGCTGTTGCGGGGATTTTGTCTTCAGGTCGGCCAGCCGTTCCCAAGTGATCAGGTCCTTGGTACGGGCGATGCCGCACTGGGCGACGGCGCTCGATAAATCGCCCCGCGGAGCTTCGGGATCTTTACGCTCCGTGCAGAACAGGCCGTAGATCCAGCCGTCCTCATGCTGTACGATCCGCATGTCGTAGACGTTGACGTCTGGCTCCTCCGTTTCCGGCATCACCACCGGCTTATTCCAGAAGCGGAAGCCATCGACGCCGTTATCGCTCTCAGCAACTGCGAAGAAAGATTTGCGGTCTACGCCCTCGACTCGTGCAATCAGGTAGAATTTTCCATTCAGCTCGATGGCACCCGGATTAAATACGCCGTTGACGCCGAGGCGTTCGGAGAAATATGGATTCGTGGCCGGGTTGAGATCGTATTTCCAAATGAGCGGCGCATGCTCCGCGGTTAGCACCGGATAACGATAGCGATCATACACCCCGTTGCCAAAAGGAACCTTCTCGTTGCGCCGTCCAATCAACTGCTCGCAGCGTTCAGTAAGCTGCCGTTTTCTTTCGTCAAATAAGCTCATTCTATATTCCTCCGATCGATGAAATGGAATGAAAAGATGATAGCTATTGCTCGTGCCCCAGACGTTCCAACATTTCCAGGCAAGCGCGACTGTTGTGGTAAGGGCATTTCCACGGGCTGACCTTCGGCTCGCCCGGCAGCGGGTCGCCGCTTCGGTCTACGCCCCAGAACCATTCGCCGTTCTCGCGGTCCACCAGATACGTCTGGATAAATCTCCAGGAATGGGCCGCCGCATCCCGGTACTTCGCGTCACCGGTCAGTTGATAAGCGTTGTAAAAGCCAACCATCGCTTCCGCTTGCGGCCACCAGTCTTTATGATCATCGGTTAGGCCGTCTGAATCGGCTTCGTTCCATATGCCGCCGTCTAGGTCTACGCCTTCCATATATACGGCCTCCGCCATTGCTACGGCGATGTCCTTCACGCGCTGCGTCAGCACGGGGATACCCAGCACCTCAGCAGCCTCCACAAGCAGCCAGCTGCCTTCGATATCATGGCCATACGAGACATGATGTCCCTTGATCTCCCAGGTGTCATCGAAGAATAACAGAAAATGGGCGGTTTTCGGATCAATAATATGCTCCAGCGTCACATCAATCAATTCGGATAAGCTGTTTTGCAGCTCGGGGGATTTCCACACCCGGTACAGATTGGTGTATGCCTCCAGCACGTGCAGGTGCGTATTCATGGATTTCTTCTCGTTTAAATCCTTATTGCTGAGACTTAAGTCTTCGGTTGGTTTCCAATCGCGCGCGAGCGCTTCAATATAACCTTTGTGAACCGGATCATAGCCATGCTGCTCCAGGAGACGGTAAAGCTCGATCGCCCGTTCTAACACCTCGGTATTGGAGGTCACGCGATAATATTCCGCCAAAGCATAAATAACGAATGCTTGCCCGTAAACCTGCTTTTTGTCCTGGACCGGAATGCCTTGCGCATCGACCATCCAATAGAAGCCGCCGTACTCGGGATCTGCAAAATACGCCTTCAGGTAATCGTAAGCACGCTCCGCCATCTCCAGGTATTTCGGAACAGGGAAGAGGCGGTAGGCGGAAGCGAAGGTCCAAAGGATCCGGGCATTCAGCACCAGTCCTTTATCGGCATCGAGATTCTTGTTGAGGTGCGGATCGATGTAGCCGACAAAACCGCCTTGTTGCCCGTCAACCGTATGATCGGTCCAAAACGCCAGAATGTTGGCCTGCAGCTCCTGCTGCAGTTGTGATTTCCAATCAGGGGTTTTCACGAAAAAAGCCTCCTTAATCTACTATCGCGCTAAGTTTGACGGCATAAGCTTCGGCCACGATCTTTTCCGCCTTTTTGCCATAAATGCAGTAACCATCATGCGTTGCCGCCTGGTTCCGTTCATATAGCCGCGCCGGCCAATCCCACAGCATAAAGCCGCGAACCCAGTCGCGCTCCCCGCATTTTTGCAGCATCGTGCGGTAATATTCCGCTTGCTCATCCTCGCTAACTGCGCCTTGCAGTGTCCAGTCGTTGGGAAGCATCGCCGAACCGGTGCGGCTGGGGCAGCCGGCTTCCATAAATAAAAATGGTTTGCCGAATTTTTGGATAACGCTTTCAATTCGGTCTAACTGGCGATCCCAATCCCCGATCGGGTAATAGCCGCTGGAACTAATCAGATCGAGTGCGTCCCACCATGTTACGTTGTCCTCTTGATATTTGTCGCAGTTGTAGGTCAACGGCCCGTGGTAAATCTGACGGACATCGGCGATTAAGGCGCGCCATTCCGCTTCCCGCCGGTCGGTTTGCACCATTTCGCAGCCGATACAGAACATCTCGCATCCGGTCTCCTCGGCGATTTGCGCGAAGTGCAGAATATAGGCACGGTAGGAGGTAAACCAATCGGACCATTTCGGTTCGCAAGGTACATCTTTATCAAAAAAATTAATGTGCGCCCGCCAAGTCCCGTCCGCACAGTTCACGATCGGCTTCAGGCATATCTTGAGCCCGAGCGAATGCGCCTTACGAATCGCCCACCTGATTTCCTCGTCCGTCACCGTCGGTGCTTCCCTGTAGGGGATCTCTGTCGAGAAGGCGGTCGCTTGTAATGCGGCAAAAGCAATGGCCGTCCAGTTACTCCCGGTGACTGCTGCCATTGTTTCCATGGAACGAGCCGCGGTTTCGTTACCCCAGTCGCCTCTGATCCCCATAAATCCCCAAGTCATCCCGGCAATATACGGTTCGATCGATTGCATCATGTAGATTCACCTCATCATCCATTACTTGATTTTTGTTATCATTTGTTATTTGCATTATGATAACAAACATCGATTTATGACATAACTATATAACGATTAAACGGGAGATTCAACCATTTTATTTTAGGATTTGTTAGCGTGTTTTTGCCTAAATACACAAAGAACCCGCCGACTATTCGGCGGGTTCAGTATGAAGGGTTTTGACGGAATTGCGATAGATGATCTTGCCCTGCACCAGCATGCGGCCGATGCGGCGATGGGGGTTGGACACTTTATCCATGATCGCCTTGACGGCGGAACGGGCCATCTGCTCAATATCCACCTCGACCGTTGTTAGCGGCGGGTTCGCCAGTGTTGCGTAAACGTCGTTGTCGAATCCGACAATCGAGCAGTCATCCGGAACGCGGTAACCCATGTTGTTTAGACGCTCGCCAAAAATATAGGCAACCTGGTCACAGTTACAGACGAACGCGGTAGGCATTTGTTCCGGAAGCTCAATATCGATATAAGCGCCATGTTCGTCACGATCATTGAGTAGCAGGCGCTCATTTAACGCCATTCCGTGTTCCAGCAACGATTTGTAATAACCTAGAAAACGATCCTGGATACTGCTGGTGGAATAGATGTTGCCTACAAAGGCGATGTCGCGATGGCCGCATTGGATCAAATAATTGGTGATCTCGTATGCGCCGTAAAAGTTATCGGTAACGATCGAATCGATCGCGGCATGCTCATCGTAAAAGTCGAGAAACAGCTTCGGCAACTCCATATTTTGCACCGTTTCGATGTACTTCTTGCTGACCTGCCCCAAAATAATGATGCCGTCCACCTTATTCTCGCTGTAGACTCGCGGGAAATTCAGCTGTTCTTCGTCTTCACTGCTTAATATGTTTAAAATTCCGAAGTAGCCGTAGTGGTCCAATTGAATGGCGATCTGCTGATAGACCTGCAAATAAAAGGACTCCCGGAGCCCCGTAAACCGCTGCGGTATCATGACTCCAATATTATATGAAAGTCCGTCCTTGATCGATTTGGCCGCTGAGTTGAAGCGGTAACCCATTTCGCCGGCTACCTTTTTGATCTTCAGCTTCAGGGTGTCGCTAACGCCTTCTTTGTCATTCAGCGCTTTGGATACCGTTACACTGCTGACGCCTAGCTTGTCGGCGATATCTTTCATCGTTATGTTGCTTTTCATGAACTTGTATTCACCATCCCGTTAAATCGTTTCATGAGAGCCAATCGACCTAAAATCCAGTATACCTATTCTATCGGTAAATAGAAAGATAAGAAGTAGGTCGGACTTAATAAAAACCCAATATAGTCCGAAAAATTACTTTATAAAATAATAATTAATCAACTTCATTATTGACGAGAAAGCGTATTCAATATAGAATCGTATGTAGTTTATCGATAACCTAATTTATAAACTGAAAGGGGTTAACAGAAATGAGAAAAAGTAAATCGTTTCTCGGCTTGATGGCCTTGATGCTTGTCCTGACTCTACTGGCAGGCTGTGGAGGGAACAACAAGAACAACGCGGCTCAGAACAATGTGACGGGGAATACCGGAACTGAAAGCACCAGCTCAGAGCAACCAGCGGGCGGAGATATCTCCGGAGAAATTACCGTCATTACCCAAAGAACAGACATCGTGGATACGGTATTCAAAGATTACGAGGCCCAGTTCAATAAGGAATATCCGAATGTCAAAGTGAAGTTTCAAGCACTTTCCGACTATGAAGGACAAATTACGGTTCGGATGAACTCCGACGATTACGGCGATGTTCTGCTGCTTCCTACCAGCATTCCGCTCGCGGATACCCCAGAGTTCTTCGAACCGCTCGGTACATTGGAGGAACTGAGCAAGCAGTACATCGGTTTGGAAGAGAGAACCGTAGACGGGCAATCTTACGGCATTCCGATCGCAGTGAACTTCTCCGGTATTTTGTACAACAAGAAAGTGTTCAATGACGCCGGCGTAACGACGACACCAAGAACGCCGGACGAATTTTTAGCGGCTTTGCAGAAAATCAAAGACAAAGGCGACGCGATTCCTCTATACAGCAACTATGCGGACAGCTGGCCTTTGACCCAATGGGAAGCTGTATTGACTACCGTTGCCGGAAGCGTCGACTACGTCAACGTTACGCAACCCAACACGGACGACAACTTCGTTCCTGGACAACCGCACTATGAACTGTACAAAGTGATGTACGACACCGCGAAACAAGGTTTAATTGAAGAAGACCCAACCACGACGAACTGGGAAGCCTCCAAAGCCGACATGGCCAATGGCAAAATCGGGGCCATGGTGCTGGGTTCGTGGGCGATCGGGCAGGTTCAAGGGTTAGCTGAGAATCCAGATGACATCGCTTACATGCCTTTCCCGACGAATGCCAAGGAAATCATTATGCCACTAGCCGACGACTATACGCTAGGCATCAGCAAGCACAGCAAGAACAAAGAAGCGGCAAGAGCTTGGCTGGACTGGTTCATCAATAAATCCGGATATCCTACGGAACAAGCAGGCGGCATGAGCCCGGTTGTAGGCGCTCCGCTTCCTGAAACGCTGAAGCAATTCGAAGGGTCCGATGTGAAGTTTGAATTGCAAACCCCTGCACAGCAAGGCCAAGAAGGTTTGGTGGACAAAATCGACAAGGATGCAGAAATCGGCTTGTGGCAACCTGAATTTAAGAAACGGATCATGGAAGCCGCGATCGGCAACCTCGATGAATCCTATGACGACATCATGAAGGATCTGAACGACGCCTGGATCAAATCCCGCGCCAAATTTGCGAAATAACTTCGGTCACCGGGGAGACAAAACTTGCAAGGGGAACGTGCTGAATGTGCGTTTCCCTTGTGATCTTGGTCAAGGAGAGACAGATATAGGCATTTTTCAGAGTTTTTGGAGGTGTGAGTGGTGTTCAAAAATTTAAGCTACAAAACCCAGCGGAAAGTGATCATCTTCGCCTTCTCGCTGATCCCGGTCGCCTTATTGTTCACTTTCGCCTACTTGCCGGTATTTAATATGTTCAAATACAGCTTCACCAATTGGAACGGTTATAGCAAGCATTACGATTTCGTAGGGTTTGAGAACTACAAGACGATTTTTACCGACTCCAAGTATTTCACCGTCTTTAAGGTCAGCTTATATTATTTCGGCGCTACCTTCGTTCAAATGGCTTTAGCTCTTTATTTCGCGACGATTTTAAGCTTTAAAGTACGGCTCAAAAACTTTTTCAAAGGGGTCTTGTTCTTTCCTTACCTCCTAAACGGGGTAGCCATCGGGTTCATTTTCCTGTTCTTCTTCCGTCCGGACGGTACGCTGGATACCTTAATGCAATCGGTGGGGCTCGGCGCCTTTACGCAGGGATGGCTGAAAAACCCAAACATCATCAACATCTCGCTGGCAGGCGCGTCCTTGTGGAGATATATGGGCTTTAACTTCATTATTTTCCTAGGCGCGATATCCTCGATCGGTTCCGATATTTACGAGGCTGCCGAGATCGACGGGGCCAACCGCTGGCACCAGTTCCGCCATATCATTATCCCGAGCATTATGAAAATCGTGCAGCTCAACCTGATCCTCGCCATCAGCGGCGCGATCAGTGCCTTCGACATTCCGTATATTATGACCGGCGGCTCTAACGGAAGTAACACGTTCGTCATCCAGACGGTGACCACCGCGTTTAAATATAACAAGCTTGGCCTCGCTTCCGCCATGGCGGTCGTCCTGCTGTTCATCGTCATCATCGTGACCCTGCTGCAGCGCATGTTGATCAAGGAGGAGAAGTAAGCCATGTATAGATTGAAATATGCCGCCACGTCCTTCATTAAATATATCAGCTTGCTGCTGGGCGCTTTCGCGGCGTTGGTTCCCATCGTCGTCGTGCTGTTTGCTTCCTTTAAAACGAATAAGGAATACGGCTCGACCAGCCCATTGACGCCGCCTGAGAACTGGCTGAACTTCGCCAACTATTCCAAAGCTTTTCTTAACGGAAAAATGCTGCTAGGCTTCGGGAACACGGTGATCATCGTGATTGTTTCAATCCTCGGCGCCACCTTGATCGGCTCGATGATCGCTTACGTCTTGAACCGCTTCAAATTCCGCGGCAACAAGTTGCTGATGGGCGCCTTCTTACTGGCGACCCTGATTCCAAGCGTGACGACCCAGGTCGCCACTTTCCGAATCATCAATTTCTTTCACCTGGTCGATACGCGCTTTGCCCCGATTTTGCTCTACTTGGGCACGGATATTATTGCCGTGTATATCTTCATGCAGTTTCTGGATTCGATATCCGAATCTCTGGACGAATCGGCCATGCTGGACGGTGCTTCTTATTTTACGATTTACTGGCGGATTATTCTACCACTGCTCGCCCCGGCCATTGTCACCGTCATTATCGTGAAGGGCGTCAATATCTATAACGATTTCTATACGCCGTTCCTGTATATGCCTAGCGAGGATCTGCAGGTGATCTCCACCGCACTGTTCAAGTTTAAAGGCCCTTACGGTTCACAATGGGAAGTCATCTGTGCAGGGATCATGATTACGATTGTGCCGATCTTGATCGCTTTTGTATCGCTGCAGAAATACATTTACAACGGATTCGCGCAAGGCTCGGTCAAATAAACGCACTCATCTGATTGAATTGGAAGGGGTAACCTCATGAGCACAGTGAATATTATTGGAGAGAACCTGCCGAATATCCCATGGCAAGACAAACCGGAGTCTGCGGCAGGACCCGTATGGAGACATAGCGCTAACCCCGTCGTGAAGAGAAATCCGGCCAAGGGTATCGCGCGGATTTTCAATAGCGCGGTCGTTCCTTACGGAGGCCGTTTCGTTGGTGTTTTCCGCGCCGAAACGATTAACGGTCGTCCTCATCTGCATGTAGGTTGGAGTAATGACGGCTATGACTGGAAAATCGACGAGGAACGGATTTTATTCGTAGATGAACAAGGGAAGCCGTTCCAACCGAATTATGCGTACGATCCCCGGTTGGTGAAGGTGGAGGATATCTACTATATTATTTGGTGCACCGATTTCTACGGCGCGTCAATCGGCGTGGCCACAACTCAGGACTTCAAGACGTTTGTTCGCTTGGAAAATCCGTTCCTGCCGTTTAACCGCAACGGCGTGTTGTTCCCGCGGAAAATCGGCGGCAATTTCGTGATGTTGTCTCGCCCAAGCGATAGCGGCCACACGCCGTTTGGCGACGTCTTCCTTAGCGAAAGCCCGGATTTCGTTTATTGGGGCAAACATCGCCATGTGATGACCAAGGGCGGGCAAGGTTGGTGGCAATCGGTGAAGATCGGCGGAGGCCCGGCTCCCATCGAAACGTCCGAGGGTTGGCTGATGTTTTATCATGGCGTGACTGGGACGTGTAACGGACTGGTTTACAGTATGGGCGCGGTAATCTTGGATAAAGACGAACCTTCTCGCGTGAAATACCGCTCCAGCACCTACGTGCTGACGCCGGAAGAATGGTATGAGGAGCGTGGCTTCGTGCCCAATGTGGTGTTTCCGTGTGCCGCCCTTACCGATGCTGATACAGGTCGAATCACCATTTACTACGGCGCTGCGGACACCTATGTGGGCGTCGCCTATACGACGGTGCAGGAGATCGTGGATTATGTAAAAGCAACCCATGAGGAAGTCGGCGACGACGCCGAGATCGGAAGAATGTAAGCGGGACGGGAGGCGCCGAGGATGGCTAACGATAAATTGGAGGACTTGTTGAAATACGAGGGGAGCAGTCCCAAACCTGACGACTTCGACGCTTATTGGGCGCGGGCCTTGGGTGAATTGGACGCCCAACCGCTCAAATACGAGCTGGTCCCGGCGGATTTTCAGACACCGCTCGTGGAATGTTACCATCTGTATTTTACGGGAGTAGGCGGAGCACGGGTCCATGCGAAGTTGGCGAAACCCAAACACCCGCAGGGTCGAGGAGCAGGGCTGGCTTTATTCCACGGGTATCATACCGGAAGCGGAGATTGGTCGGATAAAGCGGCGTATGCGGCTCATGGCATTACAGTCATTGCCATGGATTGCCGGGGGCAAGGCGGTTTGTCTGAGGATAACCTGAACGTCAGGGGAACAACGTTGAAAGGACATATCATTCGCGGGATCGACGAAGACAACCCGGATCAGCTGTATTACCGCAATGTATTTCTCGATCTCATCCAAACCGTGCGGATCTTGATGACGATGGAACAGGTCGAACCCGATCGAATCGGCGTGCACGGCTGCTCACAGGGAGGCGCTTTAGCCTTGGCCTGTGCCGCGCTGGAGCCGCGGGTGAAGCTGGCCATTGCGGTGTACCCGTTCCTAACGGACTACAAGAAGGCATGGGAAATGGAGGTCGCCAGTTCTGCGTACGAGGAGTTGGCCTACTACTTCCGGTTTATGGATCCTCTGCACCAGACGCAGGACGCTTTCTTCAACAAATTGGGCTACATCGATGTTCAGAATCTCGCTGATCGCATAAGGGCAAGGGTCATCTTCGTCACCGGCTTGGCCGATACGATCTGCCCGCCCTATACGCAATTTGCGGCCTATAACAAGATCCAATCGGAGAAGGAACTGGTGGTTTATCATGAATACGGTCATGAATATTTGCCTTATTTGGGCGACCGGGTTCTTCTGGAGATGTTGAAGCTGTAAACGGAAAATAACTCTTCGTGATTGCTGCTTGCCCCTGCAACTGATATAATAAATTGATTGTATGACTTCGATGATTTGTGGTGGGGGTAAGGATGACAGATATTAGGGCTAGACAAGCGAAAATTCGCAATTTCTGTATTATTGCACATATAGACCATGGCAAATCGACATTGGCCGACCGAATTCTGGAGTATACCGGGGCGCTGACTTCCCGGGAAATGCAGGAGCAGGTCCTTGACCAAATGGATTTGGAGCGCGAACGTGGAATCACGATTAAACTGCAGGCCGTCCGCTTAACCTATCGCGCCGACGATGGGGAGGAGTATTTGCTGAACCTCATCGATACGCCGGGACACGTCGACTTCACTTACGAGGTCTCCCGCAGTTTGGCCGCTTGCGAAGGCGCCTTGCTGGTAGTGGACGCCGCTCAGGGGATCGAGGCGCAAACGTTGGCCAACGTTTATCTGGCGCTCGATAACAACCTGGAGATTTTGCCGGTCATTAACAAAATCGACTTGCCAAGCGCCGATCCCGATCGGGTGAAGCAGGAGATTGAGGATGTCATCGGCCTCGATGCCAGCGAAGCGGTGCACGCTTCCGCTAAAGCCGGGATCGGGATTAAGGAGATTCTGGAGCAGGTCGTACAGAAGGTGCCTGCACCAACGGGAGACCCGGATCAGCCGCTGAAGGCGCTGATTTTCGATTCGCATTATGACCCTTACAAGGGTGTTATCGTTTACGTGCGCGTCATTGACGGGCAGATTAAGGCTGGCTCGAAAATTAAAATGATGGCAACGGAAAAAACGTTTGAGGTTATCGAAGTGGGTGCTTTCAAACCGCGGATGACAATCGTGGACGAACTGAATGTCGGCGATGTCGGCTTTATCGTTGCCGGGATCAAGACGGTCGGCGACACTCGCGTCGGGGATACCGTCACGGACGCGAAGCACTCGACACTTGAACCGCTGCCGGGTTACCGTAAGATTAACCCGATGGTCTATTGCGGCTTGTATCCGATCGAAACGTCGGATTACAACGATCTGCGTGAAGCGTTGGAGAAGCTGCAGTTGAACGACGCTTCGCTGAGCTTCGAACCAGAAACCTCAAGCGCGCTGGGGTTCGGTTTCCGTTGCGGCTTCCTGGGATTGTTGCACATGGACGTCATTCAGGAACGGATTGAGCGGGAATTCAACATACCGCTGATTACGACGGCGCCAAGCGTTATTTACAAGGTAACGCTGACGAACGGTGAGACGATCTCCATCGACAACCCGTCCAACTATCCGGAGGTCGGCAAAATCGACTATGTCGAGGAGCCTTACGTCAAAGCGGCGATCATCGTACCCAATGATTATGTTGGAACCGTTATGGAACTCTGCCAAAGCAAACGCGGCGAGTTCGTGAATATGGAATACCTTGACACAACCCGTGTGACGATTACGTACCAGGTGCCATTGTCGGAGATTGTATACGACTTCTTCGATCAGTTGAAATCGAGCACGAAGGGTTACGCTTCCTTCGATTATGAGCTGTCGGGTTATCGTCAATCGAACCTGGTGAAGATGGACATCCTCCTGAACGGAGAGCAGGTCGACGCTTTGTCCTTTATCGTCCACCGCGAACGTGCTTACCACCGCGGCCGGATCATTTGCGAGAAGCTGCGTGAGCTGATCCCGCGCCAAATGTTTGAAGTGCCGATTCAGGCCTCGATCGGGCAGAAGGTCATCGCCCGCGAGACCGTTAAGGCGATGCGCAAGAACGTCCTTGCCAAATGTTACGGCGGTGATATCTCGCGGAAGCGCAAGCTGCTGGAGAAGCAGAAGGAAGGCAAGAAGCGGATGAAGCAGGTCGGCAACGTCGAGGTACCGCAGGAAGCGTTTATGGCCGTACTGAAGATCGACGACAATTAAGAAATGCAAATCGTTAGATGAAGGAAAGCCGTCAGGCTTTCCTTTCTACTATTATTCATGATAATTACGGAGGAGGGCATGACCATGAACCAAACGACAAACCGATCAGGGCAGGGAGTGCCGATCCATAACCCGGCGGCGGGCAGCGATATGGCGCACCTCGAACCATCCATCACACCGCAAGCCGTATATATCCATATCCCGTTTTGCACGAACAAGTGCTTTTATTGCGATTTCAATTCCTACGTCCTGAAAGATCAGCCGGTGATGGACTATTTGCGCGCCTTGGACCGTGAAATGGAACGGACGGTTCAACAGACCCCACCGGGTGAAATCCGCAGTATCTTTGTAGGCGGGGGCACGCCAACTGTACTCAATCCGCAAGAAATGGAGTTCTTCCTGGCATCGGTCAGACGCCATTTCCCCCATTGGTCCAGCGATATTGAATTTACGATGGAAGCCAACCCGGGAACGACAGATCGGGACAAAATGACGGTCATGAAAGACGGCGGCGTGAACCGGGTCAGCTTCGGCGTGCAGGCGTTCCAGAATGAACTGTTAAGCGGTATCGGCCGGATTCATAACACGGAAGACGTTTACCGGAGCCTGGACAATGCGCGCGCCGTCGGACTTAACAATCTGTCCATCGACTTGATGTTCGGACTGCCGAATCAGACCGTTGAGATGCTGGATTATAGCTTTTCTCGGGCGCTGGAACTCGGGCTACCCCATTATTCCATCTATAGCCTGAAGGTCGAAGAGAACACGCTGTTCCATACGCTGTACCACAAAAATCAGCTTCCGCTCCCCAGTGAAGAGGAGGAGCTGAATATGTATCTCCTGCTGATGGAACGGATGGAGCAGGCCGGGTACAAACAGTACGAGATTAGCAACTTTGCGAAACCCGGCTTTGCCAGCCGGCATAATATTACTTATTGGAAGAACGAGGATTATTACGGCCTGGGTGCCGGCGCTCACGGTTATGTTGGCCGCAAGCGTCACGTCAATATCAAGGGTGTGAATCCTTACGTTGAAGCGGCGAAAGCAGGCCTTCCTCGCTTGGAGCAGTTTGGCGTGTCCCGGGAAGAGGCGATGGAGGATTTCGTGATGGTAGGCCTTCGCATGTTGGACGGCATCCGCAAGGCGGACTTCCGCAAGCAATTTGACGAAGAGCTGGATGACGTGTTTGCCCGGCCGCTCAACAAGATGCTTAGCGCCGGTTTGCTGGAGACCCATGAGGATGGAGAAGGCTACCGGTTAAGCAAGCAAGGCGTATTGTTCGGAAACGAGGTATTTGGCGAGTTTATCGGTGTTTTAACCGTATAGCAACCGATGAATCAAGCAGCTTGCACTTCATTTATGAAGTAGCTAAGCTGCTTTTTTGCGTTCCGCTGAATATACTTTGAACGTGACATGGCGGTGAAACATTTTCCTTGAAGTTTTATACCGCATAATGTATATTTATTCATATTATTTGATTTGTGATCGAGGGGGAAAACAGCATGCCAGCGGTTGCCGTGTGCAGACAGGCGAACTTAACGGACGTCGAGCCATTATATAAGATGATTGAGGGGTATGCCCAGCGAGGCATTATGCTGCCGCGTTCGCAGGCGGTGCTGGAGCGCCAGATCAAGGATTTCGTCGTCGCGGAAGTGGATGGCGAGGTTGTCGGCTGCGGATCGCTGTGCAAGCTGGGCGAGGAGTTGGTCGAGATTCGTTCGCTTGGGATTGCCGAAGGCCATAAAGGCAAGGGGCTGGGTTCCATGCTCGTCGAGCAGTTGGTAGAAGAGGCGCGGAGACAAGCGATCCCAAAGGTGATGGCGCTCACGTATGAGGTTTCCTTTTTCGTGAAAAACGGATTTGCGGTTGTTAATAAAGAGATCTTTCCGGAGAAAGTGTGGACCGACTGCGTGAATTGCGCGAAGCAGCATTGCTGCGACGAAATCGCTGTTCTGAAGATACTGGACTGACTTGACAATCGTCAGGTCGGTTTGGTATTTTTGTATTAGTAATTAGCACTCTACGACATTGAGTGCTAACGAACCGAAAAATCGAGGTTACTCAGGAGGGATTGCCATGTTGACGGAACGCCAAAGAATGATTTTAACCGCTATCGTAGACGACTATATTCGCTCGGCGGAGCCTGTGGGATCCCGAAGCATTTCGAAGCGGGGCGATGTTGGATACAGTCCAGCGACGATCCGTAACGAAATGGCCGATTTGGAGGAACTCGGTTTTTTGGAGCAACCGCATACGTCGGCGGGCCGTATTCCTTCTCATAAGGGATACCGCTACTATGTGGATCATCTGACACCGTTGAATTTGCTAACGAATGATGAACTGACAACGTTAAAAGCGTTTTTCGCGGAGAAGCTGAACGCAACCGAACTAATGATTCAACATGCCGGGACCATTCTCTCCCAAATGACCAACTACACTTCCATCCTGCTTGGGCCGGAAGTTTTTCATACGTCTTTGCGGCATTTTCAACTCTTGCCGCTGAACGAGACGACGGCGGTTGCCATCGTCGTGACGAATACGGGACAAGTGGAGAACAAGACGATATCCGTTCCGGCTGGCTTGTCCGTTTCAGAGATGGAACGGGTGGTCAATCTATTGAACCGCAAGCTGACCGGCGTGCCGATCTACAAGCTCAAGTCCGCCTTGTATAACGAGATCGGTCAAGAGATGCAGCGGCATATCGAGCATTTTGAAGAGTTGATGAAAGTGTTGGATCAAGCGCTTGACGCAGGCACGGAAGGCCAACGCCTCTTCTTGAGCGGGGCGACGAACATGCTGACCCAGCCGGAGTTCCGTGACGTAGACAAGGTGAAAGGCATCTTGGATTTACTGGAGGAGACGCCAACTTTGACGAGAATGATCTCTGCGGCGGCGGGTTCGGGGATTCAGGTGCGTATCGGTACCGAGAACGACCATGAAGCGTTCGCCAACTGCAGTCTCATCACGGCAACCTATCAACTGGAAGGTGAAGCGGTTGGAACTATTGGCATTTTGGGACCAACTCGGATGGAATACGCCAGGGTCATTCGGATATTGGAGATTTTATCGAGAGATTTGAGCAAATTTCTGACCCGGATGCCATAACATGCATGAATGATTCATCTAGCTGCATGTTAAGGAGGTGAGCATCTTGAAGGAATCGCAACCGATTCAAGATAACATCAATCATAATGTAGAGGAAGAAACGAACATGAACGATAACGTGCAAGAGGACCTGCAACAAACGCCGGAACCTGACGCGAGGCAGGAAGAGGTTGTCGATGAACCGCAGATTGCGGCTGAAGAGGTTACCGCAGATGCCGGCGCTTCCGCCGAATTGGAGAAGCTGCGCGCAGAGAGTGAGGATTACCAGCAGCGGCTGCTAAGAACGCAAGCCGATTTCGATAATTTCCGTCGCCGTACGGTTAAGGAGAAGGAAGAGTTAGGGAAATACGCCTCCGCCAAATTGATTACCGAGCTGTTGCCGGTGATTGATAACTTTGAACGAGCACTTAGCTCATCCGGAGAGAGCACGGACGCCAATTCCTACATTAAGGGAGTGGAAATGATCTTCCGCCAGTTGGAAGGCGTGCTTAAGGCCGAAGGATTGATTCCGATGGAAGCGGAAGGACAACCGTTTAACCCTGAGTTCCATCAAGCCATCATGCAAGTGGAATCCGATGAGCATGAAGAGGGTATCGTCGTAGAAGTGGTACAGAAGGGTTATCTTTTGAAAGATAAGGTACTGCGTCCGGCGATGGTCAAAGTCAGCGGCTGAGATGATTGAACCTGCTTTGTAATTTAAGATGATTTAACCTATTAAGGAGGACATAACGTAATGAGTAAAGTAATCGGTATTGACTTAGGAACAACCAACTCCTGCGTAGCAGTGATGGAAGGCGGCGAAGCGGTCGTCATTCCTAACCCGGAAGGTGCGCGTACGACTCCATCCGTTGTAGGCTTTAAGAAGGACGGCGAACGGATCGTTGGGGAAACGGCAAAACGCCAAGCCATCACCAATCCGGATCGTACGATCATTTCGATTAAACGGCATATGGGTACAAACCATAAAGAATCGATCGACGGTAAAGATTTTACGCCTCAGGAAATTTCCGCAATCATTCTGCAGAAGCTGAAAGCCGATGCAGAAGCCTATTTGGGCCAAACCGTCACCCAAGCGGTGATCACGGTCCCGGCTTATTTTAACGACAGCCAACGTCAGGCAACCAAGGACGCCGGCAAAATCGCAGGTCTTGATGTGCTGCGGATCGTCAACGAACCAACAGCAGCAGCTCTGGCATACGGTCTGGAAAAAGCGGAAGATCAAACGATTCTCGTGTATGACCTTGGCGGCGGTACGTTTGACGTATCGATCCTTGAACTAGGCGACGGCTTCTTCGAAGTAAAAGCGACGAGCGGGGACAACCATCTCGGCGGCGATGACTTCGACCAGAAAATCATCGATTACCTGGTGGCTGAATTCAAGAAAGATCAAGGAATTGATTTGAGCAAAGATAAAGCGGCAGTGCAACGTTTGAAAGATGCGGCAGAGAAAGCGAAGAAGGAATTGTCCGGCGTATTGACCACAACAATCTCCCTGCCGTTTATCACCGTCGTTGACGGCGTGCCGCAGCACCTTGAGGTTAACCTGACTCGCGCGAAATTCGAAGAATTAACCGCGGATCTTGTAGAGCGTACGCTCGGCCCAACTCGCCGTGCCTTAAGCGATGCGGGGATGACGCCTGCGGATATCGATCGGATCGTTCTTGTCGGCGGTTCCACGCGGATTCCAGCCGTTCAGGAAGCAATTAAGAAATTGACCGGTAAAGAACCGCACAAAGGCGTGAACCCGGACGAAGTTGTTGCGCTTGGCGCAGCGGTGCAAGCCGGCGTGCTGACGGGCGATGTGAAAGACGTTGTACTGCTCGACGTTACTCCGCTTTCGCTCGGGATCGAAACGGCCGGTGGCGTATTTACGAAGATGATTGAACGGAACACAACGATTCCGACAAGCAAATCGCAAGTATTCTCCACTTATGCCGATAACCAGCCAAGCGTGGAAATCCACGTTCTGCAAGGGGAACGGGAAATGGCTGCTGGCAACAAAACGCTGGGACGCTTCATGCTGGGTGACATTCCACTCGCACCACGCGGCGTACCGCAAATCGAAGTTACCTTCGACATCGATGCGAACGGGATCGTAAACGTGTCGGCAACAGATAAAGGAACCGGCAAGAGTCAAAAAATCACGATCACTTCCTCCAGCGGCTTGAGCGATGAGGAAGTTGAGAAGATGATGAAGGACGCCGAGCTGCATGCCGAAGAAGACAAGAAACGCAAAGAGCTGGTTGAAGCGAAGAACAACGGCGACCAATTGATCTACAGCGTTGATAAGACGTTGAAAGAGCTGGGCGACAAAGTAGACACAGCCGAAACCGACAAAGCCAATGCGGCCAAAGAAGAGCTGAAGAAAGCGCTGGAAAGCGACGATCTCGAGCAAATCAAAGCGGCTTCGGAGAAGCTGACCGAAATCGTTCAACAATTGTCCGTGAAGCTGTATGAGCAGGCTTCGCAAGCAGCTGGAGCAGAAGGCGCAGCCGAATCCGCTGGCGGCCAAACCCGCGATAACGTCGTGGACGCCGACTATGAAGTGGTTGACGAAGACAAGAAACAAAGCTAAGATGACTCACAGAGCAGTAGAGTCTTGGGAATAGACTTTGGCAACCAGGAAGGTCAAAGTGCGGGCTGCTTCCGCGCTTTGACTTTCCTTTTGCCGTGATCAAATAATGACTGGTAAATCAGGTTTTTGCTTTGTGATTTAACTATATGTCGGGTTAACTTCTCAATTTGCTTCGTGATCAAAAGACGACAGACGGGGGTGGAAGAATGGCAGAAAAACGCGATTACTACGAGGTGCTGGGCCTCGGTAAAACCGCATCCGACGAGGAAATCAAAAAAGCTTACCGCAAGCTGGCCCGGCAGTATCACCCGGACGTCAATAAAGCGGAGGATGCGGAAGCGAAATTTAAAGAAGTTAAAGAAGCGTATGACGTCCTGAGTGACTCAGGGAAACGTGCGCGTTATGACCAATACGGCCATGTTGATCCGAATCAGGGGATGGGCGGCGGCTTTTCCGGCGGGGATTTTGGCGGCTTTGGGGATATTTTCGATATGTTCTTCGGCGGCGGCGGCGGTCGGCGTGATCCTAACGCTCCGCAACGCGGCAACGATTTGCAATACACGATGACGATCGAGTTCAAGGAAGCGGTATTCGGCAAGGAAACGGACATCACAATTCCGCGCACCGAAAACTGCGACACCTGCTTTGGCACCGGGGCTAAACCTGGAACGAAGCCGGTTACTTGCTCCGTGTGCCACGGTACCGGTCAGCAGGAAGTCGTACAGAACACGCCGTTTGGCCGTATGGTTAATCGGCGGGCCTGCAGCAACTGCGGCGGCAAAGGGCAAATCATCAAGGAAAAATGTTCGACCTGTGCCGGCAGCGGTAAAGTGAAAAAACAGCGTAAAATTCATGTGCGCATTCCTGCCGGGGTTGACGATGGGGCACAACTGCGGATGTCTGGGGAAGGCGAAGGCGGTCTGCGCGGCGGTCCTGCCGGTGATCTGTACATCGTCATCCGCGTGAAAACGCATGATTTCTTCGAACGCGAGGGCGACGATATCTATTGCGAGGTTCCGCTAACGTTTGCCCAAGCTGCGCTTGGCGATGAGATCGAAATTCCGACGCTGACGGAGAAGGTGAAGCTGAAAATTCCGGCCGGGACGCAAACCGGAACCTATTTTCGCTTAAAAGGCAAAGGGGTTCCGCGCCTGCGCGGGATTGGCCAGGGAGATCAGCACGTGAAAGTGGTCATCGTGACGCCAAGCAAGCTGAGCGACGAGCAAAAGGAGCTTTTGCGCCAATTTGCTTCGCTGGACGGCGAACAGACACATGAGCATGAACAATCTTTCTTTGACCGAATGAAACGAGCATTTCGCGGGGATTGATCCCCAATGAAAAAGCGCGAACCGAGGACTCAACTCGGTTCGCGCCTTTTTTTTGCTATGGGCTTTGGATCTCCGCCATGATTTCTTCCTCCAACACCAGCCGGATATCTTCCCGGAATACTCGCATCCCATATTCCCGGTGAACGTACACCATGATCGCTTCCATGATGTTCGATTCAACGATATAACGGCTGCGGCCGTTAACCCAAACCTCGCCGGTATAACCGGTATCTTCATCCCAACTGAGTTCCACCGTCACATCGGTGGGGCGGACGCCCGTCCGTTCAGCGGTATGCAGGCAAATCGCGTTAATGATCTCGTCCATCCCGAGGATCATGGCTTAATATCGGCCTCCGCCCCGGTAATCGTCGTGGCGCGGTAGCTTCTTAAACCGGCGGTATAAGGCCGTGACGGCAATAATAATGACATAGATGGCCAACAGGTTTACGGCTAACCCTAAGAGATTGCCAAAGAAGCCCATGTTGCCAAACAACCCACCGAACAGCAGACCGGCAAAACCGCCGATCATCATCCCGCGCATAAAGCTGCCGCCGCTGAAGAATCCCCGGTTCGTCGTCGGAGTCCCTGTCGTAGCTCCCGTCCGATTACCCGTCGTGTTCTGGTACTCGCTTTGTGCCGGTTTTTTCGGAGTTGGTTTATAGGTACGCGGCCCGGATTTAAACCCTCCACCGCGTCTTGCGTCGGCAAAGTCCGGGGCAGTGAAAGTGAAGAATACGGTAAAGGCCATCATGAGCAGCATCACTCTTTTTAACATGGTGCATGAACCCTCCTATGTAAGTAAGTATGTTCTGTTCCCTAGCAAGTAATACGGACAAGTTCGTTCAACGTTTCAAATTTAAAATAAACAGGTCTGGAACAAAATTTGCATAAAGCCAAGGCCAAGATTACATCCTACGGAATAATGGGCTGTGCAGGGTGCAGCTTCATTGAAGCGTAAAACGAAAGGCAGGGAGGAAGAATGGCTGAAAAGAATGTTTTGGCCTATTTCAAAAGCCCGGAGGAAGCCGAGGGGGTAGCCCGCAAATTAAGTGCGCTGCGGGTGGAGGATATGTCGATCGACCGTTTCAGCCGTTATGCCGGCGAAGGTTACGATCCGATGAACCCGGTAACGGGAAGCATATCCAGCTTGGCGGCGGTGACCCAGGATGCGGCGATCACCAACCGTTCGGCAGGGATTCTCGCCGCAGCGGATCCGGCTGCGAGCGGACTCAGCCATGGGGGACAAGGCGGCCCAACCGGCCATGATATTCTGTTGACCGCCGTCGTCGATGAATCGATACACCATCAGGCGCTGCGTATTATCGAAGAAGCAGGCGGCTTGATTTAACAAATGGACATTTTGAACCTAAAGGAGATGAACCTCTGATGAGTCAAAATCAGGAGGATCGGCGAACAAAGCGAGTTTCCGCCAATGGGAAGAATCTGCCGATCGGACATAACAACGATGTAGAGTTTGCCGATGACTTAGCCGATCAGGAGGACTGGGAGGCACTGGAGCGCAGTGAACGAGCAGACGCTCGCCAGCAGGGACAATATAAGCTGTAACCGTAGTAGCAGGCGGGGGAGCCTTATCGAGGCTCCTCCGTTTTGCTTTGTCACGTTCTTTATTCTATAGTACAATAAAACTTATGCATGTTAGTCAAGGAGGAAATCATACGATGATTTGGAAAGAAATAACTATACATACGACAGAAGAAGCGGTGGAGATGGTATCCAACTTTCTGCATGAAGCGGGTGCAGGTGGGGTGACCATTGAAGAGCATGTCGATAACGATAAACCTCGCGATACTTCGCTGGGGCAATGGTTTGAAATTCCGCCCAACGACATTCCCGAAGGGGAAGCCAAAATCAGCGGGTATTTTCCGGAAGGACTGAATATCGATGAAGTCATCGCCGAAGTCCGGGCACGCATCGAGGAGCTTAAGAGTTATGAGATCGACCCCGGAGATGCGGTTATCACCGTGCGGGACGTAAGCGAAGACGATTGGGCTAACAACTGGAAGCAATATTTTAAGCCGCTGCGGGTGTCTGAGAAGCTGACGATCAAACCGACATGGGAGGATTATACGCCAGAGCCGGGCGAGGAGATCATTGAACTGGATCCCGGAATGGCGTTTGGCACGGGTACTCATCCAACGACGTCGTTATGCTTGCGTACGCTTGAGAGTATCGTCCAAGATGGCGACGAAGTAATTGATGTCGGTACAGGTTCAGGCATTCTAGCGATCGGGGCCTGCCGGCTTGGTGCCTCCAAAGTGTTGGCACTTGATCTGGATCCGGTGGCTGTATCCAGTGCAACGGAGAACACGCGACTGAACCGTCTGGAGAACCAAATCCAGGTGGTTGAAAGCGATCTGTTGTCCGTCCTTAAAGGCGAAGGCAGCGCCGAAGTTAAGGTCAAGCTGCCCGTACGGGTGGTCGTCGCCAATATTTTGGCTGAGATCATTTTGCTGTTTATCGAGGATGTATACCAAGCACTTGCGTCCGGCGGTTACTATATCGCATCGGGCATTTATAAGAACAAAGAACAAGCCGTACAAGAAGCGCTGATTGCCGCGGGTTTCGAATTGGAACGGACAGCCCGGGATGAGGATTGGGTAGCTTTTGTGGCGAGAAAGAGGTAACAGTATATGGAATGGTTAGACCGAATATTGAGGTTTCCGCTAGACCAGCTTCCCTTTTATTTGATCACCCTGGTGATCGCTTTTACGCTGCATGAATTTTCGCACGCTTATTTTGCCAATAAATTCGGTGATCCTACCGCCAAGCTGTTGGGACGCGTTACGTTGAATCCAGCTGTCCATTTCGATCTGCTGGGCATTATTCTGCTTCTCATCGCCGGCTTCGGGTGGGCCCGGCCCGTGCCGGTAAACCGTGATAACTTCAGCAAGCCGCGTATAATGGGCGTGATCGTATCGGTTGCGGGACCGCTCAGCAATTTGCTGTTGGGCGTCCTCGGGACCTTGGTTTACGTGATGCTGGCTCAGTTTGGCGTTCTGGATTCGATTACGAACGAGAAGCTGTTCCAGGCCGTATTAATATTCTTTAATCTGTTTACCGTCATGAACTTTTTCTTATTTTTATTCAACCTGATTCCTTTACCGCCGCTGGACGGCTATCGGATCCTGGAAGATGTTGTACCGCGTCGAATGTTGGGCAAACTGCAGCAATATGAACAGTGGTCGGTATTGATTTTCTTGGTGATCCTGATCGTTCCAGGAATGCAGCGTTATACGATCTCGCCGCTGTATAATGCGGCCGAGGCGATCTATTTTCAGTTCGCCCATTTGTTCCTTGCCATGTTCGGCGCGTAGGGCGGAAGAAGGACTGGAAACAGGGTTTCAAAAGTTGTATGATGTAGTTTGGCGATTTTGAACCATGAACGATGAGGATGATACTATGCAGCGTTATTTTGTGGAGCCCATGCAATTTGGCGATCGGGAAGTGACCATTGTCGGCGAGGATGCCCGCCATATCGGCAGGGTGATGCGTTCCAAGCCCGGCGATAAGCTGATCGTGAGCGACGGGGGTTCCCGTGAAGTCCTCGCGGAGATTACATTCATCGAGCCGCAGCAAGTAACTGCGACGATTATAGAGGAACTGGCGGGATCGGGAGAACCGTGGCTGCAGGTGACCGTGGCCCAGAGCTTGCCGAAAGGCGACAAGATGGAAACGGTGATCCAGAAGTGCACGGAGATTGGAGCCGCTTCGTTTCTTCCTTTTCTATCCGAACGCACGGTGGTGCAATACGATAGCAAGAAGGAAGAGAAACGGCTCGCCCGCTGGCAGAAAATCGCCAAAGAAGCCGCCGAGCAGGCGCATCGCAGCAAAATTCCGGTTGTCGAGCTTTCGGTCAAATGGGAAGAACTGCTAGCCGCGCTGCCGGGCTACGATCTGGTATGCTTGTGTTATGAGAAAGAAGATGGCAGACAGCTTCGGGACGTATTGAAGCCATTCGTCACCGAACTGACGCCTGATATGAAGGTCAATGTCGCCGTTGTAGTCGGACCCGAAGGCGGCTTTACCGAAGCTGAAGTACGGGAAGCCGAAGCCGCTGGTGCAGTATCCGTTGGTTTAGGCCGACGTATTCTACGTACCGAAACGGCTGCTATGGCCGCCCTAACTTGCATCATGTATGAATCCGGAGAAATGGGGGGGAATTGAGCGATGCCAACCGTCGCCTTTTACACCTTGGGCTGTAAAGTTAATTTCTATGATACCGAAGCCATTTGGCAGCTATTTAAAAACGAAGGCTACGAGCAGGTTGATTTCGAGCAATCGGCTGCTGACGTCTATTTAATTAATACCTGTACCGTTACGAACACCGGCGACAAGAAGAGCCGTCAAATTATTCGGCGTGCCGTGCGCCGCAATCCGGAAGCTATTGTAGCGGTGACCGGCTGTTACGCGCAGACATCGCCTGCGGAGATTTTGGACATCCCCGGCGTAGACTTGGTCATTGGGACGCAGGACCGGGACAAGATTATCCCTTACGTGAAGCAGCTTCAAGAGCAGCGCAAGCCGATTAATGCAGTTCGCAATATCATGAAAACGCGGGAGTTCGAAGAGCTGGACGTGCCGAATTTCGCCGATCATACCCGTGCGTTCCTGAAAATCCAAGAAGGCTGCAACAACTTCTGTACCTTCTGTATTATCCCATGGTCTCGTGGCTTGTCGCGCAGCCGTGACCCGCAAAGTGTTATCCAACAAGCGCGTCAGTTAGTCGCCGCAGGGTACAACGAGATCGTCCTGACGGGCATCCATACAGGCGGATACGGGGATGATCTCGAAAACTACCGTTTATCCGACTTGCTTTGGGATTTGGACAAAGTAGAAGGACTTGGCCGCATCCGGATCAGTTCGATCGAAGCAAGCCAAATCGACGAGCGTATGCTTGAGGTGTTGAAGAATTCCTCGAAAATGTGCCGCCACTTCCATATCCCGCTGCAAGCAGGCAGCAACGAAGTATTGAAGCGCATGAGAAGAAAGTACACCATCGAAGAGTTTGAGCATAAAATCAAAATGATCCGCGATTTCATGCCGGACGTTGCCATTACGACGGATATCATCGTTGGCTTCCCCGGGGAAACGGATGAGCTGTTCCGCGAGGGCTTCGAGGCAATCAAACGCATCGGCTTCTCCGAGATGCACGTGTTCCCTTATTCCAAGCGGAGCGGAACGCCAGCCGCGCGGATGGAGGACCAAGTCGACGAGGACGTGAAGCATGCCCGCGTGCATGAGTTGATCGAGTTGTCCGAGCAAATGCAACTCGCATATGCTGAGAAGTTCGTCGGCCAGGTGCTGGACGTCATCCCGGAGAGGGATGAAAAAGGCACCGCCGGGGACGGTTTCGTGACTGGCTTCAGCGATAACTACTTGCAAATCCGCTTCCCGGGCACCCCGGACCTGACCGGCAAAATATGCCGCGTCAAGCTAACCCAAGCGGACGTCAACACCAGCGAAGGCCAATGGGTCCGCGTCCTAGACGAAGCTTCGCAAGCTCTAGCTTAATACTTGCGCCCTCTATCGGGCATGAGCCAAGGATTTCACCCCGTCGGGGGTTGAAATCCTTGTTGTTACATAAGGGCGAATTGGAAGTATGAGTACGCTGCGCCTATAATTAACAAGTGACATGGAAGGTAACAAGCGCATTCCCGAAGGGAATAGCGGCAGGAGCGCCTCAGTCGATCCCACGTTCTCTAGGTTTTCAAGAGGTAACCCGGGAGCGCAAGAAGTAAGACGTACCCGAAGGGGGAAAAGCGTTCCACGAGCCAACGTTAGGCGCATTCCCGAAGGGAACAGCGGCAGGAGCGCCTCAGCCGATCTCACGTTCTCTAGGTTTAGCAGGTAACCCGGGAGCGCAAGAAGTAAGACGTACCCGAAGGGGGAAAAGCGTTCCATGAGCCAACGTCAAGCGCATTCCCGAAGGGAACAGCGGTCAGGAGCGCCTCAGTCGATCTCACGTTCTCTAGGTTTAGCAGGTAACCCTGGAGCGCAAGAAGTAAGACGTACCCGAAGGGGGAAAAGCGTTCCATGAGCCAACGTCAAGCGCATTCCCGAAGGGAACAGCGGTCAGGAGCGCCTCAGCCGATCCCACGTTCGTCCAGTTTGCGGGATCCCCAAGGGCAGCGGGCCCTTGGGGGCCCTCCCTTACGGTAAGGGAGGGTTTGGGAGGGTTGAGTCCCGGTTTGGGAGGGTTGAGCCCCGGGTTGAGTCATTTTAAGGAGGTACAGCCAGAATGCCATTCAAAGAAATCTCTGCAGGAGGCGTTGTCTATCGCTTCCAAGACGGGCGGCTGCAAGTGCAGCTGATTACCGACCGTTACGGCAAAATATCGTTTCCGAAGGGGAAGAGAGAGCCGGGGGAAACTGTTGAGCAAACGGCGCTGCGCGAAATTTTGGAGGAAACCGGCATTGTGGGCCGGATTGATAGGCTCATCGATATCATCGCTTATACTTACCATCATCCCAAACTGGGGAACGTCGATAAAGAAGTGCATTACTACCTGGTGGAGTGGCAAAGCGGGGCGCTCCAGCCTCAGCTTGAGGAGATCCGCAGCGTGTCCTGGTACGAGCCGCAGGAGGCTTGGCGTCAGCAGCGGAAAGCCGGTTACGACAACAATGACTTTATCTTGGAAAATGCGCTAAAGATGCTTGGCGTCGAGCCGGAGAGTTGAAGGAAGAAGCCAGCGGAGGGGGAATAGTTGCTCAAATGCAGTTATTTCTGTTGAAATCGTCCAATAGGCTGAAATAAGTGCAAGAGTGCAGTTATTTTCTACGGTATTTGAGAAATGGGAGGATATCGGCGAAAATAACTGCATTTTTGCCGCTAATTAGGGAAATTAGCGACTCGTCATAGAAATAGCTGCACTTCTTCCTGCAACTATTTCAGGATTTTCGGATTTGGATGGAGCGGGCCGGCAAGATCGCCGTCTCCGGACCGATCCAGCCGGGACCAAATCGGTAAATAACAAAACGGCAGCGCGAGCAAAGAGCATGCGACATTAAAAATCGTTTGCGTATGGGCGATTTGCGCCGAGAGATCGCCGGTCAGCGAGGCTGCCATCCCTTGCAACAGCGGAACCAGCGGCAGGAACAACGCTGCCCCCAGCACGTTTAGCGTCACATGCGACCAGGCGACGAATCGGCCCGACCGGGTGCCGCCGATCGCGGCGATCACCGCGGTGACGCAGGTGCCAACGTTGGAGCCGATGACCATGGCGATTCCAAACTCCACCGGCAGGGCACCGCTGGCGGCAAGTCCCATCGTCATGGCGACGACCGCGGCACTGCTGTGAATGATCGCTGTCAGGACGGCGCCGGCGAAGGCGCCCCATAGCAGGCTGCCGGTGGCATGCTCCAACAGCCAAGAGATTACGCCGCGTTCCTCCAGCGCCGGACCGATCGATTGCATGAAGCGAATCGCGATCATCACGAGGCTGAAGCCGGCCATAGCAAGGGCACCAAACTGCAAGGGTTGCAGCCAAGGCAAGCGGCGCTGAATATAGCCGGGCAGCATTTCGTCGCCAAGCACGGCGGCCGCCCACATCCCTAACGAAACGATGAGCATGGGAACGCCTAGCTTGGCTATATTAAGGGCAAGCAGTTCCGTGGTCAGGCAGGTTCCGATATTGCCTCCCAGGATGATCCCTAACGTTCGCGCGTAGGACAACAACCTAGCGTTAACGAGCCCGATTGTCATGACCGTAACGGCTGTGCTGCTCTGCAGAACGGCCGTGATCAGCGTACTCGACAGCAAGCCGGTCCAAGGCGTTCGCGTTGTCCGATGAAGAAAACCGATCAGCTTGGGGCCGGCCCAAGCATGCAGGGAAGCCTCCATGACCTTCATGCCAAACAGGAATAGGGCGAGCCCAAACGTCACCGGGAACAAGATGTCTTGAAACATATCGGCGATCCCCTTTCCCGCAAAATAAAAGGCTACATTCGTACAAGTTACATATATGACGGACGGACAACTTCCATGCTAGCAAAGCAGGCGCAGGTCCGAGCCGAAGAGGCGCCAAGAAGCATTGGCTTACTTTTTTTATGAGGAGTGAAGTAACGAGTGGCAAGGGTTATACTGCAGCGCAGCCGTAAGAAACGGTTGGAAAAAGGGCATCCTTGGATCTTCAAGAACGAAATTGAGAGTGTAGAAGGTAACGTAGAACCGGGCGCTTTGGTTGAAATTGTCGATTACCGACACCGCTACCTGGCAACAGGGTATTACAATCCGGCTTCGCAAATTACCGTCCGCGTCGTATCCTATACGCCGCTGGCGGCGATGGACACCGCCTTTTTTGTTCGTCGGTTTACGGAATGCTTGAAGCATAGGGAACGGTTCGTGAAAGAGGATGCCTACCGGCTGGTCTACGGGGAAGCGGACTTTCTGCCTGGTCTGATCGTAGACAAGTTTGGAGAGGTGCTGGTCGTGCAACTGCTGACGTTGGGGATGGACCGCTGCCGAGAGCAGATCGTCGCGGCGCTGACGGAAGTGTTGCATCCCGTTGGCATCTACGAACGCAGCGATGTATCCGTGCGTGAAATGGAAGGCCTGGAGCAGGTGAAGGGTCCGATCTTCGGAGAGCCGCCGCGTCATGTCATCGTGACGGAGAACGGGCTCCAGATTGAAGTGGATATCGAACAGGGGCAAAAAACCGGGTATTTCTTCGACCAACGGGAAAATCGGGCCTCCATCAAGCCGCTGATGACCGGTTGGGGCGAGCGCAGCGGCATCGCACTGCAGGAGTTGCCCACGGAAGACGGCGGAGTTCGACTTGCACCGGTCAACCGGAACGGCAAAGAGGTCACCTTCCCATATTGGGACGGGGCGACCGTGCTGGAATGCTTCTCACACACCGGAAGCTTCACCCTGCACGCCTGCCAATACGGGGCGAAAAAGGTAACCTGCCTCGATATCTCTGAGCATGCGATCGAAAGCGCGAAACGGAACGTCGAGTTAAACGGGTTCACCGACCGCGTTGAATTTGTCGTGGCCGACGCGTTTGACTATTTGCGCAGCCAAGTGAAGGGTCTGGAGGAGCGGACGCGCAGGGCGGCTCAGGACGGCAAGGTCGATACTTCCGTACCGTTGACGGCCGGCGGCGGACGTTCCTGGGATGTCGTCATTCTCGATCCGCCGGCGTTCGCCAAGACGAAATCGGCGGTCAAAGGTGCCTGCCGCGGCTACAAGGACATTAACCTTCACGGCATGAAGCTAGTTAACGAAGGCGGGTATTTGGTAACGGCCAGCTGCTCCTACCATATGCGGCCGGATCTGTTCCTGGAGACGATTTTGGAGGCCGCGGAGGATGCCGGAAAAGTGCTGCGCCTGGTCGAATGGCGGGCGGCTGGAAAAGACCATCCTCAAATTCTGGGGGTCGACGAAGGACATTACCTGAAATTCGCTATTTTCGAGGTGCGTAGTAAAGACGCGCTCTAACCTTGGAAACCAAGAGACAAGGGTGTAACATTTTTCCTGATTTCTGCCGATAGCTAAGGGTAAGAGGAAAAATGAAAGGGAGAGGGTACAATGAACGTGGTCAGCGGGAAGATCGCAGCAGTTTATCCAAATCTCTACCACTCTGTCCAAACGATGAAAAAACCAGGTTTAGTTCAGGCGGAGGGTCGTCTGCCTCGTCCAGAAGTTCATCGGGATCTCCTAGAAATCAGCGATGAAGCTCGCCGGATTGCAGCTGACGTAACGCATGAAGCAGTCAAAGTGACGATCCCGGATCGTCCCGCGGGAGCTCCGCAGGACTACGTGGCGGCGGATAAGCTGATGGAGTTCGTTCATCCCGAAACCTACGGGAAAATGACTGAAGCCTTTGCGCAAGGGGACGCCAAATCGGGTCTAGGCTTGCTGCTCGATTTCGTCCGAAACATCCCGACTCACCCGGAATGGATGGACAGCTACATGAAAAGTAGGCAACAGGCTGATTTCTGAATTGAACAGGGATAGATGGGCCTCGTTTCGCGATTATCGCGGAGCGGGGCTATTTTTTATATGCGAATGTTTGATCGTATTTATGCTATACTGAAAACTAACGAATTGTCCGTGGTAGGAGGTACTTCCATGTCTTTACGGTTCATACTCGGCCGCTCCGGCAGCGGCAAAACCAGCCTCATTCTCGACCGGGTAACCGCGGCACTGCGCGAGCATCCCACCGGTCCGCCGCTCATCATCTTAACCCCGGAACAAGGCACCTTCCAAATCGAACAGCGGATCGCCACCGCCCCGGGACTTCGCGGTACCGTCCGCACTCAGGTGCTGGGCTTTCGCCGCCTGGCGCTGCGCGTCATGCAGGAAACCGGCGGTGCGGCGCTTGTACCGATCGATGACGAAGGCAAGAAAATGCTGCTGTACAAGCTCATACGCCGTCGGAAAGGCGAGTTAAAGCTGTTTGGGCACGGCGGGGATCAGCTCGGATTCATCGACCGGATCGCCGGACTGTATACGGAAATGAAGAAATATAACGTGGATTTCCCGGCTTTGCAGGAGCACTATCGCCTTTTGGAACAAAGCGAAGGAGAGTCCCCGTTATTGAAGGATAAAATGCACGACCTTAGCCTGCTGTTCGCCGAATTCGACGAGGAGCTGTCCCGCTTGTACATCGACAACGAGGACCATGTGGTCAAGCTGGCACAGGGAGCCGGGAAATCGGATTATTTGCGGGGAGCAGAGATTTGGATCGACGGATTCCATACGTTTACCCCGCAGGAATACACGGCGATTATCGAACTGCTCAAGGCCGCCGCGTCTGTCACGATCTCGTTGACGCTGGATCGAACCTATAATGACGGAACGCTGCCGCATGAGTTAAATCTGTTCCACACACCCGCATCCGCCTTCGTCAAATTGAACCAACAGGCTGCGGAGGCTGGAATTGAAGTCCAGCCAGCCGAGCTGCTGGAGGAGCGTCCATTTCCCCGTTTTCGGGAGAGCGAGACGCTCTCGTATCT
Source organism: Paenibacillus timonensis (assembly GCF_009725205.1). Lineage (GTDB taxonomy): Bacteria > Bacillota > Bacilli > Paenibacillales > Paenibacillaceae > Fontibacillus > Fontibacillus rhizolycopersici. Next base: position 9,077 of record NZ_WNZY01000004.1, on the reverse strand, counting down.
GGAGTCAGCTTACGAGCGGCGCTCACCGTGGCCGCAGTCAACTCCGCCGCAAGATCTGGGACGGGCTTTGTCTATACACCGGGCAGCCAGCCGGCGCGCCGAGGTTGAAGGCACCGCTCGCGAGATGGTGCGCTTGGCTCGGGAAGAAGGAATACGCTGGCGGGATATGGCGCTGCTGGTGCGTAATCTAGGGGATTACGAAGAGCTGCTCGCTCCGACGATGGAAGCCTACGGGATCCCTTGTTTTCTTGATCAGAAGACAAGCATGTTGTTTCACCCGATGGTTGAATTTATCCGTGCGGCGCTGGACGTCGTGCTCGGGTTTTGGAAATATGATGACGTATTCCGCTGCGTAAAAAGTGAATTTCTTCTGCCGCTGGACGGCAGCTTGACGCGCGAGCATATGGATATGCTGGAGAATTATGCGTTGGCGAGCGGCATTCAAGGCTACCGTTGGTTTGACGGACGGCCATGGAAGTCCGCGCCAAGCCTGTCGCTCGAGCAGGATGATCAAACAACGGCTTCGGCCAAGGCCTTGGAGCAGTTGAAACTGCTAGAACGTTGCCGCGCTGCGGTTGCCGGTCCTTTGTCGGCGTTCGAGAAAGAGATCCGGAAGGCGAAAAACGCCGCCGACATGTGTGCCGCCGTGTATCAGATGCTGGAGAGCGTTGAGGCGGCTCAGCGCCTGGATGTGCTGGCCCACCAGATGGTACGTGAAGGTAAGCCTCGCCAGGCGATGGAGCATCGCCAATTATGGGGCGCGGTGCTTGACGTGTTGGACCAGATCGTAGAAATGATGGGGGACGAGCCCCTGGAGCTGGAGCTGTTTGCCGGCGTGCTGGAGACCGGACTGAAGGAGCTCAAGGTGTCGCTGGTGCCGCCTTCGCTCGACCAGGTGCTGATCGGGAGCACCGAGCGTACGCGTTCGGGGCAGGTCAAGCATCTGTTCCTGCTGGGAATTAACGAAGGAATCATGCCGGCGAACCTGCAAGAGGAGGGCGTGCTTAGCGAGCAGGAGCGCCAGCGTCTGGCGGAGATCGGCTTAGAGCTGGCCCCGGGGCTTGCTCGCAAGCTGCTGGATGAGCGCTTCCTCGTGTATGAGGCGTTGTCGGGGGCGAGTCGCTCGCTGTGGCTTAGCTATCCGGCTGCGGACGGGGAGGGCGGCGCACTTCTACCGTCCGAGGTCATCCGACATGTGAAACGGATCTTCCCGGGACTTCAGGAGCGGCCGCTTGCCTTAGCGCCGGGACCTGCCGATGGACTGGACGACCAGGCTGCTTTGCCAATGGAGTTTGTCTCGCGACCAGGACCCGCGCTCAGCGCTTTGATTGGTCAACTGCGGCGATGGAAAGCGGGGGAGCCCATTTCGCCGTTATGGTGGCGCGTGCTGGAATGGTACAAGACCCAACCGGAATGGGAAGACAAAGCATCGCGTTTGCTCACTTCGCTGGATTATCGAAATCGGGTGCGCGGCTTGACGCCGGCGACCAGCAAGCGGTTATACGGCAAGCGGCTGCGGACGAGCGTGTCACGGATGGAGCAGTTCTCGGCTTGTCCGTTCGCGCATTTCGCTTCCCATGGACTGAAGCTGAAAGAACGTCAGCTCTACCGGCTGCAAGCGCCGGATATCGGGCAGCTGTTCCATGCTGCACTCAGTCAGATGGCAATTACCTTCAAGGCGCAAAACCGCAGTTGGGGTAGCCTCACGCCAGAGGAAGCGATTCAAGCGGCGAACACGGCGGTCGATGAACTCGCACCGAAGCTTCAGGGAGAAATCTTGTTAAGCTCCAAGCGTTACGGGTATATCTCCCGTAAGCTCAAAGCCATCGTCGGCCGGGCTTCGCTAATCCTTGGCGAGCAGGCGCGGCGCGGCAGCTTCGAACCGGTCGGGCTGGAGCTGGATTTCGGACCGGGGCGGTCACTGCCTCCACTGACGTTTGAGTTACCTAACGGCTGCGTCATGGAAATCGTTGGCCGGATTGACCGGGTTGATATGGCGGAAGGCGAACAAGGCTTGCTGCTGCGGGTCATTGATTACAAGTCGAGTCAGACCGATCTGAAGCTGCATGAAGTGTATTACGGCTTGTCGCTGCAAATGCTCACCTACCTGGATGTCTTGCTGTCCTCGGCGGAAGCCTGGTTAGGCGAGCCAGCGCTTCCGGCAGGCACGTTGTATTTCCACGTGCACAATCCGCTGCTGCAGAGCAGTAACGGCATGAGTGCGGAGCAGGCGCAGCAAGAATTGTTGAAGCGGTTCAAAATGAAAGGCCTGCTGCTGGCGGACCGGGATGTGATCGCGAAAATGGACGCGCAGCTGGAAAAAGGGTATTCGGAGATTATCCCCGTTGCGCTTAAGGCGGACGGCGGGTTCTACAGCAGCGCTTCTGTGGCGACGCCGGATCAGTGGGATACGCTGCTGGGTTCCGTGCGGCAGACGATCACCGAGATTGGCACCCGCATCACCGACGGTGACGTGCAGATTGCCCCTTACCGACTTGGGATGGAGACGGCTTGTACGTTTTGTCCCTACAAACCGGTGTGCCGGTTCGAAGAGTCGCTGGACGGAAATGCGTACCACGTACTCGGCAAGCCGGGCAAAAACGAGATTTGGCAGCTCCTTGGACAGGAGAGCGGAAAGGAGACGACCCCTTCATGACAACCACGATGAAACCCAAACCGGCCGGCACTTATTGGAGTGATGACCAATGGCGGGCGATTGCCCTGTCCGGCGGCGATATGCTGGTGGCAGCAGCGGCTGGCTCCGGCAAGACAGCGGTGCTTGTCGAACGGATCATCCGAAAGCTGATGGACCGCGAGCAGCCGTTAAGCGTTGATCGGTTGTTGGTCGCTACGTTCACCAAAGCAGCGGCCGCGGAGATGCGGGGGCGGATCACGGAAGCGCTGGAGAAGGAGCTTGCCAAGGATTCGAACAATGAGTATTTGAATCGTCAGTTGGCCATGTTGGGGCGGGCTTCGATTACAACGCTCCACTCCTTCTGCATGGAGGTCATTCAGCGCTACTATACGTTGATTCCGCTGGATCCGGGCTTTCGGATCGCTTCGGAAAGTGAAACGGCGCTCTTGCGGCAAGAGGTACTGGAGGAGCTCCTTGAGGAAAAATACGGCAGCGAACCGGTGGACAGCCCGTTTGTAAAGCTGGTCGATCGGTTTGGCGGGGAGCGCAGCGATGCGGCTGTGTTTACGCTGATACAGCGGCTTTACGATTTCTCCCGCAGCCATCCTTGGCCGGATCATTGGCTGCAGGAAGCGTCCTCGGCCTTTTTGGCACCGGATCTGGACGCCTTGGAGAAGAGCGCATGGGTCCAAAGCCTGCTGGCCGATACGGCATTGGCGCTTGGAGGCGCGATGAGCCTGCTGTCGCAAGCGAAGGCGTTGGCGCTGTCTCCGGGAGGACCGGAGCCTTACGCCGTGACGCTGGAGGAAGACCTTAACGTTGTCCAGTCGCTGCAAGAAGCGGTGGCTGGAGGAGCTTGGGCTTCGTTGTACGACGTGTTTCAGGGGGCGAGCTTCGGCAAACTGAAGCCGGTGAAGAAGGATCAGACCGATCCGGATATCCAGGAGCGGGTGAAGGCGCTGCGGGAAGATGCGAAAAAGACCCTCGCCGATTTGCGCTCGCAGCTGTACGGGCGGCCGGCGGAGGCATTTTTGCGGGAGATGCATGACATGGCTCCATTGCTTGGCGCCCTATCCGGTTTAGTCAGCGAATTCGGGGAACGTTACCGTCTGCACAAGGTCTCTAAAGGCTGGCTCGATTTCTCCGATCTGGAGCATTATTGCCTGCGGATTCTACGGCATCCGGATTCGGAGCCGGGCGAGCTCCGTCCGTCCGACGCCGCTCTGGAATACCGCCAGCAGTTCGATGAGGTGCTGCTGGACGAATACCAGGATACCAATACCGTTCAGGAGACGATCGTACGGTTGATCGCCCGGGAGAACCCGGGCAACCGGTTTATGGTCGGTGACGTGAAGCAGAGTATTTACCGCTTCCGTTTGGCCGAGCCTGGTTTGTTCCTGGAGAAATATCGGACCTATGGGGATGATTTTGACGGGGCCGGGCTGCGTATCGATTTAGCCAGGAACTTTCGCAGCCGGCGCGAGGTCGTCGACGCGGTGAATTTACTGTTCCGGCAAATCATGAACGAAAGCGTGGCGGAAATTTCTTACGATCCCCGCGCCGAGTTGGTGTATGGAGAAGGTTTTCCACTTGAGGCTATAGAGGATTATCGCCCCGAGTTATTGCTGATTGATCGCGACGCGGGTTCGGGAGGAAATTCGGAATCATCCGACCGCGGAGACGGCGAAACGACGCAAGGCGAAGGCGGGGAAGAGGAAGATGAGGCCGCTTTGATTGAAGCGGTGCGTCTGGAGGCCCGTGCGATTGCGGCTCGTATCCGCGGGATGCTGGGGGAAGGCGGCGAACCGCTGCGCATTTATGATAAACAGCTGCAGGCGATGCGTCCGGTGACTTTCCGGGACATGGTGATTTTGCTGCGTTCGACGCTGACCTGGGCACCGGCCATGATTGAGGAGCTTCGGGTAGAAGGGATCCCGGCATACGGGGAACTGAGCCAGGGGTATTTTCAGGCTTCCGAGGTCGAAACGATGTTGTCGCTCTTGCAGGTCATTGATAACCCGCTGCAGGACATCCCGCTGGCGGCGGTGTTGCGCTCCCCGCTCTATGATTTCTCCGAGGAGGAGCTGGCGGACATCCGCCTCGCATCCCCTGGTGGCCGTTATTATGAGGCGGTGCTCGCAAGGGCTGCTGCCGGGAATGCGGAGATGTCGCCGGAAGGCGGAGACAACCAAATGAATGATTCGGGGGGAGAGTCTTTAACCCCGGTGGCTGGGCTTGAACGTGATGTGCTGTCGCTCAAGCTGCTGGCCTTCTTGCGGCAGTTGGAGGTTTGGCGCGGCATGGCCCGAGTCGGGCAACTGGGCGATCTGATTCGGGAGATTTACCGGGAAACCGGTTATCTGGAATGGGTCGGCGGCCTGCCGGGCGGAACTCAACGCCAAAGCAACTTGCAGGCGCTGCTGGACCGGGCGAAACAATACGAGGTATCCTCCTCTGCACCGGGTTTGTTCCGCTTCCTGCGCTACGTGAACCGGCTGCGCGAGAACGGCGGCGACCTCGGCGCGCCAGGAGATGGCGGGGAGCAGGGCGATGGCGTTCGCATGATGACGATCCACAAGAGTAAAGGCTTGGAGTTTCCGGTCGTGTTTGTCGCCGGATTGTCGAAGCAATTTAACCGACAGGACTTAAATGCGCCATTCCTGATGCATAAGGAGATGGGATTTGGCCCGAAATACGTTGACGCGGATACTCGCGTCAGCTACCCGACGCTGCCGAATCTGGCCATCCGGCGACGGGCGCAAATGGAGCTATTAGCGGAGGAAATGCGCGTGTTATACGTGGCGCTAACCCGCCCGAAGGACAAGCTTGTGCTTGTCTCTTCGGTGAAGAGCCTCACCAAATCCGTCGAAGTCTGGGGCGGCGCGCTGGAGGCTGTCGGCGAACAACTGCCGGATTATTTGCTGGCGCGGGGTCGCTGTTACCTCGACTGGATTGGCCCGGCCTTGATTCGCCACCCGAGTGCTCGGGAGCTTCGGCAGTTCGCCGGGCTGCCGGAAACGGGCTCCACCCTGTTGGCGGACAGCCCATCCGAGTGGAATGTCGCGTTTATTTCCGCTCGTGCGGCGGGACAGACCGGCGGAGCGGAAGCGGCGGCCACCGCGGAGCATGCGGCGGATCCGGCGCAAATCAAGGCGTTGCTTCAAGGAGGCCCAGTAGCGGTTCTGCCGGGAGCGGTGGACGATTCAGAAGCCGCTGCGGTGAAAGAAGCAGTGGCGACCCGGTTAAGCTGGACGTATCCTTATGCTGCAGCCAGCCGGATAGCGGCCAAAACCTCTGTGACGGAGATGAAGGCGCTGTTGGCGATGCAAGAGGAACCGGCGCGTGACGTCTTCGCCGAAGCGGAGCTGGCGCACGAACGGGAGCAGGCGGAGGCGGCGGAGCAGCCCGAGTTCAAGCTGCATCTGCGGCGGCCGCGATTCATGGAGCAGCGCAAGCTGACGCCAACCGAACGCGGGGTTGCATACCACACGCTGATGCAGCATCTGCCGTTTGATGCGGAGCCGGGGATCGGTGTGGTTCAAGCGACGCTGACCGGACTCGTCGAGCGGCAGATCATGACCACCGAGCAGGCGGCCGCAATCGACGCGGAGAACATCGCGAGATTGCTGTTAAGCCCGCTGGGCGAGCTGCTGCGTCAGGCGGATTGGGTGAAGCGAGAAATGCCGTTCAGCTATGGGCTGCCCGCGGCGGAAGCTTCGCCGCAGCTTGGAGGCCTGGAAGCAGCGGATGAAGCTCTGGCCGGTGCATTTGCTGGCGAAGCGATCCGGGAGCTGGACGGGGAAATCGTGCTGATCCAGGGGATCGTGGACTGCCTTTTCGCCGTGGACGGCAAAGTGTACCTGCTCGACTACAAAAGCGACCGGGTGCTGGAGCATCGCGGCGGCACGGCGGCGCTGGCGGAATCGTACCGGTTCCAGCTGGAGCTGTACGCCAAAGCGGTCGAAGAAATCACCGGCGCGGCGGTTGATGAGAAGTGGCTGTATTTCTTCGATGGCGGCCAAGCGGTGAAGCTGTAAGAGAATCTATTAAACTAAGAAGCACAGATACAGATAGAGTGAAATGATGTTCTTATTTCGGCAAATCCGTGCGGTTAAGGAAATATAGCGATATTGCCGGAATAGCGACATCTGTTCACTCTATTTCTTTCGGTGAGCTTCCTAAGCTAGCAATGGAATATACTAGAGTCAAATACTAGAGTTTATGAACTGTATTGTTGAAGAACTAGGATGTTGAAACGCCGGCGTTCGTTGGCGGGATTAAGGGGGAGAAACGGATGCGTATATTACATACGGGCGATTGGCATTTGGGACGTACGCTGGAAGGACGCAGCCGGCTTGCAGAGCAGGAGGCGTTCTTGGAGGAGCTGGCGCGGATGGTGAAGGAGCAACAGGTCGATCTCGTCCTGATGGCAGGTGACGTCTATGACAGCGTGAACCCGCCGGCCGCGGCGGAGGGAATGTTCTACGAAGCGGCGGCAAGGCTGACGGAGACCGGCTGCCATCTGGCAGTGATCGCAGGCAACCATGACCAGCCGGAACGGGTGGCCGCAGTGTCGCCGCTGGTTGCGCGCCGGGGCATCTCGTTGGTGGGGCTGCCGGTACCGAAGGCGATCACCGTCCCCGTTGCCCGCACCGGGGAAACGGCGATCATCGCCGCACTGCCATATCCGTCGGAAGCCCGCCTGTCCGAGCTGCTGGCTGGGGATGCGGACGAGTCCGAGCTGCGGCTCGCCTACAGCGCTAAGGTGGGGCTGCTGATGCGGCAGTTGGCGGGCGCATTCCGTCCGGACACGGTTAATCTCGCAATGAGCCATATTTATGTACTCGGCGGACTGGAGTCTGATTCCGAACGTCCGATCCAAGTTGGTGGCGCTTATACCGTTGACCCGTCCGCGCTCGACGTAGGCGCGCAATATACGGCGCTGGGCCATCTGCACCGGCCGCAGGCGGTCAAAGGCGGCGGATTGACCCGGTACAGCGGGTCGCCGTTGGCGTATTCTTTTTCCGAGGCGGGACAAGCCAAGTCGGTGATGCTATTGGACGTGGCGCCCGGCAAAGAGCCGATCCTGGAGGAGTTGTTTCTGAGCAGCGGTCGGCCGTTGGTCCGTTGGAGCTGTCGGGGCGGACTAGCGGAAGCGTATCGCTGGCTGGAGGAGGGACGGGACGCTAATGCGTTTATCGACCTCGAAATCAGCCTAACCGAAGCGATGTCACTAGGCGATATCCAGGCGCTGCGCAAAGCCCATGAGGGTATCGTGCATATTCGGCCGGTGTATCCCGGACGGGAACTGGAGGAGGACGAACTGACGTCCCGCGCGAGCGTGCCGGTGCATGAGCTGTTTCGGAAGTTTTATCAGCGTCAAACCGGCGGGGCGGAGCCCGAGGAGGAATTGGTTGAGCTGTTTATGTCGCTTGTCTCCGAGGGAGAGGACGAGGCTTCGGGCGAAGATGAACTTGCGGAGGGGGGAATCCGATGAAGCCGATTACGCTGAAATTAGCCGGGCTGCAAAGCTACCGTGAGTCGCAGACGATCGATTTCACAGAGCTGTGCGAGACGGGATTGTTTGGCATTTTTGGGCCGACGGGCAGCGGGAAGTCGACGATTTTGGACGCGATTACGTTGGCCTTGTACGGCAAGGTCGGCCGGGCATCCGGCGGAACCCAAGGCATCATGAATCATTCGGAGGACACGTTGTTCGTGGCGTTTACGTTCGAGCTGAACTCCGCCGCCGGCACGGAACGCTATCGCGTGGAGCGACGCTTTAAACGGCAGGGTGAGCTGTCGGTGAGCAATACGATCAGCCGGTTTATCGAAATCCTACCCGAAGGGGAAAAAGTCGTCGCCGACAAGCTCGCCGATGTAACGCGTTGTGTGGAGCAGAAGCTTGGCCTCAAGATGGACGATTTCACCCGCGCGGTTGTGCTGCCCCAAGGCAAATTCGCCGAGTTTCTGTCCCTGAAAGGAGCGGACCGCCGGGCGATGCTGCAGCGGTTGTTTCACTTGGAGAAATACGGCGACTTATTAGGGCAGAAGCTAACCCGCAAGGTACGGGGCAACGAGCAGCGCCGGGCCGAGGTGGCCGCCGAGCAGCAAGGGCTCGGCAACGCCTCCGCCGAGGCGTTGGAGCAAGCGGTGGCAGCGGCGCACGAAGCGGCGGAGCAGGCCGCCGAGCGGCGCCGCGAATTGCAGCAGGCGCAGCAGCGCTACGACCAGCTCGCGAAGGTACGCGAGCTGGCGGTGGAGCGCGCCGAGCGCGCGGCGCAGCTTGAGGCGCTGCGCGCGCAAGGCGGCGAGGTCGCCGCGCTGGAAGCGAAGCTGGCGCGCGGAGGCGCCGCCGAGGCGCTCAGGCCGGTGCTCACGGCCTGGAAAGAGGCGCAGCGCGCCGCGGCGGAGCGCGCGCAGCTGGCGGCCGAAGCCGAGC
>NZ_WNZY01000049.1 GCF_009725205.1 Paenibacillus timonensis | reverse complement strand
GGCGTAAGGCAATCGTGAGTTTCCGGTATCCATAGACGGATTCCTCACTTTCCAGCAGCTTCATAATCAGGTGTTTAATCCGCGTATCGGCCACTTTCTTCCCTTCAAAGGTATAGGAGTATCCGGGTACGGGACGCCCACCTTGAGGGGCTTGTTTAGGATTCGTATGCTTGAGCGAATAGTAGTACGATGAACGCGGAACACCACAGATCTTAAGCACAGGAGCTACCTTGTAGCCCTTTAGGATCCATTTTCGGGCCACTTGAATTGGATGTGGGGATACTTTTTTTTTACAAGATCTCGAAGTATCGCGATCTCCAGTTCTTTCTCGCCAAGGAGTTTCGCTGCCTGTTCATATTTCTGCTCCCACTCTTGAGCTGTCTGTGGATCATTAAGATGCTTTATGTCCTTTTTCTTACCCATGTTTATCTCCACCTCATCCCTATATTGTTTCACCCACTTGTACAAGGAATAGGGGGAGATTCCATGTTTGCGAGCAGTTAAAGCCACATTCCCCCTGTCCAGTGCCTCCTCGACGACCTGTATTCTTAACTCGTCGAACTTGCTATGCTGAACTCTCATACGGACTACCTCCAGCTAATATTTATTGTATATTGTTTAGTCTGAAAGTGTCCAAAGTGATTAGGGGGCTTTATAG
>NZ_WNZY01000048.1 GCF_009725205.1 Paenibacillus timonensis | reverse complement strand
CAACACCCGAAGTCGGTGAGGTAACCGCAAGGAGCCAGCCGCCGAAGGTGGGGTAGATGATTGGGGTGAAGTCGTAACAAGGTAGCCGTATCGGAAGGTGCGGCTGGATCACCTCCTTTCTATGGAGAATCGTCTTCTGTAACGAAGACATTCAAACAAGCTAACTCAGGTTAGCAAAGTTACTCACTCGTTGGTCAGTTTTGAGAGTTCAACTCTCATGCGTTTGGTGATGATGGCGGAGGGGTTCCACGCGTACCCATCCCGAACACGACCGTTAAGCCCTCCAGCGCCGATGGTACTTGGACCGAAGGGTCCTGGGAGAGTAGGACGTCGCCAAGCGCAGCCCACTTTTGGGTTCACAAATAAATATCTGTTATGGGCCCTTAGCTCAGCTGGTTAGAGCGCACCCCTGATAAGGGTGAGGTCGGTGGTTCGAGTCCACTAGGGCCCACCATATTTCCCATAACGATTGGCATCACGCCTCTTAATGGGGATTATTTTGGGGCCATAGCTCAGCTGGGAGAGCGCCTGCCTTGCAAGCAGGAGGTCAGGAGTTCGATCCTCCTTGGCTCCACCATATGATTTACCTTGATCCTTGAAAACTGGATAAACGAAACGAAATTTGCGTTTTAGAAACATTCCTTTTAGCTGAACTTGTGTCAAAACAAGTTAAATAAGAGGTAGTGACTACTGATGCGAAGGTTTTGTGATGGTCGATCCTTTGGAAGTGCGCGGCTGCTTGCGAGAGCAAGTCAGCAAGCGACGGACAACGAGCGGACGGCACAATACCGAGCAACTTGGTTAAGCTACTAAGAGCACACGGAGGATGCCTAGGCGCTAGGAGCCGAAGAAGGACGTGGCGAACAACGAAACTGCCTCGGGGAGCTGTAAGCAAGCTTTGATCCGG
>NZ_WNZY01000046.1 GCF_009725205.1 Paenibacillus timonensis | reverse complement strand
CAACACCCGAAGTCGGTGAGGTAACCGCAAGGAGCCAGCCGCCGAAGGTGGGGTAGATGATTGGGGTGAAGTCGTAACAAGGTAGCCGTATCGGAAGGTGCGGCTGGATCACCTCCTTTCTATGGAGAATCGTCTTCTGTAACGAAGACATTCAAATAAGCTAACTCAGGTTAGCAAAGTTACTCACTCGTTGGTCAGTTTTGAGAGTTCAAACTCTCATGCGTTTGGTGATGATGGCGGAGGGGTTCCACGCGTACCCATCCCGAACACGACCGTTAAGCCCTCCAGCGCCGATGGTACTTGGACCGAAGGGTCCTGGGAGAGTAGGACGTCGCCAAGCGCAGCCCATTTTTGGGTTCACAAATAAATATCTGTTATGGGCCCTTAGCTCAGCTGGTTAGAGCGCACCCCTGATAAGGGTGAGGTCGGTGGTTCGAGTCCACTAGGGCCCACCATATATCCCATAACGATTGGCATCGCGCCTCTTAATGGGGATTATTTTGGGGCCATAGCTCAGCTGGGAGAGCGCCTGCCTTGCAAGCAGGAGGTCAGGAGTTCGATCCTCCTTGGCTCCACCATTCATTTCATCAAAACTTGATCCTTGAAAACTGGATAAACGAAACGAAATTTGCGTTTTAGAAACATTCCTTTTAGCTGAACTTGTGTCAAAACAAGTTGAATAAGAGGTAGTGACTACTGATGCGAAGGTTTTGTGATGGTCGATCCTTTGGAAGTGCGTGACCGGGTGGCGAAAGCCAGAAGGGAAACGACGGACAACGAGCGGACAGCACAATACCGAGCAACTTGGTTAAGCTACTAAGAGCACACGGAGGATGCCTAGGCGCTAGGAGCCGAAGAAGGACGTGGCGAACAACGAAACTGCCTCGGGGAGCTGTAAGCAAGCTTTGATCCGGGGGTGTCCGAATGGGGAAACCCGGCTGGGTTAATATCCAGTCACTCGTATCTGAATTCATAGGATACGAAGAGGCAGACCAGGGGAACTGAAACATCTAAGTACCCTGAGGAAGAGAAAA
>NZ_WNZY01000045.1 GCF_009725205.1 Paenibacillus timonensis | reverse complement strand
GGGACTGACCCCGTAACGTGAGACAAATCAAAACACCTTCAAGAGAATCCAAAAACATCGTAAGATGTTAGGGACAACTTTGGAGGTGTTTTTGCGTTGGCAACAAGAGTAAGTTACCCAGTTGAAATCAAAATGAAGGCTATCGAGATGAGATTAGAAAATGTGCCGGTAAGGGAGGTCATGGAGCAACTTAACATAAAGAACGAGACGCAACTGAAAACTTGGATGCGCTGGTATCGAGCGGGTGAATTACACCGTCTTGAGCAGCCTGTAGGTAAGCAATACAGTTATGGTAAAGGACCGAAGTACGAATCTGAAATTGAGAGATTACAATTAGAAAATCGTTTCCTTAAGCAACAGGTAGAAGTGCTAAAAAAGTTCAAGGAGTTGGAGAGGAGCTGTCGCCTGAAGTTGTAATTCCATGGATGGAGAGTATTCAAAACATGGCCACGGTACAACAGGCCTGTGCATGGATCGGCTTGCCGCGGTCAACGTACTATCGCTGGAAAAAGCAAGGACTCCCTACAACGCCCAACTCGCTTGTCTCACGCGTCCAGGAGCTGTGTCAGAAGCATCGATTTCGTTACGGGTATCGCAAGATCACCTCTGAATTACAGCGTCATGAGACCGTCAATCACAAGCGAGTGCAGAAGATCATGCAACAGTACGGTTGGCAATGCCGAGTGAAGGTAAAGAAACGGAAGCAAACCGGACAACCTGCACACGTAGCAGAGCATTTACTGAAGCGGCAATTTCATGCGGAACAGCCTTTGCAAAAGCTAGTCACAGATATTACGTATCTACCTTACGGCAGCACCATGATGTATTTGTCGAGCATTTTAGACCTGTACAACGGCGAAGTTGTCGCCTACAGTATTGGAGATAAGCAGGATGTCCAGTTTGTCTTAGACACGCTAAATCAACTGCCTGACGTGAACGGATCGATGCTACATAGCGATCAAGGCTCCGTTTACACATCAAACGATTATCAAAAAGCAATCAAGGAAAAGGGCATTACCATGAGCATGTCCCGTAAGGGAACACCCGCTGATAATGCCCTCATCGAATCGTTTCATTCCACGCTAAAGTCTGAAACGTTCTACCTAGAAAACCTCACTTGTACAACGACTGCAATCGTTGTACAAACGGTACAAGAGTACATCCATTACTATAACTCAATTCGTATTCAAGCGAAACTAAACAACCAGTCACCGATTGAATATCGGCAACTGGCTGCTTAAGTAAATAAGGTGTTTTGATCTCTGTCTCACAAACGGGGGTCAGTCCC
>NZ_WNZY01000043.1 GCF_009725205.1 Paenibacillus timonensis | reverse complement strand
GAAGGTGTACCGTAAGGAGCGCTGGACAGCATACAAGTGAGAATGCCGGTATGAGTAACGAAAAGATCAGTGAGAATCTGATCCGCCGAAAGCCTAAGGGTTCCTGAGGAAGGTTCGTCCGCTCAGGGTAAGTCGGGACCTAAGGCGAGGCCGAAAGGCGTAGTCGAAGGACAACAGGTTGAAATTCCTGTACCACCGTAATCCGTTATGAGCGATGGGGTGACGCAGTAGGGTAGTGACGCGAGCTGATGGATGCTCGTCCAAGCAGTGAGGCTGGTGTGTAGGCAAATCCGCACACCGTAAGGCTGGGCTGTGATGGGGAGGGAAAATTATAGTACCGAAGGTCATGATCTCACACTGCCAAGAAAAGCCTCTAGCCAGGAGAAGGTGCCCGTACCGCAAACCGACACAGGTAGGCGAGAAGAGAATTCTAAGGCGCGCGGAAGAACTCTCGTTAAGGAACTCGGCAAAATGACCCCGTAACTTCGGGAGAAGGGGTGCCCCGGTAGAGTGAATAGCTCGAGGGGGCCGCAGTGAAAAGGCCCAAGCGACTGTTTAGCAAAAACACAGGTCTGTGCGAAGCCGCAAGGCGAAGTATACGGGCTGACGCCTGCCCGGTGCTGGAAGGTTAAGGGGAGTGGTTAGGGGTAACCCGAAGCTATGAACCGAAGCCCCAGTAAACGGCGGCCGTAACTATAACGGTCCTAAGGTAGCGAAATTCCTTGTCAGGTAAATTCTGACCCGCACGAATGGCGTAACGACTTGGGCGCTGTCTCAACGAGAGATCCGGTGAAATTTTAATACCTGTGAAGATGCAGGTTACCCGCGACAAGACGGAAAGACCCCATGGAGCTTTACTGCAGCTTGATATTGGACTTTGATACGATTTGTACAGGATAGGTGGGAGCCTAGGAAGCCGGAGCGCCAGCTTCGGTGGAGGCGCCGTTGGGATACCACCCTGATCGTATCGGAGTTCTAACCTGGTACCGTGATCCGGTACGGGGACAGTGTCAGGTGGGCAGTTTGACTGGGGCGGTCGCCTCCTAAAGAGTAACGGAGGCGCCCCAAGGTTCCCTCAGAATGGTTGGAAATCATTCGAAGAGTGCAAAGGCAAAAGGGAGCTTGACTGCGAGACTGACAAGTCGAGCAGGGACGAAAGTCGGGCTTAGTGATCCGGTGGTACCGCATGGAAGGGCCATCGCTCAACGGATAAAAGCTACCCTGGGGATAACAGGCTTATCTCCCCCAAGAGTCCACATCGACGGGGAGGTTTGGCACCTCGATGTCGGCTCATCGCATCCTGGGGCTGAAGTAGGTCCCAAGGGTTGGGCTGTTCGCCCATTAAAGCGGTACGCGAGCTGGGTTCAGAACGTCGTGAGACAGTTCGGTCCCTATCTGTCGTGGGCGCAGGAAATTTGAGAGGAGCTGTCCTTAGTACGAGAGGACCGGGATGGACGCACCGCTGGTGCACCAGTTGTTCCGCCAGGAGCACAGCTGGGTAGCTAAGTGCGGACGGGATAAGCGCTGAAAGCATCTAAGCGTGAAGCCCCCCTCAAGATGAGATTTCCCAATTAGTAAGACCCCTTGAAGACGACGAGGTTGATAGGCCTGAGGTGGAAGTGCAGCAATGTATGGAGCTGACAGGTACTAATCGGTCGAGGGCTTATCCAAA
>NZ_WNZY01000042.1 GCF_009725205.1 Paenibacillus timonensis | reverse complement strand
GGGGCTGTCCCAAAAGTAGTTGAAAAACTACTCTAAGGGACAGCTTTCCATTTAAAAACCCTCGTTTTTTGAAAAATCGTCAGCCAGGAGAGGTTATTCCTGGCCGACGATCTTACTTTGTTGTCTTAGTTGCCCGACTTTCAGCAGATTGTGGGCAAGGGAAAGCCACCCCACCTCGAGGCTTACTTTTTGTAAACCTCGAAGCAGGAAGCGACGGAATCCCCGGTTGTTCTTTACTTGCCCAAACACACTTTCTGGTTCATGCATGCGCTGAACCGACAGAGCGTATCCTTCTTCACTGGTTAATTGCTCCCGGGCCTGCCTCTTGTAGCGTAAATAATTCATGCTGACTTGGATTTCACGGTTCCCGCTGGCCTTGCTGCACATAGCTTTAAGAGGGCATTCTGCGCACGATGTACTTCTGTAGTGTCGCTTTCGAACCTCGTATCCGCCCTCGTTCTTCTCCTTGCTCTCTCGGATGAAAATCAGTCTCTGATCCGCTGGACAAGTCCATGTATCCTTGGCTTCGTCATACTGCCAGTTGTCTAGTTTGCTTATGTCCTTCTTCCAAGCTTTTGTTTTTTCTTTATGGTAGGTGTTGTATTTGACGATCGCTCTTACTTCTTCGCCTTCCAGGTAGGCGTAATTTTCTTCGCTCCCATATCCGGCGTCAGCTATGACCGTGCCGGGTAATCGGCCCAACTGCGCTTTAACTTTCTCCAAGTGTGGCTTCAAGGTTCGTGTGTCCGTCGGGCGTTGGTGAAGGCTGTAGCCGACAATGAATTGGTTCTCAGTTCCGATTTGCACGTTGTACCCTGGCTTGAGTTGACCGTTTCGCATATGATCTTCTTTCATCCGCATGAATGTGGCGTCCGGGTCGGTTTTGCTGTAGCTATTGCGCTCGCCGAGAATCTCAAGTTGCTGCTCGTATTTTTGTAGACGGGGAAGGAGGTCTGTTCTCAGGGTGCGAACCGCCTTTTTGAGCGGTTTATCTTTGGGGGCTTGCTGCAGTTTCTCTTCCAATTGATGAATCGCCTTCTCCAGCTTCTCGCTGGTCAGGGAGGATCCCTCGCCGAGCTCGGCAAGATCTTGGCCAGCTTGTTCCTGCTCTTCTTTTTTCTCATGTTCTTCAATAGTTGCAAATAGCGTCCGTACTTTCTCTTCTAGCTTGGCTTTTTGTTTTACCACCGCTTTACCCCAAACAAAGGTATACCGATTGGCATTGGCTTCAATTTTGGTACCGTCGACAAAGTAGTGGTCGAGCTTGACGAACCCCTCTTCCACTAACAGTTCGAGAACAGCCGTAAAAACCGACTCGAGGATGTCCTTCATCCGCTCGGAACGAAAGCGATTAATAGTGCGGAAGTCCGGAAGCTGCCGGCCAGCAATCCACATGAACATGATATTTTCTCGTACTGCTTTGGCAATGAGGCGCGAGGAATAGATCCGCTGAGTGTAGGCGTAGATGAGGACTTTAGTAAGCATCTTGGGATGGTAGCTGTCTCGTCCTCCACCAGGGTAAGCGGAGGCGAAGATGCTGTCACTGATTTGATTCACCGCAGCATTAACTACACGAACGGCGTGGTTTTCGGGGATGTCTTCTTCTAAATCCATTGGCAGGCAAAGTT
Organism: Paenibacillus timonensis; assembly: GCF_009725205.1. Lineage (GTDB taxonomy): Bacteria > Bacillota > Bacilli > Paenibacillales > Paenibacillaceae > Fontibacillus > Fontibacillus rhizolycopersici. The sequence continues at coordinate 155 of NZ_WNZY01000042.1, read as the reverse complement.
GATCCATGGTATATTGAATGTACAAAAGAAACCTCTCCTTTTTGAATGGTTGCTAGTCACTTCCATTTTACCAAGGATTGGTTTCTTTTTGTTTAACAAAATCAAAAAAACAAGGGCGTCCCTCAGTCATCTACGATGACTTTTGGGACAGCCCC
>NZ_WNZY01000041.1 GCF_009725205.1 Paenibacillus timonensis | reverse complement strand
ATTGCTCCGCCTTTCCCAAGTCTCCCATGCGAGAAACTTGCGTATCCGGTATTAGCTACCGTTTCCGGTAGTTATCCCAGTCTTACGGGCAGGTTGCCTACGTGTTACTCACCCGTCCGCCGCTAAGCCAATCAGGAGCAAGCTCCCGATTAACTCCGCTCGACTTGCATGTATTAGGCACGCCGCCAGCGTTCGTCCTGAGCCAGGATCAAACTCTCCAATAAAGTTGAAACCTATTGAATAAGCTGATAGCTCATTTTGAATCTGACGATTAAAATTAATCGTTTAAATATTGACGTGTTCCATTTGTTCAGTTTTCAAAGAACTTGCTTGCGGATTCGACAACCCTGAAGTCTTCGTCAGTTTTTGTCGAACAGTTATTTATTATACTCAATCAGTCGAACCGTGTCAACTTCTTTTTCGACAATCCTGTAAGTGTTTCTACAGGGCGTCGTCCGAAGCGACAAGTAATAATTTATCACGCCGGTAATCTTTTTGCAACATGAAATATTCCCCACCCGGTGTTCGTCCATAGACTACGAGTTATTAACTCGCTGGAGGGTTCATCGCCTTGGGTTTGCGCCTTACCTGCCGGATTCCCCAAAAGCCAACTCCACCGCAGGTGGCAAGCAAAAATCCTGAGGCTATACACAGCGTAAGATCATAATCTCCCGTAATTGCGCTGAGTCCGGACGAACCTGCGACAACGCCCAAAGAGAAGAAGGCGTAAAACATGCCGAAAGCTTTTCCTTTGTGTTCCGGTCTGACATGACTGATAAGCATCGCGTTCAAAGAGGGGAACAAAAGCGCAAATCCTAAACCGTAAACCGCCATAACGACGTACATCCCCATTTGTAATTCGGTCAGCGATAGCGCAAAGAGGGATACGATCACGATCCCACCTCCCGCAGCACATAGACGCAGAGGGGATACTCGATCAAACCAGCGATTACTAGGTAGTATGAATAAGCTGAGGGCGACGATCCCGAATACACTGAGCATCAATCCCGCAGCTTGATCGGGCAAATCCAACGCTTCCGCTTTTAAGGGAAGACTATACGTGAGCGCCCCCATAGCAAACATTAAAGCAAATGCACCGTAATAAGCCATGGCAGCCGATGGGTTGCGCAGCGTAGCGATAAACACATGTTTAGCGCGGGATGATGAAGCGTCTTGCTCACGGGACTGCCCCACGTCCTCACGAATTCTGCCCAGTAGAACCACCCCACCACCCGACAGGAGTAGAGCGGAAGCGGCTATGAATAACCAATCCAGCCCCGCGCTTGCTTTCATAATTCCGGCAAAAGCGGGCCCCAAAATGGCGGCAACCCCCACCGCCGCGCCGGAAAGAGCCATGGACCGGCCTTGATCCCGGTCCGAAGCCACGCGCGATACCATAGTAAATGCACTTGGCACCAATAGACCGCCAGAGAGCCCATGCAGCACACGAACCGCCAAGAGTTCGCCAGGCTGCGAAACCATCGTATATAGCAGAAGGATTCCTGCGGTTGCAAATAGACCGACGAGCAGAACTCTTTTTCCTCCAAACCGATCGATCCAGATTCCGGCCAGCATATTTCCAATCATATTGGTTAGAGAATACATACCTACCGCGAGCCCAATCTGAAAAGGACCTGCCCCAAGGCTCAACGCCAGAGGGCCCATAACCGGCAATTGGATAAATAAATCCATGAAGCAGATGAGGACCAACGTATTTAATAACCACTTTGTTTTCGGCATATCGTTCCCCCACCCCGTATTCTTTGAAGATTATACGATATAACGTTCCCGCCAACACCTAAACAATCGAGGTCAATGATGGCAATCTGACGAAATTTTCAGTGCTCCGTAAAAAAAGAGGGGGAGTTCCCTGCTTGCGCAAGGACTCGCCCTCCTATGAATTAGACGAAACCGTCTGTTATTTATTCGCCCGATTTCCCGGATTCGATAACGATGACACCGCCGGTTCCGGCATCGGAGGATTCACCGCTAGTTCCAGTATCAGCCGCTTCGCCAGAACTCTTCTTGGCCGCTTCGTCCTTCACCGCCTTGTCCAAAAGAACCTGGGCTTCATCCTGAACGGTTTGCAGCGCTTCATCAATCGACTTCTTCTTCTCTTGGGCAAGCTTCAACTCCCGTTCAAGAACCGGTTGATACTGCATATAAAAATCATTAGGGACTTTCTCATAACTACGATTATCGTTGTTGAGTTTCGGCTTCAGTTTATAGAACGGCTCTAGGTTAACTCCGTTATACTCCTTAACAACCCCCATACGGGACAGCAAACCATTATTCATCGTTCTCGATTTGACTCGGGCGAATTCCTCGCCATTAATGAACTTGATAAATTCCCATGCCGCATCCGCATTCGGCGAGTTTGCCCGTATCGCGAAAATCTCGTTAAAGTTGATGTTTCGGGAGGATAGCGGATCAGCGGGATCCACCGGCCCCGCTGCAACACCAATTTGAAAAGGTTTATAATCTTTGAGTGAATCCTGAGCTTGCTTCAGGTCTTGCAGCATATAGAGGCTCTCCACAGCCATCGCCATCCGGCCCATCACAAAGATCTGACTCTTATAGTATTCTTCCATTGTCCCGCCTTGAAAACCATTGCCTTCAGGGATATATACGGCCTTGGAATCCACCGCGTCCATCGCCAGCTTATAAGTTTGCTTCCATGAATCCGTGTTAATTGTCACCTTCATCGTGTCCGGATTCAAGAACTGCAACCCTTGGGCCGATGCGATCGAGGAGGCAAGATTCTCCATCGACATACCGTATTGCGCTCCAAAGCCATAAACGCGTGTATCCTTATCACCTTCCGTTGGGAACCGCCGCGCCAGGTCAAGAAGCTCCTGCCAAGTCATCCCATCATGCGGTACTTCAATGCCGTATTTCGCAAACAAATCCGCATTGTAAAAGATGGCGCTCCCATTAAAGTTCGGGGACAGGCCGTAGAGCTTGCCGCCTCCTTTATCCTTTAGCATCTCGATCAACGCCGGATAAATGGTCTCGGTATCGTACTTATCCCGCTCGATCAACGTATCCAGTTCCATCAGCTTTCCATCGGTCACGAATTTATCGTAATTGGACGAGTCCAATAAGATGACGTCCGGCTGCTCCTTCTCAACGAACTCGGAGAAGGCTTTCTCATAGTCGATCTGCTCGCCATTCGAGTTGTTGTAAATGCTATTTGTGCTAACCACTTCGATATTCACGTTCGGATGACCGATGGCAAACAAATCACCATACTCCTGAAAGAAATACCTTTCGTCCCAATACATAATCTTTAAGCTAGACGTTTGCACCTTCTCCTGTGCAGGGCGGTTAGCACAACCCGCAAACACCATACAGGCCAGTATGACCAACATCCCCTTATGTAACCAGTTCCTCCTCATTACGACCTCCAAATGAATATTTTTTAATGATGGCTCTATGAATAGAACGTCCGAGGAGGAGAGATAGTTTCATATTTTGGTAAAAAAAACCGATTCACCGCGGTATCAACCCGTCCGCGGGAATCGGTTCTTCTTAAAGTGACGCAGAGTTAGCTTAAGTTGCCCGGAACGGATTTAGATACCCGGCCGGTTTTGACGTGTGCGGGCTGAGCCGCGGAACGAATGACCTTCATGCCTATCACCTCCTTGTCGGGGTGGGTGTACAGAGACAAGAACGCAGCCAAACCGTCAAGATAAGGCTTCCGAAGCCTCCGCTTCCCGTTGTTCTTGCAGCCAAATGGTACGCAGGGTCTTTTTGATCTGGCGCTTCTCATAGGAACAAGGGCGATTCCCCGTCCGCATCCGGTACAGCGGGCAATGATTCCCTTGGCAGGCAGGCCGGAAGAAGCAAGCCTGGCACTTCTCGTCCGTTTCTTCGCCGGAAGTCGTCCATAGCGCCAGCTTGTCATAATCCAGATCCATCGTTCCATCCTCATGAATCCGGCCCAAACGGTTATTGTCTTGCTCCAGCGCTACCGAGCATTTATACAGCATCCCGTCCGATCCGACGATCAAGGAATTCGGCTTGGCCGCATAACAAACTGCACCGGTAGGCAGCAAAATGTCCGAGATAAAGGAACTGACCGTCAGCCCTTCAGCGATCGCCTGCTCGTTAAATGCCCAGATGCTGTGGTCTTTGGTCCGCTCATCGCATACCGGCAGATTTAGATCATTCTCGCCGCCCATACATCCGACGGGACGGAAATATACCTTAAACCGTGGATCATCGCCAAACAAATCGCGAAGCACCGGAATGAACCGGGACACGTCCTCCAAATTGCTATTGTCAAAGTTCACGCGCAAATTAATTTCAAACGGCCGATCCACCTGCTTCAGGGACAGCAAGTTATTTACGATCGTCTGATAGGTTTCCCCGCCTCCGTTCAGACCGCGACGGGTATTGTGGGTTTCGCCTTCCCCGTCCAGCGTCACCATAAACCGCTCGACGTGCAAATCCAGCATCTGCTCGAAACGATCCCGCGTCAAATAATAACCGTTGGTCGACATTTCCGCACCGTATACGGCGCCGCTCGCCTCGCAGGCGGCCATGAACGAACGGGATAATCGTTCGATGACATGCGGGACCAACAGCGGCTCACCGCCATGCCAGCTGATCGTAAGCTGCTTCAGGGTACGGGCCCGCTCAGCCATATAAGCCTCTAGACCGCGAAGTACCTCTTCGCGCATCGTGGCTCTAGGGAAAGATTCGTAACAGTAGGTACAGCGGAAATTGCAGGCCTCCGTCACCAACAAAACCAAATGCATCGCATCTTGGGCATGCATTGATTGATGCAGAAACAAAGCGCGCCGCATTTCGTCCGTATCGCTAGGGACAAGGAATCCGTGTTCGATCATCGATTCGTACAGCGGAGGTGCGGGTTCGGGGACAGGCGCGGCTGGGGACAGCCACTCCAAGACCTGATTCCGCTCGGCCGGCGAGCATGCGGCGATCGCCCCGGTGTAGCTGTTATACAGCATCAGGCCGCCGTCATCCGTTTCGCTCAGCGCATTAAAGCGCGAAGGCTTCCACTGTAACGCGTCGTGATTCATGTGTTCTCCATCCTTTTCATGGTTAAATTGAAAACATGCAAATATGAGGACCTTCCGGTCCATCGACCTATGATGGAGAAAATCCCGCCTCCTTGCCATGATCCTCGTCACTTTTCCGGCGTTTGGGCCGCAAAAAAATCCCCGAACGCGCTGGCGGGCATCCGCTTTACGCTTCGGGGATATAAGTAGATTTATCGGTTTAGCTATTTTCGTTCTCGTTCAACAGCCGGATCAATTCGTTCTCGTCTTCAATGACCGGAATGCCAAGCTCCTGCGCTTTGGCTAGTTTGCTGCCGGCCTTCTCCCCGGCGATGACGAGATCGGTCTTCTTCGTTACGCTGCCGGTCACCTTGGCGCCCAGCGCCTCAAGCCGTTCCGTCGCTTCGTCGCGGCTCAACTGTTGTAGGGTGCCGGTTAGCACGACCGTCTTTCCGGAGAAGAAGGAATCGGTCACCGGTGCGGCCGGTTTGTCCGGAGCTTTCGGCGAAACTCCCAACTCCAACATTTTGCGGATACCTGCTTGATAGAACGGATCGGCGAAGAAAGTGACAATACTGTCCGCAACGATCCCGCCAATGTCCGGTAAAGAAGTCAACTCTTCAACGGTTGCGGCCGACACGGCGTCCAGGCTGCCGAAATGATCGGCCAGCACCTTGGTCGTCGATTTGCCGGTGTTCGGAATACCCAGCGCAAACAGGAAAGAAGCGAGATCCCGTCCCTTGCTCTCCGCGATTGCCTGGAGCAGATTGTTCGCCTTCTTCTCGCCAAAGCGCTCCAGCTTGATCAGATCCTCGAACGTCAACGTATACAATTCGGCCGGCTCGCGGAGGTTTAACTCATCGTGGAGCTGCTCGGCGGTTTTTTCGCTGAACGTTTCGATGTCCATGGCGTCCCGGGAAGCGAAATGCGTGATCCGGGCGACGATTTGCGGCTTGCATCCCAGCCGATTGTTACAGAACAGATGGGCGCCGCGTTGTTCCAGCGGCGTGCCGCAGGCCGGGCAAACCTCAGGATACGCGATCTCCTCGCCATCGGGTTCGTCCGGCACCTTGCCGAGGATTTCCGGAATGACGTCGTTGGAACGGCGGATGAACACCCGGGTGCCCAAGGCAAACTTCAGGTTCTTACGTTCAATGTCGCCGATATTGTTCAGTGTACAGTTTTGCACGGTGACACCGGCCAACTCGACTGCCTCGACCTTGGCCAGAGGCGTGATCTTGCCGGTTCGCCCAACGTTCCAAGTGACCGATTCAAGGATCGTCGTCGTCTCTTCGGCTTCAAATTTAAAAGCGACCGCCCAGCGCGGGAATTTATCGGTATAACCGAGCACTTCACGCGTACGCATATCGGTGATTTTGATGACGGCTCCGTCGATCAAGTAATCGAGGGTAGGCCGTTGTTCCACGATTTCATCCAGGGTCTCGATCACTTTGTCAAAGCCGTCGTGATACGTTACATAAGGATTCACCTTGAAACGATTGTCCTTAAGGAAGGCCATCATTTCCCGATGATCCTGAAATTTCAAGTTGTCCGAGTATCCGACATTGTAGAAAAAAGCGCTAAGCTTCCGCTCCGCCGTCGTACGTGGGTTCAGGTTGCGCAGGGCACCGGCGGCAGCGTTGCGGGCATTCTTGAGCGGCTCGGCCGCCGTCTCGTTGTATTTGGCCAGTACCGACAAATTCATGATACCCTCGCCTTGGACTTCAATTGTCCCATCCCGGTAAGGAATGGTCAGCGGCACGGATTTGATCGTTTTCACCTGAGGTAGAATCCCCTCGCCCACGACGCCGTTACCGCGGGTAGAAGCCTGAACAAGCTGGCCATCGGTATAGGTCAGGTTCAGCGTTAACCCGTCGAATTTTAGCTCGACCACATAAGTAGGATCTGGCAGGGGGGTGTTTGGGTTCTTGCCGTTATAGTCCGCGATCAGCTTAAGCGCCCGGTTGTTCCAATTGAGGAGCTGCTCCTGATTTTGAGCCTTGTCGAGGCTCCACAGCGGGGCCAGATGGCGGTGCGGCTTGAAACCCTCCAGTAGCTCGCCGCCCACGCGTCCTGTCGGCGAATCCGGGAGGGTAATTCCCGTCTGCGCCTCGAGCACGGTCAACTCATCATACAACCGGTCGTATTCCTTGTCGCTGATGAGCGGCTCATCCAAAGTGTAATAATGATAGTTGTACCGGTTCAACTGCTCGACGAGCTGCTCCATTTGTTGCATCGCATCCATGCAGGGACAACCCTCCTTGGGGTAAGTAAGTTTATGTATGACAACGGAGGAACCCGGCAGGGTTCGCTCCGTGTGGTGGATCGTTTGGGGTAAGTGCGACGTTACTCAGGGAAGTGCGCGAATCGCACGGCGTAGACCCGGCGTGCAACACCGCCCCCGACAATAAGGGTATTTTATACCGCTATTTGATGGGAATGCTCTCGTTAGCGAGGAATAAGGGTAAAAATGGCGTTATCCGAGCCAAACTAAGCTGATGAGTGCCATATCGTCCAAATAAGACCATAATACGGTCTTATTTGGACGATGGGAACCCGATTCGGTGAAAATAAGGACATAAATTACCCCTATTTACAGCCGACGTAGCCCAATTCAGCCCAGCTATCCTCCAACCTTCCCCGGTTTGGGGCAATTATACCCGGTTATTCGCCGTCGGTCACCTTCGTGATCGGGGCGAAACCGGCCAGCAGTCGCTTGACGCCCACCGGGGCCGGAAAAGCGATCTGCAGCTCCGTGTCGTTGCCGGAGCCTTTGATGGCAACGACCGTGCCCACGCCCCACTTGGCGTGGGCAACTTTGTCCCCGGCGCTGAAATCGCCGGGGGCCGTCTTGGCGGCGGCGGAGGCCGCGCCGCCGGTCACGGTCACGCCGCTCCGCATCGGAGCGGCGGTGCCGCGCCCGGCCGGTCCGCTAGGCGCAGCCGCGGACCCGTCTCTTATACACACCTGACGCCGCCGACGCATGCCAGGGCGTTGATATTGGGGCTCGCTGTGTCTGTTAAAAAAAAAATCACCCCACTTTCCTGCCGGTCTTACACCCCTTACCTTGGACTCATAAGCCCGTTATGCTCCTGCCTCGCCTGACTGTGTGTACCACCTCTCTCCTT
>NZ_WNZY01000040.1 GCF_009725205.1 Paenibacillus timonensis | reverse complement strand
CCAGGCCTGCGCCTGCGGCGGAGCGGCGCTGCTGCTCGCGGCGCCGCTGGCCGCGCTGCCGGCGTCCGCCGGTTTCCTCGGGCGGGGGTTCCGCCCGGAAACGGCGTCCGCCCGCGCGGCGATGTACGCCGATGCCGCCGCGCTGCTCCGGCGATCGCCGTGGCTCGGCCAAGGCGGAGATACGTGGCGCCACGCGTTCCGCAGCATCCAAAGCCTGCCTTACGTCGGCAGCGAGGTGCATAGCGGATACCTGGACCTGGCGCTCGATCTGGGCCTGGTTGGCCTCGCCTTCGCCTTGCTCTGGCTGGGGGCGCTGGCCATCCCCCTGCTGCGGGCACGCAGCGCGCTGCTCCCGCCTTACCTCGCGCTGCTGCTGCATAGCGCCGTTGACTTCGACCTCAGCTACGGTCTTGTCTGGCTGCTGCTGCTTTCGGCGGCGGCCATAGGGATCGCCGAGGCCCGCGAAGATCGCCTTCGCTTTCCGACTGGGCCAACCTTGGCAAGCGGGGGACCGCTGCCCGACGCTGCTTGGTTCCTCCCCTGGCTTGTCCGCGGCGCATTTGCCGTGGTCGCCGCCATGCTTCTCCTGCTTAGCGTGTCCGGATACCGCGAAGCCGAGAGCCAGCGGCTGCACCGCCAAGCATTAGCCTTACCGCTCCAGGCGAAACGGGAGGCGGCCGAACTGCTTCAGCGCTCGCTGACTCTCTCCCCGTACCGTACCGCGGCCCGGTTGGCATTGGCGGAACGCTCCGCACCACAGGAGGTTGCCTCGCTCCTGCGGGCCGGCCTCCGTTACGAACCGGAGCGTTCCGAGCTGTGGCTGGCTCTGGGCCGGGCACTTGCCCGGGAAGGTGACCCCGCAGCCGCAGAGGCGCTGCGGCGAAGCGTGGAGCTGGACCGGTTCGACCGGGTCAAGCAAACGACGGCCTTGCGCGAGCTATCGCAGCTTGCGCAAAGCCTGCGCGCAAGCGGCCATCTGCGGCTGGCTGAAGCCGCCGCATCGACTGGCGCCGACCTGTACGCGGACTACTCGCATCTGGCTGAAGCCATTGCCGGCGCTCCCGCTCTGCGGAACGACCGAGCGTTCTTGTTGACGGCGGAAGCGATGGAGTTAGGCCGGCAACTGCAGCAGCAATCTCATCCTTTAACGAGAAACGCCTTGAAGTAGGTATCCGCGCCTTTCTACATCCAAGCTCGCGGAGCGGCATTCCCGCCAGTCAAGTCCGTTCGCTTTGCAGCTTATCCTCCGAACGCCGCGCGGAAGGCTGAGGACAACGTTTCTTGATCGACCTCCCACAGCTCGGCGAGCTCGGCGCTGACGGCCTCATCCCACCAGTCCGCCAACAGCTTGCGGTTGCTGATGTTTTCGCCGATCCATAACAGGTTGCCGATCACTTTCTTGTAATACAAGGCTTCGCCTTGCTTGATTCGCTCCTCGGGAATATAAATGCCGAGCCGCTTCACTGTCCGGTACAGCTCTTTGCTGCAGCTGCGGCGGATCTTGCGCGGGGTCGGGAGGGAAGTCCGATGTTTTGCCGGGAAGTTGGACATGGCTTAAAGTCGCCTCCTTTTTGCTCCAGCATATGCGGGCGGATTCCCCGGAGTCACCAGGGGAGCAGGGTGAAGTAGAACGCATGTCCCCGGCTATGATAGAATAGACTGAGATTAGAGGGAGATTTTGCAGTCCTTCGGGACGGAAAGCTAACGGGAAAGAGGACGAAGCTGTGGATTGGATATCGAATTTAGTAGGCGTATTATTAGATTGGGTGCAGCAATTGGGCTATTTCGGCATTATGCTGGGACTGATGATCGAGATCATCCCCAGTGAAATCGTGCTGGCTTACGGCGGTTATCTCGTGCATATGGGAGAGATCAACTTTATCGGGGCCGTCTTCTTCGGTACGGTTGGCGGCGTGATCGCCCAGTTGTTTATCTATTGGATCGGGCGCTATGGCGGCAGGCCGATTTTGGAGAAGTACGGGAAGTATATTTTGATTCAGAAGAAGCATATCGACGTGTCCGAAGCCTGGTTTCTGAAATACGGGCCCGGGGTGATTTTTACCGCACGGTTTATTCCGGTGGCGCGGCATGCGATATCCATTCCTGCAGGGATGGCCAAAATGCCGGTCGGCAAGTTCCTGCTATTGACGACCTTGGCGGTGATTCCGTGGTCGGTGTTGTTCGTATACTTGGGGATGCTGCTCGGCGAGCAGTGGCAACACATTGATGAGAAGGCCGGGCCTTATGTCATGCCGATTCTGTTAGGCGCTTTGGCGCTATTGATCGTGTACCTTATCGTCAAAACTTTCGGGAGCCGGAAGAAAGGCGACGCTTAAACTGGGCCGCTTCCGCCTGCTGACAAACTGGACGGGCTAGCTGTTGATAGAACTTACGAGGGAGGATACGGAGTAGGCGAAGCTGCCGTCATCGGACGGTGTGCGCTTATTTCGAGCGATAAACATGATGCTGAATATCGAAAGCTTTACATTGGGACCCTTGCAAACGAATGCCTATTTGTTGCGGGGAGAAGACGAAGGCCGGGCGGTGATTATCGATCCCGGCACGAACCCGGGACCCTTGCTGCGCAGAATCGAGGGCTTGGAGATCGAAGCCATTTTGCTCACGCATGCCCATTTTGACCACATCGGAGGCGTGGATCAGATCCGTAAAGCCAAGAATTGTCCGGTCTATGTGCATCCGCTGGAAAGCGATTGGCTCACGACACCCAAACTGAACGGCTCACTGATGTGGCCGGAGGTCGGACCGCCTATCACAACGGACCCGGCGGAATACGATCTAGCCGAAGGTCAGAAGCTCCGATTGATTGGGCACGAGTTCACCGTATATCATACGCCGGGCCATTCCCCCGGCAGCGTCAGCTTTCTGTGTGGTGACCACCTATTCTCCGGAGACGTGCTGTTCCGACTTGGCGTCGGGCGCACGGACTTGCCGGGAGGCCGCGAGGCGGACCTGTACAATTCGATTCGCGGGAAGCTGTACCGGATGAAGGATGAAGTGAAGGTCTATCCCGGCCACGGGCCTAGAACGACGATCGGCTTTGAACGGGCGAATAATCCGTATGTTTCCTAGGAACGGATGGCCATTCTTCGACTTGTCGTTAAACGAAATAAAATCGACGAAAAAGTACAAAAATAGTGGACAAAAGTGCAACCCTTTGATAGGATGTACTTATTAAAACATTGTAACTTCTGCGAAGCACGCAAGCTGAGGAATTTTCCCGGTTTGCGTTCTTTTTTGTCTTGTCCTGCGGGACGACGCTGAAGCGGGCGTCTCCGCGAAACGGGATGTACACCTCCCAGCCGAAGTGCATACGCTATTTCACAACCAGGATTCCGGTCAAGAACTTGACCTGACTCCGACTCTTTTAGTAGGATGATATAAAGCAATACAAGTTTATGAGAGTTAGACAACCAAAATAAATAACTCAGGGAGGTAGACGATGCTTCAGTTGGGAGAAAAAATCGTTATCGTCGGTGATGCTTTTGAGCAGAATCTTCCTGTTGGGGAATATGGCTACGTGATTGCTTACGACCGCAATCCGGACAATGCTTTCGATTATGTCATTCGGTCTCCGAAGACGGGGCGGAATTACTTCGTTCCGCAGAGCGATATAGAATCCGAAAATCAGCTGATCGAGCAAGAGGCGGAGCGCGCGACACAGGAAGCTTTGATCGACTACGCGCTGGCGACGCATAATGAGAAGCTGTTTCGGCAAATCATGAACGGCGAAGACAGCGAAGCAGACGAGCAGCAGGAACCAACAAAGGAAGTAATGTCCCAAGCGGAGTTCATTAAACAAGTGAACCTGCGGGCATGGATATAAGAAGGGGAGGGAGTCGGCATGCGGCCGGCTCTTTTTCTTTCCCTCCTTTCCGCTTTAACGGATTGAATTGAACCGGATTCTACAATATAATTTTATTCAATTGTACAAGCATGGTAGAATGTACGAATAGTGTGGGAACGCATCACTAAAGGAGGCACCAAGCATGAGTATCCAGACGAAGGATGTTGAACATGTGGCGAAGCTGGCCCGCTTGCACCTGACTGATGAAGAGCGGGAGATGTTCACGGAGCAATTAAATGCGATTTTACAATACGCCGAGAAATTAAATGAATTAAATACGGACGATATCGCGCCAACGACACATGTACTCCATTTAAGCAACGTCATGCGCGCGGACGAAGTGAAGGAAAGCCTGCCGCCGGAGAAGGTGTTCCGCAATGCGCCGGACGAAGAGGACGGGCAGTTTAAGGTTCCGGCTGTACTGGAATAGGATTTTCGTCTCTAGGACCAACTGATTGAATAGAAATCACTAGGATTCATAAAGGAGGAAGCTTAGATTGGCGCTTTTTGATATGCGTTTGCAGGAGATACATAATCGGCTTCACAGCAAGGAGTTGTCCGTATCCGATTTGGTTAGCGAAGCCTTCGCCAACATTCGGGAATACGACGGGAAGATCGGTGCCTATTTGACGTTAAATGAAGAGGGAGCCCGTGCAGAGGCATCCCGTCTGGACGCGAAGCTGGCGAAGGGTGAAGCTCGCGGTTTATTGTTTGGACTGCCCGTTGGCGTGAAGGACAATATGGTGACCGAGGGGTTGCTGACGACGTGCGGAAGCCAATTTTTGAAAAACTACGATCCGATTTATGACGCTACGGTCGTCACGAAGCTGAAGGAAGCGGAAGCGGTCACGATCGGCAAGCTGAATATGGACGAGTTCGCCATGGGCGGCTCCAACGAGAATTCCAGCTTCCATCCCGTACGTAACCCTTGGGATGTAAGCCGCGTTCCGGGCGGTTCCAGCGGCGGTTCGGCAGCAGCGGTCGCTGCGGGCGAGGCCTTCTTCACGCTCGGTTCCGATACCGGCGGTTCGATTCGCCAGCCCGCGTCGTATTGCGGCGTGGTGGGTCTTAAGCCAACCTACGGCCGGGTATCGCGCTACGGGCTCGTGGCGTTTGCTTCTTCTCTGGACCAGATCGGGCCGATTACCAAGAACGTCGAGGATGCCGCTTACGTCCTGCAGGCGATCGCCGGCCACGATCCGAAGGATTCTACCTCCGCTGACGTGGGGGTGCCGGATTATTTGAGCGCCCTCACTCGCGACATTTCCGGACTGCGCATTGCCGTACCCAAGGAATATTTAGATGGCGTTGACCCTCAGGTCAAGGCTTCCGTGATGGAGGCTTTGCGTATGCTTGAAAGCCTAGGCGCGGTATGGGAAGAAGTGTCATTGCCGCATACGGAATACGCGGTGGCTGCCTACTATTTGCTGGCATCTTCGGAGGCTTCGTCCAACCTGTCGCGTTTCGACGGCGTTCGTTACGGCGTTCGCGCCGACCATGCCGGCAGCCTGCTGGACCTGTACTACGATTCGCGTAGCCAGGGATTCGGCCCGGAAGTGAAACGCCGGATCATGCTCGGTACTTACGCCCTCAGCTCGGGTTATTACGATGCCTACTATTTAAAGGCGCAAAAGGTCAGAACGCTGATCAAACAGGATTTCGATCAAACTTTTGCCAACTATGACGTGATTATCGGACCAACAGCGCCAACCACCGCGTTCCCACTGGGATCGCAGGTTGACGATCCGCTCACGATGTATTTAAACGATATTTTGACGATTCCGGTGAGCTTGGCCGGGGTTCCAGCCGTCAGCGTGCCTTGCGGATTTGCCGAAGGTCTGCCGGTTGGGCTGCAAATCATCGGCAAGCCGTTTGATGAAAGCACAATTTTACGCGTAGCTCACGCCTTTGAAGCGTCAACGGATCATCACAAGCAACGTCCCGCCTTGTAGGTTCCATATCAATGTTTTGCAGGAGGATAGGCCATGTCAACATCCAAATATGAAACGGTGATCGGGCTGGAGGTGCATGTGGAGCTGCATACGAAAACGAAAATTTTCTGCGGCTGCTCCACCGAGTTCGGCGCTCCGCCCAACACGCATACCTGCCCGGTTTGCCTAGGGCATCCCGGCGTATTACCGGTGCTGAATCGCCAAGCCGTCGACTACGCGATGAAAGCGGCGATGGCGCTGAATTGCGAAATCGGCGATATTAGCAAATTTGACCGGAAGAATTATTTTTACCCCGATTCGCCGAAAGCGTATCAAATTTCCCAATACGATCAGCCGATTGGCTTGAACGGATACATTGACATTGAAGTGGATGGGAAAACGAAACGGATCGGGATCACTCGTCTTCACCTGGAGGAGGACGCTGGCAAGCTGACGCACGTGGATGGCGGCTATGCTTCGCTGGTGGACTTTAACCGTGTCGGTACGCCATTGGTTGAAATCGTCTCTGAACCGGATATTTCCTCGCCGGAAGAAGCGCGGGCCTATCTGGAGAAGCTCCGGGCGATCATGTTGTATTGCGACGTTTCCGACGTCAAAATGGAAGAAGGCTCAATGCGTTGCGACGCCAACATCAGCTTGCGGCCGCAGGGGCAGAAGGAGTTCGGTACACGGGCCGAGCTCAAGAATATGAACTCGTTCCGCGGCGTGGTTCGCGGATTGGAGTATGAACAACTTCGCCAGGGTGAGATTTTGGACGAGGGCGGAGAAGTTGTGCAGGAGACGCGGCGCTGGGACGAAACCCAAGGCAAGACGTTCTCCATGCGCGGCAAAGAAGAAGCGCATGATTATCGCTACTTCCCCGATCCTGATCTAGTTACTCTGCATATCGACCAGGCGTGGAAAGATCGGATCCGCGCGTCGATTCCGGAGCTCCCGGATGCCCGGAAGGCCCGCTACACATCGGAATACGGCTTGCCGGAGTACGATGCCGGCGTCATTACGTCGTCCAAAGCGCTGGCGGATCTGTTCGAAAGTAGCCTTTCCTATACGAAAGACGCCAAAGCGGTATCAAACTGGATCATGGGCGACCTGCTGGGTTACCTGAACAGCAACTCATTGGAGTTGTCCGACGTGAAACTGACGGGTCAAGGACTCGGCGAAATGATCGGCCTGCTGGAGAAAGGCACGATCAGCTCCAAGATCGCTAAAACCGTGTTCAAAGAGATGCTGCAAAGCGGCAAGCTCCCTCAGCAGATCGTTGAAGAGCAAGGGCTTGTGCAAATCAGTGACGAAGGCGCGATTTTGGCAATTGTCCAAGAAGTCGTGGCGAACAACCCTGCTTCCGTAGAAGATTACAAAGCCGGCAAGGAGAAAGCGATCGGCTTCCTCGTTGGTCAAGTTATGAAGCAAAGCAAAGGGAAAGCCAACCCGGTGTTGGTCAACAAGCTGTTGGTGGAAGTATTGAAGGGCTAGGACGCCTGCTGCTTTCGGGGCGAGCCGAAGATAGGTTGATAGCCATTCCGAGGGGGAAGAGCGTGTGATCAAGCCATTGTCGCTGAAGGACACCGATCTCGTGGAACAGCTGTGGGGTTTGCAGCATGCGGCTTATCGGCTGGAGGCTAAGGCCGTAGGTCTGACGGAAACGCCGCCCCTGCCGGATACGTTTGATTCCATCCGCACGAGCAGCGATCATTTTATCGGAGAACTGTCAGAGGACGGCGAACTGCTGGGCGCTATTGCGGTTCGCGATGAATCGCCCGGAATTCTCGAGATCACCCGCTTGATGGTTCACCCTAATCATTTGCGCCAGGGAATCGGGGGCAAATTGCTGGAGTACGTCCTAGCAAACCACTCTGACAAGCAAGGATTTACCGTTACAGCCAGCACGCTGAACGCCCCTGCGGTAGCGTTATATCGTAAGTTCGGCTTTAGATCAGTCCGTCAAATAGGCTCCGCCGCAGGCGTTGAGCTGACCCTATTTCGGCTGGATCTGTCTAAGTGATCATGCACGCTTTCGAACCCCAGTTTCCGGGTTTGAGGGCGTGCTTTTTTTTGAAAAAGCGGGGGGATTCGTCAGGTCCAGTTCATTCCACGTTACAGATGAAGTTTATTTCGGTTATGATGAAGAGAACGGGATATCCGCGCAGATGAAGCCTAACGATAGAAAGGGGTGGGGAGATGATGCCGGATATGCTGCCATTAGGCGAGCCGTCAAACCAGGTGCGAACCAAAGGGTACCAGCCCCGGCGACGCAAGCGCAAGCTGGTAGCCTGCCTGCTATCCGCACTGCTACCGGGTTTGGGGCATTTGTATTTGCGTCTTTATTTACGTGGCCTTTGCTTTATGTATTTCGTATTGATTGATGCCTCAGCGCTGATATATTTCTCTTCGGTTCGCACAGCCATCAACGTACCGCTGCTGATCTGGCTGGGCTTGCTGATTCCCGCAGCGTACTTTTTCAGCATTTATGATGTTCTTCAATCCACCGATGCACATAATGCCCGTCTGCGAAAGGAGCTCGAGGTGAGCTCAGCCCCCTTTACGGATACGCCGTCCAGCCGAAACGTCAAGCAGGGCCTCGGAGCCGGCGTACTTCTGATCGGCGGCGGAGCCGTCTTGTTTATGTTTCGGGTGAAACCCTTTTGGCTTCAGCTTCTAGTGCAAAATGCCGGGGCTTACCTGGTCTCATTCGCGTTGTCGCTGGCGGCGCTTTTGCTGATCTTGCGTGAATTGAAGCGCGCGTTTTTACGGTCGGGACGCTTTACGGCAGCCGCGCTGTTAATGGCAATAGCAGTCATTCTTCTGCGCGATGCGATGACAGGACGGGATGAGATGCGGTTGCTCATCAAATGGTGGCCATTGGTGTTCGTTTTATGGGGAATCGAGCATATTTTGATATTAGCTTGGAACCCTATGAAAAAAACGCTAGCCAAACGCCGGCCGCATGTAGACGTCAAAGGACTGCTGTTATCTATGTTTATGGCCTTCTCCGTATTTGCGATTACGCAGCAGGATCAATATATGCATGTATGGAACCGGGTCAGCCTGGATCTGACGGCGGCGGGGGCGGAGTACAGTGCAGAGGAGGGTTATCGAGTCGAAAAACCTCAACTGGACATCCCCATTGATCTGGATACCGAGCGGATTGTCGTTGACGGGATGAACGGGGATATCGAGGTCCGTAAGGCGGAGATCGATCACATTATCGTTCGCTATACGGTTTGGATCGACCAGTTAGGTACGGAAGATGCCCGTAAAATCGCGGCCGTGACATCCGTCGAAACCAAGGAAGGCAAAACGCTGGGCTTATCCGTTAAGGACAAGGCTTATGGCGAGACCGGCCGCCGACACCCGCGCGTGAATCTAACTCTAATCGTACCGGAGAACCGGTTTCTGGATCTGGACATCACCACCTCAAGCGGTGGGATCACCCTGACCGGAGTTCAGACGATGAAGCAGGCGAAATTGCAAACCGGAAATGGGGATTTGCGGTTATGGGACGTGATTGGGGACGTATCGGCCAAGACGCTGAACGGGGACGTGGAGCTGTACCGAATCTTTGGCGAGGCTCAAGTCGATACGCAAGGCGGCAACATTAAAGGACGGGGGATCACCGGTAAGGCTTCCCTGTCCACCGTGGTAGGTGATATTACGCTGACGGAAGCTCAGGACGGAATTCAAGCGCGCACGAAAAACGGAAATATCCGACTGGATGGCGTTCCCCTGGGGCTGCATGCGGAATCGCTAAACGGCAAGATCTATATTACCTCCCGCCTGATCGGTGGCGATTGGGATGTGTATAGCGCGGTCGGCGAACTCCGGCTGGAGCTTCCGGAGGAAGGGAATTACGAACTGGAAGGTTCCAGCGGGTATGGCGATATTTTCACCGAGCTGCCTTTTGCGGTTGAGAACAAGGAAATTCATGGTACGGTCGGAAACGGCGACTACAAGCTCAAGATAGACGGCAACAGCGATCTATATGTGAATAAAAGCTGAACACCAGTAAAATCAGGCGATGACCCGGCTCTTTGCCGTTGATCTTGCGTTGACAAAAGTTTTGACCTAAACGTACAATAATCTTGCGAGCTATTTTAGCATAACTATTAATTAGGAATGAGCATTTAGAAGGCGGTGGACGAGATGACAACGCGCGTACAGCACGCCCTGGACCAACTGAAGAACAATGGTGTCCGCATTACGCCGCAGCGTCACGCCATACTTACGTATCTGATGGAATCGATGAGCCATCCGACCGCAGACGAGATTTACCGGTCCTTGGAGCCCCGCTTCCCGAACATGAGCGTAGCTACGGTATACAACAATTTGAAGATGCTGATTGAAGCCGGCATGGTCCGGGAGTTGACATACGGGGACAATTCGAGCCGATTTGATGCTGACGTGTCCAATCATTATCATGTAATTTGCGAGAAATGCGGAAAAATTGAGGACTTCATGTACCCGTCCTTGGAGGACGTGGAGCGTAAAGCGGCAGAGGCAACCGGTTTTGAAATTCACGGACACCGGCTGGAGTTGCATGGGGTATGCAGCGAGTGCCGCATCGAACATTAAACGTAACGATCCTGCGAGAATATTAGAAGACGTGCGGAATTCCTTCGGAGTTCTACACGTTTTTATTTTTATGGTAACTTTCTGCACGATTCATAAGTTATTATTAGTAGACAGAGATTTAGATACGGAGGGTTGTCCTTGAGAAGCAGAAAAGACATGTATCGCAAAAAAAGGCGCGGCGGGGGCAAAACCAAATGGTTCTTCGGACTGATCCTTATTATAGCGGGATTGTATTGGGCTCAATCGGTATGGCTGCCGAATCGCGAGCATGTCGACCCTGAATGGTTGGGCCGTGTGGAGAAGCCGATATTTTCTGGCGGGCAATGGCTGGACGGAACCGGGATCGGATCGGGAGATAGCCTGAAGCTCCCGCTTCCGATCATTCAACAGGTGATTGAGCCAACGATCCGTTATGAGGAAGATACGAAATCGGTTATTTTGACGACGCCGCGGAAATTGGTCTTGCTCAAAGCGGACGAGAAGATCGCCAAAATTAACAATAAGCCGACTGAGCTACGATTTGCTCCTGAGGAAAAAGACGGCATTCTCTATCTACCTGCTCATCTGCTTCAGGAATTGTACGGGGCCGAGGTTCAAGAGGATGCTTCCACTGGCGCGGTGCTGTTGTACCGGGCAGGAGAGAGTCTCATGCCGGCTGCAATAAATACCGGCTCCGGCAAGAAGGATGGCACCATTCCGCTGCGGACCGGGCCAAGCATTCATGAACCCATCCTGGCCGATATGAAGGATGAAACCGCACTGCGGATTCTACAGGCTCCGGATGATGAATGGTATTATGTTCAGCTGGATAATGGGTATACCGGATACGTTCGACAGAAGAATGTGGTGACAGGGGAGAAACGTTTCGTCCCCGAGTTAAAGCAGGAGTTGTCCGCGGCCAAACAGAAATGGCAATCCAAAACGGTCAACATGACCTGGGAGGCGGTGTACCAGGTGGCTCCGAAACCGTCTTCCATTGGTAAGTTGCCGGGTGTGAACGTCGTCAGCCCCACCTGGTTTTCGCTGGTGGACGGCGCTGGCAATGTACGGAGTAAGGCGGACAGCGTTTATGTAAAATGGGCTCATGGCCAAGGGAAGCAGGTCTGGGGATTGTTCAGCAACAGTTTTGAGCCGGATTTGACTTCCAAGGCATTGTCTAGTTTCGAGAATCGTCTGACGACCATAATGCAAATGCTTCATTACGCGAAAATTTACGATTTGGACGGCATTAACATCGACTATGAAAATGTTTATACCAAAGATGGGGACAATCTAACCCAATTCATGCGCGAGCTTCGCCCTTTGGCGGAGGAGCAGGGGGTGATCGTTTCGATCGACGTGACTCCGAAGTCGAACAGCGAGATGTGGTCGGCGTTTTTGGACCGCCGAGCCTTGGGAGAAGTGGTGGATTACCTCGTTGTGATGGCTTACGATGAGCATTGGGCGGCCAGTCCGGTAGCCGGCTCCGTCGCTTCATTGCCGTGGGTACGTTCGTCGATAACCCGAATTCTGGAAGAGGACGGCGTGCCGCCAAGCAAACTGATCCTGGGCATCCCGCTCTACACGCGGATTTGGACGGAAACCCAGAAGGACGGCAAAACCGAAGTCGACTCCAAAGCGATTGGGATGGATAAAGCCCAGCAAATCATTGCCGAGAAGAAATTGAAGCCGCGCTTTTCCGAAGAGACCGGTCAGAATTATGTGGAATACGAAGATAAGGAAGGACGGCACCGGATCTGGCTGGAGGATGCGGAATCGTTGCAACGTCGTGTGGAATTGGCTAAATCGCTGAAGCTGGCAGGCATTGCCACCTGGACTCGCAGCTTTGCTTCCGATAACGCATGGGAGACGCTGCGGCAAATTGAGAAGTAGAAAAACCAAGCGGACCGCTGCTTCATGAGCAGGGTCCGCTTTTTTACGCATTTGGGATCTGATAAGGGCGTGTTTGATCGGGTTAGCCTTGGCTTGTAACGTCGGCAGATTGTTGTTGTTCCAACTGATCGGCGGTGATCGTCGCTTCCGTCGGGTCTAGGGTTAAGATGGTTTTGCAGAACATGCAACGATCCGTTTTTCCTAACATTTTGGTTAGTTTGTGACATTCCGGGCACTCCAACTGCACCGCAGAGGTGGACAGCATACCCGCCCAAAAATAGATGGCCAAGCTCGCTAGCATGGCGATCAAGCCGATAACTAGTCCGATAGCAGCTACCACTTTGCCCGATTGCCCCCAGAACACGATACCGGCGGTTCCCAGAACCATTAGGCCCATCCCAAGCATGGTCAGCAGTAAGCCCCACAAACGAAATTCATTAATTTTGCTCGACTTAAAGAACATTGGTCCACCTCGATTCTTTAACTATTCAGGGGGAAGCATCCCCCGACTTTTTCCAAGCGCTCCAAAAAACAAGAAGGAAACTTAGACTAGGCGTAGAACTATATTATAACGAATCGGCAGGAATACGCCAAGCTGGGAGGGTATCCGTGGAAACAACCATTTTTTCGATCTTGGGCGAGGGGAAAGCTGGGCATGGGGCCATTGGAGCGGTCGGGTATCGCCTGGATCAAGCTGGTTCCCACGATTCGCTGCTGCATGATTTCGAGTTTCTCATTATGGTTGTGCACCATGGCTTGGAGGAGACGGAACAGCGCATCGAACACGGCATGAGCGGTGATTCGGCTTACCAGTTACTGCATGTCAGCAGTCGCGAGATTGAACGAGGAATATTGATTGGGGATCAGAGGGATTCCGTTAAATATTTTTTACATGGAGAAATCATTTGGGACATCGAGGGGAAGTTAATGGCATTCCGTTCTTATATCAATGAATTCGGAGAACCGATGAAGGAGCGTCGGAAGCTGAAGGAATTCGCCAAGTTTCTCAAAGTGTACGGAGAAGCCAAACGTTATACCGCTGAGAAGGATTTGCTGGATGCTTATTATTGCGTCCTGCAGGCGCTTAAGCACTATGCCCGCCTCGAATTGATTGAGCAAGGGATCCTGCCGGAAAGCAGTGTGTGGGAGCAGGTTCGCCCCTTGAATTCGGTCGTATATAAGCTGTTCGATGAGCTGACGGAAAATTCCGAAACGTTGGAGCAGCGGATTCAGCTTGTTTTGCTGGCATGTGAGTTTACTTTGGCCAGTAAGATGGCCGATTGCTGCGCTTTACTTTTAAGGATATTAGGCAGTCGTAAGGAAGCGTGGGGCATTCAGGAATTGGCGCAGGTGCAAGAGCTGGAGCATGTAAAGGACGAGCTGCCGCTACTACTGCGCAAGTTAGTTACCCGTTCCTTGGCGCAGGAGATCACGAAAGCGCATAAGGAAGGCGCCGGCGATAGCCGGGAACTCCGTTACAGAGCATAGCGTACCCCACGTCCCTTGCTTCCAGATTATACCTGGGACAAACGGGTTGACGCCCACCTTGGATCTGTGATAAATTATAACTCGCCCCTAAAAAGGCAGAGAAGTTCTGAAGTTCGAAGCGGCTTAAGCTGAAAGGCTTCGAAAAAAACTTCTTGACTTAAAAGAGGCGAACGTGATATATTATAAAGGTCGCTGCTGAAACAAAATTCAGCAACGAAATGAAAAGTTTGATCTTTGAAAACTGAACAACGAGTGAGTAATACAATGAGATTTTAAATCTCGTCAGTTTGTTTCAATGAGCAAGTCAAACACTTTATTGGAGAGTTTGATCCTGGCTCAGGACGAACGCTGGCGGCGTGCCTAATACATGCAAGTCGAGCGGAGTTAATCGGGAGCTTGCTCCTGGTTAACTTAGCGGCGGACGGGTGAGTAACACGTAGGCAACCTGCCCGTAAGACTGGGATAACTACCGGAAACGGTAGCTAATACCGGATACGCAAGTTCCTCGCATGGGGAGCTTGGGAAAGGCGGAGCAATCTGTCACTTACGGATGGGCCTGCGGCGCATTAGCTAGTTGGTGGGGTAACGGCTCACCAAGGCGACGATGCGTAGCCGACCTGAGAGGGTGAACGGCCACACTGGGA
>NZ_WNZY01000003.1 GCF_009725205.1 Paenibacillus timonensis | reverse complement strand
AAGACAACAAAGTAAGATCGTCGGCCAGGAATAACCTCTCCTGGCTGACGATTTTTCAAAAAACGAGGGTTTTTAAATGGAAAGCTGTCCCTTAGAGTAGTTTTTCAACTACTTTTGGGACAGCCCCTTTTTTGCGGAGGAGGGACGGAAACCAGCCCCCTGGGGGAGCGATCTCTGTAGCCGAATCGGGATTATATTCGAAAAACCGAACATATTCGCTCAATTCAGGCGGATTTCTCTCAATATATATGAAATTTCATACATAATTGTCCCTTTGGAGCGCTAACCTCGAGATTTTATATGAAAAATCAATCATATTACCGCTAAACCGGTGGTTGGCTGTGAATTATGTTCGAAAAATCATATACATTCGCTGGATGGAGGAGGTGGATTGATTTTTCAGTTTAATGACACTATTTAAACCACAAAAAAGCAGCAGGCTCACACCTGCTGCTTTTTGCTGCTTACTTACTATACTGCACCGGCGCCGACGGCGGGGATTCGCCCAGCACGTTGACGGCGGTGACCTGGATCCAGACGGAGCTGGAATCGGTTTTGAACGAGAAATGCGCGTCCGAAGTGGAACCTACCTTCGTGTAGGAGCCGCCTTGGGCATCGGACACGTAGACGTTGTAGCTCGTCACGAGGTCGAGGGCGCCGTTCGCGTCCCAGCTAACGGTGAAGCCGCGGTCGTCCTTCTTGACGCTCACCTTGGCAGGCGAAGCGGGGAGCGGACCGCCGTCACCATTGTCGCCGATCGTACCGTCGTTGCTGCCGCCCGGCGTTTCGCCGCTTGGATCCGGCGTCGAACCGCCGTCCGGGAACACGCCGCCGCCAAAGGCGCTAACGATCGCGCTTGGCGCCGATTCCTTGCCGGCCACGTCGACTGCCGTGACGTAGTACGCCGTTGTGAAGCCGGCTGAGCCGCCGTCCGTTATCGCGGCCGGATCTCCGACCAATGCCGCTTTCCCGGCGTACTGGAAGGTCACGCCGTCATCCGCACGATACAAGCGGTAACCGACAACGTCTTTTTCCGAATTTTCGCTAAACGTGATCGTGGCCGCCTCTCCGCCGCCAGAAATGGCGACATTCGCCGGGGGCGCCGGCGCTTGACCGTCGTCAACCCGTGGATCCGGTTTGTAAGGCGCGTCTTCACCGGCATCCTTCGGCAGGTAGAAACTCAGCGGCTTGTGGCCGCCGGACATGCCGGCGAATGCTTGCTCCAGCTGTTCCTTGAGCAATTCGATCGGCGTCTCGCGTTTTACTACGACCTTCTCGCGAAGCATATCGGAAGGCGTCGTTTCCAGTGGTACATAGTTAATTCCTTCATACGTCACGTATTTGGCGCGGATCAGCACGTCGTCCGGCTCTGTCGGCACATACTTGGCGTTGAAAATATCCGTGACCAGCTTGCCGGCCTGCTGCGTTAATTGGGTCGGCAGCTTGCCGCTATACCCGGACACCGTTTTCGACACGATGCCGTCCGGTTTGGTGAAGGCTTCGGTCGCGAACAAATCTGGTTCATTTTCAGTCACTTCGTTCATGACAAGCGCCCAAATTTTGCGCGCCCGCGATTTGCCGGCATCCGACAGCGTGTTCACCGGCTCGCGGTACCCGATCCATACGCCCAGTGTAACGTCCGGCGAGTAGCCCATGAACCAGACGTCGGCGTAGTTTTGCGTTGTACCGGTTTTCCCGACGACCGGGATTTTACCGTAGTTCTTGAAGTCACTTTTGATCGATTTGCCGGTTCCGTCCTTAATAACGGTGCGCAGCATATCGGTCATCAGGTAAGCCGTTTGCTCGGAAAATACTTGCTGCGGCTCGACCTCATGCTTATAGACGATATTCCCTTTGGCGTCGGCGATTTTCTCGATCATGTAAGCATCGGTGAACTTTCCGCCGTTAGCGATGGCACTGTACGCGTTGGTCAGTTCCTCGACGGTAACGCCATATTTCAAGCCGCCGAGCACGCCGGTTTGGGCGCTGTAGTCCTCGTCCTCCAACGTCGTGATTCCCAGCTTCTTAGCGAAATCCCAGGCTTTGTCGATGCCAACGATGTTGTTAAACACCCGAAGTGCCGGGATGTTCCGGGATTCATTCAGCGCGGTCCGCGCCGTCACGAGGCCTTTATAGCCGCCGCTGGAGTTCACCGGGATGTGGAAGCCTTTTTGATAATCCTTCAAAATAATCGGTGAGTCGTCGATGATGCTGGCCGGCTGTACGAGCCCGGCATCGAGGGCCGGCAAATAAGCGGCGATCGGCTTCATCGTCGAGCCTGGCTGCCGTTTCATTTGCGTAGCATAGTTCATTTGCTCCGTGTAGAAGTCGCGTCCTTCGATCATCCCAAGGATCGCGCCGGTCTTGTTATCAATCATCATCGAAGCGACTTGCTCCAGGCCTTTCTTCTCGCTCGGGGGCGAGAAATTGTCGGCGTTGTCCGACACCTTGTGCATGGAGTTGTAGACCTTCTTATCGATGGTCGTATACACCCGATACCCCCCGGTCAGCAGCTCCTGTCGAGCTTCCTCGAGGATTTGCGTATTTGCAGCAACCTCCTCTTTGGTCATCTCCGGATTGTTCAGCATCGCGATCACGATTGCGCCCTGACGTTCCGTCTCCAACATCAGATAAGGGAAGGTATCGTAAGCCTTCTTCGTTGGTTTGGCCAGCGAACCCTTGATGTCGAAGGCCAGCGCTTCGTCATACTGCGCCTTTGTGATTTTGCTCTCCTCGAGCATGCGCTGCAGCACCAGTTGTTGTCTTTTGACCGCCCGACCGAACGCCTCCTCGTTGAATTCCCCTTTACCGTTAAAAGCGGAATACGTCGAAGGAAGCTGCGGCAAACCGGCCAAATAAGCCGCTTGGGCAACATTCAGGTCCGCCAGATTGCTGACGTTAAAAAGACCCTTGGCCGCGGCTTTGATGCCGTAGACCTGATATCCGTTCGAACCATTGCCGAAAGGAACCTTATTCAAATAAGCCGTAATGATTTCTTCCTTGGATAAAAAACGCTCCAGCCGAAGCGCAAGCAGCATTTCCTTAACCTTCCGGTCCTCGGTCTTATCCAGGTTCAGGAACACGCGACGTGCCAGTTGCTGCGTCAGCGTACTGCCGCCGGTCTGCACGTCCTCATGGAGCAGGCGCTGCTTGACGGCCCGCAGCGTGCCTTTAAAATCGATGCCGATGTGCTCCTCGAAATGATTGTCCTCGATGGCGATCACCGCATCCAGCACCGTTTGCGGGATCTCCTTGTAAGTGACGGGGCGGCGGTCCTCTTCCGAACGAAGCTGGCCAATGGGTTGGCCGTCACGGAAATAGGCGAAGCCCGTCATTTCATTATGGTTGATTTTTGCTTCAATGTCGGCACGCGACCGTACCGGATCGTCTTTGACGATAGAGGATACGTATCCGAATACGGCCCCTCCGGCGAACAGCACTCCGGCAAATCCAAACAGAACGAGCCAACCCAATATCGCCCAGGCAATCCGGCCTTTTTTGCGCTTCCGAGCGGGTTTAGCGGGTTTTTCGCTCCGGGTATTGCGCCGCAGTTTGCCGGAGTTTTTGTCGTTCTCATGATCCATGCATGATCCTCCTTTATAAACAGCAACATTATAGCATAAAAAAGGGGATTTGGATGTTTTTTCAGCGTATTTTGGCGTCATATGGAGCCTTAATCGTGCTTATGACCTAGCTTTCGTAGGTTTGACTTTGCGAATGCATCTATGATATATATTATTTTAAATCGCATATCGACAAAAGGCTTGGAAAGACTCAGTAGAAGGCGGAATCCCGCTGCTCAGAGAATCGGTGGATGCTGCGAACCGAATGGGCGGATCCCTTTTGAAATACCGTCTGGAGCCGTCCGGGGGAACGCGCGGGAACGATCCGAAGCGCTAGTAGTCCGGTACCGGGGTATCCCGTTATTTGAATGAAGTGAAAACCGTGAACGGTCGTTCGCATGCTTGCGAGATCCAGGCAGCGGTTTTAATTAGGGTGGTAACGCGAGCGCTCCTTCTCGTCCCTTGGGATGAGAAGGGGCTTTTTTGTGTTTATTTTCATAGGCGTTAAATTAACAAATTCGATGGAGGTAGGAGCAATGAAGTGGGAAGAGTTAAACGCGGCACAGCAGGCCGAGGTGGAACGGCAGATTCAGGTGATTTCCCGCGGCGTGGTGGAGATCGTGCCGGAGGATGAACTGAAGCAGAAAGTGATCAAGTCGGTTGTGACCGGCAAGCCGCTGAAGGTGAAACTGGGGCTGGATCCTTCCGCGCCGGACATTCACGTTGGACATACGGTAGTCATGCAGAAGCTTCGCCAGTTTCAGGAGTTGGGACATCAGGTGCAACTGATCATCGGCGACTTCACGGGGCGGATCGGCGACCCGACCGGTAAATCGGAAACCCGTAAACAGTTGACAGAAGAAGATGTGCAGCGGAATGCGGAAACGTACCGCCAACAAATTTTCAAAATTTTGGACCCGGACAAAACCCAGGTCAACTTCAACTCCGAATGGCTGGCGCCGATGACGTTCGCTGATGTCGTCAAGTTGTCCGCCAAAGTCACCGTAGCGCGTATGCTCGAACGTGACGATTTCACGAAGCGGTACACCACAGGGCAACCGATCAGCATCCACGAATTCTTCTACCCGCTGATGCAGGGGATGGATTCGGTAGCGCTGGAGAGTGATATCGAGCTTGGGGGAACAGACCAGAAGTTTAACCTGCTCATGGGACGGACGCTGCAGAAAGAATACGGCAAAGACACGCAAGTCGCCATCATGACCCCGATCATCGAAGGTCTGGACGGCGTGCAGAAGATGAGTAAGAGCCTTGGCAACTATATCGGTATCGATGAGGCGCCAAACGAAATTTACGGCAAGGCGATGTCTGTGCCGGACGAGCTGATGACGAAATACTACGAACTCGTGACAGACCTGTCTCTAGAAGAGTTTGCCGCTCTCCGTGAAGGTCTCAAGTCGGGGGAGGTACACCCGCGCGATGCCAAGATGAGACTCGCCCACACGCTGGTGCGGATGTACCATGGTCAGGAAGCGGCTGATGCGGCTCAGGAGCATTTCGTAACCGTGTTCCAGCAACGGGCGCTGCCGGAGGATATCGAGGAGAAGGAAGTTCCTGCCGCCGAGCTGGAGAATGGGAAAATCCGATTGATCAAGTTGCTGACCTTGATCGAGTTTGCGGCCTCCAACGGAGAAGCCAAACGCAGCATCCAGCAAGGCGCGGTCAAGCTGAACGAAGAGAAAATCAGCGATCCGAACGCCGAAGTAGAGCTGGCAGGTGGAGAGATCATTCAAGTCGGGAAGCGCAAGTTTGCCAAGCTGCTAGTCAAGTAATAACAAGAACCCCGAACCTTCAAGGAGGATTCGGGGTTCTTGTTATCGCCACGAAAAAACCGGCCCAGGTCGATAACGACTTGGGCCGGTTTGCGCTGTTGAAATCTTAACGGTTGTAGAATTCGACGATTTGTTTCTCGTCGATGTCTTGCGACAGTTCGGAACGTTCTGGCAAACGAATGTATCTGCCTTCCAGAGCCGTGTCGTTGAATTCCAGATAAGCTGGAAGATGCGAACGGTTTTCCAGAGCTTCCTTCACAGAGGAAAGGCCGCGGCTTCTTTCACGAAGACTGATCACGTCGCCAAGGTTTACACGGTAAGAAGCGATGTCCACTTTCTTGCCGTTCACGGTTACGTGGCCATGGGATACGAGCTGACGCGCGCCAGCGCGGGAGTTCGCGAAGCCCAGACGGTAAACGAGGTTGTCCAAACGGCTTTCAAGCAAGAACATGAACGTTTCGCCCGCGATACCAGGCATATGCTGTGCTTTTTCGAACAGCGTGCGGAATTGCTTCTCGCCCAAGCCGTACATGTGGCGCAATTTTTGTTTTTCGAGCAACTGTGCTCCGTAGTTACTTACTTTTCTGCGTTGGTTAGCGCCGTGTTGACCCGGAGGGAACGGACGCTTCAAATCTTTGCCTGTACCGCTCAAGGAAATGCCAAGACGGCGGCTGAGTTTAAATTTAGGACCAGTGTAACGTGCCATTGTATAGGTAGACTCCTTTGTTAGTTAAATTTCGTATAGGGTTCTACTTGCGCGGGTTTTGTTTGGACGAGCGAAGGATAGATAAAAAATACGCTCCCTAACAGGAAAGTTCAGCCGCTGTCCTGTCAGCAACAAAAACCGAGAGGGTGCTCGCATGCGTTACGCCCTAAGCAAGACTCTATCCAGTCTTCATCAACAATATATATTATATGAATTTAGGGGGTAAAGTCAATAAGTGTTTTTGTTGGGAAAGGAGGTATTTTGTCGATAGGGCTTTTGGCCTAAAAAAATGCCATGAACCTTAGGAATTATAATGCAAAACCCTAAGGAAGATAGTAAAATAGAGTTAACAGACATGAACGGATCCGGCGGAGATGGACAAGCTTGAACTTCAGGGAAGGAAGCTTGTCCGTTTGGTGTTTATCGTAAGTTGAAGGGCTAAAATCCAACGCAGCATATAAAAGGAGCTTTTTTTATGGCCGATCAATCCATGGGTCAGCCGATGCTGAACCTGAATCATGCTTCTGGCCTGCAGCGGCTCGATGATAGCGACAATTATACGGATTGGCTGCGGCAGCTTGATATCACTGTCCATGATTTCCCCTACATTGAGTCTATCTTAAAACAGGGGTACGCGGAGTGGCGAAAGCTGGTAAGTGCAATGCCGGAACTTGGTAAGGCCGACTTTTTCATTTCCGGCAGTCGCGGCGAAGTGCTGCTTGCCGATTCGCTTGATCCGGGAGGGCCAATCAGCCCGACCTGGCCCAAGCCGATGGAAGAGGCGATCCTGCAAAGCCTTCGCGAGCATAGGGCGGTCACAGCCGAAACAGCGGACGGTGTTTATGTTGCCGTGCCGGTGTTTTCCCGCATTCATGGCGATTTGTTCGCTTCATTTGGTTGCTGCTTGCATGATTGCGGCGCTACGGCGGCTGTTCTGTTCGCCAAAATGGCGGCACAACTATTTCAATCTTGCTTTTATAAGTGTTTTGAAGGCTTGTTCGTTTCCGATCTGCTGCGCGTTCAGCAGCAGGCCAAACGCGAAGAGCAGCGCCGTTCCAAGCTTTTTCAAGTCGTGCAAAAGCTCCATGATAAGATCGATGTGGATTCGGTCCTGACCGAAGTGTTTGAACGGGTTTCCGGAATGTATCCTGCAGCCAAGTTGGAGCTGTTGATGTCCCAGGATCACTTAAGCCGCGATCCGCGGGTCAAATCGCTGCAGCTGCATGGACAAGGCGATGAGCTGCTTATGAGGGCGTTCATGGAAGGGCGGATGCAGGTCAGGGAATCCACAGGTTCAGGTCCCGAAGAAGGCGGCGAGAGAAGGCTGGAAATTGCGGTGCCCCTCAGTGGGAAACAGGGGGTCTATGGTGTTTTTCATTTGCAAATTCAACGGGAAAAGATCGATGATGTGGATCTGCAACTGATCGGTATGCTGGCGGATACGGCTGGCACGGCGTTCGAGAATGCCAAGCTGTATGAACAGTCCAATTTGTTAATTAATGAACTGAGACTGATCAATGAGCTCACCAAACGGCTGAATCAAAGCCTGCGGCTGAAGGAAGTGTTCAAGTTTGCTACCGAAGAGCTGTTGTCGATTTTCAAAGCGGAATATTGCTGCATCTCCCAACTGAATAAAGAACGGGAAACGTTTGAAATTATGTCTAGCAACGTGCCGGGGCTGTCGAAGGAGCATTTTCCGAAAAGCTACGGGTTCAGTGGACTTGTCTATTCCACGCAGGAGCCGATCATTCTCTCGGACTTTCAGGCATATGGTAAAGTATCCTCGAGATTTATGGAGGAGACGGATTCCCGTTCACTGATCACCGCACCCTTGATCGTTCGGGGAGAGGTCAACGGGGTCATTATGCTGGCACACCGTAAGACCCGCTTCTTCTCCTATGACAACTACAAGCTCCTTCAGGTCCTGTCCTCGCACATCGGCTTGGCGATTGCCAACGCATCGCTGCATGCGGAGGTTCGCCGTATGGCCAATCGCGATATGCTGACCGGACTTTATGCTCGCCACTATGTCGATGATGCGATTCAAGAGTTCCAGAAGAAAGATACGAACGGCTCCTTGATTATCGTTGACATTGACCAGTTCAAGCAGGTCAACGATACGTATGGCCACCAAACCGGGGATAAAATCCTGAAGCAGGTGTGCGCGATCGTCAAGAGCTCGATTCGCAAAACGGATATCGCCGCCCGGTGGGGAGGCGAGGAGTTGGCTGTGTATTTGCCAGGGGCAAGCGCCGATAACAGCTATCAAATCGCGGAAACGATCCGGCTGCGCGTTGCCATGGATACCGATCCACCGGTCACCGTATCGTGCGGCATCGCCGAGTGGATTCGGAGCGACGATAAGCTTAGTGTGGAATCGCTGTTCTATCAGGCGGACATGGCTTTATATAAAGCCAAGAACAGCGGGCGGAATCAAACGCAAATCGGTTCCAGTGACGATGCCCAAGCTCCGTAAACATTCATTAGGATGTTCCTGTTGGTTTTGGACGCTCCGAGCCCTACTTTGGGCCTCGGAGCGTTCTTTATTGCGCGATCCGCTTCGGCGAATAGAGCAGCCGTTCCCGTGGCAGGATACTGCTAGATGAGGTAAGGAGAACAGTCCGGTGGAGAACTGGTGCATTATTGAAGGCGGGGGCTTGCGTATGAGAGGGATGACACAGAGAGGGCTGAGATACCGGTTAGCCGTCATTGTAAACGGGTTGCTGTTGACACTGATGTTGGCGTCCTGTGGGATGAACGAAGCAAAGACGCCGGAGCAATGGTTCGATTTCACTTGGTCAGGGCTCGCGGGTAGCGACACTTTATCGTTCCGCGGTTTAGCTACCTTGCAGCGCGGAAACGAGCATGGGCTGGAGGAGAGTCTAAATTATACGGGTCGCTTACAGAATCACCGAGAATTGAGCATCCGAACTGAGCCGGCAAACAACCGCAATGGCAACCTCGGCAGCCGACTGCAGACGACGGGATTAGCGAAGCCAAGCGGATGGGAAGCCAAGCTGCGCTTAGAAAACGGAAACTGGCTGGTACAGTCTGACAACCACGATGCCTTGCTGCAAGGGGTTGTGCGGTTGAATCCCTTGGATCAGCTTGAGGAAATCCGCATGGCAGCAAAGAAAACCATCACCTCCGAAAGTGGCGCCGCACGGGGGACGAAGGTACTCCGGATCGAGATGGACCCGGCGGAAGCCAGCATCAGATTAAAGGATCGTCTGCTGTCCGAAATGGAGCTTACACGCGAAGGGGGCATGGAACGGCTCGCGAGTGTTCCGGCTCCGCTTCAGGAGTCGCTGCGCGGCGAGTTATCGAAGATTTGGACGGCGGGGAACGATGAGTTGTCGGCCATGCTCGAGCAGTTGAACGCGACCGTTGTTTATCACTTGACGATTGATCGCAAATCCGGACTTCCCGCCAGGCTAACCTCGGAAACAACGTTAACTTACCTGTCAACCAAGGGCGTACCGCAACGAGAGGTGCTGCGCACTGATAATCGATTCGAGAGCTATAAGTAGTCGTGACATCCTGGGTTAGGCTGACTTTCCGCCCCCATCGTGCTACAATAACAGAAGAATTAACCAATGGTTAAACAACGCGGGACGTTTGAACGGCACGGGTTGCCCAACAAAAGTCCCGCTACGAATTTTGGAGGAGAGTGAGCCAGATGCGAGATCCTAGAGTTCAGAAGCTGGCGGAGAACCTGGTCGGTTATTCCGTAGATGTACAGCCGGGAGAGAACGTCCTGGTCGAAATGATCGGTGATGAACGCGATTTGCTGAAAGCCGTGGTGGAAGAGGTTGGGAAGAAGGGCGGCAATGCCTTCGTCGAGATTACCGACCGCACCGTGCAGCGTGCGCAATTAAAATACGCGACCGAAGAGGGCATGAAGACCTGGGCGGAATACGATTTGAAACGGATGCAGATGATGGACTGCTACATCGGCATTCGCGCCGGTTCTAACGTCAATGACATGTCCGACGTACCTGAAGACAAGATGAAGTTGTACAACTCGCTTTATTCCCATCTCGTACATAGCGAACAGCGGGTAAAACGCACGAAATGGGTCGTGCTCCGTTATCCGAATGCTAGCATGGCCCAATTGGCCAACACGAGCACCGAAGCTTTCGAGGATTTCTATTTCGATGTATGCAACCTGGATTATGCCAAAATGGACCGGGCGCAGGACGCCTT
Organism: Paenibacillus timonensis; assembly: GCF_009725205.1. GTDB lineage: Bacteria > Bacillota > Bacilli > Paenibacillales > Paenibacillaceae > Fontibacillus > Fontibacillus rhizolycopersici. Next base: position 347,272 of record NZ_WNZY01000003.1, on the reverse strand, counting down.
GGCCGAGTTGATGAACAAGACGGACAGAGTTCGGATTGTCGCACCGGGCACGGACCTGAACTTCTCGATCAAGGACATTCCGGCCATCAAATGCTCCGGACAGAAGAATATTCCTGACGGCGAGGTCTATACCGCTCCGGTTCGCAATACTGTAAACGGTACGATCAGCTACAATGCGGCAACACTGTATAATGGGATCACGTTCGAGAATATCAAGTTCCGCTTCGAGAACGGCAAAATCGTCGAAGCGACAAGCAACGATACAAAACGCATGAATGAAATCCTGGATTCGGACGAAGGGGCTAGATACATCGGCGAGTTTGCCATTGGCTTCAATCCGTACATCTTGCATCCCATGAAGGACATCTTGTTCGACGAGAAGATCGCCGGCAGCCTGCACTTTACGCCGGGGCAAGCGTACGAGGAAGCCGATAACGGCAATCGTTCTTCGATCCACTGGGATCTTGTGCTGATCCAGCGCCCGGATTACGGCGGCGGAGAAATTTATTTCGACGACGTGCTGATCCGTAAAGACGGGATTTTCGTGATCCCTGAGCTTGCGGGATTGAATCCGGAAAACTTGAAATAAGAAGAAATTTCCTTGCTAGGAAAGCGGATTCAATGTATGATTAAAGTATGTAATTTCCAAAGTTAAAGACGGAGGGATCCCTATGGCCACGAACAATGAAGCGGTAGTCGAAATTGCCCAAACTGCAGGCAAATTCACTTCTTCCATTGTGCTCCAAGCGGACAACAAGTACATCGATGTAAAAAGTATCCTCGGCCTCTTCACCACACTCGTAAACACGAAGAGCTATGAGCTTCACGTTCACGGACCGGATGCGGATGAAGCAAAGAAAGCCGTAACCGAAGTGTTCGCCAAGCACGGTTTGGATGTCAAAGTCGTCGCTGAATAACGAAACGAAAGAAACGCTCCCGCTTGAAGCGGGGGCGTTTTTTAATGCCTTCGAATGGCGACACTCGGCGTTTTCTTGTGTTTAGGTTAATTTGAGGAGGTTCTTGTATTGGCCTTCGATTTCGTCTAATATTAAGATTAGAGCAGATTGGTAGGCGATTTTGGACATAGGGGGGAAGAAGCATGACTTCATCTGAGTTGCAGGAGCAACTTAATCTGAAAGCACTTAATCTTCTGAAAGAAGATGCAGATAAAATTGAGAAGCTGATCGAAGTACAGATGGAGAACTTGGCCACACGTTACTGCCCTCTCTATGAGGAAGTGTTGGATACCCAGATGTATGGATTCTCCAGACAAGTAGATTACGCGATTCGCGTCGGACTTATTCAAGAAACGATAGGCAAGCAAATCATCAGCAGATTGGAACGGAATTTGGCTACACTGTATGAAGCCATGAACAATAAACAGCAGTAAACGTAATTTGCCGCAAAATGATACAAGCGTATGCTTACGGAAAGCTTCCGGGAGCATACGCTTGTTTGTTTTTTCTTATTGAGGTTATACCAGGTAGAACGAAACGCCGAGTATGGCATAAACCGCCAGAAGCAGTAAACCCTCATACCAGTTTGTTTGACCGTCTTGGGTGATCGACTTGGCGATGAACACCGAGACGCCGATCGCGGCCAACTCGATCACGGTAAAGACGATGTCCATGGGTTTGCCGAATAGATGGCTGACGAAGATCAGCACCGGAGCGACGAACAAAGCGATCTGCAAGCTGGAGCCAACGGCGATCTCTACGGCTGCTCCGATTTTGTTCTTCAAGGCCAGCATGATGGCTGCGCTGTGTTCGGCGGCATTGCCGACGATAGCTACGACAAAGGCTCCGACGAAGAGTTCGCTCAGCCCGAATTCAGCGGTAAACGTGTCAAGCGTATGTACAAGCCATTCGCTGACGAAAGCAACCATAACGGTGGCGATCACCAGGTAGAGGATGGATTGACCTTTTGACCAGGCCGGAGCATGTTCGTGCGGCAACTCTTCTGCGTCTTTCTCACTGATGTCAGCAAGGTAATTCTTATGCGTGACCATGGAGAAGATCAGCCACAGCAAGTAAGCGACGATCAGGATCCCGGCGACGACCAGGCTGAGCGTAGAACGGTCAGCCTCATGGAGAACATGGGTTTGCAGAAATATCGCCGGGACGAACAAGGCGATGATCGCCACGATCATGAGCGAGCCGTTCATGCCAGCCAGGGCGACGTTATATTTTTGCACCTTGTGCTTCAGACCCCCGGCAAACAAGCTGAGTCCGAGGACGAGCAGCAGGTTTCCGATGATGGAGCCGGTAATGCTGGCCTTCACCATATCGAATAGTCCTTCCCGGACGAGCATGATGGCGATAATTAATTCGGCGGCATTACCGAAGGTCGCATTGAGGAAGCCGCCCAGCCGTTGCCCCGCGTAATGCGCTACGCTTTCCGTCGCCCGGCCGAGAAAGCCGGCCACCAGAACCACGGCGATCGCGGAGATGATAAATTCCAAAGTTGCTGACCAATGCGCGTAATGCCCGATGGCACTAAGTGCAAAGAAAATCAGCAGCAATGCAGGTGAAATATACTTTTTCATGGAACACCTCGTGTTAGTCATTTTTTGGCAAAAGCCGAATGTAACAATTTTACTCAAAAATAAGCTGAAGGTCTACATTTGCTTTAAATCGACTTCCGATTTACAATGAAACTAATGAGGTTGAAGGAGGAATGACCATGACCGAACAACTGCAGTTGGATAATGGGCTGATTCGGATTTCAGACGATGTCGTTGCGAAAATCGCCGGAATGGCCGCTCTGGAGACACCGGGGATTGCCGCGATGTCCGGAGGGCTGTCCGAAGGCTGGGCGAAACGGTTAAGCGGCAAAAATGTGCAAAAGGGCGTGACGGTCGAAGTCGGTCAATTGGAGGCGGCCATCGACTTGCGGATTATCGTGTTGTACGAGACGCCGATCCACGAGGTTTGCCGGATGCTTCAGCAAAATGTTCGAGAAGCGGTAGAGAGCATGACGGGGCTTAAAATTGTAGAAGTGAACGTGAAAGTCGAGGGCGTCGCGTTTAAGGACGATGAGATCTGATCGATCCTACCTTGACCTTCTGCAGCATATAGAGTTTCGCTTTCGGCCTCGAATGACCGGATTGCTGGCATAAGCAACAAACACAAAGAAGACTACGGAGCGATGGCTTCCGTAGTCTTCTTTGCGATTAGGACTATTATCCGCGCCGTGTCTGGCTTCGCATTTCAAACGGCGTTGATTCACGAATCACCACCGACTTGGTGCGTTCCTGCTTCACCGGCAGAGACGATTCGCGCGATATACTAAGCACGATCCCCATTGACACCATCGTGACGAGCAGCGAAGAGCCGCCGTAACTGATGAAGGGCAACGTGACGCCGGTCACCGGAATGGTGTTGGTGACGCCGCCGATGTTAACGAAGGCCTGAATCGCGATTAATCCCATGATTCCGACCCCGGCGAGCGTGCCAAACGTGCTTTGACAGCGAAGCGATACCAGCAGCCCGCGCCAAATGAAGTAAATATAAAATAGCAAGAAGATCAAAGTCCCGATAAAGCCAAACTCTTCGCCGATGACGGAGAAGATGAAGTCATTATACGCATTCGGCAAATAGTGCAGTTTCTGAATCCCTTGTCCGAATCCGGTGCCGGTGAGTCCGCCATGACCGATTGCGGTGAGCGATTGAATCAGGTTATAGCCGGTTCCTTGCGTATCATGCCAAGGATCCAGGAAGGCCTCGATCCGGCCCATCCGATAATCGCCACCCGCAGCAACGGTCGGGTCGGGAGGGTTGATTTTGTCCCACAAAGCTCCGACACCAAGCACGATGCTTGCGCCAAGCACGAGCAGCGCGATCGAACCGAGAATATGCTTCAAATTAGCGCCGCCGGCGAAAATAATGAGCCCAGCCGTAGCGACGAGAATCAGACAGGAACCAAGGTCTGGCTGGAGCATGATCAAGCCGGCAACGAAGCCGACGATCACCATAACCGGGATATACCCGGTTCTTAAATCCCGAAATCGCTCGCCTTTCTTAGAAATGAGGGCCGATAAGTACAAGATCGTCGTGATTTTGGCCAGCTCCGTTGGTTGAATCCCCAGCGTGCCGATAGTAAACCAGCTGGTCGCGCCATTGATGCGCCCACCGATGAAAGGGACGAGCAACAGCATGATGATGGCCAGAATAAAAATGGGTATAAACAGCTTCTTATATTTCTCGTAAGGGATATTCATCGTCACGAACATACCGACAAGCCCGATCAGGCCGAATATCATTTGCCGTTTGGTAAAATACATCGGGTCATATCCGAAATTTTCGTTGACCAGCGTGATGCTGGAGCTGGAGCTGAATACCATGACGATTCCGAAACCGACCATCAGTAAGGTCAAGATGAGCAATTGAAAATCGGGGGCTCCGCGTCTTGGTTTCTCTGTGCCTTCTTTCATCGCCGTGTCCGCTTAGGCCTCAAGAAGTTCCTTCAATTCCGTCAATTTATGATTGGCGGTCTTCATTACCATTGCGGGAATCTCCGATTCATACTCTAATCCATGCGGAAAAGTGGCCCGCCCCATATAGACCGCTTCGATCGCCAGTACCGTGTCCGGACGTTCCAGTTTGCCTTCTACTGCCCGCGTGTTGATACGGAGGTAGTAGTCACTGTTATTGTATTCGATTTTAAAATCGTATGTAGCGCGATAGTATTCCCATTGCCAGCGTACGAAGCCCACCTTCTCCGCAGCTTCGTCCAAGTATGCCAAATCGCTTTGCAGTCCGTCCAATCCGGTATTTTCTACGATCATTGTAAAGAGTGCCCCCTTAAAAATATTGGTCCAAAAGTTCGCTGTTCAAATTGTGAACTTTCATCAAACTTATCACACTTATCCTCATGATATTATGTTTCCATCGGTTGTGCAAGCATAGGAAAACCTCGCAAATCGGCGATTTCTCGCAAGGTTGACCTGATCCATGAACCCGTTTTCTGCTACAATAAGCTAAATGAGATCGTGAAAGAAAAGAGGAGTGGGACGATGGAGGAGAAGCGGTTAAGCGATTTGTTTCCATCCATGGTGGAACGGCGGCGGCACTTACACCGTCATCCGGAGCTTTCCTTCATGGAGAAAGAGACTTCGGCGCAGATCGCCGGAATCTTGCGGGGGCTAGGCATCGATACGGTAGCCAACGTCGGCGGGTTTGGACTCGTGGCCAAAATTCGGGGGGAGCTTCCCGGCAAAACGATAGCGCTTCGAGCCGACATGGACGCGCTGCCGATCCAGGACGAGAAAACGTGCGAGTACGCTTCTTTGCACCCCGGCGTGATGCACGCCTGCGGGCATGATGGCCATACGGCTACGTTGCTGGCGCTGGCCGAATACTACAGCCGGACCCAAGCGAAGCTGCGCGGAGAAATCCGACTGCTCTTCCAGCCGGCGGAAGAAGTGTGCCCTGGCGGGGCAAAATCGATGATCGAGGAAGGGGCGCTGGACGGGGTAGACGTCATTTACGGAGTTCACTTGTGGACACCCATTCCCGTCGGCATCGTGGCGAGCGCCCCGGGACCGCTGATGGCCTCGACCGATGAATTTTTCATCGATGTGCAGGGGCGTGGGGGACACGGCGGCATGCCGCACAAAACGGTGGACAGTGTAGTAGCCGCTTCGGCACTGGTGCTGCAGCTTCAAAGCGTTGTGAGCCGTTCGGTTGATCCGCTGGATCCGGCCGTCGTCACGATTGGCTCCATCCAGGGCGGCACGGCGCAGAACATCATCGCTGACCGCTGCAGGCTGTCCGGTACGGTTCGTTGCTTCCGTGAGGAGACAAGAGAGCTGATTCGCGAGCGAATCCATGTTATGGCTAAAAATACGGCAGAGGCGTACGGCGCGGAAGCCCAAATCAACTATATGATGGGTTACCCGAGCTTGGTGAACGACGAAGGTGAATACCGCCGATTTATGAAAGTGGCTCCCGGTGTATTCGGGCTTCGGGCCGAGTTGTCGCCGAAGATTATGCCGGCGGAGGATTTCGCTTACTATTTACAGCAAGTGCCGGGCTGCTTTATGTTCGTCGGGGCCGGAAACCCCGACAAAGGCGCGATTTACCCGCATCACCATCCGAAATTCGACATCGACGAGGACGCCATGCTGCATGCGGCGGGTCTGCTGGCCGCGATGGCGGAATCCTATCAGGACGAACACGCATAAACCGCTTCCTTCTTTGGCACGCTATGTCCGAAGGAGGGATATATGTTGAAAAAAGTTAGCGAAATCATGACCGATGACATCGTGACTGTGACCCCACAAGATAATGTCTATGAAGTGGCGGTAAAGATGAAAGAAAACGATACGGGGTTTATTCCGGTGGTCGAAGGCGGGGATAAGCTGATCGGCGTTATCACCGACCGGGATTTGGTCATTCGCGGGATCGCTGAGAAGCGGCCCGGCTCTACCGCGGTCGATGAAGTGATGACCAAAGGGATCAAAACCGCTTCCCGCGACATGTCGGTGGATGAGGCGGCTGAACTGATGGCCCAGCAGCAAATTCGCCGGCTTCCGGTATGCGAAGGGGATCGCTTGATCGGAATCGTTTCGATCGGCGATATGGCCGTGCGTAACATCTTTGCCGACAATGCGGGAGAAGCTTTGTCCGAAATCTCGGAGCAGGTGCATTAGGAGATGGAAACAAGCGGGAGAGGTCCGCGGCCAGTGCGGCGGACTTCTCCTTTTTGCTGATTGCGGCGAACTGAACTAAAGGAGGGCAAACCGATGAATGAAACGGGAGCATGCATCGTTCAAAGAGATTTGACGGTGCTGCTGGAGAAGGAGCATCCCGGCTTCGATACGGCACGGGAGCAGTTATCCCATTACGCCGAGTTGGTGAAGAGCCCGGCTTTCTATCATACATATCGAATCACCCCACTCACTTTATGGCACGCCGCTTCCTGTGGAATCGACGCGGACCAAGTGCTGGATCAACTTGCGTCCTTGGCCCGGTACGGGCTGCCGAGTGGTGCTGCCGAAGACATCCGACGCTGGATGGGCCGGTATGGGCAATTAAAGCTGCGTCCGATTCCTGGGGAATCGGACCGGCTGGAATTGGAGTGCGACGATACCGTTGAAGCCGGCTTTCTGGAGCATATAGCCGGCCAACTGGCTTTGCCGGCGGGGACATGGTGCCTGGTGGACGAGCGACGCCTCCATTTGCCAGCCTCGTGCCGCGGCTCCTTAAAGCAGGAGCTTGCCCGGCTGGGCTATCCCGTGCTGGACGAAGCAGGGTATCATCAAGGCCGCACCCTCGAGATCGTACTTCGGCAGGAGCTGGACGAGGGGCGTCCGTTCCTGCTCAGACCGTATCAGCGGGAAGCCGTCGCTGGATTTGCCAGCGAGACGGGCGACGGCGGCAGCGGTGTCGTGGTGCTCCCCTGCGGTGCGGGCAAAACTGTGGTTGGTCTTGCGGCAATGGAAAGGTTTCAATGCGAGACGTTAATTCTGACTTCCAATGTGACTTCGGTGCGCCAATGGATTGCCGAGTTAAATTCGAAAACAACGCTGCCTGCCGAGGCGATCGGGGAGTATTCGGGCGAGAAGAAACAGGTCAAGCCGATTACCGTATCTACGTATCAAATATTGACGCACCGCTCGCGGAAAGAGGAAGGCTTCAAGCATATGTCTTTGTTTAATGAACGTGATTGGGGGCTGATCATATACGATGAAGTGCATCTACTTCCGGCACCGATCTTTCGCGCAACGGCCGACATCCAAGCGACGAGACGCCTCGGCTTGACCGCCACGCTGGTTCGAGAGGACGGCTGCGAGCGGGATGTCTTCTCCCTGATCGGACCGAAGCGGTACGATGTTCCGTGGAGAACCCTGGAAGAAAGCGGGTTTATCGCACAGGTTGATTGTCAGGAGATCCGGGTGGCGATGCCTGAACCCCAGCAGGACAAATACGTTCAAGCCGAAGGACGGGAGAAGTTTCGCATCGCTGCGGAAAATCCATACAAAAACGAGATTGTACGGCGGCTTTTGGATCGGCATCGGGATCGTCAGGTGCTGGTTATCGGACAGTATGTAGACCAACTGCAGTGCATGGCAAGGGAGCTTCAAGTCCCGCTCATCACCGGAAGTACACCCCAGGCGGAGCGTGGCAAACTGTTTCAGGCTTTCCGCGATGGGGAACTGCAGGTCCTGGTGGTTTCGAAAGTCGCCAATTTCGCGGTAGATTTACCAGATGCTTCGGTGGCCATTCAAATATCCGGCAGTTTTGGCTCACGCCAAGAGGAGGCCCAGCGTCTGGGCCGGATCTTGCGGCCGAAGCGGGACGGCAGCCGAGCCTATTTTTATACGCTTGTTTCAGAGAACACCCGGGAGCAAGAGTTTGCTTTACGGCGGCAGTTGTTTTTGCTGGAGCAAGGTTATGAATATGCCGTGTTGAGAGATCGGGAGGGGGTTGAAGCATGAGCAGGGGATCAAGTATGCCGGCTTATGATGGCGAGCTTCCTTTGAAGGAGATGCGGAATGCGAACTCGTTGAATGAAGCCGAAATGCAGGCGCTTCAGCTCCTGTTTCGCCGCTTTGCCGGTCAGCCGTTTAAGCTGGAACAGGCCAACGCCGCTGCGGCCGGAGACGTAAGCGGAGCGGACATACGCGCAGCGCTTCCGGCGTTGCTGCGCTCCGGAGACCTCGCCGCGGTGCGCAAAGCTTGGGGCGAGAAGCTGTATTACCTGCCGCTGGACCGGCTGCTGGGAATAGGGGACGCGTGGGGGTACGCGGAGCTGCGAGAGCAGGACTCTACGCGGGTTAGTCTGCAGCAGGAGGCGAAACCGGGCTTAACGATGGATCTGTTCCGCGCCTTAACCTGGATCGCAGGAAATGGGCTGCGAATGACGGCAAAAGGGACAATTCATCAGAAGGAACGCGGCAAGCTGGAAGCGCGGATCGCGTTGAAAGCGGAGGACGTTGCCGATCTAAAGCTAAACTATCCGCATCCGGACGTGTATTCACCCGCGCTTGCCGTCGCGCTGGATCTAATGCTGGCGTTGGGGTTGATCGTCAAGGAACGGGCGTTATGGCGGGTTCATCCGCCGGGATTGGCGGAGTGGCTATCCTTTGACCTGCAGGCAATGAACGTCGTCCTGATTCACGAAATGCTGCAGCGCTATGTACCGGCAGATGCCGCGTTACAGCATGTTGTTTTGCGAATGACGGCGGCGGATTTGAGAACCGGCGTTTGGTATTCGCTCGAGGAATTGCTCGGCTCACTCCAAGACCAGGGGCTGCTGGGACCAGACAGCAATCCGTCCACGGAGCGCGAAGTCTGGATCCAAGGTTGGTTGGACACCCTTTGCGGCTGTGGCTGGATGGAGCTCGGCAGCCATCCTGAGGACGGTGCAATGTTCCGTTGGCTGATCGAACGGAGCCCTTCTTCGCCTGTGACATCTCAAGCCGCTGAAGGAAAGCTGATTGTACAACCCGATTTCGAGCTACTCGCTCCGCCAGACGTGCCCTTTACAGTCCGTTTCGAACTGGAGGCTTATGCCGAGTTGGCTTCGTCCGGTATGATGAGCATCTATCGACTGACGCGTGCGGGGCTGGAGCAGGCTTGCCGCATGGGTCGTACCCCACAAGACATCCTGCGGCATCTGGAGGCGTGTTCTGCCGGCATACCGGAGCCGGTTCGCGAGGCGCTCCTTCAGTGGGGACGAGAAATCGGTCGGACAACGCTGGCTGAAGCGAAGGTGCTGAGCTGCGCCGATGAGGAAGCCGCAGATCGTATCGGCAGCCTGCCGCTATTGGCCGATAAGCTAGAGCGGATTGGCCCGCTCCATTTTCTCATGAATCCGGGTTGCGAGGTGGAAGTTCTGAAGATCTTGGACGGAGAACGTTTGGCTCCCGTCAACCGGGCTTCGCAAGATCCGGACGAACCGATGTATCCGAAGTTGACGGAGATGGCAAATCCGAATGGCGAGAATCGGCAACCTCAGGAAAACCAAGGGTGGATTTACAAAGGAGCGGACTTGCATTTTTACGAACCGGATCTTAATCCGCCAGACAATGAGGAGTTGTTCCCGGGATGGAAGGAATTGCCAGCCATGTGGTGGAGAGAATTGAGGAAGTATCACGTTTCGACCGCACGAGAACTCGTGCAACGAGCCTTGGCCTGGCAAGCCAAACTGATGGTGCAAATCGGTGGGGAGGCTATTCTTTACGTACCGCTTACCGTGGAAGGTGAAGCGGATTGGAGAGTTAAGGTGCGGACGCTCCCTTCTTCCGAAGAACCGGCAAAGGAGACCGTTCTTTCCCCCGGGGACTGGCAAGCAATTCGCCTCATTCTCCCCGCAGGTTTACGCTAAACGGGAGATTAGGAAGGATGAACCTCTTCTGCTCGCTAAAGGATTGTGGTATGATAATGTCGTCTACCTCAGGGTGGAACATTTCACATCAAAGCGAGATGAAAATTCATGAGCGTAATCGAGAAGAACACGGTCGACATGGCCGAAGTGCTGACAAACGCCTATGAATTGGGCGATATGATAAATCAATCCGCCGCCGTATCCGAATACTTATATTGGAAGCAGCGCGTGGAGGAGGATAGCGAAATTCAGGCATGGGTCAAGAAACTGGAGGCTCAGAAGGAGCTGTTCCGGGAGACCGAGCGTTTCGGACACTTCCACCCCAACTATCACGAAGCGAAGGACAAAGTGGCTGAGGTAGAGCGGGAATTGGAACGCTTCGAGGCGGTCCGCAAATTCAAAGCGGCCGAGAACGAGCTGGACGATATTCTTCACCAAATGTCGGAAATGATCGCTTATGCGGTTTCAACTACGATCAAGGTGCCAAGCAATGATCCGAACCCAAAAGGCGGCTGCGGCAGCGGCGGAAGTTGCGGCTGCGGCTAATGCAAATAGGCAGCCGAGAATTCCGGAAGAAGCGGCGGAGTCGCTGACTTTCCGGAATTTTCAATAGTTGAGGAACGGGAGGGAGAAAGTCATGTTTCCGGAGCGTACAGGCTATATCATTTGGGTCAGCGACTTAAAAGCGGCAAGGAACTTGGATAAATACGGAAGCGTGCATTATTTGTCCCGCCGGATGCATTATGTGGTGATGTATGTAAACACCGATCGGGCGGAGGAAACGATGCGGAATATCCGCAAGCTTTCTTATGTTCGCAAGATTGAGCGGTCTTACCGCGGAGAAATTAAAACGGAATACACCAAAGACGTCCCGGATAAAACCCGCTTCTATGGATTGTAACCTTCCCCATTTAAGGGGCGTCAGTGCCGTGCAGCGAACACCTTCGTTGCGCGGTATTTTTTTGCCGAAAATCGCCGTAGGACGGATGACCTGCATAGGTTGATGAGACTAAAGTTCTAAAATACTCCTTTTTCTTGGGAAAAGAGAGCTTTGACCTTGTAGAAAAATAGGGTTTGTTGTAATATAATAGGCGAAAGTGCTTAGTTAAAAAGACCTAATTCAATCGTCTTCTATTTTTACAGACCTATTTAATGCGAGGTGCGGCATGAGAGACCGGGCAACGGAACGCTGGAGAACCTATGAATCCTTCCATATTGCGCTAGGGGACAAGAGAGTTGCCGATATCGTAGTGACGAATCATGCCAAACTCAGATATCAGGACAGAATCGATCGGGACAATATCGGGTTTGAACAGATTGCCGGATGGGCATGGGAATGTCTGAAGCAGGGCCGGATTACGCCGTACTATCGGAAGGAAGAGGACGTCTACCTGATTGATGACGATCTTGTGATGGTCGCTGAATTTGCGGAAATTCCGGGCGAGTTTGATCTCTCCGGACGCCCGATGCACCGCATGATCATTGTAACCTTCCTGGGACGGATGTCGGAAACCATCGAATTGCGCGATTTGAAATCTTATTATTCCTGGTTGCGCCATTCCCGGCGAATGACGTTGATGAAGAATAGCCGCAAGCGCCGATAGGATGGTTACGGTGGAAAGTAGATGATGAAGAGGCTATGGAATCAAGCATGCTGGGTGACGGCATGCTTTTTTTGTTGGTCCGGGCATGCTATTGTAGGGGAAAGAACGAGAAAGGGGAGTGCCGGACGATGGCGTTGAACTACCACCAGCTCCATATTTTCTATACGGTGGCGCAACGGGGCAGCTTCTCTGCAGCCGCCCAGGCGCTGCATATGACGCAGCCTGCGGTCACGATGCAAATCCAATCGCTCGAAGATTACTTTGGCACCAAGCTGCTGGTCCGGTCCACGAAAAAGATCGAACTAACCGAAGCCGGGCATACGCTGCTTCCGTTCGCTCGCCAAAGCGTGGAATTGATCCGCGAAACGGAACAGGCGATGTCGCGGCATACCTCCATGTTGGAAGGGCGGTTACAACTCGGTTCCAGCTTGACGATCGGGGAATACGTCCTGCCCCGGTTGCTAGGGCCATTCGGCCAACGGTATCCGCATATTTCGATCGTCATGAAGGTGATCAATACGACGCAAATCATCGATGAAATCATGAATCACCAGCTTAATTTCGGATTGGTCGAAGCCCCGGTTCAGCATCCGGATATGGTATCCGAGCCCGTCATGGAAGACGAACTCAAGCTGATCGTTCCTGCCGGTCACCCGTTGTCGGGGAGAAAATCCGTCACGATGGAGGAAGCGGTTCATTACCCATTCGTGCTGAGAGAGAAAGGCTCCGGCACCCGCCAGGTGATGGAGGATGAAATGCGCAGGCGAGGGGTCGATATCAGCCGAATTCACACCGTTATGGAACTCGGAAGCACCGGAGCGGTGAAATCGGCGGTGGAGGCCGGAATCGGTATCACGATCATTTCGCCTTCTTCCGTGAAGCATGAGCAGGCGCTGGGACTGCTGGAGGTGCTGGATATTGAAGGGCTGTCCTTTAAACGAATGTTTTATTCGATTCATTTGAAATCGACGCTGCTACCGGTTACCGCGGTGACATTTTTAACCTTCTTGCGGGAATATCCGCAAACGACTTCAGGGCATAGCTCACCTTAAGGAGGGGATGGACATGGAAAAGCAGACGGCAATGGAACGTTATGACCTACATACGCACACTCAAGCTTCGGACGGGATGAATCAACCGGCGGAAAATGTGAGGATGGCCAAAGAGAAAGGGCTAACGGGCTTGGCCATCACGGACCATGATACCGTTGCCGGGATCGCGGAGGCACTGCTGGCCGGGAAAGAGCTTGGATTGGACGTCGTCCCCGGCATCGAAATCAGTACCCGGGTCGGAGAAAAAGATATTCATGTACTGGGGTACTTTGTGGATCCGGAGGATAACCGGTTTAAGGAGCGGTTAGCCCGGCTGCGCTTGGTGCGAGAAGAGCGGAATGGGTTGATTATCGCTAAGCTCCAGCAATTAGGCCTTTCGATTACACTGGAGGAGGTGAAGGCGGGGCTATCCCGACCGCTGCGTCCGGATGAAAGCCTCGGTCGACCCCATATCGCCGATACCCTCGTCCGCAAAGGGTATGTGTCCGATATGCGGGATGCCTTTGATCGGTATTTGGCCGAAGGCAAACCGGGATACGCCTCGTTGCCGCGCATCGCCCCGGAGGAGGCAATTGTCTGGATCCGTGAGGCGGGCGGTGTGCCGGTGCTGGCTCATCCAGGTCTATACAGCGATGATGATTTGGTACGGTCGATCGTAGAGCGCGGGAAGCCGGCCGGGATCGAGGCGTACCACTCCGACCACGGGCCGGAGGAGGAGCTCCGTTATGCTGCGATGGCTGAGAAGTATGGGCTCATCGTCACCGGCGGGTCCGATTACCACGGCGTGCGGCAGGGCGTCGTATTCCATGGGGATTTGGGCGGACGCACGGCTCCGCCAGGGACGGTTGAACGGCTGAGGCAGACGGCGGCAGCTGCATGGGCAGAAGAGAACTGAAAAAACGGTGTTCCGAGGGGTTATGAATCTTGAATCCCTTTGGAGCACCGTTTATTTATGGAGCAAATGCAAAAGTGCAGCAGTTTCGGATGAGTTCAATTGCACTTTTGCATTTGGACCTTCATATGGGCGGGCGGTCCTTCCCACGCGAGCCTCGATCATCAGCCGTTTTTCACCGTATTCGGCAATGCCTTAATCATCTGCTCCTCCGGCGTGACGAATAACGTCCGCTGATGGTCGTAAATCACGAAGCCGGGTTTGGCACCGCTTGGTTTGCGGACGTGACGAATCAACGTGCAGTCGACTGGGACGCTGCTCGATTGCTTCGCCTGGCTGAAATAGGCGGCGAGCTGCGCGGCTTCATTCAGCGTTGCGTCACCATACGACTCGCTGCGGATCAGCACGTGCGAACCTGGAATGTCTTTGGTGTGCAGCCAAGTATCGTTGGGTTTGCCGAGCCGGTTCGTGACGTATTCGTTTTGCAGGTTGTTTTTGCCGACGTAAATTTCGATGCCCTCCGACGAGGTATAGACATGCAGCGTCGGACGATCGCCTTTTTTCTTCTTCTTCCCCCGTTTGGCCCGATCCCGTAAGTACCCTTGCTGGGTCAGCTCCTCGCGGATCTCGTCGATATCGCTTAACGTCGCGTCATTCAACTGCTGCAGCAAGCCTTCGAGATAGGCAACTTCCCCCTTGGCTAGTACCATTTGCTCGTCGATGACGGCGAGGCTGTTCTTGAACTTGTTGTATTTCTTAAAATAACGCTGGGCGTTCTCCGAAGGCGTCAGCAGCGGATCCAACGGAATCGTCTCCATCTTCTGCTCTTCATCGTAATAGTTGACCAGTTCAGCGGAGGTGTCGCCTTTATGGATCGCATGCAGCGAAGGAAGGAGCAACTCACCCCAGATGCGGTAACGTTCGGCGTCCTCCGCTTCGTTCAAGTCTTGCTCCAAGTTGGTCAGCTTCTTTACATTTTTGTTCCGCTCGTTCTGCAGGAAACGTAGCAGGTCGCTCGTCTTTTGCTTGACCGTATCCCGCAGTGCTTTATCCCCGTAGTAGTCCTCCATGCATTCGCTGATCGAAGGGTAGGTACGAATTTCCCCGCAGGCGCTTGTGAGCCGAATAGCGGAGAAGAGGCTCTTCCCCTTTGCGTTCTCGCCGGTCATGGGGGCGTATTGTTGGCCGCGAACCTCCTCCATTAATTCGGAAAAAGCCTGCCACAACCGCTCCGCCTCCTCCGGGTTCAGCCCGATCTCCATCGCGGCAACACCAACTTCGGCACGAGCGTAGATTTCGCCGGCCATCAGCGGACTTAGTCCGCCGAAGGCGTCGACCAGCCATCCGCTGCCAGTGCCTTTGCCTTCGGCCGCCGCCGCTCGCCAAGCAGCCATAAAGGACTCGCGATCCGCTTCAAGCGGATTGCGCTTATGCTGCTCCGGCGGCGCCGTATAGGCGAACCCGGGCATGACGACCCGGTAGCCGGAAATCGCCGGCGTTACGTGATGAATTCCGTCCAACTGGGTCCCGGTGGCCGGATCGACCAGAATGATGTTGCTGTGTCGTCCCATCAATTCGACGATGATTCGTTTGATGGATAAGTCGCCGAGCTCGTCGCGCGTACGAACGTCGATATGGATGATCCGTTCCATGCCGACCTGGGTCACGGCTTCAATGCTGCCACCTTCGCAGTACTTGCGCAGCAGCATGCAAAACATCGGCGCCTCTAGCGGATTGGGAAATGACGCTTCCGTGAAATGAACCCGCGGATACGTCGGGTTTGCCGACAGCAAGAGTCGTTTGTTGCCAGCCTGCGTGCGCAGGTGAAAGACGAGATCGCTCCCTGCAGGCTGATGTATTTTATTGATGCGACCGCCGATGCAAACTTGCAGTTCGTGCACGATCGCTCGAGTTACGATACCGTCGAGTGCCATTTTATGAGATTCTCCTATTCTTTTCTTATAAATGAAAGAGGTTGTTCAGCGATGGAGCCTTCCTCTATGATGCCATACTTCGGGCAAAAACTTAAGGGCTCCTCTGTGATAATTTGGGACTGGCCGGAATACATTTACCCTAGGTGGAAAAGCCTTCACGCCGATACTGCATAATAAACGGAAGGGGAATAAGGAGGATGGAACAAAAATTCTGGCACCAGTGGAGCAGTGAAGCGCTTCTGGAACGCTTCGGCGTCACGCGTGAACAGGGCCTGACCGATGAAGAAGCGCTGAAGAGACGCGAGGAGTCCGGCTGGAACGAACTGCAGGAGGGAGAACGTATCTCCCCGATCCTGCTGTTTCTGAACCAGTTTAAGGATTTTATGATGCTGGTGCTGATGGGCGCCACGCTGATTTCTGGTTTTCTCGGCGAATATCTGGATGCCATCACGATCATCGCCATCGTTATTCTGAACGGGGTGCTTGGATTCATCCAGGAATTCCGCGCGGAACGTTCCCTGCGGGCGCTGAAAGAGCTGTCCGCGCCCCATGCTAACGTGCTACGCCATGGTGTCGTCAAGAACATACCGGCTAGAGAGCTTGTTCCGGGAGATATCGTTCTGCTGGAAAGCGGGGACCGGATTCCTGCGGATATCCGTTGGTTAGCCACAAATAGCCTGGACGTGGAAGAATCCGCATTGACCGGCGAATCCCATCCGGTGGGTAAACATGCGGGAGTGCTTAGTGAAAGCGATGTTCCGCTGGGTGACCAGAAGAATATCGGCTTCATGGGCACGATGATCACGCGCGGTACGGGTCGAGGAGTCGTCATTCGCACGGGTATGGACACCGAGATGGGGAAAATCGCTGATTTGATCCAAAATACCGAGGTCCAAGAAACCCCGCTGCAGCGGCGTCTGGAACAGCTCGGCAAAATTCTGATTTACATGGCGCTTGGCTTGACCGTTGTTGTGGTGCTGCTGGGGATTCTGCAAGGACAGCCGGCAAACAGCATGTTCTTTGCCGGGGTCAGTCTGGCCGTTGCGGCTATTCCGGAAGGTTTGCCGGCCATCGTGACGATCGCATTGGCGTTGGGCGTGCAGCGTATGATCAAGCGCAAGGCGATCGTCCGCAAGCTGCCGTCGGTGGAGACCCTGGGCTGCGCCTCGGTCATCTGTTCGGATAAGACCGGCACGCTGACCCAGAACAAAATGACCGTTACCCGGGTGTGGTTGGAAGGACGGTCGCTGGAAGTGACGGGCGAAGGGTACGAGCCTGTAGGGAACATTCTGGATCAAGGCATGCCCGTCGATTTGCGCAAGGACCAAAGCCTGCGCCGGCTGCTGCAAATCAGCGCCTTGTGCAGCAACGCGGTCATCTATGAGGACGACCCGGAGAAGCGTGGCCGCCGCAAGACGAAGGAAGAGGCTGCCCAAGTCGGCCCGCTCTGGAAGCTAAAGGGCGACCCCACTGAGGGAGCATTGGTCACGCTAGCTTCCAAAATGGGCTTGTCGCCCGTAACCTTAAGCGGGATGTATGCCCGCGATCAGGAGTTTCCTTTCGATTCTAAGCGTAAGCGGATGTCCGTGATCGTCTCCCATCAAGGCGGCAGAATGGCGCTGGTCAAAGGCGCGCCGGACATGCTGCTGGAGCGATGTTCCTATATTTTGTGGGAAGGCAAAGTCGTCCCCTTCACCGGCACGTTCCGGCAGAAAGTGCAAGCGGCCAATGAACAAATGGCGCGCAGCGCGCTGCGCGTGCTCGGGATGGCTTACCGCGACTTAAAACCAGCGGAAGGGTCGGATCACGAGGATCATGTGGAATCGCAGCTGATCTTCGTCGGCCTGACCGGGATGATCGATCCGCCGCGCCGCGAAGCACGGGATGCCATCACGGTCTGCCGCCGGGCCGGCATCAAGACGGTGATGATCACCGGCGACCACGGATTAACGGCGGAGGCGATCGCAGCGGATCTCGGCATTTTGCCGCGAGGTGGTACCTCGATGTCGGGCCAACAGCTGGAGATGCTTAGTGACGAAGAACTGGAGAAGCAAGTCGAGAACATTTACGTGTACTCCCGGGTATCCCCGGAGCATAAGCTGCGGATCGTTAAGGCGCTGCAGCGGAATGGGCATGTCGTGGCGATGACGGGCGACGGCGTGAACGACGCGCCGGCGATCAAGGCGGCCGATATCGGCATCGCCATGGGCATAACGGGCACCGACGTGTCGAAGGAAGCGTCCTCGCTGATCCTAAGCGACGATAACTTCACATCCATCGTGGCTGCGATTGAAGAAGGCCGCAGTATTTACGAGAACATCCGTAAATTCATTCGTTATTTGCTGGCTTCCAATGTCGGTGAGATTTTAACGATGTTCTTCGCCATGCTGGCCGGCTTGCCGCTGCCGCTCTTGCCGATCCAGATTTTATGGGTCAACCTCGTGACCGACGGTTTGCCAGCGATGGCGTTGGGTGTCGACCAGCCAGAGAAGGATCTGATGGAGCACAAACCGCGCGGCGCAAACGAGAATATCTTTGCACGGCGTTTGGGCTGGAAGATTATCAGCCGCGGGGTGCTCATCGGCCTTTGTACGCTAGGTGCCTTCTGGCTGACACTTCGGGTCGCGCCAAGCGATCCGGCGCAGTTGATCAAAGCACAGTCGGTCGCTTTCGCCACCCTGGTCATGGCGCAACTGATCCATGTGTTCGATTGCCGCAGCTCGCGTTCGATCTTCCACCGCAACATTTTGCAAAATAAATATCTGGTAGCCGCCGTTCTGTCGTCGATCGCGCTGTTGCTAGGAGTCATGTACATCGAACCGCTGCAACCGATCTTCAAAACGGTACCGCTTGGCATGCGGGAGTGGGCGATCACATTGGTAGCCGCAGGCATTCCGACCTTCCTGATGGGTGCGGGCAGCGTTTGGTCCAGCAAACGAAACCGGCGTAGCAGCGGGCCTCGCCCGTTCGTCACCGCGAAAAGTACAAATATTCGTGCATAAAATCAATACCTTTTGCCCCGGGCAAAAGATAGACTAACCCTATCATTTAACGATGCAGGAGTGGGTTAGCATGGAATTTACGAAAATGCACGGACTAGGCAATGATTTCTTAGTATTTTACGGTGAACAACAACTGCCGGACAACGTATCTGAGCTGGCGATTCAATGGTGTGACCGATATTTTGGGGTTGGCGGGGACGGATTGGTGTTCATACTCCCGTCGGAGAAAGCGGATTTTCGAATGCGCATCATCAATTCGGACGGCACGGAAGCCGAGCAATGCGGGAACGCGATCCGCTGCGTGTCCAAATACCTATACGACCATCGTTTAGTGGATAAGACGGACGTAACGATCGAAACGTTAGGTGCAGGCGTTCAGCAGGTGACCTTGCAGGTTGAAGACGGAGCCGTTAAGACGGTCCGGGTAGATATGGGTCAGCCGATCTTGGACGGCCTGGCCGTGCCGACGACGTTGGATCAACAACCGGTGCTAAGTCAGCCGATCGAGACGAGCGGCCGGGAATTTACTTTTACGGCGGTTTCTATGGGCAATCCGCACTGCGTCATTTACGTCGACGATGCGCCAAACTTTGATTTGGCAACATGGGGCCCGAAGCTGGAGGTGCACCCGTTCTTCCCGCGTAAGATCAACGTCGAATTCGCCACCGTGACGAACCGTCAGCGGGTCGAGATGCGCGTTTGGGAGCGCGGTGCGGGCCCAACGCTGGCTTGCGGCACAGGCGCATGCGCCACGTTGGTTTCCTCGGTGTTGAACGGATTAACGGATCGAGCCGCCTGGATCGGACTTAAGGGCGGCGACCTGTTCATCGAATGGGATGAACGCGACAATCACGTATACATGACGGGTCCGGCGGAAGAGGTATATAAAGGTAGCATCGAAATGTAACGTTCCGTTAATTCTTGTTGCAAGTAAGCCGGGCTCTCCTTAGCGGGGGTCCGGCTTTTTTGTGACGAACCTTGCAGGAGATGTGGAAGGATACCTTATCATTCTGAGCGATTTATGCTAAATTAATATGATAATAGTTTGCGCCGGGTTGATCATGAGGCGAATCAGACATCACGGCAGTCAGGGGGCAGAAGCATGAAACCGGATTTGCGTACGACATGGGAACGCGAAATTCTCGTTGGCGACGGAGCCATGGGTACTTACTTGTATCAGCTGGGTTTTCCGGTCGGCATTTCATATGAAGAATTTAATTTGCTGCGCCCGGACGTGATTGGCGACATTCATCGCCGCTATCTCGATGCCGGTGCTCGGCTGTTGGAAACCAATACGTTTTCGGCGAATTACTATAAATTGTCTAAATTCGGGCTGGAGGCCAAGGTAGAAGACATCAATCGGGCCGCGGTACGGATCGCCAAACAGGCGGCGGGAGACCGCGCATACGTTGCGGGTGCGGTCGGTTCCATCCGCGGGGGCAAGCGGGCGAACGTCACTGCCCAAGAGCTCGGGAGTTACTTCGAGCAGCATATTGCCGCCTTGCTGACCGAAGGGGTGGATGCGCTGCTGTTCGAGACGTTTTACGACCTGGAAGAAATGCGGATTGCCTTGGGGAGAGCCCGCAAGCTGACGGACATTCCGGTCATTTGCCAGTTCGCCGTCGATCAAATCGGACGTACGCTGGATGGATTTACGATTCCGGAGGCCTTCGGGGCGCTGGTGCAGGAAGGGGCCGACGTGCTTGGCTTTAATTGCCACTCCGGGCCAAAAGGCATTATGGCTGTAATGGCCGGGGTGGGCGGTCCTCTCGAAGTACCGATGTCCGTCTTCCCGAATGCAGGTTTGGCAGACTACGTCGATGGAGAGTATGTATATGGAGCGACGCCGGAATATTTCGGGGAATGTGCCCGCTCCTTCGCGGATTTGGGCGCGAGATTGATCGGCGGCTGCTGCGGGACGACGCCGGAGCATATTGCCGCCATGGCGACCGCGCTTGAGGGATATGCCGTTGCGCCGCTGGCGAACGAGACAAAGCTGCCCGAGCCGCGTTCGTCCGTTGCCGTAACGCTGAAAGAGCGGCCGACTACTGCAACTGCCGGCATCGATGGCGAGGATCGTGATCTTTCGAGCTTGACCGAGCTCGTGAAGCAGCGTCATACCGTCATTGTGGAGCTGGACCCCCCGCGTGACCTGGACATCGGCAAATTCATGGAAGGTGCAGCGGCTTTGAAAGAAGCAGGCGTCGACGCGCTCACGCTAGCGGATAACTCGCTTGCCGTAACGCGGATGAGCAACATGGCGCTGGGGCATCTGGTCCAGTCTCAGCTTGGCTTGAGACCGCTGGTGCATATCGCTTGCCGCGACCGTAATCTCATCGGTACGCAGTCGCACATGATGGGCTTCGATGCGCTTGGGATCGACCACGTCCTGGCCGTGACAGGCGATCCTGCCCGTTTCGGCGATTTGCCGGGAGCCAGCTCGGTGTATGACTTGACGTCGTTCGAGATCATTCGGATGATCAAGCAGTTGAACGACGGGATCTCCTTCTCAGGGAAACCTTTGAAGCAAAAAGCCAAATTCGTCGTTGGCGCAGCGTTTAACCCCAATGTGAAGCATCTGCACAAAGCGGTGGAACGGCTGGAGAAGAAAATCGCCTCCGGTGCCGATTACATCATGACCCAGCCGGTCTACGATCGCGAGCTGATCGTGGCGATCAAGCAGGCGACGGCGCACCTGGACGTGCCGATATTCATCGGCATTATGCCGCTGGCTAGCGGAAAGAACGCCGAATATCTGCACAACGAAGTCCCGGGAATCCAGCTGTCGGATGACGTCCGCAAACGGATGGAAGGACTTCAAGGCGAAGAGGGGCGGGCGATGGGGGTCGAAATCGCCAAAGAATTGCTCGATACGGCGATGGAGCATTTTAACGGAATTTATCTCATGACCCCGTTTATGTTCTACGAAATGAATGTCGCCTTGATGAATTATGTTCGCGAGAAGTCCAAACCGAGCTCGGCCCACTTGTCTCGGTTCACATAATCAATTACAATAGGGTAACGGATGTGATGCCTGTGTCGCACAGTATGACAGGGTACGGTGGGGCCGTCAGATCGTATGGCGGTTACGTCGTCCAATTTGAAATCAAGTCCGTCAACCACCGGTACGCCGAGGTCGTCCTGCGGATGCCGCGGGAATGGACGTGCTATGAAGACGGACTTAGGCGTCTGGTTCAGCGCCATATCAAACGGGGACGTATTGATGTGTACATCAGTAAAGAACGCGATGAATCCGGCACCCTTCCTTATGTGTTGAACCGGCCGGCCGTCGAAGCGTATCTAAAAGCTGCTGATGAGCTCGCCCGACACTATAGCGTTGATGCGAAGCTTAGCGCCAGGGATCTCTTGTCCCTGCCGGACGCTTTGACGGCACCTGCGGAAGTAACACCGGCCGGCAGTGCCGAGTCTGACTGGGAACAGATATTGACCGAAGGCTTGGAGGAAGCGCTGATTGGGCTTCTGGGCATGCGGGAGCGGGAAGGGAAGCATCTGGCCGCGGATTTGGGTCAACGCCTGCTGCGGTTGGAGGCGATTCACGGTGAGTTAGTCCGGTTGGCTCCGGAAGTCGTGAGTGAATACCGGAGCCGTCTGAAAGGGCGGCTTGCCGAATTGCTGGATGGGAATTATGATGAACAACGATTTGCGATGGAAGTGGCCGTGTTTGCAGACCGGTCCAACATTGACGAAGAGCTGATTCGTCTGAAGAGCCACTTCGAGCAGTGCCGCAGCCTGCTTCAGGCATATGAACCGGTAGGCCGCAAGCTGGATTTTCTTATACAGGAAATGAACCGGGAAACCAATACGATCGGATCTAAAGCCAATCATTTGGCTCTAGTCAACCTGGTCGTCGAGATGAAGGCGGAATTGGAGAAGATCCGCGAACAGGCGGCGAATCTTGAATAAGCCATCCCATCGGCACCAGGTGAGTCAAGCAAATTAGGGGGAACTACCTGAACATGGCAATCAAACTTATTAACATCGGCTTCGGAAATATCGTATCGGCCAACCGGATTATTTCGATCGTCAGCCCTGAGTCCGCGCCGATCAAGCGGATCATTCAGGAGGCGAGGGATCGCCATATGTTGATCGACGCTACATACGGGCGACGGACGCGTGCCGTGATCATCACGGACAGCGATCATGTGATATTGTCGGCGGTGCAGCCGGAAACCGTCGCTCACCGTTTGTCCACCAAAGATGAAGACAACGACGAATAAAATGGAGAGAGATATGTCTAAAGGGTTACTTATCGTATTGTCCGGGCCGTCTGGCGTTGGCAAAGGCACGGTATGCACCGAGCTGCGCAAACGGATGCCGGAGCTGGTTTATTCCGTATCAGCCACCACACGGCAACCCCGGTTGGGGGAAGAAAACGGCATTAACTATTTTTTCAAAAGCCGGGAGCAGTTTTTGGGAATGATCGAAAATGACCAGCTCTTGGAGTATGCGGAATACGTCGGCAATTATTACGGAACTCCCCGCGATTTTGTGGAAGAGACGCTGGCTGGCGGGAAGGATATCATTTTGGAAATCGAGGTTCAAGGGGCGCTCAAGGTTAAGGAGAAATTCCCCGAAGGCGTGTTCGTGTTCCTGCTTCCTCCTTCACTTGATGAGCTGAAAGGCCGTATTCAAGGCCGGGGCACGGAGAATCAGGCCACGATCGATCACCGCATGAGTGTGGCGGCCCACGAGATCGGATTGATGGAGAATTATGATTACGCCGTCGTGAATGACGAGATCGATTTGGCCTGCCAAAGAATACAATCCATTATCATCGCCGAACATTGCAAAATTAGAAAGTCGTGCTAAAGTCCAACGTTCATAGGGTGATGAGTCCAAATAAGAAGAGGTGTTTTGAACATGCTGTATCCATCGATTGACAAAATGCTCGGAATAGTCGGAAGCAAGTACTCTTTAGTTGTCGCCGCCTCCCGGCGTGCCAGACAGCTGCGCGAAGGGGAGAAAAGCGAATTGAAGCAGCCAAGATCGCATAAACAAGTGGGCATCGCCCTCGAAGAGATCTATGGCGACTACATCAAGCTGAAACCCCAAATCGGAGAGATCGTCGAGAATACCAAAGACTAGATAACTTATAGACATATACGAAAGGCCTCCGGGCTTCTTTTTACGACAACCGCGAGGTTGTTATTTTTTTCGTTTGGGGAAAGCGAGGGGTAGCGATGTTAACCGGCAAAAAGATTCTATTAGGCGTGACCGGCGGCATTGCCGCGTTCAAAGCGGCGTCCTTATGCAGCAAGCTGGTGAAGGAAGGCGCGGAGGTCCGCGTGATCATGACCGATTCTGCGACCCAATTCATCACAGAGCTGACGATGCAGGCGTTATCGAAAAATTTCGTATACACCGACACCTTTGACGAGAAGCATGCCGAATCGATCGCACACATTCATTTAGCCGATTGGGCGGATCTGGTATTGGTAGCGCCGGCAACGGCGAATATCATCGGAAAAATGGCGGCAGGGATCGCTGACGATATGCTGTCGACCACGCTGCTGGCGACCCAGGCTCCGATCATGCTTGCGCCGGCGATGAATGTGCACATGTATGAGCATCCGGCGGTCACCCGCAATTTAGCGGAGCTGGCGGCGCGAGGCGTCTTGATGATCGAACCCGGGGAAGGTCTGCTGGCGTGCGGATATACCGGGAAAGGGCGAATGGAGGAGCCGGAGTCGATCGTCCAGGTTGTTAACGACTATTATGCCCGGGAAGCCCGTATTTCGCAAAAGCCTTTGAGCGGCAAGAAGGTTGTTATCACCGCAGGCGGTACGGTGGAACGGATCGACCCGGTTCGCTATATCACCAACGATTCCTCGGGAAAAATGGGGTTCGCCATCGCCAAAGCGGCACAGCGCCTCGGTGCGGAGGTCGTGCTGATTGCGGGGCATACCCAGGTGGAGCCGCCGACCGGCATCCCGGTCACCCGTGTACTCTTGGCTCAAGACATGTACGAGGCGGTACGGGCGGAATGGGCGGATACGGATATTCTGGTCAAGGCGGCGGCCGTAGCGGATTATCGGCCGAAGGAAACCGCTGTCCAAAAAATCAAAAAAAACGATGATTCTCTCGTGCTGGAGCTGGTGAAAAACATCGATATCCTAGAAACGCTGGGTAAGCAGAAAACGACGCAATTCCTGATCGGATTTGCAGCTGAAACGGAGAACGTGGAGCAGCACGCCATGGATAAGCTGAAACGCAAAAACTGCGATCTCCTGGTCGCGAACGACGTTACCGCGCAGGGAGCGGGGTTCGGTTCCGAAACCAACATCGTGAACATCTACGATTCGTCCGGCTTGGTTCTGTCCGTGCCGCAAATGGCAAAGGACGAAGTGGCGCTTCGAATTCTGGAGCTGGCCAGCGAGCGTTTGGCGGGAACGAACCGATGACCTACCGTATGGCCAAAGTAATTGTCGATGTGCCGAGCCGGGAAACCGACCGGCCTTTTGACTATTTAATCCCTGAATCGATGGCCGGCTGGATCGAGGTGGGCAGCCGGGTTGGCGTTCCGTTCGGGCGTCGTACGGTTCAGGGGTTTGTTGTTTCCCTGCACGAACAGCCGGAGATGGACCGGGCACGGATGAAACCGATTCAGGAATTGCTCGACATGACGCCGCCGATGCCGCCGGATCTCGTTGAATTGGCGGAGTGGATGAGCCGTAAGTACGCTTGCAGCCTGATTGCGGCGTTGCAGGCGATGATTCCGGCCGCTTTAAAGGGTAAGGCCGAGCGGTATATCCGCGTGGCGGACGCCGATATCACGGTCGATAAGGAATCGTCGGATAGCATAGACAGCCTATTTGCGTTGCCGCGTCTCGTTACGCCGGAAGAAGAGGAGATTCTGGGCTTTGTCCGGGCCTCCGACTCGGTAACGATGACCCAGTTGGGCGCAAGATACCCGGACGCAGCCAGCTTGATCAAAGATATGCTGGCCCGGGGGGTGCTGACGGAAAGCCAAGCGATTAAGGACAAGGTGCGCAAGAAGACGGTCAAAACCGTGTCTGCCTCAGTTAGCGGCCAAGCAGCACAGGAAGCGCTAGCTTCGTTTGGTCCGCAGGCGCGTCGTCAAAAGGAAGTACTGGAGTTTCTGCTGGAGCTGGGTTTGCCGATGTCGCTGCAGGAAGTATTGTCGACGCTACAGGTGACGGCCGGAACGGTCAAAAAGCTGGCGGAAAAGGGCTTTGCTGTCATTGAGGACGTTGAGGTGTTTCGCGATCCGTACCAAGGTCGGCGCTTTCAACATAGCGAACCGCTGACGCGAACGCCGGAGCAAGAGCGGGTCTACCACCGTTTGGCGGAATCGCTGGACGCGGAGCGGCATGAAGTATTCCTGCTGCATGGCGTCACGGGCAGCGGTAAAACCGAGGTGTATTTGCAGACGATCGAACGCTGCATCGCGTCGGGCCGGCAGGCGATTGTGCTGGTGCCGGAAATTTCGCTAACCCCGCAGATGGTCGAACGGTTTAAGGGGCGTTTCGGCGCGAAGGTAGCGGTGATGCACAGCCGCTTGTCCACCGGCGAACGTTACGACGAATGGCGTAAAATTCGCGAGGGTCGCGTGGAGGTGGCCATCGGCGCACGCTCGGCGATCTTTGCTCCGTTTAACCGTCTGGGGTTGATCGTGATGGACGAAGAGCATGAGACCTCCTATAAGCAAGAGGAGACGCCGAAATATCATGCCCGGGACGTGGCGGTGATGCGAGCTCGCCAGCATGGGGCAGCCGTGATTCTGGGTTCGGCCACGCCTTCGCTGGAAAGTTATCATGCGGCGCGTTCGGGAGGCGGCGATTACGGCGAGTTTGCGCCTGTATTGCTGGAAATGAAGCTGCGTCCTTCCGGCAGTCAGTTGCCGGGCGTTCAAATCGTCGACATGCGGGAGGAACTGAAGGAAGGGAATCGCTCGATGTTTAGCCGCGCGCTGCATCAGGGGATTGCAACCCGGCTGGAGCGCGGCGAACAAACCGTGCTGCTGCTTAACAGACGCGGATATTCGACGTTCGTGATGTGTCGGACCTGCGGTTATGTAGCCGGGTGCCCGGATTGCGACATTTCGCTGACTTATCATCAGAAGTCGAACAATCTGCGTTGCCATTACTGCGGTTACGCGGAAGTCGCGCCGTCCGTTTGCCCGGAATGCGGCAGCGAGCATATCCGGTACTTCGGAACCGGGACCCAGCGGGTCGAAGGGGAATTGGCCAAGCTGTTCCCCGGCGTCCGCGTCATTCGCATGGACGTAGACACCACCAGCGAAAAAGGGGCTCACGAGAAGCTGCTGCAAGCGTTCCGCGAAAAGAAAGGCGATGTGCTGTTAGGAACGCAGATGGTGGCGAAGGGGCTGGATTTCCCCGACGTAACCCTGGTTGGCGTCATCGCCGCGGATACGGCGCTGAACTTTCCGGATTTCCGTTCGGCGGAGAAAACGTTCCAGCTCCTGACGCAGGTCGCCGGCCGAGCAGGGCGGCATCAGCTCCCTGGGGAAGTATTCATTCAATCTTATATGCCGGAGCATTATTCCATCGTTCACGCCAGCGGTCATGACTATTTGTCGTTCGTCCGCGAAGAGTTAAAAACGCGCAAGACGCTCCATTATCCGCCTTACAGCCGGTTAATCCTGGTCACGTTGTCGCATGAGAAGCTGCCGCTGCTGCTGCGGATGGCGGAGAATTTTGCCGGTGACCTGCGAGCTAAAGCTCAGCGCCAAGGGTGGTTTGGTAGCCTGGATCGGTTTGCGCCAGCCGCACTGGACATTCTAGGCCCGGTGGCCTCGCCGATTCCGCGGATCAAGAACCGCTACCGGTTCCAATGCATGGTGAAATACCGCGGCGAGCTCGACGCGGTGGGCCTGGTCCGGGAGACAGCGGCGACGACGCTGGACCAATTGCGCGATGCGAAGCTTCAGATCAGCATCGACGTTGATCCGCAAATGCTGATGTAATGGATTGCGCTTGAAATGATCCATTTTTTATCCGTTGACATATATTTGGGGTAGAATAAGGAAAGAGCCATAGAAACTAGCAAAGTGAAGACGGGAAAGGGAGTGTCACCATGGCGATTCGGATTATCGTGAAGGAACCGGACGAAGTGCTGCACGAAGTAGCCAAGGAAGTCAAGAAAATTACACCCAACATTCAGAAACTGTTAACCGATATGGCAGATACGATGTACGACGCAGAGGGCGTCGGTCTGGCTGCACCGCAAATCGGCATCCTCAAACGGTTGATCGTGGTGGATGTCGGGGATGAGCACGGACTGATCGAGCTGGTTAATCCAGAAATCGTGTCCACGGAAGGCGAGCAATTTGGGCCGGAGGGCTGCCTTAGTATTCCAGGTTATCGCGGGGATGTCCGCCGGGCGATGACCGTTACGGTCAAAGGGCTGGACCGCAACGGCAAGGAAGTGACGTATACAGGTTCGGAACTGCTGGCACGGGCTTTTCAACATGAGATTGACCATCTGAACGGTGTGCTGTATACGGATGTGGCGGAAAGAGTATATGAGATTACGCCTGAAGGTGAAGAGAAGGAGTGAATACCGCCCGATGAATATCGTTTTTATGGGGACGCCGGCGTTTGCGGTGCCTTCACTCGAAGGGCTGCTGCGCGAAGGTTATAACGTTGTTGGCGTCGTTACGCAGCCGGATCGGCCGCAAGGCCGCAAGAAGGTGCTGACGCCGACGCCGGTGAAGGAAGCCGCTTTGCGCCATGGGCTTCCCGTGCTGCAACCCACACGGATGCGCGCGCCGGAGGCTGTGGCGGAGGTTGCTGCACTTCAGCCAGATTTGATCGTTACCGCGGCGTATGGCCAGATTTTGCCGAAAGGCGTGCTTGAGCTGCCGCAATACGGCTGCTTGAATGTGCACGGATCGCTGCTGCCGAAATACCGCGGCGGGGCGCCGATTCAGCGGGCGATCATTAACGGTGAGAAAGAAACGGGCATCACCTTGATGTACATGGCTGAGGGGCTCGATACCGGCGACATGATCGCTAAAGCCGTTGTGCCAATCGAGGATGAGGATACGTCGGGCACATTGTTCGAGAAGCTGAGCGAAGCCGGAGCGCGGTTACTGCTGGAGCAGCTGCCGCAGATCCTTGCCGGGACAGCGGCGCGCATTCCGCAGAACGATGCGGAATCTACCTACGCGCCGAATCTGTCGCGTGAGGACGAGCGCATCGACTGGAGCGCAACCTCGCGGCAAATTTATGATCGCGTACGGGGACTTGTTCCTTTCGCCGGTGGATTTACGACCTGGAACGGCGAGGTGTTCAAGGTCTGGGCGGTAGCCAAGCCAGCGGAAGGCGGTGCATCTGCAGGGGCGGAACCGTTGAGGGTTGGACAAGCGCCGGGGACAGTGCTGGCGCTCTCGGCGCAAGGGATCCAAGTTAGAACCGGTGACGGTTCCGTATGGCTGACCCGGGTTCAGCCTGCCGGTAAGAAAGCGATGGAGGCCGGCGAGTTCATACGCGGCGGTGTGATGAGCATCGGGACGGTCCTGTCATGAGCCGCGCCAATCATGGCTCGGGTTTGGGCACAGGCACGGGCTCGAGCGGCAAGGGGCCGAGTCAAGGCCGAGGAGCAATGGGACCGGCGGGCGGGGACGGCCGAAAACCAGGGAAGCCAACCGGAACGTCATCTTCCCAGGGGATGGGCCGTGGTTTGACAGCTCCGTCGGCCCGCAGCGTGGCGCTGCAGGTATTGACGGCCGTCGAGCAGGAGGGCGCCTATAGCAATCTGCTGCTGAACGGGGCCCTGCAAAAATCCGGGTTGACCGGACCGGACGCTGGACTCGCAACCGAGCTGGTCTACGGCACTATTCAGCGGTTGAATACCATCGATTATTTTCTGGAGCCGTTTGTAACGAAGGGACTGGCGAAACTGGCGCCCTGGGTCCGTAATTTGTTGCGGCTCAGCTTCTACCAGCTGCATTACCTTGACCGGATTCCCCCGCATGCTGCCGTGAACGAAGCGGTGAACCTGGCTAAAAAGAAGGGGCATCAAGGGATCTCCGGCATGGTAAACGGCGTCTTGCGCAGCGTCCTGCGCAGAAAGGAAGAACTGCGTTTCCCAGAGGGAATGGACCCTGTGCAGCGCATCGCTCTTGAGCATTCCCATCCCGAGTGGATGGTCAAGCTCTGGATTCGGCAATATGGCGAGGAGGCGGCCGAAGCGATTTGCCGAGCCAATAACGAGCCACCTTCGGTCAGCGTTCGGGTCAATCGGGCGAGAATAAGCAGGAACGAAATGATACTTCTGATGGAGGAGCAAGGTCTGCAGGCTGCTGCTTCGAAGATCTCGCCTGACGGTATCGTAGTACATAGCGGCGGCAATATGGCGCTGACTTCGTGGTACCGGGAGGGCTTGATTTCCGTACAGGATGAAAGCTCGATGCTGGTGGCCGAAGCGCTGGATCCGCGACCAGGCATGACCGTGCTGGATTGCTGCGCGGCGCCCGGAGGCAAGACCTGCCATATCGCCGAGATCATGGAAGGCCGCGGCCGAGTGCTGGCGAACGACATTCATCCGCACAAAGCGAAGCTGATTGAGGACCAGGCTAAGCGTTTAGACCTGGAAAATATCGATACGTTGTCGAGCGATGCGATGCAGTTGTCCGAGCGGCTGGATGCGTCTTCCTTTGACCGGATTTTGCTGGATGCTCCTTGCTCCGGGCTTGGCGTCATCCGCCGGAAACCGGATTTGAAGTGGGCAAAGACCCCGGGAGATGTGGCGGAGATCGCCGGCGTTCAGCGGGCGCTCCTAGACTCGGCGAGCGGGCTGTTGAAACCGGGCGGCTTGCTTGTCTATAGCACCTGTACGATCGAGCCGCGAGAAAATGCCGAGATGGTCGCCTCCTTCCTGAACCGCCATCCGGAATTCGAGCTAGCCGTGGATGAACCGGCTGGCTGGAGCGGGCGGCAGCCTTTGGAAACCGCTGCAGGGCGGGTGGAAGCCGGCCTGCAGATTTTGCCGCAGGACGCCCATTCGGACGGATTTTATATCGCCAGGTTGCGCAGGAAGAGCGAAGGAAACGGATGACAAGATAGGTCAAGCGGCGCCGTAACTGGCGGGCTTGGCCTTTTTGCGTGGACATGTCACGGCTTGCGACTTTAGTCGAAAGGCGATTTATGATAAAATGGGAAGAATGAGTGGACAAATTTTGAAATTAACATGGACAGGTGTGTGAAAATGAAACCTTTTATATATGATTATACGTTGGAAGATTTACAGGAATGGGCCGTCTCGCAGGGAGAATCTGCGTTTCGCGGCGGCCAAATTTTCGATTGGCTGTACGTGAAGCGCGTCAGCTCTTTCGAAGAGATGACGAATCTGTCCAAGCCGCTACGGCAGAAGCTGCACGATGAATTCGCGTTCGTTACCCTGCGGGAAATTACCAAGCTCGAATCGAAGGATGGGACGGTGAAATTCCTGTTCGGGCTGCATGACGATCATGCGATTGAAACGGTTATCATGAAGCACAATTACGGCAACAGTATCTGCGTAACTACCCAGGTCGGTTGTAAAGTGGGCTGTACGTTTTGTGCCTCGACGTTGGGCGGCTTGAAGCGTAACCTGACGCCGGGAGAAATCGTCGCTCAGGTTGTGCAGGCGCAGAAAATCCTGGATACGAGAGGGGAGCGCGTTAGTAGTATCGTTATTATGGGAACGGGCGAACCGTTCGAAAACTATGACGCGACAATGAAATTTTTACGGATTATGATTCATGAAAAGGGCTTGAACATCGGACAACGGCATATTACTGTATCAACGAGCGGGATTGTCCCGAACATTTATCGGTTTGCGGACGAGGACACGCAAATCAATCTGGCGATATCGATTCATGCGCCAAACGATGCGCTCCGCTCCAAGCTGATGCCGGTCAACCGGCGCTTTCCGTTTGACGACGTGATGGAGTCGCTGCGCTATTATATCGCTAAAACCGGCCGCCGCATCACGTTCGAGTACGCGCTCATCGGCGGGGTTAATGACCAGCCGGAGCATGCGGAGGAACTGGCCGGCGTGCTGAAGGATATGTTATGTCACGTCAATTTGATTCCGGTCAACTATGTGCCGGAGCGCAAGTACGTGAGAACGTCGCGCAACGATATTTTTCAATTTCAGCGCATACTGGCGGATAAAGGCATCAATGTGACGATCCGCCGCGAGCAAGGCCATGATATTGCCGCGGCCTGCGGGCAACTGCGGGCGAAGCACATGGAGTCTGGTGCGAGGTGAGCGAATGTGATGAATTGTGTTTATGTGAGTGATGTGGGACGAGTTCGTTCCGTCAATGAAGACAGCACGTGGGTAGGCCGGCTAGAGTCGGGGTATACGCTAGCGATTGTCGCGGACGGGATGGGCGGCCATCAGGCGGGAGACATTGCCAGCCGCATGACGGTTGAGACCATTACCGGGGATCTGGGAGAGCTGCCGGCGGGGTTATCGGCGGAAGCCTGCGGGGAAGAATTAAGGAAAGCGATTCTTCACGCGAACGATGCCGTGTTCCGCAAAGCAACAGAACATGTGGAATACCACAGCATGGGCACCACGGTGGTTGCCGGAATATTTGAGGGCAGCGACGGGGTGATCGCCCATATCGGAGACAGTCGGGCTTACCATTTCCGGCAAGGTCAGTTGGTTCAACTGACCGATGATCACTCGCTCGTCAACGAGCTGTTGAAAAACAAACAGATCAGCGAAGAGGAAGCAACGGTTCATCCACACCGCAACGTGGTAACCCGCGCGCTTGGCACCGATGAGCACGTGGAGGTGGACATGAACCGGGTGTCGCTGGAGCCGGGGGATATTCTGCTGCTATGCAGCGACGGGCTCAGCAATTACGTGACGCCGGAACAAATGATCCTGACGCTCGGAAAGGGCGATCTTGGATTACACGATCGCGCCGATCGTTTGCTCCAGCTGGCGTTGAACGCGGGAGGCGACGACAACATCAGCGTCGCTCTGCTGGAACAACATGAAGATGCCGGGTCAGGCATAAAGGAGTGGAATTCATGATCGGACACGAATTGGGCGGTCGTTATCAAATTATCGAACGGATCGGCGGAGGGGGCATGGCGCTGGTATACAAGGCGCAGGACCTTTTGCTGAACCGCTACGTGGCCATCAAAGTGCTGCGTCAACAATTTGTGAACGACGAGGAATTTATCCGGCGTTTCCGCCGGGAGGCGCAATCTGCCGCTTCCTTGTCGCACCCGAATATCGTCAGCGTGTACGATGTCGGACAAGAAGACGAAGTCCATTACATCGTCATGGAATACGTTGAAGGTCAGAACCTGAACGAAATCATCAAAGAACGCGCCCCGCTGCAGGTCGATGAATCCGTACGGATCGCATCGCAGATCGCTGATGCATTGGATCACGCCCATCAAAACCAAATCATTCATCGCGATATTAAGCCTCATAACATCTTGATTGGGCGAAACGGACGAGTGAAGGTAACCGATTTCGGGATTGCGCGTGCGGTCACATCGGCGACGATTACGCAAACCGGCTCGGTAGTGGGCTCGGTGCATTATTTCTCGCCGGAGCATGCCAAAGGTGTCGCCACCGGAGAAAAGTCCGACCTGTACTCGCTCGGAATTGTGTTGTATCAAATGCTGACAGGCCGGTTGCCGTTCCTTGGCGAAAGCCCGATTAGCGTAGCGTTGAAACATCTGCAGGAGCAATTTGACGAACCGCGGTTGGTTAACCCGATGATTCCGCAAAGCGTAGAGAACATTATTCTCAAGTCGATGCGCAAAAATCCGGCTGAACGTTATCAATCCGCCAAGGAGATGCTGCGGGATCTGGAAACCTGCCTGCTGCCGGAACGAAAAATGGAATCCAAACTGGCCTTTATTGAAGATCATGACGAAGACAGCACGCGAATCATTCCGGCGATCCGGCCGCAGAATCAAGGTTCTCCGGCAGGTCCTTCCAAGCTATCCCGTGATGGAGGGACGGCAGTAGAGGAGCGAGGCAGTTCCCAAAAGAAGAAGGTTTGGGGAAAGCCGGCGCTCTGGGTCAGCCTGACATTGGTCGTCTTGCTCGCTTTGGCCGGTGTCGCCTGGTATGTCACGAACCTGGTCACCGTCCCTGAAGTCGCGGTGCCAAACGTAATCAACCTGGAAGAGGAAAAGGCCATTCAGACGCTGACTGATAAAGGTATTGCCGTCGGGGACATCACCCGGGAATACAAAGAAGGCGTGAATGAGGGCATCGTCTATGAGCAGAGCAAGACGGAGGGCACGATGGTGAAGGAAGGTTCGGCCGTCGACCTGAAGGTTAGCACGGAGAAACCGCTGGAGAAAATGCCAGCGTTAACCGGGACTTACGAAGAGGCGCTGAAGCAATTAAAGGATCTCGGTGTTGACGAAGCCCGTGTGACGAAAAAAGAGGAAAACAGCAACGAGATCGAACCGAACATGATCATCAGCCAATCGCCGGACGCCGGTGCGGAGTTTAATCCGGAGTCGGTAGACGTCGTGCTGAAGGTCAGCAAAGGACCGGCTGAGGTGAAAATGCCGGATCTCGTGAACAAGACGCAAGCGGAAGCGGAAGCAGCGATTACCGAGCTTGGTTTAAAGCTGGCCGCGGATGGCATAAAGCAAGAGACGAGTTTTGAAGTTGAGGCGGGCAAAGTCACCAAACAGTGGCCGTACGCACCAAACGATACCGTAGCTCCGGGTTCGGAGGTCACCTTGTTCGTTAGCACCGGGTATCCGCCGGAAGCGATCAACTATACGTTCCAGGTGCCGGCTGTACCAGCCCAAGAAGGTCAAATCAGCAAATACACGATCGTATACGGGGATGCTCGAGGCGAAGGCCGCGAATGGGGCACGCAGAAGGTAGGTAAAGCGCAATACTTGGCGGTAGATCTGGTTCTGGCGCCAAACAAGAACGGTTACGTGACCGTAACGCGTGACGGCGTCATGCTGGATACCTACCCGATCTCGTATATCGATGCCAAGCAAGGAACCGTCCCGGTGCCGCAATTCCCGGATACCGGCGGGACGGATCAGAATACGATGGATATGGATTCAGGTGATAACCCACCCGATACCGGCATGATTTTATCTGGCAAGCTGGCTTCACTCCAGAATGAGTTGGGCATAGTCAAAGGTAAAGGAAAGGCGGGTAAACGAGACAAACATGGCGATTAAGTCAGACCGATACGAAAGAGAGGCCGGCCGATATGCCTGAAGGCTTAATTGTGAAGGCATTAAGCGGTTATTACTACGTGAAGCCGACGACGGCGCAGGCCGGGGCACCGGACGGTTACGTCCAGTGCCGTGGCCGCGGCATTTTTAAGAAGAGAGGCGAGAGTCCACTTGTGGGCGATCGGGTCATCTATTCCCCAACGGAAAACGGGGAAGGGACCGTTGACGAGATTTTGCCGCGGGAAACGGAGCTCGTCCGCCCGCCGGTCGCCAACGCCAAGCTGGCTGTGCTGCTATTTTCTTTGCGGGAGCCGGATCTCAATCTGCAATTGCTGGACAAGTTTCTGGTGCATATCGAGCATGCGGGTCTTAAAACGCTGATCTGCCTCACCAAGGAGGATCTGGTGGAGGAAGACGGACCTGAGGAAACGCCTGAAATCATTAGCCAGGTTAAAGCGTTGTACGAATCGATCGGTTATGATGTCATCGTCACCAGCTCCGTGACCGGGATGGGAACCGAGGAAGTGAAATCGAGCCTGGCTGGGGAGATCAGCGTCTTCTCGGGACAGTCGGGCGTCGGGAAATCCTCGCTTCTTAACGCCATGCTCGGCTTATCGCTAGAGACGAGCGAAATCAGCCTCAGGCTGGGTCGCGGACGTCATACGACGCGTCATGTCGAGCTGATCGAGCTGGAAAACGGCGGTTACGTAGCCGATACACCGGGCTTCAGTCAGCTGGATTTTCTCGAGCTGGGCGTCGAGGAGTTATCCAGCTGCTTCCGGGAATTCACGGATTACGCGGAAGGTTGTAAATTCCGCGGCTGCAGCCATTTGCACGAGCCGGGCTGTAAAGTAAGAGAAGCCGCGGACAAAGGCGAAATCGCCGCGACTCGCTATGAGCACTATGTACAGTTCCATGAAGAGATGAAGGAGAAGAAGCGGAGGTATTGACGTCATGAGCAACAACGTATATATAGCGCCATCTATTCTATCGGCCGATTTCGCCAAGCTGGGCGAGGAGGTCGCCGATGTAGAGCGGGGAGGCGCCGACTGGCTGCATGTGGACGTCATGGACGGACACTTCGTTCCGAACCTGACCTTCGGGGCACTGGTGCTGCAGGCCATCGCTCCGCATACCAAGCTGCCGCTGGACGTCCATCTGATGATTGAAAAGCCGGAGGAATACGTTCCGGCCTTCGCTAAAGCGGGCGCACACCTCATTACGGTGCACGCCGAAGCCTGCGTGCATCTGCACCGGGTGCTGCATCTGATCAAGGAGCAGGGGGTTAAAGCAGGGGTCGCGATCAACCCAGCCACGCCGGCTTCGGCCATTCGCGAGGTGCTGGAGGATGTGGACCTTGTCCTTGTCATGACGGTAAACCCCGGTTTCGGCGGGCAAGCGTTCATTCCGGCTACGTTGCGCAAGATTCGTCAGTTGAAGGCCTGGAAGGAAGAACTGGGCTTAAGCGATTTGCGGATCGAAGTGGATGGCGGAATTGCGGCTGCAACGGCGCCGCTGGTCGTGGAAGCGGGGGCGGATGTGTTAGTTGCCGGAAATGCGGTGTTCGGCCAAGCCGACCGACGTGCGGCGATGGCAGAAATCCGCGAGAGCCTGGCCGGATTGGCATAGGCGCTTCAAGATGTGCATACAATGGGTTACATGAGCGAAGGTTCTCATGTAGCCTTTTTTTTGTGGCGGGAATACACGGGTAAATGACATCGAACATAGAATATGGGTGAAGGCATGAGCACGATGGGGAGGGTGAACGATGAAATTTTACACATTCAAGCTGCCTAAGTTTTTGGGAGGTTTCGTTAAGGCGGTACTGAACACGTTTCACAAGAACTAGCGGGCGGGGCCTGAGAACCCGCCCCAAGCAGCGAAAGGGCGCGCCTGGCGGTTCCCGCCATGAAAGGAATGCATCGACCGCGGCTAGAAATGCAGCTGGCGTTAGCCTTTTTGGCGGCTTAAAGCAAAAAGCGTAGTAAAAAAGCACCTCCATAGGAAAAGGTGCTTTTTGTCTATAGTTCGTCCCGAGCCATTACACGCGGGTCACTTTACCGGATTTCAAAGCCCGAGTGCTGACGTATACGCGTTTCGGTTTGCCGTCTACCAAGATCCGGACCTTCTGCACGTTTACGCCCCAAGAGCGCCGATTGCGATTGTTTGCGTGAGATACATGGTTACCGCTGCCTGGCTTCTTGCCAGTCACATAACATTTGCGAGCCATTCATTACACCTCCTGTTCCAGTACACACTGTCTTGAAAATAACAGTTTCTCTTCAAATCACGGTTATTGACAATACTTAAATATAATATCACAGTAAAAAAAGCCCCGTCAACAGATATTGACGTTGGACTCTTTTATTTATTTCTCTCTGTTCTTATAGTACAATATAGTTTAGTCCATAATAATTTCTATGGAAGGAGTGAGGTTGGCGTGGCTGTGAATCTTACGACCGAATATGGACGAATCGATATTTCGGAGGAAGCCATCAAGGTTATCGCCGGATCGGCCGCCATGGAGTGTTATGGACTGGTAGGAATGGCAAGCCGAAAACAGTTGAAGGACGGTATTGCCGAATTGCTGGGGCGAGAGAACTTGGCCCGGGGTGTGGAAGTGAACCTGGATAATCATCGATTAGCTATTCATCTTTATATTATAGTCAGTTATGGCACGAAAATTTCCGAGGTCGCACACAACATACAGCTCAAAGTGAAATACGTATTGAATGAAATCGTTGGACTCGAAGTGGATCAGGTGAATATCGTAGTCCAAGACGTACGCGTATCAAGCTAGGAAGGGGAATTTTCATTGAGTAAGCGTTCTTTAACTGGAACAGATTTCACCGCTATGGTATTGGTCGGTGCGCAGCGGCTCACGGAGCATGCTGAACACGTCAATTCTCTAAACGTATTCCCGGTACCCGATGGGGACACCGGTACGAATATGAATTTGACGATGACCGCTGGCGTAACGGAATTGAAAAACCATGGAACCGGAGGTTTAGGCAGCAGAGCAGCCACTTTATCCAAGGGCCTCTTGATGGGCGCACGCGGGAACTCTGGCGTCATCTTGTCCCAGCTGTTCCGCGGGTTTAGCCGTTATGCCGCTTCGTTAGAAGAAATGAATACCGTTCAATTTGCCGCTGCTTTGCAAAGCGGGGTGGATACCGCCTACAAAGCGGTCGTCAAACCGGTGGAAGGGACCATTCTGACGGTGGCCAAGGAAGCTGCCAAGCATGCCGTATATTATGCGCGCAGAACAACGGATATCACGGAATTGATGACCGAGGTGCTGGCCAAAGCGAAGGAAGCGCTCGCGGGTACGCCGGAGCTGTTGCCGGTGTTGAAACAGGTTGGCGTCGTGGATTCGGGCGGTCAAGGACTTGTTTATATTTATGAAGGATTCTTGCAGTGGTTGACCGGAGGTGCCAGCAGCGAGGCTGCAGCGACTTTAGGACAAGCCCCCGCGGCCATCGCCAAACCGGAACTTCACACGCCAGTCGCTGCACCGATACATGTCCCGGCTTCGGCACAAGCAAAGCTGGAAACCGAGGATATTGAATTCTTGTATGACATGGAATTTTTCATTAATCGAACGATCGGCGAAATTAAGAATGCTGTTTTTGACGAGGATCAGTTCCGGAAAGCGCTTTCAGTCAATGGCGATTCGATTATCGTGATTGCGGACGACGAGATCATTAAGGTCCACGTCCATTCCAAAACACCGGGTGATGTGCTGAATTTGGCGCTTCGTTACGGTGAAATTACTCAAATTCATATTTTGAATATGCGCGAGCAGCACCGTGATCTGTTGATCGCGGGCATGGACGCAGCACCGATGCCGGAGCTGTTTGCCGAAGTCCCGGTAGAACCTTCACGCCTCGTCGATCCAGCGAGTTTGCCTGCCGATGAGCTGGCACCTTATGGATTTATCGCCGTTGCTTCGGGCCAAGGCATTTCGGAAATCTTCACCAGCCTGGGTGTCGATGTCGTTTTGTCCGGTGGGCAAACGATGAACCCGAGCACCGAGGATTTCGTTAAGGCGATCCAATCGATTTCGGCTCAGCACGTGTTTGTGTTGCCGAACAACTCCAATATTATCTTGGCCGCTCAGCAAGCGCGCGATTTGCTTGAAGGGGAACGCAGCGTTACCGTTATCCCTAGCAAGAGTATCCCGCAGGGGATTGCCGCAGCGTTTGCTTTCCAAGAGGAAGAAAGCGTGGAGTCCAATCAGGATAACATGCAGAACGCCGTACAACATGTGAAGACGGGCCAAGTCACGTATGCGGTTCGCGACACCATGTTCGACGATTTGGAAATTACGGCCGGCCACTATATCGGCATCGCCGATTCCAAGATCGTAGCAACCGAAGAAGGCC
Source organism: Paenibacillus timonensis (assembly GCF_009725205.1). GTDB lineage: Bacteria > Bacillota > Bacilli > Paenibacillales > Paenibacillaceae > Fontibacillus > Fontibacillus rhizolycopersici. The sequence goes on along the minus strand of NZ_WNZY01000003.1, from coordinate 307,887 downwards.
TGTTGGAAACAAGCCAGGGTTTGCTGGCTAAGATGTTGGCCGGGGGCGACGAAATTGTGACGGTTCTGGCCGGTGAGGAAGCCGACGGAGCAATGACAGACGCATTGGTGGGCTGGATTCATGAGGAGTATCCTGACGTCGAAGTCGAGGTCCATAACGGCGGACAACCGATTTATTATTATTTATTTTCGGTAGAATCCTGATCCCGAGGAGAGGATGAAGATACCTATGAATCAGGCTGTCATCATTGCCGACAGTACGTCGGATATCCCGCAGGAGACGGTGTCGGAATACGGTATTCATATCGTTCCGATGCGGCTCGCCTTCGGTGACCAATCTTATCTCGAAGGCATCGACATCACGGCGGAAGAGTTCTACGACAAGTTAACGAAGTCAAAGGACCTGCCAACGACGTCGCAAACCTCACCCTCCCAGTATGTGGAGGTTTACCGCAACCTACTAGCGGCCTATCCGGGTTCGCCAATCATTTCAATCCATATCTCCTCGGGGATGAGCGGGACCTATCAATCCGCCGTGCTTGCCAAGGAGATGCTGGAGGAGGAATTGGGGCACCCCGTAGACGTAACGGTAATTGACTCGCTGTGCGCGACATACGGCTTTGGCCTTCAGGTTGTGCATGCCGCACGGATGGCGAAGCAAGGGGCTTCGGTCGAAGAGATTCAGGCGGAGGTTGAACGGTTAGGAAAAGCTCGGCGACTGTATTTTCTCGTTGATTCGCTGGAGTATTTGCAAAAGGGCGGACGGATCGGCAAAGCTGCTGCGATTCTGGGCACGTTGCTGAACATCAAGCCGATTCTGTCGGTGGACCAGGAGGGCGTCATCTACGCTGTCGATAAGGTCCGAGGCCGTAAGAAGGCGGTGTCCCGTGTCATCGAATTGTTCGTGAACGATTTCGGTGGGGTGAAAGATATCAACGTCGCCGTTTGCGACTGCGTGAATCCGGAAGGGTCCGAGGAGATTCTGGAGATGTTACGCCAACACTTCACGTTGCACGAAATCGTCCGCACCAGTATCGGCGCGGTCGTTGGCACGCATGTCGGTCCGGGTACTGTAGCGACGTTTATTTGGCCGGCGAAGTGATTGTCCGGAAGCACGGCGGAACGGATTCTAACGGAACAGAGAGCCCTTATTTGCCCATTTCCCGGCTATTTCCCAAGGTAACGGAACTCAAAGACCTTATTTGGCTCTAATGGCGGCTAATTTGCTGCTATCGGTCGATATAAGGTCTCCTGGTTCCGTTAGCTGTAGAAAACGCCTCAAGAACAGACAAATAGCGTCTCTCAGTTCCGTTAGGACTGCTGGTAGTACGTGAAGTTCACGGAAGGCCCGGGTGAATTCAAGATTCGACGCCGAAATGGCTTCCTCGCTGGTGCTTCATGATCCAAGGATGACTTTTTGAACTACTGTTTCAATGGAGGTTCAAAAAGGCAGGATTGTAGCATCGAGAAGGTTGGATGAAGCTAGGGAGTGAGTAGCGGAGCGTAGCTGTAAGCTACGTGAGCAACGGAAGGCCCGGGTGAATTCAAGATTCGACGCCGAAATGGCTTCCTCGCTGGTGCTTCATGATCCAAGGATGACTTTTTGAACTACCTCTATAAAGTGGGGGATTTGGTGTGATGGATTTGCATAACATCCCCGTAAAGCAAGTTAGCGGCGTGAGCGCTCTTAAGCAAGAAGAGCTTCACGCCTTTGGCATCTTTACGGTGAATGATTTGATCGAATATTATCCGTTCCGGTACGAGGACTACCGGCTGCGCTCCCTGACGGAAGTCAAAGATGGGGACAAGGTGACGGTACAGGCAAAAATCATGGGCTTGCCGGTACTCCAACGGTACGGTCGAAAATCGCGGCTCACGTGCAAAATGGTCGCGGAAGACTGGATGTTTACGGCGACGTGGTTTAACCGTCATTTCCTCAAGGACCAGTTGACGACGGGGCGAGAGATTGTTTTAACCGGAAAATGGGATATGCGCCGGAGCCAGCTCACCGTGACGGATTCGGAGTTTCCCGACCGGGGGACGCTGCGCAGCGGCAGCCTGCAGCCGGTCTATTCCGTTGGCGGCAAAATCACGCAGGCCTGGATGCGCAAAACGATCGGACAAGCGCTGCTGCAATATGGGGAGATGATCCCGGAGAATCTGCCGCCCGATCTGTTGCGCAAATACAGCCTGATGCCTCGCAAGGCGGCGATCCTGCGGCTGCATCAGCCGCAGGATAACGAGGAGGGGCAAATCGCCCGACGCCGTATGGTGTACGAGGAGCTGTTCCTGTTCCAGCTCAAGCTGCAGGCGTATCGGGCGATGAACCATGATCGCATGGACGGGGTGGCGCATGTCGTGGATAACGCCACGATTCGGGAATTTGTGCGCAGCCTTCCGTTTGAGCTCACCGATGCGCAGAAGAAGGTCGAGCTGGAAATTTTGCAGGACATGCGCTCGCCTTACTGTATGAACCGGCTGCTGCAGGGAGACGTTGGCTCCGGCAAGACGGTCATTGCTGCAATTGCCCTGTACGCGGCGGTGAAGTCCGGGCACCAGGGCGCTTTTATGGTGCCGACGGAAATTTTGGCCGAGCAGCATATGCGCTCGCTCACCCGGTTGTTCGAACCGTTTGGCATCACGGTTGGTTTGCTGACCGGCAGTATTACGGGACGCAAGCGTAAGGATTTGCTTGGCTCCCTGCAAATGGGGCTCACCGATATCATCGTTGGCACGCATGCGTTGATTCAGGAGGACGTATTTTTTCGTTCGCTCAGTATGGTGGTTACCGACGAGCAACATCGATTTGGCGTTAATCAGCGCAGTATTTTGCGGCGCAAAGGCTTTAACCCTGACGTGTTGACGATGACGGCCACGCCGATTCCGCGCACGCTCGCGATCACCGCCTTTGGCGACATGGACGTATCGACGATCTCGGAGCGGCCGAAGGGGCGCAAGCCGATCACGACCTATTGGGTGAAGCACAGCATGATGGACCGCGTGCTTGGCTTTATTGATCGCGAGGTGTCGCAAGGCCGTCAGGCCTACGTAATTTGCCCGCTCATCGAGGAGTCGGACAAGCTGGACGTGCAGAATGCCATCGACCTGTATGTGTCGATGCAGCAGGCGTTCCCGAACATGAAGGTCGGATTGCTGCACGGCCGGATGACGGCGGCCGAGAAGGACGAAGTGATGCGCGCGTTCTATGAGAACGAGGTGCAGCTGCTCGTCTCGACGACCGTCGTCGAGGTCGGCGTTGACGTACCCAATGCCACGCTGATGATTGTGATGGATGCCGACCGGTTCGGCCTATCCCAGCTTCACCAGCTGCGCGGGCGCGTTGGCCGGGGAGAGCACGCGTCGTATTGCGTGCTCATCGCCGATCCGAAGTCGGAGGTCGGTCAGGAGCGGATGAAGGTCATGACCGACACGGACGACGGCTTCGAGGTGGCGCGGCGGGACCTGGAGCTCCGCGGTCCCGGGGATTTTTTCGGCACGAAGCAAAGCGGCGTGCCGGATTTTCGCGTCGCGGACATGGTCAGCGACTATGCGGTGCTGGAGGCGGCGCGGGACGACGCCGCCCGGCTGGTGGCGGGCGAGACCTTCTGGACGTCGCCCGAATACGGCCCGCTGCGGGATTATTTGCGGCGGGAGCAGATTTTTCAAGGTGAGCTGATCGACTAACGAAACATTTAGCAAGGATGGAACCGTTCGCGGGATATGCGGGCGGTTTTTTTGCGCCAAAATAATAATAAATAACATGCCTTGAAATATAATTTCATCAATAAAATAATATGTTGAAATAATATCTCAATTGCATTATAATCAAGTCGAAAACGATTACAACCATGTGGATCCACACAAAGGAGAGTAACCTATATGTTGGAAAATCTGACAACCGAGGCAAGAAACGAGCGGACCATGCGCTTGGACGAAATGGGTGTGACCGAGTTGCTTAAGGTGATGAATGAAGAAGATGCCAAGGTAGCCGGAGCGGTAAACCAAGAGATTCCGAAAATCGCCGAGGCCGTGGCAGCCATCACCGAGTCGCTCCGCAAAGGAGGCCGGCTGATTTATATGGGGGCCGGCACAAGCGGACGGATCGGGTTGCTGGATGCGGTGGAATGTCCGCCAACGTTCGGGACTTCCCCGGACCAGGTGGTTGGGCTGATCGCTGGCGGAAGCAACGCTTTTATCAAGGCTGTTGAGGGAGCGGAGGATCGGGCCGAGCTGGGGATGGTTGATCTGCAAAATCTCGGGCTTACCGGAAACGATGCAGTCGTCGGATTAGCTGCCAGCGGGCGTACGCCTTACGTGATCGGCGGATTGGAATACGCCAAGCGTATCGGTGCTAAGGCGATTAGCATCAGCTGCAACAAGAATGCAGCGATCAGCTCCATTTCCGACATTGCTATCGAGATTGAGAACGGTCCTGAAGTATTGACCGGGTCGACTCGGCTCAAGGCAGGAACCTCGCAGAAACTGGTCTGCAATATGCTGTCTACGGCCTCGATGATCGGCTTAGGTAAGGTATACGGCAATTTGATGGTTGATGTTCAGCCCACCAATGAGAAGCTGGCGGATCGGGCGAAGCGAATCGTCATGGAGGCGACCGGTTGCGATGTCTCTACCGCTGAAAACGCCTTGGACCTTGCCGAGGGGAAACCGAAACCGGCGATCCTGATGATCTTGACGGGATGCACGTATGCGGTGGCCTTGGAAAAATTGGAGCAGAGCCACGGGTTTATCGGTAAGGCTGCGAAGTCTACGATGCAGTGAAGAAACAAATAAGACCATCCCATAGGGGCAGGAGGCTTCCCAATGAGCAAATTTGAAAGCATGGCAAAACGGATTATGGAATCCATCGGCGGTTCCGGCAATGTGGAGCAATTTACGAACTGCATGACCCGGTTGCGCGTTTCGGTCCTGGATCGCAGCCGGATCGATGAGACTGGGCTCAAACAGATCGATGGGGTACTTGGTGTGGTTGATGACGAGACGTATCAAGTTATTCTCGGGCCGGGTGTTGTCAACAAGGTCGCAGAGGAGTTCGGTAAGCTTCTGCAAGCGGAGGGGAATGGCGGCGACGGGACAGCAGCTGGCGGCAAAACGACGCCGTTCCGCGAAGGCTCCGACATCAAGGCGGAGCTCAAGCAGAAGAACAACACTCCTTTCAAAAATTTCTTGCGGAAAATCGGCAATATCTTTATTCCATTGATTCCTGCCTTGGTGGGAGCGGGGATTATCAACGGCATCGCCGGTTTGATCAACAACCTGGTTACCTCCGGGAACGCTGCAGACTGGCTGCTTACGCTCCAACCGATTATTAGCGTGATTGGCTCGGCGTTCTTCGGGTATTTGACGATCTTTGCCGGGGTGAACGCCGCGAAAGAGTTCGGAGGTACGCCAGCGCTCGGCGGAGCCGTGGCGGCGATTATCGTCGCACCGGCGGTGGCGAATATCTCCTACACCTACCCCCTGTTTGGTGAAATTAAGCTTAACGCGGGGCAGGGCGGAATCATCGGGGCGATTTTGGCCGCAGGATTCATTTCTTTGCTGGAAAAATGGATCCGTAAGCGGATGCCGGCTGCAATTGATATCATCGTCACTCCTACCATTTCGCTGTTGATCGCAGGCCTGGTTACCGTGTTCTTCCTGATGCCGGTCAGCGGGATTATCTCCCAGGGCATCGGACAGGTAACAACTTGGCTGTTGGCTCATGGCGGACCACTATCTGGATTCGCCCTAGCTTCGCTGTTCCTGCCGCTGGTCATGTTCGGCTTGCACCAGGCGCTGATTCCGATTCATGCCGAATTGATTTCTCAGGTCGGATACACCGCTCTGCTGCCGATTCTGGCCATGGCGGGTGCGGGACAGGTCGGCTCGGCGATCGCCATTTATGTCAAGCTGAAGCATAACACGCGATTGCGTAATATGATCAAAGGGGCCTTGCCCGTCGGGTTCCTTGGTATCGGCGAACCGCTTATTTACGGGGTCAGCTTGCCTCTGGGCCGGCCGTTTGTGACCGCTTGTCTCGGCGGTGGTTTTGGCGGCGCGGTGCTGGGCTTGTTCGCGATGACGGGGAATTTCGTCGGCTCGGTGGCGATCGGTCCTTCCGGACTCGTCCTGATCCCACTGATTCAAGGTCCAATGGGGATTGGCATGACGATTCTCGGTTACTTATCCGGGTTGATCATCTCCTATGTGGCCGGCTTCTTGCTCACTTACTTCTTAGGTTTTACAAAGCAGATGCTTATAGAGCATAATAGATAATACAGCTAGCGGAGGAACGTTTGGCGGCCTTATATCAGGCCGCCGCGTTTCTTTTGTATTTGTATCGGAAATACGGAGGGGATGACCGTGACGACGGGAAGCATACTTACGCAAATGGAGGCGGTGCTGGAACAACTGCCCGAATCAGAAAGAAAAGCGGCTCAATATATTTTGACGGCTTCGGCGGAGGTCTCCGGTTTAAGTATTCATGCGGTCGCTGATAAAGCGGGGACCAGTGCGGCGGCGATTACCCGGCTATGCCGTTCGCTGGGGCTAAGCGGATTTCCTGATCTGAAAATGCGTTTGTCGGTTGATAATGCCAAACCGCAAAGGCCGGGTTATTACGATATCGAGCGCGGAGAGACGATTCAAACCGTCATTCAAAAGACGGTGTCCAACAGTGTCCAAGCCATTCAAGATACGATGCTTCACCTGCAGCCGGAATTAATCGAGCAGGTGGTGGACAGCTTCCGAAAGGCCTCCGTCATCCATATGTACGGGGTGGGGGCTTCGGCTATCGTAGCAGCGGATGCCGCACAGAAATGGCTCCGCCTGGGGAAGCAAGCGTTCGCGCTACAGGATGAGCATCTAATTGCAGCCGCGCTGGCAAGCGCTCCGCCAGGGGCCTTGTTTATGGGCGTCTCTTACAGCGGAAATACCAAGGAAGTACTGCAATTGTTCCGGGTCGCCCAAAAGTATGGTGTACGTACCATCGGCTTGTCCCGTTTCGGCAATCATAAAGTATCCGAGCTCGCCGATTTGATGCTGTACACGCCGCAGGCACCTGAAGCGACCCTGCGCAGCGGAGCGTCTGGCTCTCGCCTGGCTCAACTGGTTATGATCGATATTTTATTCTTCGCTTATGCCTCAACGCAATACGAGGAGACGATCGTCAGATTGGGACAAACCCATGAAGCGACGACGTTCCTTAGACAGAGCTAGCGACATGCGAGTGCTTTCGGATTTAGAGGCACTATGGACAGCCTTCCCGTCATATAGTAGAGGTGAAGTCCGGAAATGACGGGACAGGAGGTGCTAGTCACAGTGCCCAGTTATCATCAATATGGAATCAGTCCGCAGCTGGTCGAACGGGTTAAACTCAAAATGAAAAATCCGGCGATCAAGGACCGGGTCAAGCAGGTCGTCGACGGCCTCACCCGCGCGGATTTGCAGGATCGCGTCAAGGTACGCAGGCTCGTTAGAACGGCCTCTTCTGTGCTTGGCGAAAGACTGAGCGGCGCTCAGGAAGAGCAAATCGTCCAATTTGTCATCGATCAGCGAATCGACCCGCGCAATACGCTTCACTTGCTGCGGTTATGGGGAATGTTCCGTTAAGCAGCGCGCGGCGATACAGCGGTAACGGGTGACAAGGCCCTGGGGAAATGGTGCCCCGGCGGCCTTTTGCTATTTCCGGAGGTTGTTTTTGGAAAGAGGATGCGCTAAGACGGGGCTGGTTAAGCTAAACGAGAAATCATCGGTTAGGCTTAAAAATCCGGGTCTTTCCCGCTTGCCAATTTCCTCAAATTGTTTTATATTGACATGAGAGTAGGTCGAAAATAAAAGGGGATGAGGCGGATGACACCGCGTACGAAGGAACAAAATGAAGAGATCCGATTGCGGCGGCTTGCTCAAATTCGTATGGCGGCCGCTGATGTATTTCTTGATAAAGGTCTGACGCTGGAAATTCGGGATGTAGCAGCCGAAGCCGGGCTCGGTTACGGAACGGTTTACCATTATTACAGTAATAAAGGGGATTTGCTGCACGACGTGCTTTGGACAGCGATGGATCGAGCCGGGGAATGGATGGGCAGGGGAGCCCCCGGGGACATTCACACTAAGGAGGGCATTGACTCAAAGGCGGATCCCCTCGTGGCGGAAGGTGCCCGGCTGCTGAAATTGTGGGCCGAAGATCACGGCGTTTACTTGTTGTATAAATTGGCGGCGGAAGACTTCCGCTTGCTGCCGGAGGCGCGAGCGTTACCGCTGACGGATGCGTTCCGCCGCGAGGTGCTGCTGCCATTTGCAGCGGTGCTTAGGCGTAGCCAACCGTTTGATCCTGGCGAGATCGTCGCTTCCGGAACGGCTGACCGGGGGGCGAACGCGGCGGAGCAAGTCTCGCAGGCGGAAATGCTGCTGGCCGCCTTGGCCGGTTGCGCGAGCTTTCCGCTGCGCCGCGGGACGCTGGATCGTGAGGCAGAGGGCATCGCTCGCTTGTTATTGCATCGGCTATCGGAGCGCACCATACCCGATGGACCATTGAAGGAGTGAAGACAAATGATTATATTAAAATCTCCGCGGGAGATCGAAGAGATGAAGCGGGCGAACCAGATCGTTGCGGACTGCCATCGGGAGGTCGCCAAAATGATTGGGCCCGGGATCACGACGCAGGAGATCAATGATTTCGTGGCTCGGCATATTACGAAGCTGGGCGGCAAGCAGTTTACGAAAGGTTATAACGGATTCCCCGCCGAAACCTGCGCCTCGGTCAACGATGTGGTCGCCCACGGGTTCCCGTCGAACCGGCCGCTGCAGAACGGCGACCTGCTTAAACTGGACATTGTCGCCGAAGCGGACGGCTGGTTCGGAGATTCGTGCTGGTGTTACGCCGTGGGTCAGGTGAGTCCCGAAGCGGAAAGGCTGATGCGGGTGACGAAGGAATGCCTGGAGCTGGGGATTGCCCAAGCGCTCCCGGGCAACCGGTTAGGTGACGTGACTTCGGCCATTCAGAAACATGCGGAGGCAAACGGCTATGCCGTCGTACGCGATCTGCTGGGTCACGGGATCGGGCGTAGTCTGCATGAGGAGCCTAACTATGAGCATATCGGCGTGGCGGGCAAGGGAATTCGCCTTAAGGAAGGCATGGTGTTTACGATCGAGCCGATGATCAACGAAGGCACGTTCCGCATTGCGATTGACGACGACGGCTGGACGGCGCGCACGGCGGACGGCAAATGGTCGGCCCAGTATGAGCATACGATCGCGCTGATGGCGGACGGACCGCTGATTTTAACAGCTCAATAAGCGTCAACAGGAAAAGAGGCTGATTCCCAAAGTCCGACGGACAGGGGGAATCAGCCTTTTTCATGCGCGTTCACCCTGCCAAATTATCCAACATAAACCTGTTGCCAGAGGGAATGTTTGTTCGTATTATGAATATAATAGGAACAAACGTTCTGATTAGAGGGTGAGTTTATGACAGACAGCATGAAGAAGGGAGCGGCATGAGCCCGGTTCCTTGGCAAACGCAGGAGGAGGCGGAGATCATCAAGCAATACGTGCTGCTTCCCCTATTGCTCGATGCGCTGGAACGGGACCGGCGCATTTTGGCGTCGGCTTCGCTGAAGCTGCCGCAGGTGTATAAGGGGCTGATCGGTTTGCTTCAGAACGCCGCAACCGCCGATCTGACCCAGGTGCGCCAAAGCATGCGCGAGCATGGATTGAAGGTGTTTGAGGAGCGGCGGACGAACCTGGGGATTGAAGCCCGCTATTTATGCCGGGGCTACACGTATGAGTTTTCCATGCTGTGGGGGCTGGTTAAAGCGGAGCTGATCAGCCGGCTTTACACCTATCTCGGGATGGATGTAACGAAAGAGGGGATGTTCTCATGAAATCGGAACGCGTGATCATGATGGCGGATTGCCAATCCTTCTACGCCAGCGTGGAGAAGGCTGATCATCCGCAGCACCAGAACCGCCCGCTGATCGTGGCCGGGGATCCGGAACGGCGCTCGGGGATCGTGCTGGCCGCTTGTCCGCTGGCCAAACAGTATGGAGTGACAACGGCGGAGACGCTGGGCACGGCTTTGGCAAAATGTCCGGACCTGGTGGTGATGCGGCCGCGTATGGAGCGGTACATCGCCGTGTCGATGCAGATCACGAACATCATGAAGCAGTTTACCGATCTGGTGGAGCCGTACAGCATCGATGAGCAGCATCTCGACGTGACCGGCAGCCTGTCGCTGTTCGGCGAGCCGGAGACGCTGGCCCTGACCATTCAGCAGAAAATCCGCCGCGAGACCGGCATCTACAGCCGTTTCGGCATCAGCTACAACAAGGCAGTCAGCAAAATGGCCTGCGACAATTTCGCCAAGAAAAATGCAAACGGCCTGTACGTTCTGCCTCGTGAAGCCGTTCCGAAGGTGCTGTGGCCGCTGCCGATCCGGCAAATGTTCATGGTCGGCTCCCGCATGGAGCGCCATCTGCTGCGAATGGGCATCCGCACGATCGGGGAGCTGGCGAACCTACCGCTGGCGCGGCTACGGCAGCGCTGGGGCGTCAACGGCGAAGTGCTGTGGCGACTGGCCAACGGCATGGACGACTCGCCGGTCGACCCGAACAGCCATCAGGGGGAGAAGTCGATCGGTCATGAAATGACGTTGCCCCGCGACTACTATTCGATGGAGGAGACGGCGGTACCGCTGCTGGAGCTGACCGAGCTTGTCTGCCGCCGGTGCCGGGAAAAGGGCTACATGGGCGGGGTTGTCAGCGTTGGCTGCCGGGGGGCGGATTTCGACCATCCGACCGGGTTTTACCGGCAGATGAAGCTGCCCGATCCGACCAACGTGACCATGCAGGTTTACGACGGGGTGATGCGGCTGTTCCGCCGTCATTGGGACGGCCAGCCGGTCCGTAAGGTGGGGGTCACGTTAACCGGGCTGGTGCGGGACGACGAATACCAGCTGACCTTGTTCGATGAACGGCCGAGATACCAAGCGCTCGAACGGGCCACCGACGAGATCAAACGTCGTTATGGGGAATCGGCGATTTTTCGCGCGGTATCGCTGACGGGTGCCGGTCAGGCGCGGGATCGAGCCGGCAAGATTGGAGGGCATTACCGATGAAAGGAAAGCTGTATGGCAACGGATTATGGGAGTCGTCGCGGATGATGCTGCCGGAGCACAAGGAGGCGATTTTGCGGGGCAACCGCAGCCAGGAGCGCAAGGCGCGGTCCTTCCTCGACGAACAGGAACTTGAGCGGATTTCATGCCTTCTCACGACCTCGCTGCAGACCGGGAAGCCGGTGCGCCTGCATCTCTTCGGGGAATGGCAGGGGCGGGAGGTCCTAGGAACCGTGACGAGAGTCGACCCCGGAGGGCGACAGGCGCGCCTTCAGACCGAGGCCGGTCCCGAGTGGATCGCGTTCGCGGACATTGTTGGAGCCGAGACCGATTAGGCAAGTCAACGACGGGTAAAGCCCGCATTAAACGAAGGTAAATCTATTAAGCTGCTGATCTGCCGCTGGCGGATGGGGAGCTTATTTTGTTAACGTCTGGTGAAATCTGTATTTCGAGTCCCAAGATGGAAAAGGGCGGGAAAACGTCATTTTTTAGGAAGGAAGTCGCCGATCAAGGCGGGATGGCCCGACGAAAATCCGTCATCGTAAACGACGGAAAAACGCTAGTCCCAGGCTGGGACCAGGGAAGCTTTTTTTGACAAGGGCTGTAACCTTAGAAAATCGTGGAAAACCGCAGAATGACGCGATTTTCAGACAAGACTTTGGTATCAATTTTGTAACCATTATGGAAAAGGGTGTAAAAATTGAGCGAAACCTAGATGAATTTTGTACGTCTAATATCACGAAATGACCAAGCGGGATAGAGATGCCGAAAATCCGTCTCCCCCGGAAAACAGCCCCAGCTGTAAAACACTCCCATTAGCCTAGTTACATGATAGGGGCGCTTGGTTCATGATAAATAGTGATTTTGAGAAGCGGAGGTGCGAATCGGCCATACTGAATCATCACCTGTATAGCTGCATAGAAAGCGGCCGTTCGATAGGACGCTGTGCTCCTCGGGAATGTCGGCGTACGGCCGGGGGATTCGGTTGTTCAGAACGAGCACGAAAAGAAGAACAGCGAGGTGAAATAAGGGTAATCCGATGACGACATTAGCGAAAAAAAGGTTGGCGATGGGGCTTGTCCTGGCGGGCGTCTTCATCGCAGGCTGCGTGGTTCTGGCCGTTCTAAATTGGCCGCCGCCTCATTACAGCTATGCGGCAAAGGACGGAACGGAGCTGAAGTTCCGTACCGAAGGCGACAAACTTCTCGCCTATGACGGCGAAAGCAGTTGGGAGGAGTTGTTCGTCAAAGGCGTCAACCTGGGGGCGACGGTGCCGGGATATTTTCCCGGGGAATTTCCGATTACGGAAGACGATTACTTGCGCTGGTTCCAGCAGATTGATGACATGGGCGCAAATGTGATTCGAATTTATACGGTGCATAATCCGGTGTTCTACAAGTCTCTGGTTAAATACAACCGGGACAAGGGGAAGGACCCCCTCTATTTCATCCAAGGCATCTGGTCGCCGGAGGAGCAGTTAATCGAGCAGCAGGATGCTTACATTCCCGGGATTAAGGAGGCTTTTCACCGAGAGATCGAAAAGGCGGTTAAAGCCGTTTACGGCGATTTGAAGGTCCCGAAACAGCCGGGAACGTCGGGCGGCAAGTATACCGCAAATGCCGGTCCCTACCTGATGGCCTGGCATATCGGCACCGAATGGGACCCGGAGATGGTGGATAACACGAACCGCAAGCACGCTGAACTTCCGCCGTATCAAGGGCAGCATTTCACGGCGACAGACGAGGCGAGTCCATTCGAGAGCTGGCTGGCAGAGCTGGTAGACGACACCGCCCAGAAGGAACGCGCGTACGGGTGGGAGCATCCCATCACGTTTACGAACTGGGTGACGACGGATGTGTTGCAGCATCCCGGTGAACCGTTGTTCGAGGAGGACCTGGCCAGCGTCGACGCTACGCATATTCGGCCCGTGGAATGGGAAGCGGGTTATTTCGCCGCTTATCATGCGTACCCGTATTATCCGGACTTTTTCCATCTAGACAAAACGCTGGAGACGATCCCTGATGGGGATGGGGACTTCAACACCTACAAGGCTTATTTGCAGGAGCTAAAAAATTACTATAAGGACATCCCGGTGATGATTACCGAATATGGCGTTCCTTCCTCGCTGGGCGTCTCCCACCTCGGACGGGGCGGACGGAATCAGGGCGGCCACAACGAGCAAGAGCAGGGAGAGATCAACGTCTCTCTGACGAAGGATATTTATGATACGGGGTATGCCGGTGCCATCTTGTTCATGTGGCAGGATGAATGGTTCAAGAAAACGTGGAATACGATGCGGTTTGAGATCCCGGAGGATCGACGCGCTTTTTGGCTAAACGTGTTGACCAATGAAAAACAATTCGGTCTGTTGTCGATGGGCCCTGGTAAAGAGGACGACCTCATGATCGACGGCAAGCTGGAGGATTGGGAATCCCTGCCGGAAGGGGAGGTCCAAGCCTGGGATCGTCCGTCGGCAGGGATCGACCGGTTGCAGGTCACGCACGACGAAGCTTATGTCTACGTGGGTCTTCAGCTAAGCGACCCGTTCGACCCGGCCAAGCGGTTGATTCGGCTTGGCGCAGATACGCAGCCCGGCGGGAATCAGCCGGTGGCGGAGCTGCCTGGGCGAACGCTGAGCGACGGCCTGGAGGCGATCGTGGAGATCGGAAATGACGAGGAGACCGAAGTGCTGACGGCGCCAAGTTACGATTTCCATCGCCGACTTTACGGGCGATACGGATATTGGATGCTTGACGATCCTACGGAGGAGCAAACTGTAGAGTTTCAACCTTGGAAGCTGGCGGTCAGCTTGACGATGACGCCGCCCGACACCCGCTTCGCTCATCCGTTCCAGGACATGACCGTCGGCAAGCTGATTCGCGGCACCACCGATCCGGGAAACGCCGATTTCAACTCGCTTGCTTCTTGGCAGTACAGCGGCAATGAGGTAGAACTACGCATTCCCTGGATGCTGCTGGGCTTTGCGGATCCTAGCTCGCGGCAAGTGATTGACTACCGGCCTTTGAAGGAGGACCGGGCCTTCTCGACGACCGAATCGGACGGCCTGACCCTAATTCCATGGATCATGGAGCGGGGCGAAGCGGGGGTTCTGGGTCCGGGAACGGAAAGCGGAGAAACCCGGGAAAACGTCTCATTGGACGCATTCCCGAAATACGTGTGGCAGCCATGGGAAACCGTGCAGTATACCGAACGGCTCAAGTCCGGTTATTACGCCCTGCAGGCGTTCTACCAAAGCTTGCCGGATCGGCGAACGACGGGAGAATAACTGGCGCCGAAAGGAGGAAAACAGGATGGCGGGTCAGCATCTTGGACTGGCAATTGCCTTTATTTATGTATGCCTGGGGCTGATCGGCATAGGCATGCTGCTCTTGTTTTATATGAAAATCCGGCATTTGCGCATTCAGCGCAAAACGAAGGAATATCAGCGGAAGCATCAGGATTACTTCCTGTTCCTCCAAGCCCATCTGGGCGATGCCGAGGAGCTTCCGCTACCGCCCGGCAAGCTTGGGGATCTGGAGCGGCGGGTGATCCAGCAACGGGTAACCGAGTGGATCGAACAATTTAAGGGCGATTTGCAGCAGAAGCTGATCGCTTTATGTTACAACGCCGGTTTTGTCCGGGAAGACCTGAAGTTGCTCGACAGCTTGTTTTACGGGCGGCGGATCGCCGCTGCCTACCGCCTCGGCGGAATGCGGGCGGCCGAAGCGGTGCCGCGGCTGCTGGAGATGCTGAAGCATCAGAAATATAGTCCGCTGAGCATCGTGCTTGCCCGCTCGATCGCCAAAAGCGCGGAACAGGAGCAGCAGCTTAGGGATATGCTGGTCCATCTCCTGCGCCACGGCAAGCCGATTCATCACCTTGCCGCCGATATCCTGATGGAGACACGGCTGGATGCGAGCCGTCTTCTGCTCCAGTTGTTGAAGGAGGATAACGAGGATTTGGTCAAGGTGGCGCTGGCTGCGATGCGAGGACAAGAAGTGCCGGAGGAGGCACCGGCACTGGGACGATTTGCTTTTGCGCTTGAGAGGAGGGAGACCACTGCTTAGAGATATTTTGCTGATCTATGGCCTGTTTGCGACGTATTACGTCATGACGGTCAACTTGGTTTATTTTTCGATCATGACCTTTTCGTTCCGGCAAATTCTTACGATCTTCCGCCGGGCTGCCTATTCGAAATACAACACGTTGTCCGGTTCCGAACTGGTACCGCCGGTTTCGTTGCTGGTGCCGGCTTTTAACGAGGAGATCACGGTCATCGAAAACGTCAAATGCCTCCTGACCCTGAATTATCCGACTTACGAAGTGATCGTGATTAACGACGGGTCCAAGGACAACACGCTGGGGGTGTTGCGGGACGAATTCGAGTTGATGCTGCTGCCGGATCCGGACATCCGTCACACGATCGACTGCCAACCGATTACGGCGGTGTACCATAACCCGAAGTATCCACATCTGTACGTCATCGACAAGCCCAACGGCGGCAAGGCCGATTCGCTGAATGCCGGCATCAACCTGTCGCATTATCCGCTCATCTCTTCGATCGATGCCGATTCGCTGCTGGAGAAGGATGCGTTGATCCGGATGGCCCGCATGTATATGGAGAACCCGGAGGAGACCGTCGCCATCGGCGGCGACGTGCGAATCGCCAACGGCTGCGTGATCGAGAACGGGGCGGTGAAGGAAGTTTCGCTGCCCCGTAAAATCTGGCCGATGTTCCAGGCTACGGAATACCTGAAGGCGTTCCTCGGAGGGCGGATCGGTTGGAGCTCGATCAATGGGCTAATCATTGTGTCGGGAGCGTTCGGCCTGTTCCGCAAGGATTATGTCATCGCCGTCGGCGGTTATCGCGGAGGGTATCCCGGCGAGGATATGAACATCATCATCAAGCTCCACCGTTATATGCTGGAGAATAAGTTGAAATACCGTATTTCATTTTGTCCGGAAGCGGTGTGCTGGACGCAGGCGCCGGATACGTACCGGATTCTGTCCAACCAGCGCAAGCGATGGGGCCGTGGTAATCTGAAGAACATGATCGAGAACTACGACATGGCCTTCAATCCGAAATACAAGGTGATGGGGCTCCTGACGATGCCGTACAACATCATTTTTGAAGCATTAAACCCTTATTTCAAAGTTACCGGGCTGCTCGCCCTGATCGGGTACACGTTGCTCGATATGACGCATTGGCGGGTCCTTGCGGTGTTCTGGCTGATCAACTTCCTCAGCGGTTACGTGCTCAGCATCGGGGCGTTACTCCTTGAGGAACTCGCGTTCAAGCGGTTCAATAAGCTGTCGGACTTGTGCAAGCTGCTGTTGTTTTCGGCGTTCAAGTTTTTCGGTTACGCACAGCTCGGGGGATTGTGGCGGATTCAAGGGCATATCCAGTTTCTGCGCAACAACAATTCCTGGGGGACGATGACCCGCCAAAGCTGGCAGGACAAAGGGGAGGCGGCCGCCAAAACGGCGAAACCGGCCAAATCCGCATAGCCTTCGGGCATCTCTCCTCCTCCCCCCGCTTCGCGGCCGGTGGCCGGAAAGGGGATGATAGGGTAAAGGGAAGGCTTGGATCCACGAAATAACCAAACAAGGATAAACTTACGGAAGAAGAAAGGCGGGAATGAATGATGTCAAACCTGATGGCACTGCAAAACCAAACGGAACGATCCGGCTTATATGCCGACATGGAACAACGCGTGAGGGAAACGGCCAACGAGGTGAACGGGGTGCTGTTCATTTATTCCGCAGGCGGCCCCTCTTACGTGGCTTCCCAAGTGCGGGGAATTCTGGAATCCGAACCGGGACTTCAGTTTGATGTATGGGGCGGAGACGAGCCGGGGAGCGTGGCGGTACTACTGCCGGGCCTGGCGCTGGATGCCGTCCATTATCAAGGCTTGCGGCTGAAGCAGCAGCTACAGGAGCGCATTGCCGATTATCGTCCGCGGATGGCGCTGTCCAGCTTCTCTACACGGGAGGAAATCACGCCGCAACTGCTGAGTCAAATGGAGGAGAAAGCCAAGCAGAATTACTCCGATGATATCCATATTTTTACGAAAGCGGACTTGTTGCTCGTAAAAAGCCGGATCCTGATCGTAGAGGGAGACCCGGCGGTACGCGAATTCCTACAAATCCGGCTGAATATGCAGGGCTATGAGACGATGATAGCCGATAACGGCATCACCGCCTTGGATTTGATCACCGATTGGAAGCCCGATCTGGTACTGACGGAGCTGAACCTGTACGGCATCGACGGTCTGCCTTATATTCATCAAATCCAGCAGGCGAGCGGCGAGGAGATGCCGAGTATCGTCGTCCTGACGGAACAACGCGTAGAGAAGACGATCAGCTTGTGCTTCCAAAACGGGGTGGACGATTACATCACTAAGCCGTTTTCCCCGGTGGAGCTGGATGCCCGAATTCGGCGTTGCATCCAATAATTTGACCCGAATCAATTACAGACAAAAAATGGAGGTAGAAACCTGTGAATAATCATTACCAGAAGCTGATGAATGCGATTGAATCGAAAACCGCCGTATTGGGCGTTGTGGGTCTAGGCTATGTCGGACTGCCGCTAGCGGTCGAAATGGTAAAGCAGGGTTTCCGGGTGGTTGGCATCGATCTTGATGTCGCGAAAATCGATAAAATCCAACGTGGAGATTCGTATATCCACGATATCTCTTCCCAAACATTGGCGGAAGCGATGGGGACGGGACGGTTTCTTCCAACCACGGATTATGCGAATTTGTCCGAAATTGACGCGGTCAGTATCTGCGTGCCGACGCCGCTGAGCGAAAACCAGGACCCCGATACCTCCTACATCGTCACCGTGGTGGATCAGTTGAAACGATACATGAAGAAGGGCATGCTAATCACGCTGGAAAGCACAACCTATCCGGGGACGACCGAAGAGCTGATCCAACAAGAACTGGAGAAGCTGGGGTATACGGCTGGCGAAGATTTCTTCCTCTGCTTTTCACCGGAGCGGGTGGATCCATCGAATTCGAAATTCAACACCTTCAATACCCCGAAGGTCATCGGAGGAACGACGAAGGCCTGCCTGGATTTGGGGACGGCACTGTATTCCCGGTATGTCCAAACGGTCGTGCCGGTTTCTTCGCCTAAAGTAGCGGAAATGTCCAAACTGCTGGAGAATACGTTCCGCAGCGTCAACATTGCCTTTGTCAACGAAATGGCCATGATGTGCGACCGCATGGGCATCGACATTTGGGAAGTGATCGATGCGGCGAAGACCAAGCCGTTTGGGTTTATGCCGTTTTATCCGGGACCTGGCATCGGGGGTCACTGCATTCCGCTGGACCCCATGTACCTGAGCTGGAAAGCGAAGGGTTTCCGTTTCTATAGCCAGTTCATCGAGCTGGCGCAGTCAACCAACGATAACATGCCATATTACGTCGTCAACAAGACGTCCAAAATCATGAACGAATACGCTAAATCGATCAAGAAATCCCGGATTCTCATACTCGGCATGGCTTACAAGCCCGATATCGCCGACCTGCGCGAATCCCCAGGTTTGTCGGTGTACGAGCTGTTTAAGGATAGCGGAGCCAAAGTGGATTATTATGACCCGTATGCGGCAAGCTTCCGTGAAAAATCGGGCGGCGTCGTGCACAGCGTTGCTTACGAGCTCGACAAATTCAAGGCCTACGACTGCATCGTGTTGGTGACCAATCACAGCAATTTCGATTATGAGGGGATCGCCCGCCTCGGCGTGCCGATCGTCGATACGCGTAATGCGTTCCGTGAGTATCCGCTGCCGCATGTCTACAAGATTGGACACTCCGTTGCGCAGGTCAACGAAGAGTCTCCTGCGCTGATCGTAGGATAAAAGGACAGGAGCTTGATGTTCAGAAAGCCGATATTCGTTCGCCTTCGGGCCTTTCCGGGAAGCAAGCGGCCAGCCCTGCTTGCACTCGGCGGGATGCTAATGATGGTTTTGCTTGTTTTATTGGCTTTTATCCGGCCATCGGGTTCACAAGCGAAAGCCACCTGGATCTGGGAGACCACGGTCATCGAACAGCATCCCGGCGAGGTGCTGGCCTTTGCACGCAAGCAGGGCGTGGACACCCTCTTTCTGCAAATCGGCGGCGGGGTGGGGAAGGAGAGCTATCGCAGCTTCATCCGAGCCGCTGCTAAAGCCGGCATTCAGGTGCATGCCTTAAGCGGCCACCCGGATTGGGCGCTGCGGGAGCACAGGAACGAGGCCGAGGAGTTTTTGAAGTGGGTGGTCGATTACAACCGGGAAGCGAGGGCCGAAGAGCGGTTTACCGGTGTACAGCTGGACGTCGAGCCCTATTTGCTGGACCGCTGGCAGACGGATCAGGAAGCCGTGGTGGAACAGTGGATGGAAGGCGTCCGCGCCTGGACGGAAGAAGCGAGGTATAATGAGCTCGCGATTGGTGCGGCCGTTCCGTTCTGGCTGGACCAGATCGACCACCCGAGCGGGACCCTGAAGTTGCCGCTTGGCAATTGGATGGTGGACCAGTTCGATTATTTGGCGATCATGGCGTATCGGGATGTCGCAGGCCGCATCTATGAAATCTCGAAGCGCACGCTGAATGAAGCGGATCGGCAAAATAAGCGGGTATGGGTTGGCGTCGAGGTGGGCGAAAGTCGGGAAGGGCCTGGCGTTTCCTTCCATAAACAGCCGCTTGCCTCGCTGAACCGGGAGATGAAAGGGTTGGAGGAACTGGGAAGAAAGCACAACTCGTTTGCCGGTATTGCCGTTCATAGTTATGAGGCTTGGCACAGTAAACTTAGTGGGCCTTAAAGCGAAGGCTGTCCCCTAGATATAGACGGGACAGCCTTTTGCTCGCCCCCTGAAAGACCGGATCTTCGCATTAGGACGTTCGGGACAGCCTTCCCCATTTTTGCTATAATAAAAATAATTGCGTTTTGAAGAAATGGAGAGATTGTCATGATATTACATAAAGGCGAAATCTTGTTCCGGCAAGGGGACGACGGTTCTTTTCTGTACCATATCAAAAGCGGACTGTTCAAAGTGACACGACTGCATGAGAACGGGAACATGGTCTTGTTTAATATCTTGTACCCGGGGGAAACCGTGCCCCATCACTCCCTGATCACCCCGAAAGAGGTGCACGGGACGGCGATTGCTTTGATGCGCAGTGAGGTAGAGGCGATTCCTTCTCAGGTGTGGTATCGCGAGCTTCAGGAGGATCCGCAGAAACCGCTTGAGGTTGCTCAGCTCCTGCAGGAGAAGGTACGTTTCATGCAAGAGCGGCTTGACCATTTAACGGTCGGCACGCCGGCCGAACGGCTGGAGCTGCTGACGAAATGGCTGGGTCAGCACGCCCATGGCGTACCCTTGACCGATTACTTAACCCAGGAGGAAATCGGCCAACTGATCGGCGTGCGGCGCGAAACGGTCAACCGGCTGTTGCGCGGCCATGGACACGAACGGGCCTAAACCTGAATAGATGACAACAGCGCGGACGAGGGGAGATTTCCCGTGTCCGCGCTTTTTGTTGGTCTTCAAGGGAATTAGTTGATCGTATCTTCCAGGCTGTCCGCCGGGCCGAAAAATTCAAAGTGAATCCGTCCGTCCGGAATGCCCCATTCCTTCAAGGCGCGTCGAACTGCCTTCATGAACGGTACTGGTCCGCAGAAATAAAAGTCGCTATCGGCCGTTGTGACCGTCTTGAGCCAAGGAAGATCGATGTAACCGGCTTTGTCGCTGCTATCGCCGGTTTCCGGCGTTTCGTATACGGTGTAAGAGCGCAGGTTATCGTGGGTCTGTGCGAGTTCGTCGATGTGCTCCTTCATGGCATGATGTTTGCCGCTGCGGGCGGCGTGGATATAGACGACATCTCGCTTGGCTCCGCTTTGCAGCACCGTTTCCAGCATGCTGACCATCGGGGTGAGGCCAACGCCGCCGCTCAACAGCACAAGCGGCAGGTTCTGCGTTTGATCCAATGTGAAGTCACCGGCTGGAGCACTGAGTTCAAGCACGTCGCCTTCCCCAATATGGGAGTGCAAGTAGGTGGAAACGACACCCGCCGGGCGATCTTCGGCGGCCTCCTCACGCTTCACCGAAATTCGGTAATAGGGCTGCCCGGGTGCCGCAGACAAGCTGTAATGGCGCAGATGGGTATATTCCTGGCCTTTCGGCTTTACGCGGACGGTAATATATTGTCCCGGCAAGTAGGAGGCGATCTCATTGCCGTCCTCCGGCTTCAGGTAGAACGAGGTGATCACATCGCTCTCGGGGACTTTACGTTCAACGACAAAGCGGCGAAATCCGCGCCAACCGCCCTTTTTCTCCGCTG
Organism: Paenibacillus timonensis; assembly: GCF_009725205.1. Lineage (GTDB taxonomy): Bacteria > Bacillota > Bacilli > Paenibacillales > Paenibacillaceae > Fontibacillus > Fontibacillus rhizolycopersici. The sequence continues at coordinate 286,453 of NZ_WNZY01000003.1, read as the reverse complement.
TCTCACGATACATCTCGGCCTCTACACTGATAAACACGTCAGCAATCACGCCATAGGCTTTGCCCCAGGCATCGAGAATTTCATCGGTTGCTGCGTCACCAAGCACCGTTTTGATTGCCGCAAGCAGATTCTCACCGACGATCGGGTAATGCTCCGGTTGGATCCCCAGCGCCCGGTGTTTTTGGGCAATCCCACGAACAACCGGGAGAATCTCTTCCAGACGATCGATGTGGGCGGCGGCGGCATAAACCGCATTGGCCAGCGCCGTAGGTTGTTTACCTTGACGTTGATTGGCATGGTTAAATACGTTCAGCAGCTCGGGGTGATTTTTAAACATCGTCTGATAGAAGTTTTTCGTAATGGTTTGTCCATGGATCTCAAGAACTGGTACCGTAGATTTGATAATCTCAATTGTTTTGGCGTCAAGCATGGGTGAACCCTCTTTCTAGAAAATTTCGTTCCACCTCAGTATAGGAAGCGTCAGCACGTAAAAAGGTGACTTCTGTCACATTGAAAGTTGCCAAAATGTGAACTGTTACTAAAATGCAATGACAAGTATCACATTATTCGCTAAAAATAAAAAAGCTTGTAGACTGTCCCGTGCAGTCATGATCAGATATGTGGTATAATATAAATAGAAGAAATTCTAACAGAAAGGATCAGGATACCATGTGTCCCCGAAGGACGAAATCCCAAAGGACGATTTGGAAACGTTGTGATCTCTCTTATACTTAGCTCCTTTCGTGGCTAGTCGGTAATTTGGCGACAAACCTACGAAAGAAGCGTGAAATCATGCGAAGGATGAACTCCTCATGGATCTGCTCCGTAGGGTGTTGCCGGATGGTCAACCAAACTACGATAAGAGGGATTCCAAATGAGGACAAAAGCAAGATGGCAAACGTACGGTACTCGATTATTTACGATGTTGCTAGGATCTAGTTTATTGGCTTTTACGTATTACCACATCAATTTTCAGAACGGATTGTCGGAAGGCGGATTTGTCGGCCTAGCGTTGCTTGGCAAATACCTGTTTAACCTGCCTCCGGCATTGACGATGATCGCGCTGGATTTGCCGATCGTGGTACTCGCCTGGTGGCTGAAAGGCCATAAGTTCGTGATCAATACGGTGGCGGCTTCGCTGACGTTCTCGCTGGTTTACGAGCTGTGCGAGAAATACTCGCCATTGACGATGAACCTGCAGAACAACTTGCCGTTGGCTGCGTTATTGTCGGGGCTCTTGACCGGTTTCGGGGCAGGACTCGTGTTGCGGGCAGGTGGAGCAAGCGGCGGGGATGATATTCTGTCCATGCTGCTAAGCCAGTGGTCCGGCATCAAAATCGGTACGATGTTTATCATCATGGATGCGGTCGTGCTGACGGTCTCCTTGTTATATTTACCATTCAAAGAAACCATGTTTACGATACTGGCGGTGCTGATCGCTGGGAAAATGATTACTTGGACCGTCCATTACGGACAGGGACAACTGGCGCCGATGCGTCTGCCTTACCCAATGAAAGAGAAAACGGCTCGAGCTTAAGGCTCGGGCCGTTTCTTTTTTGATTTCTCAGGATCTCCAAGAACCCTGCTGCCTGCGAATCAACACGATTTGTCCCGCATGGTAGGCGTCATGCAGCATCCAGCGGGAGAACTCGCGTCCCACGGATTCGTTCGTATTCGCGTAAGGCGCTTCCAATTCCTCATTGGATAAGGAAGCGATCGCCTCGCGCAGTTCCAACTGAATCCGTTTCGTTTCCGCCAGCACCTCTGCCCACACGGCTTCATCCGGCGTTCCGCCAGCGAAGGTCTTCTCGTTGGTTTCCACGCGAGCGTCCGGCTCTACCCCTTTTAGGCGGCTAAGCATCCGCTCGTTGTAATAATTAATATGACTGACCGTTTGCCATATCGTGTTGCCGCCGCCCGGCGGAGCCCAAATGGCTTGCTCGGCGGTCGTGCCTGCCAAAGCCGTTGACAACGGTACGATCCACTCCTCCAATTCCCAAGTGTTGTCTTTTTGCAGTACGAGTAAATCCACGGCACTTACGCTCATCTGATCTCCTCCTCATCATTGTAACTGGCTAATCCATATTTAAAGGGTTACAATGGTATTGTAGCAGAAGATGGTAAGAATGTAACTATTCATTTATAGATTTGGTCGTTACATCTTGGGGAGGCCTTTGGAGTTGGAGACATTATGGAGTGATTTTCTAAATAGCCAATGGCATGACTGGCGGGGGAGCGGACGCAGCGAAGATCGCCTGGAAATACGGGCTTGGCAAGAGCGATTCCTTAGCGACTGGCATCTCGCCGCCCCCGTACCGATGCCTGCGGAAGCAGCTTCGGCAATGCGTCATTTTCGGGAGCGTTTGCATCTGCTAGCCGTCAAATTGGCGGACGGCGGCGACATGGAAGATGGGGATTGGCAGCTGCTCAACGAGCATTTAGCGCTTGATGTAGTGAGTCGCCGTCTGATTGGCCGGCCGGGAGCGGTTCGGCTGGTATATGTTCCGGTAACGGAGGATTGGCGCCATGTGCGGGCGGAAATCGCCGCGAGCTTCGGCGAAACCTTACTTGGGGGAGAGACGGGAAGGATTCGCGTGTGCGATAACCCTGATTGCCGCTGGATTTTTTATGATGATACGCGAAATCGAACGAAAAAATACTGCGATGATAAAATGTGCGGCAACCTCATGAAGGTGCGGCGGTTTCGTGCCCGTAAAAAGGCCGGAGAGGAGCGGGGCGAAGAATCATGATCCTCTCCAAAAAGAACAAGCTGCCGGGATCGGCAGCCTTGTTCTGTACTAGCTTCTTTATTCTTGCGTATCTTGGAACAGGTAAAGATATTCTCCGTACCCTTCCTTCTCTAGATCCGCTAACGGTACAAAGCGGAGCGCCGCGGAATTAATGCAATATCTGAGGCCCGTTGGTTCCGGGCCATCCTCGAAGACATGGCCCAGGTGGGAGTCGCCCAGCCGGCTGCGCACTTCGGTGCGGATCATGAAGTGACTCGTGTCGGTTTTTTCCTTGACGTGGTAGCTACGGAGCGGGCGCGTAAAGCTGGGCCAGCCGCAGCCTGCGTCGTATTTGTCGCGGGAGCTGAACAGCGGCTCGCCGGAGACGATATCGACATAAATCCCTTCTTCTTCGTGGTCCCAGTACTCGCCTGTAAACGGCCGCTCGGTCGCGTTGTTTTGCGTCACCTCGTATTGCATCGGGGTCAGCCGGCGCTTCAGTTCCTCTGGATCCTCCGGGCCGGACCAGTGGCGTTCCAGAAAGTCCTCGCGTCCGGAGCCTTTGCGGTACAGCTTATAATGGCCCGGATTTTTCTTGTGATATTGCTGATGATATTCCTCGGCAGGATAAAAAGGCGCCGCCGGCAAAATCGGTGTGACGATCGGCTTGTTAAAGCGACCGCTTTGCGCAAGCTCTTGCTTAGAAGCCTCTGCCTCCAGACGCTGCTCCTCATCATGGTAAAAAATCGCGGTGCGATACGATTCGCCGCGATCATGAAATTGGCCGCCTTCGTCCGTCGGGTCGATTTGCTGCCAATATAACTCCAGCAGCTTGCGGTAAGGAAACACGGCCGGGTCGTACGTGATCTGCACGGCTTCGTAGTGGCCGGTGTGTCCGGCGCAAACCTGCTCGTAAGTTGGATTAACCGTATGACCGCCGGTATATCCGGAAATAATCCCGTGAATGCCGGGCAGCTCTTCGAATGGCGAAACCATGCACCAGAAGCAACCTCCGGCAAAAGTGGCCAGTTTGACATTGGAATTTGACGCTGGACTCATTGTGATCCCTCCGTTTCGCTCCTTATTATAACTTGTTTTTGCACCAAACCCAAAACGCTTTGCATAAAAGGCTGGTGCTCTCCTGGAGTACGTGCTATAATAACTCCATTAAACATGCATGGTTCCCAAAGGGGAGTAGCTGCTACAATAAAGTCGTCATTACGGGAGTATACATACCCCCGGCTTTATTGGCAACGAAATGTTGTTAGCGAGACCTTTGCCCGTAGCGAGTATTGGGTGAAGGTCTCTTTTGATGCATAAATTGCGTCGTGCCCAATACGGACACGGCGTATTTTTTTTGGATCACTGATGGGGATTGTTCCCGTAATCCCTACCGCATCAATTGTCCGTAGGCCTGACACACTACCTTTACAACAAAGTCAGCGGTCGGTCGTGAGGCGGTTTTTCCGGAAAAAGTGGGATCGCTGCATGGAAATTAGAAAGGGGAGAGAATATGGATTTATTTTCGCCGGAATTTTGGATGGCTTTATTATCCATCGTCCTGATTGACCTCGTCCTAGCCGGAGACAACGCGATCGTTATTGGCCTTGCCGCCCGTAACGTGCCTCACCAGGATCAGAGAAAAGTCATTATTTGGGGGACCATTGGCGCGATTGTGATCCGGGTAATCATGACCTTGCTTGTCGTGCAACTGCTAAACATCCCGGGATTACGACTCGCCGGCGGCCTTGCTCTTGTCTGGATCGCCTATAAGTTGCTGGTCGAGGAGAAGAACCACGAAATAAAAGCAGGCAACCAAATGTGGGCAGCCATCCGTACGATCATTATCGCAGATGCGATGATGGGCCTCGATAACGTGCTAGCCGTAGCGGGTGCAGCGCATGGGGACACCCTGCTGGTCATTATCGGTCTCGCCGTTTCTGTACCGATTATGGTATGGGGAAGCACGATGATTCTGAAGTTGACCGAACGTTATCCGATCGTGATCACGATCGGTGCCGCCGTACTGGCTTGGACCTCAGCCAAGATGATCGTCGAAGAGCCGCTGATCCACGATTGGTTCGCCAGCCCTTGGATCAAATACGGATTCGAGATTCTCGTCATCGCTGTGGTGGTGCTGCTTGGCACCCAAATGAAGAAGCGTAAAGCGCGCCTTCGCCAAGCGATACCGCAAACCAACGGAGGTTAAGGGTAAAAAAGAACAACGCCGCAGGCGGCCGTTACAATGGCCACCCACGGCGTTGTTTGCATTTCAGGCAGACCCAACACTATGCGCCATTGTCACGGGAGGTTTGGCGGAATTGTTTGGGAGACATCCCAAAACGTTTGCGGAAAACTTTGTGGAAATAATTGTAGCTCGGGAAACCGGAGCTCTCCGCAACGTGCTCAAGCGATAAGGGGCTGAAGATGATCCGCTCGCGCGCCATGTTCAGTCGCACGTCCAGGGTGTATTGAATCATGCTGGTGCCAAACGCCTGCTTGAAGAGATGCACCGCCCGCGACACGCTGATGCCGACGTGGACTGCGGCGTCCTCCAGCTTAAAGGGAGTAGCAGCGTTTTCTTCGATATAATTTTTCAGGCGGTGGGCAAGATAGGTTGGATAGGTAGGTTGCGGCTGCTCCAGTAAATTTCGTTCGATCTCCATGCACAGGATCTTTAAATAGTATTCGGATATTTCCGGTGTCGGGTTGGAGATGCGGCGCTGCTCCAGCATGATCTGACGGAAGGTTCCAACGATGCCCTCGGACAAGGGAACCTTCAGTCGATGAGGAAGCGGCCGGCGGTTCCACCAGGCTTTGATCCATTCCCCAGATAAAAAAATATGGTAATCGCCGCTGGAAACCGCCGGTTCCCCTGTACTGTTCGGTTCCGCTTCAATTTTCAGCTCGTAGGGATCCCCCGGGGCGAACAGCAACAAATCGCCGGGTTCCAAAAGCTCTAGCCGCCCGTTTAATCGCGAACGGCATTTGCCTAATGTTTGCAGGCGAATGAGATAATTTTCGTGTCCGTCTATTTGCGTCGTGTGGAATGGCTTGCGGTGCAGCGAATAGCCGGCATGCAAAATTTGCAGGTTTGCTTCTTCCTTCATTGGTGTCCTCCACAGGGTCTTCGAAAAAAATGACCAGATTGTTCATGTTTCAATCATATTATTCATTTTACAACGGAGCGTTTTGAAATACCATGGTACATGGAAAGCGCTTTATATGGATCCATCTGATGGCATGAATGGAGTTCTAGGTTATACCACAACTATGGATGAGGTGAACGAGAAGATGACGCAGATTGGTTTGCAGTTGTATACGGTAAGAGATCATTTGGAGCAGGATTTTGAGGGAACGCTGCGCAAGGTGGCGAAACTTGGTTATAAAGGTGTGGAGTTTGCCGGATTTTACGGTCGCTCGGTAGAGCAGGTGCAGGAAATATTGCGGGAAACGGGCTTGACCGCGATCGGTGCGCATACTCCATATAACCGGTTGAAGGAAGCCTTGGATGAGGAATTGGCGTTTAATAAAGCGATTGGCAGCCGTTATATCATCGTTCCTTATTTGGCGGAGGAGGATCGCAACCGCTGGTCGGAAATCATCGAGGATCTGAAAATATTCGGAGAGCGCTGCAAAGAAGAGGGTTTGGTCCTTTGCTATCATAACCATGATTTTGAACTGACGTTGCAGCACGAGGGCAAACCGGCGCTAGATGCGATATACGAGCAAGTTCCCGAATCCTTGCTGCAGGTTGAACTCGACTCTTGCTGGGTTGCGTTTGCCGGGTCGGATCCGCTGGAATATATCGCGACATACCAAGGGCGGCTTCCGCTGGTGCACTGGAAAGACTTGGTTAAGAAAGCGGACGGTTCTCCGGAAACGGTTGAGTTGGGCCGCGGAGAAATCGCCATTACGGACATCGGCGATGCGTCGATCGCAGCAGGCGTAAAATGGTTGATCGTGGAGCAGGATTATTGCGCCGCAGATCCGCTGGACAGCATCCAAACAAGCATGGAGTGGGTGCGTGCCTACGCGGAAAAGGGAGGTAAGCTTCATGTCTAAAACGTTGAAAGTCGCGATCATCGGTTGTGGCGGGATTGCGAACGGTAAGCATTTGCCAAGCCTAGCTCAGCAGCCTGAGGTGGAAATGATCGCATTCTGCGACATCGTCCAGGAGCGCGCAGCCAAAGCTGCGGAACAATATGGCGCGGAAGGCGCCAAGGTTTATACGGATTTCCGCCAATTGTTAGCGGAATGCGATGCCGAAGTCGTGCATGTCTGCACGCCGAATGACTCCCACGCGGAAATCACGGTCGCTTCGCTGGAATCCGGCCGCCATGTGATGTGCGAGAAGCCGATGGCCAAAACGGCTGAGCAGGCTCGTCAAATGCTCGATGCGGCCAAACGCACGGGCAAAAAGCTGACGATCGCTTACCAGAACCGCTTCCGCAACGATAGCTTGTACTTGAAAGAGCTGTGCGAAAATGGCGAACTCGGGGACATTTATCTCGGCAAGGCGCTGGCGCTTCGCCGCCGGGCGGTGCCTACTTGGGGCGTATTTCTGGACGAGGAGAAGCAGGGCGGCGGTCCACTGATCGACATCGGTACCCATGCGCTTGATCTTACCTTATGGCTGATGAACAACTACGAGCCGAAGAGCGTCACCGGCTCCGTCTTCCATAAGCTCGGAAACCGCGAAAATGCGGCGAACGCGTTCGGTCCATGGAATCCTGAAGAATTTAAAGTGGAGGACTCCGCGTTTGGTTTCATCACGATGAAGAATGGCGCTACGATCATCCTTGAATCAAGCTGGGCGCTGAACGTGGTTGAAATCGGCGAAGCCAAAACGTTGCTGTGCGGCACGGAAGGCGGAGCGGATATGACCAACGGACTTCGCCTCAATGGCGAGAAAATGAGCCGTTTGTACGAGACGAAGGTCGATTTGGGCTCGGGCGGCGTCGCTTTTTTCGAAGGCAAGCAGGAAACCGATGCCACTCGCGAAGCGAGAGCTTGGGTGCAGGCCATTCTTGAGGATAAGGAGCCGCTCGTTAAGCCGGAGCAAGCGCTCGTGGTAACGGAAATTTTAGAAGCCATTTATGAGTCGGCGAGAACGGGAAAAACGGTTTATTTTGATTAACACTACCCATCGATTTGGTGAACGTAAATGGTAACGGATTCAGCCGCCGAGATGCGGGGGTATAAGTTACAACCAGCGTAATATACTATATTAGCGGCCGCCGCCAAGGCGGCCGTTTTTCAAATGACAAGGGTACCCCCTTACTTTCCAAGGACAAATGTGCTAATATGAAATATACTAACAAAATGTAAGTCTTAAGCCTTTAGGCGGGCAATGATAACGAGGTGAATTTTATGGATGAGCATTCTCATGCGATGTGTCCGCGTTTTGAATCGGCTTTTTCGTTTCTCGGCAAACGTTGGAACGGTTTGATCATCAATACGCTGATGAGCGGGCCGAAACGATTCAAGGATATTTCCAATCAGATTCCTTCCATGAGCGATAAAATGTTGTCGGAGCGGATGAAGGATTTGGAATGTGAAGGGATCCTGATCCGTCACGTTTATCCTGAGACACCGGTTCGTATTGAATATGAATTGACCGAAAAGGGGCGTGCGCTTCGTCCGGTGATGGATGAAGTTCAAGCTTGGGCAACGGAGTGGATCAAGTGATCGGCATGCCGTTACCGGCGAGCGGGCGGCATGAAAACAATAGAAAGTGGGTGTACTTGTGGCTGAGGTAATTGTTATCGGAGCAGGACCGGCGGGAGCCAGCGCAGCGCTTTTCTTGGCCAAAGCGGGTAAAGAAACGCTCGTTCTGGACAGCAACGCTAGCATGACCAAACGGGCATGGATCGAGAATCATTACGGCGCGAAGGATATTTCCGGACCGGATCTTCTAAAGATCGGGCGGGAGCAAGCGGAGAAATTCGGCGCGAAATTCATTGAAGAAAAAGTGACGGGCGTAGATACCAACGGCGGATCGAAAGTGACTGTCAAGACCGAATCCGGCCGCAGTTATGAAGCGTCCCATATCGTATTAGCTACCGGTGCCTTAACCGATCTTGCAAGCGCTATCGGCTTGGAGCTGAAGGATGGCCGGGAACCTAGAATCAAAACCGTGATTGCTACCGATGGCGAGGGCCGTACGAGCATTCCGCGCGTTTGGGCAGCAGGAACGGTTGCTGGGGTTAGCGTGCATACGATCATCACCGCCGGTGACGGTGCGAAGGTTGCGATCGAGCTGATCAGTGAGCTGAATGGCGAGCGTTACGTTGATCACGACGTACTTAAGTAATAAATAAGAACATACGACAGGCCTCCTGAGACAGGAGGCCTTTTTATTTTATAAGGCAATCAGGTTTATGGCGAAGTGAGCGCAATCACCAAGCAGGTGTACCTCGTGAAGTATGGTGAAGAGGTAAGCTTGACTTCATTATTTCAGGAGGTTTTAGAAATGGATATCAATCCAATAGAATTTCAAATAACCGATAAAGTTCGAGATATCGTGCTGCGGTTTCCAAAAGCCGCGGATTATTTCCGGCAACGGAAAATCGACTTTTGCTGCGGGGGAAACCGTCCAATTACCGAGTCGGCGGAAGAAAGCGGCGTTCCGGTAGAGCTGTTGCTGGAGGACTTGAACCGTATGTTAGCTGAGCATCCGCATACAGGAGGAGAAGAAGGCTGGCTTCAAGCGTCATCTGCGGACCTGGTTGAACATATCGTAGGCAAACATCACCGTTATTTACGGGAGGAGCTCCCGGAAATTCAAAAATACGTGACGAAGGTCTCGCGCGTTCACGGTGAAATAGATCCTCACCTGCTGGAGGTGGCCCGATTGTTCGGCGAGTTGCGGCGTGAGCTGTTGGCGCACAGTGACAAAGAGGAGGCCGAGGTATTTCCGAAGATGCTCAACTGGGATGCAGGCCGCGAACCGGAAGTGCTCGAAAAACTGCAGGGCGCGATTGCCGATTTGGAATCGGAGCATGACGGTGCAGGGAATATCTTGAAACAGCTGCGCGAGCTCACCGGGGATTTTCAACCGCCGGCTCATGCCTGCACGACGTATCGTCTGACTTACGCGCGCCTGGAGGAGTTGGAGGGAATGACCTTTACGCATGTACATCTTGAAAATAACGTGTTATTCCCGCGATACACAGAATAAGTGGTCTTTCGCTTCCACGAGCCGCCGTTTGTATAAAATTTGAGAACCTGCGCCTTGTCCGGTATCCTTAAGATAAGGAATATTCTATTGCCCGGGTTGGGACAATGATAGGAGAAGGGCAGGGGGCGGCAATGCACAAGAGATGGCGATGGCTTGTTGGATGGATGGCAGGAATAGCAATAATCGTGACGGCTTGCGCCCAAGGCCAAATTACGGATCAACCGGCACCGGCGGAAGCACAGAGAACCGACAAAGAACAACCCCACGACATCACGTTGACGATCGACGGGGGTACCTTTATCCCCGATGTGACGCGCAGCCTGCATTACGATTATATGGCTGGGCTAACGGCACGTCATGCGCTGGAGAGCAGTGGGATCGTGAGGTTCACGGAGGATCAATCGGCAATCCAATCGGTTGGGGAAGTGTCGCTGGATTCTACCCTGGAGTGGGGAACGCAGTTGAATGACAAAGAGCTGGATCCCAGCGACTGGGATCATGAGTTGAAGATTGGCGACAAGCTGCTCGTCTATGTCAAGACGGTCGATAGCTTTGAAGCGATCCCGCAGCAGGCGTCCTTGCTATTGATTATCGATGGGGGCAGTCCGAAGAAGAAGTATTACGTCAATAAATACGACGATAACACGACGGTCAGGGATCTTCTGAAACGCAGCGGCATCGTTCAGTTTAGTCCCACCAACAAATCCATCGTATCGGTCGGCGGGTATACTCCCCAAGAGAACGAACATTGGATCCTGAAGGTGAACGGAAAGAAGCTACTGGATACGGGGCTGGATATGAGGTTAAAGCCACAGGACAATGTGGAAATTGTCTTAAAGCAGAAATAGATGTAGGTACTCGACAAAACTTATGGAATCCGCAGTCCTGGTCATAACCGGGGTTGCGGATTTTTTCAATAGGTTCATGAAAATAGTTATGACAAAAGTTTGTGTATTCTTTCACAATTAATGTGAATGCAATCACAAGGTATCTGCAATTTTAAATTTATACTAAGAGCATCACTTAAAAATTGAACTATCGTAAAGACACTAGAGATCTAGGTATTTATAGGAGGAGGCATTACGAATATGGGAACGGACAGAGAGAAACTGGTCGTGATCGGGAACGGAATGGCCGGCATCAGCGCCGTGGAACAAATCCTGAAGTTGACTACGAAATTTGACATTACGGTCTTCGGAAGCGAGCCGCATCCGAACTATAACCGGATCATGCTGTCGTATGTGCTGGAAGGCAGCAAAACGATGGATGACATCGTATTGAATGATTTGAATTGGTATAAAGAACATGGGATTACGCTGCATATGGGGACCACGGTCGAGCGGATCGATGCGGAGGCCAAAGAGGTTGTGGCCGATAACGGGCAACGCGTTCCGTACGATAAAGTGTTGATTGCTACCGGCTCGACTTCGTTTATTCTGCCAATTCCGGGCAGTGATAAGGAGGGAGTCGTTGGATTCCGCGATATCGCAGACTGTGAGCAAATGCTGCAAGCGGCCAACACCTATAAGACGGCGGCCGTGATCGGCGGCGGCTTGCTCGGTTTGGAAGCGGCCAAGGGGCTTGTGCAGCTTGGCATGGACGTGACGGTCGTGCATTTGATGGAAGATTTGATGGAACGCCAGTTGGACCATCAAGCGGCAGGCATGCTGCAAGCGGAATTGGAACGTCAGGGCATCAAGTTCAAGATGGGCGCACAAACGACGGAGTTGCTAGGGGATAACCGGGTACGCGGGCTGCGGTTCGCGGACGGCACGGAGCTTCCGGCGGAATTCGTTGTTATGGCGGTAGGGATCAAACCAAATGTCGCCGTTGCCAAGGCCAGCGGAATGGAAGTGAATCGCGGGATCGTGGTCAACGACTACATGCAAACCTCGCTGGAGGGAGTCTATTCGGTTGGTGAGTGCACCGAGCACCGCGGAATCTGTTACGGTCTGGTCGCACCGCTGTTCGAGCAGGGGAACGTGATGGCCAAGCATATCAGCGGCGTAGACACTCCACCTTATGAAGGTTCGGTCGTATCGACCAAGCTGAAAATTTCCGGCGTAGATGTCTTCTCGACCGGCGAATTCATCGACGGGCCGGAACATACGGTCATCGCGAACAAGGACGATTGGAAACGTACGTATAAGAAAATCTTGCTGAAGGATGGCAAGCTGGTAGGTGCGGTGCTGTTCGGCGATATCACGGAATCGGCCGAGCTGCAGAAGCTGATCAAGCAAGGCGCAGAAATGACCGACGAATTGTACGAGTCGCTGATGGGCGGAGGCTGCTGCGGCGGCGGAGCCAAGAAGAAGGCCTCGGTCGAAACGATGAGCGACGAGGAAATCGTCTGCGGCTGCAACGGGGTTACCAAGGGTACGATCGTGGATTGTGTTGTGAATCAAGGTATGACGACGGTGGACGAGATTAAGGCATGCACCGGGGCGACCCGTTCTTGCGGCGGGTGTAAACCGGTCGTGGAGCAAATCTTGCAATATGTACTTGGAGACGGCTTCAAGCAAACGGCGAAGCAGGGGATTTGCGGCTGTACGACGCTGAGCCGCGATGAGATCGTTGCGGAAATTAAGGAGAAAGGGCTGCAGACCACCAAAGAGGTTATGAACGTACTCGGATGGTCGCAACCGGAAGGCTGCTCGAAATGCCGGCCCGCCATCAACTACTACCTGGGCATGATTTACCCGGATACGCACGAGGATGAGAAGGCTTCGCGTTTCGTCAACGAACGGATGAACGCCAACATCCAGAAGGACGGCACTTACACAGTGGTACCACGGATGTACGGCGGCGTAACAACCCCGGAAGACCTGAAGAAAATCGCCGACGTGTCCTTGAAATACGATGTCAAAGTGGTGAAGGTCACGGGCGGACAACGGCTCGACTTGATCGGGGTGAAGAAAGAAGATCTGCCGAAAGTTTGGGAAGAGCTGGATATGCCGTCGGGGTATGCTTATGCCAAATCGCTGCGTACGGTCAAAACATGCGTTGGTTCGCAATTCTGCCGCTTCGGGACTCAGGACTCGATGGGTATGGGCGCGCTGCTGGAGCGTAAATTCGAACGGCTTGATTTCCCGGCCAAATTCAAAATGGCGGTTAACGGCTGCCCGCGGAACTGCGCCGAATCGTGCACGAAGGACATCGGTATCGTCGGTAATGATGGCGGTTGGGAAATCTTTATCGGCGGCAATGGCGGGATCAAGGCGCGCTTGGCGGATTCGCTATGCAAGGTAAAAACCGATGAGGAACTGATCGAGCTGTGCGGTGCAATCATGCAATATTACCGTGAAACCGGCAACTACTTGGAGAGAACGTCGGAGTGGGTGGAACGGATGGGGCTCGAGCACATTCGCTCGGTTGTCGTCGACGACACCGAGAACCGCAAGGCGTTGATGGAACGGATCGAATTTGCCTTGACTCAAGTGACGGATCCTTGGCAAAAAGTGCTGAACGACGAGGATCAACGCGGTAAATTGTATCATTCGTTGGAAATGAGCAACCAGCTGTAATGTAGCGTCTAAAGCGAAAGGGGTTATCAAGCATGAAGATGGAGTTGAGTGGGGATACGTTTTACCCTGTGGGCGCCTTGGAGGAGTTCCTGCCACAGATCGGTCGGGTGGTGGAATTGGCCGGTCAGTCGATCGCGGTGTTTCGTACGTCGGATGGTCGCATTTTTGCGGCATTAAACCAGAATCCCCATCCGAAGGGCGGACCGCTGGCCGAGGGCATCGTTTCGGGTCATTATCTGTATGATCCATTGTACGATTGGAAAATCGACCTGACCACCGGCCAGGTTCAAGCGCCGGATACCGGTCAGGTGACGATGTTCCCGGTCAAGGTGGAAGAGGGGCAAGTTCTCGTTGCCGCAGCGGTGCTGCAGCAAGCGTAGCGGGATGAACTGAAGTGCGGTGATCGAGAGGTCGCCGCGCTTTTTTTGAAAGCAAGGCAGGCTTCATATGGGGGAGGAACTCAAATGTTTACGCAAAACGTGGAAGCGATCGTGGAAGCGGCCGTCAAGAAAAAAGAAAAGATGAACGAAAGTCTGCCACGGTATCTCGTGTCGGCCATGCTGGCAGGGGCGTATGTCGGGTTGGGCATCATTTTGATCTTTAGCATCGGTGGGCCGTTGGCTGCGGTCAAATCGCCATATCAGACGATGCTGATGGGGATGTCCTTTGGGCTGGCCCTAACGTTGGTTGTGTTTGCTGGCTCCGAACTGTTCACCGGCAATAATATGTTTTTTACGGCTAGTACGCTCGCGAAGCGGACAACGGTTGGCGATACGGCGAAGAACTGGACTCTTGTTTTTCTAGGCAACCTGGCAGGTGCGTTGGTGCTTTGTCTGTTAATCGTCGGCAGCGGTTTGTTTAAGACGGCCGCGCCGGAGCATTTGATCTTTGCCGCTTCCGCCAAGAAGATGGGGGCTCCGGTGACAGAGCTGTTCTTTCGCGGGATTCTGTGCAACTGGCTTGTTTGCTTGGCACTTTGGATGGCGAACCGGGCCAAGGAGGATATCGCCAAGCTCGTCTTGATCTGGTGGTGCCTCTATGCGTTTATCGCGAGCGGGTACGAGCATAGCGTGGCCAATATGACTTTGCTCAGCTTGTCGCTGCTGCTACCGAATCATCCGGATACGGTTACGGTCGCTGGATGGTTGCACAACATGGTGCCGGTTACACTAGGTAATATGGTTGGCGGCGCCGTGTTTGTCGGTATGGCATATTGGTTCATTTCGCCTGTGCGCAAGAAGGCGTAGGACATAACAGGAGCTGAGAATGATCCCCCAAGTTCGTCTATCATAGACGAGGCTTGGGGGATTTGCTTTGCTTTATATGAAGAAGAACAAAGCAAAAAACCGTCCAACCAAAGAAGGGACGGTTCGATACGCTAGCACTAGCGTCTATTGGTGATGAAGCTGCGGGCAATTAGATACGGCAAATTTCGTTCGGGCATAGCTCGCAGTGACAAATATCCTGCAGCATCACGAGGTCTTTGATCACGATCATGCCGTTCTCGTACTCCAGCGCGTCTTTCTTGCGCAGATCGCTCAGCATGCGGTTGACGCTCTCGCGCGTTGCTCCGATCATGTTGGACAAGTCGGTGTGAGTGATCTTCTTGTTGATCAGTATCGTGTCTCCATGTTGTTCGCCATACGTATTGCTAAGGCGAATCAGTGTCGAGCACAATGCGCCTGGTTTGCCGTACATCATCAAATCACGGAATTTCGTCTGGGTCAAACGGTGATGGATTCCCATCCATTTCATGAAATCGATGGCGAAATCGCAATGCTGGCAGATCATGATTTCCAGATCCTTTTGCTCGATGACGCCTATTTCGCAGTCTTCGATGACTTCGGCGGTGAAGCTGTGCTTCGTGCTGAAGAACGGATCGGCCTGACCGACCATGTCGCCGCGACCATACATGTAAAGGATCAATTCCTTGCCTTCATCTGTCGATTTGGTCAACTTCACGCGGCCGCGCTTGATGTAGAACAGTTTATCGGAAAAGTCACCTTCCCAGAACAAATGCGTCCCCTCGGGATATGCTTTGTCTTTCATCGTAACGAGAAGGCGATTGAAGTTTTGCTCTGTAAAACAGCTCGTATTACCGCGGGGCAGGGTGGCATTTAAAATTTCACTCATCATCGATTTCCCCTTTGTACTCCAAATTTTTCTGAAAATTTTAAATTAATTATATAACGTTTTTTCGGTTTTTTGGGGGCCGTAAAGCCTGAAAAAGTGTCGAAATTTCAACATTGTGAGAAAATTCACTTTGTCAGATGATAGAAATGCGCTATGTAATGCGCACAATAACAGGCTTGGGCTTACAAAAATCAATTCAAAATTTTCACACAATGTAAAGTATATATGAAAATAAAATCATGGCAAGTGAAAACTTTCAACTTTTTTTAAAGTATGTGAAATAATTCACTATACAAAGACCATCCCCTGTGCTATGATCAAGACATAAAGAGAAGCACACAAGCTTCATAAGGGTTAGCTTGCAAGTGAAATTTTTCACGAGACATTGATCACCCGTACCTGCAGGTAAAATCCTTAAACCACTTAGGAGGATGAGAGAGATGGCCGTTAAAAACGAAGTGGCTCCAAAAGCACAGGCAACCGCGCAAGATTACATTCAAACTTTGATCGACAAGGCGAAGAAAGCATCCGAAGCCTTCATGAGCATGGATCAAGAGCAAATCGACAACATCGTGCAAGCCATGGCTTTGGCGGGGCTCGACAAACACATGCATCTCGCGAAACTGGCGATTGAAGAAACAGGCCGCGGGGTGTACGAGGACAAAATCATCAAAAACATGTTTGCGACGGAGTACATCTGGCATAGCATCAAGTACGATAAAACGGTAGGCGTAATCGAAGATAGTCCTTACGACAACTTCCAAAAAATCGCCGAACCCGTGGGAATCATCATGGGGATTACCCCGGTGACAAACCCAACGTCAACCACCATCTTTAAATCTCTGATCGCCATCAAAACACGTAACCCGATCATTTTCGGTTTCCATCCATCCGCTCAAGCCTGCAGTACGGAAGCCGCTAAAATATTGCTCGAAGCTGCCGTTAAACACGGCGCACCGGCCGATTGCATCCAGTGGATCGAAAATCCTTCCATGGATCGCACGAACGCTCTGATGAATCACCATGACATCGCCTGCATCTTGGCTACCGGCGGATCCGCAATGGTTAAAGCCGCTTACAGCTGCGGCAAACCGGCACTGGGTGTTGGCCCTGGTAACGTTCCTTGCTTCATTGAAAAGAGCGCAGACCTGGATCAAGCGGTCAACGACCTGATCCTTTCCAAAACGTTTGACAACGGCATGATTTGTGCATCCGAGCAAGCAGTCATTATTGAAGAACCGATTTTCGACCAAGTGAAGAAAAAAATGATCGCCAACGGTTGTTATTTCGTTAATAAAGATGAAGCTGCGAAGCTGACTGCAGGCGCGATCATCGCCGACAAATGTGCAGTGAATCCTTCGATCGTCGGCCAACCTGCGGTAAAAATCGCGGAAATGTGCGGCATCGACGTGCCGGCTGGAACGAAAATTCTCGTTGCTGAAATTGAAGGCGTGGGTCCGAAATTCCCGTTGTCTGCTGAGAAATTGAGCCCTGTACTCGCTTGCTACAAAGTGAAAAACGCGGAACAAGGCATTGAACGTGCTCTGGAAGTCGTTCAATTCGGCGGCATGGGTCACTCCTCGGTCATCCACTCGGATAATGAAGAAGTGATTCAAAAATTCTCGGAACGGATGCCGACTTGTCGGATCCTGGTAAATCAGCCTTCCTCGCAAGGCGGTATCGGCGACATCTACAACACGAACCTGCCGTCGCTGACGCTGGGCTGCGGATCGTATGGACGCAACTCGACTTCGTCGAACGTCACGGCTGTCAATCTGATCAACGTGAAAAGGGTGAATCGTCGTACCGTGAATATGCAATGGTTTAAAGTGCCTAACAAAATCTACTTCGAGAAGAATTCGACGCAATACCTGGCCAAAATGCCGGACATCTCCCGCGTGCTGATCGTCACTGACCCGATGATGGTGAAGCTGGGCTATGTGGAAAGAGTGGAACACTACTTGCGTCAACGCCAAACGCCGGTTGCTATCGAAGTGTTCTCGGATGTCGAACCGGATCCATCGACGACGACCGTGGAACGCGGGACCGAGCTGATGGCCAAATTCCAACCGGACTGCATTATCGCCTTGGGTGGCGGTTCGCCAATGGATGCGGCGAAAGGCATGTGGCTGTTCTACGAATATCCGGATACCGACTTCCATAACCTGAAGCAAAAATTCATGGATATTCGCAAACGGATCTACAAATACCCACGTCTGGGACAAAAAGCGAAATTTGTTGCGATTCCAACAACGTCGGGTACGGGTTCCGAAGTCACCTCGTTTGCGGTTATTACGGACAAAGTCAACGGCAACACGAAATATCCTTTGGCGGATTACGAGTTGACGCCGGACGTGGCGATCATTGACCCTGAATTTGTATACAGCTTGCCGAAGGTTGCGGTAGCCGATACCGGTATGGACGTACTGACACATGCAATCGAAGCTTACGTGTCGGTGATGGCCAACGACTTTACGGACGGCCTCGCGATCAAAGCGATCCAACTGGTGTTCGAGTGGCTGGAGAAATCCGCGCTGACCGGCGACAAACTGGCCCGCGAGAAAATGCACAACGCTTCGACCCTGGCGGGTATGGCGTTCGCGAACGCATTCCTCGGCATCAACCACAGCTTGGCGCATAAATGGGGCGGCCAATACCATACGGCGCATGGACGCACGAATGCGATCCTGATGCCGCACGTGATCCGGTACAATGCGAAGAAACCTACGAAATTCGCCGCTTGGCCGAAATACACGAACTTCGTGGCCGACGAGCGTTACGCGGAAATCGCCCGTATCCTGGGACTTCCGGCTCGCACGACGGAAGAAGGCGTGAAGAGCTTGATCAAAGCCATCCGCGACCTGAACAAAAAACTGGGCATTCCGGAAACGTTCCAAGAGCTTGGCTTCGATCCGAAGGATTTTGAATCGCGCGTCGATTACTTGGCAGATCGTGCCTTTGAAGACCAATGTACGACGGCGAATCCGAAGCTGCCGCTCGTAACTGAACTGGCTGATGTATACCGCGACGCCTTCTACGGAAGATTTGAAGAATAAGTGAACATCGCTTCGTGAAAACGTGACAAATATCACTTAATGTGATATTTGTCACAATCTTTTTATAGGACATAAGCTATGATTACATTATAAATGATCCCTCATAGAGTGATGATGGAGTGGAACCCCGGTCCGGATGGCCGGGCACAATTATTGTCTAAGTTGTGAAAAGTATCACAAATTTTAGGGATCATGAGGCGCGGGAAATATCCTTCAAACCGCGACCACTATATAAATGGAGGGAATAAAGATGTCGGTGATCGAAAAAGAAGTGCAAGAAGTGCAAAACGCATGGAGAGGCTTCAAACCGGGCAAATGGATGAATGAGGTGAACACCAAGGATTTCATCGATACGAACATCACGCCTTATCATGGCAACGAATCTTTCTTGAAAGGCGCTACGGCAAACACGAAAGCCTTGTGGGAAATCGTATCGGGCTTGTCCAAGAAAGAAAGAGAAGCAGGCGGCGTATTGGATGTTGACGTAAACACGCCTTCGACCATTACTTCCCATGCTCCTGGATACCTTGACAAAGACAAAGAACAAATCGTTGGTGTGCAAGGCTCCGCGCCTTTCCAACGCACGATCCGTCCTAACGGCGGCATCCGGATGGTTATTACGGCTTGTAAAGCTTACGGCTTTGAGCTTCCGGAAGAAATCGTGGATCTGTACACGAACGTTCGTAAAACACATAACCAAGGCGTATTTGATGCCTATACTGCAGATATGAGAAATGCCCGTCATACCGGGATTATCACCGGCTTGCCCGATGCTTACGGCCGCGGCCGGATCATCGGCGACTATCGCCGCGTAGCCCTGTACGGCGTTGACTTCCTGATCAACCAAAAGAAACAAGAGCTTGACGAGTTGGACGTTGACGTTATGAGCGAAGAAATCATTCGCCAACGCGAAGAATTGTCCGAGCAAATCCGCGCTTTGGGCGAGTTGAAACAACTGGGCCAAATGTACGGCTTTGATATCGCAAGACCAGCGAACAACGCGAAAGAAGCTTTCCAATGGCTGTATTTTGGATACCTTGCAGCCGTTAAAGAACAAGACGGCGCCGCAATGTCCCTTGGCCGCGTATCTTCGTTCCTCGATGCTTATATCGAACGCGACCTGGCCGAAGGCGTATTGACGGAAGAATCGGCTCAAGAACTGGTTGACCATTTCGTTATGAAGCTGCGGATCGTGAAATTCCTGAGAACTCCGGAATATAACGAATTGTACAGCGGCGACCCAACTTGGGTAACGGAATCGATCGGCGGGATGTCCGTGCAAGGCGTCACTCGCGTAACGAAGAACAGCTTCCGCTTCCTGCACACGCTCTACAATCTGGGAGCTGCTCCAGAACCAAACTTGACCGTGCTTTGGTCGGATAAATTGCCAGATGCGTTCAAGAAATATTGCGCGAAGGTATCGATCGAAACCAGCTCGATCCAATACGAGAACGATGATCTGATGCGTCCGATTTACGGCGACGACTACGGTATCGCTTGCTGCGTATCCGCAATGAGAATCGGTAAACAAATGCAATTCTTCGGCGCCCGCGCGAACCTGGCAAAATGCTTGCTGTACGCGATCAACGGCGGTAAAGACGAAAGATACGGTTCGCAAGTGGGTCCGGAATATCCGGCGATCACTTCCGAATATCTCGAATATGACGAAGTCATGAAGCGTTTCGTTCCGATGATGGAATGGTTGGCTAAATTGTATGTAAATACGCTGAACGTCATTCATTTCATGCATGACAAATACGCTTACGAACGGATCGAAATGGCGCTTCATGATCGTGACATCCTGCGTACGATGGCTTGCGGTATCGCCGGTCTGTCGGTTGTGGCCGACTCGCTCAGCGCCATCAAATACGCGAAGGTTAAACCGGTTCGCAACGAGAATGGCATCGCCGTTGACTTCGTTACCGAAGGCGAATTCCCTTGCTACGGCAACAACGACGACCGTGTTGACCAAATTGCCGTGAATCTGGTAGAAACGTTCATGAGTATGATTCGCAAACACCAAACTTACCGGAACGCATTGCCAACGCAATCGATCTTGACAATTACCTCGAACGTTGTATATGGTAAGAAAACAGGTACAACGCCTGACGGACGTAAAGCCGGCGAACCGTTCGCACCTGGTGCGAACCCAATGCACGGCCGCGATAAGAAAGGTGCCTTGGCTTCCCTGAGCTCGGTAGCGAAACTGCCTTACGAGCACAGCTTGGACGGCATCTCGAACACCTTCTCGATCGTACCTAAGGCGCTGGGCAAAGACGAAGAAAGCCGGATCTCGAACCTCGCTTCGATGATGGGCGGTTACTTCGGCAGCAACGCGCATCACCTGAACGTTAACGTATTTGACCGTGAGACGCTGCTTGACGCGATGGATCATCCGGAACAATATCCGCAGCTGACGATCCGCGTATCGGGTTATGCGGTGAACTTCATCAAGTTGACTCGTGAGCAACAGTTGGATGTCATCAACCGTACGTTCCACGGTAAAATGTAAAACTTACTGCTGACAGGCAGCAATAATTGAAGCTGAACGATAGATTGGGGAGTTAGGCCATATCGCCTTTCTCCCCATTCTTTTATCGCCGGCTTAACATGGAAAGGGTGACGAAGATGCTTAAAGGTCGCATACATTCATTGGAGACTTTCGGAACGGTAGATGGACCGGGGATTCGTTTCGTCCTCTTTATGCAGGGCTGCTTGCTGCAGTGCCAGTATTGCCATAACCCGGACACCTGGAGCTTGACGGAAGGCAAGGAAATGACCGTGGATGAAGTGCTCGCCGAAATCGAGCCGTACCTGAGTTATTATCGCTCCTCGGGCGGCGGACTGACGGTATCCGGCGGGGAAGCCACGCTGCAGGCACCGTTCGTTACCGAATTGTTCCGGGAAGCGAAGAAACGCTGGAACCTTCATACGACGCTGGATACGAACGGCTACAACGAAGGGGACAAGATTCGCGACTTGCTGGACGTCACCGATTTGGTGCTGCTCGATTTGAAGCATATCGACAATGAGAAGCACATCAAGCTGACCGGCAAGCCGAATGATCGGATGTTGAAGATGGCGCACTGGTTGTCTGACCACGACCGGAAAATGTGGATCCGCCATGTTTATGTTCCCGGCATCCACGAAGATGAGCAGGATTTACTGGAGCTTGGGCGGTTTATCGGCAGTCTCCGAGGCGTAGAAAAATTCGAAATTCTCCCTTACCACCAAATGGGGATTTACAAATGGCAGGAGCTCGGTTGGGCTTATCCACTCGAAGGCGTGCCTTCCCCGACGGATGAGGAGATCGAACGAGCTTATCGGTTGATTCATGAAGGCGAGCAGCAAACCGCAGCTAAATCCTAAATACGTGTAAGTAAATCTTACATCAAAACTTAATATCCCAACCTCAAACGGTTAAACCTTTCGATAGATGTTAGGTTTAACCGTTTTCATTTTGCGATTTAGATGATATTATCCCCTTAATAGAAAAATGTCCTCCTTATCAAAGCTGATGGCGCTTTCTATAATGAGGGTGTATCACATAAACGAGTTTGAGGAGGGTCTATAGAACATGAGGAAGAGTTTAACGCTGTTGCTATCTCTTGTGTTTATCGCATCCGCGCTGCTGGCGGGCTGCGGCAATTCCAATTCCGGGAATAACGGAAAGAATGCTGCCCCGGCGAACGAAGGTCAGAGCACGTCGAATGCGGGGACGGAAACGGAAACGAATAACGATCCGTTTGAAATTACGATCCGTCACACGCAGGTTGGGGATTCCAAGAAATTCCGCCTGGCGATGCTGGAGGACGTAGTCAAACAAACGGAAGCCGCCGTGCCAGGCTTAACCATCAAGCTGGATGCGGTCGATTCTGAAGTAAACCGCAAAGAGAAGCTGCGGGGTGAGATGGCCGCAGGCAAACCGCCGGAAGTCTTCGACGTATTCGGCAGCCCGGATGCCCAGCTGTATGCCAAAGAAGGCTTGATGCTGGACTTGACGCCGATTATCGAGGAGTTGGGCATTAAAGATAAATTTACGACACTGGATCCGTTTACCCTGGACGGTAAAGTGTACGGCCTGCCGATCGGCGGTTCGATCGAAGGCTACTTCTACAATAAAGAATATTTCGAGGCCAAAGGCCTGACGGTGCCTAAGACGCTTGGAGAACTGGAGCAACTCGCCGAGAAAATCAAGGCGGACGGTAAAATTCCGTTTGCTCAGTCCTCCAAGGATGCTTGGATTCCGCTGATGACAACCAACAACCTGTGGTCGTACTATGCTGGACCGGAGATCACGTATGGCTTCAAAACAGGTACAACAAAATGGACCGATGAGAAGATGGTTACGGCCATCGCGAAACATCGGGAATGGGTACAAAAGGGTTACTACAAAAAAGGCGAGCTGGGTTTCGAATACGCAGATATGAGAAACCAAGTCATTACGGGCGAAGCGATCATGATGATGGACGGCTCCTGGGCCAACTCCGTGTTCCGTGATCCGGCTCAAGCCGGCGATATGGTCGGAAAAATCGGGTTCTTCAATATGCCGCCGGTGAACGCAGGCGATCCGGTAGTTGTCATGCAGGACGCCAATAACGGTTATGGCTTCTCCAGCGCCGTTGCAGAGGATCCGCGGAAGCTTGCGGCTGTTAAGGAATTCATCAAGAACATGTGGACGGACGAAATGCAGCTGCGCGGCTTGAAAGAAGACGGTGTACTGCCGGCGATGAAAATGGATCTGGAACAAATGAAAACGGCGTCCGACGACCCGTTGATGCAGGATATATTCAAAGCGGTCAGCGAAATCGGCACCTCGTTCCCGGCATTTGACGCCCTCGTGCAAGCGGAAGTCAACACGGCGCTTAGCATGGGCATCCAACAAATCATCGGCGGTGAAATCGAACCGGCGAAGATGCTGGAAAATGTACAGGCGGCGCAAGAAGCGGCCAATGCCGCAGCAGAGTAATCATCTAATATGATCATCGAGCAAGGGCGTCAACCGCCGGCAGCGGTCCGGGGGGACGCCCTTGCTTCCAACTACGGAGGTATTGGCATGAACAAAGCGCTCAGAAGTCCTCTGATCTATGGTTTGTTTGTTCTCCCAGCATTGATCTTGTTCTTTGCCTTTTTCATTTATCCGATCTTTACGGCCATCAACAACAGCTTTACTAGTTGGAACGGCATTTCCAAACACATGACTTACATTGGATTGGATAATTACACGATGGCGTTCGAGGATCAAGCGTTCTGGAAATCGGTGCGGAACAATGTGTACTTTATTTTGTTCTCCTGCTTGGTCCAGGTGCCGCTGATCGTGTTCTTCTCCTTGCTGATTGCAAATGTAAAGAAGCTGAAGGGATTGTACAAGACGGCTGTTTTTATGCCATCGATCATGTCGACGGCCGTCATCGGGATATTGTGGGGGTTCATTTATAATCCCGATTTTGGATTGATGAATCAATTGCTAGGCGTGTTTGGGATTTCCCCGGTGTATTGGTTATCCGACAAGAATTGGGCGATGATTTCTATCCTCATTACGAATGCCTGGCAGTGGACGGGGTTCTATATCGTCATGGTGCTGGCGGCGATCCTGGCGATTCCTCGCGAGCTAGACGAAGCGGCGGCGATCGACGGGGCGAACGGCATTCAACGAGCCGTCAAAATTACGATTCCGTTAATTATGCCGATTATTAGCGTCGTCATCATGCTGTCGGTAGCCGGAGCCATGAAAGCGGCCGATATCGTCTTGGTCATGACCAAAGGCGGCCCGGCCGGTTCGACGGACGTCATGGCAACCTATATGATCCGCTACGCGATCACCAGCTTCCGCCATGGATTTGGCAATGCCATCGCGGTGCTCATTTTTGCGTTTACGATCATCATTACCGCCGTGTACCAAATCCTCGTGGTCAGACGCACAGAAAGGATTGAATACTGATGAGAATGCTAAAAAAGTCGATCCCGCATCTGTTTCTCATGGCGTATCTACTCATCATTTTGTATCCGTTTCTGTTCGTGTTGTTCTCCTCGGTCAAAACCGATAACCAGGCGATTGCGTCGAATCCGTTTGGTTTGCCGTCGTCGATCATATTCGATAATTACGTGAATGCATGGGTTAACGCCAAGATCAGCACGTTTTTCTTTAACAGCTTATACATCGGCGTATTGTCGGCTTGCTTGTCCATCTTCTTTGCAGCGATGCTGGCGTTTGCGGTGACGCGCATGCGGTACAACCGAATCAGCGCGATCGTGTTCCAGCTCATCCTGCTGGGGATGCTGATCCCGAACAATTCGCTGCTGCTGCCGATCTATGGCATGATGCGGAACTTGAATGTGCTCGACACGCATATGGCGTTGATATTGCCTTATGTGGCCAACGCGATTCCTTTTTCGGTCATCATTTTGGCAGCATTCATGCGCTCCATTCCCGGTGAAATTGAAGAGGCTGCCGTCATGGACGGCCTATCCTCGTTAGGGATGTTCTTCAAAGTCATGCTCCCTCTGACGGTGCCGGCGATCGTGACCGTGTTCATCATCAATTTTCTCGGCAATTGGAACGAGTTTTTGCTGGCCAATTATTTTCTGTCCAGTGAAGAACTGCGTACGCTCCCGGTTGGTATGGTGGGTTTCCGAGACGCATACAACACGAATTATGCACAAATGTCAGCAGGGATCGTGTTCAGCGTGCTGCCGGTCATGATCATCTATGCGGTGCTCCAGGAAAAAATAATTGAAGGCGTTACGGCCGGCAGCGTTAAAGGATAGACGGAGGCATGTTAAAATAAGGGGAGTCTTACCAATTGGGAGCTGCCGCCGATGAATTTACGGATCAAACTATTTACCGCCTTTTTAGGATTAGTGATCATTCCCTTATTTGTGCTTGGCATTATCACGTTCTTCGTCACGTTCAACTCGATCGAGAAGAAATACAGCCAGCAGGCGGAATATTCGCTGAAGGCAATCGGCTACAGCATCAAGAACGTCTTCCAGGAGATGGACAATGTCACCGATAACGGCATTGCCAAAGGGGTGTTTCAGGCGGCATTGTCCGCCAAGGACCCGGATACCCAGGATTTGACGGCCACGACGCAGCTGGAGCTGAACGCCAATCAGCGAAATTTCCGGTCCTTGCTGTATAGCCATCCGGCCATCGATTACGCGTTTTTGTATAACATTCACGGGGGCCGGGAATCCAATGTCATCGCTATTTTCAATAAGGAAAATTTTGAGACGCTGCCCTACGAGAAATTCAAGGAGCATCCTTTATATACGGAAGTGATGGCCCTAAACGGCCAACCCAAATGGATCGCTCCGCACGAATATCCGGAACTCACCGGGTCGGACAACGTGTTTACGCAAATTCGCCTGATTAAGGAGCTTAGCAATCTGGAGCGGGTTGGCGTGTTGGTGGTGCAGATCAAGAACTGGGAGTTCGAAAAGATTTTTCAGAACCTGAAGCTCGGCAGCCAGATGCGGGATACCCGGTTTATGTTGGTCAATGATAAGGGCCTGATTCTATACGATTATCAATCGGAGCTGGACGGTCAGCAAATCGGAGCTTATCTGCTGAAGGACTGGGAACTGGGCGAGGGGTATCGGAGTTTTAAAGGGAAATTTAACGGGAAAGAGAGCGTCATCTCGATTTACAAATTGCAGGATTACCCGTGGAGCCTCGTCTCGGTGACTTCATGGAGTTATTTGTCGCAGGAGGTGACGACCTTTGCGAAATGGTTTGTCGCCATTATCTGTGTATGCGTATTGACGGCGATGTTGTTTAACTTCATCTTTATCAATCGGATTACCGGAACGATCGGCGTGATCGTACGGTTCATGCGCAAGGTCGAGAGCGGCGATCTGAACGCCCGCGTGGATGAGAAAGGCGATGACGAGCTACTTCTGCTGCAAAAAGGTTTTAACAATCAAATGGATAAAATCAATGAGCTGTTTGATCAGGTCAAACGGGAGCAATTGCAGAAGGCGAACGCCGAACTGCGCGTCCTCCAGGCCCAGATTAAGCCGCATTTCCTCTTTAATACGCTGGAATCGATCAACGTGCTCGCGGTTCAGAATGAAGGGCGTAAGGTAAGCGAGATGGTGCTCCGTCTTGCCAGCATTTTGCGAATCAGCATTCAGGATAAGGAAGAGATCAAGCTGAGCTTGGAAGTCGAGCATTTACGCAGCTATTTGGAAATACAAAAATTCCGGTTTGATGAACTGTTTGAGTATGTTATCGATATACCGGACGAGATGAAGAACTGCCTGCTGTTAAAATTGACCCTGCAGCCCCTCGTGGAGAACAGCATTCAGCACGGGTTTGAGGGGATCGACTATAAAGGCAGGATCACGGTCACGGGGAGAATGGAACAGGACCGCATCCTGCTGAGAATCGAAGACAACGGAATTGGGATGACGAACGAGCAGCTGGCGAACATTCAATACGCGGATATGGACGATCCGGCATACCGTTCCTTGGCGCCTTATCCAAGTCATGAACGCCGGGGGCTGGGACTCCGCAGCGTATATGACCGGCTGAGGTTTCAGTATGGGAGCAGGTATGGATTATTTATTTGTTCGCTGCCCGGATATGGAACAACGATTCAATGTGTGATACCAAGATATGGGGCGGGTGATTTCGATGAGATTAAAAGCGTTGCTAGTTGACGATGAAATTCATATTCTCACGAACTTGTCGAAGGTATTGCCTTGGGAAGATATGGGGTTCGATAGCGTCTTGCTGGCCAAGAACGGAAAGGAAGCGTTGGAGCTGGCCTCCATTCATCGTCCCGACTTGATCTTAAGTGATATCCGCATGCCGGTCATGGATGGGATTCAATTGCTGCAAGAGCTCCGAGAGCGCGAAATTCCTTGCGAAATCTTGCTGTTGACCGGGTATCAGGAATTTGAGTATGCTCGAACTGCCATCCGTTATGGCGTCAAGGATTACATTTGCAAGCCGATCAATTACTTTGAGCTGGAGGAGACGGTTCGGGGAGTTGCCAAGCAGATTCGTGAGAAACGCAAAACCCAAAATAAGGAACAGCGGCTGAATCAGGTGGTTGATCTGGCCAACGAGAACTTCCTGTTGCATTCCCTGCTTGGGCAGGAGACGGATGGGGAGGGGCTGCTGTGGGACGACGAAGACGTTGGAGTAGAACAACGCCGTTATGCCATGCTTCTCTTGGATCTGGAGGGATATTCGCATCGTTCGATCGTTTGGACACTCCATGAGCGCAAAGCTTGGAATTTGCATATCAAGCATGCGCTAAAGGACATCTTTGGCGTGGTGCTATCCGACTTGGTCGTGCTCCAGATCCGTGAAGGAGAATGGTGTCTGGTATTCCCGGCCACCGAATCGGATCGGTCGTATGGGGAGGACACGCTGATGCCAGGATTTGAACGTATACGGCAGCTGATCCATAGCAAGGAGGAACTGCCGGTTCGAATGTGTATGACCGCACAGCCGCATCGGTTGCAGGAACTATCGGTGTTGTACCATCAATTGCAGCATCGGTTGATTTTGGGATCGGCGCAGGAAGGGTTCGTGAGAGCCGACACAGCGCCTGCGGACGAGGACCGTTCAAGGAAAGACGCGATGGAATTGCAATGGGGCTGGATCGAACAGCTGGGGACCGGATTGCGTAATGGAAGCCAAGAGGTCTTGGATCGCATCGCCGGAGAACTAAAATCGTATTTCGGCCGTTTGGATGAACAGCGGGCGGGTGCGGCCGAGAAGTTGATGCACTACCTGCTTATCCATTTGCTGCGCGAAATGCGTGAGCTGCAGATGCTGCCGCGAGAACAGGAAGAAGCGTTATGGCAGCGGCTACGGGAACCGATGAGCTTGAAGGAGCTGCTATCGCTGATTGTCTCGCTCATTGAGCAGTCGCGCAGCTGTTTGTCAGCGAAGAAGTCCACGGAGCTGCTGATGATGTCCGCGCAGAATTATATTCAGAATCATCTTGGCCGCGACTTCGGGATCGAGGATATCGCCGATTATCTCGGCATCAGCAGCAGTTATTTCTGCTTGCTCTTCAAGAACCATTTTGGCGAAACATTTGTGGAGTACCTCACGAAACAGCGGATGGAGATGGCGAAATGCCTGCTGCGCAGCAGCGAGCGTTCGATCGCGCAGATCGGGACCTCCATCGGTTACCAGGAACGGCGTTATTTCACCAAGGTTTTTCAGAAGTATACCGGCATGACGCCGTCGGACTTTCGGCAGAAGGAATCGAACGTATCTTAACGTTTTTACGATGAGGGGGACGTCTCGTGGATGGGAAGGCATGGACGTTAGAGGAGAAGATCGGGCAGCTGTTTATTTGCGGATTTCATAGCCTGGTGCCGGACGAACAGATCAAGATGCTGGTACAGCGTTACCATGTAGGCGGCGTGGTCTATTTCCGGCGGAATATCGCCTCGGTGGAGCAGCTCGCCGAGTTGTCGCGGAGCTTGCAGGCGCTGCCCCGCAGCAAGCCGGAACTTCCGCTGTTCGTTTCGATTGATCAGGAGGGCGGCATGGTGGCTCGGTTGGATCATGAGGGGATGAGCCGCATTCCCGGTAATATGGCGCTAGGGGCAGCCGATGATCCGTCGTTGACGGAGGAAGTGGCGAAGCTCGCGGCGAAGGAGATGTTGCAGCTCGGCATCAACTTTAACTTTGCGCCGTGTGTCGACGTCAACAACAATCCGGCGAACCCGGTGATCGGCGTACGTTCGTTCGGAGAACGTCCGGATCGAGTGGCCGTGCAGGGAGCCGCGGCGGTACGCGGATATCAGACCCAAGGCGTGATCGCGACGGCCAAGCATTTTCCGGGCCACGGGGATACGGCAGTGGACTCCCACCGCGGCTTGGCCAGCGTCCCGCACGGGAAGGAGCGGCTGCACCAGGTCGAGCTGACACCGTTCCGCGAAGCGATTGCGGCGGGCGTCGATGCGATTATGACGGCGCATGTGATCTTCCCGGCATTTGAGCCGGAAGGGATCCCAGCGACGTTATCACGCCGCGTGCTGACCGGCTTGCTTCGCGAAGAGTTGGGCTTCGGCGGGCTGATCGTCACCGATTGCCTGGAGATGAAGGCCATTGCGGAGCATTACGGCATTGCCGAAGGGGCGGTGCAGGCGATCGAAGCCGGCGCGGACCTCGTGCTCGTCAGCCATACGCTGGCGGACCAGCGCGCGGCGATTGAACGGGTGGCCGAAGCGGTGCGGAGCGGCCGGATCAGCGAAGCGCGGATCGATCGCTCGCTGGAGCGCATCCTGGCGCTTAAAGCGATGCGGATCGGCAACGCGGCTCAGGCGTTAACTGCCGCGACCGCGGGGGAAGGGCCGCTGACGACGGAGGCGGAGAGCGGCGCGCTATTGCGGAGAGCGGCAGAGCGCAGCATGACGCTTGTGAAGGGTGCGGGCAGCCTGCCGCTTGAGAGCGACCGGCCGGTGCTGGTCGTCTGGCCGGAGCTGCGGCACCGCACCGAAGTCGATGAGCCGGCGGTGCATCCCTATACGCTAGCGGATGCTCTACGGCCGCTTCATGGCCAGGTATCTGCGACGGTGATCGGCACACAGCCCTGCGATGAGGAGATAACCACGGTGATGGAACGAAGCAAAGAGTTCGACCAGATCGTTGTGGCAACCTATACGGCGGAAGGGGGGATCCCCGAAGGCCAGCAATCCTTGGTACGGCGGCTTCAGCAGCTTCCAGATAAACGCCTGATCATCGTGTCTACGCGGAATCCTTACGATTTGCTCGCGTTTCCGGAGATCGAGACGTATCTCTGTTTATACGAGAACCGCCCTTATTCACTGGATGCAGCCGCCAAGGTCTTAGTTGGCAAAGCGCAGCCACAAGGAGTATTACCGGTCAGCTTGATCCAAGATTAATGAAAGTTTTGCGGCAACGCCCGGGAGAGTTTTCCGGGCGTTTTTTGTGGTGATTTGTCAAAAAATAAAGGAAAATGCGGCAACGAACGACTTCTTTTGCCAATTTATTGTCGTACGTGTCAGCAACTTTTCGTTTTTACTTGCGTTTAATACATTGTGAGATAAAGGGTGCTTTATAAAATGGGAGAGTAAGGGAGTTTAGGCATGAATTTAAAGAGATTGTTGATCACCACGATGTTGGTAGCATCGCAAATTTCCATGGTGCTTCCGGCTAGCGCGGAGGAAATGGGGCAAGGGAACGGCGTGGATCCGTCGACTGTGACGCAGCAGCCTGCGAATAACGGGACATCGACCCAACCAACCGATGTTGTCCAACCCGGCGATACGCCTTTGGATCAAGGAACGAATGATGGAACGACGGGGGAAACGATTCCCGGAGATAGCCAGGACGGGACGGAGAACGGTGACGAATCTTTGCCTCCAACCAGCCCGGTAACCCCGCCAGCAGATCAAGGCACGCAAAACCAGAGTAACTCGGGCCAATTGATTTTGATGGTGAACAGCAACAAGATGTACCAGAACGGGAAGGAGTACCTTGCCGGCTATCCAATGGAAGTAAAGGACGGCGTATCCTACATTTCGATCCGGGCGATCGTGGAACGGGCGGGATTCCAGCTGTCTTTTGATAATGCAACCAAGGAAACCATTATTAAACGAGGCAACGACGAGCTTCGGTTTAAATTGAACACGACTTCTTACAAAGTCAATGGCGTGACGCAGACGATGCGCGGCAAATCTTATTCCGCCAAAAACAACTTCATGGTGCCGTTGACGGCAATTACAAAGGCCTTAAATATCACGTATTCCTATGATTCTGTCGGTAAACGCGTGATCGTTAATTTGAACACGTTGCCGACCGCATCGTTTACGATTGGCAATAAGGAAGTAGTTGCGGGCGAGACTCAGGTTCAGTATGTGACCAACGTTTCCTCTCCAATCGGACTTCCGATCGTAAACGAGGAGTGGATCGGGCGCCAGGATATGTTCATGACGCCGGGGGATTACACCGTTACATACCGGGTTCAGGATTCCAGCGGTCAATGGAGTAATCCGTATACGCTGACGATTCATGTCAGCAAGCCGCATACGCCGCCGGTAGCGAATTTTACGACGGATAAAGACACCTATAAAATGGGTGAAATGATCACTTACACCGACCTCAGTACGGATGAAGTGGCCATCACCGAACGCGTGTGGGAAAATAAACAACTGGCGTTCTTTACGCCAGGGCAGATGACGATCCGCCTGAAGGTCGTCAACAAATTTGGTTTGTACTCGACCGTAGAGAAGACAATTACGATTACGAACGAAACGCTCTATACGCGGGACGAATTCAATAAATTGTTCATGCCTGTAGGGGAAAAATATACGTTTGACGGCACGCAGGTGCCAAGCTGGGAACGACTTAAATACGCGTTCACTTCCGAAGCGGTGACGTTGATCCGCAGTAATAGCCCGGAAACGGTCTATTCCAAAGGAATTCTGTATAAGGAAGCAGCCATCGGAAATACGCGCTTCATGATCCACCACGCCAATGCGACCGGGAAATCGGTCAAAATGTACGTCATCGCGACGAACAATAATGGTGAAACGACGCGACTAACGCAGAGCAACCTGGGCTTTGGCGGTCCGAGCAATTACGCTACTGCGGCGGGGAAAGCTTCGGTACAGCGTTATTATGAGTCGATGCAAACCGGCAACAAATACAAGGATACCTGGTTTGCTCCAGGGGAAAGCAAGATCATCCTGAACGAGCTGAGCGCTACCTCCATGAAGCAGGGAGATGTCATCTCGCTGTTTGCGGACTTGTACAGCGATCACACCTTGAATTACACGGTCATTATGGTGGATCAGGATCAAGACCCGTTCAAGACTTTGCCTTATCTGAGTGCATTAGCACCTGATATTCATAATCGCGGTACCTATATGGAGGCCAACCGCAATATCGAAGTGACCGATCTGATCGGCAATACGCCATCCCGGTTGTTGATTGGCGATAACTCCAGTGACCCATTCCTGATCGGATACGACGGTCCAACCGGGGAATATCGCATGAACGCCGGTAACTTCGGCGTCTTGTACCGGATCAAGCTGTACCGCGTCGCCCCAAACACACTGATCTCGTTTAATCCACGTGGGGGTGCTTATATGGGAGCGGTTATGGTCAACGGGGA
Source organism: Paenibacillus timonensis (assembly GCF_009725205.1). GTDB lineage: Bacteria > Bacillota > Bacilli > Paenibacillales > Paenibacillaceae > Fontibacillus > Fontibacillus rhizolycopersici. The sequence continues at coordinate 253,714 of NZ_WNZY01000003.1, read as the reverse complement.
CATCGTGGGATTGGCGAACGTTGGCGGACTCAGCGCCCCTAATGATAACGGCGTGCTGTTCCGCACCGGGGAACGCGAGCAAACCGTGGATCTGATTTTCACGGCGGCTCCGGGTAGCAATTTGTCCGTCAACCTGCTGTTCCAGCAGATGCCGGAGAAGAAGAGCGAGTAAGAACGAATGAGCCTAAAGGCACGGCGCCCCAGCGTCGTGCCTTTTTTTGGTTAAGGCTAGAAGCGGATAAGCTGCACGTAATGCATATCCGATCTCATTGACGGAGCTTTTGATTTGGGGCATTATTAGAGAAGACGCATGGATTAAGGGGTAGACGGGAGGAATGTCACATGCTGTCGACCGATGAAATTATTAAAGTGATGTCCAGCCGGGGGCTGCGGATTACCGACCAACGCAAAAGCTTGGCCAAGCTGTTCGCCGAGCGGGACGGTTATTTGACCCCAAAGGATGTCTATGAATATATGGGCAAGGAGTACAGCGGTCTCAGCTTCGATACCGTATACCGCAATCTCCGGGTCATGGAGGAGCTAGGCGTGCTGGAACAGGTCGTATTTGAAGACGGCCTCAAGTTCAGAGCCAGCTGCAGCAGCGAGGGGCATCATCACCATCATATGATCTGCCTCCAGTGCGAGAAGACGTATCCGATCCATTTCTGCCCGATGCCGCTGACGGACGCGCCGGAGCAGTTCCAGGTCGTGAAGCATAAATTCGAGGTTTTCGGGTATTGCAAAAACTGTCGGCCGGACGGCAATCCTCAGGATGCCGCGCCGGGGCCCAACGAGGTGTCCTGAGATGGGCGTGGTCCGCAAAACTTTTCAGGCCCCGATCCATGTCTACCGCAAGTTTATTTCGCCGCTGAAACCGCCAACCTGTCGTTTTTATCCGACCTGCTCGGCGTATGCTTTGGAGGCGATCGAGGTGCATGGCCCGCTGAAGGGCTCTTGGCTGGCGGCGAAACGGATCGTCAAATGTCAGCCGTTCCATCCGGGCGGATATGACCCGGTTCCCCCTAAGGCGGAGAAGAAGCCCGGGGGCGAGCAAGGCACGCCGCCGCTGAATGGCGGACAAGCCTGATCGTTTCGGGGAAGAGGCCGGCTCCGAGGCGGCTTGACACGGTTTGGAAATTTTTTTAATATAAAACGTAAGTTCAAATTAAAATGTAAGTTCAAAAAAATCAAGATTCGACGCCGAGTTTTCTTCTTGAACTGCTTCGTGATCGAAAGCTGACTTTTTGAACAACTTCTATTGTGTCCAGTGAACGGATGAGTACAGGGATAAGATCCAGCTACAGAGAGCCGGGGAAGCTGCAAACCGGTCTGGAACATCTTTGGAATATGGTCCGGGAGGAACCGTTTTCGAGCCAAGTGGGATGCGTTCTGCGCAGCGCACGGGTAAGGGAATGGCGTACGGTCCGGCGTTAACGGACGGTCGGTTTCGACCAATGGAGCCCGTTGCCTGCGAAGGTACGGGGAATTTGGGTGGTAACGCGTGAGAACTCTCTCGCCCCATGATGGGGCGGGAGTTTTTTGTTTTAATTGGAATGAAATGAAAGTTCAAAAAGTCAGGTTTCCAGCACCGAGAATGTTGGATGAAGCTAGGGACTGAGTAGCGGAGCGTAGCTGGAAGCTACGAGAGCAACGGAAAGCCCGGTTGAATTCAAGATTCGACGTCGATTTCGCTTCATGAATGGCTTCGTGATGGAAAGATGACTTTTAGAACAACCTCTAAAGGAGATGACGGTACAATGTCCACCAACAAACCAACATTCTACATTACGACGCCAATCTATTATCCCAGCGATAAGTTGCACATCGGCCATGCCTACACGACGGTAGCCGGGGACGCCATGGCGCGGTATAAACGGTTGCGCGGCTTTGATGTCCGCTATTTAACGGGTACCGATGAGCACGGACAGAAGATTGAGCAAAAAGCGAAGGAAAAAGGCCAAACCCCGCAGCAGTTCGTGGATGGGATCGTGGCGGGGATCAAACAGCTTTGGGATAAATTGGACATTTCTTACGACGACTTTATCCGCACGACGGAACCACGGCATAAGGTGGTCGTGGAGGAAATTTTTGATCGACTGCTGAAGCAGGGCGATATCTACAAAGGGGAATACGAAGGCTGGTACAGTATCCCTGACGAGACCTATTATACGGAATCGCAGCTGGTTGACGTCGTTCGTAACGACAAAGGCGAAGTAATCGGCGGGAAAAGCCCGGAAAGCGGCCACGCCGTAGAGTTGTTGAAGGAAGAGTGTTACTTCTTACGGATGAGCAATTATGTCGACCGATTGCTGAAGTATTATGAGGAGAATCCGGAGTTTATCCAACCAGAGTCCCGCAAAAACGAGATGATTAACAACTTCATCAAGCCAGGGCTCGAAGATCTCGCCGTGTCGCGGACAACATTCGACTGGGGCGTGAAGGTCAAAGGCGATCCGAAACATGTTGTGTACGTGTGGATCGATGCATTGTCCAACTATATCACAGCACTGGGTTACGGCTCGGACCATCCGGAGCTGTACGAGCGGTTTTGGCCGGCAGATGTACACCTCGTTGGCAAGGAGATCGTCCGATTCCATACGATTTATTGGCCGATCATGCTGATGGCGTTGGGACTGCCATTGCCGAAGAAGGTGTTTGGTCATGGCTGGCTACTGATGAAGGGCGGTAAAATGTCCAAATCGAAGGGCAATGTCATGGACCCCAATGTACTGATCGACCGCTATGGGCTGGACGCGACCCGTTACTATTTGCTGCGTGAGGTGCCATTCGGCTCGGACGGTTCGTTTACGCCAGAAAGCTTCGTGCAGCGTGTCAATTCCGATCTCGCCAATGACCTTGGTAACCTGTTGAACCGGACGGTGGCGATGGTTGAGAAGTATTTTGGCGGTGAAGTACCGGCTTATCAGCCTAATGCGACGGCGTTTGACGCCGAGTTGGAACAAGTGGCGGTGGATACGGTTCGCAAGGTGGAAGAGGTGATGGAGAAAATGGAATTCTCCGTGGCGCTGACCTATATCGGGGCGTTTATCAGCCGCACGAACAAATACATCGACGAGACGCAGCCATGGGTGCTGGCTAAAGACGAAGCGAAGCAAGGCGAACTTGCTTCGGTGATGGCGCATCTGGCTGAGTCGCTGCGGATCGCTTCGATTCTGCTACAGCCGTTCCTGACGCAAGCGCCGAAGAAGATCTGGGCGCAGCTCGGGATCGCTCCCGGGGAGCTCACGACCTGGGAGAGCGCCAAGACGTTTGGCCGACTCCCGGCTGGAACGAAGCTTGTCAAAGGTGAGCCGATCTTCCCGCGGCTTGACGCGGAGCAGGAAATCGAGTTCATTTCGAGCTCGATGAGCGGAGGAACGCCGGCGGCAAAGGCCTCAGCTCCGGCAGACGCTGCGGCGTCGACTCCAGCTCCGGCGGTGGAACAGCCAGAGCCGAAGGAGGAAATCGGCATCGACGATTTCGCCAAGGTGGAGCTGCGCGTAGCGCAGGTACTGGCTTGCGAGCCGGTACCGAAGGCCGACAAGCTGCTGAAGTTGCAGTTGGACTTGGGCTACGAACAACGTCAGGTCGTGTCCGGCATTGCTAAGTTTTACAAGCCGGAAGAACTCGTTGGACGCAAAGTGATTTGCGTGACCAACCTGAAGCCGGTGAAGCTGCGCGGCGAGTTGTCGCAGGGGATGATTCTGGCCGCTTCGCAAGGCGACCAACTGACGTTGGCGACGGTGCCGGATTCGATGCCGAACGGCGCTATTGTCAAGTAAGCAAGGATTGCAGACGTGATCAACGCGTCAAAATATCGGTGTCATGCGACCGCCAGGGGAACTCCCTCTGGCGGTTTTGTTTGTGGCGTCTTCATTAAAGGAAATAATAGAGGTTGACAATCGTAGGAGAATGGCCCTATAATCCTTGTTGGTAATCATTACGATTAAGAGAGGGAGTTATTTATGCTTATACATAGATCCAAGCGGGCGCTGATCCTCGCGGTGGCGCTGCTTACCATCACGCTGACTTTGTCGGGCTGCGGAAAGAGTTCGGACAGCGGAACGATCGTGGAGGGGAAGGTTAACGTCATCACTAGCTTTTATCCCATTTACGAATTTGCCAAAGCGATCGGGGGAGAGGAAGCCAACGTTATCAACCTGCTGCCCACGGGGGTCGAGCCGCATGATTGGACGCCGCGCAGCCAGGATATTTTGAATGCGTCCAAAGCGCAATTGTTCTTGTATAACGGAGCAGGGCTGGAGGGCTGGGTCCCGAACTTCCTGAAAGGCTTGGGCGGTGACAAAGAGGTGCAAACCGTGGAGGTCAGCCAAGGCATTGATTTGATCGAAGCGGATGGGGACGATGGTCATGGACATGGCGAGGAATCGGAGTCGAACTCGGGGCATGAGGGAGAGGAAGCCGACCATCACGTCGATCCGCATACTTGGGTTAGCCCCAAATCCGCAATCGTGATGGCGGAGAATATCAAGAACAGCTACATTGAGGTAGATCCGGCTCATGAGGCAACCTATGAAGCCCGCTATCAGGAGCTGATTGGACAATTGCAGGCGCTGGATGCCAAGTTTACCGAGCAATTATCCGCGTTGCCAAACAAGGAGATTGTCGTTTCCCACCAGGCCTTCGGCTATTTGTGCAGGGATTACGGCTTAACCCAACATGCGATCATGGGGCTCTCGCCCGAAGCCGAGCCGCGGGCTCAGGACCTGGTAGCCCTGTCGAAGATGGTGAAGGAAGAGGGCATCCGCTATATTTTCTTCGAGGAGCTCGTATCGGATAAGTTAGCCAAAACGCTGGCTTCCGAAGCTGGCGTGGAGACATTGGTCTTGAATCCGGTGGAAGGGTTGACGAAAAACCAAGCAAAAGCAGGGGACAATTATTTTACGATGATGGAGAAAAATTTGCAAAATCTGATCCAAGCTCTACAATAAGAAGAAAACTACATGTACCGGAAGGACGCTATATAAATGATATCCGACGCAAATACGGCACAGGAAGCCGTTTGTCATGATAGTGTAATCGAGCTCGACCACGTCTCCTTTGCTTACCAAGAGCAAAAGGTCATCAACGATTTCAGCTTTCGAGTTCGTGAGCGGGATTTTGTTGGCGTGATCGGTTCCAACGGCGCGGGGAAAACGACGCTGCTGCGAATGATGGTAGGCTTGCTGCAGCCGACGGAAGGGCAAATCCGCTTGTTTGGCGAATCAATTCGGCGCTTCCGCGATTGGGAGCGAATCGGTTATGTGCCGCAGAAGAACGCCTTTAACCCGCTATTTCCGGCGACGGTCCGCGAAGTCGTGATGTCCGGCCTATACAACAATAAGAAGCTGTTTCGCCGAATCGGCCGCGAGGAGCAACGTAAATGCGATGATGCGCTGGAAGTAATGCGTATCGGCGAGATCCAGGATAAACGGATCGGTCAGCTTTCGGGCGGCCAACAGCAACGTGTATTTTTGGCGCGGGCGCTCGTCAACAAACCGGATCTGCTCGTTTTAGACGAACCTACAGTCGGTATCGACGCACAGACGCAAGCCGACTTTTTTGAATTAATCTTTCATATGCACGCCCATCATCATATGACGTTTCTGATGGTCTCCCATGATATTAGCATGATCGAAGGTCAGCTGGGCCATGAACCCCGTGAGCATTGCGGGGCGATTAAATTTTACGTGCGTCATTCGCACGAGCAAGACTGCGCGATCCCGGACCTACAGCATTCGTTGGTTTAGCCTACGCTTTCGAGGCCGTTTTGCTTCGAAAAACTTTTAGGAGTTGTTGATTTTGGAAATATTATCCGCTGATTTTTTTCAAAGAGCGCTGGCTGGAGGTCTGCTTATTGGGCTGACGGCACCGCTGATCGGGATCTTTCTGGTATTGCGCCGCCTATCGATGATCGGGGATACATTGGCCCATGTGACGATTGCCGGGGTGGCCTTAGGTTTCTTAGTTGGTGTATACCCCGTAGGGGTTGGTTTAGCTTTCGCTGTGATCGCCTCGTTTGCGATCGAGAAGCTGCGCAAAGCTTATAAAGGCTACGCCGAGCTGTCGATAGCCATCATCATGTCCGGGGGCGTTGCGCTAGCTTCCCTGTTCTTCACACTAGGGATGGGTTACAATACAGATGTGGTCAGTTATCTGTTCGGCAGTATCTATACGCTGGATACGACGGACTTGTACGTGGCATTTGGCGTCACCTTGGTAGTAATCATCGTCGTCGCGGCGTTTTTTAAGGAGTTCTTCCTGCTCACCTTTGAGGAGGATGCCGCTTCGGTGAGCGGCCTTCCGGTAAAGCTGCTGAATTTGCTGCTGACGGTCATGACTGCGTTGGTGATCAGCACCGCGATTAAGATCGTTGGCGCTTTATTAGTCTCGGCCTTGTTGACGATTCCAGCCGCCTGCAGTCTGTTGATCGCTCGAAGCTTTAAGACGTCCGTTCTATTCTCCGTCATCATAGCCGAAATCGCGGTCGTGGCGGGATTGATTGTGGCGGGCATCTGGAATTTGGCACCGGGTGCCACGATCGTGCTGCTGCTAATCAGTATGTTGATACTTACTTTGCTGGGCAAACGGGGATTTTCCGCCTAGCCCGCAAGGGTACATAGGGGGTTCATATGGCCGACATCCATCTCGGGCTTGCTTTTGGCGCGGGAGTTGCTTCTTTTATTTCGCCTTGCTGCTTGCCTTTATATCCGTCTTATTTGTCCTATATCACCGGTATGTCCGTGCAGCAGTTGAAGACGGAGCAAAGCAAACGGGACGTCCGGTTCCGGACGATGACGCATACGCTGGCGTTTATCCTCGGTTTCTCCGTCGTCTTCTACACATTAGGATTCGGCGCCGGTTTGTTTGGAGAATTCTTTAATCAATACCGCGGGTTGATCCGGCAATTATCCGCCATTTTGATCATTTGCATGGGTTTGTTTCTTATGGGGATCTTCCAACCGCAGTTTTTGCTGAAGGAACGAAAAATGGACCTGAAGTTCAAACCAGCCGGTTACGCCGGTTCATTTATTTTCGGGATTGGCTTCTCGGCGGGCTGGTCGCCTTGCGTTGGCCCGATCCTGGCGGCGATTATCGCGTTGGCTGTGACGGAGCCGGGAACCTGGATAGGACTCATTACCGCGTATACGCTAGGATTTGCCTTACCATTTTTTGCGCTGGCCTTCTTTATCGGTTCGACGAAATGGATCCTCCGTTATTCCGCGATCATGATGAAAATCGGGGGCGCTTTGATGCTGCTGATGGGGGTGCTGCTCTTTACGAACCGCATGGCCCAAATCACCATTTGGCTGCAGCAAATCACGCCCGAATGGTTGAAGTTCTAGGGGTGGATGTAGGAAAGTGTGCCGATGCGCACTTGCCAACGGACAATCAGAACATGTATCATTAACAGAGTAATGTTAACCTGCGTGTACATGTTTGTCCGCGTCAACTCATGGAAAAGAGGGAATCGATAGATGCCAACGCCCAGTATGGAGGACTATTTGGAGCGTATTTACAAACTGATCGACGAGAAGGGATACGCACGCGTGTCCGATATCGCGGAAGGTTTGGAGGTTCATCCTTCCTCCGTCACGAAGATGATTCAAAAATTGGACAAGGATGAATATTTGATTTACGAGAAGTACCGGGGCCTTGTCTTGACCAACAAAGGGAAAAAAATCGGCAAACGGCTCGTGGACCGACATCAACTGCTCGAGGAGTTCCTTGGCATGATTGGCGTTGATCACGAGAACATTTATAAAGACGTCGAAGGCATTGAGCATCATTTAAGCTGGGATTCCATCACCCGTATTGCAACGCTTGTAGAATATTTCAAGCGCGACAACACCCGGATCCGAGATCTGGAGACGGTCCATCAGGAACTGATTAGCGAATCATAGAAGAAGCATCTGTCTTTGAAGTTTAAGGCAGATGCTTATTTCTTTTTTACCCCCAGGAGCGCAACTCTTGACCTCCACTAGACGTTAAAGAGAGTAGCGCGGTTTGTCCGTACATAAAGATGATGTGGAGGATTCTGATGAAATTTCGTAAATGGTTTATTCCTTTTTTTGTGCTGCTTTTAGTATGGCCTTATTCCGGAAATACGCCTGCAGCTGCCGCATCCGACATTCGGATTATTCTCGATGGAGTTGAGTTGTCCTCCGATACTTCGCCATACATTAAGCACGGAGCGAATGTCACCATGGTCCCGCTTCGGGTGATTAGCGAAAACCTGGGAGCCCAAGTGGCCTGGTCCCAAGCCGATAAAAAAGCGACGATTCAAAAAGACGGCAGCACGATTGTGCTTACAGTGGGGAATTCCACGGTTCAAGTGGACGGGAGTGCCGTTCGCCTCGAAGCGTCCGTAGAGATCAGTTCCGGACGAACGATGGTCCCGCTTCGCTTTGTCAGTGAGCAGCTCGGGATTGCCGTTGATTGGAATGGACAAACTCGCACGATTTCGCTGACGAGTGGAACTGAGGAAGAGCCATCGGTTCCCGGCACAGGCGGGGAGGTTCCGCAAGGCGAGATACCTCAGCCTCCAACTGCGGGTGATACCACTAACGGGCTGCGGGGCGTTTGGGTATCAACGGTTTCAAACCTGGACTGGCCAAGCAAAAGCTCGTACGGCAAGGTGGAAGTTCAGAAAGCCGAATACGTTCAACTGCTGGACGAAGTGCAGGCAATGGGCATGAACGCGGTATTCGTTCAAGTGCGCCCGTCGGCGGACGCGATCTACCCGTCCTCGTTGGTGCCATGGACCTCCTATTTGACAGGAACAGCCGGAAAGGATCCAGGATACGATCCGCTGCAGTTCCTGATTGAGGAGACACACCGCCGCGGCATGGAATTCCATGCTTGGTTTAATCCGTTCCGTGCCAGCACGGGCGGCGACGCCAGCAAGCTTCCGGCCAATCATGTGGCGAACCTGCATCCGGAATGGATCGTAAAGTTCGACGGCAAGCTGTACATCAATCCGGGGATTCCGGAAGCCCGTGATCACGTCATTCGCGCGATCATGGAAGTCGTGAACGGATACGATATCGACGGCGTTCATTTGGACGATTATTTCTATCCAACCGGGGAAACGACCTCAAAGATATTTGCAGATGATGCGGCGTTTAAAGCCTATAACGTCAAGAAAATCGCAAATAAGGGCGACTGGCGACGGGACAACATCAATCAGTTCGTGCAGAAGCTGGGACAAAGCGTTGCCCAAGCCAAACCAAGCGTGTCTTACGGTATCAGTCCGTACGGGGTTTGGCGAAACAAGTCGAACGATTTAACGGGTTCTGATACGAAAGCCAGCGTTACGGCCTACGACAGCACGTACGCCGATGTTCGTACCTGGATCAAAAACGAGTGGATCGATTATGTGGCTCCGCAGATCTATTGGAGTATGACGCGCAAAGAGGTTCGGTATGACCTGCTGGCGGACTGGTGGGCCAGCGAGGTTAGAGGTACAAACGTGAAGCTCTATATCGGCCACGCGCCATATAAACTGGGGACACCGGAGATTGGATGGTCCAGCGCGCAGGAAATCATAGACCAATTGGATTACAACCGCCAAGTTCCCGAGATCAGCGGCAGCATCTTCTTTAGCGCCAAGGATCTGCGCAAGAACCCGCTTGGTTTGATTCAGCTGCTGCAGTCTTATTACGGGATGTAGCCTTGACAGGAAGAGACAAATGTAGTAAATTCGTTCTCAAATTCTTTTTTACGTTTCATCGGCTATGATCAAGGATCGAATTTGACGTCTGCGTCCCCAGAGAGGAGACCCGTGAGCTGGAAGGTCTCTGTCGCGCGTGAAGTTTTCCCGCCTTGTGAGCTGTACGGGGATGTTTCTTGAAGAAATTCAACCCGCACCGGTTCCCCAACCGTTACCTTGGGTAAGAGCACCGCGCTATGCAGCGGTGGAATTAGGGTGGTACCACGACACATTCGTCCCTTGACGGATGTGTCTTTTTGTTTTTCAGAAGAAGGAGGTCATTGAAATGCTTCAAAGCCGATTATTATCACCGACTCTAAGGGAAGCTCCGTCCGATGCCGAGGCGAGAAGCCATCAATTTCTGCTTCGTGGCGGTTACATCCGTCAACTAGCTGCCGGAATCTATTCTTATTTACCCTTGGGCAGAAGAGTGTTGCATCAGATCGAAAGAATCGTTCGGGAGGAGATGGACCGGGCGGGGGCCATGGAGATACTGCTTCCCGCAATGCAGCCAGCCGAATTGTGGCGGGAATCCGGTCGATATGAACGCTACGGCACAGAACTGATCCGCTTCAAGGACCGAAATGATCGAGAATTTGCTTTAGGTCCAACGCATGAAGAAGTGATCACCTCGCTGCTGCGGGATGAAGTGAATTCCTATCGGAAACTGCCTCTTACACTCTATCAAATTCAAACCAAATTCCGTGATGAACGTCGACCTCGGTTTGGTCTGCTTCGTGGACGAGAGTTTCTGATGAAGGATGCCTATTCCTTTGATACGGATTGGACCGGCCTCGATCAGAGATATCGCGCGATGTTTACGGCCTACGAAGAGATTTTTGGCCGCTGTGGCTTGGATTATCGGGCGGTAGAAGCGGATCCGGGAACCATCGGCGGCGAAGGGGGCACCCATGAGTTTATGGCCTTATCCGATATCGGCGAGGATCTTGTGGCCGTATGCGGGAATTGCGATTATGCAGCGAATCTTGAAAAGGCAACTTCGGCACCGCCTAGCGGAAGCCAACCGAATCAAGCGCCGGATGCGGCCCTTCCGGAGGCAGTTAATACGCCTGACGTGCATACGATCGAACAGTTATGCGAGTTCTTTCACGCAAGCCCTGAACAATTCCTCAAAACGCTGATCTACGTCCCTGAGGGGAAAGAACCGATTGCGGTCGTCGTACGTGGGGATTACGAAGTGAACGAGCTGAAGGTGGCAGCTTGGCTAGGGGTGGATTCGGTGCAGCTTGCCGATCGCGAGACGGTCGAGAAAATAACCGTCGCCCCGGTTGGTTACGCCGGTCCTTTGGGTCTCTCTATCCCGGTATTAATAGACCAAGACGCCTGGATCATGACGACCGCTATCGCAGGTGCAAATACAGCAAACACCCATTTACGTTCTGTCTGCCCAACTCGCGATGTGCCTGAGGCAACCGTCGGCGACTTCCGTAACGTTGTTAATGGGGATACCTGCCCGCGCTGTCATGGGGGTCAGCTCAAATTGCTGCGAGGAATTGAGGTCGGACATGTGTTTAAGCTGGGAATGAAGTATAGCCAGCAAATGGGCGCTGTTATTCTGGATAGTCAAGGGCGGCAACAACCCATGATCATGGGTTGTTATGGGATTGGCCTATCTCGGCTAATGTCTGCGATCGCGGAACAATATCATGACGAGCACGGACTGATCTGGCCGGCCACGATCGCTCCCTATCGGGCGCACCTCATACCGATATCCATAAAGGATCCGCAGCAAATGAAACTGGCAACTCTGTTATACGAAGACTTAACTCAAGCTGGGGTAGATGTTCTGCTGGATGACCGCGAGGAGCGCGCAGGCAGTAAATTCCATGATGCAGATCTCATCGGTATCCCGTATCGAGTCATTATTGGCAAAACGGCGGACCAGGGCCAGGTTGAATGGCTGGAACGAGGTACCATGAAACGTGAACTCATCAGCTTAAATGAGGCGATTCAACGTATCGTTCCTGTGTAAGTTCTTTAGCATACGTACAGCCCCTCCCAACATACATAAGCAATAGACTGATGTAGGTTGGGGGGAAGGCACCTGATGCTGATGAACGGAGTGTTTGAAGGCGGCGGGGTCAAAGGGATTTCGTTGGCCGGTGCGGTCAGGGCGGCGGAGAAATACGGCGCGCGGTTTCATCGTGTGGCCGGAACTTCGTCCGGCTCGATTATCGCTTCCATGATTGCTGCAGGCTATACGGCTGATGAAATGAAAGAACTTATCTTGACCACGTCGTTTTCAAAATTTCTGAAGCGTGCGCCGATCTTTAATCTGGCGTTGATCGGTCCGGCCCTCCGTGTGCTCCTCAAGAAAGGATTATATGCCGGAGAGGCGCTGGAGGAGTGGGTGCGCCAGATCCTGCTGGTCAAAGGCATTCGCACATTTGGTGATCTCCCTCCGGGGAAGCTGACAATTATCGCCTCGGATATCACAAGCGGGAAAATCATGGTACTGCCGGACGACCTGCATAACATCGGTCTCAATCCGGCGACATTCGAAGTGGCCCGAGCGGTTCGCATGAGCTGCAGCATTCCCTATTTCTTTGATCCGGTGCTGTTGCGGCTGCCGCCGAAGCTTGCGAAAGGCAAACCGTTCGCCGAGCAGTTTCTACACATCGTTGACGGCGGACTGCTCAGCAATTTTCCATTATGGTTGTTTGATCGCGAAGAGCCACGGCACGGGGAGAGGCGTATTCCGACCGTCGGCTTTCAAATGGTCGGCAAAAATACGAATAAGCCGCATGGCATTACCGGTCCGTTTACGATGCTGCAGGCGATCGTAGAGACGATGCTGTCCGCTCATGACGAGCGGTACATCGAGCAGCCCAATCGTTATCGGACGATTAAGATTCCAACGCTTGGCATAGGCACGACACAATTCGATATCAGCGACGAGGAAAGCTTGCTGTTATTCGAATCGGGATTTCTGGCCGGAGACCGATTCTTCGGCAGTTGGAACATGCAGTTGTACGAGGATCAGTTCAAGAAGTATCAGCAAGCGTTCGCCGCGCTAAAATAAACCAAAAGGACGGTACCGCAATTTTAGCGGACCGTCCTTTTACATTTTAATGATATTTAGGCAAATCGTCATCGCTCTTGCCTTTTTGCCCTTCAATAACTTGAAACGGATACGCTTTGCGTTTATCGCTTCGGGCAGGCTTGCGTTCCGCGGCCACTTTGGCCATTGTACGCGCCGAAGGTTTGATTTTCGGCTGTGCTTTCCGGTATTTCCGCGGCGGGAATTTGTACAGTAGAAAGACGATGCCGATGACGGCGACCGGAACGATAATGCTGCTCCAAGGGATCCGATGGCTCACAAAGAGACTGTCGATAATGCCGACGCCGACCAAGAGGACGATGATCCAAAACATGATGCCTTGTTTTTTCATGTTACCTCATCCTTTCAAGGGATCCAAAGCCGAACCAACTGGCGTCTCGAGGACGCCGACTTGTTCCAATTGAGTATCTAACTCACGCATCCGATTAAACGAAGCGATGGATACTTCGACTTGATCATCGGACGGTTCCTTTGTCGTTAAGAGTTGCAACCATAGACCCGGATACCCGAGGAAACGCAGAACCGGAATGTCCCGAACCGCATTGGTGAATCGCAGCATTTCGAACGAAAGACCAATGACGAGCGGGAGCAACAGCACGCGGATATATACGCGTTCCCAAAGCGAGTCCCAACTGAATATAGGCAAGGAATAAATGATAACACCAACAATGACTGTCAAAATAATAAAGCTGCTGCCGCAGCGGTAATGCAGACGGCTGTATTTTTGCACATTGGCCGGGGTTAAATCTTCCCCTGCTTCATACGCGGAGATGACTTTATGTTCTGCCCCGTGGTATTGGAATAACCGTTTAATGACGGGCGTCTGCGACATCAGCCACAGATAACCAAGCAACAGGACGATTTTGATCGCGCCTTCGATGAGGGAGTGCAGTGTTTGACTCGCAAAAGCGTGCTGGAACAAGTATTGTTCCAAGAGTGCCGGTACCAAAGTGAAAATCAGCTTGCCCACGATAAAGGACAAGACGCCGACCACGGCAACCCCAAGCAGCATCGTGAGGGAGAAGCCGGACTCCTCTTTTTCCTTCTGTTTGGCGCGTTCTTCCGGGTCCATTTCGTCATCGGCCATCGCCTCTGCCGAATAGTTGAGGTGCTTAGAACCTTTGGCACTGGAGTCGACAATGCTGACGATTCCGCGAATCAGCGGGATTTTGCGCAGCCGTCTGACCCAATCCTTGTCTTCTTTAGGGACCTCCAAAAAGCTGATTTCCCCGGTCTTCCGGCGAACGGCGGTTACGTTGACATATTTTCCACCGAACATGACGCCTTCTATAACGGCTTGGCCGCCGTAAATCGTCGGTGCAGATTGTTCAGGCAAAACTTTCACCTTCCTACAATATATGAGTTTTGTGTGGCGTAAGCGGCGTGACATCAAGATTTGTAATGATTCCATTGTAACGGACTTTGCGGGCAAATTCTAGTTTGTTTAGTCTTTTTGGAAATGTACATACTAACCTTCAAAAAAACGAATGTAAATATTTCTATGGAAGGGAAGGATGCGAATGAAAGCGAACAAGGAAAAATCACATGCGAGGGTTCAGCCATGGCGGCAGCAGCGACGTAAAAACACCAACATTTGGATGTTTGCGTTGGAGATCGGATTGTTTGCCGGATTGATCTGGGGGGGTGTCAAAGGCTTATTTTTCTATATGAGCTTTACCTCGGTATTGCCCGGCTATCTGGTGGAGCCATTCTTCAAAAATTCGTTCCTGAACAGTCAGGCTGGATATTACATTGGATGGCTGTCGTTTATCGTGTTGTCCATTCTGGCGACGATCCTCTATGTGGTAGCGTTCCGTAAACTGAAAGGCCCGGGCCCGGGGATCTTATACGGCATCGCCTGGTGGGGAATTTTGTTCGGGGTGCTCGGCCCGTTGCTGGATCTGATTCCTCCGCTGCGCGATCTGTCACGGACCACAATCATCAGCGAGTTTTGCCTGTATTTACTGTGGGGGTTGTTTATCGGCTATACCACGGCGGAGGAATATACGGACGAACGGTCGCGTGAACCGAACAAAGCCCGCGAGCAGCATGCGCTTCAATAAGAGATCGTCCGAAAAGTTATAGCTTCTCAAGCGACTCCCTCCTATGTTAAAATTATTTTTGGTTATTTTTCGGAAAGGGGGAGCCGCCTTGTATCGCATCTTCGTCATGAACGGACCGAACTTAAACATGCTTGGCGTACGCGAGCCCGGCGTTTACGGATCCGAGACACTCGGTGATATCGAAGATAAGCTGAAGGAACTGGCTGTGCCAAACGGGCTGGAGCTTTCCTTCTTTCAGTCCAACCATGAGGGCGAGCTGATTGATCGAATTCACGCCGCCTACGGAAACACGGACGGAATTCTGCTGAATCCAGGTGCGTTGACGCATTACAGCTATGCGCTTCGGGACGCCCTGACTTCGGTGAAAATTCCTGTGGTCGAAGTTCATTTGTCTAATATCCATGCCCGCGAGGCGTTCCGTCATACCTCGGTCATTGCGCCGATCGCTGTCGGTCAAATCGCCGGATTTGGATCCTATGGCTATGAAATGGGACTGCTGGCGTTGAAACGGCATTTGGAACGGGGATAGCGCTAAGCAGAATAACGGGCGGAAGGACAGGAGTAGCCTGGTTAGCCTTTATGGAGATAGAGCCGACTCCATCCTGACCCTGAGCAGGCCCGGGGAAGACGGATTCGACGCCGACCTCGCATCCCAGCCAATGCTTCGTGATCCAAAGATGGCATTTTGAACTACCTTATAATAAGGGAGAGTTAGTTATGGCGAGTACACGTGTAACCCGGCTCCGCGAAGCGATGACATCGCAGCAGATCGAAGCCGTACTGATTACCGGAGAAGTGAACCGCCGCTATTTGACGGGATTTACGGGAAGCTCCGGCTATGTGCTGATTACGCAACAACAAGCCTGGCTGTTAACGGACTTCCGTTATTTGACACAGGCGGCCGAACAAGCGCCCGGGTTTGAAATTGTGGACCATGGTGCATCGGTCACTGGAATCATCCAAAGCCTGCTGCAACAAGAGAACATCGATCGGCTTGGATTTGAAGAAGAGCAAATGGTGTTTGCCACCTTCCGTTCTTACGAGCGCGAACTGCAGCCGGTGACGCTTGTTCCGCTGAGCGGTATGGTAGAAGAGCTGCGCATCTTCAAGGACGCTGAGGAATTGGCGATCATGAAAGAAGCAGCCGAACTGGCTGACCGGACTTTCCTGCATATGTTGGACGTCCTGAAGCCGGGAATGAGCGAATGGGATGCCGCGCTGGAGCTGGAAACGTTCATGAAGAAGAACGGGGCGACGGGTCCTTCCTTCGATACGATTATGGCCTCCGGGGAACGTTCCGCTCTGCCCCATGGCAGAGCAAGCGAACGCATCATGCAAACGAACGAGCTGGTAACCATGGATTTCGGCGCCTTGTATAAGGGGTATTGCTCTGATATTACACGGACGGTTGCTTTGGGAACACCAATCGCCAAGCTGCGCGAAATATACGATATCGTCTTGGAAGCCCAACTGCATACGTTGGAATTCCTGCGTCCGGGGATGACTGGGCGGGAAGCCGATGCCTTGGCGCGTGACGTCATTACCCGTTACGGCTACGGCGATCAGTTCGGCCATAGCACCGGGCATGGCCTCGGGATGGAAGTGCATGAGGCCCCTCGCGTATCCAAAGCGAGCGACACGGTCTTGAAGCCGGGGATGGTCGTCACCGTGGAACCGGGGATCTACTTGCCGGGGATCGGCGGCGTTCGCATCGAGGACGATGTCGTGATCACGGAGACCGGAATCCGCCGGTTGACAGAGTCGACGAAGGATTTCATCGCGCTCGGCTAAAATAAGGGTGACGACGGTTTAATGTAGCCGGCACCCGGCTGTACGTGGTTTCGCAGGGACTCCAAGGTTGGGGGAAACAGCAGCTTACGTTGGCCGCTTGAATTTTGGGTATTTTTCAATTTTAATAGAGATGTTAACCCACTTGAGGAGGTACTTTTGTGATTTCAGTAAACGATTTTAAAACAGGCTTGACCGTCGAGGTGGACGGCGACATTTATACGGTGTTGGAGTTCCAACACGTAAAACCGGGGAAAGGCGCGGCGTTCGTCCGCTCCAAGCTGAAAAACCTGCGTAACGGCAACACGGTGGAAAAAACATTCCGCGCCGGTGAAACGATTGGCCGGGCGATGATTGAAAACCGCGACGTGCAATACTTGTATGCCAGCGGCCAAGAGCATACGTTCATGGATAACGAAACTTATGATCAGTTCTCGTTGACTTCGGATCAACTGGAGTGGGAGCTGAACTTCCTGAGAGAAAACATGAACGTCAAGATCGTCAGCTACCAAGGCGAAATTCTCGGGATCAACCTGCCGAACAGCGTCGAGCTGAAGGTAATTGAAACCGAACCGGGGATCAAAGGGAACACGGCTACCGGCGCAACCAAAAACGCGAAAGTCGAAACCGGCTTGAACGTTCAAGTTCCGCTCTTCATTAACGAAGATGATGTGCTCCTCATCGATACACGCGAAGGCAAATACATCTCGCGGGCATAGAATTCCCTGCGGTTGTTTGGTACAAGGCTCTGCTTCAGGCGGGGTCTTGTCCATCAAGCGGTATCCTCCACCTGACCTGGGTGGAGGAATTTTTGTTAATATCCGCAAAACCATTGACGAACTTCGGGGCTTTCGTATTATACTGGTTTAAAGCGTTACTGGATTTAATGGGCTGAACGCTCCAATTCGGAGCACCATTAGGGAGGGTCTGACTTGGCTTTATACGTGATGAAATTTGGAGGTAGCTCCGTAGGCGATACGGAGCGTATGCAGCGCGTCGCCCGGCGCGTTGTGGAAAAACAGCAGGAAGGGCATCAAGTAATGGTTGTTGTCTCCGCGATGGGCGACACGACGGATGATTTGATTGATCAGGCCAAACAGCTGAATCAAAATCCGCCTTTGCGGGAAATGGATATGTTGATGACGACCGGCGAGCAAATCTCCATCGCGTTGTTGGCGATGGCCATCGACGCGCTTGGCGCTAAAGCCGTTTCCTATACGGGCTGGCAGGCTGGCTTCCGCACGGAGGCGGAGCACGGCAGAGCCCGGATTACCGAGATTCAACCGGAGCGGGTGTTGAAATCGCTGGACGAAGGTCATATCGTCATCGTTGCCGGCTTCCAGGGCATGACGGAGGACGGGGAGATCACCACGTTTGGGCGCGGCGGTTCCGACACGACGGCGGTGGCCCTGGCCGCGGCGACGGGAGCGGATTATTGCGAGATTTATACGGACGTGGACGGCGTGTATTCCACCGACCCGCGGATCGTGAAGAACGCCCGCAAGCTGAACGAAATCTCGTATGACGAAATGCTTGAGCTTGCGAACCTAGGTGCGGCGGTCCTGCATCCTCGCGCGGTGGAATATGCGAAGCACAACAAGGTTCGGCTCGTGGTTCGCTCCAGCTTTAACTATCATGAAGGTACGGTCGTGAAGGAGGAAGTCAATATGGAACAAGGTGTGGTAGTGAGCGGGATCGCTTATGATAAAAACGTGGCGCGGATCAGCATCATGGGCGTGTCGCATGTGCCCGGCGTGCTGGCCAAGGTGTTTGGTTCTCTGGCTGCTGCGAAAATCGACGTGGACATCATCGTTCAAAGCGGCGTAACGGACGGCAAAGCGGACTTCTCCTTTACGGTGGCCTTGTCCGATTGCGACAATGCAGTGAAGGTACTGGAAGGCATCCGCGGCGAGTTGCCTTATGAGAAGGTAACTTCCGAGGAAGGGCTCGTGAAAGTGTCGATCGTAGGCGCCGGCATGGTTAGCCATCCGGGCGTCGCAGCACAGATGTTCGACGTCATCTCGAAGCAAGGCGTTAATATCGTCATGGTCAGCACCTCGGAAATCAAGGTGTCCTGCGTGATCGAAGGAAGTAAGCTGAACGAGGTTGTAACCGCATTGCATACGGCATACGGCCTGGATGCGGAAAGCACCGCTTTTGTTGGCGGGCCGCAGGATCGCCGCTAAACCCGCATAACCCACAGAACATATCAAACGCGAAAAATGGGAATCCCCTGAAGCTATGGCTTCGGGGGATTTTTTTTTAATAAATAGAGATATTCGGGCATATCGTTAAGAGAACAGATGGGACAAGAAGGAGGTACTTATGCTTGATAAATTTGTGACCAGCATGGCAGCCCTGCGCATCTTCTCGGGAACGATCGAAATCCTTGCTGCATTGCTCATGCTGAAGCTGGGCAGAGTGGACAAGGCACTTGCCGTCAATTCGGCGCTCGCGTTCGTTGGACCGACGATTCTGCTCGTCACTACATCCATCGGACTGGCCGGCATGGCCGACAAGCTGTCGTGGGGGAAGATGGTATGGATCGGCTGCGGGGTGACATGTCTCTTAATCGGTATTTTAAAGAAATGATAGATTTCCCTAGCATAATGGCAAAGTACAAGCATACACATGTGATATAGCAAAAAACAATCCAATTAAGAGAAAGCATTAGACGGTATGGACATGCATGAAAGTAAGAGTTTTGGGGGTACGCCTATGAACCCGAGTTGGTTGACCGTATTTCCCGACAATCTCCGGGCCTTGCTGCTGAAGCTCCCGCCCTCTATCTTTCCGGGTTTGGAAGAAATCCGCATTCGCGAGGGACGTCCATTAGAGATTAATGCGGGCGGCCGCTACTTTTTTCTTTCACCCGATGGGGAGATGACGAGGAATCCGGACACCGCATACAAGCCGAGTAAGCAGGACGGCAACCGCCTGCTTGATCTCATCACCAACCATTCGCTTTACACGATGGAGGAAGAGCTTCGCAAAGGGTTTATCACAATAGCCGGCGGCCATCGCATCGGACTGGCTGGCAGAACCCTGTTAAGCGGAGGAAGGGTTGAGCACTTGCGCGATATCAGCGGGTTTAATGTGCGGATTGCCCGAGAGATTCGAGGCATCGCGGATCCGATCCTGCCCAAGCTGCTGGACTTCAAGCACAAGACGGTGCAACACACCTTGATCCTGTCGCCACCGCAACAAGGTAAAACGACGTTGATTCGCGATTTGGCCCGACAGATCAGCAACGGAACCTGGGGGCACCCCGAGGCGGGTTGGCCGGGGCTGAAGGTCGCGGTCATCGACGAGCGCTCGGAGATCGCCGGCAGCAAGCGGGGCGTGCCCGGCTTCGACGTGGGTCCGCGCACCGATGTGATGGACGGCTGCCCAAAAGCCGAGGGAATCATGATGATGATTCGCTCGATGTCGCCAGACGTGCTGATCGTCGACGAGATCGGGCGGCCGGAGGACGCCGAGGCTTTAGCCGAAGCGCTGCACGCCGGCGTGCGGGTGATTGCCACGGCGCACGGGTCAAGCGTGGATGATCTGGGCGCTCGTCCGGCGTTGTCCAAGCTGGCGGAGAGTTCCTTCTTCCAGATGTACGCGGTGCTCGCAAGGACGGACAAGGGACTGGCATTCAAGCTGTGGGATGGCAAACGCCGAGGGATCCCGGCAGCCGCCCCGAGCTGGAAAGGCAGGGAAGAGCATGCTTAAGATGTTTGGAGCTGCGCTCGTCCTGCTGACCGCCACCTTGGCAGGTTGGCTGCAGGCCAGGCAATTCGCCGCCCGGCCTAGCCAAATTCGGCGGCTGATCCTTGCCTTGAGGCGGCTCGAGACCGAGATCATGTACGGCTTTACCCCGCTGCCGGATGCGCTTCGCAGAATCGGCGAGCAAAGCGGAGAGCCAATCCGGGCGATCTTCGTGACTGCGGCGGACAATATGAGCGCTGCCCATCCGCTAACCGCCCAAGAAAGCCTGGAGCAAGCCGTGATGAAGCTGTGGATATATACCGCGATGAAGGCACCCGAGCAGGAGGTCATCCGGCAGCTTAGCTTGACGCTCGGGACAAGCGACCGGAAGGACCAATTGGGTCACCTGGCCACGGCGGTGCGACAGCTGGAAAGCGAGGAATCTGCGGCACGGGAAGAACAAGCCCGCTATGAAAAAATGTATCGAAGCTTGGGTCTTTTGTGCGGAGCGTTCATCGTCATTTTGTTCTACTGAATACCATTTCCCTCCACGGCTGATTGTCGCCTGTGAAATCGTTAGTGAGGTGCCAAATCAATGAACATAGAAGTGAACGCCATTTTTCAGATTGCGGGCATCGGTATCATTATCGCCATGATTCATACGGTGTTGAAGCAGATGGGCAAAGAAGACATGGCGCATTGGGTGACGCTGATCGGGTTCGTAGTCGTCCTGTTTATGGTCATCCGGCTGCTTGACAGTCTGTTTCAGGAAATCAAATCGATCTTCTTATTCCAGTAGGTGAGCGCTCCGTGGAAATCATCCAAATTGTAGGCCTCGGGCTGATCGCAACCGTGCTGGTCCTGGTCGTCAAGGAACAAAAGCCGATGTTCGCTTTCCTCATCGCTGCAAGTACGGGCGTTCTGATTTTTCTGTATCTGATCGGCAAAATCGGCGGGATCATCGAGGTGCTGGAGGATCTGGCGGAGAAATCCGGCGTCCAGATGATTTATCTGAAGACGATTCTGAAAATTATCGGCATCGCCTACATCGCCGAGTTCGGCGCCCAGATCGTCCGGGATGCCGGGCAGGAGAGCATCGCCAGCAAAATCGAAATGGCGGGGAAAGTGCTGATCATGGCGCTTGCCATTCCGATCATCAGCATTATTATCGAAACGGTCATCAAGCTGTTGCCGGCTTAGCAGACTGCATTGCATCAGATTGGGGAGAAGGACTTATGCTCGCTACGAATGAACGATGGCGCGGCCCTACGCTGCTCTTGATCTTCCTCGGGATCCTGCTGTTTTGGTACATGCCCGTCATCGCCTCCGCCGAAGGGGAAGGAGACAACTGGATCCAGCGGCAGGCCGAGGAGCTTCCCACCGATCAGGTCGAAACGTATTGGCAGCAGTTGATGAAGGAGTACGGCGGATTTTTTCCGGATCAGAAGGTTCCATCCTTCATGGATATGCTCTTGCAACAGGATCAAAGCTTCAGTCTAAAGTCGGGGCTAAGCGGCCTGATGCGGTATATGTGGCACGAAGTGCTGTATAACGGGCACATTCTGGTGACCATCGTGCTGCTCTCCATCTTCAGCATGATTCTGGAGACGTTGCAAACGGCGTTCGAACGCAAGCAGGTCAGCAAGGTCGCATACTCAATTTGCTACATGGTGATTCTGGTGCTTGCGATCAACAGCTTCCATGTCGCGATTACGTATGCCACGAATGCGATCAGCGGGATGATCGACTTCATGATGGCGATGGTGCCGCTGCTGTTCACGCTGCTGGCCTCCCTGGGCAATGCGGTGACGGTGACGGTGACCCACCCGTTGGTGGTGTTTATGGTCCATGCGGTGGGGACGGCGGTGCATACGGTGGTGTTCCCGCTGTTGTTCTTCTCGGCCGTGCTGCACATCGTAAGCTCCTTATCCGACAAGTATAAGCTGACCCAATTGGCCAATCTGCTCCGAACGGTGAGCATGGCTTTACTGGGAGTTCTGCTCACCATCTTCCTCGGCGTGATCTCCGTGAAAGGTATCGCCGGATCGGTGGCGGACGGAGTTACCCTGCGGACGGCCAAGTACTTGACCGGCAACTTCGTCCCTGTCGTCGGCAAAGTGTTCGCGGACGCCACGGACACGGTCATCTCCGCCTCCCTGCTGGTCAAGAATTCCATCGGCCTCGTGGGGGTCATTATCCTGCTGTTCCTCTGCGCCTTTCCGGCAATCAAAATCATCACGCTGGCGCTGATCTTTAACCTGGCAGCCGCGGTCATGCAGCCGCTTGGCGATTCCCCGGTTATCACTTGCCTGGAGACGATCGGCAAGAGCATGCTGTATGTTTTCGCCGCCCTGGCCGCGGTGGGGATGATGTTCTTTCTGGCCATCACGATTATGCTGACCGCGGGGAACATCACCGTCATGATGAGGTAACGCCGGGGGACAAGAACGATTTCATAAGGGGTGGTGATCATGCGTGGACTGGCTGGCGGGGTGGCTGAGAGAAATCATCTTTATCGTGCTGATCGCGGTATTTATCGATTTGCTGCTGCCCAACCGTGCGATGGAGCGCTACGTCAAATTCGTGGTCAGCCTGCTGATCCTCCTGACGCTGCTGTCCCCGGTCATGCGATTCTTCTCGGCAGATGCTAAGGACCAGCTCGAGGCGGCGTTTGCGACCAGTTGGGACGGACTGGGGAACGATTCTGCGGGCCAAAGCACGGAGGTAATTCTGCAGCAAGGGGAGAAGTTGAGGCAAAAGCAGGAGTCCGAAGCGCTGGCTTGGGCGGGCGAGGAGGCGGCAAGGCAAATGAAGGAGCAAATCGAACGGTCGACAGGACAGCAGGTGGACCGGGTCACTGTCAAGCTGAGAACGGAACCCGTAAAAGCGCCGACTGGAGCAAACGCAACAAATCCGCTTGCCGCTGAGCCGGTTATCTCTTCCGTTGAGGTGGTCATGGCGCAGGTCAAGCCGGAAGGGGACGCTGCTCCCGGTGCAGCCGGACGGGGGCCGGAGGTATCGATCGCACCGGTGGAAAAAATAAAAATCAGCGTCAACACAGATTCCGGCAAGGCCGGGGACGCAGAAGGCCAGAACGAAGCGCAAAGCAGTGCGGCGATGGCCGGCTCCGGAGATGAAGCGGGGGGCGAAACCGACCCAGAGGCAAATGCGAAATCCGGGGGCAAGCCGGCGACTAACCAACTGGTTGTGCAAATCGAAGAGCTGCTCCAGCAGAGCTGGGGTGTAGATAAAGAAGCAATAACGGTCCTCGGGGCCGTGAATCCAAGCGAAGATCATGCGGGGAGGTGAAGAAAGTGCCGGGATGGCTGAAGAAACTGGAGCAATGGCTTGGCCGAGGAACAGAAGGCAAAAAAACCATAAGTACGTTTCGTTGGCTGCTGATCCTCGGGCTGGTCGGGATTGCCATTATGCTGTTCAATTCCTTCGTAAATGTAAAGCAGCTCGAGCCTAACGGCGAGGGGAGCCGCGAGCCGCCGATGATGCAGGATCTCGCCGGTTCGGCCGGACTTGCGGGAGGTGCGGGGGACGATGATTTCACCAGCATCGAAATGACGCTCGAAGGCAAAACGAAAGAGATCCTGGAGAAAATCGTCGGCGTTGGTGCGGTCGACGTGCTGGTAACGATCGATTCGACGGAGGAAATCGTGGTTCAGCGCAACGTTAAAGACTCACAGGAGTTAACGGAAGAAAGCGACGCGGACGGAGGTAAACGGCACATCACCCAATATACCCGGGACGGTGAGATCGTCACCTATGAGGCTTCCGGCAGCGAGCAGCCGATCGTCACCAAGAAGATCAAACCGAAGGTTCGCGGCGTGCTGGTTGTCGCCCGGGGAGCCGAGAACAAAACGGTGAAAAGCTTGATCGTAGACGCCGTTGAAAAGGGATTGAACGTACCGGCATACCGAATCTCCGTCGTCCCGCGCAAGCAATCTCAATAATCGATCAACCGGAATCATGTAGCAGTTCGTTCATTTAAATTTTGAGGAGGAATCCCATTATGAAATCCAAAAGACAAACGATTTGGCTGGTTTCCATGCTGAGCTTGATGGTCATTTTATCTGCGTATTATCTGTTTACGGAAGACAGTCCGCAGGCGTCGACGCCAACCGACGGACAGCAAGTGAGTACAACCAATAACGGGATGAGCGGAAACGCGACAGGAGATGACGTGATTCTCTCGGAAGTGACAACGGATGGCAGTGAAAACAGCAGCGTCATCACAGATGATGCCGCTGCAGCGGATCAAACGGAACAAGCAGTTGGGAACGAAGACAGCGAGAAGCCTGACGCGGCGATGCAAGAGGAAGCTACCGCTAACAGCGATGCCGCCGCTAACGGCGATGCTCAAACGACGGATACCGGTAAGGCTACGGAAGGCACCCCGGCTACGGAAGAGGGTCAGAAGCAAACTGCGACGGATGAGGATGTGTTGAGTCAGCTGGAAGCCCAAGGCGTCTCCTCCACAGACACTCTAAATGCTTACCAATTCGCCCGTACTCAGGAAAACATGAAGAAGCAAGAAGAGCTGATGCAAGCGATTAGCGAGAACGAATCGCTGGAGGCCGCGGCGATGGCCCAACAGGAATTAAGCGCTCTTGAAGAAAAGGAAGCGAAGATCTACGACATTGAGGAAAGATTGAAACAACAATATGCGAATGCCGTCGTACAAGAAGCAGACGACAAATATAAAGTCGTCGTCGTGAGCGAGAAGATGGAGGCCAAAGAAGCCGTAAGCATCATGGACCTAGTGATCAAGGAACTGGGCGTATCCCAGGATAAAGTCAGCGTACAATACGTGACGCAATAAGGGTTTCTTGCGTATTTAATAGCGAACCGATAGGTTCCCATTGCGGGAAGAGTCCGAGGTAACTTGGACTCTTTCCATTTTGATCGATTATGATATAATACATAAAGTTATGAGCCGAGAAGGCTTATGGTTGAAGGCCAAGGCTTTTCCTACAAAGCTGAAGGAGAGAGTGAGAATATGTTTAAGTTGAGTGAAATAAAAGAATTGATCGAACTGCTGGACCAAACGTCCGTGCATGAATTAGAAATCGAAAATGAAGGCGCTCGCTTGTGCATCCGCAAGAACGGGGTGAGCGAAGTCGTTCACGTGCAGCCAATGCAGGCGGCGGCTGCTCCGGGATTTGTTCCGGCCGCCGTATCTGCGCCAGTTGCCCAAGAAGCCACGCCAGCTCCTCAAGCGACGGAAGCCGCGCGTTCCGCTGCGCCTGAAGCTAACTTACATACCATTGCTTCGCCGATGGTTGGGACGTTCTATCGTTCCTCGTCACCGGAAGCCCAACCTTACGTAAACATCGGCGACAAGGTCGGAGAGAAGACGACGGTTTGCATCATTGAAGCGATGAAGCTGATGAACGAGCTGGAGGCGGAAATCAAAGGCGAAATCATCGACATCCTCGTGGAAAACGGGCAGATGGTCGAATACGGACAGCCTCTCTTTTTGGTGAAGCCGGAGTAAAAGAAGGAGCTTTCCAAAGGAGGATACGAGAATCTCATGAAATTCCATAAAATATTGATTGCTAACCGCGGCGAGATCGCCGTGCGGATCATTCGGGCTTGCCGCGAGCTGGGGATTTCCACCGTAGCGGTCTATTCCGAAGCGGACAAGGATTCGCTGCACGTACGTCTGGCCGATGAGGCCTATTGTATCGGACCTACGCTGTCCAAGGACAGCTATTTGAATTTGACCAACTTAATGAGCGTTGCGACGTTGACGGAGTGCGACGCGATTCATCCCGGATATGGATTCCTGGCTGAAAACGCTGACTTCGCGGAAATTTGCGGCTCTTGCAACATTACGTTCATCGGTCCCTCTCCGGAAGCGATCACCCGCATGGGCGACAAAGCGATGGCGAAGCTAACGATGAAGGAAGCCGAGGTGCCGGTCATTCCCGGCTCAGACGGCCTGATCGAGGATCTGGACGAAGCCGTCATGGTCGCGCGCGACATCGGTTACCCGGTTATCATCAAGGCGACCGCCGGCGGCGGAGGCAAAGGGATCCGCATCGCCGACGACGAGGAATCGCTGATCAAGCAAATTACGACGGCCCAGCAGGAAGCGCAAAAAGCGTTTGGCAATGCCGGCGTGTATTTGGAAAAATATTTGACCGGCATGAAGCACGTGGAAATTCAAATCATTGCCGACAAGCACGGCAACGCGGTTTATTTGGGCGAACGCGATTGCTCGGTACAGCGCCGCCGCCAGAAGCTGGTCGAAGAAGCGCCTTGTCCGGTGCTATCGCCGGAGAAACGGCAGGAGATGGGCGAAGCTGCGGTACGGGCCGCGCTGGCCGTGAACTATTCCGGCGCGGGAACGCTGGAATTCCTGTTAGGTCCGGACGGACAATTTTATTTCATGGAAATGAACACGCGGATTCAAGTTGAGCATCCGGTTACTGAAATGGTTACCGGCGTTGATTTGATCCAGGAAATGATCTCCGTGGCCGAAGGCAATCCGCTTTCCTTCACGCAAGAGGACATCCAACTGAACGGCTGGTCGATCGAGTGCCGGATTAACGCCGAGGACCCGTCCCGCAACTTTATGCCGTCCCCAGGGAAAATCGGCTTCTATTTGCCGCCGGGTGGACCGGGCGTTCGCGTCGACAGCGGCGCTTATCCGGGATACATGATCTCGCCGCATTATGATTCGATGATCGCCAAACTGATCGTTTGGGCCCCTACGCGGGATGAAGCGATCGCGAAAATGAAACGGGCGCTGTCCGAATTCGCCATCGAAGGCATTCATACAACGATCCCCTTTCACCAGAAGCTGCTGGAGCATCCGACGTTTATCAAGGGTGACTTCGATATCAAATTTTTGGAAGAAAACGAGATATAGAAAGCTTCCGCGAGTTTGTCATAATGAACCCAAAATGATATAGTATGTATAATAAGTGCGCGGTATCTATCGCTAGAGCAGCGTCATACTTATTGAGAGGTGGATGAATAGAATGAGCACTTTGCCAACGGAATTCGAACGTACGGATATTGGTGAAATTCAAATTGCCCCGGAAGTGATCGAAGTGATTGCCGGACTGGCTACCGTTGAGGTGAAGGGCGTTGCCGGAATGAGCGGCGGATTCGCCGGCGGCATTGCCGAATTGTTGGGAAGAAAGAATCTTTCCAAAGGCGTTAAGGTGGAAGTCGGCCAACGCGAAGCTGCGGTAGACGTATCCGTGATCGTCGAATACGGCAACCGTCTCCCGGAAGTCGCCTCGGAAATCCAACGCAACGTGAAGCGCTCCATCGAAACCATGACGGGGCTGAATGTCATCGAAGTGAATGTACATATTCACGACGTCATTTTCAAAGCATCCGAACGTGTGGAAGAAGTGGAAGCGACCCATCGCGTGAAATAACGATCGTAACGAACCCCCGACCGCTTCTCAGGTCAGGGGTTTACTGTAATTTTCAGCTGGGACAAGCTGAAGCAAACCTCTATTAAGGAGGCAATACCTGTCGTGGCCAAAATTTTAGACCGAATTCTGATGTTTATTTACAGCTTGAGCATCGCGATCCTATCTGTTTTCGTCATTCTATTGCTTACGGATGCGGTTCCTCTGAACCTGGAGCTCCTGGATCGGCAACCGTTCTATGTCGGTACCTGGGTGGTAGCGATCGTATTGCTGCTTATCAGCATCCGCGTTTTTTACATATCGATCAGCAGGGACCGCAGCTCAGCAACCTCGATTGACCAACGCAACGAATACGGGGATATCCAAATCTCGGTGGACACCATTGAGAACCTGTCCTACAAAGCGGCTTCTCGCGTGCGTGGCATCAAGGAAGTGAAGACGCGGATTCGAATCACCGAATCCGGACTCGAAATCGTGGTACGTGCACTCGTTGACGGAGAGACATCGATCCCGGCGCTGACGGAGGAAGTTCAGAGACAGGTCCATGATCATGTCGAGGAAATTACGGGGATTCCCGTATCCTACGTGTCGGTTTACATTGCGAATCTGGTCCATTCCCCGGTCATCAAAAGCCGGGTTGAATAGGGGTGAGCAGCGGGGTGTTCTGGAAACAATTGTGGGAGAGTCACAAAGGACGCCTGCTTGGTATAGCGGCGGCCGTGTTTTTATGCCCGATCTATCTGTTTTTCGGATTTTGGAATATGTTGTTCTGCGCCTTGCTGCTGTTTATCGGGTATACGATCGGCAAGCAGAAGGACTTGGAGGGAGGCCCGCTGTTACCCTGGAGTATGATTTGGGAATGGCTGTCTACACGTTGGCGTCCTTTTAAATGAGATTTCTAATTCCTCATTACCGTTTCCTGTGATAGGCTTACTCCGGAAAAGAGCTAGGAACGTGTTCTTGCCCCTTTTGTGGAGTAAGCGGATTACGGGTCTTTTTTTGTGTAAACGGAAGTGTGTGAGTTTGGCGCATTTGGTGATGATTGTGGCAGTTTTGGTCCATGCTGAAGGATAGGCGCAGGTTGAGGGTTAAAGCGTAGAAATTTTTAGGAGGAAACAGATGAAACGGCGTTTGGCGAGAGAGATTGCGGTACAAAGCATGTATCAGATGGAAATGAATGAAGTGGACGCAAACGAAGCGGTAACGATGCTGCTTACGGAAGCGATGGAGGAGAACGAGAGCGAGGTTGAACTTTCCGACGTGGATGCCACCCGTGCTTTCGTGCTGGAGCTGGTGAACGGCACCTGGGGGCGGAAAGACGCGATCGACGCCTTGCTGGAGGACTATTTGAAAGGCTGGCAAATCAGCCGTTTGTCCAAGGTGGACCGGCAGGTGCTGCGTCTGGCCACCTACGAAATGATCTTCCGCGACGACGTGCCGGGTAAAGTGGCCGTCAATGAAGCGATTGAGCTGTCCAAGCATTTTGGAACCGCGGAATCCGGGAAGTTCGTGAACGGGGTCCTTGGGAAGATGATTCAAGACGTTGACCAGTTGAAAAGCAATCGATAATTCAATTTAGGGTAGAGGAGAGGACGAGCATGACGGCACCAATCATTAACGGAAAACAAATTTCGGAAGAGATCCGCAAGGATTTGCGCGAAGAGGTAGAACAGCTGGCGAAGCAGGGCTTTAAGCCGGGACTGGCGGTCGTGCTCGTCGGGGAGGATCCGGCTTCGCAAGTGTATGTGCGGAACAAGGAGAAAGCATGTCATGAACTAGGCTACTATTCGGAGGTTCACCGCCTGTCGGCGGAGACGTCTCAGGAGGAACTGCTAGCCTTGGTGGACAAGCTGAATCGTCAGAGCAATATTCATGGGATATTGGTACAGCTGCCGCTGCCGAAGCATATTGACGAGAAAGCGGTTATCGATGCCATCTCCGCGGAGAAGGACGTTGACGGATTCCATCCGGTCAATGTCGGGAATCTGATGATCGGCGACGATAGCTTGCTGCCCTGTACGCCGGCGGGAGTCATCGAACTCATCAAACGCGCGGGCGTGGACATCGCCGGTAAGCACGCGGTCGTTATCGGGCGGAGCAATATCGTTGGCAAACCGGTCTCCTTGCTTCTGCAGCGGGAGAACGCAACCGTAACGATGTGTCATTCGCGGACGGCCAACATGAAGGAATTAACCCAGCTTGCAGACATTCTGGTCGTAGCGATCGGGCGTGCCAACTTCGTTGACGCGTCTTACGTGAAGCCCGGTGCGGTGGTCATTGACGTCGGCATGAACCGACTTGAGAACGGCAAGCTGGCCGGGGATGTCGATTTTGAGAGCGTGAAGGAGGTTTCCGGCCCCATCACACCGGTACCCGGCGGCGTAGGACCGATGACGATCACGATGTTGATGCAGAATACGTTGATCGCGGCCAAGCGGTTGCAAGGGCTGTCGTAATCCGAGCATTCGAACAATAGCTGCAAGTTCAGTGAGATTTGAATAAAAGGAGGCGGCCCCCTTGGATCAGCAGCGGATTTTGACGGTCAAGGATTTGAACCGCTACATCCGGATGAAGCTGGAATCAGATCAGGTGCTCACCGATGTCTGGATTCGCGGCGAAATTTCGAATTTCACTCATCATTCCAGCGGACATATGTATTTTACGCTAAAGGACGCGGACAGCCGAATTAAATGTATTATGTTCGCCTCCCATAACCAGCGGTTGCCGTTCCGTCCCAAAGAAGGAACGCGTGTCATTGCTCGTGGCAACGTCTCCGTTTACGAACGGGATGGCCAATATCAATTCTACGCGACGCATATGCAGCCTGACGGCGTGGGTAGCCTGTATCTGGCATTCGAGCAGTTGAAGCAGAAGCTCGAAGCGGAAGGTTTGTTCGCGCCGGGACGGAAGCGGCCATTGCCGCAGTTCCCCAAGACGATTGGCGTTGTAACATCGCCGACCGGAGCGGCAGTTCGCGATATCTTGACGACGCTCGGGCGGAGGTATCCGCAAGCGAAAGTAATCCTGTACCCCGTGCTCGTCCAGGGCAAAGGGGCGGCGCCGTCGATCGTGAAGGCGATCCAGACGCTAAACGCCATGGGCGAGGCCAACGTGCTCATCGTCGGCCGCGGCGGCGGCTCGCTCGAGGAGCTGTGGGCGTTCAACGAGGAGCAGGTCGCGCGTGCGATCTACGAATCGGCGATCCCCGTCATCTCGGCCGTTGGCCACGAGACGGATTTCACCATCGCCGATTTCGTCGCCGACCTGCGTGCCGCCACGCCCACTGCGGCCGCCGAGCTGGCCGTGCCGCACATGGCCGAGCTGCGCGCGCTTCTGCGCCAGCGAGAACAGGTGCTGCAGCAAGGCTTGCAGCACCGCCTGCAGCAGGCGCGCGAACGGCTGCGCCGGCTGACGCGCTCGCCGGCGTTAACGCAGCCGCGGCGCAGCCTGCTCCAGCACGCGGAGCGGCTGGACCGGCTGTCTTCGCGGCTGACCGGCCGCATGGAGACGCGCCTGCAGCTCGCCGGCGCGGCGCAGGACCGCCTGCACCAGCGACTGCTGCGCTTCCATCCGAAGGAAGCGCTGGTGTTCGCGGGACGCCGGCGGCGGGAAGCGGATCGCTTGCTGCGGCAGGCCATGCAAGGCATCCTGCGAGAGAAATCCGGACAGCTGGCCTCAGGCATCCGCCATTTGGATGCTTTGAGCCCGCTTAAGGTTATGGCGCGGGGGTACAGTCTTGTATACGATGAACGAGGGGAACGGCTCATTAAGTCGTTGTCGGAGGTTGACCCCGGCGACCGAATCACCGTGAAAGTCACGGATGGAGAACTGGATTGTCAAGTTTGGGGCATGAGACCGGAAGGAGCTGGAGAAGAAGATGAAGGAAAAGGAAGCCAAGCTTAACGCGGAAGCGCAGCAACCGGAACTGAATTTGAATTTCGAAGAAGCGATGAACCAGCTGGAAGACATCGTGTCTCAACTGGAGCACGGGGATGTACCTCTGGAGAAAGCAATCGACCTGTTTCAGCAGGGCATGCGGCTCTCGCAAATATGCGGCCAGAAGCTAGCCCAAGTGGAACAGAAGATCGAAATGATCGTTGAAGAAGACGGGGCGGTAGCGAAGCAGCCGTTTCAGCCGCCGCTGAGCGATAATGCGGATTTCTGAGGAGAGCGGTGATCTTGTTGCGGCAGCATCTAACGATTGAGGAGTACATGAAGGAAATTGGCGAAGCCGTTTCTGCCCGATTGTCTGCAAGCCTTCCGGCCTCATGGGAAGTGCCGGATACGCTGCGCCAGGCGATGGATTATTCGCTGATGGCGGGAGGGAAACGGCTGCGGCCATTGCTCGTCGTGGCTGCGGCGGAGGCGCTCGGCGGTAACCGAGAAGCGGCATTGTCCGTCGCCTGCGCCGTGGAAATGATACATACCTATTCGCTGATCCATGACGATTTGCCCGCCCTGGATAACGATGACTTTCGGCGCGGCAAACCCACGAATCATAAAGTGTTTGGGGAAGCGATGGCCATATTGGCGGGAGACGGTCTGTTGACGCATGCCTTTTATCGCGTAGTTCAAGCGAGCCGTGAGCATGGAATACCTGCGGCGGCGGCCCTCTCGATTGTGGAAGAGCTGTCGCGGTATGCCGGACCCGGCGGTATGGTTGGCGGCCAAGTGGCCGACATGCAAGGCGAGCAGGGAGTGACCGACCTGAAGCAGCTGCGCTATATCCATGAGCACAAAACCGGTGATCTGATCGTTTTCTCGGCAAAAGCAGGTGGACATATCGCCGCCGGTTCGACAGAGCAACTCGAAGCTTTGGAGCGTTACGGACGCGCGTTGGGCCATGCTTTTCAAATCCAAGACGATATCCTGGATCTAATCGGGGACGAAAGCAAACTAGGCAAAAAAACGCAAAGCGACGTGAAGCAGCAGAAGGTGACCTACCCTTACTTTATCGGCATTGACGCTTCCCGCTCCGAAGTCGACCGGCTGACGCGCGAAGCGAAGGAAGCCGTGCAGGACGGGAAGGTTCCGCACCCGCAGCGGTTGTTGGAAATCGCCGATGTGCTGCTTCGCCGCGATCATTAAATACAGAATCAAATCAGCGAAATCAGGGAAAAGTGACTCATTCATCCCTTGCAAGTGATTTCGACATCATCGTGACATATGGTATAATGAAGGCTATTATCATCTAGTGCATCAGAAGCCGGTATTTGAAGGCCGACTTTTTGAACTATACATTAAGGAAAGCGGGGAATGGCTGTGCTGCTTTCGCAAATACATGAGCCTGCCGATCTGAAAAACTTGTCCCTGGAGCAATTGACGCCGCTCGCCGAGGAAATTCGCCAGTTCTTGATCGAGAAGCTGTCGGTTACCGGCGGGCATTTGGCATCGAATTTGGGCGTGGTGGAATTGACGATCGCCCTGCACTATTGCTATAACAGTCCGCAGGATAAATTCATCTTCGACGTAGGCCACCAGGCTTATGTACATAAAATTTTAACCGGGCGGATGGACCAGTTCGACACGCTTCGTAAACATCAAGGGTTATGCGGGTTTGTCAAACGAAGCGAGAGCGAGCATGACGTGTGGGAGGCAGGGCACAGCAGTACCTCGCTTTCGGCGGCCATGGGGATGGCGCTGGCTCGGGATTTGAAAGGCGAATCGAACCGGGTGATCGCGATCATCGGGGACGGCGCGTTAACCGGGGGAATGGCGTTTGAAGCGTTGAATCATATCGGACATGAGAAGAAGGACCTCATGGTTATCCTGAACGACAATGAAATGTCGATCGCGCCAAACGTCGGAGCCATGCACAACTACTTGACCAAAATCCGTTCCGACCGCAATTACCTGCGGGCCAAGGATGAAGTCGAGCAGCTGCTTAAAAAAATCCCGGCTATTGGCGGGAAAGTAGCTAAAACCGTAGAACGGGTCAAGGACAGCCTCAAGTATTTGATGGTCTCCGGCGTCCTATTCGAGGAGCTCGGTTTCAAATACCTGGGACCGGTTGATGGCCATGATTTACCGGGGTTGATCGATTCCTTCAAACAGGCGAATAACGTGAGCGGCCCTGTGTTGGTGCATGTTCTAACCACCAAAGGCAAAGGATATACGCCGGCGGAGCAGGATTCGCATAAATGGCACGGCATTACGCCGTACAAAATCGAATCCGGCCAACTGCTGAAGGCGGTCGGCAATCCGATGTATACGGAGGTGTTCGGTCAGACGCTGATCGAGCTGGCCGAACAGGACGAACGTATCGTGGCCGTGACTCCGGCGATGCCGGGAGGCTCCGGCTTGGTCAAATTTGGGGAACGTTTCCCCGGCCGAATGATTGACGTGGGCATCGCTGAACAGCATGCCGCCACGATGTGCGCCGCGATGGCGATGGAAGGCTTGAAGCCGGTTTACGCCGTGTATTCCACGTTCATGCAGCGGGCTTATGACCAGATCGTGCATGATATTTGCCGCCATAATGCCAACGTGATGTTCGCCATCGACCGGGCTGGATTTGTTGGCGCCGACGGGGAGACTCACCAAGGGGTATACGATATCGCCTTTATGCGGCATATTCCGAATATCGTATTAATGATGCCGAAGGATGAGAACGAATTGCGCCACATGATGAAGACGGCGCTTGAATATAATGACGGGCCGATCGCTTATCGCTATCCGCGGATCAACGTGCCCGGGGTCCCGCTGGACAATGAGCTGGTACCGATCCCGATCGGTACGTGGGAACAACTGCGCGAAGGCGACAGCCTAACGCTTGTCGCGGTTGGACCGATGGTGCAGGTTGCGGAGGAAGCCGCGGAGCAACTGAAGCGTGAGGGGGTTTCGGCTGCCGTGGTGAATGCGAGATTTTTGAAGCCTCTTGATGGGGAGATGTTGGGTCGCCTTGCGCAGGGCAGCGGAAAGATTGTCGTGCTCGAAGAGGCATCGCAGGCCGGAAGCCTGGGCAGCGCTATCCTGGAGTTCTACGCGGAGCAGGGGATTATTGGTCTGGACATTCATCTGATGGGCGTCCCGGATCGGTTTATCGAGCATGGCAGCATTAAGGAGCAGTTGGAAGAAGTGGGCTTGACGGCCGATCATGTTGTACGCGAGGTGCAGAAATTGCGAGGCGGTCAGCATTTGACATTAGGCAAAAAAGTAAATTATTGACGGGAGATTGGCATGTCGGTTTCCAAGGAACGCATAGACGTCCTGCTCGTGGAGCAGGGATATTTCGATAGCAGGGAAAAGGCGAAAGCCGCGATCATGGCCGGGCTGGTGTTCGGCGGACAGGAACGGATCGAGAAGGCCGGAATGAAGATACCGCGCGATACCGCGTTGTCTGTCAAGGGGGCGATCCATCCCTATGTCAGCCGGGGCGGGCTGAAGCTGGAGAAAGCGATCAAGCGGTTCAACCTTGATCTGACGGGACGAACGATGCTGGATATCGGCTCTTCCACAGGAGGATTTACCGACTGCGCCCTGCAGCATGGCGCCGATTATGTCTATGCCATTGACGTCGGTTATAATCAACTGGATTGGTCGCTGCGCAATGATCCGCGCGTGAACGTCAAGGAGCGCACCAACTTTAGATATATGACACCGGAGGATTTGGAGGGGCCCAAGCCCGACTTTGCCAGTATCGACGTTTCATTTATATCGCTCAAAATCATTTTGCCGCCGCTTCTTGCGCTGTTGGAACGGCCGGCGGATGTTGCCGCATTAATTAAGCCGCAGTTCGAGGCTGGCCGTGAAAAGGTTGGCAAATCAGGGGTCGTTCGGGATCCTAAGGTGCATCAGGAAGTGCTGGAGACTGTGCTGAGCTTTGCATTGGACCAGGGCTACATGGTAGCCGGATTGACCTTTTCCCCGATTACCGGCGGAGAGGGAAATATCGAATTCCTAGCTCATTTAAGGCTGGAGGAAACCGCAAGCCAGGCTGGGGAACTAGGGGACGATCGTTTCGCTCCGATCCGCGAATTGGCGACGAGCGTTGTCCAAGAAGCATCAAACACTTTTTCGGGTGGCCCATCCAAGTGATGGGTCTTTTTTTTGCGTGTTTACGCTTGCAAATCGAACGCCTGTTCCCTATAATGAAATCAAAACTGTGCTTTTGTCCTCATTCCTCTCAACTTTTTGTTATGTACCTGACAGGAGCTGATCGCGGTTGCGTCGAAATAAGGGTTGAGGTGATAATCGGTGGGAGCTTACTCGGACGGTATTCTGATGGTCGTGATCGCGGGAATCGGCGCTTATTTGCTTTACCGAGGTTTTCATTCCTGGGTCCGCAAACCGTTTTCATTAAGATCGGGAATCGGATTTGAAATGAATGAGGAGATTCTAGAGCATCCTGCCGTGGACATGCTGGAGCAAGCGGGTTACGAGGTCATCAGTGATAAATTGAAGGTGCCGCTCACCTTTCGCGTAGACGGCGAACTCCTGCACAGCCGTCTGTTTATCGACTATATTGCGGTCAAGAACGGGGAATTCTATCTGGTAAGAACCGCGAGGGAACGTCTCCCGATGGAATGGACGGGCAGCGGCTTACGCAGAGATCTGCTCCCGTTCCTGCTGCTTTATCCGGAATGCGCCGGCGTGTTGTACGTAGATCCAGATCAAGGGGAGCTCAAGGAAATCTCCTTAACGACGGAAGAAGACGAAGAAGATGAATCCGCCTGAATCGAAATTTTCGATCATCAGGCGAATGGAGGGCAGAATGAAAGGGCATAGACATATCAAAATTCGGGAAATCATTACGGCAAGAGAAATCGAAACCCAAGATGAGTTGGTGGAAGCGCTGCGTGAGGCAGGATACCAGGTCACCCAAGCCACGGTCTCCCGTGATATCAAGGAACTGATGTTGATTAAAGTACCGACCGACGACGGCAAGTATAAGTACTCCATGCCGACTGCTCAGCGTTATAACCCGGTGCAGAAGCTGCAGCGGGCGCTGGTCGACAGTTTCGTTCATATTGATCACACCGGCAATCTAGTCGTCATGAAATGCCTTCCGGGTACGGCAAATTCGGTAGCCGTACTGCTGGATAATATGGAATGGCCGGATTTGCTTGGCACGATCTGCGGAGATGACACGATTTTGCTGATCTGCCGGAATGAGGACTACAGCCGGTTTCTGATCGAACAGATCATGGGATACATATCTTAATTGAGCTTGGAGTAGGGGGAGGAGGGCCTCGCATGTTGGTTCATTTATCCATACGTAATTTGGCGGTTGTTGAAGCGGTGGAGGTATCGTTTGGTTCCGGCTTTCATGTCCTGACGGGGGAGACCGGTGCAGGTAAATCGATTATTATCGATGCGCTGGGCTTGATTGCCGGCGGCCGGGGTTCGGCGGACTTGATTCGTTATGGCTGTGACAAGGCTGAAATGGAGGCCTCCTTCGATCTGCCGACGGAACATCCGGTTTGGACCACCTTGGACGGACTTGGGATTGCCGGGGATCCCGGCGAGCTTCTAATTATACGTCGGGAAATCAGCGTCCAAGGCAAGAGCTCGGCCCGCATCAACGGTCAACTGGTCAATTTGTCGATGCTGCGCGAGGTTGGGGACGAGTTGGTCAACCTGCATGGACAACATGAGCACCAAACCCTGCTTCGGCCGGAACGCCATTTGGAGCTGCTGGACGCTTACGGGGCCGAATCGATTGATCCGGTGAAGGCGGCTTACCAGGCGACTTACGCCGAATTCGTTCGCATTGATAAAGAATATAACGAACTGCGCAATACGAGCCAACAGGCCTTGCAAATGCTTGATTTATACCGTTTTCAGCTTGGCGAAATTTCGGCAGCCGAGTTAAAACCGGGTGAAGATGAATTACTCGCGGAGGAAAAGGTCAAGCTATCCCATAGCGAGAAAATGATGGAGTCCATCTCGAAAGCGTATGACTCGTTGTATGGTCCCCAAGGACTTGATGCGATCGCCAAAGCGGTATCCAAACTAAGTGAAGTGGCCGCTTATGACAGCAAAGGGATTTCTCCTCTCCTGGAGCAACTGCAGTCGGCTTATTATCAACTGGAGGATGCGTCTTTCAGTTTGCGGGATTACCGTGAACGGATTGAGTTTAATCCGGAGCGGCTGGAGGAGGTAGAGGAACGCCTAGACCTGATCTCTTCCCTGCGTCGTAAATACGGGGACGACATCCAAGGGATCCTCACTTATTATGAGAAGATCCGTTTGGAAGCCGACGCTTTGGAGAACAAGGACGAGCGATTGGAGCAGCTTCAGGCACAGCGGGAGAAACTAACCACAAGTCTGATGACTCAAGCCTTAGAGCTAAGTGCTGTGCGGCATCGGATGGCTGAAGAACTCGCGGGTCAGATCGAGATCGAGCTTAAAGACCTGCAAATGGGGAGAACCTCCCTGCAAGTGAAATTGTCCGTGATGGAGGACGCCCATGGGTTGGAATGGGAAGGCAAGAAAATCCGTCCCGGTAAGCAGGGCATCGATAATGCCGAATTCCTGATCTCGCCGAACCCGGGGGAACCGCTCCGGCCGCTGAGCAAAATTGCATCCGGTGGCGAGCTGTCGCGGATGATGCTGGCGCTCAAAAGTATTTTTGCCCGGCATGAACAAGTTCCTGTATTGATCTTCGACGAAGTCGATACCGGCG
Organism: Paenibacillus timonensis; assembly: GCF_009725205.1. GTDB lineage: Bacteria > Bacillota > Bacilli > Paenibacillales > Paenibacillaceae > Fontibacillus > Fontibacillus rhizolycopersici. The sequence continues at coordinate 215,346 of NZ_WNZY01000003.1, read as the reverse complement.
TCAGCGGACGGGCAGCCCAGTCGATCGCCGATAAATTATCACGTTTGTCCGCGATGTGCCAAGTGTTCGCCATTACCCATCTTCCGCAGGTGGCCTGCATGGCCGATCGTCAGTATCTTATTGAGAAGGTTGTCGAGGACGGCCGCACGATGACCCGCGTTGAATCTTTAGATGAAGCGGGACGGGTCAATGAATTAGCCCGCATGCTCGGCGGGGTGGAAATCACGGAGAAGACGCAGCATCATGCCCAGGAAATGTTGAAGCTGGCACAGGCACAAAAGGATGGTTTATTAAGTGCGGCACAATGATTGACAGTAATAAAACACCTGACCCGGGGTATCTTATAGGTACGCAATTGGCGACCACTTTTTCGTCAAGCGAAAGAAGCTAAGGGAGCGTGACAGCCATTGAACCCGAACCTCAGGAATAGAATGCTCGGTCTTTTTCTTGCCTTCTTCTTTTGTTTTCTCGGCACGTCCGCCGCTGAAGGGCGGCTTCCTGTTTTGCCGGACGAGTTACGCCTGTTTCAAGGTCAGGGAACGCAAATTTCATTAGCTTTGCCTGTACAGGCCGAAGTCAGTGTGGATCGGCCCGATGTTGTGATGTTGAACGGGCAGGGAAATCCATCCATGAAAGTATCATTGGGAAATCCGCTCAAGCTCTCGTCGCTTCGCAGTGGAGAAGCAACCCTCCGCATGAAATTATTCGGTCAAATTCCTCTGAAGACTGTCAAGGTCAATGTGATTCCGGACCTCAAAGTCATTCCCGGCGGACAAACCATCGGAGTAAAGGTCAAATCCGCCGGGATCTTAGTGGTCGGCCATCACCAGGTCGTCACTGATACCGGCAAGGTATCTCCCGGCGAAGCTGCCGGAATTCAAGCCGGGGATCTGATCACTCACATTAATGGTACGAAACTGCAGGATGTCCGCGAGGTGGCCGATATAGCGGCTGATGCTGGCAAACACCAAAGACCGCTCAAGATTACCTATCAGCGGAACGACAAGGAATTTAACACTTCTCTGAGCCCGGCTTACGATCTACAGGATCGAGCCTGGAGATTGGGACTTTATATCCGGGATTCCGCCGCAGGGGTGGGTACGTTAACCTTCTATTCCCCGAATCATGGAGTATATGGGGCGTTAGGTCACATTATCACTGACATGAATACGCAGACACCGATCGTGGTGGGTAGCGGACAGATCCTGCAGTCCAGCGTAACGTCCATCTCTAAGAGTGAAAGCGGAGAACCGGGGGAGAAGCGGGCACATTTTCTGAAGGAAGGTAAAACTCTGGGCAATATCGAACGGAATACGCACTTCGGGATCTTCGGGAAAATGTCACAAAACCCGGAACATAGCGTATATGAGAAACCGATTCCTGTTGCATTTGCGGAGGAAGTTAAGGAAGGACCCGCGGAAATTTTGACCGTGGTGGAAGGTCAACACGTGGAGCGATTTAAGGTTGAAATCGTCCATGTTTCCAAGCAGAGCGCTCCGGAAACCAAAGGTCTGGTGATTCGAATTACGGATCCTCGCCTTGTGGAGAAAACGGGTGGCATCGTACAAGGCATGAGCGGCAGCCCGATTATTCAGAACGGGAAGCTGATTGGAGCAGTCACCCATGTTTTCGTTAACGACCCGAAATCGGGATACGGTTGCTTTATCGAATGGATGCTACAGGACGCTGGTATTCTTCAAAGAGGCAAAGAAACACAGCAAAATCTTAAGGCGAGCTAACGCTGCCTTAAGATTTTTTTATCCTGAGGGTTACGCCGCTCGACAAACCCCTCCTCATTCCTGTATGCATTTGTCGAATGAATCCGAACGAAATCGCTTTGTGTAAATAAATATTTTATTATATCTCAAGCCTGCAAAAAAATAAATAAAAATAATTTTCGACAGAAGGAATTTACTTTTGCGTGTCGAATCCTTATTCTGGGAAGAGGAGAAAAATATTAGAACCCATCCATTTACCTGAAGGAGGACGTAGGCAGTGCAGAAAATCGAAGTGTTGTTGGCGGATGATAATCGAGAATTTACGAATTTGCTCGCGGAATACATTTCGGAGCAAGACGATATGGTCGTCTCGGGAATCGCCTATAATGGGGAAGAAGTGCTGGAGATGATCGATAATGCAGCAAGAGTTCCGGACGTGTTGATCCTGGACATCATTATGCCTCATCTAGACGGACTCGGCGTACTTGAGCGCATTCGCGATCTCAACTTGACACCGCAACCTAAAATCATCATGCTGACCGCTTTTGGTCAAGAGAACATCACGCAACGTGCTGTTCAGCTTGGCGCTTCTTACTACATCTTGAAACCTTTTGACATGGAAGTCCTAGCGAATCGTATCCGTCAGCTTGTCGGCGTTCAAACCTTAACGACGAATACACCATCGACTTCTTACACCAAATCGAATGTGGTACCTTTAGGCAAGGGCAAAAACCTCGATGCGAACATCACTTCGATCATACATGAAATCGGAGTTCCTGCGCATATTAAAGGGTACCAATATCTACGTGAAGCCATTACGATGGTATACAATAACATCGAGATCTTAGGCGCAATCACAAAGACGCTGTATCCGGCAATCGCAGAAAAATTCAAAACGACGCCTTCACGCGTGGAGCGCGCAATTCGCCATGCGATCGAGGTCGCCTGGACGCGCGGCAACATCGATTCGATCAGCCATCTATTTGGATATACGATCAATATCTCCAAATCCAAGCCGACTAACAGCGAGTTTATCGCGATGGTCGCGGACAAGCTGCGGATTGAGCATAAGGTTTCGTGAAGGCAAGAGCCGTAAGGCTTTGAGCGTGTCAAGGGCTATTGCAGTTTTGGCTATAAATATCCGAAAGCGGACGGTTTGAGCCGATAAATATCGAATGAGTAAGCCAACAAATACCACTTGTTTATTGGGTTCCCAACAACCCCATAAAGGAGTGGTATTTCTTATGACAGACATGGAATTTCACATCGACAATTTTATGCTTTATTGCAGTTCGAAGAATCTTTCCCGCAAGACTTTGGCATCCTATGAACAAACCCTTAAGTTGTTTACGTTGTTCTTGAAGCAGAGCTTTGATATCGAAGATGTGAAGAAAGTGCAATCGGGGCATATTCGGCAATACATTAAGTATCTGCGGGAGCGGGGCAAGTACACGGTCGTCAACAAGGAAGAGAGCAAGAACATTAATCATCCCGATAACCGAAGCGATTATAAAAAGGACATATCGACGACAACCATAGCCAACTACGTTCGGAACATCAAAGTCTTTTTCAATTATCTGTACCACGCCGAGCGGGAAATTCCAAAGAACCCCGTGGACAGTATCGACAACCCTAAGCCTGAACGGAAGTTGAAGAAGATATTGACACCTGATGAAATCAAGCGAGTATTAAAGCAGTTCGATTCATCAACCTTCCACGGCTACAGGAACTACATCATTACCAAGCTATTGTTGGATACGGGAATGCGAATTGGAGAATGCCTGTCCTTATTCCCTGAGCATTTTGACTATACCCATAAGAGCATCTTAATCACGAACCCGAAGAATAAGCAGGAGCGATATGTGTACTTCTCGTTCAAGCTGGCTAATGACATGAAGCAATGGATGAAGTACAAGGATAGGTATTCGGAAAGCCCATTCTTGTTTCCGACGACCAGAGGAACGCAGCTTGAAGTACGCAATTATGAACGAGCATTGCGCGAAGCGGGAGAACGGGTAGGGGTATCCATTCATCCTCATCAACTGAGGAATAACTTTGCTAAGTACTATATCTTGAATAACGGGGACTGGTTTAGCTTGTGCCGCATTCTAGGGCATAGCTCGGTTGAAGTAACTCAGAAAGCTTATCTGGATTTCACGAATGATGAAATCGCTCGTAAGTATCAGAAGCATAGTCCTATCGCGCACATGGATGGGATTTGATTGTGCAGTGAAGCTCTAGGAGGCGTTTCTAGGCTCTTGGGGTTAGGGAGCGGGGATTTTCAATAGGGCGGGTTAAAAATCGTAATAGCCTCATTATGAGGCTGTGAGATATCATACAACATGGAGCACCTATCTCGTAATGGAGAAGGTGCTCGTTTTGTTTAATTCTTTGCCCTTTGGATTACATGATTGATACCGATAACTGCTAAACCGATTATTACCAAGATGAACCATGCAGGGGCTGAGAAGGCCTTGCCGCCTCCTAATGCGATTCCGACGTTACCCATTGTGTGTCACCTCCTCTCCCGTAATCTGAGCAAGGAGAGCGGGCAGAGAAGCGATAATTTGATTCCAGCTCTCCCTAGTTGTAGGCTTGGACAAGAACTGCATGAGCTGCTGACGAAAACCGCCGCTAATCAGAACAAGCAGTACATATCTGTAGAACGACGGCTTGTCTGTAAAGAACTTTATTTGATAATAATCCTCAAGGTTCTGGATGCTGTGACCGAAGATGGGGATGTCATATACGCTTCCAAAGTGGGTTTCAAGGTCTGACCAATAATCCTTAAGCAAATGTATGAGCTCATACGCTTCTCTATAGTCCTGTTCTTCGGATTGTCTAACCGCATTCCTCCAGGTCATTTGTTGCAACCATGCATTTGTAGACTCTAGGACAGTATCGCCCGCGATTTCCGATGCGATATTGGATTGCTGATTGAAGACACGGAATACTTCCTGAGAGATGGCTCCCTTCGAAATGATATCAGAAATAAGCTTGCTTACAATCATTATACGTTTAGCATTTTCCCGTGCTTCGATCTTTTGCTTCTCTTCAAACTCTTTTGAAGGCCGACCAATTGCTTTTGGTGCTTTTGCCGCGTCGTCGGTGGCAATATCATCAATGATCTCTGGATAGTCAGGATGAGCAGTATATCCCGCAACTTCCTTGAATGTATTCATAATGCTTGAATGGAATTCAATAAGTCGTGCCTTTAGCTTGTCCCACTGAACGGGATAGCCTTTCCAGTACAGGATGAAGATATAGTCCTTCTGATGCTTACATAGCCTGCTAGATTTAAGCTTATCAATCAAGATAACAGCGCTTATTGTCCGCTCGTCGTAGTGGGTAACGACACCTTGGGAGAACCCTAGACTAACACGATTCCCAACGATAAGACCATATTCCACGTAACGCTCAATCATATTGCTGCTTATTGATATTCCATGCTCTCGAACTCGTTCAAGCAGTTCCTCTTTCAACATTGTTTTCACCTCTTGAACCGATTGTATCCCGCACAGAATATGAAAACAATGGATGCTGAATGCGGAAATGAATTTGGTGATTGATACTGTATCTATAGTAATACGAGCTGGATCACCGTAGCGAATTTGGAAATCATGCTATAATTACATCTACAGGAATAGAGGGGACTTAGTACTAGTACAGGACTAAATCTTCCGAACAATTATGGCTTCTGAATGGGGGGAGTTATCGGTGAAAAACCTTAGAAAGAATCATCATTACGTATCCCAATCATACTTAAAAGCATGGGCAAATAATCATCATAGAGTTTGGACATACCGTACGTTAGTCTCCCATAATGCAGTTCCAGAGTGGTCACAATCGTCAATAAGGAGTATAGCCAATCATCAGCATCTGTTTACCCGAACCATAGTAGGAGACGAGTCCGATGAGGTTGAAGTGTGGATGGATCAGGAAATTGAATCCCCTGCACAAAAAGCCTTATTAAAAGCACGTTCTAATGAGCCTTTAAACGAACAAGAGTGGGAGTCCTTGCTTAGATTTGTTGCACTTCACGATATACGCTCTCCAGCTAATTACATAGAGCATATGAAGCGTTGGAAGTTGGAGATGCCGAATATCATGGAAGAAGTGATGCAGTCCGCTATTAGCATATTGGAAGCTGGAAAGGATCAAGGTCACATTCCAGCTAATGAGTCGAATCCTGATTCCAAAATGATTCCTATGAAAGTAACTAAGGAAATCAGCACTGATTCGGAGTGGGGGCAGTTGAAAACTGAAGTGCTATTGGGGCGGGGACTTTGGCTGTTCTCTATTCGCCACGTTCTGTTCAACACCTATAGGGTACTGAATACGCACACATGGAGTATAATCCAAGCTCCTGAAGGGATGGAGTGGATCACAAGCGACAATCCTGTAGTGAAGTTAAATTACTACGAAGCGGGATCGTACGATTTTAAAGGCGGGTGGGGAAATGAGGGGAGCGAAATCATTTTTCCTTTATCTCCCGAGTTATTATTATATACTCAGGTTGGTAATGATACTAGAATGAATGCTTGCTCCATAGAGCTAGCGACAACTTTAAATCGTTTTATTGCCGAAAATGCGCATCGTCACATTTTTGCTTTCAATCCTTCTGATGAAATCAGAAAGATCGCTCCTCGTATCGTAGACAAAGTTGCGTTTGAAGACGAGAAAAGGGAGTGGGAAACCTGGCATATGCGTCAAATGGAATTGGAAAAAGAGTATCAATGATTAACGGATAAAGCCAGTCAAGACTGAGCGATAGCGATTCATCTCAGTCTTGACGGGTAGTTATATATCGACACTTATCCGTTTCCAAGGTCGAATGATCTGGCGGGGGCAGGGGAGGCCTCAATACGTTCCCACTGGAACAGAGGGGGGAATTACGATGCAATATGGCCGAACAGAATCAAATCGAGATCATTTGTAGTCAGATGGTTTTCACTATTATCGATCTTCACAATAATCTTCTTGCGGGTCGGCAACGACTCAGGTAGGTTCAGTTTGTTACGTAACTCTTTGCTCACAAGCTCTAGTGTAAAGCATTCCCCATTTGTAAGAAGCGGTCTGAACTGCCCTACCAGCGATTTAACCCCTTTATGCTTAGATGTACGAATGATCTCCTCGATAATCTCATCCTCGGTTGTCCATCCTTTACTGCATAGTCGTGTGGTCGTACGCATCATAAAGGTAATAAAATCGTTGTGATATTTGGATAGCTCCTTGCCTGCCGATTGAGCGAAGATGCGATTGGATGCTTCCTCACCTCTAGCCGTTACCACAGAGGCTTTGGTTCTGAACTTGGCCCTTTCGCCTGCGGTCTTTGAGCGAACAATCTGATCCAAGGCAAAATCCAGGATCTCAATTGTAAGTTCAGGGATGAACAAGAATTCCTTATGAAATTCATTCCCTTGTCTGCGCTGATATGCCTTCGCCTTAGCGTAAGCTGGATGATCCATGTTTGTGCTTTTACCTATCAACCCAAGGTCAGCCAACTCATTACGCTTTTTAGAGACGCTATTCTTATCTATGCCAGAACAGTAAGCGAAACTGAAATCATCCATGCGATCTGCGGTTTCACGAACGGACTGGTATAGCGTGGGAATGCCTTCGCCTAACATCGACTCACTTGGGGTGTAGAGCGCAGACTGTTCTACATAGTAGCGATAATGTCCGAGTAACTTCTTCCGTTTCATGTGAAGATACAGCGGTTCCCACTTACCAGTGCGGAAAGTATGCGAATCAATGAATCGTAGAATGTGGTCACAACGTCTACGGCATATGAGCTGATGATCCGTTTGTAAGCTAATATCGAATGCCGTTTCTGCAAATGCGACAGTCTCTCCAATGCCACAGCCAGTAGCTTCCATGATCAGGTCGATCAGAGATTGCCCGTTACCTTCCCCGTAACAACCATGACAGTAATACGCATATGTACCATCCTTACGCAACTGCACATTCGCCGATGGATGAGTATCCAAATGTCCATGCATGATACAGCGGAAAGCTACGTTCAGCGGAACACCGAGGATATGGTGCAAGGGGAACTGCTTTATTACTCGATATGGATTTATATTGGTGTGGACAGTACCTGTATTTTCTTTTATATATAATGTACTGTCCACTCCATTATGGATAATCTCCCTCAACTTATGCGGATCACCATTGATAAGCGCCGTCATTGCTGAAGTTGTTACGCCGCGCACATCATCCGAATGCATGAGAGATGCGGGGATGTAGTCATTCATGCGAATACCATCGATGCCACGTTTACTACGGAGCCTACTGATACAGTGTACATCGGATACTCCAAGCTTCATCACTTTAGAAAGCATCGTTACAGCGTCGTAGTCCTGATAGAGCAGGTTCCTACCGCCGTAGTAGATTCGGCTAAGGTCACTACACTTGGTATCGGCGATTACGTATCCACCTTTCATGAATGCCGAATAAAGCCTCGTTGTTACTTCATTGTGCTGTTGCTTCGTCGTAATCTCATCGTTAAGAATGAATACCATGCGGAACTTCTGATGAATTTCTGACGAAGAGAAGCTGCTGTAAATGAAGGCGGGGGATAGACCTGCTTGCCTGGCCATTTCAAGTGCTTCCTCATGAGTCACGTAGTAATCATCGCTGACACGTTCCTTATCGCCGTTTTCATTGTCGAAATCGACGGCGAACACTTGCTGATTGGTCCAATTATCATCTTCTGATTTCTTGCCGCGCATCTTAGCTGGCAGAATGCTGTAGCCTGAAATCCACTTCGCAGCTAATTCCTCGACGGTGAGGTTGGTGTCTGTTGCTGCCCATCCTGCTTTGAATCCCCCCGTACGTTCCAATGCTTGTTCCTTGTTGGCGAACTCCTCATTACTTATCCGAACTTTGATCTTCATTTTCATGTCACCTTTCATCGAATACTCTGTCACCGTTGATTGTGGAACCAGCGAAATCATGCAAGGTGACGGAATCATGACTTGTCGAGGCGCCCCTCTATCGCTGATACATAACCTGTAACCCCTTGTAATTTTATTTGTCAAGTCCTGGAGTAGGAATGATTCCTGTAAATGAGGAAACGCCCGTCAGCCGTTGGCCGCGAGCGTTTCCCTATTCATCCTCTTTGCGCAGAAGTTCTAGTGCTTCCCTGCGGCTTGCAATAATTTCGATTTGAGTTCCGATGATTCCTTCAAGCGTTTGAATATCTTCCAGTGTTAGCCTAACTCGGCGAGCGTATCGATCCTTCTTGTGTATAATTGGGGTGCCTGTTATGTAGGCGAGCATTTCAAAATCAACTTCCAACAGATCATCCGTTGACGGAGTGTAATTGCGCAATGAATCCTCCATGCTAGCCCGTTGTTCCTGTACATCCTTAAGGTACATGACATGATCTTCTGGCTTGCCGATGAAGATGGGGGCGGGATCACCCCTGAACTTGCCTTTGATCTTATCGTTACTATCTCTAAGCAACGAATGCGGGATATTGTATAACTCAATCAGCTTGTTCAATGTGCCTTCCCTGGGATTTCCTTTACTATTCATTTCTAAGTAGTATAGCCCCTGATGTGTAAGTCCAACAGCTTTGGCAACCCGTCCCCTGGAGAACTCCGCGCCATACTCTTCTTCTAACAGCTCCCTAATGTATCCAAGTTTCTGACCGTTGCCTAATGTATGAAAATGCAGAAGCTTATCTCCATAAAGTAACTGACCTTTGTAATCGCCATTTTTCTTGAACATAAGATCTCCTTTCATGTTCATATTTATCGTGTAACTGATTTGGATAAAGAGTATAAAGTAATATTCTTTAAATGTGCTAGATTTCCTTTATATCCATGGTAGTCTATTTCCCGAGGTCAGTAACTACAATCTTAGGAGGCGGCAACAATGAGTACACTTTATGCAATGGTTCGAGAAAGCGGAGTATTCTTCTGCGAGAAAGCACTTGATGAGTTCAGGCAGGCAAGTATCCGAGATGTTCCTGTTATTCAGGATATCGAGATCATTGCCACGGAGGGGCATCATATCGCACATGATGGGAAATGGATTCTCATCCATACTGTTGAATCTTTGACAGCGGCACTTAAACCAAGAGCTACGATTGGATCGGTAGCTAAGGAGGCAGTCATCACCAGGATTCAAGATTATCTTCGGCAGCAATCAGACGATGTAAGTGAGGTTACACTATCCAATACGTCATCGCACTGCGATGCAATCGGCGGCAGGATCGCTAAGCAAGTGGTTAGTACGATGGCGGCGCGAGATTACCTAAATGAGCATTTGGTTCAGACAGGCTGGGAAGTGGATAAAGCGGGAAAGGACTTCATTACCTTGAAGCGTAAGGCAATTGTCGTTGAAGTTGTTGAGGAAGACAAGGATGAGGTATACAACGAAGATACGAATAAAGGCGGGGGTGAAAGGGCAAAGCTAGCGGTCGATCAAGTATTTGAACAAGAATCAGTTGCTGAAGACACTGAAGAAACAAAGAAGCGGGGATTTTTGGGCTTTACATTACCACGATAAGGAAGGGCGAATAATCATGGTTGGATGCGAACTGCTTTACAGAATTCTAGTAATGGTGTCGGTTTATACGCAATTCTGGTAGCAAGCCCTTCTTCATCAGAGAAGGCCGTTTGAAAAGTCGGTGAAATTTTATCAGACAAGGATAGCGGCTTTTTTATTTTCAGCTCAAATGCCATCATTAACAACAAAAACAGCAAACACGCTCAAGGTTCAAGCGTGTTTGTTATATTTTGCTTTCATGGCGACTGTACCCCCCTGAATGAGGTAACAGCCGCCATGATCCACTTATATTAATTTGTTCGCGAATAAAAGCCCGTTGCAACTATGCTTTATTTTCTACGTTTGCCTTGTCGCTTAATGCCGATTGTAATTTCGATTCGCTCAAAAGATAGCAAGAATATCATGAGTACGAAAAGCAGTGTATGATCCATCTTACTCGGTCTCCTTTCTCAAGGGGACCATGGCTTAACTTATGTATATGCTAATCGTACCTCTTATGATTCACCCAAGAGTCAAATTCGGATGATCTTATTCGCGCTTCATCAATAACTTCGGAAGAGAAGCCCCACTGTTCTCCATACCTAGCGACAAAGTCTTCAATTGTAAGTAAGTCAGGATGGTTCTGAAAAGCATCATACAACTTAGATAGAGCTTCTGTTTTCAAAATGAGTTTACTGCACGCTGAAACAAGTTCTTGATTTTGTACGGTAGTGAGCTGAACAAATCGCTGTGGCGAATACTTATCCGCCTTATTGCTAGTGATTACTGCATTTACTGCATCACGAAGTGAAATAACGGTGGGCAATGGTTTAATGGGAGATCATCTCCTTAATTATTCTAACCTCAAGATTATGAAGTTCAATTTAAGTTGAAAAGAAACTAAAATGGTATAGGGTGAACTGGAGCGGCAATGCGGTATACCAATCCTATATTTTCATTTCGGTTCTTTTATAGTCTTGTCGCCAGACCAGAATATATCTTCACATGGGTACAGTGAACAATTTAGTCTTTTAGTCATGGAGTAATCATCATCCGTAACCTTGATTACATAGGGTATTCACTCTACAAGCGATAGCGCGGGAGAGCAGGTCTATTCATATCTGGATTAACGCACAGCGAGTCTAGAAGCTTGTAGGTGGTGGTGGCGGCCAATCCCATTTTATTTGCTTTCAAACATCTGGATAAGGCGATGAAAGTCCCCGATTACTTGTCCCGCGAAACCAATTCCATTGCGTTCCACGTCATCAATCCCATATTCATCTATAAGGTGGTTCAGGCTACTCCAAGCACGATCAATCTGCTCCCGTTCTTCAGCGGTAAAGATATCAATCATGATTTCATCGGCAAATATGATTTCCTGTGGTACGTTCCTTATGGATTCCCAATCGATTATCACAGGTTTACGGGCGAACGGGGAATCCACTTGGTACTTTCCAAGGACAGCATCATGAATCTGCCTTGCTGTCTTAACAAGACGTTTTATGTACAGACTTCTGAATGATTCCCGCCGCTGAAGTTCCTTTTCTTGGAATGCTTCATATTGCTTCCTGGTATGCTCGGTGGATTCAATAGCAGCCGCTGCACTCCTTTCCGCAGCAACAGCGCTCTTTTCCATAGCAATAGTGTTTCGGCGGGCAATCCACCATGAAAATGCACTTATGACGATAGCTACAACAGCTAGTATGGATGTAACCCATTCTACTGGCTTCATTTCCATGTACATTAACTCCCTTCACTACAGAATGATTAAAGATCAAACGTAAGCACGTCAAGGGGCGCGATAGCGACCGCGAAGCGGCTTGCCCTTTACGATGCGATTAATTGCACCACAAGCTATCCACGCCCTTCAAACCCCGTTTGAAGGCCTGCCCAGCGGCAAGCGACTATTCATTAATTGTTTTGTAGTAGGCTCTTATGAATTGAAGGTATCCCCGAATGCAAGCTGCCTTAAATTGCTCGTATGTTAGATCGACGGAGTAAATCCGTTTCAATCCTTCGATAATCCGTTTTCTCTTGAGTCCAGATTCAACTTGATTTTCCGCTACAATTAATGAATTCATCACACTATGGCTCCCAGAAGCAAAATGGAAATTCCAATAGTCTCCCTCGTGGGCAAAACAATTCCTAATTTCGTTAATAACCCTAGCGAAGACGTCCATTGACACTCGCGTATTGAAGGTGCGGTCAACCGATGTGTTTAGGCGCTCCAGATATTCATCGTATGTTTCATCTGGACGTTGATGGACATTGTACTTTTCGTCTGCAAGATTTCGGTGGAATCGATCCATAATGAGTTGCTGATCATGTTCCTCTATGTAGTTGGTAAAGAAGTCAACTATCGTTAATGTCTTATTCTCCGCATCCCCGTTACGAAGGAAATAAAGAGATTCAATGCATACGACATAATAGAATATCTTCAGAGAGTCTTTGCCTGGACGAACTTCATCCATTTGATCAGCCAAGGTAATGAGCCTATGAGCGCTATTTAGCATTCTGCGTGGGACAGGATTACTCCGTAGTCGCAAGGCAGAAGAAATGAACGCGGCAAGTTCATCCTTATCCGAAACAAATGGAGCATAGAATTCCATCAACTTCGGTAGAAGGTCTTCATCATTGAGGACAGTGATAAAGTGAAAATACAAATCCATTTGTGCATCGTCATCGTGTGTTGACGCTATGTTCTGTATCTCTTCCACGTTTAATCCAAGCTTTTCACAAAAGAAAGAGAGAGGTATATTGGCCTCTTCGATCAGCTTTAACAGTGTGGACATTTGGCATCATCTCCCTTATTTATTAACTATTTATTAATTCCCTTTACTATAGAATGATTTACGATAAAACGTAAGCACGGCAAAGGGCTGATAGCGACCGCAGAGCGGCTTGCCTTTACGGAAGCGACTGTAAACACAGATGTGTCCTAAGCCTCCCAAATTGTTTGGAGGCCTGCTTGCGGCGAGCTGCGTTTTAGCTCTTTGGTTGGCAGCGAAGACCCCCCACATTATCCTTGTTGCTTTAGAAAGTCAAAGTAATACATCACGGCTTGCTTCAACGATACTGTTCCTTCGTATATAGATATATATCCCTTTCTTCCACTGAATGGAATTCCGTGTAGTGGTTTAACTCCCTTATCTGCGTCATCCTTGCTGTAGGTAAGACGTTTCGACAGCGACCTACCCCGATCATTTAAATAGTGATCGTATAGACTGCCTTCCGTTTGCTCGACTCTTTTGCATCTGGAAACGCAGTCACGAACCTGCTCCACGGTGCTAACATTCTTATCAAGATACTTCCTGAATGCATCCTCATTGATCAATGGTTTCCTCATGTGAAGCCCCCCAATTCCCATTATATAGTGATCTTATCATGTAGCAGTGCAGCTAGCACTTGATAATTACACGGCTATCAATCGGTGTATAACCAGCCATGATAACGTGATTACTTGATTTTGTGCCTAGCCCCACATCGAGAAGCCGACTTCCCCCTGTTTGATATTTCATTCCTAAATGCCCGAAACTCCAGTAATGGCGCGCTTATGGTCTTATTAAGCTGCCCAGTGGTGTAAGTGGAAACTCATCATGGTAATTCTGAAGCTGAATAATTTTCTAAATAAATTAGTAAATAGTAGTTGAAATATCCAGATGTAATGGTTAAGTTAGCAGTAACGCTAAGGGTTTACAACTGTCAACTGTTCCCCTTGTCGTTTACTCCTTCCTGTATAGCCCCCTTTCACCAGGAGGGGGCACGATAACACTAAAGGACTGATGTTATGGACTTTGATGATCTAAAGAAATATGGCGAATTTGGCTTTCATAAGGATTACGTTGAAGACCCAAATGATATTATGAGCATTTTCAATGCTCGAAAGAGAGTACTAATTGAACCTGATAGTTTACCTCTGCATAAGCAAATCAAATTGAAGAGGATTCATGATGGGCTTAGTCAGGAACAGCTCGGAAAGCTTGTAAGGCTTCCAGCTTCTACAGTCAGCCTTATCGAGCGTGGAGAAAGACTAATCATGAAAAATCGGTATAGAGAGTTTGAACGGTATTTATATGAAGAATTATACCAAGACGGAGAACTAATACTTACATTAGATCAGGATGCGCCAGATGAACCAATTGATATGAGTATTGAAGAACAACGAGCATTTTGGAAGGCGATTACCGATAATGATCCCGACCTATGGGGGACGATATTGTAGCTTGTTTGCGGCGAGGAATACACAACAAATCGATACAGGGGGATAACATACATGAATCACACTACTGAAGTGATCGAGCAAGACCAGTCTAGCTACTGGCCAGAATTCATATTCGGCTTTGGAGCAGATGAAGACGAAGAAGAAGGAGCCGATGATAGTGAATGAATATAATGACGATTTCCTACGCGCCTTAGACTTGGAGGATTCACTGCCAAGTACCAGTTCAGCGCAGAAGGAAGCCAATCAGTTTCGACGTAGGATGCATTTATTGCTTAAGGGCAGGAAACCAAATGCTACAGATTCCGACTATACGGATTTGCCGTTAGAAATGTATGTTAACAGAATGATTAATCCAAACTACCGATTCTGCCCATCCTCGGACTGGTTAAAGCGGTAAGGAAGGGGCCGACCAATAGCGGCCGACTCTCTCCCAATTGAACTTAAACCTCACATCTGCTGTCTGTTTCATCGTAGCATTCCGATAATATGGGCTTATAAGAAGAGCCAATCACTATTGGACTGGCTCTCCACAATTACACTGTTAATTTCTACGGTATACTTCCTCTGCTTCCTCTTCTGAAACAAGATCAAGATAGCCGTACATAATTGCTTCGAGGCGTTTAAGTTCCTCATGGCTCATTCCCATCTTCTTTGCTGCCAGTATTGCGTATCCGATTGCCGCTGCGTTAGTCATAGTAACATTCCTCCACGAATTTGGTTTAGATTTAGTTATGCAATAAGTTCGATTGATGAAATATGCACGAACATGCGAGCGAAGCGAGCCCAACGACACAGCCGAAGGCCTTAATATAGAAGGGAGCCAGCATTGAAGCCGACTCCCACAGATGATTACATTAAACCCTGCTCCTTGAGAGAACAGTAACTATCGGTCGAAACGATAACGTGGTCAAGTAATTGGATGCCAAGAAGCTCTCCAGCTTCGGCTAATCGCTTAGTTAGCTGGATATCCTCGGGTGAGCTTGTGACATCGCCGCTTGGATGTGAATGCACAGCGATCCAGCTTGCCGCAGCTCTCTGGATTAGGAAACGATAACATTCTCTTGGGTGCACAATAGCACTATTTAGCGTTCCAATGCTGAGACGATGCTTACAGATCACATGGTTCTTGGTCGAAAGCGGTAGAAGCCAGAACTCCTCATGCATCTTATGTCCGATTTCAAAACGCATTAGCTGAAACACATCTTCTGGTTTGCGGATCACATATGATTCTTCACGAGGAGTATTTAACGCTCTCGCCAACTTAAGCGTAGAAACGATTTGACGAGCCTTTACGGGGCCAACACCATGAATATTGATAAGTTCAGATTCATTAGCATCAAGCAGTTCATATGGTGTTACATAGCGAGTAAATAGCTCTTGAATGACATTGCTATCTTCTTTAACGCAGAGCGCATCAGCTAAGGCAGTTTTAATAGAGTACATGTTCACTGTGGATTACCTCCAAGAAATAGTAATAGGAGAAGTAGCCGAAGCCACTTCTCCTTGAAATTGATATAGATATTGATTTAAGATTGAATTGGAATATGTTTTACGAGCGGTCGCTTTCGCAGAGCGGCCGTTTTGCTTTGCCTTCAAGTTCTTCAATCTGCATTTCCGTACTAACGAGCATAGCCAGGCAACGGATATACTGCCTTCCCTCATCGGTTCTGAGCAATGCCCTTCCATCCAGATGCTTCCTGACGCTCTTTAGAGCCTCTTTGCGCTGCCGTAACTGCTTTATCATCGAAGTTCACCCTTCCTCAACTGACTCGATTCTGATGCTGTAGATGCTTCTCTAACTGCTTAGGGAAATACTTGCGAAAGTAGCCACGAACATAGAGATTGGCAGTCATCTCATCTGTCTTCCATACGCGCTGAAAGTACACTCCCAAGACACGTGCGGCCATGACCAACTGATTTTGAGCTACGAGTTGACTCGCGAGAACCGTCATCTCGTCAGATATCTGTCTTTTCTCCATCACGTTCGATCACCTCCATATGGTTGATCGTGTCCCGCCATTGCAGCATTCCATTTACGACTTCTAGCAGACACACGCTGAATGGATATCCTTCGGATAAAAGATCGGAATGCTTTGCCTCGATACGCTGAAACTCAGCACTCAATTGAATCAGCGCCACTGATGCCTCATTCAGCTTCTTACGAAATTCCTCCATGTTAATCCCTCCCGCTGGCCTGAATCTCACGACGGCCTATATTTGGTTCTCTGTTCAAAACAAAAAGGACTCCTACCAATACCTGTTACTAGGTATTAAGCAGAAGCCCTTTAGTGGAGCTGTTTTTTCAATTTCCTTCGTAGCTTTTGATTGGCGATCTTACTGAATCCTGGGTCACCGTACTGGTTCCAACACCAGCTCTCATGTTCTTTCCATATCACCTTCCGAATCTCATCAAGATCATTCAACCCTTGCCTGTGCAGGTGCTGGAATAGCCAGTTCACCTGATAGCCGTGCGGGGACAATATTCCGCTGTCATAATGTACAGTTTCCAGGTTTATGAACAAGATCGCTACAATGCCGTACGCCGTGATCTTCACGTTCTGCTCGTTCACCGTGCCTCTGTAGTCGTTGTAAGTAGCAGGATAGAGGATATCGACGCGGTAAAGCTGATACTGCGTATTGCCTGTGGCCTTCGTGACCAATAACTGTTTGCTCAATTGCATCATTCCTTTCATAGATTAGTGTTGGATGCCGCGGCGCTTCAACTCGTCTTCAACTAATGCGATGAATGCCTCATCTAATTCCAATTCTCTTGCTGCCTCCAAAACATTGAGTAACTCTTGATCGGTCAGTTCCCTTAAGCCGTTTGCCATTCCCTTCACCCCCTCCAATATGGGCGTCCTCTCACAGCCCTGGTTATCTCTGTAAACGAAAAAAGGCTCTGTAGCCTTCCCCCATTAGGGAGCAGCCACAGAGCCCAGTGTTGGTTCTACACGGTTAGCTGTACAGCGCTTTTAAAAGTTGCAGCGCCTTCCGCTGATCTTCGATGCTTCTGCCTTCCAGTAACTTAATGATTTGAATCAACACGGTATTATCAATTCTGTGCTTGGATTCATCAATGTTGTGGAACAACTCGCCGTAAGAAACATCTAAAGCATTCAGAATGTTATCCAGTGACTCTATAGTGAAATTGGCAGAGCCATTTTCCAGCTTCGTCACGTAACTGGGATGGACATCGGCCTCGTGCGCAACGTCCTCTTGGGTTCTGCCTTGAGTATTGCGAAAACCTTGTAACCGTTGACCAACAGCTATCTTGATCTTTTGAACATCCCTTGATTTCCTAGCCATGCTATCACCTCTTACCAAAAACAGTAGAGGATGCGCGAATGCTAGTCGAAACATTATAATGCAGGATATGAGCTTAACTAACCATTATACTGCATGTTATAATTGGAACATGAATGCTAGGAAATTTGGACTATCGAAGGGAGGAGGGCGTTCTGTAGGGAACGGGTGGGCGAGTTACGTTTTTTGGCGACATTCTACTATACATAATTACCTTGCCAATTTTTTATAACTTCCCGATCTGTATAAGTAAATTATTTCGCAAAGGAGAGCTTGCATGAGAAAGATGGGATTGGCCGCGGCGATATTACTCTCACTGCTTATGCTTGTTGGATGCGGCGCTGATGCAACGGACAATAGTAACGGCGGGGCTAAAGCCAAGGTCACGCAGTTGGTAAAGGAAAGCATCGGTGATCAATACGGCCCAGAAGTAGCTGAGACTGTGAAAGTTCATTTTTCTTCCGTCAAAGAAGGAGCAACGGACGGCAGGATGTTTCTCGACGGAAGTATGGAATTCACATGGAAACATGACGGCATGAAGAAGACTTGGGACTATACTAAAAGCTTTCAATATGAGTTGCAATATAATGGCACTGATTGGACTGTACGCAATAAGCTGTTCTTCGATGAAGAACGAACAGAACGCAAATAGATCGCGGGGGGATACACTTTGTTTGGAAAGAGATTTGGATTAATCGCGGCCATTTCACTTGGCTTAATAATCGCTGGATGTGGCAATAACACTGAATCATCAAATGTATATCAGAGCAAGGCAATTGAAGGCATTGAAAGTGTAGCATGGAGTAATAAGGATCAGTTTCAGACTCCACCGATGGAACCTACAGTGTCGGAGAAAGCTATGTATATCGCTGATTTGCGATATCTCTACGCTATTGATTCAAAGACGGGAAAGGAGCTATGGACGCATGATGTGGATGGCATGATATCGCGTCCCACTGCATCCGATGGTACGGTCAGCTTTATTGATAACGTCGGGGTTCATGCCTTGAATGCTGATTCAGGAGAACTGCTGTGGGAGCATCTATATAAGAAGGAAGTTCCTTCCGAAGCAAGACCAGCAGAATCCGCCGCGTCATCCAATCATGTATTCATTCCTGAACAGCTTGAGGATGGTCGAGTAACCCTGAAGGCACTGGATGTAAAGACAGGTGGGGAAAACTGGAGCTATGGGGATAGCGTATCAATTAAGATTTCTCCTTATGTTGCGGGAAACAAGCTGTATCTTCCATTTGAGGGCGGCGTACACATCCTAAATGAGAAGTCAGGCAAAGAACTGGATACCTTCGAACATGGATCACCTGTAAGCAGTGTAGCTGTCAGCAATAAGCTTCTGGTGGTTGCCGATCTAGGTGGCGGAGTAACTGCCTATGATTTGAAAAGCAAGCAAGCCAATTGGAGCTATGAGAACGATGGTTTAGATATGATAAATAGGCCGCTGATTACCCTGCTTGATAATAAGGTGCTATTAACAGAAGTTAAGAATGGCATAACGGTGATGCTGGATGCCTCGAATGGCAAGGAACTATGGAGTAAGAATATTGGCAATCCCTCGTTCACCAATATGTATGGAGCTGCGATCACCAAGCCCGCGGTTGCCGACAATCAAGTATATTATGCGATGTGGGACGATCAACAAAAGAATGGGATGGCGGGATACTCCACGCTCCTAGCCTTGAATGTCGATACAGGCAATGAGTTATGGCAGTACAAGGAGAATGATTTCATTGAATATTTCCCTATCCTCGTGAATGAGGGCATGATTGTTGTAACGAAAAGGGGAATCAAGGCGTATAAAGATGGACCAAGTGAAGAATCTGACGTTGAAAACAATAATGTATCTGGCTCGGTTGGTGAAATCAAAACTGACAATCCTGTGATTGCATATGAAGGTACGTGGAAAACGCCTGGATCGGATGAACTGATTATTAATCTCTCCTTCACTGATCAATCCAGCGGCACTATTACTTATTTCATTGATGGAAAGGAAGAAGCTACTCCTTTTCAGTACGAGTTCCAGTCAAAACTTGATCGAGTTCTATTGAAAATAGGTAGTGATGAAAGGACGACGTATCTCGTGCCGTATGAAACAGGCACACTCGGCTTTACAGATAGCCAGCATAAGTATGTATTGGAAAGATCGAATACTGCGAAGTAGTGTGAACATCATGACTTAACAGTGACAGCGTCCACGCGGCGCTTTTTCTTTTGCCCAGAAGCAGGTTATCCGCCTCTCTTTGTCGAATAATGGAAAAAGTTCGAGCCCTTAGAGAATTATCTTCGTAAGGATGTGATTTTCAGTGTTGGCAAGCCCAGAAAAGCAAAAGGAAAATGCTCAATATCTACTAGATGCTTATATCTCCGTTATTAACATATTGTCATCTAACAAGGATTCGGATGGTGTAAGCCGAATTTCACAAACCGAAATTGCCAAAATTTTAGGCGTTTCACAGACCGCTGTGGCCAAACGCTTCAAGAATCTTATTAAATTTGGTGCCATAACGAAGTCTGAACCAAGAAATGCCTACATTGTACTTAATACAGACTTACTTAACCATAGCCCCATTGGATTGCTATATAAGCTAATGACGCTCCTCCAGGAGCGACCAGACATATAAGCAAGCCGAGATGATGAATGTTTCCTACAAGGACATTCAGGTGGCGCGGGGATATCTCACATATCTAATCACATAGCTAGTATCTTTAATAAGAAATGATATAGCTCTTATAGGACTTCTAGCCTCTATGAGGCTTTTTCTTTTTCCAAAAAGCAGGAGAATAGTCGCGATTAGTCGAAATGTGATACTAACTTATCTAGTGTTTGATGGACCTAATAATATAGGGGGAATCAATATGGCTGATTGGGCATCTAATATATACCGCACTGGTTCAGAGTACATGGAATTCGGACAGAGTTTGTCGAAAGAAGAGATAAAAGAGGCTCGCTCCCAAATTGAGCCTTGGTTATCTGCATTATTTCAAAGCGAACATCTCTCATTGTTACTGGGGAGCGGATTTACTTCTTCAATTGGTTATTTAACTAAATCTTCTGCGACTGGTATGGGGAGAATCGATTCGTTCGGTTGTAAGTACGAAGAGCAGTTAAATGCTTATGCAGAAAAGTCGGCTACTGCCTGTGGGCGAGGGTCAGCAAACATTGAAGATCAAATCCGAGCTGCATTAGCATTAATGGAAGGGCTAGCAATAATTCAGGACCCTGAATTGCCTAATTGGAAGCAAGCGTTATCAAGGATACTAAATGACTTTATTACAAGCTTATTAGAAACAGAACAAGGTATTGACGAAAAAATAAAAGAAGGCTCACCTGACGGGGAAATAGCTCAAAGTGTGCTAATCTCATTTTTGATGAGTTTTGCAAGTAGAACTGCGACAAGAGAACGCTTGAACATCTTTACAACAAACTACGACAGGCTAATTGAGTATGCATGCGATTTAATTGGTTTACGAGTCATAGACCGTTTTGTAGGAACACTTACACCGATATTTCGCTCTTCGCGAATTGACATAGACATGCACTATAATCCACCAGGTATAAGAGGGGAACCTCGATATCTTGAAGGCGTTGTGAAATTGGCCAAACTACACGGTTCGCTCGATTGGCACTATGCTGATAAAGTGCTTAGAAAATGGCCTGTACCTTTTGGGGCTCCCTCCAAGTACTTTTATAATGTTGACGATCCTGTTAACAAAGTAATGATATATCCAAACCCAGCTAAAGACGTTGAAACCCTTCAATATCCCTATGCTGAGTTATTCAGGGACTTCTCAGCTGCTCTGTGTCGTCCCAATTCAGCAATTGTTACATATGGGTATGGGTTTGGTGATGATCATATTAATCGAGTTATCGCAGATATGCTCACTATTCCATCTACCCACTTAGTTATTATCTCATTTGATACCGCAGGAGGCAGAATTCCTAAGTTTGTTGAAAGAGTCGGACGAGATGCTCAAATATCTTTGTTGATTGGGAACCATTTTGGAGATATCAGTAACTTGGTAAAGCATTATCTGCCCAAATCTGCAATAGATACGATTACTATAAGAAAATCAGAATTAATTGCAAAAAGAGCACAACCCCAGCAACCCCCAGAACAGAATAATTTGAAAGTAGATGAAAGGGAGTCAACTGTATGACCACTCCAATAGAAGGGTTATCGTCACTAGTCGTAGGCACAGTCGAATCAGTCTCGCCTCGAGAGTTTAAGGTTATTTTGGATGCGGACGCACCACAATCTACTGCTATGAATGCAGGAATCCCAAGGGGGTTCCCTAGAATAAACGGCTATATTTTAATACCAAATGAGCAAGGTGCGGTAGTTGGATTGATTTCATGGATTGGAATAGAGCGCTCCTTGTACCCAAAAAGAACAGGATTAAAGGACTTCGGCTTGATTGACTTGCCATTTCCGACTAGAAAGCTTTCAGTAGTGCCTCTTGGAACTCTTTGTAGATCAAATGAAAATATTGAATCCTATGAACTTCGTCGCGGCATCTCAATATTTCCATCTGTTGGCGATAAGGTTTGTATCCCTACAATAAGGCAACTAAGATCAATAGTAGAGGCAAGCGGTAACAACAAACGTGTTGTAATTGGAAAGGCTCCTTTAGCTGAGAACGCTCTGGTTAGTATTGATCCAGATAAGATATTTGGCAGACATTTAGCTATCCTTGGGAACACAGGCAGTGGAAAATCTTGTTCTGTCGCAGGAATTATACGTTGGTCTTTGGAAGAAGCAAAGAAGGATAGAAAAGAGTCAATGGAATTGGGAATCCTACCTGTTAGTGGGACGGATCAGCAAAGTGAAGGCATCAATGCGCGTTTTATCATTCTTGATCCTAATGGTGAGTATTCAAATACATTCTCTGATATCGGTTCTCGTGTATTTAAAGTTCAACCAGATGTGATTTCTGAACAATTAAAGGTTCCTGCTTGGTTATGGAATAGCCATGAATGGGGAGCATTTTCACGAGCATCTTCACAGGTGCAAAGACCTATCCTTTCACAAGCGTTAAAGGGCATTCGTGAAGGACTGTCAATAAGTGATCCAATTGAAAGAAGGTTGATTCGAGTCTTCAAGGGAAGATTCTTGCAGCTTGGGTCAATTATCGGACAAGGACCAGCTGGCTATTCAGGATTCCCCGCTAGGCAGAATTGTGGTCTTCTGCTTGAGAATATTTTTAAAGAAAGTGAACATTACTTTCTTATGGTGAGTACATTAGGGGTCTCGAGTACATGGGAAACAGGGCTAAACAGCTTGAAGGGGAAATGTAGGGAAGTCATTGACAATCATAAAAGGAAAGAGTATTTTAATGATTTTAGTGAACCAGTGTTAACCCATATTTATCAAGAAATTTCAAGCTTTCTATCTGTAGTTCAAACTGAAGCGTCGATCCCAGATAGTGGAGTTGATGCAGATTCACCTGTTTCATTTAACATTGGAGATTTTCCTGAGTATTTAGAGGCCTTGGCTGCGGAAGCAGGGGGCGGCGCTGCAACTAATATTCAGTATCTAATAATGAGGATCAGGACCATGCTTGGCGATAGGCGCTTTAATCAAGTTGTTGCGCCTGAGAATGATCTAACTTTTGAAGAGTGGTTAGAGTCCTATATTGGTAAAGATCAAGCTCAAAACGGTCCAGTAGCAGTTATTGACTTATCACTAGTACCTTCGGACTTGCTCCATGTAATTGCAGCAGTCATTTCAAGAATTGTGTTTGAAGCAGTACAAAGATATAAAAAGCTTAACGAGGGAAAAGAACTTCCAACAGTTCTTGTGCTTGAAGAAGCCCATACATTTATAAAACGGGAAATTGCAGACGATCAGTCATCTTCAGCAAGTATTGAGTGCAGAAAGATATTTGAGAAGATCGCCAGAGAAGGTCGTAAATTTGGTCTAGGGCTTGTTCTTTCTTCTCAAAGACCTTCAGAGCTGTCCCCAACAGTTTTATCCCAGTGCAATACTTTTCTCTTGCATCGAATAGTCAACGACAGAGATCAGGAACTTGTCAGTAAACTTGTGCCTGATAATCTCGGAGGTTTACTTTCCGAGCTTCCAAGCTTACCTGCTGGTGAGGCGATTATAATGGGATGGGCTTCCCCAATACCAGTACTTGTTAAGATGAAGGAGTTGCCATTGGAAAAAAGACCAGAGTCTTCTGATCCTGATTATTGGAACGTATGGGTGGGACTTGAGGAACGGAAGCTTAATTGGTCAACTATTGCTGATGATTGGAGACAATAGTTCTATATCTTGCTTAGTTATAGAACACGACAAAGCATTTTGAGTAAGAGCATCAGGGGGGAGCGAGATAATAATGCGCACTCACGAGAGTTCCCACGTTAAAGGATTTATATTTGAATATGAGCTACTTAGAATGATAAGGAATCATGGGAGTTTCAGCAATGTCCAGCATGAGGTTAATGCTGAGCATGCTGACATAAAAGCAGACTTAAACGGGGAAACCTTGCTGATTGAATGCAAAGCCGCCTCAACTTTTTCTGATCGTCGACTTGATGATGTGATAAAGCAATTACTGATTTATCAAAATTCTACTCCTAAGAAGAGAGTGTTGGCATTTCCAGGAGAGTTAACAGCCTTACAGATGGACAGAATTAGCGATCTTAAATGGCTTGAGGTTTGGGATTTGAATAAAATAGCTGCATTATTTTCACAACAATTAAAGACTATTGAGTCCTATGAGCTTAGAGACGTACTTATGTCTGTACATTTGGAAGCTACCATTGAAGATAGGTTGATGCAGAGTTTGAAGTCATGTATTCCTGGCAGAGCTAATTGGAGTTCATATCAAAAGATTTGTACGTCCATATTTGAACACCTTTTTTGTCCAGACTTAGGGAGGCCAATTGTAGAACTTTCTGACACTGCAAAGGCAAACAGAAGAGATATAATCATGGCAAATTATTGTGAGTCAGGGTTTTGGAAATTCATGGCTAATAGATATGGAGCCGATTTCATAGTGGTTGATCCCAAGAATTACTCTGCAAAAGTAACCAAAGATTGTGTGCTGCAAATGATCAATTATCTAAAAGCTTATGGTCCAGGTATGTTTGGGATTATCTCATCCAGAAAAGGGCCAAAAGAATCAGCTGTACATACGCAACGAGAAGTGTGGATGGCACAATCCAAGCTAATTATATTTATAGATGATTCAGACTACGAGCAAATGCTGTTGCTTAAGAAGAATGGAAATAATCCTGAAGAGGTTATTAAGCAAAAGATTGAAGACTTTAGATTGGGCTTATAGGCCAGTTATTGAGAAACTAAAATACTCACATCCATATTTGAGAACTCTATTGAGAGGAATTCAAGAAATCAAAAATAACGAATTTCGAAAACGCGCATGGGAGTAGGTTTCTATTTTCATATCAATTAGCTCTACAGCAATTATTTTATTTTTGAACATATTAGATTCTAGATTAATAAAAGGAGCTAAATTCCTTGATAACTACTCTAGCGGACTTGTTACTGCAATTAAAAAATAAGGAGACCGAACTACTCAAAAAGTATGATATGCTGAAGCACGGACCTATGATAGGCGATATGTTTGAAGGTCTAACAAGGAATATATTAGAAAGAGCTATTTTTAAGGGATTAGATATAAGAGTTGTTACGGGTAAGATCGTCAATGATGACAATCAAATGAGTGATCAAATTGATTGTATGATTGTTGAGGGAGCAGGTGAACGTATTCCCTACACTGATCATTACTTATATAATACTGTTCAAGTTATTGCAATTGTAGAAGTGAAAAAGAATTTATATGCTCAGGAGATAAATGATTCCTACCAGAATTTAAAAAGTGTAATTGATGTCACAGTACCTACTGATGTTAGCTTGAGTATGGTTAGGGATGCTTTTAGAGGAGTGTGCAAGAGGGAATTACCTGATCATGAAAAACTTGAAGAACTATCTGTCGATGAACAGTATGTTTATCATACATTAATTGTAGAAGCACTACTACCCATAAGGATAGTATTTGGTTATTACGGATATTCATCAGAGTATAAACTGAGAGGGGCTTTTATTAAGTATTTATCTGAAAATATATCACAAGATATTAATAATCCAATAAAGGGGTTTGGTCCTACTAGATTTCCGAATTTATTGATTTGCAGGAATAGTTCATTAATCAAGTTCAATGGGATGCCTTACCCTGGAGAACTATTTGAAGACGGGTTTCTTGATATATATGGGTCGAGAAGCGGAAATCCAATATTACTGATGCTAGAACTGATATGGACTAGATTAGCATATAAATATGAATTACCCTCATCGATTTTTGGGGAGGACCTAGAGACTGAAGTTTTTAATCCGTTCCTAAAATGTAAGGTATCGACGGCAGGAAGCTCAAAGGGGTGGGAATATAAGTATATTGAGTTGCCAGAACATGAACTAATGACTTCAGATGAAACAGTGTCCTGGGAACCATGGGTATTAGAACTTCCAGAACATATTATTGTTAGCGAATTGTGCAATGGGGTGAATATATCACTTAATGATCAAGATTTTATAGATTTCTTGGAAAAGTATGGGCACTCAATAGATGGGTTTATAACAAGGCTTAATAAAATGGGAATATTATATGTAGATAGTAAAGGTAATCTAGAGTTGTTGACGGACGAACTTTTAACTGCAATACTTCCTGATGGAAGGTTTGTTGCTGGGGAGAATAAGACTGGAAGATTTGAAAGATGGATTAAGAAGTATACAGAAGAACGGAGAAAGATAAGATGAATCACTATATTGTATAAATGACAGGGCATTGCTCGGGTGACATCAAATCTATAGATACATCATTTTTAGAAGCCTGTGTAGCGACTGTCTTAGGAGATGCCAGTATGGATTTGTGTTCCTGTTTGTACATTGGTCTATACAGGTGATGATAAGTCACTAGAGATGTTGGCTTTTTTCATTTACAATTTAGACCTTAGATATTTATCGGGTTGACACTCTCTTCGTCGTGAAGTATGGTTTGAGTAAGGGGATTTAAGCTATAAATAATCCCAGCGAAACCCAATAAACATTTGGATTTGCGCTACTCATTCGATACTTTTGACAGCTCAATAGCCATTACGAAATCGCTCTACCCCTCCATCGCCGAAAAGTTCAAAACGACGCCTTCCCGCGTCGAGCGTGCCATTCGCCACGCGATTGAAGTCGCCTGGACGCGCGGCAACATCGACTCCATCAGCCATCTGTTCGGTTACACGATCAACATCGCCAAGTCGAAGCCCACGAACAGCGAATTTATTGCCATGGTGGCGGATAAGCTTCGGATCGAGCATAAAGTGTCGTGAAAGTCTAAGGAAACGAATGAACGTGATAACGACTGGTGAATTTATAACGTTGGTCGTTCACTTGCGTAGTTATACAGATACGAATGAAAGGCGGTCCCTCTCGGTGTATACCGGGATGCGGCCGTTTTTTATTTTGGGCGGATAATTTTTTATTAGCCAATTGACAAAACCTACCTTGAGGATTATTCTGTATATGAACATATGCTCATGTACTTGATTTTGAGGAGGAACTACCGATGGAGAGAGATGTCCACACCTATCTGAACCCGGATACGCTGGAGAAGGTGTCTACAATTTTCAAGGCATTATCCGACCCCACTCGCATCAAAATTCTTTATTTGCTGTCGGAAGAAGAATGTTCCGTGACCCATATCTCGGACGTGCTAAATTTGTCACAATCGGCGGTATCCCATCAGCTGAGTTTACTGCGTAATTTGCGGCTCGTGAAGTTCCGGCGGGAGGCGAATACGATGTATTACAGCTGCGACGACGACCATGTTATCTCGCTCTTGACCCAGGCAATCCAACATGCGAAATGCGATTAGGGAGGGAGTTTCAATGGAACATCATCATGATTCTCACGCGCATCACCATCACGACCATGCCGGCCGCCATCACGATCACCATGCCGTGCGGTCAGGGAATAAAAAAGGACTGCTCATCGCTTTGTTGATTACGGCTTCGATTGCTGTTCTCGAATTTTGCGGCGGGTTGTTTACGGGAAGCTTAGCTTTGTTATCCGACTCGGGACATATGCTTAGCGACGCTAGTTCGTTGGTGCTCAGCTTATTCGCGATTTGGTTTGCCGCCCGCCCCGCTTCGAAGCGGAACACGTACGGGTTCCACCGGCTGGAGATATTGGCGGCGCTGCTTAACGGGGTTACCCTGTTCGTGATTGCCGGAATTATCATATGGGAGGCCTACGGGCGCCTGCTTGATCCGCCGACCGTTTCCAGCAATACCATGATCGTCATCGGGGTCATCGGCTTGCTTGCCAACTTAGCCAGCGCTGCCGCCTTGCTCAAGAAAGGCGATGTGAAGGGGAATGTGAATCTGAAAAGTGCCTACCTACACGTCTTGGGAGACGCTTTGGGTTCTGTCGGAGCGATTTTGGCAGGAATCGTGATGTCGTTATTTGGTTGGTACATTTTTGACCCCATCATCAGTGTTGTCGTAGCGTTGTTAATTCTTCGCGGTGCTTGGGGCGTGTTAGTCCAATCGGTGCATATTCTCATGGAAGGTTCGCCCGCATCGATCGATCAAAGCGAGGTTAAACAGTGTCTGGAAGGCATACCTGGCGTTGTTGAGGTACATGATTTGCATATTTGGACGATCACATCGGGTATGGATGCGCTAAGCTGCCATCTGACGATTGAGGACGAAAGCCAGAGTCAAACCGTGCTTCAAGAAGCTATTTCCGTGTTAGAGACAACGTTCCAGATCGGTCATTCCACCTTTCAGGTCGAAACGACGCACATCCGACATCGGGAGCTTATGGTATAATGCGATCTGAGAAAGGATGAGCAAACATGTCCCAGAAATTTGATTCGGCGGCTTATCGGAGTTTGCTGGAGGAGGTCCATCTGGAGGAGGAGAAGCGGCAGGTTTTGTTGGAGCTTATCGATCAAATCGAACAAGTAACCGCTGAAAATGCCAGATTACGCAAAGCATTGCTTCGGGCTTCTTCCCACAACGCTTCGCGGATGTCGACCAAGCTGAAAGAAGCCTTATACGAGTAAGTTGAAAACCTCTCCCGCCCATCTGTTAAGGCGAAAGAGGTTTATTTTTTTGCCATCTAAGGTTAATCGTGCGGGATCCCGGCCGGCTCCGGTTCTTTGACGGCAGAGGCTTCTTTTTTGCGAAATCTAGGTCCGACGTAGTTCCGTTTGCGGTCCCTGAAGAAGATCCAGCCACCCAGAAATCCGGCGCCGGCTGCGAATAGAACAACACCCAGCCCAAAGTTTAGCCAGTCGAACGTTATGCGGGATAACGCATCGTCACCGTGAGCGGACATATAATCAAATAGGGAGTCTTTGATTTTCAGGAAGCCGATCATCGCCGTAATGCCGGGAATAACCAGCAATATAATGGCGACAAACCGGGATAACATCAACTTCATGAGGGAGATCGTCCTTTCATCTCATAATGGCTATGTATTGTTAAAAATATCATACCTTTTTCCTGACGTGATGTCTATTTGCAGCTCTGGTTTGTATTCACGGAAAAACAAGGTAAAATAGGGGAAAGCGACTGAATTGATAGAATGGGTGGAGATCTGATATGGCAATAACTTGTGATGTAGCGGTACTGGGCGGAGGTACGGGAGGATATATCGCGGCCATTCGCGCGGCCCAATTGGGGAAAGATGTCGTCATCATCGAGCGGGACAAGCTAGGTGGAACTTGTCTGCATCGGGGCTGTATCCCAAGCAAAGCGCTGCTTCGAAGCGCCGAGCTCTTCGCGCAAATGAAGGATAGCACAAGCTACGGCATCGAAACAAACGGGGTCACCCTGGTGTTTCCGAAGGTACAAGAAAGAAAGCAAAGCATCGTGGATCAGCTGTACAAAGGGGTCCAATATTTGATGCGTAAACATAAAATCCGCGTGATTGAAGGAAATGGACGGGTGATTGGGCCATCGATTTTCTCGCCGAAAAGTGGAGCGGTTGCCGTAGAGCTCCCGGATGGGGAGATGGAGACCATCGTGCCGACAAATCTGATCATTGCAACAGGCTCACGGCCGCGTACGCTGCCGGGTCTTGAACCGGACGGCAATCATATTCTCAGCAGTGATGAAGCATTGCAGCTAGCGGATCTCCCTGGCTCGATGCTTATCGTAGGGGGCGGTGTCATTGGCGTGGAGTGGGCATCGCTGCTGAATGACTTTGGCGTGCAGGTAACTGTGGTGGAAGCGGCGAATCAACTGCTGCCGGCCGAGGACGAGGATGTGGCCCGAGAATTGCAGAAACAGCTGCAGCGCCGAGGGATTGAAGTCATTACGGGGGTTTCCGTAGATCCAAGTTCCTTCGAAATGGGTGATAACCGGGTACATATTTCGGCGAAGCGAGGGGACGAATCGATTCGGCTAGAGGCGGACAAGCTGTTAGTCTCGATTGGTCGGCAGGCTAATGTGGAGAATATTGGGCTGGAAAATACCGACATCGGGTTAGACCGCGGCTTCATCCGGGTAAATGAACATATGCAGACAACCGAGCCTCACATTTATGCCATCGGTGATTGCATCGGCGGACTTCAGCTGGCGCATGCTGCTAGTCATGAGGGGTTAACGGCCGTTCATCATTTGTCCGGGGAAGCTTCGCATGGTTATCAGGACAGCCAAGTGCCGCGTTGCGTGTATACACGTCCGGAGGTGGCTTCGGTCGGAATCACTGCCAAAGAGGCGAAAGCGAAAGGGCTGGACGTCAAAATCGGGAAGGTTCCGTTTTCGGCGATCGGCAAGGCGATGGTACACGGCGAAACGGAAGGCTTCGTCAAAATGGTAGCCGATGCCCGCACGAATGACATTCTCGGCGTTCAGATGATCGGGCCTCATGTGACGGAGCTGATCAGCCAAGCGGCACTGGCACAGGTGCTGGACGCGACGCCTTGGGAAGTCGGACAGGCGATTTTCGCGCACCCGACGCTGGCGGAAATTATCGGGGAAGCGGCGTTAGCCGTGGACGGGAACTCCTTAAACGCCTGAAGAAACGGACGGGAAGACGGCTATTTTCTTTTTCGCTGCAAAAAGATTATAATAAACTTATTCCAAGTCTTAGTACCTGGTGTTAAGATTAAGCTATGTAATGCCCCAATCGAAGGAGGTAACTCCCATGAATGCGAAAAGTATTGTTCAAACTGAATCCAAACATAAGCAGCTCGGATTAACGGATGCTGAAGTCGTTGAGATGTACAGATATATGGTGATTGCGCGCAAATTCGACGAGCGTAACCTACTGCTGCAGCGGGCAGGAAAAATCAATTTCCACGTGTCCGGGGTCGGTCAGGAGACAGCGCAGGTTGCCGCGGCTTTCGCGTTAGACCGTCAGCGCGATTACTTTCTGCCGTACTACCGCGACTACGGATTTGTGCTGGCGGCCGGTATGTCGCTGACGGAACTGATGCTCTCTGCGTTCGCTAAAGCGGACGACCCCAACAGCGGCGGCCGGCAAATGCCGGGGCATTTCGGCAGCAAACGGCTGCGTATTGTGACCGGCTCTAGTCCGGTAACCACCCAGGTACCCCATGCGGTGGGCGTGGCTTTGGCCGCGAAAATGCAAAAGAAGGACATCGTTTCCTTCGTTACATTTGGCGAAGGCTCCAGCAACCAGGGCGATTTTCATGAAGGCTTGAACTTCGCCGGGGTTCAGAAACTGCCGGTGATTTTCATGTGCGAAAATAACCAATACGCCATTTCCGTTCCTGTGAAGAAGCAATTGGGCGGGCGCGTTTGCGACCGGGCTCAAGGCTACGGTTTTCCGGGAATTCGCGTAGATGGCAACGATGCCCTCGAAGTGTATCGGGTCGTGAAAGAAGCGCGGGAACGTGCCGTCCGCGGCGAAGGTCCTACGTTGGTAGAAGCGATGATGTACCGGTTGTCTCCACACTCTACTTCGGACAATGACCTGGCGTATCGGACAAAAGAAGAAGTCGATGAGAATTGGAAAAAAGACGGAATTCCGAAAATGAAATCCTATCTGATCGAAACCGGTCTGTGGAGCGAAGAGCAGGATGAAAGGCTGTCGAAGGAGATCCATGGGCAGCTGAAGGAAGCCGTGGAAGCGGCAGACAACGCGCCTTTCCCGAAACCGGAGGACACACTGCTGCACGTGTATGCCAGCGAAGGGGAGGGTCAATAATTATGCCGGTGATGGAATATATCGACGCGATTCGTCTTGCGATGAAGGAAGAAATGGAGCGGGACGAGAGCGTATTTGTGCTGGGGGAAGACGTCGGTGTCAAAGGTGGCGTCTTCACGACGACAAAAGGACTGCAGGAGCAGTTTGGGGAAATGCGCGTCATCGATACCCCGCTCGCCGAATCGGCGATCGCCGGGGTTGCGATTGGGGCAGCGATGTATGGGCTGAAACCGATCGCGGAAATGCAGTATTCGGATTTCATGTTACCTGCTACCAACCAGATCATTAGCGAAGCGGCCAAAATTCGCTACCGCTCTAACAACGACTGGAATTGCCCTGTCGTCGTTCGCGCCCCAATTGGCGGCGGGATCTTCGGCGGATTGTACCATTCCCAGTGCCCGGAATCGATCTTCTTCGGCACGCCAGGGCTTAAGATCGTTGCCCCCTATTCGGCTTATGATGCCAAAGGCTTGCTGAAGGCGGCGATCCGCGACCCCGATCCGGTGTTATTCTTTGAGAACAAAAAATGCTACAAGCTGATCAAAGAGGATGTGCCGGAGGACGATTACGTGGTACCGATCGGCAAGGCAAACCTGCTTCGCGAAGGCAGCGATATTACGGTTATCAGTTACAGCTTGCCGCTGCATTTTGCGATGCAAGCCGCGGAAGAACTAGCTGCGGAGCAGGGGATCAGCTCTCATATTCTCGATTTGCGTACGCTGCAGCCCCTGGACCGCGAAGCGATCGTGGAAGCAGCCCGGAAGACGGGTAAGGTGTTGATCGTTCATGAAGATAATAAGACCGGTGGGATTGGCGCTGAGGTCTCGGCGATTATCTCCGAGGAGTGCCTGTTCGAACTGGACGCGCCGATCGCGCGGTTATGCGGCCCAGACGTTCCGGCAATGCCGATCAGTCCGCCGATGGAGAAATTCTTTATGCTTAGCAAAGATAAGGTCAAAGAAGCGATGCTTCAATTGGCGCTTTATTAATTGGGAGTGAGTATACCGATGCCATCCAATAAAACATTGATTGACGTACATTTGCCCCAGCTCGCCGAATCGCTCGTGTCGGCAACCATCGGGAAGTGGTTGAAGAAGCCGGGTGATCCGGTTGAGCAATACGAACCTATTCTCGAAGTCATCACAGATAAAGTGAATGCGGAAATTCCTTCGACCTTGGACGGCGTGATGGGCGAGCTGCTGGCCGAGGAAGGGGAGGAGGTTCAGGTCGGTGCCGTAATCTGCCGGATCGAGACGGCGAACGCGGATGAGGTAACGGCTAGCGGTCAAGACGCACCCGCGGCTGTCAGCCCTGAGGCGGGGATGATAGGCACGGCTGAGCAGCTTGACGAGTCGCAGCGCAGCCGGTACTCGCCGGCGGTACAGACGCTTGCCGCCCAGCATGGCCTGGATCTGCGGCAAATCGTCGGCACCGGGCTTGGCGGGCGGATCACGCGCAAGGACGTCTTGGCCTATATCGAGCAGGGCGGTCGTGGTGCTGTTGCTGCGTCAGCTGCTCCAGCAGCCACGTCAACAGCCGCCGCGAAGCCCGTACAGCCACAGGCAGCGCCTATCGCTACAGCGGCGCCGCAGAACGCCATCTCTGGCGGTCTGAACGCAGCTGCCGGGCCGGTACGCCATTCTGGCTTGCACCTGACGGAAAACCCTCCGATCCCGACCATTGAAGTGGAAGGGGGCGACCGTTCTGAGTATTTTATCGACGTGACCCCGATTCGTAACACGATTGCGACCCGGATGCGCCAAAGCGTGTCGGAGATTCCACACGGTTGGATGATGATCGAAGTCGATGTCACCAACCTGGTGCAACTACGCAACAAGATCAAGCAGGAATTTATGCAGAAGGAAGGCGTCAATCTGACGTATCTGGCTTTCCTGTTGAAGGCGGTTGTGGGAGCCATCAAGGATTATCCGATCATGAACTCGGTGTGGGCGGTAGACAAAATCATCGTCAAGCGCGATATCAACATTTCCCTGGCTGTCGGGACCGAGGACTCGGTGCTGACGCCGGTCATCAAAAAGGCCGACCAGAAAAATATCGCCGGCTTGGCGCGGGAAATCGAGGAGCTGGCATCGAAGGTTCGTTCCGGCAAGCTGAAGCTGGATGACATGCAAGGCGGGACGTTTACGGTTAACAATACCGGTTCCTTTGGCTCGATCTTGACGCAACCGATTATCAATTATCCGCAAGCCGCCATCTTAACGTTTGAATCTATCGTCAAAAGACCGGTTGTCATTAACGACATGATTGCCGTCCGTTCGATGGCCAATCTCTGCTTGTCATTAGATCACCGGATCCTGGACGGGGTCATTTGCGGTCGCTTTATGCAGCGGGTGAAGGAAAATATGGAAAGCTACAATTCGGAAACGCAGGTTTATTGAGCGTAAAGAGAGGATCGAGGCGAGATTGCGATGAACGAGGGCTTGACAGTACGCTATTATCCGATGATGGAATATGGGGAAGCCTGGGATTTGCAGAAACGGCTCATCAGAGAGATGGATGCGCAGCAGCAGGGAGAACACCTGCTGCTGTTGCAGCATCCGCCGACCTATACCATCGGCTCCCAGCGTCATCCCGAGCATCTGTTACTCAGCGCAGAACAGCTGAAGGATCGGGGCATTGCGGTGTTTGAAATCGACCGCGGCGGAGATATTACATACCATGGCCCCGGCCAGCTTGTCGGTTATCCCCTGCTTCGGCTGGGGGCCGGACGTGAACTGGATTTGCACGGTTACCTGCGCCAACTGGAGCAGGTCATTATCGATTATATTGCCGGTTTCGGTATAGAAGGGTCGCGTAAACCAGAGTATACCGGGGTATGGGTCGGTGATGTGAAAATTTGTGCCATCGGCGTGAAATTTAACAAAAGCAGGCACCAAAAAGGCTTCATTACAAGCCATGGGTTTGCATTTAACGTCAAGTCCGGTATTCAAGAGGAAGGCTTCGGCGGAATCATTCCTTGCGGAATTCAAGAATACGGGGTCACCTCACTGGAGGATGTAACGGGTCGCTCGTTTACGGTAGAACAAGTCGCGAGAGACATCGTTCCGAAATTTAACGCGGTATTTGAGCGTTCGGGGGCTTGGACTACGGCGTAAAGAGGTAGTTCACAAAGTCATCTATTCATGACGAAGCAGCCATGCGAAATGGATTCGACGTCGAATCTTGAATTTAGCCGGGTCCTCCGTTGCTCACGTACCCAAAACGTACGCTCCGCTACTCAGACCCTAGCTGCATTCAACCTTCTCGGTCCTGAAAACCTGACTTTTTGAACACGTACTTAAGCAGCCCCCATGGCAGGGCTAGCGAATGAAGAAAGGCTCCAGAAAAGCGATCAGCGTTGAAGCTAGCATGGCAAACAACATCAATAAAACGACGATTCTCATTCGATTTTTACGCATAACGGTAACTCCTTTTGCTTAAACGTAGATTATGATCATCTCTATTATCGTATCGAAGAAAGTGAGGAAAGTCCAATGATTCACGAGGAACGCATCATCGGACAATTTTTGGAACTGGTGCAGATCGACAGCGAAACGAAACATGAGCGCCAGATTGCCGATGTACTTAAACGCAAATTCAACGAGTTGGGATTGGATGTCGTTGAGGACGATTCGCAGGCGGAGACGGGGCATGGCGCCGGGAACCTGATTGCCACTTTGAAAGCCACTGAGGGGGTATCCGCTGAACCTTTCTTGTTCACCTGTCATATGGATACGGTCACACCGGGCAAGGGAATCAAACCGGTGGTCGGCGAGGACGGATGGATTCGCAGCGACGGCACGACCATCCTGGGGGCTGATGACAAAGCAGGGGTTGCGGTGTTGTTGGAACTTATTCAGGTTCTTCAGGAGAAACAAATCCCGCACGGCCAGATCCAGTTCGTGATTTCAGTCGGTGAGGAATCAAGCTTGCGCGGTGCGCGGGCATTGGAATCGCGCTACCTGGACGCCAAGTTCGGGTTTGCAATCGATACGAACGGTGAAGTAGGAACGATCTGTATTGGCGCGCCTACGCAGGCTCGTGTGGAAATCGAAATTTATGGCAAAGCTGCCCATGCTGGGGTGAATCCCGAGGATGGCATCAGCGCGATCCAGGTGGCGGGCAAAGCGTTGGCTCGGATGAAATTGGGACGGATCGACCAAGAAACGACCGCCAATATTGGTAAATTCGAAGGCGGCGGCGCTACCAACATCGTACCTGACCATGTCACTTTATACGGTGAAGCGCGCAGCATGTCCCAGGAGAAAGTCGACAAGCAACTGGAAGAAATGAAGGAAGCGGTCGAATCGGCATGCCGCGACTTCGGGGCCAAAGGAGAATTCCGCAGCGAGGTGCTATATCATGCGTTCCGAATTCCCGAGGAGGCTCCCGTGCTGCGAATCGCTAAGCAAGCGGCCTCTGTGCTTGGACTGTCGGGCACGACGTTTACGACTGGCGGCGGCAGCGACGCGAATGTATTTAATCGCCTGGGGGTTCCAACCTTGAATTTGGCTATTGGCTATGAGGACATCCACACGACGAACGAAAGAATCAAGAAGGACGATATCGTCAAGACGGCGCAGTTTGCGCTGGAAATCGTCCGTCAATCCGTATCCTCCTAAGCGGTATCGAGGATAGATAAAATGCCCGGTGCGGGAGGTGCACCGGGCATTTTATTTTGTTAATGCAATAAGCTGGCCGATCTCGCCGGGTATTGACGAATCTGCCCCTGGTTCCATTCAGTATGCCAGCCTGAGGTCTGTATGAGACGCAAGGCCTGGTGAAAGTCATCTAGATATTTACAGATTTTCTCCTGCTCCAATTTGGTCGGATGATACAGCTGGATTCTTCGCTCTAAATTGACGATGGCCTGCTGTATGTAACAGGAGGCCGCACCAAAACGGGCCGCAGCGAAATCGGGATGCCGCTCGGCAATCGCTTCAAAGATAGGGGCTGCTTCGTCATACCGCCTCTCATCGTAGCAGATTTCCGCCCAAATCAAGCTAAGCTCTAAAAATGGGGGGGAGGGTTCGCGAAGGATGCGAGGTTCTATCTTTAACAGCCTTTCTTTGGCTAAAGTGACATACCCCTCTTTATATAAAGATTGTACCAGTTCGCTAAGTAAATAAAGATCGGTTTGCCCTGCCAGCTGTTCGGCGACATCAAGGCGTCCGGTCGTTACGGCGTTTTGAATCATTTCTACGAGTTTACCCATATTTTGAGGTTGTCCGGTAGGACTACGCATAATTCACCCCCTCCTTATATTAACCGGAATAACCGTGACTGAATAACTAGTTTTATAGGATTGGATGAGATCGGAGATTTTGGCGTCGGGACCTGCTTCTTTCATCCATTGGGACAACAGGATGCGGATTTGCCAGCCTTTTCCTTGGGCGCGTATGCGATCCATCGCAAAATAGCTTTTCATAAGGGGGCTCCTTTCCGAACAGGTTTGGTATAATAACACCATATGTCCGGCATGGACAAGTTATGAATGGATGAGGAGATCTTTTGCATAATGAAGGAGGAATCAGGATGGCAGCAAACGATAAGTTAATCGAAACTACGGTTTCTACGGAGCCGGTGTTTAGCGGAAAAGTGATTTCCCTGCAGATCGATACGGTAAAGCTTCCGGATGGAGTGATGGCGCAACGCGAAATCGTTAGGCATCCGGGCGCGGTTGCCGTGCTGGCGGTACGTGAGGGGCGCCTGCTGCTGGTCGACCAATTCCGTCAGGCGATGGGCCGCTGTGAATTGGAGATTCCGGCCGGCAAGTTGGAGAAGGGGGAAGACCCTGCGGAAGCGGCAGTTCGCGAGCTTCAGGAAGAGACCGGCTATCGTTGCGATAAACTGACGCATTTGCATTCGTTCTATACCTCACCGGGGTTCGCGGATGAAGTCATTCATCTTTATCTGGCCGAGCAGTTGAGTGCCGGGGAAATGTCACTGGATGAGGACGAATTCATCGAAGTCCAGGAGGCGACGCTGGAAGAGGCGCTCGACCTGATTGCCGAAGGGCGAATTGCCGACGCCAAAACGATCCTGGCAGTGTATATTTGGCAGCTCTGGAGCATCCGGGGTTCGGTGGGAGTAGAGGTATGAGCCAACAATCCGATGTAGCCTCGGATCGGCTGACAACCGTCTTTGCGGATTTGCACATCCACATTGGTCGAACCGGACGGGGGGACCCGGTCAAGATCAGCG
This sequence comes from Paenibacillus timonensis, assembly GCF_009725205.1. Taxonomy (GTDB): domain Bacteria; phylum Bacillota; class Bacilli; order Paenibacillales; family Paenibacillaceae; genus Fontibacillus; species Fontibacillus rhizolycopersici. The sequence continues at coordinate 177,187 of NZ_WNZY01000003.1, read as the reverse complement.
GCAGCCGTAACCTGACCTTTGCCGGGATCGCGAAGGAGGCGGCGCAGCGTAAGGGAATCGGTCTTGTAGGCATCATTGACTGCCATGCACCCGGGGTGCAGGAGGACATCGAGTTGTGTCTGAAGCGGGGCGAAATGCAAGAACTAAAAGACGGGGGAATTGCCTATCAGGGGACGACGATTCTGCTTGGCAGCGAGCTGGAAATTCGTGAGCCAGGTATGGGTCCGGCGCATCTATTAGCCTTCTTCCCCCATTTGGAGCTGATCCGTGGCTTCACCGACTGGCTTAAGCCCAGAATGAAGAACGTCGGTCTTAGCTCGCAGCGGGTATACGCACCGGCCCGAACCCTGCAGGAGGAGGTTTACGCACGGGGAGGCATGATCATTCCTGCCCATATTTTCACGCCGCATCGCAGCATTTATGGCAGTTGTGCACCACGCATGTCCGATGTGCTGGATCTTTCCCTAATCAGCGCGGTGGAACTTGGACTCAGCGCCGATACCGAAATGGCTGGGTTGATCAGCGAGTTGGACCCTTATACAATTTTAACGAATTCGGATGCGCATTCCCTTGGCAAAATCGGCCGGGAATATAACGAGTTGCGGCTTAAGGAAGCAAGTTATCTCGAGTTCACGAAGGCATTGCGACGTGAGGAGGGGCGGCTGGTGGCCGGCAATTACGGGCTGAATCCGCGCCTTGGCAAATATCATCGAACGTATTGCAGCAACTGTAACTACATCATCGATGAGGCGGAAGTTGCCGTGGAACGCTGTCCTTATTGCGGCAGCCCGAAGTTGGTTCGGGGGGTGCTGGACCGCATCCGCTCGATCGCGGATCGAATGGAGCCAAAGGTACCGTCTCATCGCCCGCCGTATCATTACCAGGTTCCGCTGGAGTTCATCCCAGGTCTAGGTCCCGCGAAATTGGAGTTGCTTCTCGATAAGTTCGGCACGGAGATGAACATTTTGCATCACGTGCCGGAAGCTCAGTTAGCGGAAGTGGCAGGGGCAGAGTTGGCCGAACGGATTGTCTTGGCACGAAGCGGCAGACTGGAGTTAAGTGCGGGAGGCGGCGGGATTTACGGCAAAGTGAAGAAATCCGAATCTGTCGAAAACCCTCTAGGAAAGAAGCAGTCATAGGCGGGCAGGCTTGTTCATAGTTTAGGATAAGACCCTAAAGAACAAGCTAGGAGGCAAAATTCGATGCTGCATCCCATTCGCCATGCGCTCAAAGATCAAACGCCGCTTTATGTTTTTGTTTCCGTGCTGTTTTTGATGGGCGTCGTATTCGGTGCCTTGATGGTAAATGCACTCACTTTGGAACAACAACAGGATATCTCCCGTTATTTGGGTGACTTTTTTCTGTCGATAAACGAGGGCGGTGTGGAGTTTCAGACGCAGGCCTTTTGGGACGTGGCCGCTTTGCATTTGAAATGGCTTGGTTTGATCTGGCTGCTCGGTTTGTCCGTCATCGGGTTACCGGGCATCCTGATCCTTGATTTCCTAAAAGGGGTGCTGATCGGCTTCACGGTCGGCTGCTTGGTCGGCCAATATACTTGGAAGGGACTGCTGTTTGCCCTGGTCTCAGTTGCCCCGCATAATCTGATCGTGATTCCAGCGTTGCTGATTGCCAGTGTGGCGGCTGTCGGCTTCTCATTAAATATTATTCGCTCGCGTGTTCTCATGAGCCGCACAGGTCAGGCCACTCGTCCGTTCCTCTCCTACACGGGGCTGACGCTGGCCATGGCCGCGGTGCTGCTCGCCGTTTCCTCATTCGAAACCTGGGTGACCCCGGTTATGATGGGCTGGGTTACGCCTTTGATTGCGTGAATGAACGGAGTATCGACCCGGGCTTTCCGGGCGGAGACGACTCTAGCAAAATGTTTGACTTTGTTGAATAACTCCCCCTATAATGAAAGAAGTGGTTATAGAACTTTTTTTGGATGTGCGGCAAGGGCTGGGGGAGGGATAACATGGAAGCAAAGATCGAAAAAATCAAACAGCAGTTACAATCCCACGGTTACAAATTGACGCCCCAGCGGGAAGCCACGGTACGCGTATTGCTCGAAAATGAAGACGATCATCTCAGTGCGGAAGATGTTTTCATGCTCGTGAAGGACAAGGCGCCGGAAATCGGCCTGGCCACGGTCTATCGAACGTTGGAACTGCTCAGCGAGCTTCATGTCGTGGAGAAGATCAACTTCGGTGACGGAGTAGCCCGGTACGACCTGCGTACCGATACGACAAAACATCATCACCACCATTTGATCTGCGTTCAATGCGGGGCAATGGATGAAATCCGCGAGGATTGGCTTGGACCGCTCGAGGAACGCTTGGAGAAGGAATTCAACTTTACGGTGCTCGACCACCGGTTGGATTTTCAGGGCATTTGTTACCGATGCAAGGACAAGAACAACGACTCTCCGGGAAATGGCAATAAGAAATAGGATGATTAAGCCGAGCTCTTTACGGCCCTGCCGTAGGGAGCTTTTTACGTTGCCTGCGCGAATGCGAAGGCCGTATGGGTCGATTGAGGCAATCCCGCATACTCCCCTGTCCCTCTTTATATACTGAATACATAGGGTGTCCAAGCAAGGCTCGGACGCTGGAGGAACGATCGAGAGGATGGGGACTGTCTATGGTGATTTCACTTCGGAAATGGCTGAGATCGGGGAAATATTTGATCCTTTTCGTCGTGCTTGCGTATACTTTGTATAGAGCGCTGGGGCTGCTGGATGATTACGTGTTTCGCGAGGACAAGTACCGAGTCCCCGAGGGCTCCGCGGTTAAGGTATTTCGCGAAGGGGTACCGGGAAGCGCGGAGATGGAGATGATGACGGAGCGGCTGAAGCTATTTTTCTGGTATGGAGAGTAGTTGATCGGCAGGAGCAGCAGGGAATGAACGGCTTGATGTGGAATTAGTATCAAGGCGATTGGTTAAAAATATGGCTTGTGGACAACTGAGAAAGGAGGCGCAACGCATGGAACGGGATGCGGCCTCTTTTATTTCATTTTTGGCCGAGCAGCGAGGGTTAAGCGAGGCGACTCAGGCATCCTATTCGCGGGATCTGAAGCAGTACATAACTTATTTACAGGACAAGCAGATCGACGAATATCGCCAAGTCACCCGCGCGGGAATTCTGCTCTATTTTGCTTATCTGAAAGAACAAGGTAAAGCTCCGGCAACGATTCAGCGGGTGTCCGTGACCCTTCGAGCCTTTTTTCAGTATTTATTGCGGGAACGACGGATTGACCAGAATCCCTTCGTGATGCTGGAGGTGCCGAAAGCGGAGAAGAAACTCCCGCAAACGCTGACGGTGGAGGAGACGGAACGGCTGCTTGAGACGCCCCGGCCGGATACCCAACTGGGACTTCGGGACAAGGCGATGTTGGAGCTGCTTTATGCAACCGGCATCCGTGTTTCGGAGCTGATCTCGTTGAATACGGCAGACGTAAATCTGGAACTCCAGTTTCTCCGCTGCTCGGGCGAACGGGGCAAGGAGCGAATCATTCCGTTTGGCGGGGTCACGTCGGAATGGTTGGATCGGTATTTGAGGGAAGGACGAACCCATTTGATCCCGAACGAGCAGGACAACCCTGCCTTGTTCCCCAATCGCCGGGGCGGGCGGATCAGTCGCCAGGGCTTTTGGAAGTTGATCAAGAGATACGGCCAGGAGGCCGGGATCTCGGCGGACATCACGCCCCATACCCTACGTCATTCCTTCGCCGTTCACCTGCTGGAACGGGGGGCGGACGTAGGGTCGGTGCAGGAGCTGTTAGGGCATGCCGACGCCTCGACGATTCAAATGTACGTAAGCCGTTCCAAGACCAATTTGAAAACGGTCTACGACGCCTTTCATCCTCGGGCCAAACGCGAGCCAGAGGCGCCGGAGACCACAGATGATGGTTCACCAAAGGACAGGCAGAATGTTTTCCCTTCAGGCAAGGGATAACTATAGCTGCATAGATTAAAGGAGTGATAGAAGATGCAAAACGGGAATCGTTTTAGAAAAATGACCGTCATCGTCCTCGACAGCGTGGGGATCGGCGAGCTGCCGGACGCGAAACAATTTGGCGATGAGGGTGCTCATACGCTTGGGCATATTCTGCAAACTGTGCCCGGTACTAAGCTGCCAAACCTGCAAAAATTAGGATTAGGCAATATTGCGGAGCTGCCGAATTTGAGCCCGGTGGCTGAACCGACGGCTTATTTCGGTAAGATGGCCGAGATTTCCTCGGGAAAGGATACAATGACCGGTCATTGGGAGCTGATGGGACTGAAGACCGAAACGCCATTCCAAACGTACCCCAATGGCTTTCCGCGAGATTTGATCGCTCGCTTCGAGCAAGAAACGGGCCGCAAAATCATCGGGAACAAGCCGGCTTCGGGCACGGAAATTTTGGTGGAGCTTGGGGAAGAACATATGAAGACCGGCAACTGGATCGTATACACTTCGGCCGATAGCGTATTCCAAATCGCCGCCCATGAAGAAGTCATTCCTCTGCCGGAGCTGTACCGGGCCTGTGAAATCGCCCGTCGGTTGACGCTTGAGCCGGAGCATTTCGTCGGGCGCGTCATCGCCCGTCCGTTTGTCGGTCAGCCGGGTAACTTCCAGCGTACGCCAAACCGCCATGATTACGCGGTGAAACCGCCGGAACCCACCGTACTGAACGCGCTGAAAAACGCCGGCAAGGAAGTTGTTTCTGTCGGGAAGATCAACGATATTTTCTCCGGAGAAGGCATTACCGCTTCGTATCCGACGAAGAGTAATCAGCACGGGATTGAGGAGACCTTGAACCGGATCGGCCAGGATTTCTCGGGGATGCTGTTCACGAATCTTGTTGATTTCGATTCCTTATACGGTCATCGTCGCGACCCTCAAGGTTACGCGCGCGCCCTGGAGGAATTTGACGCTGCGTTGCCGGATTTGCTGAAGAATGTGGGCGAGAACGACCTGTTGGTTATTACAGCCGATCATGGCAATGATCCGATTCATGCCGGAACGGACCATACGCGTGAATACGTGCCGCTGCTCGTTTATGGGCCAAGCCTGAACCAACCGGGCAGCCTAGGCGTCAGAGCTACTTATGCGGATTTGGCAGCGACGATCGCTGACAATTTCGGGGTACACGCGACCGAGCACGGCAAGAGCTTTTTACACGAACTTATCTAAGAGAGGTAGTTCCAAAAAGCGAGCTTTTATTTTGGACTTGGAGGATTTTTGAGATGACGACTACATTGACCATTGGTATGATCCGGGAGGCGGCGGAATATATCCGTTCCCGGTCGGCGCTTACGCCGAAGGTAGGATTAATTCTGGGTTCCGGATTAGGCGTTCTGGCCGACCACATCGAGCAGCCGGTTAGCATCGACTACCGCGATATCCCGTTTTTTCCGCAGTCGACGGTGGAAGGCCATGCCGGCGAACTGTTGATCGGGACGGTGCAAGGCACGGCCGTTGTGCTTATGAAGGGTCGTTTCCACATGTACGAAGGATATGGGCCTGAAATGACGGCATTCCCGGTACGGGTCATGAAAGAGCTTGGTGTTTCTACGCTGCTCGTCACGAACGCTGCAGGCGGGGTGAACACGTCTTATCACCCGGGGGATTTGATGTTGATTTCCGACCATCTGAATCTGACCGGGAGAAATCCTTTGGTTGGACCAAATGAAGAGGAACTCGGAGCCCGCTTCCCGGATATGTCTCAGGCGTATAGCCGCCGATTGCGTGACATCGCTCGGAAGATAGCCGCAGACAAAGGGGTGCCGTTGCAAGAGGGCGTTTATGCCGGTTTACTAGGCCCAACTTATGAAACGCCGGCGGAAATCCGGATGCTTCGGACTCTTGGCGCGGACGCTGTGGGGATGTCCACCGTCTCCGAAACGATCGTGGCTCGGCATGCGGGCGTTGAAGTGTTGGGCATCTCCTGCATCAGTAACATGGCTTCTGGCATTTTGGACCAGCCGTTATCCCACCAGGAGGTTATGGAAACAACCGAGCGCGTGCGAGAGAAGTTTCTGAGCCTCGTGTTGTCCATTATCCCACAAATCGGAGAAGCTTAAGGAACGGAGGTAAGGAGCGATGAGAGCGGTAGATCTGATCCGTAAAAAAAGAGACGGCCAAGAGTTGACGAGCGAAGAGATCGTCTTCTTGGTGAAAGGGTACAGCGAAGGGCAGATTCCCGACTACCAAATGTCTGCTTGGGCGATGGCCGTTTTTTATCAAGGGATGACTGCCCGGGAAACAGCCGACCTGACGTTAGCCATGGCCGGTTCCGGAGATACGATTGACCTCGGCTCCATTCATGGCATCAAGGTCGATAAGCACTCAACTGGCGGGGTCGGCGACAAAACGACCGTGGTACTCGGACCTCTCGTGGCGGCTGCCGGCGTGCCGGTGGCGAAGATGTCAGGCCGGGGCCTGGGCCATACCGGCGGGACGATCGACAAGCTGGAAGCGATCTCCGGATTCTCCGTGGAGCTTGGGAAGGAACAGTTCTTCCGTCAGGTTAACGAAATTGGCCTGGCGGTCGTCGGCCAAAGCGGCAATATGACGCCAGCCGATAAGAAGCTGTATGCGCTGCGGGATGTGACTGCAACGGTAGATTCCATTCCGCTGATTGCCAGCAGTGTCATGAGCAAGAAGATCGCAGCCGGTGCAGATGCGATCGTGCTTGACGTGAAGACCGGTAGCGGCGCGTTCATGAAGACGCTGGAGGACTCGATCCGCCTGGCTAAGGCGATGGTCGATATCGGTACGCAGGTCGGTCGCCGTACGGTCGCCGTGATCAGTGACATGGACCAACCGTTAGGCCACGCGATCGGCAATGCGCTGGAGATCCAGGAAGCTGTCGCGACGCTGCGAGGGGAAGGCCCGGCGGATCTGGAGGAAGTTTGCCTGATCTTGGCCTCGCATATGCTGATTCTCGGCGGCAAAGCTTCCGATGAAGAAGAAGCACATGCCATGCTGACTGCGCAGATCGATAGCGGCGAAGCCCTGGAGAAGCTGAAGCAGATGGTCGCCGCGCAAGGCGGGAACACGGAGCAGATCGACCATCCGGAGCTGCTGCCGACGGCAGAGCTGAAGGTGGACGTGAAGGCGAGCGCGAGCGGGTTCGTGGAATCGATCCAGGCGGAAGAGATCGGCATCGCCGCCATGATGCTGGGCGCCGGCCGGGAAACGAAGGATTCTGTCATCGATCTTGCGGCCGGGGTGGAGCTGCGCAAAAAGATCGGCGATCCGGTTGAAGTCGGCGAAACGCTGGCCGTGCTCCATTTCAACCCTAGCCATGAAACGGGCCGTGCGGAAGCGGAACGGCGCATCTTAAATGCTTACGGCATCTCCGGAACGAAGGTGCCGAGACGGCCGCTGGTTTTCGCGCTGGTGACGCCGGATGGGGTCAAGCGGTTCTAAGCTAGTGCGGTTAAGTCGCCGCGGTCCAGAGGTAAGAATCATGGGATCGTGTGAAATAGCGGTAATATTAGGCCTTAAAGGCCACTTATGTCCCTTATTCTCAATATGCCACAAAATCAAACGCCGAAAGGCGTTTTTTCTTTTTTGTGCAGGAATATTATCCCACTTTCATGCCGATACTAGGTTAGCAGAATCCAGACTTATGTCTAAAGGAGGACGAATCTTGAAAAGACGGGTGTTGATCTGGTTTGCCGCGTTCGTTTTGGCCGTTTCGGTATGGCCGACTTACACCAGCGCGGAACATGGTGGACCGCATGTGGGGGATGATGAAATCGCGTTGGCGGAAAATGCACTGTCCGCCGTATTGATCGATGCCGATACGGGTACGATCATTTACGAGAAAAAGAGCCACGAGAAGCTGCCCCCGGCCAGCATTACTAAAATCATGACGATGCTGCTGACGATGGAAGCGATCGATAACGGCACGCTGAAGTTGAACGACAAGGTCACCGCCAGCGAGTATGCGGCGTCTATGGGCGGGTCGCAGATCTTTCTGGAGCCGGGGGAAGCGATGACGGTCGATGAGCTGCTGAAGGGCGTTGCCATGGCTTCTGGAAACGACGCATCCGTAGCACTGGCAGAGAAGCTTGCCGGTTCCGAGAAAGCGTTCGTGAAAATGATGAATGAGCGGGCACAGTCGCTCGGGCTGAAGGACACGCATTTTGCCAACTGCAACGGCTTGCCGGTGGCCGATCACTATAGCTCGGCCCACGATATTGCCGTCATGAGCCGGGAGCTGCTGAAGCATGAGGGAATCACGAAATATACCGGCGCTTACCAGGATTACTTGCGGCAGGGGTCGGAGAAACCGTTCTGGCTCGTTAACACGAACAAGCTAGTTCGTTTCTACAGCGGAGCCGACGGTCTGAAAACCGGCTATACGTCGGAAGCGAAGTTCTGCCTGGCCGCCACCGCAAAACGCGACGGGCTGCGTTTGATCGCCGTGGTACTTGGGGAGCCAAACACAAAAACGCGGAACAGCGAAGTATCGGCCATGTTCGATTATGCCTTCTCGCAATACGCGCTGCTGCCGATTTATCAAGCGGGTGAAACGATCGGCAAGGTGAAGGTACAGAAAGGGATGAGCGCCCAGTTGGAACTGGCCGCTTCGAAGCCGTTTAACGTTCTGGTTAAAAAAGGCGTGAAGCAGGACAGCATCACCCATAAGCTCATCGCACCGGAAAAACTCGCAGCTCCGATCAAATCGGGTCAATCCGTCGGCAAATTGGTGGTGTATCAGGATGGCCGCGTGCTGACCGAATTCGAACTAACCGCACCTAACGATATCGATAAAGCCGGCTGGTGGACGTTATTTAAACGGACGGCGGCACACTTGTTTTTTGTAGATTCATAGGGCTTTTCTTCTAGTTTTGTCAGTCAGCAGGAATCCGGACCGGAAATCTAGAATTGTTGTGTTCATGTCAGGGAGGAGAGTGAACAGACGTGAATTTGCAAGTGGAAATGGAAAAACACCGCGAAACGTTAATCGTGCGCTTGAGCGGGGAACTAGACCATCACACGGCGGACGACGTCCGCATGCGGATGGATGAAGAAATCGCCCGTGGAAACTGCCGCAATCTCGTATTAAGCCTGAAGTCGCTGCAGTTTATGGATAGCTCCGGTATCGGAGTGATCCTCGGAAGATATAAGCTGATCAAGCAAAAGGGCGGGAAGATGGTCGTATGCGACGTCAACCCGCCGGTATATCGGCTTCTGGAAATGTCGGGATTGTTTAAGATCATGTCCATCTTCGAAAACGAGGATACGGCGCTGACGGATCTGGAGGTGGCCCTGTGAGTACCCAAGCGAATCAAGCCGGAAATTTTATGTCTCTCAAGTTTGCCGCAAAGTCCGAAAATGAATCGTTTGCCCGAGTGACCGTCGCCGCGTTCGTCTCCCAGCTGGATCCAACGATGGATGAGATCACCGACTTGAAGACGGTGGTGTCAGAGGCGGTCACGAATTCCATTATCCACGGATATGATGGGAACCCCGAAGGGGTCGTCTCCATTTCCGCTGAAATTGAAGGAGACACGGTAACTTTGATCATTGAGGATCAAGGCCGTGGCATTGAGGATGTGGAGTTGGCGAAACAGCCGCTTTATACGTCGAAGCCTGAACTGGAACGTTCCGGCATGGGCTTTACGATCATGGAGAATTTCATGGACGAATTCGACGTGATCAGCGAGATGGGCGGGGGCACGCGCATTCGGATGAAGAAAAGGATTGTATCCAAGAAAGCTTTATACAATTAGGGGTTGGATCTATGGATGCCGAAGTGAAGCAAATCTCGAGAGAGTTTTTGGACGACACGGAAGTGAAACGGTTGATCGCCCTGAGTCAATCCGGGGACAACGCTGCCAGAGACCGTCTGGTAAACTGCAACATTCGGCTTGTCTGGTCCGTCGTGCAGCGGTTTATGAATCGGGGATACGAACCCGAGGATTTGTTTCAAATCGGCTGTATCGGCCTGCTTAAGTCGGTGGACAAGTTTGATCTCAGCTATGATGTGAAGTTTTCTACGTATGCGGTGCCGATGATCATCGGGGAAATTCAGCGTTTCCTGCGCGACGACGGGACGCTGAAGGTCAGCCGTTCATTGAAGGAAATGGCGAACAAGGTTCGCAAGAAGAAAGATGAATTGTCCAAGCTGCTGGGTCGGCTTCCGACCGTCAAGGAAGTTGCCGAGGAGCTGGGGGTTACGCCCGAGGACGTTGTGTTTGCCCAGGAGGCGAATAAGCCGCCAGCGTCCATTCATGAAACGGTGTTTGAAAATGACGGCGACCCGATCACGCTGATGGATCAAATCGCCGATGAATCCCAGGAGCGCTGGTTCGACAAGCTGGCGCTGCACGAAGCGATCGATGGCTTGACCGATCGAGAGCGCCTGATCGTCTATCTTAGGTACTACCGCGACCAGACCCAGTCGGAAGTGGCGAGCCGGCTGGGCATCTCTCAAGTTCAAGTATCCAGGCTGGAGAAGAAAATATTACAGAGCATTCGCGACCAGATCGCGCAATGATCTGACATGCATTCACCCCTTCGGGCAGCGGCGGCATTCAGGAAGCCGCTGGAACCGAAGGGTTTTTTTACGTCATCAGATCTCTTTGCATCGTTTGCATCCATATACGTTGGTTGTCGCATCCTATATAATAAGAGAGTAGCAGCCATACCAAAAATGTTAGCAAGGGAGATACCAGAACATGAGTGTACATATCGCAGCTAAACCGGGAGATATCGCCGAAACGATCCTGCTGCCAGGGGATCCGCTCCGAGCTAAATTTATTGCGGAAACGTATTTGAGCGATGTCATTTGCTATAACGAGGTGCGCGGGATGCTTGGATTCACCGGTACCTATCAAGGAAAACAGATTTCCGTACAGGGGACAGGCATGGGCGTTCCGTCGATTTCGATCTACGTGAATGAATTGATGAAAGAATACGGCGTCAAAAACCTGATTCGCGTCGGAACTTGCGGAGGCATGCAGCAGCATGTTCGCGTACGGGACGTTATTTTGGCTCAAGCCTCTTGTACCGATTCAAGCATGAATCGCCATGTCTTCAGCGGGTACGATTTTGCGCCGATTGCCAGCTTCGAGCTGTTGAAGGCGGCCTATGAGCGTGGCGTGGAAAAAGGGCTCAAGCTGCATGTGGGTAACATTTTCAGCTCGGACATGTTCTACCGTGACGATACGAGCGTAACCCAATTGCTGATGAAATACGGGGTGCTTGGGGTCGAGATGGAGACGACAGCGCTCTACACGTTGGCCGCCAAATACGGTGCGAAAGCGTTAACGATTCTGACCGTCAGCGATCATTTGCTGACCGGCGAGGAGACGTCGGCCGAGGAACGGCAAACCACGTTTAAACAAATGATGGAAGTGGCGCTGGACACAGCCATATCGCTGTAATTCCAGAGCAACCAGAACGGGAAAAGCATGGGGGTATCTCCCCATGCTTTTTTTTGATGCCGCAAATTTATCATCAAGAGTAAAGCCCCTCCTCGCTTGGCATACTATGGGCAATACGCTAGTGGAAGGGTGGTTAGCATGGATAAGGATTCCGCTTCCATCGTCTATTTGCGTCTGCGCAAGCAGGTCGGGCTTCCCGCCGGGGTGCCGATCCGGCTGCGAGACGTAGCCCGCGTCCTGGCGGAGCCGGAGCTGGAAGCCAAGCTGCTTCAGCTGGAGCTGGTCCGGCCGGAGCATCGCGACGGTAATTTGATCGTCATTGATATGCTGCAGGTCATCTCGGCCATTCAAGCCGAATTCCCGGGGCAACGTGTCGAATTGCTTGGTGAACCGCATGTTCTCGTTGAAATGATCAAACCCGAGAAGAAACCGTCTCCGCTGTTGTTCGCCTTGGTCTGGCTGCTGCTCTTCTTCGGGGCGGCCCTGACCATCATGAATTTCCACGCCGACGTCAGCATGCCGGAGGTACAGGTGCGAATCGTCGAGATGATCACCGGCGAGAAGGACGAGCACCCCTATCTGTTTCAAGGTGCCTATTCCGTGGGCATCGGCTTTGGGATGATCGTATTTTTTAACCATTTGTTCAGAAAAAAATGGAATGAGGAGCCAACCCCTTTAGAAGTTGAGATGTTCCTCTACCAGGAGAACCTTAATCAATACGTTGTCGCTGAAGAGTACAAAAAAATGAACCATGCCGAATCGCCGGCGGAGCGATCCTGATGTCTCCCATCGCCGCGGGGTTGGCAGTATTCCTTGGCCTGGCTGGCGGCATTGCCGTGGGAGGCGGCGTGATCGCTTTGTTCATCGTGCTGGACATGATTCCGCGCCTGGCCCAGGTGACGAATTCTTACGACAAGGTGCACTGGTATGAAGGGGCGATGATTGCGGGGGCCGTGGTGGGTACGGTGGCGGACTTCTGGAATTGGCGGGTGACCGGGCCGTGGCTGGCGACCGGCATTGTCGGCTTGTTTAACGGCGTGTTCGTCGGTATGCTGGCAGCTGCTTTGACCGAAGTGCTGAACGTGCTGCCGATTTTGGCCAAAAGGTTGCATATGCAGCGGTATTTGTTTGGCTTTTTGCTCGCAATGGTATTTGGCAAAATGGCGGGCTCCTTGTACGAATGGTTTATTTATAGACCGTGAACTCGAAGAAACGGAGGTTGATGTTGGATGGACCAGGATACGCAAGAGTCAACGCAGGAAGGGATGGATCGGCCGCAGGCGATTCCGGACTTCGTGCCCGAGGATGAGGAGAATTTTCTGCAGGAGAACTATCCGGAAGACGAGGCGATCAAACGGAAACGCGAAGCGGAGAGATCCGATAATGTGGAGGAGTCGGTGATCTATTGGCAGCAAAGCGATGCGATCAGCCGCAGCTTGACGACCACGAAACATACGATGAAGGAAGTCGTCGGACTGGGAGAAAGTTTTGACGTCGTGTTTCGCGACATGACCTTTGGCGGTAAACGTACCTGCCTCGTCTTCATCAACGGGTTTGCCCGTACCGACGCCATGCAGGAAATCCTCAAGCGACTGACCTATCTGACGCCTGAAGATCTGACAACCGGGGCGCTTCGATCCTTTTTCGAACTTTATATCCCTCATATTCAGGTGGAAAAAACGGAGAAGCTGAGCGATGCCATCAACAAAACGTTAACCGGCATGAGCGCGCTGTTCATCGAAGGCGAGCAAACGGCGCTGATGATGGATACCCGGCAGTACCCGGTCCGCAGCCCGGAGGAGCCGTCTTTGGAGCGCGTCGTAAGGGGCGCACGGGACGGATTCACGGAGACGCTGGTTACCAATATTACCTTGGTCCGCCGCCGGTTGCGCGATCCAGGGCTTAAATTAGAGATGGTTAGTGTAGGCCGTCGAACCCGTACCGACGTGTGTATCGCCTACATCGATGATATCGTGGATAAAACGCAGGTCGATTCCATCCGCGAAAAGATCAAAGCGGTCAACATTGACGGCATTCCCCTGGCGGATAAGCAACTGGAGGAGGCGATCATTCACAGGGGCTGGAACCCGTACCCGCTGGTGCGTTACTCGGAGCGTCCGGACGTCGTTGCATCGCATCTGCTGGAAGGCCGGGTTGTTGTGTTCGTGGATACGTCGCCCAGCGTGATGATATTGCCGACGACTTTCTTTGATCTGTGTCAGCATGCAGAGGAGAACCGGCAAACCCCGTTTATGGGGACTTATCTGCGTTGGGTGCGCTTCTTTGGCATATTCGCCTCGCTCTTCCTGCTTCCAATCTGGCTTCTGATCGTCGTCCATCCGGAGTTCAAGCCGGCGGGACTCGCCTTCATCGGACCCCAGGAGCAGGGAAAAATCCCGCTAATCGCCCAGTTCCTGTTGGTGGAGTTCGGCGTCGATCTCATGCGAATGGCGGCCGTGCATACGCCGACGCCTCTTGCGTCAGCGATGGGCTTGATTGCCGCCATCTTGATCGGGGATATCGCCGTCCAGACAGGGTTGTTCGTTAACGAGGTAGTCTTGTATATGGCAGTGGCCGCGATCGGGATGTTTGCAACACCAAGCTATGAGCTGGGTCTCGCCAATCGTGTGGTGCGACTCGCTTTGCTGGTGGCGGTGGCAATCTTTGGCGCCCCTGGGTTTGTCATTGGGATCACTTCGTTTATCGTGCTGCTGACTTTGCTCCGTTCGAATAACTCGTCTTACATGTGGCCATTTATACCTTTTAATGCAAAGGCGATGGCCGGGGTGTTATTCCGTGTTCCGGTGATGACATCCAAGCAAAGACCGTCCTCCAACAAGCCGCGGGACAATACGCGGATGCCGGGCAAACGGTGACGTTTAGGCTTGTTCAACAAATAACACAAATGATATTCCGAAAAATCCATTTTTCAGGTTGCCGGTTGTTTGCTATACTGGTGTAAAATTTGAAAGTGGAGGACTGCATAGATGTATTTACACGGTACCAGCAAAATTAATGCAAAAGGCCATCTCGAAATCGGCGGCTGCGATACGGTCGAGCTAAAGCAATCCTACGGAACGCCGTTGTATGTCGTAGATGAAGCTCTTGTGCGGCAAAGATGCCGTGAATATATGAACGCCTTCCGAGCATCGGGCCTGGCTTTCCAGGTTGCTTATGCCAGCAAAGCGTTCTGCGTCATGGCGATGTGCCGGCTGGCCGAGGAGGAGGGCTTGTCCCTGGACGTTGTCTCCGAGGGCGAATTGTTTACGGCCCTTCAAGCGGGATTCCCTGCGCAGCGAATCCATTTTCATGGCAACAACAAGACGCCGGATGAATTGGAAATGGCGATATCCGCCGGCATCGGCTGTTTCGTGGCTGACAATTTTACGGAGCTGCATATGCTTCAAGCGCTTGCCGCTGAGAAAGGCGTCACCGTGAATATTTTGCTGCGCGTAACGCCGGGGGTGGAAGCCCACACGCATGAATATATTTCAACCGGCCAAACCGATTCCAAGTTTGGGTTTGATATCGGCAACGGCTCGGCTATGGAAGCTGTTGAGTTGGCCAACCGTAGCTTGAATCTGCATTTGCTCGGCGTACATTCGCATATCGGCTCGCAAATTTTCGAAGTGGAAGGTTTCCAGATGGCGGTTGAGCGGGTTGCGGCGTTCGCTTTGCAGGTCAAGGAGAAGCTGGGCGTCACCTTCAAGGTCGTCAATTTAGGAGGCGGCTTTGGCATCCGTTATACGGAAGGCGATACGCCGCTGAAGGTTTCCGATTATGTCGGTGCGATTACGGATGCGGTCAAACGGGAATTTGCCGCGTATCCGCAGATTCCAGAAATCTGGGTAGAACCGGGCCGGAGCATCGTAGGCGATGCTGGCACGACGCTGTATACGGCGGGAACAAGCAAGGATATCCCCGGCGTGCGTAAATACGTCGCTGTGGATGGCGGGATGACGGACAACCCGCGTCCGGCCCTTTACGGTTCTAAATACGAGGCGATGCTCGCCAACCGTGGTAACGATGCGAACGAAGAGACCGTATCGATCGCCGGCAAATGCTGTGAGAGCGGCGACATGCTGATCTGGGACGTGGATTTGCCGAAGGTGAACAGCGGCGATTTGCTCGCCGTGGCTTGCACCGGCGCCTACAACTACGCGATGGCCAGCAATTATAACCGGTTACGCCGTCCAGCGGTCGTCTTCGTTCAAGACGGCCAAAGCGATCTCGTCGTAAAACGGGAGTCCCTGCAGGACCTTATCGCCTGCGACGTAATTCCGGAACGAATCGCCAAACAGCCTTCGTTGAAGTAAGCGACGAGGAGAGGCAGGAGTAAAGCCGAGGGGATCGGATTGTCCGATTCCTCGGTTTTTTTGCTTGAAGGACTTTTTTTTAGTAAACTGGAAGAGGTTTGTCCAATGACGCTAAGAAGAAGGGTGTGCACGGATATGAAAAAAGGTAAAATCGTATTGGAAAAAGGCGGCGAGGTCGAAATTCAATTCCTGCCCGAAGAAGCTCCGGGTACGGTCGCGAACTTCGAAAAACTGGCCAATTCCGGATTCTATAACGGACTCACGTTCCATCGCGTAATCCCGGGTTTTGTGGCTCAAGGCGGATGTCCGATCGGTAACGGCACCGGAGGTCCAGGTTACACCATCAAATGCGAGACGGATACGAATGTAACCAAACATGAGCGCGGGGTGCTGTCGATGGCCCATGCAGGCAAAGATACCGGCGGCAGTCAGTTCTTCATCGTATACGAAGCGCAGCCGCATTTGAACGGGGTACATACCGTGTTCGGCAAAGTGACTTCGGGAATGGAACTTGTGGACAATGTCCGTCCTGGCGATAAAATGAAGGAAGTTTCCGTTTGGGACGAAGCGTAAGCAGGTTCGAAGCGAAAGGGGTGCCCCGCAAGGCCAAGCAGGCTTGGCAGCGGAGCACCCCTTGATTCATTTTTTACGATTTTCTTTGATGAGCGGCTTCGTCCTTCACTTCTTCCCGGAAGCCTTCAATGGCGTGAAGCCGTTTTTCGTTCTTCTCTTGAACCTGTTTCTTCTCCTTGACGGAGATTTCATCGGCATGCTCACTGAGGTAATCTTGTCCCTCACGGAAATTCTCGATGGTGTTTTGAATGCTTCTTTGCAGCTTATCAACGTTGTCGGAGCGATTGTCCGGTTTAGCCACGTTCATTCCTCCTGAGTATGGGATTTGTCAATACGATATCGACTTTAAGGTTGGCTATTTCGGGAGGTTTTTATACACCTTGGTTCCCGGGAGAGGAGGGAGTGAAGATTCCTTGCTCGAATGGAACTGTGGCAGGGTGTAGTGACGAGAAGGCTTGATTTTTGACAGGAATAGTGCTAACATTCGTCTTGCAGTTATGCAAACCTAATATTAAGCAATCCTTCGGGGCAGGGTGAAATTCCCTACCGACGGTGATGGCTCATTGGACGCTAGTCCGATGTAGCACAAGTCCGTGACCCGCAGTGCTTTCGTAAGCATGCGGCTGAGCCGGTGAGATTCCGGGACCGACAGTATAGTCTGGATGGGAGAAGGAAAACGCGGGAGCACGTACGTTATTTTATTTGCGAAGGTGTTCGGATGTCGAGAGTTCAATCGACCAAGTTCTATTTTTCACATTTGATTTTGTGAAGGAGCTTTGGCGATGCTAGCTTTTCGCCATAAATTTATCGTCCTTGTTTATCAACTGATAAGCAGAGGCGTGATTTTGGGCGGAGGCGCTCTTTGATTTAGCGTAGAACTACTCTCATGATCAACCCTGCCGGATTGCGGCAGGGTTGTTTTTGTTACTGAGCGATAGGCAAGGACGGAAGGAGGATAGAGGATGAAGGTGATCGACGACGATTATTACATGACTTTAGCGCTAGACATGGCGGAGCGGGCGCTGGGACAAACCGGGACGAATCCGGTCGTCGGCGCCGTTGTCGTTAAGGAAGGGACGTTGGTTGGACTTGGTACCCACTTGCAGCGGGGGACTCCGCACGCGGAGGTGCATGCCTTGAACATGGCCGGTTCCCAGGCCGAAGGCAGCACGGTATACGTCACATTGGAGCCTTGCAGTCATCATGGTTTGACACCCCCTTGCGCGGAGCGGTTGGTGCACGAGAAGGTGTCACGTGTCGTGATTGCTTGTGAGGATCCGAATCCCCTGGTTGCCGGGAAAGGAATCGAGTTGCTGCGTACCGCCGGGATTGAAGTTAAAGTTGGCGTGCTGCGCGACCGGGCCTTGAAGCTGAATCGCCGGTTCATCAAGTTTATCACCAGCGGCTTGCCGTATGTGACAATCAAATCTGCCAGCACGCTGGACGGAAAACTTGCAAGTCGATCCGGGGACAGCAAATGGATCTCGAACGAGAAAGCGCGGGAAATCGTGCACACGATGCGGCATCGCCATCAGGCGATTATGGTTGGCGTGTCGACGATCATAGCCGATAATCCGCAGTTGTCAACCCGTTTATCTGTCCCGGGTTTATCGCCCGTACGGGTCATTGCGGATTCCACGCTTCGCATTCCCGAGACGGCGCAGATTCTTCACGATGGGATAGCCCCAACTTGGATCGTGACTACTGAGCAGGCTGACCCGGACAAAGCTGAGCGGCTGACCGAGCTTGGCGTCGAGATCCTTCGTTGCGGAAGCGGCCCACAGGTCGATCTCAATGAGGCGTTAGTTCAGCTCGGACAACGGGGCATATCCTCCGTACTCGTTGAAGGGGGTGGTCGATTGAATGGCTCGTTGCTGGAACGACAATTGGTGGATGAAATCGTGATCTTCTTCGCCCCCAAGATCGTCGGCGGGAGCGAAGCGCCCGGAAGTTTTAGCTTCGCCGGGTTTGATCTTATGCGGGACGCGGTCTCGTTACGCGACATGGAAGTCGAACAAATCGGGGATAATGTGTGCATCCGAGGAATTCCGGTCTGGGCACAGGCTGAAGTGAGGGAGGAGGATCACTGATGTTTACAGGACTAGTGGAGGAGATCGGCACGATGAAGTCGATCAGCCGCAAGGGCGAAGCGATGCTACTGAGCATTTCGGCGAAAGTCGTTACGGAAGGCATCAAGCTGGGCGACAGCATTTCTGTTAACGGTATATGCTTAACGGCAACCTCGTTCGACGCTTCCTCCTTTACGGTAGATGTCATGCCGCAGACGTACCGCAACACGAATCTGAAGGATCTAAAACCAGGCAGTCGCGTGAATCTCGAGCGAGCCATGGCGGCCAATGGACGATTCGGGGGGCATATCGTACAGGGGCATGTTGACGGAATCGGTACGATTGTCGGGACCAGTCAGGATCAAAATGCGGTCGTGTTTCAAATCCGACCCGGAAAATCATCCTTATTGAAATTCATTATTCCAAAAGGATCGATTGCCGTGGACGGGATCAGCTTGACGGTGGTCGAAGCGGAAGGCGGGATATTTACGATTTCCATTATCCCTCATACGCTAGCCGAAACCGTACTGGCCTTCAAGCGGGCCGGGGACACCGTCAACCTGGAATGCGACGTACTCGGCAAATACGTGGATCATCTGCTGAAGTATGGCAGAGGTAGCGGCGATCCGGGGGAAAAGACCGCAGACGAGTCGGGAATCAACCTCCCGTTTCTGGCAGCGAACGGGTTCGTTTAAAAAAGTCGGGGGTTAAATGACGAACGCAGCCTATGAATGTGATTCTAACGGAACTAAGAGCTCTTATTTGCTCATTTCCCGGCGATTTCCCGATGTAACGGAACCCAGAGACCTTATTGAGCCCAATTCGCAGCATATCAGCCGCATAAGTTCTGAATAAGACCTCCTGGTTCCGTTAGCAGCAAAGGTCGCCAACCAACGGGGAGATAACGTCTCTACGTTCCGTTAGCTTGGACGGAAGGCCCGGCTGAATGCAAGATTCGCCGCCGAATCGATCTTCTCGAGTTGCTTCGTGATCCAAAGACGACATTTTGAACTACAACTTCAATAAAGGTTCAAGAGGTTTGGTTTGGAGCACCAAGAAGGTTGAATGAAGCTAGGGACTGAGCAGCACAGCGTAGCTGGAAGCTACGTGAGCAGCGGAAGGCCCGGGTGAATGCAAGATTCGCCGCCGATTTGACCCCCTTGAGCTGCTTCGTGATCCAAAGACGACATTTTGAACTACATATAAAACAAGGAGGGGAAAGCTATGGGTGATATCGTATTAGACCGAGTCGAAGAAGCAATCTACGAATTGATGCGGGGCAAGGTCATTATCGTCGTTGACGATGAAGACCGGGAGAATGAAGGGGACTTTGTGGCCCTGGCTGAAAAAGCGACGCCGGAAGTGATCAACTTCATGATCACTCAAGGGCGCGGACTGGTCTGCCTGCCGATTACGGCGGAGCGAGCAGAGGAACTGGATTTGCAGCCGATGGTGGCGCAAAATACCGATAACCACGGGACGGCCTTTACCGTCTCCATCGACCATAAGGATACGACGACAGGAATCTCGGCCTATGAGCGTTCCTTGACGGTTAAGGCCATCATGGATCCGAACGCCAAGGCTGCGGACTTCCGCCGGCCGGGCCATATGTTCCCGCTGATTGCCAAAAAGGGGGGCGTGCTGCGGCGCGCCGGTCATACGGAAGCGGCGGTCGACTTGGCCCGGATGTGCGGCGCCTATCCGGCCGGCGTGATCTGTGAGGTCATCAAGGAAGACGGAACCATGGCTAGGTTGCCGGATTTGGTGGAAATCGCCAAAACCTATGACCTTAAATTGATCAGCGTCAAGGACCTGATCCATTACCGCAATGAAAAGGAGAAGCTGGTCACGCGCGAGGTCGAGGTGCGCATGCCAACCGATTACGGTGAATTCCGCGCCGTGGCCTACACGAATGATGTCGATAACAAAGAACATGTCGCACTGGTCAAAGGCGAGATCGACGGCGATGAGCCGGTGCTGGTGCGGGTGCATTCCGAGTGCTTGACCGGAGACGTGTTCCACTCCCACCGGTGTGACTGCGGACCGCAGTTCGAAGCGGCACTGCGGCAGATTGAGGAAGCCGGCAGAGGGGTGCTGCTCTATATGCGCCAGGAAGGCCGGGGGATCGGCTTAATCAACAAGCTGAAGGCGTATAAGCTGCAGGAACAAGGCTTTGACACGGTTGACGCCAACCTGAAGCTCGGATTTCCCGCCGATCTGCGCGATTATGGAATCGGAGCGCAAATTCTCAAAGACCTGGGTGTCCGCCAAATCCGTCTGATGACGAATAATCCGCGGAAGATCAAAGGTTTAGAAGGATACGGTCTGGAGGTAGTTGAACGCGTGCCGATTCAAATGAAAGAAAACGCGGATAACACCAAGTATCTGCATACCAAACAAGCCAAGTTGGGGCATTTGCTCAAATTTGATGATTTGGAACAGGATGAATCCTCCCGCGTCTAAGGGCGTATCTGCAAAAACGATATTATCCACTATCCCACTTATAGAAAGGTTTGATGATTCATGGCAAACGTATTTGAAGGACATTTAGTATCGGAAGGGTTAAAATATGCGATCGTGGTCGGGCGTTTTAACGAGTTCATTACAAGCAAGCTGCTCTCCGGAGCTTTGGATGCCTTGAAACGCCACGGGGCCAAAGAGGAAGAAATAAACGTGGCTTGGGTGCCCGGCGCTTTTGAAATCCCGTTCGCCGCGCAAAAGCTGGCCGAAAGCGGCAAATATGACGCGGTCATCACGCTTGGCACGGTCATCCGCGGTTCAACCACGCATTATGATTATGTCTGCAACGAAGTCGCCAAAGGAGTGGCGGCCGTTGGCCTCAAAACCGGCGTGCCGACGATCTTCGGCGTCGTGACAACCGAGAATATCGAACAAGCGATCGAACGCGCTGGGACCAAAGCCGGAAACAAAGGCTGGGATGCAGCGATGGCGGCAATCGAGATGGCGAACTTGACGAAACAGTTGAAATAGTGCTTATCTTAATGTAGTACCTCTGATTCGTTGGGGTACTACATTTTTCTTTTGCAACAAACGTTTTTTAAGGTAAACTAATCTACATATATGTTTGGTTACGGGTGGAGGATGTTCATTGACGACAGTAACGTACAAGCTGGAATCCTTCGAGGGTCCGCTGGATTTGCTATTGCACTTAATTGATAAAGCGGAGATCGATATTCATCAGGTCTCGATTAGCGAGATCACCGATCAGTACCTCGAATATCTACAGGACATGCAGGAGCTGGAGCTGGAGGTGACCAGTGAGTTTCTGGTCATGGCGGCTACGCTGCTGTCGATCAAAAGCAAACAACTGCTGCCCAAACCACCTGTCATCGAATTGGATGATGAATTCGATTATTTGCTGGAGGATGAGGAGGACCCAAGGGACGAGTTGATTCGAAAGCTGATCGAATATCGGAAATATAAAGGAGTCGCTGAACATTTGCATGAACGCGAATGGGAGCGCAGTTTGATTTTCTCCAAAGAACCGGAGGATTTAACGCCTTTTATGCCGGAAGTGCAGGAGAATCCGGTAAAGGGTCTGCACGCCGCCGACTTGATCGCCGTCTTTCAGAAGGCGATTCGTAGGGCTGCCAAGCGCAATACCGTAGCCCGAATTCACCGTGACGAGATTTCCGTCAAGGATCGGATCAAAGAAGTGGTTGGCGCGCTCCAACAGGCTGGTAAGGGGGGACGGTTGCTATTTTCTAAGCTGCTGCATCCCGAAATGTATCGACATGAAATCGTGGTCACGTTTCTTGCGGTGCTGGAACTGATGAAGATGAAGCAGATCGTCTGCTATCAAAACAAGCTGTTCGATGACATCGTTATGGAGTGGAGAGGGGAAGGAAAGATCGATGAATTTTCAGGAATTGAAGTCGATTATTGAGGGGCTGTTGTTTTTGGCCGGCGAAGAGGGCTTGAGCCTGAAGCAGCTGG
The DNA here is from genome assembly GCF_009725205.1 of Paenibacillus timonensis. GTDB lineage: Bacteria > Bacillota > Bacilli > Paenibacillales > Paenibacillaceae > Fontibacillus > Fontibacillus rhizolycopersici. The sequence continues at coordinate 154,887 of NZ_WNZY01000003.1, read as the reverse complement.
CCGAAGTAACGGAACAGCGGCAGGAGGTGATTTCGGATGCCTTGCTCGATATGAAAACGTCATTCGAGCGAGCCGGCCGAGGACTGCAAATCGTGCAGATTGCCGGCAGCTACCAGCTGGCGACGCTTCCGGAGCACGCCCCTTATTTCGAACGTTTGGCTTATTCGCCCTCGCGTTCAACCTTATCCCAAGCTGCACTCGAGACGTTATCGATCATTGCGTACCGACAGCCCATTACCCGGGTTGAAATCGAGGAGATCCGAGGGGTCAAGTCTGAGCGAGCTATCCATTCGTTGGTGAACAAGGATTTGATCGAGGAAGTTGGCCGCGCCGAAGCGATTGGGCGTCCCATTCTATATGGCACCACAAAGGCGTTCCTTGATTATTTTGGGCTAGCCAATTTGAAGGATCTGCCGGATATGGCCGATTTCGAGAGTACGGAACAGCTGGAGGAAGAAACACAGCTTCTATTTCAACGGTTGGAAGAACAACAGTTGACCTTCGACGATGTCAACAGCGACGAAGCAGGAGCGCAGCCGGAAAAGCGCCAGGATCCGGAAAACGAGAACTAAACGTGAATCTATGTAATCCAAACCGCCGGAGGAAGCTTCGGTGGTTTTTTGCGCTTAGTTGCTGCTTCATGCCGCATACCGACGAATTTTTTCCTTTTGGGCAAGCCATACTACGAGGGAGAATTTTTATCTGATAGGTATGGAGGGCTTTCCCGTGTGGATTTGGCTCGGAGGCATCCTGATCCTGCTGCTGCTTATAGCCGCCTTGATTTTGCTGTCTACAATCACGCTCCATTTGACCCTGCGTAAGAAGAATCGGGACGATACAATCCTGCTGGATGTCACGATGCTCTATGGCTTTGTTCGCATGCATTACCAAGTGCCTTCCGTAAGGTTGAAGAACTGGCGTGAAGGCCTGCAGATCGAGAAGGATCGGCCCGAAAACGTATTGCAAAAGGAGTCTTCCAGTGTTGACCAAAAAGTAAACAAGGACATAATCCATCAATGGATGGAGGAGTTCGACCGGATGCTTAAGGCGACCAGCGGGTTTCGGGTTTGGCTTCGGGCCACGCTCCGCCGCGTTTCGTTCCGCCAGTTGGAATGGTCGACGAATGTCGGTTTACAGGATGCAGCCCATACCGCAACATTGACCGGGGCCTTATGGGGGGTCAAAGGCACAATCGTGGGTTGGCTTAGCCATCGCATTCGATTAACGCAAAGACCCAAGCTATTCGTCGTCCCCGTATTTGGGGGAACGCCGTTATTTTCCACGGAATTTCGCTGCATAGCGCAAATTCGCTGCGGTTATGCTATATATGCTGGACTGGTACTTATAGTTCGCGTGCTAAAAGTGAAGGGAGGAGTGAAAAAATGGCTGACCATCCTATTCAAGGATTAATGCAAACCGCCATGGAAAACATCAAGGATATGGTTGATGTCAACACGATTGTGGGCGAGCCGGTCGAAACGCCGGACGGTAGCGTGATTCTGCCGATCAGCCGCGTCGGGTTCGGTTTTGCCGCAGGGGGTAGTGATTTTAATATCGAGGACGGCCAAGATAAATCGGCCTCAGGTTCGACCGAGCACGGCAAAGCCCGTCCGTTCGGTGGCGGTAGCGGCGGCGGGGTTTCGATTAATCCAATCGCTTTCCTTGTCGTTGGAAAACCTGGGGTGCACATTGTACCCTTGGATAACCAGACGCATCTGGTCGAGAAGATCATCGATTCGGTCCCTGGTGTCATCGACAAAATCCAGTCCATGTTCCCGAATCAATCTGGAACTGCAGATCCCTCGATGGCAACGGCGCATGTAGCTCAGAATGCGATGCAGGAATCGGCTGCAAGAACCGGCATCAACCCGTTCACCTAACCACCTTTCGACCGTTGATCCTTTCCGGACTTCCGGGAGGGGTCTTTTTCTTGATCCCAGGTGGGACATACTCTCTTGGATCATCGCATATAAGTTAAACAAGTACTCGCAACAGTACCTGTTACCGGAGGAATCAGCTTATGAGGAAAACCAAACCTGGCCGCAGCTATCGTACCTTTTACAGTTTCTTGGCCGCCATCCTGTTGTTGGGTTGGCTAAACCCGCAGGCGGTACAAGCCACTCCTGCCGCGCCATCGATTCATGCCCAAGCCGCCGCGGTCATTGACGTAACTTCGGGCCGCCTGCTTTACAGTTTGCGCGGGGACGAGACGCTACCGATTGCCAGCCTGACCAAAATCATGACCGCTATTGTCGCGATCGAGCATGGCAAGCTATCGGATACGGTTACGGTCGGAAGAAACGCTTTTGCTAAGGAAGGTTCGTCGATTTATCTCCATATGGGGGAAGAAATGAGCCTGGAAAATATGCTGTACGGCCTCATGCTTCGTTCGGGCAATGATGCGGCCACGGCGATTGCCGAGCACGTCGGCGGCTCCGAAGAGGGCTTCGTCTACTTGATGAACGAGAAAGCCAAGATGCTTGGTCTGATGCATACCCACTTCCAGAATCCACATGGTTTGGATGCCAAAGGCCATTACTCAACGGCCAACGATTTGGCCAAGCTGACAAGCTATGCACTGAAAAACCAGCAGTTTAAAGAGATCGTCCGAACCCCCAGCAAAACCGCACCGAATCCCAATGATCCTTGGGATTATAAATGGTTGAATAAGAACAAGATGTTGCGTTTCTACGACGGGGCCGACGGCGTCAAAACCGGATATACCAAAATCGCCAATCGATGCCTGGTGAGCTCCGCGACCCGTGGCGGACAGCAAATCGCGGTCGTCACGTTAAATGACGGGGATGATTGGAATGACCACCGGAAGTTGCTGGATTATAGTTTTGCCAACTATCCGTTGACAACCCTGATCGGAGAGGGGCAGGAAATTGAGCAAGGCCTGATCACTGGGGCAGAATTTAAGTATGCGTTGGCGACGGAAGAAGCCAGCCACATCGAAAGAAGGCTGAAGCTAACTACGGCGCGCACGGGTTCATTTGGATACCGCGGGAAAATTAGCGTTCTCTTGAATGGGGAAGAAATCGGCACGGTACCGGTCTACGATAAAATCAGCTATCGTCCATCCGGATCAGGAGAAGGAAGTGAGCCGAGAGCAGGTGGGGCCTTTGGTTCCGCTTCAGATCGTAAGCTCATCCGGCTACCTTCCGATTGGTCGGGTGCATTTAAAAAGGTGCTGCAATCCCTACTGTTTGACGTTCGATAGCAGAGGGAGCAGGACAGGGTTATGGAGGGGAAAAGATGGTCAACAAAATATGGCTTGCGCTCATTTTGATCGGTTTTTTGTTCGCTGCGATCAAAGGGGATATCGGCACTGTGACACAAGCAGCGTTTGATGGGGCGGCGACCGGCGTGACCGTATGCTTTGGTTTAATCAGCGTTCTAGTATTCTGGCTTGGCATCATGCGTCTAGCGGAGGATTCCGGCCTCGTCAAGGCCATCTCCAAGCTGCTCGGGCCGGTCGTCGCTTATCTGTTCCCCGACGTGCCGAAGAATCATCCGGCCATGGGATATATTTTATCGAACATGAGCGCGAATTTGCTGGGACTGGGAAATGCAGCAACGCCTATGGGAATCCGCGCGATGCAGGAGCTTCAAGAATTGAATCCGGATAAACAAACGGCATCCCCGGCAATGTGTACACTACTTGCCCTGAACACGGCCAGCATTACGCTCATCCCAACGACGCTCATTGCCATCCGCATCAACTTTCAATCGGCGAATCCGGCGGAAATCGTGGGTTCTACCCTGCTCGCAACCGCAATCGCCACGATGGCGGCCATTGTAGCCGACCGATGGTATCGCAGGCATAGCACCCATCGCACCCCGCCACAGGCCACAGCGCCGCCCAATATCTCATTGAAAGGGTGAGGCACTTTGCTGGACTGGATTAACCTTGTCTCTGCATGGGCGGTACCGGTCATGATCGCATTTATTCCGCTTTATGCTTATTTCAAAAAAGTGCCGGTCTACGAATCGTTCGTGGACGGGGCTAAGGATGGCTTCTCAACCGCCATTGGCATTATCCCGCATTTGGTGGGCATGATGGTGGCGATCAGCGTATTCCGCGCTTCGGGGGCGCTGGATTTCTTCGTCGGGTGGATGGCTCCCATGCTGTCTTGGCTGAAGGTTCCACCGGAAGTGCTGCCGCTCGGTTTCCTCCGGCCTTTGACGGGGACGGGCTCGCTTGCGTTTACAACTGACCTGATCAAAACTTACGGACCGGATTCGATGATCGGCCGCATTGCATCTACGATTCAAGGCAGTACCGATACGACATTATACGTATTGACGGTTTATTTCGGCGCCGTAGGTATTCGGAACGGCCGTTACGCTTTAAAGGTTGGATTATTCTCGGATATTGTCGGCTTTGTCGCAGCGATCGCCGTTTGTCTGCTCTTATTCGGATAACTTATACATATTGACGGGTTAGTGTAAACCGCCCTGCAGCTGTCTAGCTGTCGCGGCGGTTTTTGCTGTTTCTCCTGCGGCTATTGTGATTTTGTCTTTCGGTGGGTATCATGTGTATGAGGTGACTTAGCGAAAATGGAGAGATTACAGAAAATATTAGCCGCCGCAGGTGTGGCATCCCGTCGCAAATGTGAGGAATTGATTCAGAGCGGCAAAGTTCAGGTGAACGGAGAAACCGTCACGACATTAGGCACGAAGGCCGATCCGGCCGTGGACGTCATTACCGTCGAGGGCAAGACCATCGGTACAGAGAAGAAGCTGTACCTTATGTTCAACAAACCGAAAGGCGTCATCACGAGCGCTTCCGATCCCCAAGGCCGTAAAATCGTCACCGACTATTTAAAAGGAATCACAGAGCGGGTTTATCCAGTAGGCCGGCTTGATTATGATACTGAAGGACTGCTGCTACTTACGAATGACGGTGAGTTTGCTCACCTTCTGACGCATCCAAAGCACCATGTATCGAAGACTTATCACGCAACGGTTAAAGGAGTGCCGCATGGCTCGGCACTGGACAAGCTGAAGCAAGGCGTGATGCTGGAGGACGGGATAACGGCCCCGGCAGAGGTGGAATACCAGGACATCGATCCGGAAGGGAAGTTCTCGACCATCTCCATCACGATTCATGAAGGCAGAAACCGCCAAGTGCGCCGTATGTTTGAGGCGATCTCGCACCCTGTGACGAAGCTGAAGCGCATTTCCTTCGGCGATTTGTACCTCGGTAACCTGAAGCGCGGCATGTACCGTCACTTGACGAAAGAAGAGGTTGAAAGCCTCTATAAACAAGCCCGCACTACCACACTCCCCACACCAAAGCGCTAGAAAATGCGGTGAAAGGGAGGCGAGAGGCAACAGGTGGGACGATTCTGAAAAAGCGAAGCGCCAAGGCCCGGTAAATTGAACGGACACGGAAAGTGGCAAAAGTGGAAAATGATTCTGAAGAAGCGAAGCGTTCGCCTTTGTGAGCGGAATTCTACCTTGAAATCATATGATATAGAATTCCGCGAGCAACAGCGATCGTAAGAACATTTTACCCGGCTGCCCCAGTCGTAGCCAAACCATTCGTTCAAGTCATTCTAGGCCCATAAGCGATAGCATGTTCGCAGGAATCGTTCACCTTACTGCCATTCCCCCACATTTTCTCCTCATTTCAAGCGCGTCACATAATATTCATATTTCCCCGGGCTGAAACTGCGACGAATTTCGTTATAATGTTCATAGAGTGTTCACGATTTGTTCAACACTTATGATTATTGTCATAGAAAGGAAGTTAACTATGGGGAAAGCGAGACGGCCGATCCAAATCGTCATCTTGCTGCTGATCGTCGTGCTGGGCGGCTATGCCATCGGGACCGCAGTGTCCGGCGGCGAAGCGGATAAACCCAAGCAGGGGGGTAAACCGCCGGCTTTTAAGCTGCTCGGTTTGGATGGACAGGTACATACGTTGGATGATTACAAAGGCCAAGCGGTCGTCCTGAACTTCTGGGCTACCTGGTGCACCTATTGCGTGAAAGAGATGCCAGCATTGCAAGCTCAGGCGGAAAAATGGCGCGATCAAGGCGTCGTCGTATTGGGGATCAATACGGGCGAGGATGAAATGACCGTGCAAAATTTTATTAAGCAGACGGGCGTGGATTTTCCCATTTTATTTGATTCCGATAATACCACGACGCGCGATTATGGGATTGTACCGATGCCAACAACGTTCTTTATCGGAAAGAACGGCAAAATCTCCTCCATTCATCAAGGCGAGCTGAACTTGGACACGTTGGATGACCAAATCAAGCAACTGCTGGATCTTTGACGACGAGAGGAGGGCATAATCGGTGATCCAAAATACAAAATGCGAATGCGGCCACCAAAATCGGGTGGGAACCGTGTTATGCGAAGCTTGCGGCAAACCGCTGTTTGAGGATGAGCAGCCGGGCGGGCTGCTGGAGATGCGATATGACGGGGTCGCCCGACGTTCGCAGCGAGCCAACCCCAATATGATCGATCGGGTTTGGAATTTCTTCTCCTCCGTGAAAGTTGCCATTTACCTGATCATCATTACGCTGATCGGTGCTATGTTCGGCACGATCTTCGAACAAGAGAGCAACTTTATTAATTTCGATCCGTCCACTTTTTACAAAAACAAATACGGCACGATCGGCGAAATTTATTATCGACTGGGTTTATCCCATACGTATGAATCCTGGTGGTTTACGCTGCTTCTGGTGATGATCGGCGCTTCGCTGGTGATCTGCAGCCTGGATCGCGTGCTTCCGTTGTACAAAGCGCTTTCAAAGCAAAAAGTACGCAAGCACCGGGAATTCCTCACCCGTCAGAAAATCGTTTACCAAGGGGAGATCGGCGAAGAAGGTGCCGACTGGGTCCAGCATGCCGTTCAGCCTCTACGTAAGAAGCACTATCGTGTTCATACGGAGGGCAGTGCCCTGCTGGCGGAGAAACAGCGATTCAGCCGCTGGGGCCCTTATATCATTCATATCGGGCTGATCGTTTTTCTACTGGCCGTCTTATTTCGCGGGTTGCCGGGTCTTCACATGGACAAACATTACTGGTTCCCTGAGGGAGAAATTACGCGGATACCGGAAACGAACCTGTTTATTAAAAACGAGAAGTTTACGGTGGAGTATTATAGTGAGGACGAAATGTCCGAAGATTTCAAAGCTAGGGGTAAAGTCGTCCCCAAGTTGTTTGAGACGCAGGCAGTCCTCTATGAATGCACGGCCGATTGCGATGATCCTTCCAAAAAGCCGCAGCTCCGGGAAGTGGAACGTCACGCGATCCGGGTGAACGATCCGCTCAGTTACAAAGGACTCCAAGCTTATCAGTTCGACTTCGATCTTACGCCGAAGCTGAGATCCGTGCAGCCGGCTTTAGTGAATGCCAAAACCGGGGAATCGTATGGCAAATTCAAATTAGATATGAGAAATCCCCAACGCGAGGTTGAGGTGGGGCCATATCGGCTTACGCTGCTAAACAAATATATGGATTTTTCCCTGAACGACCAGGGGCAGCCGGTCTCCATCTCCGGTGAGCCCAACGCGCCTGCCTTTTTGTTCTTGATCGAAGGACCGGATCTTCCTGAACAAGGCGCGCAGTATATTTACTTTCCCAAGCAGATCGACAAGGAGCGGTTTCAGCAGGATGCCATCAACCAACAACTCGGCGGTGTGCAAACGAAGCTGCAGCTCGATGTCCTTGGCATGGAGGACGTGGATTTTGTCGGAGCGTCCAGTTACCTGAACATCCGGATCGACCGGGCAATGCCTTTCGTTTGGTTGGGGCTCGGAATCGTGATGCTTGGGCTGATCTTAGGGTTTTACTGGCAGCATCGCCGAATTTGGCTGCGGGTGGACGGCCGACAGCTGACGCTGGGCGGACACACGACGAAGAACTGGTTCGGTATGCGCCGTGAAGTTTCCGGGTTCCTTCATACGATGGGCTTGGAAGCAGATGAGAAGTCTTTGGAAAACGGGGGGAAACGTCCATGAACTTTCTGGAAATCAGTAGAGTCGCATTTATGTCGGCCTTTTTGCTTTATTGCGCAGCTTTCATTTGTTATGTAGTGGCCGTAACGGGAAAAACTTGGCGCAATCGCGACCCGGAGCGCCATGAGGCGAAATGGGGGCGTATTTCGTTTAGCATCTCTTCGCTTGGCTTGCTGTCGCATCTGGTTTATTGCGGTACTCGCTGGGCTTACAGCGGACACGTGCCGGTCAGCAATATGTACGAATTCATGTCGTTTTTGTCGATGATGATTATGGTGGCCTTCACCGTCGTCTTTGTCATTTACCGCAAGATTCTACTTGGAGTGTTCGCGCTCCCGCTGGCTATTCTTATTATGGCTTATGCTGCCGTATTCCCGCAGGATGTGCAGCCGTTGATTCCGTCGTTGCGCTCGATTTGGCTCTATATCCACGTAACGCTGGCGGCCACGGGAGAATCGTTTTTTGCCGTCGGCTTTATCGCCGGATTGATGTACCTTTTGCGCGCGGTGGATTTCACTGCCACTGACCGGCCAGGCCGGCGGCAAAAATGGTGGGTTGAATTTACGCTTTTTTCTATTATTATAGTATTGGGCTTTATTGTTTCCGTATTCGCCTTTCGGGCAGCCGGATATGAAGCCGTATTCGTACAAAATCAGACAACGATTGACAGCCAAGTAGAGCAAGATAGTACAATAGAAGATAAAGTAATCTATAATCTGCCGCCGATTGTGGGTCCGCACCAAAGCGAACCGGAGCAAATCCAGCCGTTCCTCGGCATGAACAAACCGTTATTCGATGCGCCTGCCTGGATGCGGGGGGATACGGCCGGCCGTAAACTGAACACGGTAATTTGGGCTATACTAACAGGTACCGTACTTTATTTGCTGCTCCGGTTGATCCTTCGTAAATCGCTGGGCTCGGCACTGTCGCCGGCGCTTCGGGCGATTGATCCGGATGATCTGGATGAGATCAGCTACCGGGCAATCGCGATCGGGTTTCCGATCTTTACTTTAGGCGCGCTCATATTTGCCATGATTTGGGCGCAGCAAGCCTGGGGCAGATTCTGGGGATGGGATCCGAAAGAGGTATGGGCGCTGATTACCTGGTTGTTTTACAGCGCTTATCTGCATTTGCGCTTATCGCGCGGGTTCCAGGGGCGTAAGGCCTCGTGGCTGGCCGTCTTAGGATTTCTGGTCGTGATGTTTACGCTCGTAGGGGTGAATCTGATCATAGCGGGTCTACACTCCTATGCGGGTACCGATTAAACAAGCAAGAAGACCATATGGACTGCTCAACTGATTGGGTAAGATGATGAAGGGGTTGTTGTTAATGTCAGATCAAGCAAACCGCATTCTGGTAGTCGATGACGAGGAGCGGATTCGCCGGCTGCTGAAGATGTACTTGGAAAAAGAAGGCTACGAAATCGATGAAGCCGAGGACGGGGAGACCGCCCTGAAAATGGCGACCGCCGGCGACTATGGTTTGATTCTGCTCGACGTCATGCTGCCGGGCATTGACGGCGTCGAGGTCTGTAACCGTTTGAGACAAGTCAAGGCAACGCCGGTGCTGATGCTGACGGCCAAGGGCGAGGAAATCAACCGCGTGCAGGGCTTTGAGGTCGGAGCGGACGATTACGTCGTGAAGCCGTTCAGCCCTCGTGAGGTCATCTACCGGGTCAAAGCGATTATGCGTCGCGCTTCGGCAACGGCGTATTTGACCAAAGAAAGCGGGACTAGCAACAATATCGTGTTCCCTCATCTTGTCATTGAGCATGACGCTCATCGGGTGACGGCTAGCGGCCAAGAGGTCAGCTTGACCCCGAAAGAATATGAGCTGCTTCATTATCTGGCGGTTTCACCGGATAAAGTATTTTCTCGGGAGGAACTGTTGAAGGACGTTTGGAATTACGAATTTTTCGGTGATTTGCGTACGGTCGATACTCATGTCAAACGGCTGCGCGAGAAGCTGAATAAGGTGTCACCGGAATCCGCCGCAATGATCACCACGGTGTGGGGCGTCGGTTACAAGCTGGAGGTTTCGAAGTAAGTGAACTTCTGGAGAACGCTCGTCGGTAAACTGTGGATTACGATCATTTGTTTGGTGGCCTGTGTCCTGATGCTGATGGGGCTCTTCCTGCTGCCCTATATCGATACGAATTTTACAAACTCCGGAGCGGTCAAACGATTATTTGTGATCGTTTCGATGATCGGATTTTCGCTCACAACGTTTTTTGCGCTGTTTCTCTTCACCAAGATCACTCAACCCATGCAGCAGTTGATTCAGGCTGCGGATTCGATTCGCAAAGGCAAGTATGAAACCCGCCTTTCTCTTCGCACGAGTGACGAAATCGGCGAACTCGCGATTACGTTTAATCATATGGCGGAGGAACTGGAGAATACGATCCGCAGCTTGAAGCATGAGAAAGAGCATCTATCCAGCGTGCTGCGCAGTATGAACGATGCCGTGATCACTTTGGATCGGGAGGGTTACGTGATTTTGACCAATCCGCCGGGCGATCGCATTCTGCAGATGTGGGGGGATCTGATCGAGGAAGAAGACGAGGGAGAGATTCTGCGGCCTGCACCAACGGGTGAAGGGCAGGTTGTGCCTCAGCCGCTGCTTCCGATGTTCCGCCGGTTGCTGGATCAAGAAAGCGACCAGAAGATGAACGTGCACGTCATGAAAGGCGTTTGGTCCGTACATATGGCCCCTCTGTCTTCAGACGGCGAAGTCCGCGGGGCGGTTGCCGTTCTTCGCGATGTAACGGAAGAGGTAAGTCTGGAGAAGATGCGCCGCGATTTCGTAGCGAACGTCTCTCACGAAATTCGGACGCCACTCTCGATGATGCAGGGCTATAGCGAAGCGCTGCTGGATGGGATGGCTTCTTCCCCGGAAGAGAGTGCAGAGCTCGCACAGGTGATCTATGACGAGTCGCTGCGGATGGGGCGGCTAGTCCGCGACCTGTTGGACTTAGCCCGCATGGAGGCAGGACATACGGACATGGTGATGCGCCAGATCGATTTTCGCGAATTGGCTGAACGGGTGTACCGTAAATTTCAAGTGCGAGCCAAGGAGAACGGTGTTGAACTCGCGCTGGAGCTGGAAGAAGGCGAGCTGAAGCTGCAAGCTGATGAAGATCGGCTGGAGCAGGTGCTGACGAACCTGCTGGACAATGCTTTCCGGCATACGCCGGAGGGAGGCAGAGTAACCGTGACGGCGGGGATGAAGCCAAATGGGCAAGGGAAGCAGCTTCACGCGACGATTACGGATACCGGTGTCGGCATTCCTAGCGATGATTTACGCTTTATCTTTGATCGCTTTTATAAAGCGGACAAAGCTCGTGTTCGCGGGGAGAACGGCGGTACGGGATTGGGGCTATCGATCGTCAAAAATATCATCGACGCTCATCATGGCTCGATCTGGGCCGATAGCGAGATTGGCAAAGGGACCGCTTTTCATTTCATGCTTCCTGTCGAATAGAGACAAACCACGTAATCACAAAAAAACATCCTTCGCGAAGAAGGATGTTTTTTTGTTGAATGCCGCAGATAAATCTTGTTCATCGTGGAACATTGATCTCCAATTGAGGGGTTAAGCAAAGATGATATGCTGCGCTTTATTCAGTTCGGGAAGTTTCGTCAATTCGTCTAATACATCTTTGGTAACCTCTTTGTCTACGGTAAGCACCATGATGGCCTCGCCACCGATCAATTTACGTCCCACCTGCATGGAAGCGATGTTGACGTCGTTCTTCCCAAGCAGTGTGCCGACATGTCCGATGATGCCCGGCTTATCGTTATGGGAGATAAAGATCAGATGACCTTCCGGTGCAACGTCTACCGGGAATTTATCAATCTGTACGATCCGTGCGCCATACCCGTTCAGCAGTGTTCCGGCGACTCGGCGCTCCGCACCGTCCTGCCCTTTAAGCGTAACAGAAATCAAATTGGTAAAGCCTTTAGTGGCCGAAGCCTGCGATACAACGACGTTGATGTCACGGACTTTCGCCAGATGCATCGAGTTGACGATATTGACGTCTCCGGCAAAATGACGGGACAACACCCCTTTAATAATGTAACGGGTGAGGGGTTGCGTATCAACTTCTGCCAGATCCCCGGCATAATCGACATGGATTTCCTTCACGGCCTGATTGTTCAACTGGGACAAGAAGATCCCGATTTTCTCGCCAAGACCGAAGTAGGGCTGCAGTTTATTCATGACGCTGGCCGCTACTGGCGGCATATTAACAGCATTTTTGAACGGTTCGTTACGCAGGATGTGAAGAACCTGTTCCGAGACGTCGATCGCCACGTTCTCTTGGGCTTCCACAGTGGAGGCGCCAAGGTGAGGGGTTACGATGATTTTTGGGTTGTTGAGGAACGGGTGATCGGCTTCCGGCGGTTCTTTCTCGAACACGTCGAAGGCAGCTCCTGCGACGATACCTTGATCGATCGCTTCAACCAGCGCCAACTCGTCAATAACGCCGCCACGGGCGCAGTTGACGATGCGCATGCCTTTCTTCATGACCTCAAACTGCGGACGGGCGATCATGTGCTTCGTTTCAGGTGTCAATGGCGTATGGACGGTGATGAAGTCGGCATTACGGATAATATCGTCCACGGTGGCCAGCTTCACGCCTAGCTTCTCGGCCCGATCTTCGGTAAGGAACGGATCATACCCGAGAATATCCATTCCAAATGCTTTGGCCCGTTTCGCAACCTCGCTGCCGATGCGGCCCATACCTAACACGCCCAACGTTTTGTTGCGAAGCTCCACGCCGAGGAATTTGCGATCCCATTCGCCGTTTACCGTTTTGGCGTAGGCTTGAGGAATATGGCGGGCTAGCGCCATCATCATCGCAAAGGCATGCTCGCATGTCGTAATCGTATTGCCGTCTGGAGCGTTAATGACGATAATCCCGCGTGTCGTTGCGGCCTCCAGATTGATGTTGTCGACCCCGACACCAGCGCGGCCGATGACTTTCAAGCGGGTCCCGGCTTCCATGATTTTTTCGGTTACTTTCGTTTGGCTACGGACCAGAAGACCGTCATATTGCGGAATGATCTGCACCAATTCGTCTTCGCTGAGACCTGGTTTTTTGTCGACCTCAACGTCGGCTGCATCCATCAGTTGTTGGATTCCCAAATCGCTGATCGGATCCGATACTAACACTTTAAACATGATTATTGACCCTCCTAAAAGTTTTATATAGCAAGGCCTCCTCGAAAGTGATCTTGCATCGCTTTCTTCGGAAGCATAAGCTGACGGGATTCAAAAACGAGTTCCTTCGTTGACGCTGTGTCTTATCACCGCGCAAAAGAGTGGAGGTACCCGATAACGCAAATTCGCCTCTATGCCACGTTAAACTTACTTGATACATCAAAAAAACTCCCAATCCGCACACTACTTCCGTAGTAAGGGACGAGAGTTGTTCGTGGTACCACCCTAATTCGCTGCACCTTTGCAGGTAAGCAGCCTCAGTTGTCATTGCTGACAGAACGGTAACGGGTTCACCGGCTGCGCCTACTCAGGATTCAACGCAGCTACTCGGGAGCGCTAAAGCATTCGTTCCGCTACCGGTTTGCAGCACCACCGGCTCTCTGGAAGCTTTCCGAATCCTTTTTTTCCTTCAACGTGTTTCATGAAATGTAATTTTTCATAATGTAACACGGTCCCCGGCAAGGTGTCAACACTAACCTGAACATTTTTACAAAGTTAGGCGTTTGTCGTTCGGATTTTGACCAAACTTGAATCCGCCTAGAATTTTGGTTATGATTTTACTAATGTCGAAAAGCGTCTGATTCCGACGACCCGGCCTGCGGTTTAATCCTCCGTAAAGAACGGTAGCTCCGGCAGAGATTCGGATGCATAATACGTTGATTTCCATTTCGCGAATTCCTTATTCTTAACGGCATCCGTTTCTGTTAAAACCTTAACGATCGATGCTACGGAGGTCAGTTTAAGAGCGTCGGACTTTCCGCTACTGATCAACTGATCGATTTTGGAGGTAAGATCCTGCGGCAGATAGGATACATAAAGTTGCTCATTCACCATCATATCGGTGATTGCTTTGTTCTTCACAGCGAGCGAATAGCCGGACCATTCCTTAGTGCTGATGTTATTCTTGTAAGTATAATCGGCCGGAATGCCGTTTTTGGTTTTAGCGGTCCATTTCAGGATCGAGGAATAATATTTCTTTTGCGCCTGCAGGCCAAAGCTTTTCGCGCTTACCGTGAATTCGTCCTGGGTGACCGCTTTGGCTAGCTCCGCGCCTTTTTTGCTTCCTGCCTTTGCCTTGACTTGGTCGATGCTGTCCGAGAACAGCTTCAGGCTTTTTAAATAGTCGGTCTGAGCCTCCTTAAGTAATGGCGAGGAATCCGCAATGGATTGGGCGGCAATTTGCTCGTAACCGGCTTTCGCCTTTTCGCGGATTTCCTTCATTGCGTCCGCTGAGACCGACTTCGAGGTACTACGGGACATTTCATCGACCAGCGTGAGATAATCCTCTTTGAATTGCTGGTATGGTTGGAACACCACGTAGTAGAACGTGACCAAATCCTGTTGCTGATAGGAGTTTTCGTTTTCTTCTCCAGGTGGGGCGGTTTGTAAATAGGCATATTTAGCTTCCGTCTTGTCGATGCCGATATTGAGTCCTAAAAAGAAGGTCCCAAACGCGATAATCAGCGTGGCGAGAAAACCAAGCAAAAACAGCATTTCGAATTTGGCATTATTTTTACGAATCATGAGGATGCTCCTTACCATATTGAATTGAATGCGCTAGAATATTATAAAGGACAGGGTTTGACAAAAACTATGAAAAAGTTCAAATTACGCGACGTAAAAATTCAAAAAGTCGACCCCGGTCAGCTTAACGATCGTTTGCTGCTTATTAATTTGTATCTAACGCAAGGACTTACTTTGTTTATCGGTCTGGTCATCCTTATTTTTCAGAAAAGAAACCCGATTCATCTGTTCGATTTTCCGAAAAGTGTCGAATTTTTGTACTGGGGGGCGGGGTTGGCAGCGGTGATGTTTGTTGCGGACATGCTGTTGTCTCGGTTCATCTCCGAGGAAAGCATGGATGATGGAGGCATTAATTCACTGCTTTTTCGCAACCGTCCGATCTGGCATATCGCCGTGATCTCGGCGATCGTAGCGATTTGCGAGGAATTGTTGTTTCGGGGGGCGATTCAGAATGGCATCGGCCCGTACTGGACGAGTATCTTGTTCGCCGCGATTCATGTCCGGTATTTGCGGCACTGGATTCCAACGGCATGGGTGTTCGCAAGCAGCTACGGTCTAGGGTTCATCTATTTGCAAACGGGGACGCTTTGGGCGCCGATCCTATGTCACTTCCTGATCGATTTGGTATCAGGTTTGGTGATCAAATTTCGGAGGGAGTCATGAACGAACATTTAAGCCGAATGGACCGTTACGGTCAGCCAAATCGAGTGAAGCGCAGCTCCTCCACATCATGGAACTTTTCCTCCGGAGTGGCAGCGGCCGAACCTGCACCACCCGAGCCTACACCACCCGAACCTACGGCGAAGGTCATCCACGAGAAGGTTATGCCCGATGCTTTTGCGGAGAAGAAGCCGGCGATTGGCGATGAGACAATGGTCCGTCTATTAATTCCGCGCACGGTAGCGCCTGAGGAACGACGGCGGGGAAAAACGACGCTAGCGGCGTCAAAGCCTGAACCGGTGAAGTTGGCTATGGCTGAGAATGGAAAATTCGAGTCTGCGGCCGTCGCCGCTTTAGCCAAATTAAAGGAACCGATCCCGCAGCATCCGTTCTCTACGTCCTCGGGTTCCGGTTTGTTGGACGAAGCAGAACATCTTGACGAGGGTCAAGAGCATTTGCTTGAAATGACGAGCTTGGAATCGGAACTCGAAATGATGCCGACTCGTAAGGAGCTGTTTCCGTCGCAGCGGTTGAAAATGACTCGTTGGTTTTATAATTCGCTGCTGTACATTTTTGTTATTATTCTCATTTATTTATTATGGTGGGGCGTTAGCGATTCTCCATGGGGGAAGAATCACGGATTATAAAAACAGGCGAAAAACCGTCAGGAGAGGTCTCCTGACGGTTTATTTTGTTCCTTATTTGGGTCCTCCAGCTTCAGCCTCTACCGGAGCAGGCCCGATACTCCGAGGGTCAACAAATCCGTATCCTTTTTGCTCCAGTTGGGTCAGCAGTTCATCTAGGGCTTCTACGGTCCAGGGGAGCTCGTGCATGAGAATGTTGCTCCCAGCATGAAGCTGCTCTAGAACGTTGGCAATGACCGCATCCGGCTTGTTTTTATTTTTGCTGTCCCAGTCAAGGGAACCGTTGGACCATGTCATGTAAACCAGATCGTTATCGTCTGCGATTTGGTGTGTCGTTTCGTTGCCTGATCCAAATGGCGGCCGAAAAAAACGAGGCGCTTCGCCAGTTGTATCCTTAACGATCTTTTGCACATCCTCGATCTGCTTGCGCATGTTTGCTGCGGATTCCTTCTTTAAGTCGATGTGATCCCAACTGTGGTTCCCGATGATTTGTCCGCGTTCCTTAATCAACTGAAGCAGCTCGGGATGGGCTTTCACGCGGTATCCATTTACGAAGAAAATCGCCTTCGCTTGGTGTTTGTCCAGCGTATCAATCAGTCCGTCAATCATTTCTTTTTCCTTCGGTCCGTCGTCAAACGTAAGCAATACGACCTTCTTCTCAATACTCTCGTCATTTGGAACAACGTTGTAGGCTTTATTAATGTGGTACATCAGTTGGGGTTCGGCCGTTTCGGTAGCGGCATTTTCTGCATTTTGATCCGCCCCTGCGGTCTGGCCGCTTGGATCGGACGAATTTCCTGAGTTTGCATTCTGATCGGTCGTTACAGAGCTGTCAAGCGGGTCGCTTACCTGTCCGGATTCGTTACTCCCCCCAGGCGTCGTCTCCACAGTTGGAATGGCATTTTGGTTGGATGTGGCTTGTTCGTTTTGTGCATCAGTCTGGCCGCATGAGCTAAGAATAAGACAAGCGGCGGCGATGGGCAGGAGTTTCTTGTGGAGCAAAGGAGTCATCTCGCTTTCCTGTATTTATGCCGCATGAGTTTAAGGCAAACCGCGAACACTACAGATGATTTTAACATAACCAAGGAGGTTTTTTACGTGAAATCTTCCTCATTTTTAGGCGGCATATTGGTCGGCGTATTCGCCGCGATGTGGGCTTCCAGACGTAAGCAAAGCCTGATGTCGGTGATGAATGGCGCGGGGTCGGCCCTGAAGTTTGCCAGCATGACCTCAAATCGCCACGAAAGCTCTAACGAGGATCTGTCGGCAGCGCTGAAGACGGAAGGTCCGGCGTCCGAAAATGCAACAAAGGCCAAAGGGGCAAACAACTCCCAGGTGTATCCCAGTTCCGGCACGATATCAGCGGCCGGTTCGAATCATTCGAAGGAATACAGTCTGAAGCAGTTGACCGACTTCATTAAAGGCGATGCCGATGTGCGTCGTGAAGTCGAAGCCATTCTCAAAGAGACCCATACGCCCGTTCCAGGATTGTAAATCAGACACCGCCGTGCCTGCTCAAGAATCATTTTCCATCCCTTGCCCGGGAGCGGAAAATGATTCTTTTTTGGTCTATTTTAAAGCGTGCATTTAGGGGAAATAAGTGATAACATACATACAAAGAACCATTTCCAGCACATTTAACAACAGGTTTCATAATCTGTTGTAACACGGCATAGAGAGAGGAGGATCCTGTATGAAGATCGAAAGACTAGGCCAGGATAAGGTACGGATTTTCCTCACGTTTGACGATTTGAGCGAACGCGGAATACAGAAAGAGGACATGTGGCAGGAGATTCCCAAAGTCCATGACCTGTTCACCGAAATGATGGATCAGGCTTATAACGAAGTGGGCTTTGACGCCACTGGGCCTTTGGCTGTGGAAGTATTCGCACTTCCTGCGCAAGGAATGGTCGTCATCGTAACACGCGGCAAATACGATCACCATCAACACGGGATCGGCTCGCCTTATGAGGATGAACTGCCGGATGAAGTATACGAAATGGAAGTCACGCTGGAGCAAAGCGATACGATCCTGTATTCCTTTGACGATTTCGAAAATTTAATCGAAGCTGCGCATGTACTTAAGACCATGTTACAGAATGCCGGCAGACTGTATAAATATAATGGGAAATGGGTTCTTCAGCTGGAGCCGGAAGAGTTGGAGGAGGGCAAACACCCTGCTCTGATTGCGGTATTAGCTGAGTTTGGCGAAGCAACATCAGTAACTACGGCGATGCTGGAAGAGTACGGGAACTTGATCATGGCCGACCACGCGGTGGACACGATTTGCAGCCACTTCAAACGCCAGGATTAATTCGTACGTATCGCACGAAGGCAGACTCGTGAAACAATATGAGAGAGAGACAAGAAACGGCAAGCGGCCAATAAGGGGGGATAACCGTTGCTCTTTTTCTCGATAGCAAGCGCAGCGGTAGCTCCCGGTATTGCACTGCTAACTTATTTTTATCTCAAGGACAAGTATGATGCAGAACCGCTGCATATGGTCATCAGGGTGTTCCTGCTTGGTTTCCTGATCGTTTTACCGGTCATGATTATACAGCGGGGTTTGACGATGTGGCTGGGCGAAGGGCCTCTGGTCACGGCATTTGGCATTTCGGCTGGCGTGGAAGAAGTCCTGAAATGGTTCGTATTGTTTCATATGATATACAACCATACGGAGTTTGATGAGCCGTATGATGGGATTTTATATGCAGCGGCTATTTCGTTAGGATTCGCGACGGTCGAAAATGTATTGTATGCTTTCGCGAGTCATGCTTCAATAGGCACCTTAATCGTACGGGCGTTGCTTCCGGTGTCCGGTCACGCGATGTTTGGGGTCATGATGGGTTACTACTTGGGTCGAGCCAAATTTTCGACCGGTTGGCAAAGTCGGAAATTCCTTATCTTCTCTCTGTTGTTCCCATTGTTCTGGCATGGGGTATACGATTGGATCTTAAACAATACGACCCAATACTGGATTTGGTTCATCGTTCCGCTTATGGCTTTCCTGTGGTATGGTGGGCTTGGCAAGATGTACCGGGCCAATAACCGTTCCCCATTCCGGCTGACACCGGGTGCTAAGGGGCAAGATTAATTTAGGAAGAATAGGGCATCCTAATTCTAGCGATTCGTGCGTCTGCGAAGACGGGCCACGTAGTTGGATAGAATAGGGGGTGCCTTTTTTCGTGCGTGTCAAGGTCAGAATCATATGTAGAGCGTGCGGCGAGCGGTTTGTATTGCGTGGCAAAAAAGAGCGCGGCCAGATCGAAACCGGCTTCAAGCAATGTTTGTGTAATAATCAACATGACTTCGAGATCGAGGAAGAAGCCCAGTAAGGGGGGCAGAGGAGGTTGGATGAAGCTAGGGATCGAGTAGCGGAGCGTAGCTGGAGGCTACGTGAGCAACGGAGAGACCGGGTGAATCCAAGATCCGATGCCGAATGGCTTCATTGAACTGCTTCGTGATCGAAAGTCGGCTTTTGAACTAAGTTCCAATGATGTTGAAAAAGACGGGTTTTGAGCACCGAGGAGGTTGGATGAAGCTAGGGATCGAGTAGCGGAGCGTAGCTGGAGGCTACGTGAGCAACGGAGAGACCGGGTGAATCCAAGATCCGATGCCGAATGGCTTCATTGAACTGCTTCGTGATCGAAAGTCGGCTTTTGAACTAAGTTCCAATGATGTTGAAAAAGACGGGTTTTGAGCACCGAGGAGGTTGGATGAAGCTAGGGATCGAGTAGCGGAGCGTAGCTGGAGGCTACGTGAGCAACGGAGAGACCGGGTGAATCCAAGATCCGATGCCGAATGGCTTCATTGAACTGCTTCGTGATCGAAAGTCGGCTTTTTCAACTACTTCTATAATGCATAAAGTTCTTTCCTTCTTGTCACACTAATCCCAACCTAGTTGAAGAAGGGAGAGAGCATAAGCCCAATGTACAAACGACTGAGTGCGATCCTGTTTCCGGTGACCGCTGTGCTGTTGATCGGCGCCCTGGTTTGGGGGTATCAAGAGAACCAGGAGAAAAACTCGATTCTAATTAAGGCGGAAAACCAATATCAGCGGGCTTTTCATGATTTGTCCTATCATGTGGACAAGCTGCATATGGAATTGGGCAACACCTTAGCAGTGAATTCAGCATCCACGGGTGCACAGCGCAAAGGTCTGGTTAACGTTTGGCGTATCACCAGTGAGGCGCAAAATGAAATTAATCAGCTACCCCTAACGTTGCTCCCGTTTAACAAAACGGAAGAGTTCCTGTCGCGAATTGCGAAGTTTTCGTACCAAACCGCCATTCGTGATTTGACCAAGCAGCCGCTGAACAATAACGAAATGAAGAACCTGAAGGAGCTATACAAAAGCTCCGCGCAAATCTCCCAAGATCTGCAAGGGGTACAGAACAAAGTGATCTCCAATCGGCTCCGCTGGATGGACGTTGAGACGGCGCTAGCCAGCGAGAAAGAGCCGCGAGACAATACCATCATCGACGGTTTTAAAACCGTAGACAAAAAGGTCGGCGAATATCCGGAGCTCGATTGGGGACCATCCATTTCCAGCATGTACAATAAACGTTCGGTGAAGAAGCTGGGCGGAAAACCAATTACGGTTGAGGAAATCAAACGCAAAACGGCGGAATTTACGGGCGTTCAAAACGCAGGAGCGATCCAGGTCGTGGAAAACGGGAAGGGTACGGAATGGGCGTCGTATACCGCGAACCTGACGAACGGCAAAGACGGCGAAACGTGGTCGCTCGATTTCACGCGGAACGGGGGTCACTTGATCTCCTATGTCTACCATCGACAAATCGGCCCCAAAGCCGTGGATATGAGTACGGCAAGAGAACGGGCCAGTGAGTTTCTGCAAAATAAAGGGTATCCCGGGCTGACGGCCGTTTCGTACGACGAATTCGATAACGAAGGAAACTTTACTTTCATCAGCAAGCAAGGCGACGTGTTGATATATCCGGAAAAAATCACGATCCGCGTCGCGTTGGACAACGGACAAGTTACAGGAATGCAAGCCAGCGACTATGTTTATGAACGAGAAAGTCGCGAAATGGTAGGGAAACCGAAACTGACGCTGCAACAGGCGCGTAAATATTTGAATCCGGAATACAAGGAGAAATACCACCGCCTGGCACTCATTGAAAACGAGCAGTCAGAGAAGGTGTTGACCTACGAATTCGGCGGTTCCATCAACGGTTCGCAATACCGAATCTATATCAACGCCGAGAATGGGAATGAAGAAATGATCGAAGAGATTCGAAACCGCAACAATAAAGGTGCCACGCCTTCTTAAGACGATGTGCGGCAAATAAAGGAATGTTCCGGTCGTCCGGAAGATTCCTTTTTGGCTTATCTGCAATAATTTAAGGCCCAGCAAGCGCCTTGCCGTGCTATAATCAGGAGGTAGCAATACTACCATGGCATAGGACGGTGGGGAAACTTGTTTCCTAAAGTGAACGATCTCGTATACATTCAAGTCGCGTCGGCGGACAAGTCCAACGAAGAGAAGGAATGTAAATCGCGGATCGCGGACGTGGAAGAAGAATCTTATTTGATCGAAGTGCCGATCGAGAGCGGAAGCGGACGCATCAAGAAGCTATACATCGGGGACGAGTTATCCGTTTATTTCTTAACGGAATCCGGAGTGAAAAACTACTTTAATACATATGTGCTGGGCTTTGCCGACGACGTTGTCCAGTTGGTGCGGATTCGCAAGCCTGAGCCGGAAACCATCACGAAAATTCAACGACGTCATTTTTTGCGGGTGGTCGCAGAATTGGAAATTGCCCTTCAAATGAAGGACGGTGTCCGCTTCGTCACCCATACGGAAGATGTCGGCGGCGGAGGCGTCTCTTTTAGCTGTAGCAGCGTGTTCAATCTCGTCCAGGGAGATCAACTGTTCTGTTGGTTGTTAATCCCGTTCAAGAACGGCTCGATTGACCACGCGCCTTTTGAAGCCGAGGTCGTACGCACCAAGAAGCTGGATGCGGGGCGTACGATGGTGATGCTTAAATTCGTCAGCATATCGGACCTGGAACGGCAAAAGCTGATTCGGTATTGCTTCGAACGGCAGTTTGATTTCAAGAATCGCTGATTTCAATCAGAGGGCGATGTATTCCCGATTTCCCTATATGGATAAGCTAGACATGACGCTGTTTCTGAAGGTGTTGCCATGACAGGGAGGGAATCATGTGAAACGACCCCAAGATGATGAAATTTACACGGAGCTGTTTCTGTCGTTTTCGGCAAAGGCAGAACATTGGCTGAAGCGGGGGTTGCTGGTGCTACTGGCGGCTCTATGTTTGTTTCAGATCCTGCTGCGGATCCCGGAGATTCGCTATATTCTCGCCTCGGCGGAAAAATACGAAGGGGTGCCGATCCACAGGGAGCAGGGCGAATAAGGGGAAAAGAGGGAGCGATTCTTTTGCATCCCTTTTCTATCTGTGGTATAATTTTCACGTCGCAGGCAATGCCTGCTTTTTTCTTGAGGATTTGTTTTGAGGAGGAATACCCCTTTGGCAACCGAGACGTCTACAACCCATGATAAAATCAACATCGCGATCGACGGTCCTGCGGGGGCAGGGAAAAGTACGATAGCCCGAATGGTTGCCGGCAGCCTGCATTATGTTTATGTCGATACCGGCGCGATGTATCGGGCAGCCACATGGTATTTTCTGCAACGGGGAATCGGGCCGGACGAAGTGGACAATGTGCTGCGTTATTTGCCTGAACTGGATATCGAATTGTTGCCTGGAGAACAAGGACAACAAGTTCGGGTGAACGGTCAGGACGTCACGGAGGAAATCCGCTCGATGGCCGTCAATGCTCAGGTGTCCCGATATGCGCAAATCGAGGGGCTGCGTGAACGGCTTGTCTCTTTACAGCGGCAAATGGCTTTGCGCAAAGGCGTCGTCATGGATGGACGCGATATCGGCACATGTGTTTTACCTGATGCGGAAGTCAAGGTGTTTATGACCGCGAGCGTCGAGGAACGGGCACGCCGCCGATACAAGGAAATGAAGGAACAGAACGAGATTTCCTTTGAAGAGCTCGTTCGTTCGATCGAAGAGCGGGACCGGCTGGACCGGGAGCGGGAGGTTTCCCCTCTGCGTCAGGCGGAAGACGCTCAACTGCTGGATACGACGCAGATGTCCTTGGACGAGGTTGCTGACCATATCGTATCTTTGTGCAGAACTTATGGAAGTGAGAGTTGAGCCAGGATGATCTATCGTTTTTGTCGAAGCGTATTGCGGGTTCTCTACAAGCTGCTTTTTCGCTTGGAAGCGAGCGGCTTGGAGCATATCCCGAATGAGGGTGGAGTGCTCCTTTGCTCCAACCATATCACCTTGTTTGATCCACCTACCATCGGCATCCTGCTGAAACGCAAGGTGCATTTTATGGCCAAACAAGAATTGTTTCAAATCTTTGGCTTCGGTTGGCTCATCAGACAACTAGGTGCGTTTCCCGTAAAACGGGGAGGCGTTAGCAAAGAATCGATCAAAACTGCACTCACCTTACTCCGCAGCGGTCATGTGATGGGGATTTTCCCAGAAGGCCGGCGGGTAAAAGGGGCCGAGGAAAGTGTGGTCGGCAAGAAAGGGGCGGCAACCTTTGCGCTCCGCAGTGAAGCTGCAGTGATACCGGTCGCGATTATTGGCACTTATAAACTGTTTCAAAAAATGCGCGTCGTCTACGGACCCCCGGTTGATCTGACGGAGTTCAAGGAGATTGGCGGGCCTGAAGCGGCTGAGCGGGCCACGGATAAGATTATGGCCAGCATCGCTGAACTCAAAAAGCTTTAATTTCTTCAGGTCTTGCCTAGATAGGATGCATGAAGGCTGAAGATATTAGGGAAGCTATGCCTTAGAAGTAAGTTTTGAACATCGCTATAAGAGGAAGTTCAAAAAGTCGGGAGATTCGACCTCGTATCTGCTTCTTGAGTCGCTTCGTGACCCAAGATGGCTTTTTGAATAACCTTTAGGGCGGGTTTAAATAAATGGGTTTTTGAATTGAGGAGGTTATTGACATGTCGGAAGAAACAAAAAATGTTCAAGAAGCTGCGGAAATCGCAAGCCAGGATGAGATGGAGCAAATCGTCTCTTTGAAAAAAGGGGACACCGTCAAGGGAACGATCGTCAAAATCGAAGATAACCAAGCTTATGTAAGCATTGGATATAAATACGACGGTGTTATTCCTATCCGCGAGCTGTCCTCCGTACACCTGGACAACGCTGCGGATGCTGTTGCAGTCGGCCAGGAAGTAGAAACGAAAGTGGTCAGCATCGACGACGAGAAGGAACGCCTGGTGCTTTCCAAACGCGCGATCGACAGCGAAAATGCTTGGGAAGAACTGGAGAAGAAGTTCGAAAGCGGCGAAACGTTCGAAGTGACAGTGGCTGACGTCGTTAAAGGCGGGATTGTGGCTGACGTAGGTGTTCGCGGCTTCATTCCGGCATCGATGGTGGAACGTCATTTCGTTGAGGATTTCAGCGACTATAAAGGCCGCACATTGCGCGTGAAAGTTAAAGAAATTGACCGCGAGAACAACAAAGTGATCCTTTCCCAAAAAGATGTTCTTGATGAAGAGTTTGAAGCAAATAAGCTGAAAATCATGGGCGATTTGAAGGAAGGTCAAGTACTGGAAGGTACGGTTCAACGCTTGACTCAATTCGGTGCTTTTGTTGACGTAGGTGGCGTAGACGGACTGGTTCACGTATCCGAAATCGCATGGAATCACGTCGACAAACCGGCTGACGTTTTGTCCGAAGGGGACAACGTGAAGGTTAAGGTACTCAAAGTTGATCCAGAGAAAGGCAAAATCAGCCTCTCCATTAAAGCAGCACAACCTGGTCCTTGGGATACTGCAGCTGAGCAGTTCCACACCGGCGACATCGTCAGCGGCGAAGTGAAACGTTTGGTTAACTTCGGGGCTTTCGTGGAAATCGCGCCAGGGGTAGAAGGACTTGTTCATATCTCTCAAATTTCGCATAAACATATCGGTACTCCGCATGAAGTGCTGAAAGAAGGTCAAACGGTTCAAGTGAAGGTGCTTGACGTGAACCCTAGCGAAAAACGGGTTAGTCTTAGCATCAAGGAAACAGAAGAAGCTCCTGCTCCTGCACCGAAGAGCGAAAGACCTTCCAAAGGCAGTAGCGTGAGAAAAGAAGACTTGGGCGACAACCCTAATGTATCGCTGAGCAATCAAGGCTTAAGCATCACATTGGGCGAGCGCTTCGGCGACAAGCTCAGCAAACTGAAATAATCAGGTTTTTGTGGCTTGAACATCGGCGGACCCTGAAGGATCGGGTTCGCCGTTTTTGTTGTGGTTCCGGTTAGCCAAGTAAACGTTTTTTTGCTATGATGATTAACGTGTATTCGTATATAAACGAGTGAAACCTATATAGAAGAATCAGAACTTGAAATTAATAACGAATTAGGAGGGATGTCTATGGCAAGACCCGTTGTGGCTATAGTCGGGAGGCCAAACGTGGGGAAATCCACGATATTTAACCGGATTATTGGAGACCGCCTGGCGATTGTGGAAGACAAGCCGGGGATTACCCGTGACCGAATTTATGGTGCCTCGGAATGGAACGGGAAATCGTTCAGCATCATTGATACCGGGGGGATTGAGCTCGATGATGAAGAGCCGATTTTAAAATCGATCCGGATGCAGGCCGAGTTGGCCATTGAAGAGGCCGACGTAATCGTATTTATGTGCGATGCCAAAGCCGGAGTGACTTCCTCGGACGAAGAGGTCGCCAATATGCTGTATCGGTCCGGCAAGCCGGTGATCGTTGCTGTCAATAAGGTAGATAATATCGGCCGGATCGACAATATTTATGAATTTTACAATTTGGGCTTTGGGGATCCGATCGGGGTATCGGGAAGCCACGGTACCGGCATTGGCGATTTACTTGATGCAATAGCCGACAATCTGCCGGAGCTTGCGGAAGACGAGTACGATGAAGACGTGATCCGTGTCGCTCTGATTGGTCGGCCAAACGTCGGCAAATCCTCGTTGGTCAATGCGATTCTCGGTGAAGAGCGGGTCATTGTCAGCGATATCGCCGGGACCACCCGCGATGCGATCGATACGCCGTTTGAGAAGGACGGTCAGCGTTATGTCCTGATCGATACCGCGGGGATGCGTAAACGCGGGAAGGTATACGAAACAACGGAGAAATACAGCGTTATGCGTGCGATGAAGGCGATTGAGCGGGCGGATGTTGTGCTGGTGCTGATTAACGGCGAAGAAGGGATTATCGAGCAGGATAAACATATCGCCGGATATGCCTATGAAGCCGGCAAAGCTTCTATTTTCGTCGTCAATAAGTGGGACGTGGTCGAGAAGGACGATAAAACCATGCACCAATTTGAGCAAAAGATTCGCGATCACTTCCTGTTCATGACTTACGCACCGGTCGTTTTCTTGTCGGCCAAAACGAAGCAGCGTCTTCACAAGTTGCTGCCGGTCGTTCAGCATGTGGCGGATCAGCATACCAAACGTGTGCAAACCCACCTTCTAAACGATGTGGTGTCCGATGCGATTGCCATCAATCCTCCGCCTACGGACAAAGGTCGGCGTATGCGGATTAATTACGTGACGCAAGTCGCGGTCAAACCGCCAACGATAGTGGTGTTCGTCAACGATCCGGAGCTGATGCATTTCTCCTACGAAAGGTATCTGGAGAATAAAATTCGGGCTGCGTTCGATTTTGAAGGGACGCCCATTCGGCTGTTTACACGGCGTAAGTCTGATGAAGGTTAGGGGAGAATAAGGTGATTTTACCCGTAATTGCTGTAGTCCTTTGTTATTTGATTGGTTCGATCAGCTTTAGCGTGGTGCTGGCGAAGGCTTTGAAAGGAATCGATATTCGTCAACACGGAAGTGGAAATGCAGGAGCGACCAACACCCTTCGCGTACTCGGAAAAGGCCCGGCGATTCTCGTTCTGGCGCTTGACGTGCTTAAAGGCATCGCCGCCGTGTGGATCGGAAGATGGCTGGGCGGTGGTGTGGAATGGACAGCGGCGTTAAGCGGGATCGCGGCCATCATTGGCCATAACTGGCCATTGTATTTCCGCTTTCGCGGCGGAAAAGGGATTGCCACCACAATTGGCGTCATGGCTACCCTCTTCTTCTTCCCCGCGTTGTACGCGGGGATTATCGCGATATTATCGATTGTTATTACACGGTACGTCTCGCTAGGTTCGTTAATCTTCGTCTTTTTGACGCCAATTTTTCTGGCGGTCTCCGGCGAATTTGGTCCTTATTTCTGGACGAGTCTCATTATCTGCGTATTCGCCTTCTGGAGACATCGCACGAATATCGTGAAAATCGTGCACGGCAAAGAAAATAAGCTGGGTTCCAAAGGAGGAGATCGCGTTGTCTAATAAAGCCGCCGTGCTAGTGGCGGGCAGTTGGGGGACAGCACTTGCCAGCGTGCTCGCCGACAAAGACATGGAAGTTGCCTTGTGGACACGTAATGAAACGCAAAAGGAAGAAATCAATACGAAGCACCGGAATGAGCGGTTTCTGCCCGGAGTCGACCTGTCGCCTCGGCTAGCCGCAACCACGGATTTGGAGGCCGCGGTTCGCGGTGTCAAAGCGGTCGTGATGGTTGCGCCTTCCTCGGCCGTACGTGAGGTGGCCCGAGCGTTAAAGCCCTTCTGGCATGAAGATATGCTAGTGGTGCATGCGACTAAAGGTTTTGAAATCGAGAGTATGAAACGGATATCGACCGTGATTGCCGAGGAGCTCGGCTGCGAAGAGGGACGAATTGTCGTATTGTCCGGACCAAGCCATGCGGAGGAAGTGGTTAAACGCTGTCCAACCACCGTGGTGGTCGCTTCACAAGTCGCGGCCCAGGCCGAGTTAGCGCAAGACCTCTTCATGAACCCGTATTTCCGCGTATACACGAATCTCGATATGGTCGGGGTAGAGCTTGCTGGGGCGCTGAAGAACATCATTGCGCTGGGCGCAGGGATGTCCGACGGCTTGGGATACGGAGACAATGCTAAGGCGGCATTGCTTACCCGCGGGCTTGCAGAAATTACACGAGTCGGCGTTGAAATGGGGGCCAATCCGCTGACGTTTGCCGGATTGGCCGGGATTGGGGATCTTGTCGTGACCGCGACCAGCCAACACAGCCGTAACTGGCGGGCCGGGTTTATGCTCGGCGAAGGCAAGCCGCTAGAAACCGTTTTAAATCAGATGGGCATGGTCGTGGAAGGCATCCGTACAACAAAGGCGGCTCACGCCATCTCCGAGAAATATCAGGTGCAAATGCCGATTGCCGCACAGTTGTATCATGTCTTGTTCGAGGATCTGGATCCACGCACCGCCGTGGAAGCCCTGATGGGACGCGACCGAAAGACGGAGATGGAAGTGATGTCCCTAGAAACTTGGGAACAATGGCACACTTGATGTAATAAATTAAAATCGTGATCAAAAGTCGAGTTTTTGAACTTCCACTATAGAGCCCGTTTTGCCGGGGTGACAGCACCTTTGCATCCGCCTCCTCATACATTGGTTGAAGAGGACAGCGGAGGAGGCGAAAGCGTGAGCAAAATATCCAAAGAGGCCCTGAATGCCATCAATAAAAAGGCGGGTAAAGCCATCTCGGAGGGCTCGGTCAAAAAGCTGGCCAGCACCGTGAAGCCGTCAACGATGCAGAATGAAGCCGAATTGCGGAAGCTGATCAAGCAGGTATCTACGATGGCGAAGATCCCCGTGTCGGAAAGCACGATTCAGGAGATTGTGAACGCCGTAAAAAAGAGCGGCATGAATCCATCCAATATGGAAGCCTTGATGAAATTAATGATCAAAAAATAATTGAACGGTTTCCTTGTTGCCCCTAAGCTCTGCGGTCATATGCCGCGGGGCTTTATTTAGTTTCGGACATCTCTGCAAATCCTGGGGCGAACATAGCCTGAAAGACAGCATAATGCTATAATATGGATCATATTAAAGCAAAAAAATAGTAGGAGATTCGAACACATGGATGCAATGACGAAGATGTGGTTGTCGATCGCGGCTGTTTTGATCATGGGGATTTCCGTATTTATGATCACGTTTGCCCGAACGAAGACGAAAGGGATTGTCCGGGGGATTTTATCGCTGCTCGCCTTTTTTATGATGTTGGCGGGTTTCTTGACCGGGATTGTGTCGATTACTTGAGAGGAACCCTCGCACCACGGAACCCAAGAGAAGAGGAAGATACATGCAACAACAAGAAAGCAAGGCTTATGCCGAATTAACGGAGGCCTTATGCAAGCTCGCCGCCAGCCTTGAGGAGGCGGATGGCATCTGGCTGCTGGGCGGCAGCTGCGGATTGTGGCTGCAGGGAGTTGCGCTCGCGACGGCACCGCGGGACATCGACATCTATGCCGATCTCGACACCGCAAGCCAACTCCATGAGCGGCTCCAGCGGTTTGCTACGGATCAGCCACGACATGACCGGAGTGGGTTATACACCTCACAATTGAGCCACTACCGTATCGAGGAATCGACGGTGGAACTGGTGGGCGGGTTTGAGGTTCATACTGCCGGGGCGTATTACCGGACTGAGGTTGATGCGTTACTGGCGCCGGCAGCGCAGCGTGTGACGCTTCGAGATATCTCTTTTTCGGTCATGCCGTTAGCCCATGAACTGGTGTTTAATCTGTTGCGGCAGCGCCCTGACCGCTATTTGCCGATTGCGGGATTGATCCGCAAGGCCCCGGAACAGCACCTGCCGCTGTTAGACGAGTTGCTACAACGAAATGAGTGGTCATCCGATTGGGTCGGACGACTAGCTGAGTTACTGGACCGTCCGCTGCTCTCCCGGCCCTGGCGGGAATATCGCGGCGAGGAAACATAGGCGCGTCATGGTAGGGCGAATTACGTTTCTGCCGTTAGGGAAAACCGTTCAAGTTCGGCCGGGCACTAGCGTGCTTCGAGCCGCCCGCGAAGCGAAGATCCATATCGCAACCCGCTGCGGGGGAAACGCCGGTTGTCTGATGTGTAAGATTCAGGTTGATCCGGAGCAGGCTGCCTCGTTATCGCCGCCCAGCGATGCGGAGCGCCGCAAGCTTGGCCCTCTGCTGGAGCAGGGGGTTCGATTGGCGTGCCAGGCGGGAGTTCGTGGTGAGGTGGCCGTGCGGTTGCCGGAGGACCCGCTTAAGGCGGCGATACGCAAGCAACTGGAACGGCAGAGGGAAGATGAGGAGTTATGGTAAGTACGAAGGGGATAAAGTGAGGATAACAACATGTTGAAGTTATCAATTTTGAAACCGACCCGGTTGAGGTCGGCGGCATTGGTTGTCATCTTAACGACGATGATGACCTTCCTGTTGTCGGGATGTTTGTATCGCGGAGACAGGCAACAGGGGGGGCCGGTTTCCTATACAGAGAGCGTGGACCGCGTACAACGGGCTTTGGAACGCTTTCAAGAGGAGAAAGGGATCTTGCCAATCGTTACAGCCGGGGAGGAGACTCCGCGGTATGAGAAGTATCGGATCGATTTGGACCAATTGAAGCGGGAGGGCTATTTGGAGGAACTCCCGTCAGCGGCTTTTGAGCAGGGCGGGAGCGTTTATTTTCTCGTGATCGATGAGGAAGTTAACCCAACGGTCAAAGTCATGGATTTAAACACGATACAAAAAGTGAACGATATCCAGCGGAAAGTGTTAAGTTATCAATCAAGTCACGGAGGCGCTCTGCCGAGTAAGGCTGACGGGGAGGCCTATCCGGGCTTGTATACCGTTGATCTACCTTTGCTGCATGCCGAGAGCTTGGCTTTACCAAGCGTCTACTCCGGGGAGACCCTTCCCTTCCTTATGGATGCGGAGGGTAACGTGTATGTGGATTATGCCTTCGATATCATGCAGGCCATCGATCAGTCCGGCAAAACCCCGCAGGGTGATGAGGACCTGCGAGCTTGGCTTACAGACCGTTCGGCGTTCGTTCCAGTGAAGTCGCTCCCTTATCGTTGGACCGGGAGTGAACCGGTGCCGTACGTCGGCTAATGATGAAGTCTTTCGGACTCTTTCCGAAAGGCTTCTTTTTGCTATTGTTCCGAATTTGTCCCTTTTGTTCTTCCTTTCTCCGGGAGCGTCATACTTTTTCCGATAGACTCATACAAATGGGAGTATGGCGGTTAAGTGCCCGCCTTGTTCGGGTTGAATGAGCGGCCTCGCAAAAAAAACGGGCTTGGACGGTTTTATCCGTCATATTCTCGCATCTGGTACATAAGATGTTACTAGTCCAAATGCATGTACGAGTTTACGCCGCTTCGTTCAGGTTCCTTCCACAGGTTTGCGGCGGCGGACACGGGCAAGAGGGGCTGCCGCTCCTGCCGCAGCAGCGAAGCCCAAAATCATGGTGAATCACGAAGCGGATGCTCACGGGGCATTTTTCCTTCGGCGAAATTTGAGGAGGGGATATCATTGGTATTGGAGAAAGTGGACATTTTTAAGGACATTGCCGAACGAACCGGAGGCGACATTTATTTGGGAGTCGTCGGTGCGGTCCGCACCGGGAAATCGACCTTTATTAAGCGTTTTATGGAAACGGTCGTTCTCCCGAACATCGCAAACGAAGCCGATCGGGTCCGCGCGGTAGATGAACTTCCGCAAAGCGCCGCCGGCAAAACCATCATGACGACCGAACCGAAGTTCGTCCCGAACAATGCGGTGCAAATCAAGGTGGCTGAAGGGCTCGAGGTCAACGTAAGACTTGTAGATTGCGTCGGATACGCCGTGGAAGGCGCAAAAGGCTACGAGGACGAAAACGGACCACGGATGATTTCCACGCCATGGTTTGAAGAACCGATTCCGTTCCAAGAAGCGGCGGAAATCGGGACGCGCAAAGTGATCCAGGAGCACTCCACCCTAGGTGTCGTTGTGACAACCGATGGAACGATCGCCGATATTCCGCGTTACTCTTACGTTGAGTCAGAGGAGCGGGTCATCGCCGAATTGAAGGAGGTTGGCAAGCCGTTTGTGCTGGTGATCAACTCGACCCGGCCGAATAGTGAGGAAGCGCAACAGCTTCGCGGCGAGTTGGCCGCAAAGTATGACATTCCGGTCATTACGCTTAGTGCGGCGACGATGACGGAAGAAGACGTGACCGGCGTTCTCCGCGAAGTCCTCTATGAATTCCCGGTACACGAAGTCAACGTCAATCTGCCTAGCTGGGTCATGGTGCTGAATGAGAATCACTGGCTGCGCAGCAATTATGAGAACTCTGTCCGCGACACGGTCAAAGACATTCGCCGTTTGCGCGATGTGGATCGGGTCGTCGGAAATTTCATGGAATACGATTTCATCGATCGGGCCGGACTCAGCGGGCTCAACATGGGTCAAGGCGTGGCTGAGATCGATTTGTACGCGCCGGACGATTTATATGACCGCATCCTGATGGAAGTGGTTGGTGTGGAAATCCGCGGCAAGGACCATTTGCTGCAACTGATGCAGGAGTTTACTCATGCCAAACGGGAATACGACCGTTTCGCTGAAGCGCTTGAAATGGTCAAAACGACCGGTTATGGCATCGCAGCACCTACGCTGGCGGAAATGGCGCTGGATGAACCGGAACTCATTCGCCAGGGTTCTCGCTTCGGCGTAAGGCTGAAGGCGACAGCTCCTTCGATTCATATGATTCGCGTCGACGTCGAGTCGGAGTTCGCGCCGATCATTGGGACCGAAAAGCAAAGCGAAGAACTCGTCCGTTATCTGATGCAGGATTTCGAGAACGATCCGATCAAGATTTGGGAGTCCGACATCTTCGGTCGTTCCCTGCACTCCATCGTGCGCGAAGGCATTCAGGGCAAAATTGCCATGATGCCGGACAACGCCCGCTATAAGCTGCAGGAAACGCTGGGGCGGATTATTAACGAAGGCTCCGGCGGCCTCATCGCCATCATTTTATAGACCTTCTCGGTGCTGAAAAGCCGACTTATTAACCTGATTGAAACTCTTAATTCTTGGCAATTCCTCCTCAATGACCGCGCGCATGCTGATCCTAGCTGCGTGCGGTTGTTTTGTTGTTTGAGGGGCAGATTCTCCACTTTTATAGTGCGAAATGAGGAAAAATCGCCGAGAAGCCTTGAAATAGCTTGAAATTATGCATGGGCTGTATTACTATAAATTTGTTCCGCGCCCCCGGAAAGCGCGATTTCATCGCGTTTTTGGGGAATTTGTACGTATTGAATTGCTTAAATCACGTATATTCTGCGGTAAAACGGAAACACAAATAGCAAGTGGTATTATTTTCCGTAGTGGGGAGGTGAATCACACATGAACAAATCCGATTTGATTTCTCAAGTAGCCGAAAGCACTGAGCTTTCCAAGAAGGACGCAACTAAAGCGGTTGACGCCGTTTTCGAAGCCATTTCCGAAGCGCTGCAAAACGGAGACAAAGTTCAACTGGTCGGCTTCGGCAACTTTGAAGTCCGCGAGCGTTCCGCCCGCAAAGGCCGCAACCCGCAAACCGGAGAGGAAATCGAAATCCCTGCGAGCAAAATCCCTGCTTTCAAACCAGGTAAAGCGCTCAAAGACGGAATTAAATAAAGATTTCTACATATCTTTCCGTGCAAAAGACCGTGGGCTTCTCGTTCACGGCTTTTTCTTTTCGCGGGAGGCGTAGATGGAGAGCAGTCTGTCAAATTGACGAAGGGAGAGGCGCAACCATCATGGATAACCAGCACAGCGGCGGAAACGATCAAGCGACGACCACCAGCGGAGACTATTTCGTGGTTAAAGCCAAGGAACAAGGGGTTACGGTCATCGGGCTGACCCGCGGGAAGGATACGCGGTTTCATCATACTGAGAAATTGGACAAGGGCGAGGTGCTCATCGCCCAATTTACCGACCACACGTCGGCAGTCAAGGTTCGCGGCAAAGCGCTCGTTTATACGAAGCACGGGATGATTGACACGGAAGAATGATTTTCTATTCTGCAGGCATAGCCTGCTTTTTTTCTATGTAGAATGGGGTATAAGAAACTCTTGGACAGGAGGGAATCCGTTGTCCGAGTGTACCTGAAGGGGGAGTGCCCCATGAAACGAAAATTAGCCCTACGGGCCATACTGCTTACGTTCGGTTGTGCGCTGGCCATGGCGGGCGTAGCTTGGTTCAGTGAACACCCCACCCAGCCGCGGCAGGCGACCACGGTGTTTGCCGGACCGTCTCCGGCCGAGTTGACCGACGATAACCTCGTTGACGCATTAGTCCCGCTTCAGCTTCCGATGCCTATCGCTAAGGTCGAGCTGAACCGGAACATCTTGTCCATCGATCTGAAGGTCGAAGGCGATCAGGTTGGTGTCGATGACGTTTACCGGGGAATGGCCGAAATGGTTTCTTTTGCGTTCGAGCACACGAGTAATATCGATCAATTGCTGCTGCGCTTGATGGCGGAGGACCGCTGGCTCGGCACCAAATATTTGCTCTTGGCTGCCGATGTCAGACGCAGCGAATTCTCGGCGGAGGAGCTGAACGCGCTTCGGCATGCCGGGAGTGGCGAACTGCCAGAAGCCCTGCGGCTGCGCATGCGGGTGACGGAAACCCGTTTATGGAAGTCGCGTTTTCTGCAGGAGTAGCTGACTCGAATGACGGATGTGTCGAATTCGCGTCTAGCCTCTGTGCGCAGTGAAATAACATATGCTATAATAGACAAGATTGTGACAGCTTTATTACTGAAAGATCAGCGGCACGGAGGCAAAGGATGAAACCTTATCGCATAACAGAATTGGCTAATAAGTATGTCAGTTATGACATGATTACCGCATACACGGCGCTTCCGGAGTTTCCGGTGCCCCGTGTTCGTTTGCTTTATACGTTTTTAAACGAGCGGGAGGGCCGTCCGCCCGAGTCGGCGGAAACATGCGCTTTAGCGGCCTTCCTTGTACAGCTCGGCATGGATACGCATGATCGTATCGACCTGGCATCCGGACTTGGCGAAGCGACGCGGGCAATGCGTTCGCGTCAACTCAAGGTGCTGGCCGGCGACTATTTCAGCGGCGTATTTTATCATCTGCTCGCGGGTGCCGGAGAGACGAATATGGTTCCACGAATGAGCTCGGCGATCTGCGAGGTGAACCGCTTGAAAGTCCAGCTCTACAGCAAATTGAAGCGGGTCGTATTGCCTGCTGAGGAGTACCTAAAGGAATGCGTCCATGTCAAAATGGGGCTTTTTCTTTCTTTTACGGAGCTGTTGGACAAGTCGGTGCAGCAGGTTTGGCGGAAACTTCTTGCTGAATTAAGTCGCTGTGAAGTCATGCTGGATGAAATCCAGGCTTCCTCTGAACTGCCGCACGACCGTAAAGGATATGCGTATTTGCGGATTATGGAAACCGGGTCCTCGGAGGACAAGGATACGTTATCCGCACGTAAAGTTGGCGAACGCGACTGGACGCTGATGCTCGTGAAATACAATATCAAGGAACAGTTGATGTCCATGCTGCACCAATCGGTGGATCATGTTCAATCGCTGCTCCATGAATGCAAGAAGGAAACGGTACGAACTGAGCTCAAATCCATTCTTGAGCCTTTCATCAACGTGCTGTCACCAGCACGCCGATCCGTGCAAGAAGGGTAGGGAGATAAGCAGATGAGTCAATCGTCTTCATCCGAGACAAAAGAACAGTTCGTCCACTCCGTATTCGAAAGCATTGCTCCGAAATACGATATGATGAACGACCTGCTCAGCTTTAGGCGCCACAAAGCGTGGCGGAAATTCACGATGGCCAAAATGAACATGTCCCCTGGGGATAGGGCACTTGATTTGTGTTGCGGTACCTGCGATTGGACGATCAGTATGGCCGAGGCGAGCGGGGGACCGATCGTTGGTTTGGATTTTAGCGAGCAGATGCTGGAATACGGCCGCCGCAAGGTGAAAGAACGCCATCTTGATTCGTCGATTACCCTGATACAAGGGAACGCGATGGAACTGCCTTTTGAAGACAATAAGTTCGACTACGCCACAATTGGCTTCGGTCTGCGAAACGTCCCCGATTTACGTCAGGTACTGAGGGAAATGCAGCGCGTCGTGAAACCCGGAGGCAAAGTCGTTTGCCTGGAGTTGTCCAAGCCGACCTGGCAGCCGTTCAAAGGACTTTATTATTTTTACTTTCAGAAAATGCTTCCGATGCTTGGCAAGTTAGTCGCAAAACGGTATGAGCAATACAAATGGCTGCCCGATTCCCTCGTTCAATTTCCCGGCCGCCTGGAACTGGCGGAAATCTTCCGGGAGACGGGACTAGCCCGGGTCGAAGCGTATCCTTTAACCGGCGGGATTGCCGCTTTGCACATCGGAACGAAGGAGACGCACCATGTTTAAGAAAATCGTAATTTTTCTGCAGATGATTAAATTCGAGCATACCGTATTCGCTTTACCTTTCGCCTTTATGGCTGCCTTACTGGGATCCGTAGCGATTCATCAAGAGCTGCCTTCCTGGGCACAAATCGGCTGGGTACTATTAGCGATGATCGGGGCGCGCAGCGCCGCTATGGGGCTCAATCGCCTGATCGACCGTGTCAGCGACGCAAAGAACCCTCGAACCGCAAATCGCGCGATTCCTAAGGGCCTCTTGAAAATCGGGGAGGTTGTAGTGTTTGTCATTGCCTCCTTTGCTCTGCTGTTCTGGGCTGCTGCCGAGTTGGACCCGCTGGCGCTGAAGCTTCTACCCATTGCCGTTATTATGCTCGTATTCTACTCTTATACCAAACGTTTCACCTGGCTCTGCCACGTCGTTCTTGGCTTGACGATCGCTCTAGCTCCGCTTGGCGGATGGGCGGCCGTTACTGGACAAGTTGACTGGACCGCGATGGTATTCTTCGCAACCATTACGTTCTGGATTGCTGGTTTTGATATCATCTACGCTTGTCAGGATGTGGAATTTGATACCAAAGAAGGCCTTCATTCCATTCCCGTACGGTTTGGTGTTGCCAAATCGCTTAAAATCGCTCAAGCGTTTCATATGATCACCGCGCTGGGCTTCATCGCTTTGCTGTTGATGACGGATCTGGGATGGTGGTATGTCGCAGGCATGGTGATCGCCTATATCATTTTATTTTACGAACACCATATCGTTTCCCCGAGCGATCTCAGCCGGCTGCAAACGGCTTTCTTTACCATGAACGGCGTGCTTAGTATCGTGGTATTTTCCTTTACATTGATTGATTTGGTGGTGCGTCATAACTAATGGATAAAGCGAAGACGATCGTCGTCGGCATCACGGGAGCCAGCGGTTCAATCTATGGCGTGAAGCTGGTAGAAACGCTGTTAGGCATGAACTTCCTCGTCCATCTCGTCGTATCGAATGCGGGATGGAGAGTGATCAAGGAGGAGCTCGGCTGGAACACGAGCGACCGAGAGGCTGCGCTGCAAGAGCATTTCGGCACGCTCCCCGGGAAGCTGGTGTATCATCCGATCGCCGACATTGGTGCTTCAATTGCTAGCGGTTCATTTCTAACCCATGGCATGATCGTGATGCCCTGCTCCATGGGGACCCTGTCTTCGATCGCAAACGGAACATCGGACAATCTGATTGCTCGGGCGGCAGACGTCATGCTGAAAGAAGGCCGACCGCTAGTGCTGGTGCCCCGTGAAACGCCACTTCATGCCATCCACCTGGAGAATATGTTGAAACTGGCAAGACTCGGCGTACGTATGATTCCAGCGATGCCGGCGTTTTATTTCGGGCCGCAGACGATCGATGATCTGGTCGCATTTCTAGTCGGCAAAGTGCTCGACAGTCTGGGGATTGAGCACGCGTTATTCAGAAGATGGGGGGATCAAGATGAACAACAGGGAGAATAAAGACATCCTCATCGGTAAAATCAGATATAGCAACGTTTGGCCCGTATTTCACTATTTCGACGTCACGCGCCTGCCACAAGCAAGCCAATTGGTCACCGAGGTGCCTTCGAAGCTGAACCGCCGTATGCTCGGCGGCACGCTCGATATTTCCCCGGTGTCTTCTTTTGCTTACGGGTACGGATCGGATCGCTTTCTGCTGTTGCCCGATCTTTCGGTCAGCTCGGACGGGCCGGTGAATTCGATTCTGCTGTTCTCGCGGAAGCCGCCGGAGCAAATCGCGAACGGGCGGATCGCGCTCACGAATACTTCGGCTACTTCGGTGAACCTGCTTAAGATCATTATGGAGAAGGCGTTTGGCGGCAAGCCGGATTACTGGGATAGCGAACCCGATCTGGATGCGATGATGGCTGAAAGCGACGGAGCTCTACTGATCGGTGATCATGCAATTCAGGCTTCCTGGCGGGATCATGGTTATATCGTCACCGATTTGGGGGAAGTTTGGAAATCATGGACAGGTTATGGTATGACATTTGCGGTTTGGGCCGTTCAGAGAGAGTTTGCCGAAGCCAATGGTGACTATTTGGCCGAAGTGGCCGAAGCCTTTGTGGATAGCAAACGTAAGAGCTTAAGCGACGTATCCCCGCTTGTAGCCAAAGCCTGCACGGAAATCGGCGGCACGCCGGACTATTGGCAGCATTATTTTAAGCAAAACATTCGTTATGATTTTAACGAATCGCACCGCCAAGGACTTTCCTTGTATTTTGATTATGCCTATGAAATGGGATTGTTAGATCATCGAGTAGAAATGGGTATTTGGAGTCACAATTCGCTGACACGGGTGAAAGAATGAAACTACTGGATATTTTCGGTGCACTAAAAAAAGATATGGATTATATCGAACGGCAGCTGTACCGGAGCATCGACGGCGATGATGAGCTGCTGAGCGAAACGTCCCTGCACCTGCTGAAGGCGGGAGGCAAACGGCTGCGGCCGATCTTCGTGCTGCTTGGCGGGAAGTTCGGAAATTACGATCTGCAAAAGCTGCAATATATTGCCGTGCCGCTGGAGCTCATCCACTCGGCGTCCCTTGTCCACGATGACGTCATTGATGATGCGGACACGCGGCGGGGCAAAGCGACGGTCAAGTCCAAATGGGATAACCGAATTGCCATGTATACCGGCGACTATATTTACGCCAAGGCGCTGATGCAGGTATCCGAGCTGGGAAATCCATACATACACCGCATTCTGGCTAAGGCGATGGTGCAGATGTCGATCGGTGAAATGGAGCAGATCCGCGATTTTTTCAACACCGAGCAAAGTGTGCGTAATTATTTGTTGCGCATTCGCCGTAAAACCGCGTTGCTCATCGCCATCAGCTGCCAGCTTGGGGCGATGGCGGCGGATGCCCCGGATAAGGTGAACTCGCTGTTGTACCGTTACGGTTATAACGTCGGGATGGCCTTTCAGATTCGTGACGACCTGCTCGATTTGTTCGGGACCGAGAAGTCGATTGGAAAACCTCCGGGCAGCGATATGCGTCAGGGCAACATCACGCTTCCCGTCCTCTTTGCTCTGCAGGAGCCGGGGCTAAGAGAGCCGCTGCTGCGGGAAATTCGTGGCATTCAAGCCGGGGATGGAAGCGGAGAGGTATCCAGGGCCATCGAAATGATCCGAACCAGTTCCGGAATTGGTAAAGCAGAGGCGCTGGCAGACCGTTTTATTGCCAAGGCACTCGAGGCGCTGCAGCAGCTGCCTGTAACGGCGGCACGCACCCATTTGGAGGACATTGCGGAGTTTGTCAATAAACGCTCCTATTAAATCTTGATGCTTTACCGACTTCGCAAGAATCTGGTAAAATGCAGGTGAAACCGCCTTCTTGGGAGGGTCGGAATCATCGTATCTCAAATGATGCTGTTTAATTTCGGGAGGGGAACCATGGAAAGAACGTTTTTAATGGTTAAGCCGGACGGCGTACAGCGTGGGCTGGTCGGCAGAATCATCAGCCGGTTCGAGGATAAAGGGTTTGGGCTCATCGCAGGCAAGCTGGTTCAGGTGACGGAAGCCCAGGCGAAGAGGCACTACGCAGAGCATGAGGGCAAACCTTTCTTTGATGAGCTCGTTGGCTTCATTACTTCCGGACCGGTATTTGCCATGGTTTGGGAAGGGGACGATATTATCACCTTGTCCCGCATGGTCATCGGCAAAACAAAAGTGACAGAGGCGCTCCCTGGCACGATTCGCGGCGACTTTGCCGCCCATACGCCTTTTAATCTGATTCATGGTTCCGACGGAGTGGAAAGCGCGGAGCGGGAAATCGCCAATTTCTTTGCACCGCAGGAGCTTGTGCCGTACACAAGAAGCGTGAGCCCATGGATCTGAACCGGATGATCCCCGACTTACCTCGGGCAGACAACGCAGAGACGACACTGGACCCCGATTACCTCGGCTTTATCCAAAGCATCAAGAAAAGTACGGGAATCGATTTGGCGCAATACAAGGAAGCGCAGATGAAACGGCGTCTGACGACGTTGCGCAACAAGAATGGCTATGCAACATTTGCGGATTTTTATACGGCAATGATGAGTAATAAGCCGTTATTTTATGAATTTTTGGACAAGATGACAATCAACGTGTCCGAGTTCTGGCGCAATCCCAACCGTTGGGAAGTGCTGAGGGATTCGGTGCTGCCGGAGCTGGCGGCCGGACGGCCGAAGCTGAGAGTGTGGAGTGCGGCTTGCTCGACGGGAGAAGAGCCGTATACCCTGTCGATGATCCTCGCAGATCTGGGGCTTCTGCCGAACACCTATCTGCTGGCGACGGACATCGATGATGGGGCGCTAGGCAAAGCCCAAGAAGGGTTGTACCTGGAGCGCTCGCTGAAGGATGTGCCCAAAGCGGTAGCCGAGCGTTATTTTTCGCCGGAAGGTCATATGTTCCGGTTTGATCCAAAGCTAAAGAAAGCAGTGACGTTCAAGAAGCAAAACCTGCTGCTGGATACGTTCGAAGAGGGCTTCGACCTGATCGTTTGCCGCAACGTCATGATTTATTTTACGGAAGAAGCAAAACAAGGGCTTTATCATAAATTTTCGCGTGCGCTTCGTCCCGGCGGCGTCTTGTTCGTAGGCAGCACGGAGCAGATCTTCTCCCCCGGCCAATATGACCTGGAGGCGGCGGAGACGTTCTTTTACCGCAAGAAGGGGTAAGGGGCGGATTCGAAGCCGATTTCGCTTCACCCGAGCTACTTCGCGATCAAAAGTTTTGGCTTCTTAGCGTCGAGAAGGTTGGATGAAGTTGGGAGTGAGTAGCGGAGCGTAGGGAGGCCTACGTGAGCAACGGAGCGAGCAACTGAATTCAAGATTCGAAGCCGATTTCGCTTCACCTGAGCTACTTCGCGATCAAAAGTTTTGGCTTCTTAGCGTCGAGAAGGTTGGATGAAGTTGGGAGTGAGTAGCGGAGCGTAGGGAGGCCTACGTGAGCAACGGAGCGAGCAACTGAATTCAAGATTCGAAGCCGATTTCGCTTCACCTGAGCTACTTCGCGATCAAAAGTTTTGGCTTCTTAGCGTCGAGAAGGTTGGATGAAGTTGGGAGTGAGTAGCGGAGCGTAGGGAGGCCTACGTGAGCAACGGAGCGAGCAACTGAATTCAAGATTCGAAGCCGATTTCGCTTCACCCGAGCTACTTCGCGATCAAAAGTTTTGGCTTCTTAGCGTCGAGAAGGTTGGATGAAGTTGGGAGTGAGTAGCGGAGCGTAGGGAGGCCTACGTGAGCAACGGAGCGAGCAACTGAATTCAAGATTCGAAGCCGATTTCGCTTCACCCGAGCTACTTCGCGATCAAAAGTTTTGGCTTCTTAGCGTCGAGAAGGTTGGATGAAGTTGGGAGTGAGTAGCGGAGCGTAGGGAGGCCTACGTGAGCAACGGAGCGAGCAACTGAATTCAAGATTCGAAGCCGATTTCGCTTCACCTGAGCTACTTCGCGATAAGAAGCCAAAGAGATGGTATAGAATGGTTTGATGTATCCTATACTGGGACCATACAGTCAATGGAGGTCAGGTCATGGACAAGCGAAAGGTGATCGAAGCGTACCGGCGGGGATTCTTGACGCCGCAGGAATGTGCGCAGGTGCTGGGCATCGAGGGTCCGCATCTGAAAAGAATGCTGGAGGATTTTCCGTTAGATCCTCGGCGCGCTGCTTCCCTGGAAAATCAACCCGCTTCGGGACTTAGATAGGCTGACAGTAGGCCCAAACGAATTGAAGATCGTTAACAGCGTCGAGGTTTCGCCATGCAGGGCGGGATACGGCGCTTTTTTTTGCGTTTCACCGTTGGAAGCGTTCTTGACAGCAGCAGGGGGGCTTTCTATAATAATTAATAAATTCAGGTCAGGAGAGGTTTCATCGATGAGCGATTCGGACGACCCGGAGAGTAGCAACACAGCACAAATAAAGCATAACTTATTCGTCATCGACGGAGTTCAGGCATAACCTGCGTCAATTTTTTGGCGGCGGGTTATGCCTTTTTGCGTATATCCGCGGGGCGACAACCTCAAACTAAAACGGGGAAATTTTTGGAGGTGGAATGAATTGTTGGAACTCTTGGTCATTTTGATCTTAATTTTGATTAATGCTTTTTTTGCCGCATCCGAAATCGCCTTGATCTCCCTAAACGATAACAAAATCAAAGCGATGGCGGGACAGGGCCATCGGAAAGCGAAGGTCATCGTCGGTTTGCTCGGCGAGCCCAGCAAGTTCCTGGCTACGATTCAAATCGGGATTACCTTGGCGGGCTTTTTTGCCAGTGCCTTTGCCGGGGAGAGCTTTGCCGGTGACCTGGCTGCTTATCTGATCCGCTTCGGGTTGCCGATTCCCGAAAACGTGCTGAGTACGATCTCACTGATCGTCATTACGCTACTGCTCTCCTACTTCCAGCTGGTACTTGGCGAATTGGTGCCGAAGCGGGTCGCGATGAAAAAAGCCGAAGCCATGGCGATGTTCGCGGCCACGACGTTGTCGGTGTTATCCAAAGCAACCGCGCCGTTCGTGAAGTTGCTGACAACCTCCACCAACCTGCTTGTGCGTCTATTTGGTATCGATCCGAATGCCAATGATGAAGAGGTCTCCGAAGAAGAGATCCGCATGATGCTGGATACCGGGGAGGAAATGGGGACGATTCAACCTAGCGAACGGCTGATGATCAACAATATTTTTGATTTCGATAACCTGACCGTATCGGATATCATGACGCACCGCATCGACGTCGTGGCGATTCCTGTGGATGCCGATCAACAAACCGTGGCCGAAATCGCTGACAAGGAGCAGTATACTCGGTTCCCGGTGTACGAGGAGACGGTTGATAACCTGATCGGAATTCTGCACAGCAAGGATTTAATCCGATTTTTGCGCACCGGGGAGAAGGAAAACTGGAATTTGCAGGAGCTGGTGACGCCGCCGTATTTTATCCCGATATCGAAAAAAACAAATGAGTTGTTCGAGGAAATGCAGCAAAACCGCATCCACATGGCGATTGTCGTGGACGAATATGGCGGCACCGCCGGAATCGTGACGATGGAGGATTTGCTAGAGGAAATCGTCGGGAATATCTATGACGAGCACGATGAGGAAGAGCGGGAATACGAGCAGATTGGCGAGGGCAGTTATCTGTTCAGCGGCACGATTTCCCTCGATGATGCCCAGGACATCCTGGGTATCAAGTTGCCTATCGAACACTACGATACCCTGAGCGGGTTTATGATTGGGCAGCTCAAACGTATTCCGACGATCAATGAAAAGCCGGAATTCGAGTACGGCGGCTATGTGTTCGTCGTGCGCGAAGTCGGGCAGCACCGGATCCGCAAGCTGGCGGCAGTCAAGAGAAACGATGCGCCCGTTTTGGAGGGGGCGTTGCGGGAGGATTAATACGACGGTTCGCTTTCGATTTTCTGAAGAATAATCCACCACTGAGAATCAAAACCGTCGAGTGTAATTTCACGGCAGCTTTTAAGCTCGCGCAGCCACTCGCGCGTCATCGGGATCATGTGCTCGAATACATCGGGGGGATAACCCCAATCCAGATCGAGCTGGAACAGGTAGTGATTCATCGCAACGTAGCCGCCGGA
Source organism: Paenibacillus timonensis (assembly GCF_009725205.1). Lineage (GTDB taxonomy): Bacteria > Bacillota > Bacilli > Paenibacillales > Paenibacillaceae > Fontibacillus > Fontibacillus rhizolycopersici. Next base: position 110,939 of record NZ_WNZY01000003.1, on the reverse strand, counting down.
CCGAAGGGTTCCCAGCAATGCGCGCATCAATTCCAGGAAGGGTTCCTTGACTTGAGCGGCCAAAGTATTCCGCGACGACTCCTGCTTGACGAGTTCGATCATGCGCGGCAGAAGTTCCATCCATTCGGCGTGTACGGTATCTATGCCCGCTTTGTCGCAAAGGATGGACTGAATAACATCGTTGACGGCATGCTGGAAAGCGATGACGTCAACGGTGCCTTTACCGGTGTAATCGGCAATACGCACGGCATCATCCTTGATGATGTTCATCTTCAAGGCTAGCGATTTGGTTTTGCTGGACAAACTGTCGTTCAGCGCTTTGTTCATGTTGGCCGTGATGTACAGGCCTTTAGGATGCGTGCGGGCCATCGCTTGCGGAATCATGTCTGCGTCGCCCGAAGCGATCTCTAGCAGAACCAGGTCTTCTCCGGGATGGAGGAGACGAAGCAATTCCGCCCAACGCGCCCGAAAATACGCCTCGTTGACGCTAGTAAACTCAGCGAGCGGCTTTTCAAGCAAATTTTTAAGTTGCCGCGCGACTTCCTTGCCGGAGAAGGATTGGAAATTCTTGAGTTCGTCCGGGTTTAAGTATGTGTGCGCGTGATCTTCCAAGAGAGGGAAGCAGGTTTCGAAGTGGTCAAGTGGCTTCATAACAAGGTCCTTTCCAACTCAGAGTTATGGATTACGCCATTAATGTAATACCGGTGTCGGGGGTGCGCTATGATTTTTTTCGGCTCCTCTGCAAAGCGGTTCGGAAACGAAGGAAATTCTCGCAAAAGCGAATCACCACGTGACAGAATGCAGCAATCAATATTATAATGAGCAAAGATATCATCGGGTTTTAGCTCTTTACAGTTTAACAGTTTAAAGGGGGAACGCAACAACATGAGTTTACGATACTTAACAGCGGGGGAGACGCATGGACCCCAGTTGACTGCGATTATTGAAGGTTTGCCAAGCCATCTGGAACTGGATTTTGAAGCGTTGAATTTTGAATTGGCCCGTCGTCAAAAAGGGTATGGCCGGGGACGGCGGATGCAAATCGAGAAGGATACGGCGCAAATCGCCGGCGGCGTCCGTCACGGGTATACGACGGGAGCGCCGGTGGCGTTGGTCGTGGAGAATAACGACTGGAAGCACTGGCAGAAAATCATGAATATTGAACCGATTGAAGGCACGGATGAAGAGAAGCGCAGAGTTCACCGTCCTCGACCGGGGCATGCCGATTTAAACGGTGGCTTGAAGTATAACCATAAAGACCTGCGTAACGTGCTTGAACGTTCGAGCGCACGCGAAACCGCGGTTCGTGTCGCCGTAGGAGCGGTGGCCAAGCAACTCCTGGAGCACTTTGGGATTCGCATCGCCGGTCAGGTCATCCGTATTGGTGAAATCGAAGCGCCGCCTCATAACTTGCCGTTAGACGAGTTGGCACGGGTAACGGAGGCTTCCTCAGTACGGGTTGCCGACGCCGAGACGGAGAAGAAGATGGAGGCTTATATCGATAAAATCAAGGAAGAAGGCGACTCCATCGGCGGGATCGTCGAATGTATCGTCGAAGGCGTGCCGGTCGGGCTGGGCAGTCATGTGCAGTATGACCGCAAGTTGGACGGACGCATCGCGCAAGCGGTGATGTCGATTAACGCGTTCAAAGGTGTGGAAATCGGCATCGGTTTCGAAGCCGGGACACTTCCGGGCTCCAAGGTTCATGACGAAATCCTGTACAGCGAGGAGCGGGGCTACTATCGGGCTACGAATCGGCTCGGAGGCTTCGAGGGCGGGATGACCAACGGCATGCCAATCGTCGTTCGCGGCGTAATGAAGCCGATTCCGACGCTGTACAAACCGCTGCAAAGCGTCGATATCGACACCCGCGAGGCGTTTGCCGCCCAAGTGGAGCGTTCGGACGCCTGTGCCGTTCCGGCGGCTAGCGTCGTGCTGGAGCATGTGGTTGCTTGGGAAGTCGCCAAAGCGTTCCTGGAGAAATTCGGCGGCGATTCGATCGGGGAGATCGAGCGTAATTACCAGGGCTACCTGGCTCAGCTGGAGGAGTATTGATGAGAACGTTGCAGGTTGACTTGGGTGAACGTTCTTATCCGATTTATATCGGCGGCGGTTTGCTGGGGAAAGCCGGGGATTTCTTCGAACAGCATCAGCTGTCGACGAAAAGCCCCATCCTGATCGTGACCGATGACCATGTCGCACCAAAGTATTTGCCGGTTGTCGAAGCCTCACTACAGGCCAAAGGATACCGGACAGTCAGCAAAGTGGTCAAATCCGGAGAAAAGTCAAAATCGCTGGATGTTTACGAGGATGTCATGACCACGGCCATTGAAGGCGGTTTGGACCGCTGCTCAGCCGTGGTAGCGCTCGGCGGCGGCGTCGTTGGCGACTTGGCCGGCTTTGTGGCGGCGACGTATATGCGCGGCGTAACCTTCGTGCAGATGCCGACAACGATCCTGGCCCACGACAGCAGTGTCGGAGGAAAGGTCGCGGTGAATCATCGGTTGGCTAAGAACATGATCGGCGCTTTTCATCAACCTGAGATGGTGCTTTATGACGTGGACAGCCTGCAAAGCTTGCCGCCGCGCGACGTCCGCGCCGGCCTGTCCGAAATGATCAAGCACGGATTGATTTGGGATACGGCTTTTGCGGACTGGTGCCGCGAGCATACGGCCGATTTGTTAGCTCTTGATCCCGAAGCGCTAGGTTACGGCTTAACGCAAGGCTGCTCCATCAAGGCCCAAGTCGTATCTGTTGATGAACGGGAGAACGGACTCCGCGCGATCTTGAACCTCGGGCATACGTTAGGCCATGCGATCGAAGCGATCGGCGGATACGGCGAATTCTTACATGGTGAAGCGATTTCGATCGGAATGGCCGCCGCAGCGAAGCTGGCGGTGAATCGGGGCAGGGATCCGCAAATTTATACGGATACGGTGTCCATCCTGCGAGGCTTTGGTCTGCCGACGGCCATGCCGGCTCATTTAAACGAGCAGGATTTAATCGGAGCGATGATGCACGACAAGAAATTTAAGGAACAGACGATGGTATTTATTTTACCTGTGGAGATCGGGCAAGTGGAAATTGTCTCTGATGTGACTTTGGATGAAGTTCGCCAAGTGATCGCTGAATTGAAAGAGGAGGGACAATATGTATAACCGAGGCATTCGCGGAGCAACAACGGTAGCCCGCAACGAGGAACAGGAGATTCTGGACGCGACGGCGGCCTTGTTGAAAGAAATCGTAGCGCGCAACGAAATCGAACCCGAGGATATTTGCAGTGTCTGGATCACGGTGACACCAGACCTGGATGCCACCTTTCCTGCCCGTGCCATTCGGGTCTTAAGCGGCTGGGATATGGTTCCGCTGATGTGCTCGACGGAGATCCCGGTTCAAGGTGCCCTGCCGAAATGTATACGCCTATTGATTCAGGTGAACACAAGCAAAGGACAACGGGACATGAAGCATGTTTATTTGAACGAAGCTCGCAGTTTGCGGCCGGACTTAAGTGTTTCCGGATCTTGAGCAGGTTTGGGTTGCCAAACGGGTTGTCGATAAGGTATAGTTATTTTAGATTTTAGATGAGTGTAAGTTAGATGAGAGCAAGTTAGTTGAGATTTTTGAGCGTTTTGAATTGAGACATTTTAGAGCTGAGTAGAGATAAGTTGAGATGAGCTGAGTTTAGCTGAGCGAATAGCCTGTTTCCGGGCGCGATTCTTGTCCTTTCCTTTTGTGGGGAATGAGAGGGAATACGCGTGATGCGGAGCAGTGCTTTCCCATAAACCGCAAATCCCAGAACCTCTACTTCGGTAGAGGTTTTTTTATTTGGCTCTGAACCAAACCGAAAAGGAAGTGAGAGACATGGCAACCCCACAAGTAGAACAGGTCATTGCTTTGGCGAACGAATACAATCTGATCCCGATTGCCCGTACGCTGCTCGCCGACATGGAAACCCCGATTCGAATCTTCCGTCGTATCGCCCAGCGGGAGCGGGCATTTTTGCTGGAGAGCGTAGAAGGTGGCAGTCAGTGGGCACGGTATTCTTTTATCGGCACCGATCCGTTCCTGACCATCTCGGCCAAGAAAGGCGAAATTACGGTCGGTCGTGAAGGCGGCGAAGAGCGGCTGCGCTCGTCCCGGCCCGTTGATGAGCTGAAGGCGATCCTGCGGGGCTACCGCAGTCCGAAGCTTCCGGAAATGCCGCCGTTTACAGGCGGGGCGATCGGGTTTTTCGGTTATGATCTGCTGCAATATTATGAGAAACTCCCTGCGCATCAGGTCGATGACCTGAATCTGCAAGATATGCAGTTTATGTTCTGCGACCAAGTGATTGTGTTCGACCACGTAAAACAACGCATCTTGCTGGTGGCCAACGTGCACGTCAAGCCGGGTGACCGCGATGAGGATATTCGCCGGGCTTATGCGGAGGCGGAGACGAAGCTGGATCTGGCGGCCGATCTGCTGCAGCAGGAAGGGCCGGGCGAGAGCTTTAACCGCAGGCCGCTGCCGGCGGTGACCGACCTCGGTGACGTAAAGTCCAACCTGACGAAGGAGCAATTCATCGCAAATGTAGATAAGGCGAAGGAATATATCCGCGCGGGCGATATTTTTCAAGTGGTGCTCTCGCAGCGATTCCATATCGAAACCGAAGTCGATCCGCTTCACGTTTACCGCGTCTTGCGGACGCTGAATCCGTCGCCGTATATGTATTATCTCAAGCTGGACGAGGAAATTATCGTTGGGACGTCGCCCGAGGCGTTGGTCAAGGTAGAGAATGACCGTGTGGAGACCCGCCCGATTGCCGGAACGAGACCACGGGGGGCCACAGAAGCGGAGGACTTGGCGCTGGAAGCCGAGCTGCTGCAGGATGAGAAGGAACGGGCGGAGCACCTGATGCTGGTCGACCTCGGCCGTAACGATTTGGGCCGCGTCTCCGATTTCGGCAGTGTCACATGCGAATCCTATATGGATATCGAGCGTTACTCTCACGTCATGCACATGGTATCCAAAGTGTCCGGCAGGCTGCGGGATGACAAGGATTTTTTCGATGCCTTTCTGTCCTGCCTGCCGGCTGGGACGGTATCGGGTGCGCCGAAGCTGCGGGCTATGGAGATCATTGCCGAGCTCGAGCGTGAAGCACGAGGTACGTACGCCGGAGCCATCGGCTATCTCGGGTTCTCGGGGAACATGGATTCCTGCATTACGATCCGCACGATCGTGTTCAAGCAAGGGAAGGCCTACGTGCAAGCGGGCGGGGGCATCGTGTGGGATTCGATTCCGGAGAACGAATATCAAGAGTCGGTAAATAAAGCCAAGGCGCTCTTGACGGCAATTCGCACCGCGGAGCAGATGTTTCCGCCTCCGGCACGAAACGACGATATCATTAACCAGGATTACCTATACGAATATACTCCGGGGAACTAAAGAGAGGAGCGAATCGATATGACGACAGGACAGCAAACCGTTCAAGCGGGCATCAGCCGCTTAATCGAAGGACAACATTTGGCGCGGGAAGATGCGCGCGGCATGATGCAGGCCATCATGAACGGCGAATCAACGCCGGCCCAAATCGGCAGCCTGTTGACGGCACTGCGAATCAAAGGGGAAACGGTTGAGGAGATCACCGGTTTCGCGGAAGCGATGCGTGGTGCCTCCAGCCGGATTGATACGGAAACACAGAAGTTACTAGACACGTGTGGCACGGGCGGTTCCGGCATCCATAAAATCAATGTGTCGACGACGGCAGCCATCGTTGCGGCATCGGTATCGGTCCGCGTGGCGAAACACGGCAACCGATCGGCATCCGGCCGTTCAGGCAGCGCCGATGTGCTTGAGGCATTAGGCGTCAATATTCAACTGGACGCCGGACAGGCAAAACGCTGCCTTGACGATATCGGTATTTGTTTCATGTTCTCACAGCTGTATCATCCATCGATGAAACATGCGGCTGGACCTCGCAAGGAGCTGGGCATCCGTACGGTCTTCAACATGCTGGGCCCGTTGACGAATCCGGCAGGGGCGGATCGCCAGGTACTGGGTATCTACGATGGAGGTAAAACATCAACGATCGCCGAAGTGCTGCGTGAGTTGGGGTCCAAACGTGCGCTAGTCGTCAGCAGTCGAGAAGGGTTGGATGAGATTAGCATTTCGTCCCCAACACGGGTATCTGAACTGAAAAACGGCGAGATTAGAACCTATGATCTTCAACCGGAAGATCTAGGGCTTCGCACGTATCCTCTGGAGGCGATGATCGGCGGCGATCCGCAGACGAACGCGGAGATCGTTCGTCGTGTACTGCAAGGGGCACCGGGAGCCCACCGGGACGTAGTCTTGGCCAACGCAGGCGCTTGCGTGTATGTGGCCGGTCTGGCGGACAACATTCGTGAAGGGGTTGCCATCGCTGCGGAAGCGATTGATTCGGGGAAAGCCCTTAACAAGCTAGAGCAGCTTATTCAGACAACGGAGGAATTAAGTTATGTATCTTGATCGGATTGTGGAGACGAAAAAAACGGAGGTTGCGCGTTTGGCAGAAACCTTCTCCATCGCAGAAGCGGAACGCCACATCGCGGCGATGGTGCCGACACGCGGCTTCCACTCCGCCCTTACGGCGGGCCGGAAACGGGACATGGGATTAATCGCCGAAGTGAAAAAGGCGTCTCCTTCCAAAGGATTGATCCGTCCGGACTTCCATCCGGTTCAACTGGCAGCGGCGTATGAAGCGGCAGGAACCGACTGTATCTCCGTACTGACGGATGAAACGTATTTTCAGGGCAGCGGGGCTTACTTGAGTGCGATTCGCGAGGCGGTAAACGTGCCGCTGCTGCGCAAGGATTTCGTGATCGACGAGCGACAGATCTATGAAGCTCGGCTGCTAGGTGCCGACGCGGTGCTACTGATCGCAGCGATTCTGAGCGATGTCCAGTTGCGTGACTACTTGGCTCTCGCCACGGTACTGGGGCTCGACGCATTGATTGAGGTCCACGACCGCGAGGAGCTGGATCGGGTCCTGGCACTGCCTGCAGCGAAGCTGATTGGTATTAACAACCGGAATCTGCGGACCTTTGAGGTGTCCCTGGAGACAACGGCCGCGCTGGCCGCACTGGTGCCGCCGCATGCGACACTGATCAGTGAGAGCGGGATTCAGACGCGGGAAGATGTGGAATTCTTGCAGCGAAACGGCGCAAAAGGTGTGCTGATCGGGGAAACTTTTATGCGGAGGGCTAACGTTGGGGACGTAGTACATGATTTGATGGGACCGATACTTCAAGCTGCAGAACCGAACAACAATGCGAAAGGGACGACGTAACATGGGGGAAGCCGCCGTAAAAATTTGTGGACTTCAAAGCGTTGAAGTGCTAAAATCTATGGTGAACTTACCCGTAGATTATGTCGGATTCGTGTTTGCCAGAAGCAAGCGTCAAATCAGCGGAAGCCGTGCGGCGGAGCTGCTTCCCGTGCTTCGAGAGTGGAGCGTGGAGGCGGTTCCCCAGAGCGTTGGGGTTTTCGTCAATCCGACCTTGGAGGAGCTGGACGAGGTTTTGCGGCAGGCGCCGCTGGACATCCTGCAGCTCCACGGGACGGAAAGCCCGGAGTTTTGCCGGAAGGTCAAAGATGCGTATGGCGTCAAGATTTTCAAAGCTTTTTCGGTGAAAACGGACGGAACGGTCCATGCCGGTGCAACCTTGGCGGAATATGACGGCGTGCTGGACGGGCTGCTGCTCGATACGTACGACCCGAATTACGGCGGAGGCTCCGGCATCACGTTTGATTGGGCTGCTGCTGAACCCTATAGACAATGGGCCAAGGAGCACGGAATTCCGTTCTTGGCGGCCGGCGGACTACATCCCGATAATGTTAGGGTGTTGATCGAGACCTTGCAGCCGGACGGTGTTGACGTCTCAAGCGGGGTTGAAACGGACGGCGTGAAGGATATCGCGAAAATGACAGCATTCGTAGAGAGGGTGAAGGGATGATGAAGCAGGTACCGGATGAGCATGGACGTTTTGGCCCTTTTGGAGGCCGTTACGTGCCGGAAACGCTGATGAACGCATTAATCGAATTGGAAGAATCCTATTTGAAATATAAAGATGATCCCGAGTTTCAAGCGGAGATTGCTTATTTGCTGAAGCAGTATTCCGGGCGGGAGACCCCGTTGTATTATGCAGAACGCCTAACGCAGCACTTGGGCGGGGCCAAAATTTACCTGAAACGCGAGGATTTGAACCATACCGGCGCTCACAAGATCAACAATGCGATCGGGCAGGGGATCCTGGCTAAGCGAATGGGGAAGCAGAAAGTCATCGCCGAAACCGGCGCGGGCCAACACGGGGTGGCAACCGCTACTGTAGCCGCTTTGCTAGGTCTAGAATGCAAAGTGTTCATGGGCGAGGAGGATACGAAGCGGCAGCAGTTGAACGTGTTTCGGATGAAACTCCTTGGTGCAGAGGTCGTTCCGGTGATGTCGGGTACTCGGACTTTGAAGGATGCCTGCAACGAGGCGCTGCGCTATTGGGTCAGCAACGTGCATGACACGTTTTATATTCTGGGGTCGGCCACCGGGCCGCATCCGTATCCGATGATGGTGCGGAATTTCCAACGCATTATCGGCGATGAAACACGGGAGCAAATTTTACGGGCGGAAGGTCGGTTGCCGGAGATGCTCGTCGCTGCGGTTGGCGGCGGGAGCAATGCGATCGGGATGTTTTATCCGTTTGTCGAGGATCAGGAGGTTCGTCTCGTAGGTGTGGAAGCCGCCGGCAAAGGTGTCGATACTGAATTCCACGCTGCTACGATGACCAAAGGGACGAAAGGCGTCTTCCAAGGCTCGATGAGTTATTTGCTGCAGGACGCATTTGGTCAGGTGCTGCCGGCTCATTCGATTTCCGCCGGTCTGGATTACCCGGGGATTGGTCCGGAGCATTCCTATCTGAAGGATATCGAACGCGCGAAGTATTACCCGATAACCGACCGCGAAGCGCTGGATGCGCTCCAACTGCTGAGCCGGACCGAAGGGATCATCCCGGCCCTGGAATCGGCGCACGCGGTGGCGCAAGTCGTGAAGATGGCCCCGGCTATGAGTCGTGACGAGATCGTTGTCATCTGCTTGTCCGGCCGCGGAGATAAAGATGTGGAGTCCATTATGGCGTATACGGAAGGCGGGGGAACGATATGAGTCAACCTACGGACCACTTGCTCGACGACACATTTGCGAAGCTGAAGACGGCGGGGAAAACCGCGCTGATTCCGTTTGTGACTGTCGGAGACCCAGACCCGGAAACGACCCTCGATATTTTAGCGGTGTTGGAGGAGGCCGGTGCCGATGTGGTGGAGTTAGGTGTGCCATACTCCGACCCCTTGGCGGACGGTCCGGTCATTCAACGGGCGTCAGAGCGTGCTCTGGTCCATGGGATCACGGTCGCTTCCTGCATCGAGACAGCCGCCAAAGCCCGAGAACGGGGAATCCGTCTTCCATTCGTCTTGTTTACTTATTACAATCCCGTGTTGCAAATGGGATCGGATCGTTTCTTTGCTGCCGTGAAGGAAGCGGGGATCAGCGGTTTAATCATACCAGACCTTCCCTATGAAGAGGCGGAGGAGGTTCTGGGGTTAGCGGATGCAGCGGGCGTTAGGCTGATTCCGCTCGTAGCTCCAACGTCCAGTGGCCGGATCGCGCAGATTCTGGAACGTGCCCGCGGATTTGTTTACTGCGTTTCCTCTCTGGGCGTGACCGGTGAGCGGGCTACGTTTAACGCCAGCGTTGACGAATTTATTGCATCCGTTAAAGCTCAAACGGATTTGCCTGTCGCCGTTGGCTTCGGGATATCCAGCCGGGAACAGGTTGAGCGTTTTGCGGCCATCTGTGACGGCGCGGTGGTCGGCAGCGCGATCGTGCGAAAGATCGAAGAAAGCTTGCCGTTGTTGGCGCAGGCGTCCACCCGGGACCAAGGGTTGTTGCAAATTCGCGACTTTGTGGCAAAATTGAGATTATAGATTTTTTAGAGAATAGCACAACAAGTCATTTGAGGGAGGAACCTATCCATGTTGCCGAAACCCCAGATCGTCAATTTGCCGGTGTATCAACCCGGTAAACCGATTGAAGAAGTAAAGAAGGAGCTCGGGCTCAAGGAAGTCATCAAGCTGGCTTCCAATGAAAATCCATATGGCAGTTCGCCACGTGTCCGTGCCGCTATCGAGCAGGAACTGGCTAACTTAAGCTTGTACCCCGATGGCAGCGCTGCAGAGTTGACCGAAGCTTTAGCCAGCCAGCTTGGCGTTGGGAAGGAACAAATTATTTTCGGCTGCGGTTCGGATGAAATTATCGCCTTGATCGCTCGCGCGTTTTTCCTGCCTGGCGACGAGACGGTGATGGCGGATCAAACGTTCAGCGTGTATAAGAGCAATGCCGATATCGAAGGGGCCGTCAGCATCGAAGTGCCGCTGAAGGATGGTACCCACGATTTGGAGGGAATGCTCACCCGCATTGGGAATAAAACGAAGGCGGTCTGGATCTGCAATCCAAACAATCCAACCGGGACGATCGTGCCTCATTCCGAACTCGTATCTTTTCTTGATCGGGTTCCGGGACATGTGCTGGTCGTATTGGATGAAGCGTACGCCGAGTATGTTACCGATTCGGCTTACACGAACGGGATTGCCTTGCTGAACCAATATCCAAATCTGGTTGTGCTTCGTACGTTCTCCAAGATCTACGGTCTCGCCTCGCTGCGCATCGGTTACGGCGTGGGTCAACCGAGTGTTATCAAACTGATTAACCAGGTTCGCGAGCCGTTTAATACATCTCGGATCGGTCAAGCGGCGGCCAAAGCGGCCTTGGCTGATCAAGAATTCGTGGGCGATTGCCGCACCAAGAACCGTGAAGGTATTGCTTATCTGTATGGTGAGTTCGAACGGCTGGGTCTTACGTATTTTCCGGCACACGGCAATTTCATTATGGTTGATGTTCAGCGTCCGGCCGGTGAAATGTTTGGGTCGCTGCTGCAGTTAGGCATTATCGTGCGGGCGGGCTTTTCGAAGTATCCGAATTTCGTGCGGGTCACCGTAGGATCAGCGGAACAAAACGCCAAATTCGTGACCGCCTTGGAGCAGGTGCTTGGTAAATCGGCAACCCGGGTTTAATCTCCTAATTTATTCGCAGAAAATGAGTGAGAAACGATGACAACGAAAATTGCCATTTTTGGCGTTGGTTTGATCGGAGGTTCGCTGGCGTTGTGCCTGAAAGGCAAGCCAGGAATCACGGTCGTCGGCCATGCCCACCGTCCGGAATCCCTGAAACGCATCGAGGAGCGCGGCGTCGTTGACGCCGCGACTCTGTCCATGGAAGAGGCGGCGGCGGATGCCGACTTTATTTTTTTGTGCGTGCCGGTAGGGCTCCTGGAGGATTACCTACAGAAGTTGACTGAACTTCCGCTGAAGCCTGGCTGCATTGTGACGGACGTCGGAAGCACGAAGGCGGCCGTCGCCGCTTGCGCGGCGAGAATTTCTCGCCCGGGCGTGCATTTTATCGGCGGCCATCCGATGGCCGGCTCGGAGCGTTCTGGCGTTGAGGCCGCTTCATCGTTCTTATTCGAGAACGCCTATTACGTGTTGACGCCGTCTCCTGACGTACCGGACGAGGCTTACCAGCGCTTAGAACAGTTGCTGTCACACACTAAAGCGCAAATCGTCCGCGTCGACCCGGTCATGCATGACGAAATCGTTGGAGCGATCAGTCATCTGCCGCATATCATTGCGGTTGCACTGGTAAACCAGGTACGCGATTACAACGACGGCAACGGGCTGTACCGCATGCTGGCGGCCGGCGGTTTCCGCGACATCACACGGATCGCTTCGAGCGACCCGGTGGTTTGGCGGGACATTCTGCTCAGCAACCGCGAAGTGTTGCTTGGCTTGTTGAAGGATTGGAACCACGAGATCGAAGGTTTCATCTCCTTGCTCGAGGAACAGAACGGAGAAGGGATCGAAGCCGCGTTCCAAAAAGCAAACCGGTTCCGCAGCGAGTTGCCGGAGCGGCGCAAAGGGGCGATCACCTCTTTGTTCGACATCTACATCGACGTGCCCGACACGCCGGGGATCATCGGGCAAATCGCGACTGAGCTGGGCCTTCGGCACATCAACCTGAGCAACATGCAGATTATCGAAAGTCGCGAGGACGTTCCGGGTGTGCTGCGCTTATCTTTCCGTCAGGAAGGGGAGATGGAGAGGGCGAAGGCGCATCTCCAATCCCTAGGCCACACCGTCTACCTTTAAGAGGTTGTTTTAAATTCGGCTTTTGATCACGAAGGGGAATCGAAGGGGAGGGCTCGGCGTCGAATCTTGAATTCAGCCGGGCCTTCCGCTGCTCACGTAGGATTTACCTACGCTGCGCTGCTCAGTCCCTAGCTTCATTCAACCTTCTCGGTGCTGAAAAGCCGAATTTAAAACCTGAAATGGAAGAGGTTGTTTTGAATTCGGCTTTTGATCACGAAGGGGAATCGAAGGGGAGGGCTCGGCGTCGAATCTTGAATTCAGCCGGGCCTGATGTGTGATTTCAGCTAACGGAACTCAGAGACGCTAGTTGTCCGCTTTAGGTTCAATTTTGTTGCTAACGGACCCAGAAGACCTTATTTCGGACAAAAGCGTCTCTTTAGGTACCATTCAAGCCCAATAAGGTCACTAGAGTCCGTTAGAACGGGAAATGACTGGGAAATGGGCAAATAAGGGCCATGGGTTCCGTTACACACTCTTAGCGAACGCGAACTTCCTGCCCCTATGCTCCTATATCCGCTTTCAAACCGAGGGACGCTGGGATGTTTTCGATGTCAAACTAAGAGTTGAATGGGATATGGCAACCCCTTGTGGATTGCGAAATGAAAGCGCTCAAAAAAAAGTGTTGACAGAATGAAAACGTATACATATAATAAAAGTACAGTATGGTTTCTCTCCACTCCTATCCAATAACTTCTTGCTCGTGAGTGAGCAAGGACCGCTTCGAAGGAAGCGGTCTTTTTTTTGTCTTTTTACACAGCAGGCGAGAAATCTATACGATAAATTGTATAGATATCGTCCATTTTCCTGAATTCAGCCGATTATATATGAATTATCATGCTTATTTTGGCCGCGGGAGTGCGGTAGACATGTTTCTGTATGAATTTTCGAATAGATCTCGTACATTTGGGTGTTCATGACAAGTTATATATGAAAAATCGAATACAATGGGACAACACTTGAACGGTGATTACAGATACGACACCCACAGGGGGCATCGGCACAAGTGGCACAAGACATCCGTTGGCCCTGATTAACGAACATGCCTTATGAAAAAGCGCTACTTCGCCAAGCACGCCTGTTGCTTGCGGTAAGTGAGCGGGCTGATGCCGTATTTCTTCTTGAACGCCTTGCTGAAGTAGTAGATGTCAGGAAAACCGGCTTGTTCGGCGACTTCCTTAATGAGCAAGGAAGGCTGCAACAGCAACTCGCAGGCTTTGGCCAGACGGATTCGGTTCATTTCCTCAATCAGAGTCCGGCCGGTTTTTTGTTTGTACAAGCGGGATAGATGGCCGTAGCTCATATGCAGCGAGGCTGCCAACGCTTCAACATTCAGCCGGTCCCCGCGAAAATCCTCCAAATAAACCTCCACTTTGCGGAGCAACGCGTCACGGGCTTGCACTGGCTCTGTTGCCACTGACGCATGGCGTACGGTCACTCCGGACAAAACCTCCAGCAATTGCACCAACAGCAGCCGCAGATAAAAAGGGGACCGCCCGCTCTCCGCTTCGGCAAAGAACTGGAGCAACAGCGACCGGATGCCGTCATTATCGCGGTAAGCGCCGGGGGGCCAATCCTTCAGACGACCAAGCCGTCCAAGAAAGCTATCGTCAGCGGTATCTACTTCGCCTGGTGAAGGCCGAAACCGCCATCGCAGGCAGATGCCTTCATGCGGATCTTCGCGAGAATAGTCGTGAGCATGGGTCATCCCCGGCGGGATCAGAAAAAATTCGCCCGCGTGAACCATCACGTCCTGATCAATGAAGCGAGTTTGCATCCGACCGGACAGGACGTAGTTGAATTCGTACCACGTATGCGCGTGGGGAGGGCATTTTCCAGAACCGCCGGTTTGTTCTATCACGATATCGACCCAATCGACCACGGCATCCCCCACCGCGATTTCACCACAGATTCCGTTCAGTACAGAAGCCAGTTCGTTCCGCCATTTTTTCAAATCCATAGGCAGGCGCTCCTTTGTTCAAATTATCTTCATCATATCATAATAGGACAAAAATTGATGAGGATAAGTAATTTACTTCGCAGGGACAGAACCGGAAAATGAGGGGGTAGGCACACTCATATTCAGGGAGGTACCCGATACGATGTTTTGGACGGAAGAGAAATTGAATGCACGGATACGCGAGCTGGAAGCATACCGATACCGCGATGCCCAGCCGATCGAGGCGTTTCAAGCACAAGTGGACGAGGAAGGGCACATCGGCGCCAGACCGCCTAAGGAGGGGCCATGGTCCACGATGCAGGCGGGAGAACGCTGGGAAGGCCGAGATCTTTACCTATGGCTGGAGACGAACATTGAAATCCCGGCCGCATGGAGAGGACGCCAGATCGTCGGCGTGTTCGATTTCGGCAAAACGGGCGGAGGGAACAACTCCGGGTTCGAATCGCTCCTGTATGTCAACGGCGAACCGTTCCAAGGCGTGGATATGAATCACCAAGAGGTGTTTTTCCCGGAAGAAGCCTCCGGTACCAAGGTCAAGTTGCAGTTTCGTTTATGGTCCGGGCTTGAGGGCGGCGGGAAGCCGCAGGTGCAGGAACACCGGATCAAGCGGGCGGAAATCGCTTGGTTGGACGGGACCGTAGATCGCTTGTATTATACGTCCCGTGCGGTCATGCAGACAGTGGAGGTGCTGCCGGCGAATGCGCCGGAGCGGACCGACCTATTGACGGCACTGGATCGTGCTTTTCTGAGGATCGATTGGTCTTATCCAGGATCGGAAGGATTTTATGCTTCGCTGACGGAAGCCGAGGAGCAATTGACCCAAGCGGTGGCGGGAATGAAGAAGACGTCGCCGGTCACGGTCCAATGCATCGGACACACGCATATCGACGTCGCCTGGTTGTGGCGTCTTAAGCATACGCGGGAAAAAGCAGCCCGCAGCTTCAGCACCGTGCTGCGCTTAATGGAGATGTTCCCGGAGTACGTGTTCTTGCAGACGCAGCCGCAACTGTACGAGTATATCAAGCAGGATTATCCGGAGCTTTATGAACAGATCAAGGAACGCGTCAAGGAGGGGCGCTGGGAAGCAGCCGGCGGCATGTGGCTGGAGGCAGACTGCAATTTGACGAGCGGGGAATCGCTGGTGCGGCAGTTGCTGTACGGGACGCGCTTTTTACGTGAGGAGTTTGGCCAGGAATGTACCTACTTATGGCTCCCGGACGTGTTCGGATACAGCTGGGCCCTGCCGCAGATATTGCGCAAGTCGGGCATCGATACGTTTATGACAACGAAAATCAGCTGGAACCAGTACAACCGCATGCCGCATGATACGTTTCACTGGCGCGGTATCGACGGCAGCGAGGTGCTGACGCACTTCATCACTACGCCGCAGGACGGCAGTTTCTGGTGGTATACCTATAACGGGAATATTGAGGCGTCCAGCGTGCAAGGCATTTGGGAGACGTATCGCGACAAAGAGGTTAACAAAGAGCTTCTGCTTTCTTACGGTTATGGGGATGGAGGCGGCGGTGTCAATCGCGAGCATCTGGAGTTGCGGCGGCGGCTCGAGGAAATGCCGGGCCTTCCGAGGGTAACGACCGGCCGGGCGGACGAATTTTTCGCCAAGCTGCAAAAGACCGTTGGGGCGGCGGATCGCTATGTTCATACCTGGGACGGTGAGCTGTATCTGGAATACCATAGAGGAACCTACACCAGCCAAGCGTACAACAAAAAGATGAACCGCAAACTGGAGTTGTTGTCCCGGGACACCGAATGGTTGCTCAGCCTGCAGGCGCTGCTCGCGGAAGGAGACTGGGAGGCTTATCCGAAAGCGAAGTTGGACGAAAGCTGGAAAACGATCCTGCGCAACCAATTCCACGACATCATTCCAGGCTCGTCCATTCCAGAGGTGTACCGCGATTCCAAGCTGGAGTACGCGCAGACCGAATCGCTGTTGGAATCCTGCCGCGAGCAAGCCATTCAAGCCTTGACGAACGACGCGGGGGATTCGTACACCGTATGGAATCCGTCCTCCTGGCCTTTTACCGGCTTGGTTGCTTTGGAGGGGCAAGCTGAGGGAGCAAAGTGGGTTCAAGCAGGCGGGGTAGAGCTGAAATCCGAATTCGACGGAAAGACGGTGTGGGTGCTAGTAGAGAACGTGCCGCCGCTTGGCTTTGTGACGATTGAACGCAGCAAGGACGAACAGGTTGATCTCACACCAGATGAACCTTTTAAAACACGGCCAAACGGAATCGAAACCCCGATTTATAACATCGAGTGGAATGATGGCGGACAGCTAATCTCGATCTTTGATCGGGAAGCCGGCCGCGAAGTGCTGGCGCCGGGCGAACGGGGGAACGTACTTCAGGTGTTCGAAGATAAGCCGAAAATGTTTGAGGCTTGGGACATCGATGTGTTCTACCAGGAGAAACAACGCGAGGTCGAGCAGCTACAGGACTGTAAAGTCGTGACGGGTTCGCTGCGTGCCGTCGTTAGCTTTACTTGGACTTATATGAACTCGACGATCCGCCAAGAGATGATTCTGTATGGCAACAACCGGCGGATTGACTTCCAGACTCAAGTTGATTGGCAGGAGCGTCAGCAACTGCTGAAGGTCGCTTTTCCGGTTGACGTACGGGCTACGGAAGCTACTTACGATATCCAATTCGGAAACGTCAAGCGACCGACGCATTGGAACACCTCTTGGGACCTTGCTCGATTTGAAACGGTCGGTCATCAATGGGTCGATTTGTCAGAGCACGGGTACGGGGTCAGCCTGCTGAATGATTGCAAATACGGCCACGACATTAAGGACCATGTGATCCGGCTGTCGCTGTTGAAATCGGCAACTTATCCGGATCCGCAAGCGGATCGCGGCGAGCATGAGTTTACGTACGCGCTGTATCCTCACGAGGGGCATTGGTCCGAAGGCGGTACCGTACAGGCAGCAACGCTGCTAAATCAGCCGGTTTACGCCACGATGGGCCAGGCGCACTCGTCTTCATTCTCACTGCTCCAAACGAGCGGAAGTGCGGACGTCGTCATTGATGCCGTGAAAAAAGCGGAAGACGGCGACGGCTTGATCGTTCGTTTGCATGAATACAAGGGAGGCCGAGGCCGCGTTCGCTTCCATTTCGGGATGCCGGTGATTTCCTGGCAAGAAACCGACATGATGGAACGGCCTTTAGGAGAATCCTCCTCAACTGCGGAGCTTGAGTTGTCGATGTCACCGTATGAAATCAAAACGATTCGTTTGCAGTTGAAATAACGAGAGAACGCTGTGGGTCGCCTTCGACAGTTAATCGGAAGTCGGGGCGCCCGTCAGCGTTTCAATATCGTTGGAACCGTAGAAGAACAGAACGACCAGAATGATGATTACGATGAGTTCCGAGAAGCCTTCGCCGTCAAATTCACTCATTGTAGTAAACCCCCGCATCTAGGTTATGATGTAAAGCGAGCGATCCTCCCACCCGAATCTTTCAAAGGAAGAGCGGGTTCAGGAGGAATTGTCCGCTTTTTTCTTCATGGCATTGATGATGTCATTGATGGTCATATCTCCATTCTCGTTGAGAAAGTTCAGCAACTTGTCGGCGTTTGCATCGCTGCTGATCGTTTTGTATTCGCCAACAAGGGAGACATACATGGTTGCGTTACGGTATAACTGGACGGAATCCACGCGAAGTTTACCGGAAAGAAGCAGCGCAGCTACGGTATATTCCGGGGTTTTTGGCCGGAAACCGCCCTTTTTGCCATTTTTCTTGTTGGAGGACGAGGATTTGCTTTTTCCGGCTGAATTCATGGCCTAACCTTCCTTAGCTGGATGGGATCCGGTTACTTATCCTGAGGAACCGGTTTACAAGACAGTTCCCTGATAGTTATGCTATGCAGCATTCCGGGGATGGTGTAGACGAGAGAAGCAAGTGATCCAACGATCTTTCGCTGGACGGGATTGACAATCCAGGCAGGGATCGGTAGAGTAATAGGTGAATTGCATAGGAAATCCACTAGGGGCGCCGTAAACGGCTGAGACAAGAGACCATCTTGGACCCTTTGAACCTGATCTAGTTCATACTAGCGTAGGAAAGTGGAGTCGGCCCCCATGTGAATAGTGCTCAGGTTGTCGTATATCAGCCTAGGACTTGATCGAGCCGCTCCCTCTACGGAGCGGCTTTTTTGCGCGCTCTGTTAACAGGTCGTTTGTCGTCGTCTTCTCAGGGGATTTCCTAGTTCAATATATTGGGAGGTGAAGACGATGGGGTTTACGCAGGAGCTGCGACGTCAGGCGGACGGGATCTATCAAGCCATATTCGATCATCCGTTCGTCAGAGGTATCGCAAGGGGACAACTGGAGAAAGAGCAGCTCATTCATTACGTTAAGCAGGATTACGAATATTTAAACGCCTATATGCGGATTTACGGTATCGCGATTTCCAAAAGCCGGACCCGAGAGGAGATCGCGATGTTCAACGAACAGATCGCGTATATTTTAAACCGTGAAGTTCAACCCCATCAGAATTTTTGCCGGGCCGCCGGAGTGAATTTTGAAGAGTTGCAGGGGTACCCGCTTGCACCCTCGGCGCATCATTATATCCGTCATATGCTGACGGTGGCCCACGAAGGGAGTTTGGGCGAGATCTATGCCGTTTTATTGCCCTGCCCTTGGACCTATCTGGAGATCGGCCAAAAGCTGCTGGCAGAAGTGCAGCCGACACCGGACCATCCGTTTTATGAGTGGATTGATTTTTACGGACGTCTTTCGGGGGATGTGACGGAGAAGTTTATCCATGCGTTAGACCGATGGGCGGATACAGCCAGGGAGGAAGAGCGGCAAAGGATGGCCGATCATTTTCTGCAAAGCTGCCAATTGGAATATCTCTTTTGGGATATGGCTTACCGGCAGGAAGACTGGCCGGTTGCGATGCCGATGATTTCGCATTCATCCAAATGATCGAAAGAGAGGTTGAAAACATGAGCTTAATGGAAAAAGATCTGTCCGATGTGCTGGAAAAGGTGCAAAAAACGAAACCCCTCGTGCATAACATGACCAATGTTGTCGTCACGAATTTTACCGCAAACGGCTTGTACGCCCTTGGCGCTTCGCCGGTCATGGCCTATGCACCTGAGGAGGTGGCTGATATGGCCAAGATCGCCGGGGCCCTCGTCTTGAACATCGGCACGTTGTCGACGCAGCAGGTCGAAGCGATGATCCTCGCCGGCCGGTCGGCGAACGCTCATGGCGTGCCGGTGTTGCTTGACCCGGTTGGTGCGGGGGCGACCGCCTTCCGCACTGAATCGGCTCTGCGTATCCTGCGCGAGGTAAAGGTGTCGCTCCTGCGCGGCAATGCGGCGGAGATCGCCCATCTCGTCGGGGAAACCCGCGAGATCAAGGGGGTTGATGCCGGCGACACCGCGGGGGACGAGGCGGCCGAACTCGCGGTACGGGCCGCGCGGGCGCTGAACACGGTCGTGGCGATTACCGGCCGCGAAGACGTCATCACCGACGGGCTGCAGTGCCGGTTTGTCAGCGGCGGAGACGCGCTGCTGACCCAGGTGACCGGCACGGGCTGCTTGCTCACGTCGGTGCTGGGAGCCTTCGCCGCGGTGGAGCGCGATCTGCTGCTGGCCGGTACCGCCGGGCTAGCGTTCTATGGCGCCGCCGCGTCCCGCGCCGCCGAGCGGACGGCTGCCGCCGGACCGGGCAGCTTCCAGATCGCGTTCCTTGACGAGCTGGCGAAGCTTCATCCGCATTCGCTCAAGGGCCACGCGGCAGTGCGTGAAATGCAGGCGACAGGCGCCGGCGGATGGTGGGTCGGATGAGCCGGATCTCCAAGGCGCTGACGGTTGCCGGGTCGGACAGCGGCGGCGGGGCCGGCATCCAGGCCGACCTCAAAACGTTCCAGGAGCTGGACGTTTACGGCATGTCGGCGATCACTGCCGTGACGGTTCAGAACACGCTGGGCGTGACGAACGTCTACCCGCTGCCCCCGGAAGCGGCGGCGGAGCAAATCGAAGCGGTTGGTTCCGACCTCGGGGTGGATGCGCTGAAGACCGGCATGCTGTTCAGCGCGGAAATCATTGAGGCGGTTGCCGCCCAGATTCGTGCCTTTGGCTGGACTCAAGTGGTGGTCGACCCGGTAATGGTTGCCAAGGGCGGCGCTTCTCTGCTCCAGCCGGAAGCGGTGCAAGCGCTGCGCGAGCAATTGCTGCCGCTGGCTTTCATCGTTACGCCTAACCTCCCGGAGGCGGAGGTGTTGTCCGGCCTGTCGATCCGCACCATGGAGGATCGCCGCGAAGCGGCCAAACGTATCTGCGCGTACGGGTCGCGGCAGATCGTAATCAAGGGCGGCCACGACACCGAGAACGGCGATCGGGTTGTTGATTTGTACTATGATGGGTCGACCTTCACGGAGTTGGTCGGACGGCGAATTCCCACGCCACATACACATGGCACGGGATGCACCTTCTCGGCTGCGCTGACAGCGGGGTTAGCCAAAGGCTTACCGGCTCTAGACGCGGTACGGACCGCCCGGGCCTTTATTCAAGCGGCGATCGAGCACGGGCTTGAGCTGGGGCAGGGGCATGGGCCGACGAACCATTTTGCTTACCGTCGCTTACAAGGAGTTTCCCGATGAACGACGGTGGCGGAAGCGGTCGCATCGAGGCAGCCCGCATGCGCCAACTGCTGCGGACTTATCTGGTCATCGGCAGCACGAACTGCCGTATAGAGCCGCTGCGGGTGCTGGAAGAGGCGCTTGCCGGCGGCGTCACGCTCGTGCAATTCCGCGAGAAAGGGCCGGGCGCGCTCACCGGGGCTCCGCTGCGGGAACTCGCCATCCAGTTGCAAGGCGCATGCCGCCAGCGTGGTGTGCCGTTCCTCGTCAATGACGACGTGGAACTGGCCCTTGCGATCGGAGCCGACGGCGTTCACGTCGGCCAGGAGGACGAGGCGGCCGTGCGGGTCCGCGCCCGGATCGGCGACCGCATCCTCGGCGTCTCCGCGCACACGCTCGCCGAAGCGGAGGCCGCCGTTCGGCACGGTGCCGATTACCTTGGCATCGGGCCGATCTATCCCACGGCCTCGAAAGCGGACGCCAAAGCACCGCAAGGGCCGGGAATTCTCCGCGAGCTACGCGCTTGCGGGATCGCCTTGCCCCTGGTCGGCATCGGCGGCATTACGATCGAGTCGGCCGGCGAAATCATTCGCGCTGGGGCGGACGGCATTGCTGTGATTTCCGCCATCACGCAGGCAGACGACGTTCGAGAGGCGGCCACGCGCTTCGTTGCAAGGTCAATTGCTGAATCATCCTGAGGCCACTAGCATATTGTATTGAACAGACCTTTGCTGAAATAGGCAAGGGTCTGCCAATTTATGGGGCTTATGGCAACGAGAAATCGCGTTTCGTCGTCGATTGACATGAATAATGCAGGAATGGATGTTTTTTTAAATCCAACTCCTGTGGTATAATATCTTCAAAGTTTGGCTACGCTGTTAATTTTGCTTTCATGTCGAATAGATTTTTTATCGAAGTTACATAGATAACCGCAACTTTTTCAAACCTGTTCGGTAATAATTGATGTAAGAATCGAACGGGAAGATGGCCCATGGAAGCGCGAGGAGGATCGCACCTAAATGACGGATTCCCAAATGATTCGCGAAATTAAGGAAGGCAATACGGAACTGTACTCGGAGCTCATGCGAAGGTATCAGCGGAAGATATTGGCCTTCGTTTATCACATGTTAAAGAGCGCTCATATGGAGTTGCTTGCCGAAGATCTATGCTCGGAAACGTTCTATAAAGCATTTCGCAGCTTGCATTCCTTCAGAGAGGTAGATGCTTCTTTCTCCACTTGGTTGTATACGATTGCCCGTAACACGGTGCTCAGCGAACTTCGCAAACAAAGAAACGGCAATGTCCCCTTGGATGAAAGCGGGATCGTTCCCGTAGCTTCAAACGATGTCGTCCCCGAGCAAGCGGTATTACGGAGCGAGAAAGTGGGCATGGTGAGAGAAGCCATCAACAATCTGCCGGAGAAGCAAAGATCGGCTTTGATCTTGCGCGAATACGATCAATTGGATTATCAAGAGATCGCGAATATTCTGGGACAAAGTGTTAGCGCCGTGAAGTCGCTGTTGTTCCGGGCGCGCAGCAGTGTAAAAAGTCAGCTTGAACCCTACTTTTATGAACCCATCTACGAGCATTACGAAGGGATGAAAAGCAGATGAATTGTAGAGAGGCCCAAGAATTGTTCGGATTGTTAAGGGACCTGCCCGAACAACACCCTCAGCGGATTTTGCTGGAGCGGCATCTTTTGGGCTGCGAGTCTTGCGCAGACGAATATCAACAATGGGAAGAAAGCCTGGACATGCTGCAGTACATACCGATGGAAGTGACGGAGGAGCAGGCAGAAACGGTAAATCGGCGAGTGATGGATCGGATTTATGCCGAATCCCCTTGGCTGGCCCCTGACGTCAAGCGCGGCGTTACCCGCCGTTTCCGGCGTAGGGTCGTATTTTGGGCCGCCAGTTTCCTGGCTATCTTCCTTTGCAGCTTTGTTTTCCTATTGATGGATCATACCCCGTCGAACCAGAAAGCTGCCGAGCCGATGACCGGAATTCTGCCGACAGCTGTCGCGGCGGCCGGCTCGGAGACAGATGCATACGCGGATTTTTCGTTCGCCATGCCTAGCGCTTCGCGTGGAATTGTAGAGCCTTTTGCCGTGCAAATGGGCCCGGCTTATCCGCAATACTGGATGGTACTGTCTATGGCAGGCATGTTGCTGGCGCTCTTTTCCTGGAAAGGACTCCGCCGTACCAGAAGATAAACTTGGGTTAACAAACGCTTCTTCCGCTATTGGAGCGGGCGGGGCGTTTTTTACATCTAAAGGGGGATGGTTATGCTCGTTGGTTTGATTCGCCATGGACTAACTGATTGGAATGCGATAGGTAGAATTCAAGGGCAGAGCGATATCCCCTTGAACGACGAGGGACGGCGACAAGCCAGACTGCTCGGCCAGAGATTGAAAGAGGAAGGCGAATACCGCTGGGACTTCGTCCTGACGAGTAACTTGTCACGGGCGCGCGAGACCGGTGAAATCTTGGCCGAGACGCTGGGGATTCCGCTGTACGATCCTGATTCGCGGTTGATGGAACGTTCCTTTGGTCAGGTCGAGGGCATGACGTTGGTGGAAAGAGAAACGTTATGGGGCAAGGATTGGGACCAGCATGAGCTGGGGCAGGAGAAAGACGAGGAAATCCGCCAGCGGGCTTTGTCCTTTATGGCTGATTTGGCGGAGCGTTACCCGAGCAACAATGTGTTGGTTGTTTCGCATGGAGGTCTGCTGGCGCAGCTTTATATCGCCTTGTACCAGGAGAAATGCCAGGAGCGGATTGGCAATTTGTCTTTAACGATTCTGGAGAAAATGGAGAATTCTTGGGATTTGCGATTATATAATTGCACACGTCACTTGCAAGAAGGTGTCAAGGAACCGAAGTAAACCGGCTTAGGCCGGCTTATTTTTTTTGCTATTTTTTCGGGATAATTTCGGATTTCGGGAATAAACGCCGGAAAACCTTCCCATAATGGGATTAAAACGGCGAGGCGGTAAAACTATGAATCTGGCGGATATGCTCACTTTTGCCGATATCGGACAACTCAGCAGAATAGCGGATCATTACGACTGCGAATGCAGCGGGCATTCGAAGCATGAATTGATTCAATCCATCCTGCAGACGGTAGGCCGTCGCGATTTTATCGAGCGGCATATTGGCGGCATGAGTTTGGAGGACTTTCGCTTCCTGAACACCCTGCTGTTTGACGGACGCCGTCAGTTCAGCTTGGAGGAGCTGATCGCTTGCGCGCAGGGCTCGCGGTTTACCGAGGATGCCAAGGAGCGGGAAAGTCCACGGGAGATGATCACCCGCTTTCGCCAGCAGGGTTGGCTATTTAATGGAACGACCCAGCAGACCCGTTATCTGTTCGAGGTTCCTGAGGATTTGAAGCGACGGTTCCGAGAAACCCTCGAACGCCGGTTTCTTGCCGAAGTGAAGGTGGCTGCCGCCGAACCGCCGATGTACCGGGAGGAGCCGGATATGCTGTCCACCGACCTGCTGCTATTCCTGCAATACGTGTCCCGGCACGATATTCCGTTAAACAGCGAAGGGGTCATGTACCGGAGAAATCAGTTGCAGATCCTTGAATCGCTTCACGTGTCCGAGGGATTAGTTGGCAAAGGTTGGCGTTTCGGGTATGGCCGCCGTTTTAAGGATTATCCGAACCGATTAGCGCTGCTTTACGATTATGCCTATCATTCCCGCCTCATTCAGGAGAACAACCATCGATTAGAATTGACGGATGGGGGAGCGTCCTACCTAGCGGAGGAACGCAAGGAGCCTATGATACAGTTCGTCCGCTTTTGGTTAAGATTATATAAAGGGCCCATTCCTAACTTGCTGTCTCTAGTCTACTGGATGATTTGCTGTTCGAAAGATTGGGTGACGGTACCCTCGCTGTTTGAAAGGGTTGAAATGCTGATTAAGCCGTTTTTTTATGACTCTCCCGCTTCGATATTTGAAGAGCGAATCTTGCAAATGATGCTTCATTTAGGCATGGTTCGATTTGGCGAAGACGAGAGGCATGAACGGTATGTACAGGCTTCCCCGTTTGGAAAACAAGCAGTTCAGCTCATTCATAAGGCCTAAGCGTTGAGGAAAGCGATCAACGCACTTACATAACTTCTAATGCAAATGCTTTGGCCTTGGTGAATGCAGGGGAATAAACGACTTCGAACCCGTTGACAAAGAGCAGTTCGAATGGGTACAATCACTCGCAAATCAAGAGGGAGAGTGAGTGGCGATGTTGATCCCGTACCAAGGAAAATTACCTCAGGTCGACGGCAGCGTATTTATCGCGGAAGGAGTCAAGCTGATTGGAGACGTCCGGATAGGAAGCGAGTCCAGCATATGGTATAATGCGGTGCTTCGGGGCGATTTAGCGGAAATCGTCGTTGGTAAACGTACCAATCTTCAGGACGGCGTGATTGGACATGTCAATGCTTCTCAGCCCTTGATCGTTGGCGATCACGTATCCGTGGGACATGCCGCTATCATTCACGGATGCCGCATAGGCACAGGCACATTAATCGGTATGGGGGCGATCGTCCTAAACGGCGCAGATATCGGTGAATATGCTTTAGTAGGAGCAGGTTCTTTAGTGACGGAAAACGCAAAAATCCCACCTTATACTCTTTCTCTGGGTTCACCAGCCCGAGTCGTTCGGGAGCTAACCGAAGACGATTTAGAGCGAATGCGGCGGACGACGGAAAGCTATGTGGTGAAAGGAAAAGAATATAGGATCATTTAACGATGGTTTGGAGGTGCATCCTATGGATCAGATGAAGGTTACTTATGAAGCAATGCTTGGATTGGCGGCGGAAATGATATGGGACGAAGCGCTCCGGAAGCATCGCTCGGAACAGATCTACAGCGAGATCGACACCGCCTTGGCGAATGGCGATGAGGATGCCTTCCGGCTCCTGACGGATGAACTGAAAACTTTGGAAGAGCGCTAAAGGCAAACCGCCCCGTCTGTTCACATGAAGGATGAACGGATGGGACGGTTTTTTTTGTAAACAGTGGCGTTAATCATAATTCCGGACGGCCGGGGTGAACATGACGGCCAGAAGGGCCAATGAACCGATCGCTGCAAACAGCGCGATCGTTTGCAGGCCGCCGATAGAGTCAGCTAGCCAGCCGACGAGGATATAACCGACCGGAAGCAGGGCGAACGACCCCAGCATATCCAGGCTGGCCACGCGGCCAAACGTCTCCTGCGGAACCATCTCCTGCATACTGGTTTCCCAGATCAGGCCAAACATCATCATTCCGAATCCTTCTACGGCAAAGAGAGCGCAAAGTACGGCCGGAGCTGGCGCTGCGGCCATCAGCAGAAGGGCAATACCGCTAATCAAAGCTCCACCGTAAGCGATTAGGCCGCGGTGTCTTAAACGTTTCTTCGTGCCAAAGAGCAAGCCGGCTCCAATGGCGCCCACTCCTGAACAGGTCACGGCGATGCCGTATACATAGGGTTGCAAATCCAGGTGGATTTTGAATAGCCAAGGGATAACCACAGTGACGATGGCGCCAAAACAGATGTTGACTAAGGAGAAGGCTAGGATGGTGATCCAGAGCCAAGGTTTACTTTTTAACACCGCCAAACCTTCCTTGAAGTCAGCGCCCATGCCCGTGCTATGGCCTGCAGCCTTCGGTTGATAGGGGACGAGCCTCCGAAGCCCATATAAACAGAGAAACGAAACGACATAGGACATGGCATCAAGCGCAACTCCCCAACCTGCTGAGAAGAATGTGACCAGTACGCCGCCCAGAGACGGGCCGATCAAGCGAACCGCTTGATTGCTGATCTGCGTTAGCGCATTGGCGGAGTTGCGGATGTCGGCGGTAAACACGGTGGCACGAGTTGCCGCATAAGCGGGCTGAAACAAGCCGTCCATTAAGCCGTACGAGGTGACCAGGATAAACAGCATTTGAATCGTTAAAGCGTTCGCAAACAGTAAAGCTGAGAGGATGACCATGACCGCAAAGCGAAGCAAATCCGTCAGTAACATTAAATTCGTGCGATTATAACGGTCAACCAATGTGCCGGAAATAGGCAACATGACGATGTTTGGAAGCATATACGCAGCCATAAGCAGGCCCATCGTGGTCGTCGAGCCGGTCAAGGAATAGACGATGATCGGCAGGATGACCAAGGTAATGGAGCTGCCGAGGAAAGAAACGAGCTGTCCAAGCCACAAATAAGGGAATGCTTTGGATTTACGGAACGGCTCCGCGAATCCTGAGAAGGGGTTCTTGGCTCCGGGCTCGTCTGCAGGTCGGATCGCCTGTCTGGCTGCGCCCTCTTCCGGTTGTGAAGTTTCAAGATTCATAGATGCGGATCCTCCTTCTAGTTAATCGGAACCCGAGTCGCTGTCCTGAACGCGACCCAAGGTGAATAATACGCCGTATTCGGCTCCATCGGTGTCCTTGGCTTCCCATTTGCGGATCAGGGCATCGAGCTCGTCGATGAAATTCTGATATTGGGCCGGGGATAGAAGTAACCGGGTCGCAGCCCGGTATGGCGGCTCATCTTCGAGATAAGCAAATTCGGTGAACTGTTCCGGTTTAAAGAACGTTGTCTTAGAACGGTAATACTTCTCGACAACGCCGCCAACCGTCTGGGTGTTGACTAAATCCAACAGCCCGCCGTCGTACAGCTTCTGGATGTGATAATGCACATTGCCGGGGGTCTTGCCCAACAGATTCGCAACCTGTTTGGAGGTGTGAGCTTCATTGGCCAACACGTTCAGGATTTTGATCCGTAAGGCGCTTTCGAGGAGCTTGCTTTGCTCGGCGTTGATAGGCATAGGAGCCTTCTTGTTGCTGCTCATTTTTCCTCCTCCTTGTTTAGCAAGGTGTTTAAAATTCTTACTGGATATGGAAATCAATCTGAATTGCAGTTCAATCTGGATTCCAGATCGATAGTAAAACAGGAAGGATGGATTTGTCAAGGATCCCTGTTTATAATGGGGAGACATGAATCGAAAAAGGGGTTATCACATGAAATTCAGTGAAATTGAAGCTTCCGCTTGGGAGGAGCTGCGCCCATATTTGGACACTTGCGTGATTCCAGTAACGGGATTAACCGGCTTGGAACGTCCGTATGAAGTAACGGAAAAGTTGGAAAGACTGAGAGATATCCTCGATTGGGTAGAAATTCCTTTCAAAGGGAGAGTGGTCACGTACCCGTCTTTCCAATATCGAACACAGGATTTGCCACAGGCAATTAATGACGTATGCCGAAATGTCAAGTCTAGCGGGTTTGCTCATGTCCTTGTCGTCTCCGCTGAATTTGAATGGTCCGATGGGGAACTGCCGGATGCCGATTTAATCGTGACATTACGCCGTTTTTCGCCGGATTCCAGGGAGGGCGCTGCAGGACAAGTGAAGGTGGCCGTACAAGAATTGTGGCAAGCAAAGAAGGGTTTGGGATTGTGACAAAATATCGACAATTTCAAGAACGACAAGCTTTTATGTGCCCAAAAAAATGTGTCAAATTCTTGACGCTCTTAAAACGCTAATATATTATTAATATGTCTTACACGATATTGTGATATTTATCATTGAAACGTACGGAAACAATTGCTTGACAAAGGGGGTTGAAGACATATGAGCAATCAGCATGACCAGCAGGAAACCTCGCATAAACCGCCTATTCGCAAAGAGATGTCCCGTCGGCAATTTCTTACATACACGCTTGGGGGCGCCACTGCATTCATGGTGGGTGGGGTGACGCTTCCTATGGTTCGTTTCGCGGTTGATCCGATTCTGCATAAGAAGGGCGAAGGTGCTTTCGTCAAAGTTGTGGAAGTTAGTAAAATCACCAGCGAACCGCAGGAATTTTCGTTCGAGCTCAAGCAGCAAGACGGTTGGTACCTAAGTACGGCTTCCCTTACGGCTTGGATTCGCAAGGACGAGAGCGGAAATATTTATGCGCTTTCACCGATTTGTAAGCATTTGGGATGTACGATCGGATGGAATAACGATACGAATTTTCCGGATGAATACCACTGCCCTTGCCATGGTGCGCATTACACCAAGGAAGGTAAGCAGTTGGCGGTCGCATCGAAGCCGCTTGACGAGTACAAGGTTATGATTAAGGACGATTGGGTTTACCTGGGGGATATCATCCCGAACACCATCGTGAAATAAGGAGGCGTAGATTCGGATGTTTAAAAATGTGTACAACTGGATTGACGAACGTCTTGATATCACGCCGATCTGGCGCGATGTGGCCGATCACGAGGTTCCGGAGCACGTCAACCCGGCGCATCACTTCTCCGCGTTTGTGTATTGCTTCGGCGGCTTGACGTTTTTTATCACGGTCATCCAGATCTTGTCGGGGATGTTTCTCACCATGTATTACGTTCCTGATATTATTAACGCTTATGCCAGTGTGGAGTACTTGCAGACACAGGTCGCCTTTGGCCAAATCGTCCGCGGGATGCACCACTGGGGGGCAAGCTTGGTTATCGTCATGATGTTCCTACATACGCTTCGCGTTTTCTTTACCGGTTCCTATAAAGCGCCGCGTGAAATGAACTGGATTGTCGGGATGTTGATTTTCTTCGTCATGATCGGTCTTGGTTTGACGGGATATCTGCTGCCATGGGACAACAAAGCCTATTTCGCCACGAAGGTAACCTTGGAAATCGCCAACTCCGTACCGGTGCTAGGCCCGGTCATTAAGGAGCTGCTGCAGGGCGGTTCTATCGTAGGCGCGGAAACGTTAACCCGGTTCTTTGCCATTCACGTGTTCTTCCTTCCGGCGGTATTGTTGATCCTCCTGGTTGGTCACTTTATCATGATCCGCAGACAAGGGATTTCCGGTCCGCTGTAAGAAGGGCTTCGTGATCCAAAGATGAATATTGAACTACTTCTATAAGAGAAGGGGGGCAAAAGGGACATGGCTCATCATGACAATTCAAAGGAAAAAGTCGTGTTCGTCGGCGATTCCCGCGTCCGCAAGGGCAAAGGCTTTATCACGCCGCCGGATTATACGGCTTATCCCGGCAAGTCGGAAGCGTTCATTCCTAACTTTTTGCTGAAGGAATGGATGGTCGGCGTCGTCGTGCTCGTCGGCTTCCTGGTGCTGACCATTTCCGAACCGGCTCCGCTTGGCTTCCCGGCCAATCCGACCGCTTCGGTTATTCCGATGCCGGACTGGTACTTCCTGTTTCTGTATCAATATTTGAAATATCCGTATGCTTCCGGCGATTACGTCGTATTGGGTACGATGGGCATTCCAGGCGTGATGTTTGGTGGACTGCTGCTAGCACCTTTCCTGGATCGGGGCAAGGAGCGCCGCTTCTATCAACGTCCGATCGCTTCATCGCTCATGTTGCTGTCGATTGCCGCAGTTGTATATTTGACGAACTTCGCCTGGACGCATTACCAGCATGAGCTGGAAGCGACGGGACAGGTGCCGGAACATATTCAACGGGAAGAAAAAGCTCGGGAAAATCGGGAAAAAGGGTTGCCGACGTCCAATGCAAAATCGCAGGAAGAGGTCGCCATCGTGGACAAAGAAGATCCGGCGATGGAGCTTTATAAGAAAGCCACTTGCGTATCGTGTCATGCCGCGGACCTAAAAGGAGCGGGCGGACCTTCACTGCGTGGAGTTGGCGACAAGCATGATAAGGAAGCTATTCTTACCATTATTAAAGAAGGTTTTAACGGCAAGATGCCTCCAATGTACGATACGGCAATCAGTGCCGGACTGACAGATCAGGACATCGACCATTTGGCCGAATGGCTTGCGAAACAAAAAGTGGAACAGTAAAATAAGAAGTATGTGAAAACCTGATCGTGATGCGGTCAGGTTTTTTTTAAGCTTGCGCGCCGATTTCATGAGACCGGTGCCATTTTCATATAAAAGAGGGATATCACGTTGAAACTATCGGATCTTTGGAGTACGTCTTTTCTATCTTCCCGCTTCATTCTCTGGGCCTTGTTTGTATGTAACCTGCTAGGAACGGTCTATGGGTACATTTGGTATGATGCCCAACTGGCGGATACTTGGCAAAACCATCCGCATTGGCAGATCATTTTTGTTCCCGATAGCCCGACGGCGAGCTTATTCTTTACGCTAAGCTTGTTGTTTCTGCTGTTTCCGGGACCATTGAAGAAATACTTTCGCATACGCACCTTAATTGAGGGATTGGCCGTTGTGACGAGCGTGAAATACGGCGTGTGGGCCGTGTCGATGATTTTTGCCGGTGCGTATCAGGGCGGGGATCTCGTTTGGCAGGACTGGATGCTGGTTGCCTCCCACTTGGCGATGGCGGTGGAATCGCTGCTGTTTGTCCGATTGTACAAGTTTGGGCCCTTAATGCTGCTGGGAGCGGGGGCCTGGACGCTGCTCAACGATACCGTGGACTACACGTATGAGGTTTATCCTTGGTTGCCGGAGACCTTATGGGATCATGTATCCGAGGTTGCCGTCTTTACCGTGGTTTTAACGTTAGCCAGTATTGCAGCCGGTTGGCTTGCGTTGAAACAGGCTAAACGCGCCTAAGAGCAAGGTTCTAACGGTGGACAGCCTGCCATACCATGAAGGTAGGGAGGGGATGTCCGTGAGAAGATCTTGGGTGAAAGGAACTGTAGCCGCACTGGCTTTACTTGCCGCGATGCTGCTCTGGAACACGGTGGTGTTAGCTCAACCGGTAGGGAACGGAACCGGGAGTAAGGCAGGAACGTCATCGACCGCCGCGCCATCCTTGTCGGAGCAGGAGCGCAGTGAGCGTTTGAAGCAGCTCGAAGCGGCGTCAGAGCGTTTGTATGAACATATGCAGCAAGGAAATGCCCCAGAGGCGCTGACCGACATGGACACGTTGATCGGCGCGCTGGAAGGCGTGTCTTTTAAGGGATTGACGTCGGTGGAGGGAATCCATGCCTTGGCCGAAACGATTATGGACACCAAGGAGACGCTGGTTAAGGCGGAGATCCAGCCTGAGGCGTGGGCGTTATCCTCGGCTCGCTTGCGGTTGGCGGTAAACAGTCTGCTACATCCGGACAAGGCCTTATGGCAGCAGTATTATAAGGTCATGGCCGATAACTTGCAGCAGATGAACCGCGCGCGTGCGGGCGGGAAACCGGCGGAGGTGCGCAAGTCGTTCCAGGCCTTAGAGGGCCATTACGAAGTGGTACGTCCTGCCGCAGTGATTCGACGCCCGCCCTCCAATGTCAATCAGTTCGACTCCTGGTTGTCATATGTCGGTCGGTTGAGCGGGGAACGAACCTGGGATGAGGCAGCCTTGAAGGAGGCCATCTCTCAAGGGGGAGGCGTGCTAAAAGGGTTGTTCGGACGACGGGGAGACGAGCCTGTATTCCTGCCGGTTACCGGCTTTGACAGCCCGTGGTATTGGAGCGGGTTGATCGGGCTTTGGATCGTACTTGCCCTGACCTACACGGGAATTCGCAAGTATCGCGCCTCGCAAAAGGTTACCGCAGTGCGGGAGCAACGCAGGGAAGAGGACACGCGTAGGTACAGGCTGTAAGTGATGGCGAACGATAAAGGGCGATAGCGGACGATAGCGGTAAAGGATCCCCTTTTTGTTGCGGGAAACTCGGATTTCGGCTGGATAAGGGTAAAAAATGGTATTATCGAGATAAGTGACTTCGAGGCGAAATAAGGACATATTTTACCGCTAAATTTATGTTCGGGTTGGATTAATAATGCAGAGAGGCAAAGGATTCCCTTAGCCTCTCTGCTTTTGTGATGTCTGCTTCGCGTTTAATCTTCCTTGAACCCTTCCCCATGCACGTCATGCACGTCGCTGATGATGATGAACGCCCGCGGATCAACCGATTTGGCGATGGACTGTAGTCGCCGGATTTCTTGACGTGACACGACGCAGTAAGCCATATGCTTCGCTTGCTTGGAGTAGGCACCAATGGCTGGAATCAACGTCACACCGCGATCCATCTCTTTCGTGATGATGTCGGCAATCGCTGGCGCATGATCGCTGATGATCGTAAACGCTTTGGCGGAATACGCGCCTTCCTGAATAAAATCGATGACTTTGGAGGCGATAAACACAGCCACAAGCGTATACAAAATATTTTCCTTCCTAATATAGAAGAGCGACAATCCGATAATGACGATGTCCAGTGTTAATATGACCTGTCCCATGCTGAACCCGTATTTGCGCCCTAGTATCCGGGCCACGATATCAGAGCCTCCCGTCGTCCCTCCAAAACGGAATACGATTCCAAGACCTGCCCCCAGCGTTACCCCCGCATATAACGAAACGAGGATATAATCCGTTTGTGTCTCGAACGGCAGGATCCAGCCGCCACGGATCATCCGCTCGAACAGCCATAGGAAGAAGGTCAGCGAGCCGATCCCGATCCCGGTCCAGATGATTTGTCGTCCGCCAAGGATCTTCCATCCGATGAGAAACAAAGGGATATTCAGCAACAGGTTCGAAAGCGAAGGTGAGATGCCAAACGCATAGTTCAGCAGCAGCGTGATGCCGGTGACCCCGCCTTCCATCAGTTGGTTGGGCAAGATAAAATAAAGGAGTCCAAACGCATAGATGGCCGTACCCAATAAGATCGGCAGCAGCGTTTTGAGAATTCCGGAAAATTTGCTTGATTCCATGAAAAAAATTCACCTGTCCCTAAAGTAGTTGTTGCCATTCCGACGATAAATGGCATTTGGTTAGATCTGCCTCTCCTAGTATACCTTTTTCCATGCGGATTAAAAAATGATTTGTTTTCGTCATCTACTTACGATAACATAGGGGAAAACGGGACAAACGGCGGAGGGATCGGCGCTTGGATACGAACACAGAGAAATCTCTCGCGGATATGCAACGCGAAGTAGACCGTTACATCTCGCAGTTTAAAGAAGGATATTTCAGCCCGCTAACCATGCTGGCTCGAATGTCTGAGGAAGTAGGAGAGCTGGCCCGTGAGGTCAACCATGCCTTCGGCGAAAAGCCGAAGAAGAAGGACGAGCCGGATAATTCCATCGAGCTGGAGTTAGGCGATATTCTGTTCATTACGATCTGCTTTGCTAATTCGCTTGGCATTAATTTGACCGAGGCCCATGATCGGGTCATGCATAAATTCGCGACCCGCGATGCGGATCGATGGACGAAAAAGGACACCGAATAGGGTCATCCTTCATATGCTGTTAGTATGATCATCCCTACAGTAAAGGGGGATAGCACATGAAGGCGGAGGATTATTTGCAAAGAGCTTACCGAAGCATTTATGAAAACGACTTTGCTCAGGCCATGCACTGGTTCGAGCGAGCGTTGGACGATCAACCCGATCACGCGGATATCCATTATCGGTACTCGATTACCTGCGCCCGGAGCGGGCAACTGGATAAGGCGCTTCAACATGCACGCCTGGCTGCAGCTCTGGAGCCCGCGCAGGACGAATATAAACTGCATTACGACCGTTTGCAGTCCATGGAATTAACCCAAATGGCCAGACGGCAGCTGGAGAAGGCGGGAAACAATCGGAAATCCGCAGCCGAACCGGCAGCCCGCATGCTAAAGCGCGCCGTGGAGCTCGATCCGTTGTCGTTGGATGCACAGGTATGGCTGGCCATCGCCTATGGCGAGCTGGAATGCTACGAACTGGCGCTCCAGGCCGTACGCGAAGCGTCGGCCCTTCCTTTGGATGCCGGTGCGGCCGGACAGCTGAAAGAGATGGAACAGCGCTTGAAGCATCAAATCAAGCAATCATCATAGTAGAGAATGCGAGGAGATCAAGATGTCGGAACCAATCAAAGTAGCCGTGGCGGGAGCCGCTGGCAGAATGGGTAGAGAAGTGGTGAAGATGGTGCTCCAGGATCCGGAGCTGAAACTGGTTGCCGCCGTGAATTTGTCGGATGCCGGCCTCGATGCCGGAACGATGGTCGGCCTTCCGGCCTGCGGCGTAGCGTTGACGGGCGATTTGGAGCAAGCGCTCAGCGAGACGCAGCCGCGGGTGCTGGTCGACTTCACAACGCCGCAGTCCGCCTACGCCAACACTGAGTTGGCGATCCGGCTCGGCGTTTCGCCGGTTGTGGGTACGACCGGGTTTACGCCGGAGCAAATCGAGAATCTGGACAAGCTCTGCCAAGCCCGAGATATCGGCGGGTTGATAGCGCCGAACTTCTCCATCGGGGCTATTTTGATGATGCGTTTTGCAGCACAGGCGGCGAAGTATTTCCCGCACCTGGAAATCATCGAATACCATGGCGACCAGAAGCTGGATGCCCCTTCGGGGACGGCGGTGAAGACGGCTGAGTTGATCGCTCAGAGCCGGGAAGAGTTGCGCCAAGGGAACCCGAACGAGGAAGAGACGATTGAGGGGGCAAGGGGCGGTTATTATAACGGTTTCCGGATACATAGCGTTCGTTTGCCGGGCGTATTTGCCCAGCAAGAGGTCATTTTCGGCGGCTTCGGCCAGACGCTTAAAATTCGTCATGATTCTTATGATCGTGCCGGCTACATGCCGGGGGTCAATTTGGCGATCAAGAAAGTGATCGAATGCAAGGGCATGATTTACGGGTTCGACCATTTTATGGAAGATTAAAGGGGACAATAGCATATGTTGAACATCGCATTTATTGCTCATGACCGCAAGAAAGAGGATATCGTCAATTTCGCCATCGCTTACGAGCATGTATTTAAAGATAAAAGGCTGTATTCCACCGGAACGACCGGACAGCAGATTATGGATAATACATCGTTAAAAATCCATCGGTTTCTGTCGGGGCCGCTGGGCGGGGACCAGCAGATCGGCGCGTTAATTGCTCAGAACGAGATGGACCTGGTCATTTTCCTGCGCGATCCGCTGATGGCGCAGCCGCATGAACCCGATATCACCGCACTGCTGCGTTTGTGCGACGTGCATGGAATTCCGGTAGCGACCAACATGGCGACGGCGGAAATTCTGGTGCGTGCCTTGGACCGCGGCGACTTCGGCTGGCGCGAGTTGGTAGAGATGCACAAACCGGGGTTAACGAAATGAGCGAACAGCTGGATATTCTGATCTTCGGGGCGCATGCAGACGATGCCGAGATCGGTATGGCCGGCACAA
Organism: Paenibacillus timonensis; assembly: GCF_009725205.1. GTDB lineage: Bacteria > Bacillota > Bacilli > Paenibacillales > Paenibacillaceae > Fontibacillus > Fontibacillus rhizolycopersici. The sequence goes on along the minus strand of NZ_WNZY01000003.1, from coordinate 75,060 downwards.
TCGCCAAGCATACCGCCGCGGGCTACCGTGTCGGCATCTGCGACTTGACCGAAGCTGAGCTGTCCTCCAACGGCAATCCTGTCCTACGCAAGGAGGAAGCCGAAGCGGCTGCCAAAGTGCTGGGCTTGGCGACCCGTGTCAATCTGGGACTACCCGATCGCGGGTTGACCGGATCGGCGGAACAACTGGCTGCAGTCACCGAGGTCATTCGCCGGTTCGCACCACGACTCGTGTTCGCCCCGTACTGGGAGGACCGTCATCCCGACCATATCGATGGCAGTAAGCTGGTGGAGGCTGCGGTATTTAACGCCAAACTGCGCCGGTTTATGCCGGACAAGCCGGCGGTACCTGCGCCCGAGCTTTATTTTTATTTCATCAATGATTGGAAAACGCCGGATTTGGTCGTCGACGTGAGCGCAATCTACGAGCAAAAAGAGCGGGCTCTGCGGTGCTACCGTTCTCAGTTCGAGGCGGGTTCGCCGGGCGAAGACGTCGCCTTGACCCCGCTTAACCAGGGCTATGTGGAACGCGTGAAAGCTCGGGACTCGCTGATTGGACAGCGTTCACTGATCCCGTTTGCGGAAGGGTTCATGACGAAAACGGCTTATCCGGTAAATCTATTCGGCTCCCTACGCACATAAGCTGGAAGAGGGAACAACAACAAAGGAGGCCCCCACCATATGGAACCATTTTTGAAAATCGGCACCACCTGTTATCCATCCTTGGGCGGTTCGGGGGTTGTGGCCACCGAGCTGGGAAAATTGCTGGCGGAAAAGGGCCACGAAGTCCATTTTATCTCGCATAGCGTTCCTTTTCGTTTAGGGAGTTACCATAAGAACATTTTTTACCATGAAGTTGAGGTTAGCGATTACTACGTTTTCCGTTATCCGCCCTATGATTTGTCCCTAGCGACCAAAATGGCCACGGTAGCCAAAACGCAAGGCCTGGACATTCTCCACGTGCACTATGCGGTGCCGCACGCCGTTTGCGCATTCCTCGCCAAACAGATGGTAGGCGACTCGTTAAAGGTCGTAACGACGCTGCATGGGACAGACATTACGGTATTGGCGCAAGACGAATCGCTGAAGGATTTGATTCGGCTGGCAATTAATGAAAGCGACGCTGTGACTTCGGTCTCGCGCGATTTGATGCGGGAAACCCGGGAAGTGCTGGACATCACCCGGGATATTGACTTGACGTACAACTTCGTTGACGAAAGGGTATATTATCCAAGGGACGCGAAGAGCTGCCGGATGGATTTTGCCGCGCCAGGCGAGAAAGTGCTGATGCACGTCTCGAATTTCCGACCGGTGAAACGGGTCAGCGATGTCGTCGATATTTTTCATCAAGTGAACGAGCAGGTTCCATCCCAACTGCTGTTTGTCGGTGAAGGGCCGGAGTTGCCAAAAATCCAATGCAAAATCAAGGATCTTGGCCTCGCCGACCGGGTGCATTTCCTCGGCAAACAGGATGATATCGCCCATGTCATTTCAATGGCTGACGTCTTGCTGCTTCCGTCGGAGAAGGAAAGCTTCGGCCTGGTCGCCCTGGAAGCGATGGCTTGCGGCGTGCCGACGGTCGGCTCGATCGCCGGCGGGATTCCGGAACTGGTGACCCACGGAGAAACGGGGTTCCTCGCCCCGATCGGCGATACGAAGCAGATGGCGGAGCACTGCATCGCGCTGCTGCAGGACCCTGATCTAGCTGCACGGATACGCGAAGCTTGCTTGAACCGGGCGAAAACAGAGTTCAGCAGCGAGATGACGACGGCGGCTTATGAAGAGATTTACTACCGTGTGCTCAATCGTCAGCTGCCAACTTTGAATCCGGCTTGCAGCTAGAGTTGAATTGGCGAGAGGGCTAGGGAACCTAAAGACAGAATCGGCGCAGGGCTAGGTGCCCTGCGCTTGTTGTGCCGTATGGATTACGATAGATTATAGTTTATTGGAAGGGAGGTGTCCGCAATCGAGACGATTCGTTGGAGTCAAGTCGACCCCCTCATGCTGGTGCAAGGGGAGAACGTGCTGCGCGTCTTGCGGGATGGCGGGCACCAGGCCTTTTTCGTCGGGGGCTGTGTTCGCGATGAATGGATGGGGCGTCCGGTCCACGATATGGATATCGCCACCTCGGCCAAACCGGACGAGGTGGTTCGCCTGTTTGAACGCACGGTTCCGACGGGAATTCAACATGGCACGGTGACGGTGCTGATGGAAGGTCAGGCGATCGAGGTGACGACGTTCCGCAAGGAGTCGGATTACGCGGATCACCGTCGGCCGACTTCGGTGGAGTTTGTGGATGCGGTTGCCGAGGATTTGCGGCGGCGCGATTTTACGATGAACGCCATCGCCCGTGGGCTGGATGGGGAGCTGGTTGATCCGTTTGACGGCCGATCTGATATTGAGCGTGGGTTGATCCGCTGTGTTGGCGTTGCCGAAGAACGGTTTGAGGAGGATGCCCTGCGGATGATGCGAGCCGTCCGGTTTGCTTCGACGTTTGGCTTCCGCCCAGTCAAGAGCTTGTGGAAGGCGCTCCTTGATGGCAGGGACAAGCTTGGTTATATCGCGACGGAACGCGTGCGTATGGAGCTGGAGAAGATCGTGCTGGGCCCGGACCCGCTCCGCGGGCTGGCCCTGCTTGAACGCAGCGGGCTGCTGCGGCATGCGAAAGCGGCGCAGGGACCGGCCGCGCCGGAGGCGGTGGCGGACGCGGGCGGCGAGGCCCCCGGCGCGGAAGCTGCGCTGGCGCAGCGCCTGCTGCATCGCGAGCCGCCACGCCGCGCGTTGCTGGGCGCGCTGCCGCTGTTGGAGCTCGCGCCGCCGGCGCTGCGCTGGTCGCTGCTGCTGCAAGCCCTAGGCGCCCCGGGGGAGGCGGCTTCCCCGCTGCTCAAAAGCTGGACGTTCCCGAACCAGACCGCCCAGGAGGCGGCTGGGATCGTCCGCTTTGACGAGGCGTGGGAAGCCATCCAGACCGGGGCGCCGGGCGAGCGCGAGCAACGGCGCGGCTGGATCGGCCTGCAGGTCGCGTTCGGCCGCGAGACCGCCGGGCTGTGGCTGCGCCGCCAGCAGGCGGTGCTGCAAGCGGCCTCGGGCGATGACGCATGGCGGCAGGCTGGCCAGGCCATGTTGTCCAACGCGGCCCGTTGGCACCGCGAGGTGCGCGTGCACACGCTGAAGGAGCTCGCCGTCAGCGGCGGCGAAGTGCTGCAAGCCGCCAGCCGCAAAGGCGGCCCTTGGCTTAGCGAGCTGTTGCGGGAACTGCTGCTTGCGGTTGCCGCAGGTGAGCTGCCCAATGATCGGCAGACCCTTCTTCAACATGTCGAAACGGGGGGGAAGGAAAATGGAAGCAAATCGTTTGATTGACATGCTCCTGGAGCATCCGGGGCAATATATATCCGGCGAGGAGCTCAGTCGCCGACTATCGATCAGCCGGACGGCAGTGTGGAAACAAATTGCCAAGCTGCGCGAGGAAGGTTATGAATTCGAGTCGGCGCCGCGGCGAGGATATCGGCTGATTCGCCAGCCGGACAAGTTGAGCCAAACCGGCTTGCTGCATGCGCTGCAAGGAAACCGCATGTTCGGGCGGAGACTGAAGCTGCTGGAATCAACTCCCTCCACGCAGGAGGAGGTTCGTAAGCTGGCGGAAGAAGGGGCACCGCATGGCACGCTGGTACTTGCCGAAGAGCAGACAGCCGGGCGCGGGCGTCAAGGCCGGCGCTGGTATTCGCCTCCCGGCAAGGGAATTTGGATGAGCTTGCTGCTGCGACCGGAACGGCAGTCTTTATCGATCGCACCGCAATTGACCTTACTTGCGGCGGTGGCGGTGTGCCGCGCCGTGCGCAAAGTTGGCGGCGTAGATGCCGGAATCAAATGGCCCAACGATATCTTGGTGGGCGGGCGAAAGCTGTGCGGCATCATCGTTGAATCGGTCGCCGAAGACGAGTTGATCCGTTTTGCAGTTGCCGGCATCGGTATTGACGTAAATTTAGAGGCGAAGGATATTCCACAGGAGCTGACACCAATCGCCACCTCCTTGTCGCTGGAGAGCGGACGCCGAATCGATCGGACTGCACTTATTGGCGCAGTCCTGACTGAAATGGAGCAGCTTTACGAGCTATATACGCAGGAAGGGTTTGCTCCGGTGGGGCATTTGTGGGAGGCGTTGTCGGTAACACTCGGCCGTGAGATTGCCGTTCATACCCCGAATGGGGTGCTAAAAGGTACGGCAACCGGCTTGGATCCTAGCGGTGCCTTATTGCTGTTGGATCAAGATGGCAAACATTTCACGATTTTCTCTGGAGAAGTACAACTTGGCGGATGAAAAATAAAACGTAATTTGTTATACTGAGCACAGGAGGCGGTATCGGTAAAGATCCGAACTGCACTCCGGGCGCTCGTCGGAGGTATGTAAAGTGAATGTTCCACTGTCGGATAACGACATGAACAACCACGATCAAGTTGCGTTGGATTCTGCTCTGAGCCGTAAGAAGGACCGAGACAGAAGAACGAGGAATGAACTCTTCTTTGGACTTCGGACCTTTTTAGTGCCAAACTAAAAGGTTTTTTTGTTGTGCGCGTTTTTTCAAGGTTCGCACACCCCCTAAACCGAAGGAGATGGATCAAATGGCAGGTAAACAGGCTTTAAATATCGTAAAAATGAAAAAGATGAAGCAGGACGGCATCCCGCTGGCCATGATCACCGCATACGACTATCCGTCGGCCCAGTTGGCCGAGGAGGCGGGGGCGGATCTGCTGCTAGTTGGGGACTCGTTGGGCAACGTGGTTTTCGGGTATGACTCGACGATTCCCGTAACGCTGGACGACATGGTTTACCATTCCCGTTCGGTTGCACGCGGAGCGCAGCATACGTTCATTGTCACCGACATGCCGTTTATGACCTATCACGGAAGCATCGACGAAACGCTGCGGAACGTCCGCCGATTGATGCAGGAGGGCCATGCTCACGCCGTCAAAATGGAAGGCGGCGCAGAGATTGCCGGGGCCGTTCAGGCTATCGTGCAAGCAGGTGTTCCGGTACTGGGGCACATCGGTTTGACGCCGCAATCGGTCAATCAGATCGGTGGTTACCGGGTGCAGGGCAAGGACGCTGCGGATGCCAAGCGGCTAATGGACGATGCCAAAGCGCTGGAACGCGCCGGCGCCTTTGGCGTTGTGCTGGAGCTGGTTACTGAAGAGGTGGCAACGGCGATTTCCCGGGAGTTGTCCATTCCGACGATCGGTATTGGGGCAGGGCGCGGCTGTGACGGCCAAGTGTTGGTCTACCATGACGTCTTGAAATATACCGCGGACTACCGGGACAAACGGTTCGTCAAAACGTATGCCGACCTCGGAGCACAGGTGCGTCGCGGCATATCGGAATACGTGGCCGATGTCAAGAATCGTTCGTTCCCGGCGGAAGAGCATGTCTTCCGTGCGGATCAAAGCGTGCAGGAATCCCTGGGTACGCTGTACGGTAAAGGAAAGGTGGAAGTCCGGTCATGATGACCTTTACAAATATACGACCGCTTCGTGAACAGTTGAAGGAAGCGCGGTTCACAGCGGCAAGGAATGGAAAACCAATCAAGATCGCGCTCGTGCCGACGATGGGATTTTTGCACGAGGGGCATGCCAGCTTGCTGCGCAAAGCGCGGGCGGAGAACGACTTGGTGGTTCTAAGCATTTTCGTTAACCCGATCCAATTCGGCCCTAATGAGGATTTTGAGCGGTATCCCCGAGATCCCGAGAAAGATCTGGCCTTGGCCGAGCGGGAGGGCGTAGATTGTGTCTTTCTACCCAGCGTTGAAGAGATGTATCCCCAACCGACGCGAACGAATATTAAGGTTGCCGATTTAACGGACGTCTTGTGCGGGGCGTCGCGTCCGGGTCATTTTGACGGCGTTACGACCGTCGTTGGCAAGCTGCTGCATATCGTGCAGCCAGACCGGGCTTATTTCGGGCAAAAAGATGCCCAACAGGTGGCGGTCATCGCGCAGATGGTGTTGGACTTGAATTTTGATGTTGAGATCGTTCCTTGTCCGATTGTGCGTGAGTCCGATGGCCTTGCCCTTAGCTCCCGAAACGTATACCTGAGTGCGGAAGAGCGGCAGGCCGCACTTGTCCTGTCTCGCAGCCTGCTGGCCGTTCAGGCTAAGGCAAATGCGGAAGACAACGTGACCGCAGGAGAGGTGCTCGCCGAACTGCGCGATTCGATTGGAGCTGAACCGCTGGCCGTGATCGATTATGTGGAGATTGCCGATTTTCCGGGACTGTCCCCGCTGGCGGGCGGAGACCGGCTTGATGTTGCCGGACGACAGAGCGACGTGTTGATCGCGGTTGCCGTGAAATTTGGCAAGACTCGGCTGATCGATAACGTTATCTTAACGAAGAAGGTGAACGACTGATGTATAGAACGATGATGAAATCGAAAATTCACCGCGCGACGGTGACGGAAGCAAATCTGAATTACGTCGGCAGTATCACGATTGATGAGGAATTGATGGAGGCTTCTGATCTGCTGGAGAATGAGAAAGTGCAAATCGTAAACAATAACAATGGTGCCCGCCTGGAGACTTATGTGATCCCGGGGCCTCGCGGGAGCGGCGTCATTTGTTTAAACGGCGCGGCAGCACGTCTTGTGCAGCCGGGCGATAGTGTCATCATCATTTCTTACGCCCAACTATCGGCGGAAGAGGTACGCAGCCATAAACCAACGGTCGTGTTCGTTGACGAGAACAATAAGCCGGTGGAGAAGGCGCACCAAGAACTTCACGCCATGATTCGCTAATATATTCAACTAGGTCATCTTCGGATCACGAAGCGGACTCAGGGTGGGGCTCGGCGTCGAATCGTGAATTCAGCCGGGCCCTCCGTGTGCTCACGTAGCCTCCAGCTACGCGCACCTCGTCAACGTCGCTCGCTGATTGTATTCGATTTTTCATATACAAATTGCCGCGAATGACCCAAAAACCGTGATGTATTCGGTTTTTCATACAGATTGCGGGTCATTGCCTTCCCAACACGCAATTATGTATGAAATTTCGAATACATTCCGTCAGAATCATCGAAAACGCCGAAATGTATTCGATTTTTCATATACAAATTGCCGCGTATGACCGAAAAACCGAAATCTATTCGGTTTTTCATACAGATTGCGGGTCATTGCCTTCCCAACACGCAATTATGTATGATATTTCGAATACATTCCGTCAGAATCATCGAAAACGCCAAATTGTATTCGATTTTTCATATACAAATTGCCGCGAATGCCCCAAAAACCGAAATCTATTCGGTTTTTCATACAGATTGCGGGTCATTGCCTTCCCAACACGCAATTATGTATGATATTTCGAATACATTCCGTCAGAATCACCAATAACGCCGAAATGTACTCGATTTTTCGCATACAATTCGCGTCTTAGCTCTTGCGGAATCGGCCACCTTGGGGAACACTGGAACATACGCCTCCAACCCCCGACCCGCTGAGGACCCCAACTTGCGGCATCCGCCACAGTTACCAAAGCCAGAATAAAGCCTTCAAAAAAGTGTAATTCCTCCCTGCGGGAATGAAAACGGTCCTCGAAACAAAAAATGAACGTAAGGCTCGGACTGATTTCATTTTCGTTTGGGGGGATGCGAATGATGTTTCAGCATGTGTTTGCGGAAATGAATGAGATGTTGGACGAAATCACACGGAAATATCCCTTGGCCGGTAACGCTCAAAAGCTGGAGTTGGCTAAGAAATGGAGCCTGCTTCAGCATATGAGCGACGGGATCATCGAGGAGTGGTTATGCTTCGAGGAGAAAATGGGATATTTGCGCCATGCGTTTGGGAGCCTGGCATCCAGGGAGACGCCCGATCTTCCTGAATTGGATGACCCCGTTTTTATCAAAGGGCAAGGGTATTACAAACTGCTGATGTTTCCTCAGGCATTGTCCCAATTTGAGCAGGTCATGCAGCAGTTTCCCGACAGTGTGCTCGCCCAGACCTACATGGGAATGTGCCATCTGCACCTGGAGCAAATCGACAAAGCCGCGAAGCATTTCTGGCTGGTATTGGAGAAGGCGACGAACAAACGGCTTCGTTCCATCATTTACAACGCACTCGGATGCATTGAGGCGCAAAAAGGTGTGTTTACCAAAGCTAAAGAGTACTTCAAGTTGGCTCATCACAGCGATCCGTCCTTGCCCGAGCCACTGGCCAATTTGGAGGCCTGCACGCACAGCACGGGGAAATTGCATTACAGTCCGGAACTGACTTCCTTATTGTAGGTCTCATTCCGATTGAACCCACTTATTTACGGCTTGAATCATGAAGCGATGCGAAATTCCGCTTAAAGCGGCGCATCGCTTGTTTTGTTTTGTGATTTTTATTACAGATCCCGTTTGTATTAATTTTCAAATCGGTTATCTTCTGTTATGCTGTAAAGAGACTGGAATGAAGGGACAATTAATAGCAATGAAATACGCAGTGCTTGATTTTGAAACGACGGGTAACCAGTCCTCCGATGAAATTATTCAAGTGGGACTTGCCATTATAGAACCGGATAAGACGATATCGCAGGTGTATCGTTCCTTCGTGAAACCAGGTGTTCCGATCCCTCCTTTTATTACGGGATTGACGGGAATTACAGAGGAAGATGTCAAGGATGCGCCGGAGCTAGACGAAGTGATGGTGGAGATGGTTCCGCTTCTAAACGACGTCGTCTTGGTCGGGCACAATGTTGCATTCGATTTTAATTTCTTGCAGAGCGCTTTGGACAAAACAGGCTATTTGCCGTTTACCGGCCGCATTCTGGATACGATGGATTTCTTGAAAATCCTGTTTCCTTCGCTTACTTCCTATCAGCTCGGGCTGGTGGCGGCGGAGTTTGAAGTGGAGCATGATCGGCCGCATCAGGCGGACAGCGATGCGCTGGCGACGGCGCTCATTTTCCTGAAATGTCTGGAGGAATGCGCGCAGCTGCCGCTGTTGACTTTGCAGCGTCTGGCCGATCTGTTTGCAGGCGAGGACAGCGATTTGGGCTGGTTTTTCGATGCGATGACGCAGGAGAAGGAACGCGAGGCGATGCCAAGCGAAGATGGTTTCGTGTACTATCGTCAATTCGCCCTGCAGGTGGAGGATTGGCTGGACATCCAAGCGCCAAGGGACAGTTCGGATCGAAATCCGCTGGCGGATGTGACGTTCGAGCAGTTCATGGAACAGGTTCGGGAACGGCTGCGAGAGCGTTTGCCGCAGTATGAGGAGCGAGAAGCCCAGAACATGATGCTGAATGAGGTCATGCGGGCTTTCGAGGAAGACAAGCATCTGCTGGTCGAAGCCGGAACGGGGACCGGTAAATCCTTGGGATATCTCCTGCCGGCCATTTACCACAGTGTAAAGAATGAAGAGAAGGTAATGGTCAGCACTCATACCATCAACCTGCAGGAGCAGCTGCGGGAGCGCGACGTGCCGCTATTGACGGAAGTCGTGCCTTTTCCTTTCCGCGCAGCCGTATTTAAAGGAAGGCAGCATTATTTGTGCTTGCGCAAATTTGAACATAAAATGAATAGAAAAGACTTCGCAACACCTAAAGAAGAGGTGATGACGGCCGCGCAAATGGTTGTGTGGCTGACACAAACGGAAAACGGCGACGATGAAGAGTTGAATCTCGGAAACCGCGGCGGCGACTTCTGGGAGACGGTAGCCAGTGAATCGGAATCCTGCTTAGGCCGATCCTGCCCCTGGTTCCGCAAATGCTTCTATCATCGTGCCAAACACGAAGCCGGAGTAGCGGACGTGGTCATCACGAACCACTCTAAATTGTTTACGGACATTCAGGCCGGGCACCAGCTGCTACCAGGCTATGAGCGGCTGGTCATCGATGAGGCGCATCATTTGGAAGATGTGGCCGGCAAGCATCTTGGCATTCATATGAAATACTTTACGGTGGTCCATACGCTGACCCGGTTGTTTAAAGACAGCAAGACAGGGCAGCTGGCTAATCTTCGGAGCTCGATAGATGCGTCGTCCGCGGAGAAAGCTGCGGAATGGTGCGCAGTGATCGATGGCATCTACCCAACGTTGGTGGATGTGAAAGAGAGCTGGGACAAGCTTAGCGAGCTGCTGTTCAGCTTGATGCCGGATCGCAGCGATGCGGCCCCCGGCGATCCGGGGCAATTCGTATATCGGCTGCTGCCGACCCGAAAGCCGAAGGATTGGGAGACACTGACCGCGCTCGAAAACCAGATTTACGTGGGTCTGGGCGACGTGCTTCGCAAAGGGGATCGTCTCTTGTCCGAGATTCGGGAGGAGCAGGATGATTATGCTGCGGAAAGCCTGCTTACCGATATCAGCGGCTTGTTTAAGGATTTAGCTGGAGAACGGGAATCACTGCGGTTCTTCATGAAGCTGGAAAGCGAAGACACGGTTTATTGGATGGAAGCCAACGGGAATTACCGCAGCCGCTCGCTGCAAATGTACGCGGTGCCGATTGACGTTAGCGCCCAGTTGAAGGAATTTTTCTTCGATCGGAAAAAAAGCGTCGTTATGACTTCCGCGACATTGTCAGTCGATAAGTCGTTTCAATATATGATCGAGCAGTTGGGTCTGACGGAGGCAGCGGAAGAGGAACGGTTGATTACGTCGATGTTGCCATCTCCGTTTAATTACCGGGACCAGGCACTCTTAGTCATTCCGCGTGATTTTCCGAGCGTAAAGGGCAGCGTGGGAGATGATCACTTCATTAACATGTTGGTGCAGTCGTTGGCAGATTCCGCGGTGGCTACGCAAGGCCGCATGCTGGTACTGTTTACGTCCTACCGGATGTTGAGACAGGTGTATGACCCGCTGAAAGAGTTGCTCTCGGCGCAGGGGATCACCGTCATCGGGCAAGGGATGGACAGCGGTAGCCGTACCAAGCTGACTCGGCGCTTCCAGGGTCAAAATGCATCGGTGTTGCTGGGGACGAGCAGTTTCTGGGAAGGGGTAGATATCCCCGGCGAGGCGCTGACAAGTTTAGCGATCGTGCGGCTGCCTTTTCAACCGCCGAACCATCCGCTGGTGGAAGCCAAGAGTGAGCGACTGCAGCGGGAGAAGAAAAACCCATTTATGAAGTTATCCGTCCCGCAGGCGGTTATCCGCTTCAAGCAAGGATTCGGGCGACTCGTCCGTTCCTCGCAGGATCGTGGCATCGTAATCGTTTATGATACCCGTATCCTGGAGTCTTACTATGGGAAGTATTTTTTATACTCTTTGCCCGGACCGAAGATGGAGCATATGCCGATGAATCAAATGGTACCTCGCATCTCGGAATGGTTGAATCCCGAAGCCTAAACCGCTTTATTGATCGCATTGAAGAATAGGGGGAAACGAAGCATGAAGTCAGAAAAAATTTCGGACGCCGTCGTCCGCAGACTGCCGGTTTACCTGCGTTTCTTGAACGAACTCAGCCGCAGGGAGGTCCCCACGGTCTCCTCGCAGGAGCTGGGCCAGAAGTTGGATCTGAATCCCGCGCAAATCCGCAAGGATTTAGCGTATTTCGGCGATTTCGGTCGGAAGGGGATCGGCTATGACGTGGCTTACCTAATCGAGAAGATTCAACAGATTCTCAACCTGGACCAGCAAATTAACGTGGCGTTAGTCGGTGCCGGTAATCTAGGGCAAGCCCTTTCGAATTATAATGCTTATTTGAAGGATAATATGAAAATCGTCGCCGTGTTCGACGCATCGCCAGCAAAGATCGGTACCCAAATCAACAACATCACGATTCAACCGATTGAGGAGCTGGTAGCTACGGTACGAGCGAATAATATCCGTATTGGGATCATTACGGTACCTGACACAGAAGCCCAGCGCGTGGCAGACGAGCTGGTTGCGGCCGGGATCGGAGCCATCCTGAACTTCGCGCCAACGATTCTCAAGGTGCCGTCGGAAGTGCGGATTCATGCGGCCGATTTCACTACAGACCTGCTTAGCTTGGCATATTATCTGGAGGATGGAAAGGAACAAGCCAACGTATGAGTCGTAAATGGTTAATTAAGAACGGGACGTTTGCCGTACTGGAGACCAATCGCCCCGTGATTCATGGATATATGCTTGTTGAAGGCGATTCGATCACCTATATCGGAGAAGAGCGCCCGGAAGGCGTGGAAGGCGCCGAAACGTTTGACGGCAAAGGCTTGTTATTTTTGCCAGGACTGATTAACACCCATGGTCATGCGGCGATGTCGCTGTTGCGCGGTTATGGGGATGACATGGTACTGCAAACCTGGCTGCAGGAGAAAATGTGGCCGATGGAAGCCAAGTTTACCGCTGCTGACGTTTATGCCGGAACGGCGCTGTCCGTACTGGAAATGCTTAAAGGCGGTACGACCACGTTCCTGGATATGTACGATCAGATGGACGAAGTCGCCAAGGTTGTCGAGGAATCCGGCATTCGCGCCGTGCTGATGCGCGGAGCGATCGGGCTATGCTCGCCGGAAGAGCAGGATCAGAAGCTTAAAGAAGCGATCGCGTTTGCCCAGAATTGGCACGGTAAAGCGGAAGGACGCATCACGACGATGATGTCGCCTCATGCGCCATATACCTGTCCGCCGGCTTTCATCGAGAAGTTCGTACAAGCCGCCCACGATCTCGATCTACCGATGCATACGCATATGTCGGAGACACGCGCCGAGGTGGAGCAGAACGTGAACGATTACGGCGTTCGCCCGGTAGAGCACCTACGGAAGCTGGGCATGTTCTCCCGCCCGACGCTGCTCGCCCATGCCGTACATTTGACGGACGAGGAAATCGAGGTCTTGGCTTCTCATGGCGTTACCGTCTCTCATAATCCGGGTAGCAACTTAAAGTTGGCCAGCGGCGTTGCCAGAGTACCGGAGCTCCTGAAGAAGGGAGTCGTGGTATCGCTGGGTACTGACGGTGCAGCCAGCAACAATAACCTGGACATGCTGGAGGAGATTCGTTTGGCCGCGCTGATTCATAAAGGCGTATCCGGGGATCCGACGGCGATTCCGGCTCTAGAAGCACTCAAGATGGGGACGGAGTACGGCGCGAAGTCGGTCTTCTTGCCGAACACCGGGAAGCTTGCGGCTGGCATGAAGGCGGATTTCATTGCCTTGAACACGGAGCAGGCTCATTTTCTACCGCGAACGGATTTCATCTCGCACACCGTGTATTCTGCTGGACCCAAAGACGTGGAGCACGTTTGGGTGAATGGCAAACAGGTCGTCAAACACGGGGCTTGCCTGACGCTTGATGAGGAGCGTATTCGGCACGACGCTCAAGCTGCGTTCGAGGGACTGCTGGCACGGTAATACGCTAGGATAGGAAAGGAAGAGAAGGTTGAGGAAGCGAACCCAATGGATTCTGCTGTCCATCGTGATCCTGTTGATCGTGCTCCTTGGTCTCCACCGGTTTTATCTATACATTCATGAGGATACGTGGAGAGCCGAAAGAGAGGCCGTTCAACAGGCGAAGCAGGAGACGGACCTGGTCCAGGGAGACGAGGTGTGGAAGTCGGTATGGGATGAAGTCACCTGGGTCGTGCAGGGGGAAGACGAATCCGGACGTAAAATGATGGTTTGGCTCCGAGAAGGACAGGACCCTGAGGTGCGATTGCTATCGGAAGGGAAGTCCGAGAATCAGGTTCGAGCCATCATCAAACAGACGTTGCCGGGTATTCAGGTTGTCCGTCTGCTGCCGGGCATTTACAATAACCAACTGGTCTGGCAGCTGTTCTACAAACAGAAGGACCACCACTATTATCGGTTCTTCAGTTTTACAACGGGCGAACCGCTACCGGAAGTGTTCACCCTGCCGAATCGCTGACGGGTCGTCGTAAATAGAAATATTCCTAATAAACGGTTTCGAGGTTTAGGCGAAAAGCCTGAATGGCGAGACCGTTTTTTTGTAAGGAGGGAAAGGCATGGAGTTGCTCGATCCTACAGGGCAAGAGAATAAGGTGTGGGAAGACTTGAAACAAGCGTTTAACCATCATTTTTCTAGTCCAATCCGGCAGGCTATTCCTATTAAAAGAGGTTGGTTAAATTATAAATGGAAAATTACCACGGATTTCGGTGAATTTGTGCTTAAGCAATATAATAGGGAGCGGTTTAAGTCCTATCGGCCCGAAACGTTGCAATTGGCCTTATCGCAACAAATGCGATTAAGTGAACTTGGTTTTCCGTGCCCCTCGCTTCTTACCTCGAACGGGAATAGGATGCTTGAGTCGGACAGTGGTGAAAAGTTCATTGTAATGGGGTATTGTCAGGGACTACTTGTTCCGCCGGGACAATCCAACATCCATCAAGTCTATGATTTAGGACGGGTTACAGGCCAAATGCATCGGTTTTTTAATGACGGGACGTTGGGACGGAAGGAATCCGCCTTGTTTTGCCCTCCCGCTCGCGAGGAGCGATTGGAGCATTGGATTACGCTTCAGGAGCAAGCTCTTCGCAGCGGCAACCTCTTATTGTCGAGTGAGATTGAAACGCAACGCATTGCAACGGAAAACGTTGACCTGGGACGATTTGAACAGATTGCATCGGGGTGGGCGCATCGGGATCTTTGGATGGACAATTTGCTGTTTAACGAGAGTTCTGTGGCTGCGGTCCTGGATTTCGATCGCTTCAATTATGATTATCCCCGGCTTGATGTTGCTCGAGCTGTTATGTCATGTGCGTTTAGCGATCACTTGGACCTGACTCTGGCTACTGCATTTATGGAAGGGTATCGACAGGAGGTAGAAGCCCCATTTGAGACGGGGTACTTAACGACATCCCTGCAAATGCTGTGGTACATGGAATGTGTCTGGTGGATTCATGGGCAGATGGATCCACATAGCGCGCCTCCCGCGCGCTTCGCTAGGGAGATGAAGTGGCTGGCGGAAAATATCAACCGCTTGCCAGTGATGCTTGAGAATTTGTAGCATTTCGGGGTAGAACTGCTAGCTTTAAATTTTAAATATCTTCACACTTTCCTTCGATATTTGATATACGATGTGATATACTCATATTTGTAGTTTTGATAGACGGATTGATATACTACAGAGATGATTATTATAGATAAGGGGGACATCACGTGAAACTACGTATTGGACCAATTGCTGCAAGCATCGCTATTTCCGTCCTTGTGTTGTTTGGTGGATGGTTCCTGTATCGGCAATGGGCGATTGAACGTCCGCTGGAGAATATCGTAAAAAGTGTGGAAGGCGTCAATCATGTAGAAATGGACATTAAACCCGATGAGCTGTCGCTTCAGCTGAAGCTGGAACCGGGGACGGATCTCGGTGCGTTGGTTCGTCAGATCGAGCAGAACGGGAAAGAGCAAATCGGCAAACGAACCCTGAAGCTGGACGTAGAGGAGCAGTCTTCTCCGGAGCTCGACCAACTGTGGGAAAAAGCGTTGTTTACCGTCGCCCAAGCGATGGAAAACAAGCAGTATACGCAAATTACCGCCGCTCTGAAGCAGATGGAGCAAGAAAACAGCAAGCTGAAGGCTACGGCGGAGATGGATGATAAGAATGTTTATATCACCTTAACGGATGGACAGTATAGTAAATTCGTGATTTTGCCGCGTACGCCGGAACGGATGGGGGTATGGCCGAATGCGTAAATGGATGATCGAAGCCGCAATCGGCTTTATTCCGGTCCTGATCGTCTTCCTGGCGGTGACCGGCGTTAACGTGGTTCCGCTCGTCGTGTCCATGGTGTTGTTCGGGGCGTTGTTTTTTGCCATCAAAATGCGCGGCGGCGGGATCACGATCGGAGCCGCCCAGGAACGGAAACGCAAAAAGCGCGGACCGGCGAAGCTGACCTTTGATCAGATCGGCGGACAAGAGAGCGCCAAGCAAGAACTTCGCGAAGCGCTGGATTTTATGGTGCGTCAAGATGAAATCAGCAAGTTCGGCATTCGGCCGATCAAAGGGATTTTGCTGACGGGTCCTCCGGGAACCGGGAAAACGCTGCTCGCCAAAGCGGCGGCGCATTACACGAACGCCGTATTCGTCGCGGCCTCGGGCAGTGAATTCGTTGAAATGTATGTCGGCGTAGGGGCAAGCCGGATTCGTGATTTGTTTCAAGAGGCGAGAACCCGAGCGGCCAAAGAGAACAAGGAAAATGCGGTCATTTTCATCGACGAAATCGAAGTCATCGGCGGCAAACGGGAAGGTGGACAGCAACGCGAATACGATCAAACGCTAAACCAGCTGCTAACGGAGATGGACGGGATTTATTCTTCCGATACGCCGCGGATTTTGTTGATCGCCGCGACCAACCGCAAGGAGATGCTGGACAGCGCTTTGCTGCGTCCCGGCCGTTTCGACCGGCACATCCAGGTTGATCTGCCGGACAAGAAGGGCCGCCGTCATATCCTCGAGCTGCATGCAGGCAACAAGCCGCTGCAGGAGGGCGTCGATTTGGACAAAATCGCCGAGGAATCGTACGGCTTCTCCGGTGCGCAACTGGAGAGCGTCATGAACGAGGCGGCGATTTACGCGATGCGGGATGAGGTTGATCAAATCACCCAAGGCCATTTGTCGATGGCTATCGATAAAGTGCTGATGGGCGAGCAGACGGACCGGCAGGCCGCCGAGGAAGAGAAGCGCCGCGTCGCCATCCACGAACTGGGTCATGCGATTGCCGCCGAGGTTGTCGCTCCGGGCAGCGTAAGCCAGGTCGCATTAAGCCCGCGCGGAAGAGCGCTTGGTTATGTCCGGCACAATCCCCAGGACGAGAAATATTTGTACACCAAGTCCTATCTGGAAGGCCAGATCATGATCGCCTTGGCCGGGGCGGCTGCGGAAGAAATCTATTACGGCGGCCGCAGTACCGGGTCAAGCAACGATTTCGAGCAGGCGTTAAAAATCGTGCATACGATGATGACGTCCGGACTGACCCGGCTTGGAATCGTCAACATGGACATGGTGACCACCGAAGTGCTGATGAACGAAAACACGCGGATTTTGGAGGATCTTGCCGCTAGAACAAAAGAAATGCTGCAACAGCATTCGGCGGTTTTCGACAAATCCCTCGATATCTTATTAAAAGAAGAACGCCTTTCCGGCGAGCAATTCCGTTGTCAATTTCGTGACAGCGTCCATTTACCGGCATAATTCATGATGCCGGTTATTTTTTTTTACTTTTTCTTCGTGCTAAGATATTATTATATGTTGGGTGTAAGAAGATGTATGATTCGACATCTGGGAAACCATATTATGTACAGACGATGAAAGGATGGAGCGAGAGGACCATGAACTACAAACGAATAGGGGTCATCGGCGGCGGTACGATGGGTCAGGGCATCAGCGAAATGCTGGCGGCTAAAGGACTGGACGTACTGCTCGTGGAGGAGACAGCCGATAAATTGGAGCATGCCTACAGCATGATCGAGACGAGTCTGGATAAACAGCTCGAGAAATGGGCGATCACGAAAGCGGAGAAGAAACTGATCTTATCCCGTATCCATAAAGTTACTCATTTTGCCGAACTCGGAACCTGCGACATGGTGATCGAGACCATTTCGGAGGATTTGAATGCCAAAAAAGAGGTGTTCACACAGCTGGATCAGGTTTGCCCAAGCAACATCATTTTAGCAAGCAACACATCGACGCTTAGTTTGACCGAAATCGCCGGCGGAACGAAGTATCCGGAGCGCGTCATCGGCATGCACTTTATTTATCCCGTTGCCAAAATCAATCTGGTGGAAATTATCCGCGGCTTGAAAACTTCGGATTCGACGTTTGAGGAAACGAAACGTTTTGTGGAAGAGGTCGTAGAGAAACGCGGCATCATGGTTTATGAATCTCCGGGCTTTGTGACCTCCCGGATTATTTGCGTTATGATCAATGAAGCTTTGCACGTGCTTGGCGAAGGCGTTGCTTCCGCGGAAGAGATCGACGAAGCCATGCGCATGGGCTACCAATTCCAATATGGACCGCTGGAAATGGCCGACCGCTTTGGTTTGGATTCGGTCTTGGCCGCTTTGGAACGCATGTTCCGCGAATTCGGCGAATTGAAATACCGTCCTTCCTTCGTGCTCAAGAAAATGGTGCGTGCCGGCAGTTTGGGCGTAAAAACGGGCGAAGGTTTCTTCAAATACGATAAGGACGGTGACCGGCTGTGAAACTGTTAGTCATTAATGCGGGAAGCTCCTCCCTGAAATACCAACTTTATGATATGACCGACGAATCGGTTTTGGCTAAAGGACTGGTTGAGCGGATCGGTATGGATTCCTCGATCTTGACGCATAAACCAACCGGTAAAGAGGATGTAACGGAAGTCAGCGAAATCCTTGAACATACTACTGCGATTCGCAAAGTGCTTGAGAAATTGACAGACAAGGAGCATGGCGTTCTCGCATCGGTTGACGAGATTCAAGCCGTCGGTCACCGTGTCGTTCACGGCGGCGAAGCGTTTAAAGGTTCCGCCCTCGTCACGCCGGAAGTCAAAGCAGAGATCCGTCGTCTGTTCGACCTGGCGCCTCTTCATAATCCGCCGGCGATCATGGGGATTAATGCCTCCGAAGCCAACATGCCGGGTGTACCGAACGTGGTCGCCTTCGATACTGCCTTCCATCAAACCATGGACGAGAAAGTATATTTGTACCCGATTCCGCGGGTACTTTACAAGAAACACCGCATCCGCCGTTATGGCGCGCATGGTACCTCGCATCAATATGTCAGCCGAGTGGCAGCGGAATATTTGAACCGTCCGATCGAAGATCTGAAGATCATCACTTGCCATATCGGTAATGGCGCAAGCTTGACCGCGGTCAAAGGCGGTGTATCGGTGGATACTTCGATGGGTCTGACGCCTTTGGAAGGCTTGATGATGGGGACGCGCAGCGGCGACCTCGATCCGACGGTTGTCACCTTCGTCATGAATAAGGAAGAGCTGTCCATCAGTGAAGTGAACTCGATGTTGAACAAGCACAGCGGTCTGCTTGCCATCTCCGGCAGCAGCAGTGACATGCGGGATATTACCGACGGTTGGGAAGCGGGTAAACCGAATGAAACGCTGGCGTTCGAAATGTACGAATATCGCCTGCGCAAATACATCGGTGCTTATGCCGCCGCCATGAACGGCGTGGACGTCATCGTCTTTACGGCCGGCGTCGGCGAAAACTCGGCCATCGTCCGCGAGAAAACCTGCGAAAACCTGAGCTATCTGGGTGTTGAACTGGACAAGGAACTAAACAAGATCCGTTCCGGGGAACCTCGCCGGATTTCGACTCCGAATTCCAAAGTTGAGGTTCTGGTCATCCCGACGAACGAAGAGTTGATGATTGCCCGCGATACGCTGCACCTCGTGCAGGAATCGAAGTAAAGCGCGGCGAATTTAATCCTTTGTGTATTTAATATAGTTATCGTTAGAGGAGAGATAAAGGCATGGCGGTCAAAACTGTGATTCGTCAAGTGAATGAGCATGTCGGGGAAACGGTCGTCATCGGCAGCTGGCTTAATAACAAACGCTCGAGCGGAAAAATTCAATTTTTGCAGCTCCGCGACGGGACCGGCTACATCCAAGCCGTCGTCGTCAAGAACGAAGTATCCGAGGAGACCTGGAACAACGCCAAGAGCTTGACCCAGGAATCTTCGATGTACGTGACGGGCGTGATTCGCGAGGAACCGCGAAGCCAATCCGGCTTTGAAATGACGGTAACCGACATCGAGGTCCTTCATTTGACTGAAAACTATCCGATTACGCCAAAAGAACACGGGGTCGATTTCCTGATGGACCATCGTCACCTGTGGCTTCGTTCCTCGAAGCAGCGGGCGATCATGGTGATCCGCGCTGAAATCATTCGCGCCGTGCAGGAATTTTTCGATCTAAACGGGTTTACTTTGGTGGATCCGCCGATCTTGACCCCAACTTCGGCGGAAGGAACCACCAACCTGTTCCATACGAAATATTTCGAGGAAGACGCCTACCTGACGCAAAGCGGACAGCTTTACATGGAAGCCGCTGCGATGGCGTTAGGGAAAGTGTATTCCTTCGGACCGACGTTCCGCGCCGAGAAATCCAAAACGCGCCGCCATTTGATCGAGTTTTGGATGATCGAGCCGGAAATGGCCTTCACCGATCACGAGGAAAGCTTGAAGGTGCAGGAGAATTTCATCAGCCATGTCGTGCAATCGGTGTTGAAGAACTGCCGGACCGAGCTTGAAGCGGTGGGCCGCGACGTGTCCAAGCTGGAAGGCATCCAAGCGCCGTTCCCGCGGATCACGTACGACGAAGCGATCGAGTACCTGCATTCGCAAGGCTTTGATATTCCTTGGGGCGAGGATTTCGGGGCGCCGCATGAAACGGCGATCGCCGAACGTTACGAGAAGCCCGTATTCATCACGCATTATCCTGCAGGGATTAAGGCGTTCTACATGAAGCCGGATCCGAACCGGCCTGAAGTCGTACTGTGCGCCGATATGATTGCTCCGGAAGGTTACGGGGAGATCATCGGCGGTTCGCAGCGGATCGACGATCCGGCTCTGATGGAGGAACGCTTCAAGGAGCATAACCTGTCGGAGGAAACGTACCAATGGTACCTGGACCTCCGCAAATACGGCTCGGTGCCGCATTCCGGTTTTGGCCTTGGATTGGAACGAACGGTCGCCTGGATTTGCGGCCTGGATCACGTGCGCGAGACGATTCCGTTCCCGCGGACTCTATACCGGTTGTATCCTTAAGCCGTTTTGAAAGGTGAGCTTGATCATATGGCCATGAATGAAGGCAACAACGCTTGGGCAAAAGGGATCGCTTTCGGGATGGAGGCGGGGACGGTGAACGTGCCTTTCGCACTGTTGGCCCATTACCGCAAGCTCCGCTTAAGCGATACGGAAGCGATGCTTCTGATCCAGCTGCTTGCTTTCAAACAAGCCGAGCGCAACGATTTTCCGTCGATCGGGCAATTGGAATCGCGGATGGACATGGCGCCCGGAACGCTGGCCCCGGTCATTCGCGGTTTATTGAAGGAAGGCTGGATCAGCATTGACGAAGCGGTTGACGAAGCGACCGGCATTCGTTCGGAGCATTACAATTTGAGCGGAATGTACGAGCGGTTAGGTGAGTGGCTGGCTGCACAGCAACCGGCTGCGTCCGGACGTCAAACGGCGGATCTTGCATCCGAAGCACGGGAGGAGCAGGAACGGAATCTGTTTGTCGTCTTCGAAAAAGAATTCGCCCGCCCGCTTTCGCCGATGGAATGCGAGACCATTTCCGGTTGGGTGGATCAGGACCGTTATCCAGAAGAACTGATTCGGCTGGCGCTGAAGGAAGCGGTATTCGCCGGGAAGATCCATTTCCGGTACATTGACCGGATCCTGCTGGAATGGAGCCGCAACCGCGTGCGTACGGCGGAGGACGTCAAAGCCTATACGCAGCGGTTCCGCGGAGGCATGCGTTAATCGAACGAAATAAGAGAGTGAGGGTGCCTTCTTTCAATGGGAGAGGGCGCTCTCTTTTTTATGACTGCGAATTTTACATGATTCACGATTTGCCATCATACTTGAAACGAATAGAGGACGTACACTGGGGAGAGAGTTCATCCAATGACCATTCCCGGGAGGACGATACCGATGCAAGGCTGGATCATTTATAAAAGCTCCGCAAACGACGTGAAGCCGGAAACCTATGAAATCAAGCGACTGATGGAAGAAGCCGAGAAGCAGGGGATCGACGTGAGGGTGTTCGCACCCGAGCAGTTCGAGTTGATCGTCACGCGGGATGACCGGAAAAGCGTGATGGTGGGCGGCGAAGTGCTGCCGCTTCCCGATTTCGTGCTGCCGCGGATGGGGGCGGGGACGAATTACTTCGGGCTGGCGCTGATCCGCCACTTGGAGAGGTTAGGCGTCCATACCTTGAACACGGCGCAAAGCATCGATACGGTCAAGGACAAGCTGTTCACGCTGCAGATTTTGGCGCAATACAATTTACCCGTTCCCAAAACGATGTTGATTCGCTCCAAAGTGGATGTTGAATTGGTGGACAAGCATCTGGGATTTCCGGTCGTCGTCAAAACGATTTCCGGATCGCAGGGCAGCGGAGTATTTCTGGCGGAAAACCGCTCGAATTGCATCGATTTGCTGGAAATGATCAACGCCTATAAGGAGAACGCCACCATGATCCTGCAGGAGTTCGTGGCGTCCAGCCGCGGCGTGGATCTGCGCGTCCTGACCATCGGCGGCCGCGCCATTGCGGCGATGAAGCGCAGCTCCGGCAATGACAGCTTCAAAGCGAACTATTCGCGCGGCGGTTACGTGGAACCGTACGAAATCACCCCGGAGATCGAATGGCTGGCGCTGGAGGCGGCCCGTTTATTAAACCTGGACATCGCCGGCATCGACTTACTGTTCGACGGGGAACACTTCAAAATTTGCGAAGCCAACTCCTCTCCGGGGTTCGAAGGGCTGGAATCCTGCTGCCAAGCCAACATCGCGGAAGAAATCTACAATTTTCTGCGGGTGCGGTTGAACGCGTTCGAGTAGGGAGCGGTGCCGGAGTACGCGAATCCGGCCGCGGAAACAATTTGTCCGTGATCCATGATCGAACGTGCCTCGGTTCATTCCATCGTAAGAAAAATTTGCGGTAAAGGCGAGCCCTTCCTGCGCAATGAAGCGATCCCGGCAAATTCCTGCAAAAGTGCAGGTATTTTCCCGGGAACGGCTAAATTCTCACGAATACCTGCAAAAATACAGTTATTTAGGAGAGAAAGCGCGATTATCGCGTATATTAAGAAAAATACCTGCATTTTTGCATCTATTTCGCCGAAATCATAAAAATCGACCGAAATAACTGCACTTTTGCAGGTATTTTTTACATCCGGCACGTCATGATATGGGTTCGGAACTAGTTGCCTAGTTCTTTACCGCAGATAACCGGGCATTCAACCGTTCCGCCAGCTCCAGCAATTCCAACGGTTCATTGATCGCGTAATCGGGTTCTTCTTCGGGGCCAGCCGGCGTATGCGGATAGCGCGGTGTCCATTTCAAGAACACGCTGGTGATCCCCAGCGCATTCGCTCCTTTGATGTCGCGGCTGAGATTATTGCCGACCATGGCGATTCGCGGGATATCGGCTTCGCTTAAATCCAATGCGCCAAGCGCCGCTTTGAACATGCGGGGGCTGGGCTTTTCCGCTTTTATATTTTCCGAATAGATCATGGCCGCAAATGCGTCGTACAGCCCGTGCTGACGATAGATATTCTTGAACGATTGCGCCTCGCCATCGGCAACGAGGGCCAAGGTATAACCGCGTTCGTGCAGCTCACGGACCAGTTCCTTCGCGCCGGGGATCAGATCCGCCTTCACGACGATGCCTTCGTCATCCCGCACTTCCGTTGCTTCGTCGACGAGCGTGTCGCCGCTATCCAAAAAGAGAATTAATCGTTTATCCGCCATAGGATTCCGCTCCTCTCCTTACGATTTGGGGTGGGACTCCAGCTTGACGCGGAAGCGGAATTTGGCGTCTTCGCCGTACCACATCGGGAAGTTGGTGCCCCAAATATTGTTGTGCAGATTAAAATGCCAGCCTTGCTCCAAAGAGGCAAACGTATTGTCGAACCGGAGCATGCGTCTTTCGCCCGGAGCGACCAGCGCGGCGTCGAGGTTTTCGATCGCGGCTTTTCCGTCGGCCCCTTCGTAAAAGACGCCTGCGTCGACCGCATGCAGGTTGCGGTTGCCGTCCTTGACGACCTGCAGCGGCGACACGGCGCGGCCTAGCTTGTTCATCATCCACAAATTCGGATTATCGACGGCCAACCCGCAGCTCAGCCAGCAGGCTTCCGGCAGCCGATTCGCCTCCTTGCCGAACCATTGCAACGTGACGTCGATGGCCGATTCCCGGTGGGGAAAATCGTACGCGAGCTCGAGCTCCCTTGGGGCGCCGTACCGTTCCGCCGCCTCGGCGGGCAGGCGCAGCCGCATCACGTAACGGTCCGAGGCCGCTAGTTCTTGAAACTCCAGCGCATCCAACACCGGGGAATACAATCGGTGGGCAGGGAGCGGTCGAACCTGCTCGAACCCGGGTTTGCCGAAATCGGCGTCCGCCCACGGGTGGGTGACCGGGAGGTTCTCCATATAAGTCCGGAAATACCGGGCGTAGTCTTCCGTGCCGAACGTTTCGTAAACAAACTCGCCCAGCGGATAGCGCTCGCTCGTCCAATTCTTGCCGTTGCCGTCGATCAGATCGATGATCGCTCCACGCTCGGAGAAGGCAACCTCGAACCGGCCTCCGCGGCAAGACGTCCGCGCAAGACGAGGAACCGCGCCGCTTAAGTGACTCTTCCGCGGCGTCAAATTCGCGAGCGCCCGCTCGGCTTCTTGGCGCAGCTCCGGCCGGAGCGCCTGAGCCGCTCGGGTGACATATCCCCGTTGCTCAGCCCAGGAGCTTTCGAGCATGGAGTAGGAACGCCGGCTGGACTCCTTGTTGAACAAAGCGCTGGACTGCTTATCGAATTCATCCAAAGCGAAGGCGCCGATATAGCCGTATTTTGCCGGGATATCGGTGGGGTCCACGTCGTCCCTGGCGCGGGCGTCGCGGAAATCCGCTTTCGCATAATGGCGGAAGTCCGGCAGCCACTTTTTCACGTCGAGCCCCCAGGTGTGCTCGGCCACCAGCATCAAAGCTTCGCTCATCGCCCGGTAGTCGGCGTCGTCTTGGCTGATGCCGCCTTCGGCAAGCCATCGGCGGCGGAGACGCAACAACTCGCGGTATTCCGCCAGCTTGCGCGGATCCGTGGCCGCTCCGTGGATCCAGGTGTCGCCGATCTCCTCCGTCACGACCGGCAGCCGATCCCGCACGGCCTCAAGCCGGGCGGCAAAGGCGTCCAGGGTGGATGCCATGACCTCCGCGCCGGGGAATCGCTGCCGAAGCTCCACAAATTGCGCCCGGATTTCCGCTTCGGCGGGCGGCCCGCAGTTGTCGCCGGTGTGGGCGAAGACGAGCGCGTCTTTCAGGCCGTCCGCCTCCAGCACTTCGCCGTACGTCCCGGCGTAATTGACGATGATTTCCGCGCCGTCCGACGTTCTCCAGCGAAAGAGCTTCGGGACGGCCGGCAATTTCGAAGCCGGATTCACGCCGATGTGCAAGTACCGCACGCCGGCTTCCTGCAGCAGCGGCACCATGGCGATCGTGTGTCCCGGAACGTCGGTCATTTTGGCGGCGATCGTCGTTTTGCCGTAACGTTCGTCGAGACGGCGGCTCAGCGACAAGCCGTCGGTGAACAACCGTGGATCCATTAACTCGGTATGCGTCGTGAAAGGCAACGCGTGCCAGGCGATGAAGCCTCGTTCAATCGCCCGTTCCATGCGCTTCCGATCCGCCTCGTCGGCCAGCTCAAGATAGTGCTGGATCAGCCACGATCCTACGGTCCAAACAAACCGGTCGGCTCCCGGGTCGTCCGCCATCCGTTCGGCCAGATCAAGCGCTTTCGGAATAAACTCTTCGCGATATTGTCTCGCTACGTTCGCGGACAAATGGGTAAATCCGATGTCAAGATGGGTTTTGAAAATAACATGTACGCGTTCAAGGTTTGACATGTGCCTGCCCCTCCGCAATCTTTCGGATCAAGCGGACGACCCCGGCTTTGGGAACCGCCGCTTCGATTAAGTTATCGCCGATCTCTATCGATTGTAAGCTTAATGTCCGACCGCAGCAATCTTTTATTTCCATCTCGTAGAGGGCGGGGGGGAGCTTCGTTTTGATGATTACATGGTCGCCCGGAGTTCCGTTGACGATCGTCAACTCCCGGAAGGCCTCGGCGATTTCAACGACCATATTGGCGTAAAGGGCCACGATCCGCCGGTCGTCCTTACGTGCCGATACGAGCGGGTACAGCAGCTCGGGAGATTGCGGCGCGAGCTCCCCATGGAGCAACACGTCGCTATGCCCTGCGCAGAAGGAAAGCCAGAAACGGAGCGCGTCCAGATGCTCGGATTCGATTTCGTCCAATCGCACGGAAATCTGCGGCACCGAAAAGAGAGCGTTGATCAACTGCATGGCGGCATTTTCCGCGGTCTCGCCGGAATGGAACATGATCATGTCGGAATGGACGGCCGTGTTTCCCGACAGCAGCCGGAGGTCCAGCGTACGGACCCGGTTTTGGATGAAGTCGTTCGGACAATCGTTCGCCCGGAACATGTTGCCGTATTTACGCATCAAAGGACCGATATAGGTTTGCCGGAATTCGATCAGGATGTCCGGTTTAATAGCCCGCAGCCGGGACATCACGTCGAACAGCAGCCGGTCGACGGCCTCCGGGACGGAGCGGTAATCCCGGCCTTCACTAGCCCCTTGACGGATAAATTCATCGGGCATGCGGAAGCTGTCGACGAAATCAAGTTTCAAGCCGTCGATGTCCCATTCCCGGACCGCCCGTTCGTAGATGTTGATCAGGTACTCCCGAACTTCCGGGAATCGGGGGTCGAGGACGCCGGCGTTCAATTTCTCCTCCGTCAGAAGCAGCTTATCCTTAAAACGGTTCCATGCCTTACTGTGGACGCCGACGAACGGCACGGAGTACCATAACATGTATTTCATGCCGAGGCCGTGAACCGTTTCCACGTGCTTCTTCATATCAGGAAATTTCGCCGCGCACACCTCCCAGTCCCCGGTATAACCGTAACCCCGGCTGTTATCATCGGTTTGCCAGCCATCGTCGACGATGATGCTTTCGCAACCGATCGCCTTGGCGAGCTGGCATTGCCGCTCCAACTCGGCGGCGCTCAGATCCTGATGGAAGGAGTACCAGGTCGAGTACATCGGACGATACGCGGTGGAAGGGACTGCGGCAGGTCGAAATCCCGGCAACGTTTCCCACCAGGCGGTCACGTCGTTCAGCACTTCGTAATAAGGAACGTCCCGGTAGTCGAGACGGAGCGTAGCCTCATAGACCTCGAGCTCGGGCATCGGTTCTTCAAATAGCGAGATGGAGCAGAGAAACGAAGAGTCCTCCTCGTGGATACCGGCTTTGAGCGTTAAGTGGTTCAGCGCGTCCGAAAAGGCGAAAGTCGCGCGGTTGCGTCCCTCCAAATTGAACAAAGACACCACCGGAGCCAGGGAGGTGATCCGGGAAGAAAAGCCGTCGCCCCAATCGATATGGAACGCTTTGTTACGGTCCGTACCCGGATGCCATAAGGAATGGATGTCCACCGAAGGTTGCGACCATTCGATGCGACTGGCCGGCGGACAAGCTTTCCCCTTCCTGGCGGTCATGCGGAGATGAAACAAAACGACATGTTCTTCCGGATATTCGGTACTCGTCTCGATTTCAAACCCGTCGTTTTTGGTAGTAATAACGATGTCGGGAAAAGGGGTGTTGATTAAACTTTTCATAATTCCTCCTACATGCAAGTCGTTATTTTTAGGAATAACCCTACAGGAATGAGTATATAATTTACGAAACAATCAGTAAACAAAAATCTTTAGAAGAACGAATGTTAAGTGAAATTCTACAATTTATGCGAAAATTCCGATATGTAAGCGATATCTAAAAAGGTATTGTCAAAATAATTGTTCTCTGCTATAGTGAATTCAACAATCAGTTCGCTAAAGTTTACTAAACAAAATCATCTTCCTGTTGGCAAATTGATTGCTAAACACTACAATGAATGCGAGGGATGTTTCCCAAAAAAAGAACGAAAATAGGTGATTTGTTTTGGCAACGATTCGCGATGTAGCCAGTTTGGCCGGCGTGTCTCCGTCCACGGTATCCCGTGTGTTAAACGGGGATCCGTCCCTATCGGTTCAAGAGGAGACAAGGAAGAAAATCATGTCCGCCGTAGAGCAATTGCAATACAAAATGGTCTCGCGGCGTCCGGCTGCGGCCAAGGCGGCGCAATTGAAGGACTACAAAATCGGGTTGGTCACGTTTTGCTCCGAGCAATTCGAATCGGAGGATCCGTATTACTTGTCCATTCGCCTGCAGATCGAAAAGGAGTTTAATCAACTTGGCCTGCATATTACCCGGACGATCCGTTGGGTTAACCATGAGTCTTACGAAAGCCTTTCCGGTCTGGACGGCTTGATCGTCATCGGCAAATTCGAGTTTGATCCGTACAACCTGTTCTTCAACCGGATTCAAAACGTCGTGTTCGTCGATTACAGCCCCGACGAAAACCGTTTCGATTCGGTTATCGTCGATTTCAACAAGGTCACGACCCTGGCGTTGGATCATCTGATCGGGCTGGGGTACGGTAAAATCGGCTTGATCAGCTCGCGAGATTTCATCAATCGTTTCGGCTCCGACACGGGGTTCGATTCCGTGGATCAGCGGCAAAGCAGCTTCGAGGCTTATATGAAGCTAAAGCGGATGTACTATCCCGAACACGTCCATATCGGCAAGGATTTTTCGATGTCCACCGGGTACCGGCTCATGAAAGAAGCAGTCGACAGAGGAAATCTTCCCGAGGCGTTTCTGATCGGTTCCGACCCGATGGCGATCGCGGCGGGTCGTGCCCTTAAGGAATCCGGCCTGAAGGTACCGAAGGATATCGCCATCGTGGGCATTGACGATATCGAAATGGCTTCGTACGCCGATCCTCCATTAACGACGGTCAAGATTTATACCGAACAAATGGGTCAAACCGCGGTTCGAATGCTGCTCGAGCGCATGAACGGCAGGGAGGTTCCTCTGAAAGTCGTCCTCCCGTCCAAGCTTATCGTTCGCAGCAGCTGCGGTGCGGAACAAAAGACAGGCATCCAGGGCGGGGTTGGTTCGTAACCGATAGGGCCGGTTGCTGACGCTGCTCCGGCCATATCACTATCATTAGGGGGAAGCAAAGTGAAAAAATGGTCTTTAATGGTACTGACTTTACTTGTTGTATTCGGCTTAACCGCATGCGGCGGCGGAAACAATGCCGCACAAAATAACGCCGACGCACAAAATAATGCTGCGAATACGGGTTCGGCCGTAAAGGGAAGCATCAGTTTCGCTTATTGGGGTGCGCAAACGGAGGCCGATGCGATTAAGCGGGTGATCAACGATTTTCAAACCAACCATCCGGAAATCAAAGTGGAAAACCAGTGGATTCAACAAGATTACCTCACCAAATTGCAAACGATGATCGCAGGCGGCACCGTCCCTGATGTCATCCTGATCTCAGGAGGGGACTTACCTGGGTTTGCAAACGCTTTCCAAGAACTGCAAGTCAATGCATCGGCGTTCAGCTCGCCATCCCTGGTGGAGGCGATGTCGATTGACGGCAAGGTGTACGCCGCGCCGTTTATTATTAAACCGAAGGTCATGGCCATCAATGTGGATTTGTTCGAAAAGAACAACATCCCGCTGCCGAGCAAAACCGAGCCGATGACGACGGAGCTTTTCGACGAAATCGCCAAGAAAATCACTTCCGGCGAAGGTTCGTCCAAAATATACGGTTCTGAACCGTTATGGCTTGGCAACTGGATTTATGCTTTCGGAGGCCGATATTATAACGACGATTTGAGCCAATCGGAGCTGAATACACCGGAAGCGATCGCTGCCGGGGAATACATCGTCTCTACGAAGCAAGCGGGGATCGTTCCAAGCGATAGCGAGAAGCAAGGGCAAAACATGATGAACTGGTACCTTGGCGGACGAATCGGCATGTTTACCGACTTCGGTCCATGGTATATTCCGCAAATGGCCGATACGGAAGGATTTAACTGGGACCTGGTGCCGTTCCCCGGGAATGGCGGCTCCAAGGAAGTGGACGGATTGGCGCTTAGCAAGGATAGCAAAAATCCGGAAGCAGCCAAGACATTCATTGAATATTTGACGCAAAACGTGGAAGCGCAAAAAATCATCGGCGGCGACAAGAGCGCCTACGGCGTACCGGTGTTGGCAAACGCGGCGGAAGCCTTTGAGCAAATCTATCCGGACAAGAACTTGAAAGCCTTCGTATTGGCCTCAGAAAACCAGCATAACCAGGAGGCTCAAAAACGGACCAACGAAATCAACAACGAAATGAAAGCCATTGACGATTTGACCCCGATCGGCATCGGGACTCACGACGTCAAAGAGATTTTCCCGCAGGTAGCAGATAAGATTAACCAGATCTTAAGACAATAATAACGGGAGCGGCTTATGAACGGAATCATCGAAGCACTTTACCGGTTTTTCGAAACGTTGGGGATGCCGGCAGCCTTGCTGCCGCTCCTCCCTTTTCTGACCTGCATTCTCCTTCTGTATGTCGTCCTGTTCGCGGTTACCGGATTTCTGGTCAAGAAAAAAGTGATGCATGCCAAAACGGCCAGTTTCTATCTGTTCGTATCGGTCTGGGTCGTAGGTTTTTTGCTGTTTACGCTTGGGCCGATGATCTTTTCCTTTTACATCAGCTTTACCCATTGGGAGGTCGTCAGCGATCCCGAATGGGCCGGGCTCGATAACTATCGGCGGCTGTTTACAGACAGTATGTTCTACAAATCCCTCAGCGTCACCTTCTATTACACGCTGGTGAGCGTACCGCTGCAGGTCGTGTTGTCGCTGCTAATCGCCCTGTTGATGAATTTGAAGCTGCGGGGAATATACCTGTTCCGCACGATCTATTATTTGCCGACCCTCGTGCAGGGCGTTGCGCAAATGGTGCTGTTCATCTGGATTTTCAACCCGAATGTTGGTTTGATCAACTCGGTGCTGCGTCTCGTGGGCATCGAAGGTCCGGCCTGGCTGTCGAGTCCGGCCTGGTCCATGCCAGCCATTATTATCATGAGCCTGTGGACGGTCGGTGGCAACATGATCATATACCTGGCTGGTTTGACGGACATTCCGCAGAGCCTGTACGAGCAGGCGGAAATCGACGGCGCGTCGGCGCTGCGCAAAATGTGGAGTGTCACGCTTCCGCAAATATCGCCGATCCTGTTCTTTAATGCCGTAACGAGCATGATTGGTGCGTTCCAGACGTTTACCCAAGGGTTTCTGGTCGCCGGCGGTCCCGACAATTCCTTGCTGTTTTACGCCTATTATTTGTACCAAAACGCCTTCATGTGGTTCAAAATGGGCTACGGCTCCGCGTTGGCCTGGGTGCTGTTCGTGATCATCCTGATTTTCACGGCCTTGGTATTCCGCAGCAGCGCGCTGTGGGTGTATTACGAAAACGAAGTTGGAGGGAGGAATCGCCGTGTCCGCAAACAGAGGGGGTAAAAACGTCGCAACCCGCATGTTGGCTTATGTCGTGCTGATCGCAGGAAGCGTCGCGTTTTTGTATCCGTTCGTATGGATGATCGCCGCTTCGCTGCGAAGCTTGGAAGAGATCGCGAGATCGGGCATGAGCCTATGGCCGCAAAACTGGCGGTGGGAAAACTATGCCAAAGCGTTGACGTCTTTCCCTTTTGGCCGTTATTTGGTCAATTCCCTGATCACTACCGTTTTGCCGATCATCGGCACGGTGTTTTCCTGTTCGCTCGTCGGGTATGCGTTTGCTCGTTTAAAGGTTAAAGGCAGCGGGTTGATGTTTGTGCTGGTGCTGTCAACGATGCTGCTGCCCGGCGAAGTGACGATGATTCCCCAATTCATCCTGTTCAAGAATCTGGGGATGCTGGATTCGTTGTACCCGCTGATCGTTCCGGCGTTTTTCGCTTCGCCGTTTTACATTTTTTTGTTCCGGCAATTTTATTCCCGGCTGCCGGTAGGTCTGGAGGAGGCGGCGATCATCGATGGGTGCGGCTATTTCAAGATATGGCGAACCATCTTCCTGCCGTTGTCCAAGCCGGCGTTGATGGCTGTCGGCGTTATGGTGTTCATGGGTTCTTGGAACAACTTTATGGGGCCGCTCATTTACGTCAACAGCGACCGCTGGAAGACGCTCACTTTGGGCTTGGCCGGATTCCAGGGGACCTACTCGACCGATACGAATTTGCTGATGGCTGCCGCGGTCGTGATCACCTTGCCGTGCATCATTTTGTTCTTCACCGCCCAAAAGGCGTTCATGGAAGGGTTGACTTTCTCGGGTTCGAAAGAGAGCTAAATAAACATAGGGGAGTGGAGGATAGTGACCGAAACGATGGGATTGAGGAAAAAAGCCGGGGCGATCGCCTTTCGTTCGCCGGATACGGCGTTGAATGAAGGATTCGTTTGGGCGAAAAATCAAGCGTTGGCATACGCTCATTTCGGCGAAGATGCCGTCGGGCTTTGGTACGAAGCGGCCTTGCCGGGCCGCGAAGCGTTTTGCATCCGGGACGTGATGCATCACAGCGCCGGGGCTGCGGCCCTGGGCCTTGCGCCGCACACGAAAAATATGCTGCTTCGCTTTGCCGAGAATATCGCGCCGTCGCGGGATTGGTGCACCTACTGGGAAATCACCAAGGACAACAAGCCTGCCAAAGAAGATTATGATAACGATAAGGACTTCTGGTATAACCTGCCGGCTAACTTCGACATCATCGATGCATGCTGGCGGATGTACTTGTGGACGGGCGACGAAGACTACTTGGAACATCCGGTCCTTCGGGAATTCTTCCGATTGACCTTCACCGAATATACGAAAACGTGGGACAAGGATGGGGACGGTATTTTGGACTACGCCCCCGCTTACGGACGCCGCGGCCTGGCCACATACAACGAAGCGGGTATCCAGCCTTTGGCGGGCGGGGATATGATTGGCGCGCAGATTGCCGCTTATCGCGCTTTCTCGAAGATGGCTGAATTAACCGGACGGAACGACGAGAAGGAGCTCTATGCCGCCAAAGCGCACGAGTTGGAACAGATATACGACCGCCAATGGTGGTGCGAAGATCAAGGGCGGTTCAGCGGCGCGATGCGGCAAGACCGGTCGTTCGTCACGAAATATAATGCCGAAGGCACGTTCCTTCCGCTTTATTTTGGGGCGGTGACAGATCCGGACAAGCTGCGGCGCGCTTTGCAAGACGTCGATGTCCATCTCGTGGAAAACGTGGAAGGGAAGACGTATTTGCCGGATATTTTCTACCGGTACGGCATGGTTGAGGAAGCCTTCCGCGAACTGAAGGAACTGGTCGATCCGTCGCTGGACCGCCGAGAGGATCCCGAGGTATCCTATTGCGCGGTCGGGGCCGCGGCAACAGGGTTGATGGGGATCGCGGGCGACGGCAAACATTCGCTGTCGACGCTGCCGAAGCTTCCGTCCTCCCTGGAGTGGGCGGAATTGACTGAAGTGCCGGCACTCGGAAGGACGTTTTCGGTACGTCATCAAGGAAACGGAAAGACGGCGTTTACTCTCCAAGAGGGAGAGGCACTTATATGGAAGGCTGCTTTTCCCGTACGCACCGACGTATTGTACCATAACGGGGAGGCTGTGCCGGCACAAACCGTAACGACGGAGCTCGGTGGCGCAATCTCCTTCATCGCCGTCGAAGTGGGAGAAGGGGAGACGCATGTCGTGGCCTGCTCCAAGCAGTAGTAATGCTTGAAATCATTGCGGCTGGATTGCCGAATTTTTGATATGATACGAGTGGCGGGCTGTTACGCATAAAGCAGCCTGCCTTTTGATGTGAAACCAATACATACCGTCATGGGAGAAGTGCCGCCGTGAAGAACAAGAACCACGTGTTTTGGGGATTTTTCGTTTTGATGATTGCGCTTGGCGCCAGCGATAGTTTGCGCGGCGTATTTTCCGTCGTGTTCGCCGATCATTTCCGGCTGACGGCCGACCAGGTGGCGCAAATCGTCACGGTCAGTTATGGAGGGAATCTTTTCTTTTTGCTGGTCGGGGGCAGGCTAATGGACCGCTTCGAACGGAAGAAAGCGATGTTGGCGATGCTGATCGTCTGGATGCTGGCGTTGCTGCTGTTCGTGCTGTCGGATAACTTTTACGCCATATTGATCGGAATGTTTCTGGCGATGGGCGCTTCCACCTTGCTGAGCACGACGATTAACATCGTGACCCCGCTGCTTTTTGTAACGACGCCGGGGCTGGCGGTGAATTTTTTGTTTTTCGTGCAAGGGATCGGCACGACCGGGAGCCAAAGCTTGGCGGGCAACTTCGCTGAGAGTTTGTCGACTGGAAGTTGACCAACGTTATTCTGCTCGTCCTGGGCGTCGTCGCGTTTCTGATCCTTTCTTTGAACCGGATTCCCGATAATCGGAGTGAAGGAGAAACGGGGGCAGAGTCTGGCCGGAAGTACCGGTTTAAAGACGTTCTGGCCAGCCGCTCGTTCATCCCGCTGGTGTTCTTGTTTGGTTTCTACTTTATCGCCGAGCATGGCATCTTAAACTGGCTGGTCGCCTACGGGACGTTTCACCTGGATTTGTCCAAAGGAGCGGCGGCGAACTATTTGGCCGTCTTTTTCGGGGGCATTACGGTAGGCAGGCTGGTGTTCTCCCCGTTGATCGATAGAATCGGCCTGTTCCGGAGCATTACGGCGTTTGCGCTTGCGGCTTGCGCCCTTTACGTTGCGGGGATTTTGTGGGGAGCGTCGGGGCTTTGGCTGCTGAGCGCCAGCGGATTGTTTTTCTCCATCCTGTATCCGACGATCGTCATGATGCTGCAGAAGTTTTAC
This sequence comes from Paenibacillus timonensis, assembly GCF_009725205.1. Taxonomy (GTDB): domain Bacteria; phylum Bacillota; class Bacilli; order Paenibacillales; family Paenibacillaceae; genus Fontibacillus; species Fontibacillus rhizolycopersici. Next base: position 40,642 of record NZ_WNZY01000003.1, on the reverse strand, counting down.
CCCGCGGCCATGATATCCACGGCGACGGGGGCGATCATTAGCGTCGCTTCCTTGTTCGACATCGGGTTTAATTTCTTCTTCGGAAAGATCATCGACCTGGTCGGCTACGAGCGCGGATTTCTGATCCTGCCCGTCAGCATGATTTTGTTCGTCGTGATCTACCTAGTCGGGGTTCAGGGGAAAGTCAGCCTTGGATCGCGGCGATGACGAAGATCACCCAGCCCGCAAGAAAGCAAACACCGCCAATCGGCGTGATGGCGCCTAATTTGCGGATACCGGTCAAGCTCAAGGCATACAGGCTGCCGGAGAACAGGATCATCCCGGCAAACAGGAACCAACCGGCGAGTACGATTTGCGATTCGCTCTCGAACTGCGCCGCGGCAAGACCAAGCAGAATTAACCCCAGTCCGTGGGCGAAATGGTACTGAATCCCGGTCTGGTACGTTTTCTGCCGATCCTCGGTCAAGCGATTTTTAAGGGCATGGGCGCCGAAGGCACCGAGTGCGACGGCGAGGAACATCATGATTCCGCCCAAAGTAAGCAGTAATGTCATTTTGGATCAACACCTCCACCCAAATCTTACCGATTCCCCACAAGCTCGTCAATCAGGCAAAAAACAAGCCGCGCGTACTTAACGAACGCGCGGCTTGTTCTATGGAGATAGGCTTCCTTATTTGGCCGGAAGCTCAATTTGGCCGTACCCAACCGTGGTGAACCAATCCTTGACTGTATCGAAGTCCTTAGAGAAGGACAAGCACAGCACCAAGAGGATGCGGGCGTGAGCCGCATTCAGGTTGTCGCCGGCAATAACGCCGTCGCCGCTGGAATAGTTGCTGCCCGAGCCGGTCCGGGTTGTCGTCACGAACACGACGCCCTTCTCGATGGCGGCTTTGCGCTCTTCGCTCATCGCTTTGGAAATGCCGCCCGCTCCCGTGCCGGCTGTGACGATGCCTTTGGCTCCGTTAGCGACGAACCCGCTGATCGCCCCTGCACCGGCATCTTGATAGGAATAGGCGATTTCTACTTTTGCCAAGTCTTTTTTGGTGATTTTGCTTAAATCGAACGGCGTAGCCCAAGCCGTGGTCGATTTCAAGGCGCGGAAGGGGGCGCGGTATACGCGGATCGTTTTTTCGTCGATATAACCTAGCGCTCCGATTTCCGGAGTCACGAACGTATCGGTACGGTAAGAGTTCGTTTTCGTGACTTCGCGTGCGGCATGGAACTCGTCGTTCAGCATCAGAACGGTGCCGAAATACTTCGTTTTCCCGCTCGCCGCCAGCTTAATGGCGTTATAGAGGTTGGCCGGAGCATCCGTTCCGATGACCGTCCAAGGCCGCATCGAACCCGTGATGACGACCGGCTTCGGACTACGTACGGTCAGGTCGAGGAAATAGGCGATTTCCTCCATGGTATCCGTACCCGTTGTGACGACGACCCCGTCCTGGGTTTTGAGGGCTTCATCTACTTTTAAGGAAAGATCGTATAATTGCTCAATCGTATAGGCGCTGGAGCCGGAGTTGCCGAACTGATAAGTGGAGACCTCGGCGATTTGATCCTTATTCGGGAGGGATGCCACGAGATCGGCGATCGGCAGCGAACCGGCCCGATAAGTTTGGAAGCTCGTTTCATCCGTGGATTGCCCGGCCAGCGTACCGCCGGTGGCGATGACCTGCACTTTCGGCAGCTTCTTTACGGCTTCGGTCGAGTTAACGGTACCCGTAACGGTTTCGGCCGCGGAAGCCGGCGAGAGATATAAATTGGGGAGCAGCGCGGTCACGGCGAGGCCGGTGACCAATAAGGCCTTCAAACTTCGGGATGTCCACTTCTTCATTCCATCAACCTCCAAGATGTTTTTTAGTTAACGATATGTAATTAAACCTAACGCGAGATCTGTTAACTTGAGTGAAATTATAGTTTGATGTCATGTATATTGACAAACGAGTTAAAGGCTCAATAAAGCGCTTAAATCCTGTAGGTCCTTGTGTTTTCGTCCCCCTAAGCGTTCTTAAAGGCAGTTTTAAAACATTTAAAATATCCGAATTTTATGTAATATATTATGACATTCATTTCAAATTGCGGGAGTTTGTAGAACTTTAACGGTTTCAAACGTTTTTTTAAATAGTGCAGGGGCAGGATGGACAACCGTCGTCTATCTATTGGGGAGGAGGGGAGAGTCATTGATGAAACGACGTTTATTCTAAGATTTCAGCGGGGAGACCGCAGCGTCTTTCCTTGGTTAGTCCGGGAATATGGGACCTATGTGTACCGGGTAGCCCATTCGGTGCTGCATGACGCCAAGGAAGCAGAGGACGCCGCACAAGAAACCTTTCTGCAAATCTTTAAATCTCTCCCGGAGTATCGCTCCCAAGGGCTTAAGACCTGGATTACCCGGATCGCCGTCAATAAGTCGATCGACATCAAGCGGAAGCGGGATCGGCGCAAGGAAGAGCAATGGGATCCCGTAGATTTGGACTTGCAGCTATCCGATTCGGAAGAGGACCATTTGTTTGTGCTAATCGATGCGGAACGGAGTACGGAAGTACGCCGACGTATCGCCGGGCTTCCAGCGGGACATCGTCAGATCGTTACGGAATTTTACCTGGAGGGCAAAAGTCATGAGCAAATTGCCGCAGAGCTTAGTGTGGCGGTGAAAACGGTCGAATCGAGGTTGTACCGGGCAAGAGCCTATATTCGCGAGCATTGGTCAAGGGAGGAATGGGGATGAGTCATCAACCGCAAGATGAACTGGAGCTATGGCGGAGCTATATCCGCGGCAGCCTGGATTCCATCACAGAGGCGCGATTAGATGCGCTGCTGCAAGGGGATGAGGCAGCCTTTGCCGCTTATACCGCAGCACTATCCTCTTTGGAAAGCGAGCTTCCTGGTTTGGAGGATGAAGCCGCCTATATGCTGGCGATCATGGAGATACTTCCGCAAGCGAAGCTGAGCAAGGAGCGCGGCGGCAGCCGTAAGTCTTGGACCAGGCATCCGCTGCTGCATTATGCGATCGCGGCAACCTTAACGGCATTGCTGTTGGGTAGCGGATTATTCGATTTGATTGCCGCGGAGACCGATCATTTGATGAATCAGGCGAATGCGTCGTCCTTGAGCGAACGAATGATGGAGGCGACGGCCGGTTGGCTGGATAGTTGGAAACGATAAGGGGTCATTTTGATAGAAAAAGTTGGAGGAAAGGAAGATGGATATGCCGTTTGAGCGCAACCGACTGCTCGCTTTACTGTTGAATTTCATCCCCGGAGTGGGGCATCTGTACTGGGGCAAAAAAGGGAGGGGGATTACCTACCCGATTCTGTTCTTTGGCGGTCTTCTGTTTGGCATTGTTGTTGCGATGGCCGCGGATAGCGGGGAGCTCGCGATGGTGACCTTGATTGCAGCCATTATCTTATGGTTGATTTCGATGTTCGACCTGCTCATTACGATGCTTCGCGAATCGCCGGAGGAACGGGCTTACCGGGAGCATGTCCGGCAGATGTCCGGCGAAGGGAGAGAATCGGAAAAATTCTTTACGATCCTGCTGTCGTTCGTTCCTGGCTTGGGCCATTTTCAACTGGGCTTGATGCAGCGGGGATTATCCTTTTTGATCGCCTTTTTTGGCTTGATCACGATGATGTTCTTCGTCACAGGCATTACGCATGAATCGGTATTTTTGCTGTTCCTCGGTTTGCTGCCGATCATTTGGCTGTACAGTATGTTTGATGCGGTGCAGCTCGTACACCGGAAGTTGGCGGGGGAACCGCTGGTGGATCGGACCCCGTTTGACGATTGGGAGGCCGGTAGAATCGAAGGTCGGCGCAGCAAAGTACTGGCGACGCTCCTGTCTGCCTTTCCCGGGGCGGGTCAAATGTATCTGGGCCTCCAAAAGCGGGGCCTGCAAATGATGGCTTTGTTCCTGGGCAGCTTCTATGTGATCGACGTGCTGCGGCTTTCCGTGTTTCTGTTCGTCATCCCGATCATCTGGTTTTATTGCTTCTTTGACGGTCTGCAGCAGACGAGCCGTTACGGGATCCTACCGATGGAGGATCATCCGCTGATTCAAACTCGCGGCGAATACCAGCACTGGCTGGGTATCGTGCTTATTGTGTTAGGGGTGTATTTCGTCGGGATGGAATTGATCGTTCCGGTGCTGGATGCGAACTTTCCCGATCTGCGCTTGCACCTTCGGATTGAGAAATACCTTCGGCCGACGATTGTGGCCGTGCTGCTGATCGGCGGGGGCATCAAGCTGCTCGCCCGGCCGAAGCGGCGGGATGTGTTCTGGAGCGACGGGGATATTTAATATTTACAAGATGACTAGAGGGGTATCAGCTTCGCGGCTGAAGCCTCTCTATTTTATTTCCACGGTCAGAGTTTGTTACAATGCTAGGAGTAGGATGGGTGAAAAGGAGAAACGGACATGTTCAAAATCTTTATCGTCGAAGACGACAAGCTGCTCGTTGAGCTGCTGGAACAATACTTGCACCGGTTTGGTTACGATACACTGGCGGTCGCCGATTTTGGCGAGGTCAAAGCCGAGTTTGAGCGATACGCTCCACATCTCGTACTGCTGGACGTGAACCTGCCTAAATACGACGGATATTATTGGTGCCGCCAGATCCGCAACTTGTCGACCTGTCCAATCGTATTCTTGTCGGCGCGCGAAGGGAAAATGGACCAGGTGATGGCGCTGGAAAACGGGGCGGACGACTATATCACCAAACCGTTTGATTACGATATCGTGATTGCCAAAATCAAAAGTCAGCTGCGCCGGGCTTACGGGACCTATGCGGGGAGCGGGGACGACCGCGCGGTTACGGTCGCAGGTCTGCGTTTGGATCGGGATCGGCTGTCCCTTAGCCTTCGGGATGAACGGATCGAATTGAGCTTAACCGAGGTTAAAATTCTGGATGAATTATTGGGCAAAATCGAGCAAGTGGTCAGCCGGGATCGGTTGCTGGAGAAAATTTGGGACGATCAAGTCTTTGTAGACGACAACACCCTGAACGTCTATGTAACTCGGGTTCGGAAAAAGTTGTCCGCCCTCGGGATCGACGATGCGCTGCAAACCGTCCGAGGCCAGGGTTATCGGCTCGTCCCGCATTGGGGGGAGTGAGCCTATGCGTTTGTTCTGGAAAGATCAACTGCCGTTCATTTTCGCTTATTTGCTGCAGCTGGCATTGAACACTCTGGTGTATTGGCTGGATGGTTACCGTCACGCGGCGATCAGTATCTATGCCGCATTGCTCAGCACCTGCATTTTGGCGGTGTTTCTGCTGATCCGCTATTGGACGAATCGGTCATTTTACCGCCGATTAGAGGAAATCCCGGATTCGCTGCGCGCTTTTGCCGACGTTAAACCAGGCTCGCCGTTGGCCGACTCCCTGCAGCGGCTGTTGAAAGCGCAGTACCGCCTTTATTTGCAGGAAATCGGCGAGCAGCAGAGCAAGATCGACGGTCATCGCCAATTTATGAATCAATGGGTACATCAAATGAAGACGCCTTTGTCCGTGATTCATCTGATGGTGCAGCATGAAGACGATCCTCGATCCGTGGCGATCGGCGACGAACTGGAACGGCTGCGCAAGGGGCTGGAAATGGTGTTGTATGCGGCTCGTTTAGATACGTTCGAGCATGACTTCGTGGTCGAGTCGCTGGATTTGGAAAACCTGGTACGTTCGGTGACTTCGTCGCAAAAACGTTTATTCATTCGGCGCAAAGTGTATCCGGTGATCGAGATACCGGAAGGGCTGGCGATTGCCACGGATGAGAAGTGGCTGTCCTTTGTATTGACTCAGTTGATCACCAATGCCGTGAAGTATACCGTGAAGGAACGGGCCAATCTTCGTTTCCGCGGCTTCACACGAGGTCGGGAGACTGTGCTGGAAATAGAGGATGAAGGCGTAGGCATTCCCGCCAGCGATCTGCCCCGGGTGTTCGACGCTTATTTTACCGGGGATAACGGTCGCAGCTTTCAGGAATCTACCGGCATGGGGTTGTATTTGGCGAAGGAAATCTGCGCGAAGTTGGGACACCGGATTGAATTGGATTCACAAGAAGGGGGAGGCGCGACCGCACGGATCGTATTTCAACCGGGGCGCTAAAGCTTACAACGGAGTAAGGTAACTGTAAGATTGAGCCATGGAGCGCAAGCTGGCGGCTTTACTATAATCAGAAGTGTTCAGGCAGCATGCCGGGACGTAGACGGACTGAATAGAAGGAGCGACACGGACGGCATGGCGATATTGGAAGTGAAGGCATTAACGAAGATCTATGAAGGGAAAATCGCCACCAAAGCCTTGGATGGGGTAAGCTTCACGATCGCTGAAGGGGAGTTCGTCGGTATTATGGGACCATCGGGTAGCGGTAAAACAACGCTGCTTAACGTCATCGCCACGATCGACGAGCCGACTTCGGGGGCGGTTACCCTGAGCGGGCAGGATCCGCATCGAATGACCCGGGAACAGATGGCGTTGTTCCGGCGGCGGGAATTGGGGTTCATTTTTCAACATTTCAACCTGCTGGATACGCTGACGGCGGAGGAAAATATCGTACTCCCGTTAACGCTCGACGGTGTTTCTGTCCCGGTGATGAAAGCCCGGGCGCTGGAAATGGCGCGGCGGCTTGGGATCGAGGGAGTCTTGTCCAAGTATGCTTATGAGTTGTCGGGCGGACAAATGCAGCGGACCGCGATCGCTCGCGCGATGATCCACGAACCTTCGCTCATCTTAGCCGATGAGCCGACGGGGAATCTGGATTCCAAAGCGTCCCGGGACGTGATGGAGGCGTTCGCCGCAATGAATGAGTCCCATCAGGCGACGATCATGATGGTGACCCACGATGCGCTCGCCGCGAGCTTTTGCCATCGGGTGATTTTTATCAAGGACGGCAAGCTGTATAACGAAATCTATCGCGGGGACAACCGACAGACCTTTTTCCAGAAAATCATCGACATGATGTCGCTGCTGGGAGGGGACAGCCATGACCTTTCGTCAATTCGCCTCTAACAACGTCCTGCGGAACAAACGAACCTATGCCGCCTATTTTCTCAGCAGCTCGTTTTCGGTCATGATTTTTTTCGTTTGCGCGCTATTTTTGTTTCATCCCGGCCTGCAGGCTGAGGTCGTGTATCGTTCGGCGGTGCTGGTGCTGTGGGCGGCCGAAACGATCATGTATGTGTTTGCTTTCTTCTTTGTGATTTACTCAGTAGGCTCCTTTCTGCGCTCGCGAAAACGCGAGTTTGGGATATTGCTGCTGCACGGGATGACCGAACAACAACTGCGTAAGCTGGTTTTCCTGGAAAATGTGCTGATCGGCGTGGGATCACTGGTTTGCGGCATCGGTGGAGGGCTATTGCTGGCGAAGCTGTTTCTGATGGCAGGCTCCAATCTGCTGGGTGTACCGCAGCTTGCGTTTCATGTGCCTTGGCAAGGTCTGCTGCTGACGGTGGGGGCGTTCTCGCTGCTGTTTCTGTTGATTTCGCTTTGCACGTCGCTTCTGCTGGGTTCACACCGACTGATCGAGCTGTTTCAGGCCGAGATGAAACCCGCCCGGCCGCCGCAGGCTTCCTTGGTTTTATCGCTGTTGGCGGCGGTCCTGCTGAGTGCAAGCTACTTGTTGGCGGCCACGGCCACGGCTTCGAACGTGTTGATTCGTATGCTGCCAGTCACGGCGATGACGATAGGGGGTACCTATTTCTTCTACACACAGCTCAGTGTTTTTCTGATTCAACGGGCCAAGCGGCATTTGACTTATTATTGGAAAAAGACCAATTTGGTCACCGTATCGAATCTCGCTTCCCGGATGAAAGAGAATGCGCGGATGTTTTTCCTCGTGACGATCATCTCGACGGTCACGTTCTGCGCGGTAGGGGCTTTTGCGTCGGTGAATCGTCTGGCAGGCGAATTTGATCTAGACTATCCGGTGGAGATTGCTTATGTGGCCAAAGGGGACGGTGCAACCGCGGACGTTCATTTGCGCGCGATTCGCGCCGAGCTCGCCTCGCATGGAATCGCATATCGCACGGTGAGCGTGCCGATTTCCCTTGTGGAGGTGGCCTCTTCCCGGCCTTTCTCGGCACTGGAACGCTTGCCGCTGATCTCGTTCACGGACTACAAGCGGCTTCTGACGGCGGCAGGAATCAAGGTTACCGAGATAGCGCCTGAGGACGGTGAGGCGCTGCTGCTGCTCGGCTCGGAGCGGGAGAAACCGCTGCTCGTACATCGGAGGCCGGTAACTTATACCTTTAGGGGGGCGCCGGAGCTGTCCGTCCGTGAGATTGGCGTTACTCAGCATGTGGCTATCCCCGAGAACCTAACGCTAACCGCTGGCGACGATCGGGAGGGTTCGTTCTCCGGCCTCGTCGTCAGTGATTCCTTCCTGGATCGATTAATGACGGCCTCGGCGAAGGAGATCGACCGGGTCTATATGGATCGATTCACCGGATTTTATGTAGAGGATCCAAAGCTTACCCTCGGTTTGGCAGCGGAACTGACCGATAACGGGCGAATGAGCTATGAGATGGACCAACCCTACGCCATGACCGTTAGCGGTACTTTGTATGAGGTGCAGCGGACAACGTACCGGGCATTGCTGTTTTTCGCTTTGCTGGTGGGTACCGTCTTCTTTATCGCGGCGGGAAGCTTTCTCTATTTCCGGCTGTACAGCGACTTGGCCTATGACCGGCGCCAGTACGGGGCATTGGCGAAGCTGGGCCTCACGGAACGTGAACTGGCCAAGGTCGTCACTCGTCAGGTTGGCCTGCTGTTCTTCGTACCGATCGCGTTGGCGATCGTGCATAGTTTGTTCGCATTCAAGGCGATGCAAAGCTTATTTAACTTCTCCGTCGCTTGGCAGACGGTGATGATACTAACCAGCTTCCTGCTGGCGCAAGTGGCCTATTTCTTCTTTATCCGGGCTCGTTACTTGCGTAACATAAAGAAAGCGATTCGCTAAAAATACTGGAGGTACAACGTGGAGAACTGGATTACGGACTTTATGGAACAGTTCGGCTATTTTGGCGTCTTTCTGCTCATTGCTTTAGAAAACGTGTTTCCTCCGATTCCGTCGGAAGTGATCTTAACGTTTGGCGGATTCATGACCACCTACACGAGCATGACGCCGGTAGGGGTGATCGTGTTCTCGACACTGGGTTCGGTGCTAGGCGCCGTGATTCTGTATGGGATCGGATATTTGGTTAACGTCGACCGATTGGAAGGGTGGATCGAGCGTTACGGACGGTTCCTGCGTCTGAAAAAAGAAGACATCCGCCGCGCAGATGCCTGGTTCGATCGGTACGGTTATTGGACGGTGTTGTTCTGCCGGATGATTCCGTTAATCCGCAGCCTGATATCCATCCCGGCCGGCATGTCCAAAATGAAATTCGGCCTGTTCCTGCTGTTCACAACCATCGGGACGCTGATTTGGAACGTGGCACTCGTCTTGCTTGGCGCGGCAGTAGGGGGATCTTGGGAAGAAATCGTCGCCTTTATGGACGTCTATTCGAACATCGCTTATGCCGTGATTGCTTCAGGTATACTGTTCGTGGGCGTACTTTGGCTGCGTCGAAGAAAAAGCGGAGCGCGGGAACATCAAAACTGAGGAATAAAATACGGAACAACCTTTTAAAGGAGCAAGCATATAATGAATTTGTTGGAACTGATAAAAGCAATTATTCTTGGTCTGGTGGAGGGACTCACGGAGTTTGCTCCGGTGTCTTCCACGGGGCATATGATCATCGTTGACGATATGTGGCTGAAAACCGGGGAATTGCTTGGTTCAAAATACGTGGCGAATACGTTTAAAGTCGTGATTCAACTCGGTTCGATCCTGGCCGTCCTGGTCGTGTTCCGGAATCGATTTATCGATTTGCTGGGGCTGTCCCGATGGATGCCGGGGAAGGCTGGGCGAGCATCGGCAGCTGGTGGACAAGCGGGGCCGCGGCTAAAGTTGATGCAGGTGATCGTTGGCTTAATTCCAGCCGGAATTCTGGGGGTATTGTTCGAGGATTATATCGATGAGTATCTATTCTCAACGGCGACTGTACTGATCGGTTTGGTTGTGGGGGCGTTGCTGATGATTGCCGCCGATCGGTTCGCGCCGAAGCGGGCGAGTGTGGAGACTGTCGATCAGATTTCGTACAAGCAGGCGTTTAGCATCGGCTTGTTCCAATGCCTGTCGATCTGGCCGGGTTTCTCGCGTTCAGGCTCGACGATTTCCGGCGGGGTACTGCTAGGCTTAAGTCACCGCGCGGCGGCTGACTTTACCTTTATCATGGCCGTTCCGATCATGGCCGGGGCTAGCTTGATTTCGCTGGTGAAGAATTTGGAGTATTTCACGGTCGATGCGCTGCCGTTCTTCGTGGTTGGCTTTATCAGCGCCTTCGTGTTTGCGCTGTTGTCGATCCGTTTTTTCCTGAAGCTGATCGATCGCATTAAGCTGGTTCCGTTTGCGGTGTACCGAATCGTGCTGGCAATCGTGATTTGGGTGGTTTATTTCTAAGTCGACGAATCGTCGCGAAGAAGACGCCGGGCAAGATGCCCGGCGTCTTGCTTTTTGAACCCTAGTACGAGCGTGCTCTCCGTTAGCCTTAGTCTTGTGCCTCATCCATGTTCATACAGTTAATGGCCCACAGATGGCCGTCCAAGTCCACGAAACCCCAATGATACATGGACCCATGATATTCTGGATCGGCATGCAATTTCCCGCCTAAGGAGAGCGCAGTGTTCACGATTTCATCGACTTTTTCCCGGCTCTCAAAGGCTAAGGCGATCGTCATCTGTGCATACTTGCTCGTATCGACGGACTCCTTCTCCGTGAGCGTATTAAAGAATGATTGATGGATCAGCATGATCTGCAGGTTGTCGCCGATCACGATGGCTGCCGAACTCTCGTTCTCGGGGAATTGCGGGTTGAGCTCGAATCCGAGTCCGATGAAGAACGCTTTCGATTGTTCTACGTTTTTTACGGGCAGGTTAAAGCTCGTGAATGCGGAAGTTAATGCCATTTTCAAAACACCTCTTCATCAAATTAGTTTGTGTTCATTTATGCCTTCGTGTATATAGACGAGAGCCGATCCGGGAATTCATCGGTCTCATGGATGTGGAATTCGGATATCCACCATTTTATCCAACACAAAAGAGATGCTGTGAAATTACAGCATCTCTTTTGTGTGTTATTTGGGTTCACCCGCAGGCGCAATTCAATACCGGCTTCCGGGCAGCGCCGGTTTCGTCCAGACGCGTAACCGGCGTCGTGTGAGGAGCGTTCCGCAGCAGATCCGGATTCGTCTCGGCCTCCTGAGCGATAGCGATCATCGTATCAATAAAACCGTCCAACGTTTCCTTGCTTTCCGTTTCCGTCGGTTCGATCATGATGCATTCCTCCACATTTAACGGGAAGTAAATAGTTGGCGGATGATAACCAAAGTCCAGCAGTCGCTTGGCGACGTCCAGCGTGCGGATGCCGTATTTCGCCAACCCGCTACCGGACATGACGAATTCGTGTTTGCAGGGTTGATCCGGGTACGGCAAGTCGTAATAAGGAGCCAAGCGTCTCATCATATAGTTGGCGTTCAATACGGCGTTTTCCGAGACCTGACGGAGTCCTTCCGGACCGAGACTGCGGATATAGGCATATGCGCGGACCAGGATGCCGAAGTTGCCGTAAAAAGCTTTCACCCGACCGATCGAGCTCGCCAATCCGGAGGTTCCACCACCAGCTAAATCATTCGCAGCCCCTTCAGTACGCGCGCCGCGGATGGCGTAACGCCCAGATTCGTCTTGGACGATCCGCGGCTCGGGAAGAAACGGAACCAGCCGCTGCTTGACGCCGACGGGACCGGCGCCGGGGCCTCCGCCGCCATGCGGGGTGCTCATCGTTTTGTGCAGATTAAGGTGCACAACGTCAAAGCCCATGTCGCCGGGGCGGGCGATGCCCATGATCGCGTTGGAGTTGGCGCCGTCATAATACAACAGACCGCCGGCTTCATGCACAATCTCGGCGATCTCTACGATTTGTTCCTCGAACAAGCCCAGCGTGTTCGGGTTGGTGAGCATCAGCGCAGCCGTGTCTTCGCCGACAGCCGCTCGCAGCGCGTCCAGGTCCACCATGCCGCGCGCGGTGGACGGGATGGTCACCGTCTCGAACCCGGCGACCGAGGCGCTGGCGGGGTTCGTGCCGTGCGAGGAGTCCGGCACGATCACCTTGGTGCGTTTCTCGCCGCGGCTTTCGTGGTAGGCGCGGATCATCATCAGGCCGGTCCATTCGCCATGGGCCCCGGCCGCGGGTTGCAGCGTCACCTCGTCCATACCGGTGAGTCCGGCCAGGTCCAACTGCAGGCGATACATCAGCTCTAGCGCCCCTTGCACGCTTTCCTCCGGCTGATACGGGTGGATTTTGGCTAAGCCGGGGTAACGAGCCACATCCTCATTAACCTTCGGATTGTATTTCATCGTACAGGAGCCAAGCGGATAAAATCCGTTATCTACCCCGAAATTACGGCGGGATAATGCGGTATAATGGCGAATCACGTCCACCTCGTACACTTCGGGAAAAGCCAAGCGCTCGCTCCGCAGCATGCCTTGCGGCACCAACTCTTCCTTCGGGACGGCCGGAACGTCGCATTCCGGCAAGGAATAGCCGATCCGGCCGGGACGGCTGCGCTCAAATATCAATAATTCATCGGATTGTGCCGTCTCTTTTACTTCGAGCATATCGATTCCTCCAGTACGCGGACGAATTGGTCGATTTCGGCTTTGCTGCGCTTTTCCGTTACGGCGATCAACAGGTGGCCGCTCAGCTCGGGGTAGCTGCGGCCCAGGTCATAGCCGCCAATAAAGCCGGCGGTGAGAAAATCCTTCTGCAGCCGAACCGGATCGGCCTCCTTCGGCAGTCGAAGAACAAACTCGTTGAAGAACTGCGATTCAAAAGCTGCGCTGATGCCGGGGATAGCGGTCAATGCATTTTTTGCATAATGGCTTTTCTGCAAATTCAGCTCCGCAACCTCGGCCATTCCTTGCTTGCCCAATATAGACAGATAGACGGAGGCGGCCAGGGCGAGCAGCGCCTGATTGGAGCAAATGTTCGAGGTTGCTTTCTCGCGACGGATATGCTGCTCGCGGGCTTGCAGCGTTAGCACGAACCCGCGTTTACCGTTCCGGTCGGTCGTCTGCCCGACGATTCGGCCGGGCATCCGGCGCATGTGCGCCTCCGATACGGCGAAGAAGCCGCAGGTCGGGCCGCCGAAGGAGGGGGCCAGCCCCAGCGGTTGGGCATCGCCAACGACGATGTCGGCACCGAGTTTCCCTGGCGCTTCCAACAAGCCAAGCGCGAGCGGATTGCTGCTGACGATCAACAGGCTCCCATGCGCATGAGCCATTTCGCCGATGGCGCGGAGGTCCTCCAGGGAACCGAAGAAATTCGGGTTCTGAATTAGTACGGCGGCGGTGTCTTTCGTGATGGCCGCGGCGAGCGCTTCGCGATCGGTAACGCCTTGCGTCCAGCCGACCTCGACGATCTCAAGGTTTAAGCCATGGGCGTAAGTAGCGAGCACTTCACGGGCCTCCGGATGGACGGCACGGGAGACGAAAAGCTGCTTACGCTTGGTAGCGGCAGCGGCCAGGTTGCCGGCCTCGGCCAAGGCGGTAGCTCCGTCGTACATGCTGGCGTTGGCGACCTTTAGACCGGTTAACTCGCAGATGTAGGATTGGAACTCAAAAATCGCCTGCAGCTCGCCTTGGCTGATTTCCGGCTGGTACGGGGTGTAGGCGGTATAAAATTCCGAACGGGAAATGACATGCTGAATGACGGAAGGGATGTGGTGGTCATAAAGGCCGGCACCGAGAAAGCTGGCGAAACGATCGGTATCGGCATTTCGTCCGGCCAGTTCGGAGAAGTGCCGAGTCAATGCGTATTCGTCCAAACGCGGGGATACCGGGAGCTCGCCGTGAAAACGAATGCCCTCCGGGATATCGCTGAACAGCTCCTGTACGGAGCTTGCGCCGATGGTCGCCAACATTTCTGATTCGTCTTGTTCAGTTAATGGCAGGTAACGGTGTTTTAACATCTGATTGCTACTCTCCTTTCACCGCTTAGCGGATAGGTTTCGGCGATAGAACGGCAACGGGACGATCTTGGCCTTCAGCCGCTTGCCACGGATGTCGATCTCGAGGATCGTGTCCGATTCGGCATAACGGCTTGCGAGGATCGCCATCCCGAGGTTCTTTTTCAAAGTCGGCGATTGCGTACCGGTAGTTACCTCTCCAATCGGTTCTTCCGAGCCTTCGGCGAACACCGGATAATGCGTACGGGGGATGCCGCGATCGATCATTTCGAGGCCGACCAAGCGGCGAGGGATGCCGTCTCCCCGCTGATTGACCAGCGCATCGCGACCGATAAAATCACCTTGTTCCAGCTTCACGAACCGATTCAGGCCTGCTTCAAGCGGGGAGATATCCGGTCCTAGCTCCTGCCCGTAGAGCGGCAGGCAAGCTTCGAAGCGTAACGTATCTCTGGCGCCAAGCCCGGCAGGGAGAAGGCCGCGCGCTTCTCCGGTTTCCATCAGCACATCCCAAAGTGCTTCCGCATGTTCAGCAGCCACGTACAACTCGAAACCGTCTTCACCGGTATATCCGGTGCGCGACAGCAGCACGGGAATACCGGCAATCCGCGCGTCCCGAATAAAGGTGAACGGACGCAAGGCTGAGGGGTCCATCCCTTCGCAAAGCGGGGATAGCAGAGCGGAGGAGAAGGGCCCTTGTACGGCGAGTAAAGCCGTCTCGTCGGACGCATTGCGCATCGTTACGCCTTCAGCGGGAAGGTGTCGCTGCAGCCAATCCCAGTCTTTTTCGATATTGGAGGCGTTGACCACCAACATGTACTTTGTCTGCTCCAGCTTATAGATCAACAAATCGTCCACCACACCGCCATCAGGATAGCAGAGCAGGGTGTACTGAGCTTTTTCCGGCACGAGTAGGTCCACGTCGTTGGTCGTCATGCCTTGCAAAAAGCGTTCCGCCCCAGGCCCCTCCACGTAAAATTCGCCCATATGCGATACGTCGAATAACCCGGCGCGCTCGCGCACGGCTTCGTGTTCTTTCTGGATGCCGCTGAACTGCACCGGCAGCTCCCAGCCGCCAAAATCGATGCAGCGAACTCCTTCATATTTTGCATACCTGGAGTAGAGCGGCGTACGCCGCAAAGCGGATTCGGACATTACCATCACCTCGAAAGGGCCGGATCGGCCAATTTTGGGAAACCAAAAAAGGACAGGCCAAAGAAAATCCCGTCAGTTTACCTAACGGATCTTCCTGGCTCTGTCCCTTGTACCTGAGAGTTACCCTGCTAAGGCTCTAAGACTTGCGCAGGTTTCCCCTTGGGTGATTCGCATGAGAGATGTAAATGAACTACCTCTTAGCGAATGCTCTCCAGAGTTGCGTCCGGCAGAAGTCCTTTTGCCTGAGAGATTCACCGCATGGCGGCTTGCTCCTTCGGCGTTACAATATGGCCTATTGTAATCTCTCCCCCTGCCATCAATCGCAGCTTACACATCTCATTAATACTCAAAACCAGCCTCTATGTCAATAAAGTTATCATAATAATTTTAATATATTTCGTTTGTTGGAAAAGGTTACGCTTACATTTCGATAGACTCTATCATTTGTGTTAATAATATTGACATGAGAGCTAGGTTTGGAATAATCTGAACGAAGAAACATCAAGATCGAGAATCGGCAAGTTCAGATGTGGGACGATAGATCATCCGGAAAGAGGAGGAGCTAGTCTTGGCCAATGAGATCAGGGAAAACATGTGGTACAGCGATGAACATGAATGGGTGCTTGATTTGGGGGACGGTACGGTAAAAATCGGCATTTCCGACGTAGCTCAACATCGATTGGGGGATATTGTGTTCGTGGAGCTACCCGACCCCGGGCAGGAGATCGAAGCGCAGGACGGTATCGGTACCATTGAATCCGTCAAGACGGTCGCCGATTTGTTTACGCCGGTCAGCGGTACCGTGGTGGCAGTGAACGGAGAGCTGGATACCGCACCCGAACTAGTGAATGAAGAGCCGTACGACGGGGGGTGGATGGTACACATTCGTCTGAAGGAGGATCCGAACCTCGCGCTAGCAAACTTGATGGATGCCAAGGCGTACGCGGAATTTATCGAGAGATAAGTTGATTATTCATTCGCACGAATCAAAACTCGCGGCCAGCAATAAGCGGAAGAACCGGATCTTCGATCGGCTTCGCCGCTTATCGCATGCCGCGAGTTGTTGTCATCAAATATGGCGCCCTTTGGAGGGTAAGAGCAGAGAACGGTACAGCACTTCAAACATAAACTCCAATGCTTCCAAATGACGTTTTGCCTCCCTAAGGCCGGAGCCCCAGGCATAAATCCCGTGGTTTTGCAGCAAAAACGCGGGAACGCGGGAATCCAGTCCGCCCGCAATTCGCTTCAGAATTGTTGAGAGTTCAGCGGCGTTCGGCAGGATCGGCACTCGAATCTCCGTGCTCGTCTCCCAGATTCGTATTCTTTTTAACAGCTCATTGCCCTTGAGTGGTACTCCGCCATCGGCGTTGAAATATTCACTAAGCAAATTGTTATATGCCGTATGTACGTGAACAATCGCGCCGCAGCCGGTCAACCGGTAAATTCTCGCGTGAATTGGCGTATCGGGGCTTGGTTTCAAACGGGTCGGCTCGCAGGGCTCACCCGCGGCATCCACGAACAGAACGCCTGCCCGTAGGAAAGACTCCTCTAACAGCTCTGGCCGATCTGTCTCGTCGACCGTGACCGCGAACGTATACCGGTCCGGCGCCCAGCCGCCAATCCGCACCGACAAGCTTCCGCTGGAAGCGGGGAACCAGCCGCGGGCCAAGAATTCCTCCCGCAAGCGATTTACCGCGTCCAGTGCCGTTACTTTTTCTTCCCATGGGATGTCGCCGTTACTCATGCTGCCGTCCCCCTTTCGAACAAACCTTAAGCGAGACTCCGGCCTTCGGCTATCGTGATGCCTTTCCTATAGCAATGCCTGCTTCACGGCTTCGCCCATTTCCTTTGAACGTTCGGCAGCCCGGTGGACCGCAGCTCGTACGTTCGGCTGGAAGCTGCCGGATTCCAGCACGCCGATCGCCGCTTGCGTCGAACCGTTCGGCGAGGTGATGTCCGCACGCAACTTGGTAGGCGCTTCACCGGTTTCCGCCATCATCAAGGCGGCGCCCAACACCGTTTGCACCGTCAGCTCGCGAGCTTGTTCGGCCGTTAAGCCGCCCTCGATACCGGCTTCAATCATCGCTTCCATCAGGTAATATACATATGCGGGTCCGCTCCCGGATACGCCCGTCAAAATTTCCATTTGTTCTTCGGGGATAACACTTACCATTCCGACCGCCTCGAACATCGACAGCACCTGGGCGCGGTGCTCCTCAGTCGCTTCCGTTGAGAAGGAGATCCCGGTCGCTCCATGCCCAATGGAGGAGGAGGTGTTTGGCATCGTGCGAGCTACGGCAGCCTTCGTGCCGAGCAGGGCTTGAATCGTGGCGATGGACAAGCCGGCGATCAGGGAGACGATCAGCTGACCCTCTCGTAAAAGCGGCCCAAGACCAGCCAGAGCTTCGCCGGCGTCTTTAGGTTTCATCGCCAGGACGATAATCGATGCATCCCGCAGATATACCCGCTTGGCGTCTTCTTCGATCGCCGTTTGGACTTGATAGGTTTGCGATAAATAATCGAGCCGTTCTCGGTTCGAGCGGTTCAGCATGACAATTTGGCCCGCGCTGGCAACTTGCTTATGGAGCAAGCCGCGCACGATGGCTTCGGCCATCGATCCCGCTCCATAAAAACAGATGGTGGAGGCGGCTAAAGTAGGATTTGTTTTCATAGGGAATGACCTCCTAAAGAATATTGGGATAAAGGGGAGTATAGCTTGTTATTGCCGAATTTGCCCGTTCCCCTGAACGATATATTTGCTCGACGTGAGCGCGGTTAAACCCATGGGCCCCCGAGCATGCAACTTCTGGGTGCTAATCCCGATCTCTGCGCCGAACCCAAATTCAAAGCCGTCGGTGAAGCGGGTGGAGGCGTTATGATAGACCGCGGCCGCATCCACTTCCTGTTGAAACCGCTCGGCATTGGCGGCGTCTTGGGTGACGATGCATTCGGAGTGTTTCGTACCGTAGCGGGCGATATGCGCCATCGCTTCGTCGAGGCTGCGAACGATTTTGACGTTAAGAATATAGTCGTTGTATTCCGTAGCGAAATCCTGATCTGTGGCAGGCACAGCCCATGAGATCAGTCCTCTGGCTGCCTCACTGCCTCGTAGCTCAACACCGGCTTCCTTGAAACGTTCCGCCAGCTCCGCCAAGTGGCGTTTGGCAAAATCTTCATGAACCAGCAGCGTTTCCATCGAGTTGCAGACCGAAGGGCGCTGGACTTTGGCATTCAACGCGATATCCTTTGCCATTACGGGATCGGCTGAGGCATCTACATACGTATGGCAGATGCCCGCACCCGTCTCGATCACCGGCACCGTGGCGTTTTGCACGACCGTTTGAATCAGCGAGCTGCCGCCGCGTGGGATCACGACGTCAAGGAGCCCGTTCAGCTTGAGCATTTCGTCGACGGAGGATCGACTCGGATCTTCGATCAGCTGTACAGCCTCAACCGGAACCCGGGTGCCCGCGAGCGCGACATGGATGACCTCAACGATTTTGCGGTTGGAAGACAATGCGGAGGAACCCCCGCGCAGCACTACGGCGTTCCCAGTCTTCAGGCATAATCCCATCGCGTCAACCGTGACGTTTGGCCGGGCTTCATAGACGATCCCGATGACGCCAAGCGGGACGCGGCGTTTAACGATATGCAGCCCGTTTGGGCGGTCGAGGGTCTCCAGCACGTCTCCAACCGGATCCGGGAGCTCGGCAATTTGCCGCAGCCCCTCGGCGATGCCTTCAATACGTTCCGGCGTTAAAGCCAGGCGGTCCAGCATCGAGGAAGACGTTCCGTTGTCGCGTCCCCGTTGCAGATCTTCCTCATTTGCTGCGAGAATGGCATCGGTACCGCGCACCAGGGCTTCGGCCGCCGCCAATAGGGCTTCGTTTTTTTGTGCCGTCGTTAATCGGTTCAGTACGGCCGCAGCCTTGCCAGCTTGTTCGGCTTTTTGTCTCACTTCACTCATGGGTATACCTCCTTGATATCCGCTGGGGATGAGAATATTTAGGCTTTAAGCGAAATCCATTCGTCCCGGTGGATGACCTCCAGGCGATGGACGGTGTCCATCTTTTTAACGACCTCGGTGCTGGGAAGCCCGAGAATGCCGTGGAGCTGTTCCACGTCATAATTGACAATGCCGCGTCCCAGTACCTCACCATCGGTACTAACGACCTCCACAACATCGCCGGTATGAAAATGTCCGCTCGCGGCTTTAACACCGACCGGAAGCAGGCTGCGCCCGCCACGGATCAACGCCTCTTCAGCGCCAGCGTCTACCGTCAGCGTCCCGATCGGGGTGGAGAAGAAGCCCAGCCACTGTTTCTTCCGCGGCAGCGCCGCGCCATGGGCCTCAAAGTAGGTGCCGCGGCCGTCACCGCGCAAGGCGGTCAGTAGATCTCCGGGATCGGCAACCTTGCCGACAAAGACGGGAACACCGCCAATTGAAGCGATTTTGGCAGCGTCGATTTTCGAACGCATGCCGCCAGTGCCTACGGCCGAACCGGCACCCCCGGCGATTGCATAGATCTCGCCGGTAATTTCCGTTACGCGACTGAGCCGTGTCGCTGCGGGATCCAGGCGCGGATCTTTGGTATACAGACCGTCCATATCGGTCAGGATCAGCAGGTGATCGGCCCGAATGAGGTTAGCAACGAGGGCAGACAACGTATCGTTGTCACCGAATTTCAACTCGTCCAGCGATACGGTGTCGTTCTCATTAATGATCGGCAGCACGTTATGCTTAAGCAACTCTTCGATCGCCATGCTGGCGTTGCCCGTCCGCTTGCGGTTCTGAAAATCAGATCGGGTCAGCAGCACCTGCGCGGCGGAAACCCCGTGCCGTGCCAGTTCTTCACGATAGGTTTGCATCAGCAGGGCCTGACCGACGGCGGCTGAGGCCTGCTTCTCATGCAGCAGCTTCGGCCGTTCGGGATATCCGATCTCGCGGAATCCGGCGGCAACCGCGCCGGAGGTGACGAGCAGCGGCTGGTATCCAGCCTGAATCAACCCAGCCAGTTCGGTCGCGAAATAGGCGACCGCCTCCCGGTTTAATCCTCCTTCCGACGATGTCAGCGAACTGCTGCCGATTTTGACGACGATGCGTCGCAGCATAGGGATCACTCCTCGAACTTTAGATAAAATAAAAAAAACTTCCGCCTTTGCACGCAAAGGACGAAAGTTTTGACTTCCGCGGTACCACCTTTATTGATGAGGGATCTCATCCAACTTATATGCCCGGTAACAGGGGCGCTGTCCGGCTTTGGCGGCCGGCCGCTCAGGGATAGGATTCGGAAAGGGCTAGCCTGTAAATTCTTTCAGCCGGTGGAATTTACTCTCTTTAGCGCCGCGTTCTTTCGTACTGGTCCCGTCTACGCGTTTCGATCATGTCCGTCATGGATCTCATTTACGATAGCATAACACGCGTTTCGCGCTAATGCAAAGGAAACACGCCTCGAAGTCGCAGATACCTGCATACGCCCATCGAGCCAGTTCGTCTTGCGTAACCGCAGGGCCGCCGTTATGATGGGGCACAAGAAGCTAACGTCAAACGAAAGGCGGTGTCCAAGGGATGAATCCAGTGTCGACTCAAACGCTTCACCTTCAGGACTGTTGGCGAATCGCCTTGATCCAGTGCGATATCGTTTTAGGGAAACCCAAGGTCAATCGAGCTAACCTGGAACTAGCTATGGAACAGGCGGCCACGGCTGCGGAGAAGCCGGACATCATCCTGCTCCCGGAGCTATGGAATACGGGGTATGCCTTGACGGAAATCGGTGCACTGGCTGATCCGGAGGGGCGAGATAGCCGGAAATGGCTGTCCTCTTTTGCCCGCCGCCATGCCATTCATGTGGTGGGCGGCTCGATTGCCGAAATCCGCGAAGGTCAGGTATATAACACGATGCCGGTCATTAACCGCAGCGGCGAGGAAGTCGCCTCTTACTCCAAAATTCATCTATTTCGCCTGATGGAGGAGGAGAAGTATTTGCAGCCCGGGGAGCGGAGTGTGACGTTCGAACTGGATGGTCTGCAAGCTGGAGCGGCGATTTGTTACGACATCCGTTTCCCGGAGCTGGCCCGCCGTTTGGCTCTGCAGGGTGCGAAGCTGCTGTTCGTGGCGGCGGAATGGCCGCATCCGAGGCTCAACCACTGGCGCATGCTGCTCGCTGCACGAGCTATTGAGAATCAGATGTACGTTGTCGCCTGCAACCGGACGGGGAAGAGTGGAAGCGATGCCTTTTTCGGCCATTCTCTGATCATTGATCCTTGGGGCGAAATCGTAGCCGAAGGCGGTGAAGGGGAGGAAATCGTCACCGGCAGCATCGACCTGTCGCTGGTGGATCAAGTCCGCCGCCAAATTCCCGTTTTCGCCGACCGACGACCGCGGTGCTATGAATGATAAAGCGTTTGACGATGCTCCATCGTCGCTTTAAACGTTTCAATGAATGCCTCAGCTGCCTTGGACAAATAACGGCCTTTGCGATATGCGATAACCAGCGTCCGGCTTGGGGCCGGAGCGGCGAGAGGTAAATAAACCGGGATCAATTCGCTGCGCTTGGCCCTGGCAATAAACCGCGGTACGAGCGTGATTCCCATACCGGCAGCAACTAGCGACTGCACGGTCTCAATGTTGTTGCTCTCAAATACGACGTTAGGCTCGAATCCGGCGCCGCGGCACAGATCGACGGTCAGTTTACGGAAGCCTTGGCCTTTTTTGAGGACGATAAACGGTTCGTCTTGAAGCTGCGTCAGCTCGACGCCCTGCTCCTGCACCCCGGGTATTCTCGTCAACGGATGGTCCGGGGGAACCGCCAAATCGATGATCTCCTCGCCGATCGGTACGTAGGAGAGGGTTGGCTCCTGCAGCGGCAGGGAGAGCAGGCTAAGATCGGTACCGCCGCCGGCCGTGAGCTTCTCCAGGTTTAAGGATGTGTCTTCCCGCAAGGTGATTTGAATGTTTGGATAATTTTCCTTAAACGCTGGAAGCACGTAGGGCAACAGGTGGGAGCCGGTAATCGGCATACTGCCGACCACGACGCGACCGGCCCTTAGCTGGGAGATGTCGTCCATTTCTTGCCGGAGCTCGGCGACGGCGTCCATAATCTTCTGCGCATGCGTGATAAAGCTGGCTCCGGCGTAGGTCAACTCGACCGTACTCGTATTCCGTTGAAACAGCTTCACCCCCAGCTCCTGCTCCAGCTTGGACAACTGCTGGCTTAGCGACGGTTGGGCAATGTGGAGCTTGTCGGCGGCGCGGGAGAAGTTTTTTTCCTCAGCAATTTGCAAGGTGTATTGAAGTTGGCGAAGTTCCATGCGATTACCCCTTTGTATCTTATAAGTAGAACCTATAAGTTCACTATATCATATAGATGTTTGTCATGGCATATCCGTTGCCTTTATAATAGAGACAAACATCAAGTGGGTGGAGGTTTTCGCTTGAAACGAAAGAGATGGTGGAAGGAACTCGGCGGATGGGGCTTCTCGATCGCCCTTGGGTTTGTGCTTAGCATGATTATCGGCATTTTTATCATTCAGCCCTATAAAGTGGATGGGCATTCGATGGAACCTACTTTGAACGACAACCAACGGATTTACGCCTGGAAGTTTACGCATGTGTTGGAGAAGCTGCCGGCTTACGGCGACATCGTCATTATCGACAGCCGCGTGGACCGTAGCCGCACGTTCTGGGATGATGTGAAGGAGCATCCGATCATCACCTGGTTGTCCGGTGGAGAAGAGGATGATGTATTCTATGTGAAACGCGTCATCGGCTTGCCCGGGGATACGATCGAAGTGAAAGACGGGCATGTGTTCCGCAACGGACAGCAGCTACAGGAGTCTTACATTAAAGAACAGATGGATGCCGGTGTCGCACAGGTATGGGAAGTGCCGGAAAACCACGTGTTCGTGATGGGAGATAACCGGAATAACAGCAATGACAGCCGCAGCATCGGACCTGTGCCGCTGGATCATGTGATGGGAATTGATTCGTTTTAAATCAGATTACGATAGGGAGCAATCCGAATTCCGAGATGTAACTCGGCCGGATTGCTCTTTTTTATTGCGGAATCCATTTGGGGATGGGGTATAGGCGTTAACTATTAACGATATTGGTTTCTAGTCTTGGACGATGGCTTCATCCGGACGTTAAAATAGGTGGCAATTCAAAGTAGGGGGTGCCGTCATGCTCCAAACGGTTGGTTCGACGCTGCTTGGCGTTATCGTGCCACTGTCGGTTCCGGTTGCCTTCGGGGCGCTGCTGGCCCGGTTCCGCGCCTGGGACACGAAACATTTGTTAACGTTATATTTGTACGTGCTTAGTCCGGCTATCATCTTCGACACGCTGCGGAACGCCCGAATATCGATGGATGAACTGTACAACACGATTGGCTTCGCCCTCGTAAATCTGCTGCTGATGTGGGGGGTAGCTAAAGTTGCGGGGATGATCACCCGAATGGATTCGGCGGAGACGGCCGGTTTGACTTTGATCTCCACTCTCACGAATAGCGCGAACTATGGGTTGCCGCTCGTGCTTCTGGCATTCGGTCAATTGGGCCTGGATAAGGCCTCGGTGTATGTGATCACGCAAATGATCATTGTGAATACAGTTGGGGTCTATTTCGCGGCACGATCCCAGTTTTCCGTCAAAAGTGCGGTGAAATCCGTGTTTACTCTCCCGGCGGTCTATGCGGCGGCTCTGGCTGTATTTCTGAAAATATTCGGGTTTCACCTCTCCACCGGTTTGGAGCAGGGGATTTCGATGGTAGCTGACGCGTACTCGCCTGTGGTGCTAACGATATTGGGTGCACAAATGGTGAAGGTAGGGCGACCGGAGGCGACGCGGGTGAGGCCAGCCGCATTTTGGACAGGTACGGTAATCCGCCTGCTTCTGGCTCCGTTGTTGGCCTTCACGGCTTTGAAGCTGCTTGGGATCTCCGGCGTCCTGTTCTCGGTCCTGTTTATTCAAGCCTCGATGCCGGTCGCGGTAAATGCCGTTGTGCTGGCTGAACGGTTTGACGCCGCCCCCGGGCTGGTGTCGAAGTGCATCGTATGGACAACGCTCGCTTCCTTTCTGACGCTTCCGGTGCTGATCGTAATCGTTCATCTTATAAGTTAAACCTATTACATTTATAGATATTATATCTTGGAACAATTAACGCGATCATGTTATATTGATTTCAACATTCAAGGCGGCAGGGGCGGTCAACACGACGTGCTTACGTCTTGATCATTGGTACGAATCCTTGTGTGGGGTGAATGAACATGAGCAGCAAAAAGACAATGTATGAGAAAATTTGGGATAACCACGTAATTCATCAAGAGGAAGGCAAACCTAGCATTCTTTATATCGACTTGCACCTCGTACACGAGGTAACTTCTCCGCAGGCATTTGAAGGACTTCGTCTCAGCGGCCGCAAGGTACGCCGTCCGGAATTGACTTTCGCTACGATGGACCATAACGTTCCAACCAAAGATCGCTTTAACATTTCCGATCCGATTTCCAAACAGCAAATTGACACGCTGTCCCAGAACTGTCGTGATTTCGGCGTTACTTTGTATGATCTTGACACGATCGATCAAGGCGTTGTCCACGTCATGGGTCCGGAGTTAGGGCTGACACATCCCGGCAAAACAATCGTTTGCGGTGACAGCCATACGTCCACGCACGGCGCATTCGGCGCGCTTGCTTTCGGGATTGGTACGAGTGAAGTGGAGCACGTATTGGCCACGCAATGTCTCCAACAAGCCAAAGCGAAAACGCTGGAAGTTCGTTTTGTCGGCAAACGCAAACCGGGCGTGACCGCGAAGGATATGATTCTCGGCGTAATTGCGAAATATGGCACGGACTTCGCTACGGGTTATGTCATCGAGTATACGGGTGAAGCAATCCGCGAATTGTCGATGGAAGAGCGGATGACGGTTTGTAACATGTCGATTGAAGCTGGGGCAAGAGCAGGCTTGATCGCACCGGACGATACAACGTTTAACTATTTGCGCGGCCGCGAGCACGTTCCTCAAGGCGCGGCGTTCGAACAGGCGGTAGCCGAATGGAAGAACCTTGCTACCGATGAAGGAGCGGTTTATGACCGCGTCGCAGAATTTGACGTCGATTCGCTGATTCCGCAAGTCACTTGGGGAACGAGCCCGGGAATGGGGACGGGGATTAACGGTACAGTGCCGAACCCGGCCGACTTCGCGACAGACAATGAACGGAAGGCCGCTGAGAAAGCGGTAGAATATATGGGCTTGACGCCAGGTACGCCGATGACGGATATCGCCATTGACTATGTCTTTATCGGTTCCTGTACGAACGGCCGGATCGAAGACCTGCGTGCGGCGGCGGAAGTCGCTAAAGGCTACAAGGTCTCGGATAAGGTAACGGCGATTGTCGTTCCAGGTTCGGGCCGCGTGAAGCTGCAAGCCGAACAAGAAGGCCTCGACAAGGTGTTCGTAGAAGCGGGCTTCGAATGGCGTGATGCAGGCTGCAGCATGTGCCTCGCGATGAATCCCGACGTCCTGCAGCCGGGACAACGGTGCGCCTCCACCTCCAACCGTAACTTTGAAGGACGGCAAGGGCGCGGCGGCAGAACGCATCTGGTTTCTCCAGCCATGGCGGCAGCGGCGGCGATCAAAGGTCATTTCGTTGACGTACGTGACTGGGAAATCAAAAGCGAAGTCCTGAGCTAATCAAGGAAAAGGGGAGAATCGACGATGGAAGCATTTGTGAAACATACCGGTGTCGTAGGTCCGGTGGATCGCGTGAACGTGGATACCGATGCAATTATACCGAAGCAATTTTTGAAACGGATTGAACGGTCTGGATTTGGCCAATTTCTCTTCTACGAATGGCGTTTCGACACGGAAGGAAACGTTAATCCCGAGTTCGAATTGAACAAAACGCGTTACGAAGGCGCATCCGTGCTCATCTCGCGTGTCAACTTCGGGTGCGGCTCCTCGCGGGAGCATGCCCCGTGGGCGATCCTGGACTATGGGTTCCGCTGTGTGATCGCGCCGTCCTTTGCGGATATTTTCTACAACAACTGCTTTAAGAACGGCATTTTGCCCATCAAGTTGTCGGAAGAACAGGTTGAGGAATTGTTTCAGCGCACGGCAACTCATGAAGGCTACAAGTTAACGGTCGATCTGGAGCAAAAAACGATCCTCGACGAGTACGGCTTGAAATTGAGTTTTGATCTGGATGAGCATCGCCGCCAATTTTTGCTGCAAGGCTTGGATGACATCGGTTTAACGCTCCAGCATGAGGATTTGATTGCGGCATACGAGAAGAAAAAGTTTGCGAACATGGCTTAAACCGTCTGAGTTTGGCGAGAAGTCCCGGCTGCGATGAGCAGTTGGGGCTTTTTTTTGTCAATCTATGAAAATATGAGTCTATCAGGGCCGCGGTTTTTCTGATATTATGGAAGTAATTAGCAACGTTCTGGGAATGTTGGCGTTTACATAAGAGTCGCTGGACTGCTATGAGGGACGCATCCGCCAATGAAGTTCTAGATTCGGCAAAATACGAGGGTGGGGTAGGGATTAACGAATGAAGAAACTCGGCTTGATCATGTTTATGTTGGTTGGCTTACTGGTTTTCCCGGGTTTGGCGAAAGACGCCTACGCGGCCTCATCGGGAACCTCCGAGACGCATATTGTATTGGACGGCCAAGAATTGCAGCAGCCTGCAGGCGCTCAGGCCGGCATCGTGGGAGGCAATGTGATGGTGCCGCTGCGAGTGGTTGCTGAGGGGTTGGGTTACCAAGTCGCCTGGGAGAAGAAAAGCGGGACGATTACCATCTCGCAGGAGGGGACGGAACTCAAGCTCACATTAGGCAAAAATGCGGCTTCCGTCGACGGCCAGACGGTTAAGCTGAATAGTGCCCCCTATCTGCAGGGGGACTCTACGCTCGTACCGCTGCGCTTTGTCGGAGAGCAGATGGGCATGCAGGTCAGTTGGGACAATGCAACCAAGTCCGCTTACTTAACCAGTCCGGCAGGAGGTTCTGCTGGTGGTGTTGTTCCTGGCACGGGAAGTCAGTCACCTGATCAGGAAACCCCAGTCTCCGTTCCGTCAGGGCAGCCGGTGGCAGGGGATGACGATACATACGTTCCGGGGAATCCAACCGGGAACCAGGCTGAGGTCCCAAATGCGTTGATCCAGGGCATCAGCTTTAGCGAAAACCGCTTGATGTTTGCCGTATCCGGCAGCGTAACTCCTAACGTATTTAAAATGAGCGGTCCTGATCGGATCGTTGTCGACATTCCAAACGCTGATTTTGCTCCTACTTTTGGGGAAGTTCAACCGCTCGACGTCAGTCGGAAAGGTCAAATTGCGGTTAGCGATTATCCGGACGTATCTCAAATCCGTTACTCTCTGTTCAGTACGGCACCGTCTACGATACGGATCGTAATTGACTTGAACCGGAACGTAGAGTTCAAGGTAACCAATCTGGACGATGGTCTTGTAACCGTTGACTTGACGTCAGGGGTCACTGTTCCAGGCATCGGGATAGGCGGGACCGGCAAACCGGTTGTCGTGATCGACGCGGGTCATGGCGGGAGCCAGCCTGGAGCCATCAGCGTGACCAAGAAACAGGAGAAGGAATTCACCCTTGGCGTAGCGTTAAAAGTCGAGGCACTGCTTCGGCAGGAAGCGAATCTGGATGTGGTGATGACTCGTACGACGGATGTTACGATGTCGCTGCAGGATCGAGTAAAGGTCGCCAATGACATCGGGGCCTCGGTGTTCGTCTCTATCCATGGAAACAGCATTGATCCCCCAAGTAACCCGAGCGGTTCGGAAACGTATTATACCCGGGACGAGAGCATTCCGCTTGCCAACGTTATGCATCGGCATTTGGTTAACGCGACGGGCCTATCCGACCGGGGCGTCAGAAAGAGCAGTCTGCATGTCACCCGAGAAACAAAAATGCCGGCGGTCCTGCTTGAGGTTGGATATCTTAGCAACAAGACCGACGCAGGCCTGATGTATACCGAGGAATTCCAACAACGCGTTGCAGAGGGCGTCGTCGCGGGTATTAAAGAATATCTGGGCCTATGACAGACGAAAGAGGCCGAATCGACAAGGGGGCAAGCGGCATGAGAAAAATAGCGATTTTACTGGCGATGGTCGCCATGTTGGGGGTTGCCGCAGGATGCGGGAACAAGCCGGTGGCTTCGCCTCCGGATAACGGGAATGAAGTGGATGCTGCAATGAGCAACGGTGCGCAGGGAACCGAGCTACCGGAGGTTCAACAGAGTGGAAGCGGTACTGATGAGACGAGTGCTGCAAACGCCGATGCGCCAGAGGCGGAGGTGGAGAAGTTGACCATACAGGTTTATTATACCGACGATAACCTAATGGACTTGAAGCCAAAATCTCGCGAGATCGAATTTACGGCGGATCGGAGCAAATACGAAAGCGCCTTTGAAGCGCTGCAGAAGGCGGACGACGGCCTTCTTTCTCTCTGGGAGAAGGTGGTCCTGAACACGGTGAAGTTTGATGAAACGAGCGGACAATTAAATCTCGATATCAGCCTGCCGGACGAAGCTCGCCTCGGCGCAGGCGGGGAATCTCTGGCCCTCGAAGCGCTGAAGAATACGATGTTCCAGTTTGACGAAGTCAAGCAAATCGAGTTGACGTTGGACGGGGCGCAGGTCGAATCGTTGATGGGCCACGTCGATCTGGAGCATCCGATGAGCCGGTAGATTGCTTGAAGATATCTATGAAGCCGAGTAACTGAATAGAAGAGCGCGGGAGGGCCGCCGTGTGAAATGTTCTTACGATCGCTGTTGCTTGCGGATTTCTTGATTCTGTAGATTCAGGAGTTGTAGAAATCCGCTCGCAAAGGCGACCACTATCGTTTCTTCAGAATCATTTCACCCTCTGGCCTTTAGCGCTCTTTTTTGCGTTGGGGCACTCCCGCCGGCTGCTCCGTTCGCCGTGGGGGAGGAGGAATGTTTGGCAAATCTGTTGGACTCGATTTGCCGAGTAACTGAATAGAAGAGCGCGGGAAGGCCGCCGTGTGAAATGTTCTTACGATCGCTGTTCCTCGTCGGATTTCTTGAATCTGTAGATTCAGGAGTTGTAGAAATCCGTTCGCAAAGGCGACCACTATCGTTTCTTCAGAATCATTTCACCCTCTGCCTTTAGCGCTCTTCTTTTGCGTTGGGGCACTCCCGCCGGCTGCTCCGTTCGCCGTGGGGGAGGAGGGATGTTTGGCAAATCTGTTGGACTCGATTTGCCGAGTAACTAAATAGAGAGCGCGGGAAGGCCGCCGTGTGAAATGTTCTTACGATCGCTGTTGCTCGCGGATTTCTTGATTCTGTAGATTCAGGAGTTGTAGAAATCCGCTCGCAAAGGCGACCACTATCGTTTCTTCAGAATCATTTCACCCTCTGGCCTTTAGCGCTCTTCTTTTGCGTTGGGGCACTCTCTGGCTGCTACAGGCGGTATGGAGAGGAGCATAATCCCGTCAACTCGGTTGAACCTGAGTTAACGGGATAATGATCAAAGAGCGCGCAGCGGGAGTTTGTAACAGACCGGAGGGCCGTTATTCCGCCATTTCCCGAGGTTTTCCCAACGTAACGGACTCCAACGGCGCTATTTTGACCTTTTTGTACCTATCCGGTTTAGAATCCGGCTAATAAGGTCATCTCAGCCCGTTACATAATGAGTTAACCGAATTCATCGCAAATAGCGGCCCTGGAGTCCGTTAGCCGACGAAATTAGCCCGATCGATCGAGAGTCAAGGATCTGTCGGGTTCTTTTGTGCGTGTGATCGAGGCCCACTTCCGCTTTTAGGAAAGTCAGGATTTTCGTAGGAAGCTCTGGCAAATGTTAAGCAGAAAAATGCCATTTTTTCGCAACTTTCCATGGCTTTTGGCGTCTAATATGTCGTCTGGTGATGTCGAAGCGCAATAAAGAAAACTCATCGGTCATCATGAGGCAAAAATTCTAGGATGGTAGGGGTGACGGATGAAGAAAAAAGGTTTGGCGGCGCTCGTGTTCGCCTGGATGCTGCTGATGGTGATGGCGCAGACAGGACAAGCAGCGCCTGGCAGTACGAGTATTTATCTGGATGGGAAAGCGCTCGCTTTACCCGAAAACGGACAAGTCCAAAATGTGAATGGAAATGTGATGATTCCAATTCGTGTCGTCGCGGAGGAGCTGGGTTTTGACGTCAACTATGAGAAAAAGACGAGCACGGTAACCATAAAGCAATCGGGTACAACGCTTATTCTCAACGTCAATAAAACAACCGCTTCCGTCAATGGAAGTGAAGTTAAGCTGCCTATCGCACCTAAGCTTGCCGAGGACACGACGCTCGTTCCGATGCGTTTTGTCGGAGAGCAGATGGGGCTGAAGGTGTCTTGGGACAACGCAGCTAAATCTGCTTACTTAACATCGTCAAGCTCCGGGAGCGGAAGCGGAAATGCCGGAAATGCTGGATCTGGCACCGACAGCGGTACAGGAACGGACGGACAGCAACCGGGCACGGTTGTGCCTCCGGTCGATCCCGCCGAGTTAGCGAAGGTTACGGGGATCGGGTTCAGCAACAATAGCCTGATGATTGCGGTTGATAAGAACGTGACGCCGAGCATTTTTACAATGAGCGGTCCGGAACGGTTAGTGATCGATCTTCCGCAAACGCAATTTGCTGAAACATTGGCTAATGGAGCGCCTCTTGACGTTAACAAAAGTGGAGCCATTGAAGTAACGGATTATCCCGATGTTTCCAAAGTCAGATACGCGCTGTTTAGCAGTAATCCATCGACCGTACGAATCGTACTGGATTTGAACCATAAGGTAAATTATCAATTGGTTAACGATAACGACGGATTGATCTTCGTTAACTTGAATATGGATCCTAGCCAAGGGGGAAACTCCGGCGGCGATGGGAAGAAGACGGTTGTGCTGGACGCCGGTCATGGAGGAAGCGATCCAGGGGCGATCAGCGTCACGAAGAAGAAGGAGAAGGACTTTAACCTTGCCGTGGTTCTGAAAGTGCAGAAGCTGCTGCAGAACGATCCTAACATCAACTTGGTGCTGACGCGCGAAAGCGATACTTATCCGACCTTGCCGGACCGGGTAAAAATTGCCGAAAACGTAGGTGCGGACATTTTTATATCCGTACACGCAAATTCCGGTTCCGCCTCGGCCAGCGGCGTAGAGACCTATTATACTCGGGCTGCAAGCCAGGATTTGGCTAAGGTTATGCATAAGCATCTGGTCCAAGCCTCCGGTTTGGCCGATCGCAAGGTCCGTACGCAAAGCTTGCATGTGACCCGGGAAACCACCATGCCGGCCGTGCTGCTCGAATGCGGGTACTTAAGTAACAAAAACGATGATGCGTTGCTAGCAACGGACGAATACCGCAGCAAAGTCGCCCAAGGCATCGCGGACGGCATCAAAGAATATCTCGGCCTTCAGTGATCGCCGGGCGAAGGAGGAAGTAACCATGATCAGAAAAAGTTACCTCATGGGAGTTTTGGTTCTTCTGCTCGCCTTGAGCAGCGGCTGTGGGCAAAAACCGCAATCGGCTCCTAACGCGGGAGCGGGAAACGCTGAGACAAACCAGGAGAACGTACAGGCTCCGAACACGGCTTCGCCGCAGAATACAGATTCGTCGCAAGGAGCAGGCGGGGCGAACCAGCCACAGCAGATCACGGAAAAGATTGAAACGTATTTTACCGATGATCAGATGCTGGAGTTAACCCAAGATAGCCGTGAAATCACCTATCAGGCAGAAGCTGATAAATATTTGGCGGCCCTCAAGGCGTTGCAAACCCCGAGCGATACCAAACAGTTCTCGCTGTGGGGAAAAGTCGAGTTTCATTCCGCCGATTTCAAGGACGGAACCGTAACCGTCGACTTGGCGCTGCCCGATGAAGCGCGCCTTGGTGCGGGCGGGGAGGCGCTGGCTCTCGATGCGTTAAAAAACACCTTGTTCCAATTCGATGAGGTTCAGGCGATCGATGTCCTGGTGGATGGAACTCCCGTCGATACGTTGATGGGACATGTCGAACTGACGCATCCGTTGTCAAGAAATTAAGGATTCGGGGAGGAACTCACCTGTCCGCCGTCGAATGGGTAGAGAGATCTTTTTTGTAGAAAGGAAGAATTTGATGGCATCCTATAAACGCACGTTTACACGCAGTACCCAAAGAGCAGTTTCCGCCATGCTGGTTACGGCCATGTGTTTGGGCGGAACTACGGCGGCATTTGCCGAAGAAACGACAACGGTCAACACCTCGCAAAACGTCGCTGCTGTATCTTTGTTCAGTGACGTACAGAACGGATTCTGGGCGGAGAAACATATATACAAACTGGCGTCTGAGGGCATTCTTCTCGGCGATGCCGGCAAATTCCGGCCAGGCGATAGCGTAACTCAACAGGAAGCCATTACGATGGCTGTCCGGTTCATGAACCTGGATTCTCAGTTGGGCAGCGGGTCTACCGCTCCTGCAGATCTTAAGGTCGGCAATTATTTTAAACCTTATTTGGAACTGGCACTATCCAAGAAATTGATTGACAAAAATGAAGAGGTTGCTGTCACGAAAGAAGGCGAATCCTGGGGCGAGAAGAAAGCCTCGCGGGAATGGATTGCCAAAATTCTAGTACGTTCTCTGGGCAAAGATGCGGAAGCCAAAGCATCGGCTGCGATGTCAACCGGCTTCGCCGATCAATCGAGCATCTCCGCGAACGCGCGCGGCTATGTCAATGTTGCGGTTCAGTTGAATCTGACCAAAGGGGTGGAAGGCAACCGTTTTGATCCGCTCGGCAAAGTCACCCGCGCTCAGCTCGCTACCTTCTTCAGCCGTGGCGGCGAATACGTGAACCCGGGTTACGCTAACGTCTATGAGGGGATCGTAACCCAACTGACCGACAGCAAGCTGACTTTGTATACGAACGGTCAAATGAGAAGCTTTTCGCTGGACAACCGTTCTGTCTATTTTACGAAGGATTCCGAAGTGAGAACGACCCAAAGTGCTTTGAAGCTGTACACCAAATTGCTAGTAGTAGATAAAGTGGGCTCGGCTGCTTATGTGGAAGTGACGGATGCGAACCAGCAGTTGGAACGTTCGGAAGGAACGTTGTTGTGGAACCTCGGGAATAATCAATTGCTGTTGTTGGTAAACAACGCTCCATTGACCTTAACCTACGATAATAACACGTCTTTTGTTGACCAGTACGGGAATGCCATTAAGGCAAGCGATCTTACATCGGAAAGTACGGTGGTGGTCCAACGCGAAACGTTTACTGCCGAGAAGAAGCCGGTTATCGTGCAGTTGCAATCCGTTGGTAATGTCTCCGGCAGCGGTGTGGTTTCCAAGGTGGATCTCACTGGAAAAACTGTCACGATCAAAGTCGCCAGCGGCAGTGAGGAAACATTAAAGTTTGATGATAAGACGATTTTGTTGTATCAAAACCAACGGTTGAATCAAATGGGTGAAGTGAATACAGGGGCTTCCGTCAATTATTCAGTCAAGGATGGAATTCTTGCATCCCTTGAAGTCACCCAGGCAACGGAACGTACGGTAACCGGTACCTTGCTGGATCTCGTAGGCGATACGCTGCTCAGCTATACGAATGCGGGAGGACGCGACGAAATTAAGCGGCTAGCGAAGAACGTTACCGTGCAAATTAACGGGATCGCGGATGCGGGCCTGGACGATCTCATTACGGATACAAAAGGCGGGGACAAAGTCGAAATGACCCTGAACCCGGATGACGAAGTCACGAAGATCGTTGTCACCGGACGGCAGTCCGAACAGCTGGCGAACGCTTCCGTCATCAACTATGATGCGAAAACGAAGGCGCTCACTGTGATGGATGCCGCGGAAAAACCGTATGTATTCGTAATCGATGACAAAACGAAATACACCTATAACACGACAACGCCAACCTTGTCCGGTCTGGAAGCATTGCTGTCCAAAGGTCGTAGAGTCGATCTGACGGTCGTTGGTTCGCGTGTGGTGAACGTGGAAGTGACGTACAAATACGAGGGCACTTACGTTTCGGCCAATACTTCGACGAAGAAGATCACGATCTTGCTGGGCAACGGAAAAACCGTGGAAATCCCTTATCAAGGAACAACGCCGTCGATCAGCATTTATGGCAAAGCAAGTGCAACGTTAGCCGATATCAAGGCTGGGGACCCAGTAACCGCGATGTTGACGGCAAACCAGGATGCCTTGCAAACCTTAGCAGTGAAGAGCTCTATTCAATTCGAAGTCGCTTCGATAAATACGGCGAACAGCCGCATTCGGGCAACGGCGAACGGGGTGACTAGCGAGTTCTATGTCGATCAGGCCGTATTGCTCGGCGAAAACGGCGGAGCGATCAAAGTCAGCGATCTGAAGGTAGGACAAACGATCAACGTTACGTTTAATGGACAAACGGCAGTCTCGCTGCAAGTCGTGAAGCTGACCTTAGGTAAGGTTCAAAGTGTCGATGGTTCGTCGTTAACGGTGAAGTCTTTTGCCGGCAACGTGGAGACCTACTCCCTGGCAAGCGGCGTGAAAGTTCAACGGGGTACCGAGATCAGCACGAGCACAACTTCGCTCACGACCAGCGATCATGTTGAAGTACGTAAGGACACGAATGGCGCGGTCGTGATCAAAGTATTAACCCCGCAGGAACGCAAGTTTTCCCGTTATGATGGGGTTGCCAAAGAAATTATCGTCTTGCGATCCAGTACGTCGGACAACAATTATCGTTTTGCCGTAACGGCAGACACCTATATTCACCAAGGCGACACGACAATATCCGTGCAATC
The DNA here is from genome assembly GCF_009725205.1 of Paenibacillus timonensis. GTDB lineage: Bacteria > Bacillota > Bacilli > Paenibacillales > Paenibacillaceae > Fontibacillus > Fontibacillus rhizolycopersici. The sequence continues at coordinate 5,653 of NZ_WNZY01000003.1, read as the reverse complement.
CCTCCAGAATAATGATAAAATTGTTTTGTATTTCAACGGAGACAAGCTGGTTGAAATCGAAAAACAATAATCATTTTTCGTGAGATCAACCGTCTTGATGCGGGATGTTTCCCGGATCAAGGCGGTTTTTTCGCGGATTAATCCGAGCTGCCAGCCGGGCCTCCAGGAAAGGAGTGGAGACATGAACGCGGCTGACGTCCGCCATATTTTAGACACCATCGGTGCCATGTTTCCGGATGCGCGTTGCGAGTTGAACCACGAGAATGCCTTTGAACTTACGATTGCTGTGCTCCTGTCCGCGCAATGCACCGACGCAACCGTGAATAAAGTCACGGCCGATTTGTTTCAAAAGTATAAAACGCCCGAGGATTATGTTTCGGTTCCGTTAGAAGAGCTGGAACAGGATATCCGGAAAATCGGCTTGTTCCGCAGTAAAGCCAAGCATATTCAAAACCTGTGTCATATTTTGCTGGAGCGTTACGGCGGTGAGGTTCCGCGGGAACATGAACAATTGGTTGAGCTTCCTGGTGTGGGGCGAAAAACGGCAAACGTCGTCGTATCGAACGCCTTTGACGTTCCGGCCATTGCCGTAGATACGCATGTGGAGCGTGTCAGTAAACGACTAGGTTTGGCTGGATGGAACGACTCCGTTCTTGAAGTGGAGAAGAAACTGATGAAGCGGGTCCCGAGGGATGAATGGACATTAACCCACCATCGCTTGATCTTCTTCGGTAGGTACCACTGCAAGGCGCAGAACCCGAAATGTGAAGTCTGCCCGCTGCTTGACGTATGCCGGGAGGGCAAGAAACGTATGAAAACGCCGCAAAACAGAAAAAATAAGAAAAATGCGGCAAAAAAAGATAACCCATAGGTGAGGATGAGAGACCCCATGAGATGCATTTCTGTGTATACCGATAACTTTGAACAGTTCTCGGACGTGTTTGAGCAAGTGATCGATTTGAAGCTAGGCGAAAACGACGAGCGTGAGGTTGAAGGCTTGGTTGTCAGCGATTCCGGCGAGGTACCTGAGCATTATTTGGAACGGATGTCCGTTAAACCGGAAGTCGTTGTGATGAAGGATAAGACCAGAGGCATCACGATATTACAGCACGGCAAAGTCTTTGAAATCTTGCTTCCAACAGAAACGGCGGATGTCGTTAGTTAAATCGAGCGATGAAGTTGCTCGAAACGAAGAATAGATAAGAAATCCCCTCGGGAGGACGTGTTATGAACACGCCAGACCGCAGGGGATTTTTGTCGTTCTGCAACCAAGGAGCCTTGGCTCGTCTATTCGGTTTTAAGGCGGGAGGAGATCCATAGCAGGCCGAAGGACAACAGGATGGTGCAGCCCGTCAGGGCCCAAGCCAGTTGGAGATTCCCGGCATCAACGGCAAAATAGATGGCCGTTGGAATCGTTTGGGTCCGGCCGGGGATGTTGCCGGCGATCATCATCGTCGCTCCAAATTCGCCGAGCGCGCGGGCGAACCCGAGTATAAACGCCGATTGCAGTGAACGGGAGGCGAGGGGCAGCACAATATAGGCAAGCACTTGCCATTCCCGGGCTCCCTGCGAACGAGCGGCGTCTTTCAGTTCTTGATCCACCGCTTGAAAGCCGGACTTCAGCGTCTGATAGATCAGAGGGAAACTGACGACAGCTGCAGCGATCACCGCACCGAGCGGCTGGAACACGAAGCTCAGGTGCAATAGGGTTTCCGCGGCTTGCCCGATCCAGCTGTTCTTGCCCAGCATCACGAGCAATATAAAACCGACAACGCTAGGCGGCAGGACGAGCGGAAGAAGAAAGATGGTTTCCACCAGCGTTTTCCCGTAGAAGGCGGCGGTGGACATGCGCCATGCCAATAAAAGGCCAGTCAAAAAGGCGATGACCGTGGCAGCTATAGACACTTGCAATGATAATCCAACCGGCTCCAGGAAGGTTTCCGGAATCCCTATTGCGTTCATAGGCGATTACTCCGCTGGGGTAAACCCGTATGTGCTAAACACTTGCCGGGCGGGGTCGCTTAACAAGAAATCGTAAAGTGCTTTGGCTTCATCCGGATGAGCACTGCCCTTGAGGACACCGATCGGATATTCAATCGGTTCATGGCTTTCGGCTTCTGCGCTTAGCGCCACCTTCACCTTATCCGAAAGGGCAGCGTCGGTTTTGTAAACGAATCCGGCGTCGACGTTGCCGGTTTCCACATAGGATAAGACTTGTTTGACGTCCTTGGTCAACACTAGCTTGGATTGCAATGAATCCCAAAGCTTATGGTAAGTAAGAGTCTGTTGCGCGTATTTCCCGGCCGGAACAGATTCAGGGGTGCCGATGGCGATATCGCCGAGTTTTGCTAGATCTTCCATTTTTTCAATTTGTACGGAGCCATCCTGAGGAACAACCAGCACAAGTTCATTGGTCAATAGGTTGGTTGTTAGACGGTCATCCATTAGGCCTTTTTCGATCAAAGCATTCATCTGCTTGGTCCCGGCGGACAGGAACAGATCAGCCGGGGCGCCTTGTTCGATTTGCTGTTGAAGCGTTCCGGAGGCGGCGTAGTTAAAAGTTAGCTTCACATGGCTGTGCTCGGCTTCGTATACACTTTTGAGTTCATCAAGGCTTTCGGTTAAGCTGGCAGCGGCAGAGACGAGCAGTTCGACCTGCTCAGCCGGTTCGGACTTGTCCTCAACCGATGTTGGTGAGTTGTTGGCCGCGTTGCTACCTTCGGCACTGACGGAAGGAGCCTTGTTGGGCGAAGCCGAATTGCTGCCGCATCCGGCGGATAGGAGCAGGATAAGGACGGTGAGTACCGCCAAAAAGGGCAGCTTCATCCATTTGTGCATAGGTATTTCCTCCTTGATTATATCTAATTATATCTAGATTATACGAAACATAACGATCTGCATAGATCCATGGGGGAGTTTTCATTGAAAAAAAGGGAAATCCCCGGTAAGATGAATCTAGTTGCAAGAACGATGGTGGAACAGATGAGGAGTAAGTTATGACTGAACCGATCTCGTATACAGCCGAAGAAATCGCCAAGCTATTAAAGGTATCTAAGTTAACCGTATATGATTTGATCAAAAAAGGGGAGCTTCCCGCATACCGGGTCGGCAAACAGATGAGAGTGGACTCCACCGACTTGGAGGCGTATAAGCACAAAGCCAGAAGCGGGGCCGGGTCTTCCGCTGCCACAGCCATGCCGGTATTTCAGGTTCCCTATACCGTACCGACCCGATCGGATGCCGACGGCGGAGAAGTGCGGGATGGGGCAAGGACGTTGGTCATTACCGGGCAGGATCCGGGGCTCGATCTGCTGGCCAAAGCGTTGGAATCTAAAGTTCGCGCATACCGTCCGCTGCGTTCCTTTGCCAGCAGTATGGACAGCTTAGTGGCCATGTATAACGGTGCGGCGGATATCGTCAGCACGCATCTGTACGATGGAGACACCGGGGAGTACAATTTGCCGTATATCCGCAAGCTGTTCATTTCACTCCCTTATTTGGTATTGAATTTTGCGACGCGCCGGGCAGGTTTTTACGTCAAGCAAGGTAATCCGCTTAGGATCCAATCCTGGGAGGATTTAGCGCGGCCCGGGATTAAGCTGATTAACCGGGAGAAGGGTTCGGGAGCCCGGGTATTGCTGGATGAACAGCTGCGCAAGCATGGAATCGCTCCTGCGACCGTCACCGGCTACGCCCAGGAGGAATCTTCGCATATGGGGCTTGGCGGGCGGATTGCCCTTGGCCAGGCGGACGTTGGCGTCGGCAGCGAACGGCCGGCTCGGATCGCCGGACTTGATTTCATTCCGCTGACCCTAGAACGCGTCGACCTTGTTGTGCTGAATAAGCCGGAGAACCGCGAGTGGATCGCCAAGCTCCGCGAAGCGCTGGGATCGACCGAGCTGCACGAGGTACTGTCGTCATTAGGGGATTACGATTTGTCGCTCACCGGACAGGTGCTGGCGGATCGAGAGGCTGGCTTATATTAGTTAAAGCTGTAGTATAAACGGAACCGCCTCCTTGGGAGGTGGTTTTTTGGTATGAAGCGTTACGCGGACGAACATCCGCAAGGGAGCGTTTCCAAGCGAACAGGGAAATGTTAAAATATGAATAATTAAAATGAAACTTGATTTCGCAGCGTGGAAAACGGAGGAACTAGGATGGATGGAACGATGACGGATACGGAGGTATCATTGCGCGAGCGGTTGCATCGATTGCGAGAATTAGTGGACGGGGAAGGTGACCTAACCGCGGCGGCTGAACTGCGAGAGGTTGGCGACAAGCTGGGCCGGAGGGAGCTGGTCACGGCGTTTTGCGGCCATTTCTCGGCGGGGAAGTCGAGTTTAATTAACGCTTTATGCGGAAAAGTGGTTATGCCGGCTAGCCCGCTTCCCACCAGCGCCAATGTGGTACTCATTCGGGAAGGGGAGCCGCGTGCACTATTGACGCCGGCCGATTTGGCCAAAGCTAAGGTAGAAGTGCCGGTGGAGGAGGTAGCGGCGTATTGCCGCAACGGCGAAGAATACACTCGCGTAGAGCTCTGGGACCAGATTGAGCTACCACCTCGCGGCGGTGTGTTGCTAGATACGCCTGGAGTCGACTCCAATGACGCCGGCCATGCGATGGCCACGCATTCTGCTCTGCACCTGGCGGATGTAGTGTTTTATGTGATGGATTATAACCACGTTTCTTCGGAGACCAATTTAAGCTTTGCCAAATCGCTAAGCGATTACGGTAAACCGGTATACATGGTCGTGAATCAAATCGATAAGCATCGGGAAGAGGAGCTCTCCTTCGAGGAGTATCAACAATCGGTCAGCCAGGCGTTCCGGGCATGGAATATCGCGGCGAAGGGAATTTTCTATATTTCATTAATGAGGGACGATGCTCCCGGGAATATGCTGCCGCAGTTGAAGGGAGCGATCCGCGCCTTGTTTGAGCGGGGAGGCGGTTTGCTGGAATACGGGGCTTACGCTTCGGCGGCTCAGTCGGTTGAAGGTTATTTAGCGCGCGTGGCTGAGTCGGAGCAATCTCGGCGTGAGCAGCTAGAAGAAGAGGCTGGCGGCGAAACGGACGTAACGGCAATGGGGGAAGAACTGCGTAGACTCGAGATCGTTGATCCTTCTGGGGAGAAGGCTTGGGAACCGCGGAAACAGGAGTGGCTGCGACGTATCGGCAGCCTGCTGGAGACCGCACAGTTGATGACCCCGCAGTTGCGGGAGCTTGCGGGTCGCTATTTGGAAGGCCAGGCGCCGGGCTTTAAAGCGAAGGGCTGGTTCGCTGGCGGAAAGACGGAAGCGGAGAAGTTGAAGCGCCAAAGCGAATTTCTGCAGGCGCTTGGGGAGCAAGTCGAAGCACAGCTGGATTGGCATGTGCGCCAGGAGCTTCGGGGGATCGGCCAGGAGCTGGAGCTCTGGGGCGAAGCCTGGGAGCAGCAGTTGGACGAGCGGATGCCGAAACCGGCAGAGGCTTGGATCACGGAGCCGCTTCCGGGCGGAGCGATGTTGTCCGGCGAGTCGACGCTGATCTACGCCGCGGCGGTTGGCGCCAGCATCGCCGCGCGCTACCGCCGCGCGGCCGTGGACGTCATCGACGCGCTGCTCGCCGCGCCGTCGCCGCGCCGCGCCGCCGAAGCTGCGGCGGCGCTCACCCGGCG
>NZ_WNZY01000039.1 GCF_009725205.1 Paenibacillus timonensis | reverse complement strand
AAGACAACAAAGTAAGATCGTCGGCCAGGAATAACCTCTCCTGGCTGACGATTTTTCAAAAAACGAGGGTTTTTAAATGGAAAGCTGTCCCTTAGAGTAGTTTTTCAACTACTTTTGGGACAGCCCCTTTTGATGTTCTTAGCGAATGCGAATGTTACCGGAAGTCGCTCGAACCTTGATCAGGTCCTGCGTCTGGCGCAAGGAATCCGGAGCCGTGGTATCCCCGGATGCGGTATGCAGGTCATAGAACCCCTTGAACTGCGCATCGGTTGATAACGTCGCATTACCGGAACCTACGTAAATGTCCAGGTTATCCGAACGTTGTTCCGACAGAGTAATATTTCCAGAAGTTGCTTTGAAGCTACCGTCCCCCGTAAACCGCTCGAATCGGATATTTCCCGAACTGACTGTAGCTTGGACGTTCCCTTGCACCTGGTTGGCGGTGATATTGCCAGAGGTCGATTTTGCGGTTAATACACCTTCTAGTTTATCGATACGGATGTTTCCAGAAGTCAACTTTATCTCTGTATTTCCTTGAATGTTCTCCGCTGTAATATTGCCCGACGTACTGGCCAATTTCAGCTGACCCGCCGTGACATTCTCTGCGCGGAGATTTCCAGAGCTGATGGACAAGTCGATGTTGCCGGCGCGAAGACCGCGGAACGTACCGTTGCTGGAATTGGACTTGTAGTCGATCCGATCCAATTCGCTCCTGTCGCTTAGCGCTACAGTGATCCGCTGCTTGGTGGACTGGAAGTTGACCGAGAAGAAGCTCCAGTCGAAATCATCCTGCAGATCTAACTTCAGCGTGTCTCCGGAGATTTGAGTTGCTTTCAACGTGTCGATCGTCTTCTGTTCCATATTCCCGCTGATTTCCACGTAATTCGTCCCGTCGGGGCTGTCGATAAACTCCAACTCAACGTCATAGTCGCTACCGACAAGCAGCGTCTTTAACGCGCCTGATTCAAAAGCCCATTTCTGCTGGTGAGTTGGTAGTTGTCCCCCAAAATCAAAGTGCTGGTAAGCCATGCCGGCAAATCCGGCCAAAATCAGCAAAATTCCAATGAACGACCATCTCTTCGTATTCATGCCTAGTGATCCCCTTTCGCCACCCGGACATTCCAGCGCAGGTAAGCGGCGCTCAGCCGGAGCAATCCTTTATAAACGTATCGCGTGACGACAGCAAGCAAAATGCCTAATCCGACGGCTGCGACCGAGGCAAAGATTTTTGCTGTGAAAATATCCCCATGCCATATATACTCAAGTCCGAGAAGCAGGGGACTGATTATTCCAGCCGCTGCACTGGCCGCTAGGCTGACGGCTACGGCCCAGAAGGAGATCAACAGCGGAACAACGATGATATTCATAAAGAACAGGCCGATGTAAACCATCACGCTGGCAAATCCGCTGCGTTGCCGGACGCCGCCCCCGTTCCCATAAACTCCTGCATTTGTAGAGGCAACTGGAGCATCCGGCACCGCAGCGGGCTCCGCACCTCCAAACCAGTACACATGCTCCCGAGGCACGTAACGGTTGCCTATGGCCTCCTTCGCCAACTCCGCCGGGTCGCCTAACTCCAGAACGATTTCTTCCTCGGTCCGGCCGCTTTCCAAGCCAAATGCGAAGTGGGCCTCATAATCCTCTAGCAATTCGTTTTGCTCCTCCGGTGGGAGAACCGACAAATGGGCCCGGAGATTCGCCAAAAACTCGCTTTTATTCATAAACGGCTTCCTTTCTCGATTAATGTCGAAACATTGTGTACGAACTGTTTCCACTCTACGACAAGTTTCTGGGTGTACGCTTCGCCTTCGGGAGTCAGCTTGTAATATTTACGCGGAGGTCCGCCTGTGGATTCTTGCAAGTACGTTGTGCAATAGCCTTCACTGACCAGTCTGCGGAGCAGAGGATACAGGGCTCCTTCGGCTACTTCGATATGCTTCGATACCGATTGGGCCAGCTCGTAACCATACCGGTCGCGGCCTTGGATCAACACCAGCACGCATAGCTCCAAGGCGCCTTTCTTAAACTGGATGCTGATATCCAACCATGCTTCGCCTCGTTTCCTCTGAAATTGAATGTTCGTTTTTGTGATTCACTAGTACTGATCATTGATTAGTATCTCTGAAAGCATAGTACCATACGGTACTGATTAAAGCAAGGTAGTGAATAAAAAAGGCATCTATTCCGCTTGTTCCCTTTACGTTCCAGGAAACCGGTTGGACAGATGCGCTTCATAGCATGTTCAGAAAAGCCTAGGATCGGTGTTCTCGCTGGTTGGTAGATGTACCGAAAGGGCTTGCCGTTCGTTAACTTGGTGCTTGCTCAGGCTGTCGATGGAGACGAGGGAGCGCTTCGGTAGCCGGCCCTTCGATCACTTCGCCTTTGTAATCGAATCTGGATCCGTGGCAAGGGCAGTCCCACGAACGTTCCGCCTCGTTCCATTTGACCTCGCAGCCCATATGGGTGCAGGTCGTATCAAGCAGATAGAGCAGCCCGTTCTCGTCACGGTACGCCCCGGCTCGTTTGCCTTGGTGCTTCACGACGCCGCCTTGACCTGGAACGAGATCCTCAGGTTTCAAGTGAACGATTTCGATTTTGCCGGTTACGAGTTCTTTGGCTACATCTGCGTTCTGCGTCACGAAATGCTTGATCGAGGGGTCCGCTTTAAACCGGGATGGGGTAAACAACTCGGCATAACGGTTCTCCTTCTCCAGAATGAGGTCTCGGATCATCATCGCGGACAATGCGCTGGTGCTCATTCCCCATTTATAGAAGCCCGTGGCAACGTAAATATTCGGATGTCTAGATGTAATCCGTCCGATATAAGGTACTCCATCCAGCGTGACTAAATCCTGCGCTGACCAGCGAAACGGAATGGACCGGATTCCCAATGTTTCGCGTCCGAATCTCTCCAGGGCTTCATAGGACTGGAACGTACAGTCGTTTTTGCCGGTCTTGTGGGACTCGCCGCCGACGAGCACAACCTCTTTCCCGTTCAGCTCGGCGGAACGGAGCGAGCGCTTGGGGGAGCCGCAGTTGATATACATTCCGCCAGGGTAAGCCTGCTCCGGTTCGATCGCGACGACATAAGAACGTTCCGCGTGCAGCCGGGTGAAGTAGAACCCCATTCCATCAAAGAACGGATAATGGGAAGCGGATACCGCATGGCGGCAAACGATGTGCCGCCCGCCTTCGGTGGTTAATCGAAGACGTCCGTCCGCCTCCGGTTCGGCGGCATCCTGCAGCGTTGTACTCTCATAAACGGAGCCGCCATGGGACGTGATATACGCAAGCAAATCTTTCAAGTAGTGCAGCGGGTGAAACTGTGCTTGATTTTTCATCACGATAGCACCTTTGGCTTTCAGCGGCAAATGGAGAGAATCCCGCCATTCCCCGGGTAGACCCAATCGTTCGTAAGCTTGCCATTCGGTTTCTAGCTTTTGGAGCTGCTCTTCCGAATCCGCATACAGATAAGCGTCCTCTTGGCGAAACTGACACTCGATCTTCCGTTCCTCGATTGTCTCGGTCATCCAACGCAATGCTTCCTCATTGGCTTCGAAATACAATTTTGCGCCTTCCTCACCGAAGTGGTTGATCAGCTTGTCGTAGATAAGACCGTGCTGAGCCGTGATTTTTGCCGTCGTATACCCGGTCGTGCCATCCAGGATTTTTCCGGCCTCCAGGATGGCGACTTTTACGCCGGCTTGTACTAGTAAATATGCGGTGGTGATCCCGGTGATCCCGGCCCCGACCACGGCCACTTCTGTCTCAATGTCCTCATTTAGCTTACCGAAGTCCGGCAAGGGTGTCGTTTTTCGCCACATCGAATCCGGGAACCGCGGAAGTCCACCGGACATGAAGGGGATTTCCTCCATTTTAAGCTTCCTCCTGTCAACTTGTTCTCCTCCTGATAATAGGGAGCCGTTTCGGATACATTATTTCCCGCTCTAGTTCAGAAAAACCGCCGAATCGACGAAGGTTGTTGACTTCGGTTCCTGTCGCATGAAAAAGGCAGGAGAAGCAAATAATGGAGATAAGATATGCAGAACAGGAGTTGCTAATATGCTGCGCCACCTTTCCCGAGGCCGTTCCGGCCGGCAGAACAAAAGCAACGCACAATCCCAAATCACCGGTGACTTGCAGCAAATGCTGGATCGCGTCTTAGCGGAGTCCGGTCATAGCCCCGATATCGTCATTCGCCATCTCAAGCTAGGGGGGCCCGTTCCGGTTCCTGTGGAGGCTGCGATCGTTTATCTGAATGCTCTCAGTAACCAGCAAATGATCAATAACTTTGTGATCAAACCGCTAATGGGGCTGGAACCCGAGAAAGTTCACGCGTATAAGGCCGATCGGCTCATGAAATATATCCTCGAGAATGCGCTCAGCCTGGGAGAAACCTCGGTCGTGAAGGAATGGAACGACATTATGATGGCTGTCTTATCGGGGGACACCGTGCTGCTGGTGGAGGGGAGCGATCAAGGGATCGTCACGGGTACGGCCGGCGGGGAATGGAGAGCGGTTAACGAACCGACGTCGCAACTGGTCGTGCGTGGCCCCAAAGACAGCTTCGTCGAATCGATCGCGACGAACATCTCCCTGATCCGGCGCCGCATCAAATCGCCGGACCTATGGCTGGAGTCGATGAAGATTGGGTCCGTCACCCATACCCATGTGGCGATGATGTACATGAAAGGCTGCGCCGATCCCAATTTGGTGGAGGAAGTTCGGAGCCGATTAAAAGGGATTCGAATCGATGGCGTCCTGGAGTCGGCCTATATTGAAGAGTTTATTCAGGATAAGACCTTCACCCCCTTTCCGACAATATTCAATACGGAACGGCCGGATGTTGCCGCCGGGAACCTACTCGAGGGCCGGGTTGTTATCCTCGTCGATGGTACACCGTATACGCTGATCCTGCCGACCGTATTTGCCCAGTTCATGCAATCGCCGGAGGATTACGCCCAACGGTTCGACATCAGTATTCTGATGCGCATCATTCGTTACATCTGCTTCGTCATCCTGCTGCTCGGTCCTGCGGTATATGTTGCATTGACCACCTTCCATTATGAAATGATCCCAACGCTGCTGCTGGTTAGCTTAATGGCGCAGCGCGAGGGGGTGCCGTTTCCTGCCTTCGTGGAGGCGATCATTATGGAGGTCGTGTTTGAGATCTTACGGGAGGCGGGAGTAAGGATGCCGCGAGCGATCGGCCAAACCGTGTCCATCGTTGGCGCGTTAATCTTGGGCCAGGCGGTCGTCGAAGCAGGGATCATCACGCCGATCATGGTGATTGTCGTAGCGTTGACAGGGATCGCTAGCTTTGCTTTACCCTCCTACAACTTGTCTATCGCAGGCAGGCTGTTCCGCTTCTATTTTCTCCTGCTGGCTGGCCTGTTTGGGTTTTACGGGATTACGCTGGGGCTCATCATGCTGGTAGCGCACATGAACAGCATCCGTTCATTTGGCGTTCCGTATCTGTCGCCGTTTAGCCCGTTTGTACCGCAAGCCCAAAAGGATGTGATTCTGCGGTTGCCGATTTGGATGCATGGATGGAAACCGCTGATGACTTCAAGCCAGCAGGATATAGAGAAAACTCGGGAAATTAAACCGCAGGGTTCGGGCAAATCCAAGTCTAGCGAGGATCAGACAGATTCCAATGAGGGGCAGAAGGTTCGGAAGCAAGGCGGCAGCGGCAGCCCTGAATCGAGACAAGGAAAGCAGGAGGAGCCGAATGAGAATTAAAGGTTTATGGTTAATTGTCATTCTTTGCGCCATGCTGCCCCTATCCGGTTGCTGGGATGCGAAAGAACTGAACCGTCGGGCGGTTGTGGCCGGAATCGGAGTCGATCTAGCTCCCGGAAAGAAGGATTATTTCGTCTCCTTTCAAGTCATTATTGCCGATGAAATATCCGGAAAAACCGGGAGAGGCGGAACCCCGACCATGGTGTATAGTGCCCAAGGGCGTTCAATTATGGAAGCAACCCGCAAGGTGTCTATGCTAGTGCCGCGCCAAGTATCGACCGCCCACACCCGGATTATCGTTATCTCGGAAGAGCTGGCTCGCCAGGGGATTTCCGATATTGTCGACTTTCTGGACCGGGATTCGGACATCCGTCTCACGGCCAAAATTTATGTGGCGAAAAAGAAAGCACGAGCGCGTGATATCCTCTCCGGGCTTTCGGCTATGGGAAAGATCTCCGCGTATACCCTTGCTCAAAAAACCGACATCTCTTCTCAGGAATACAGCTCCCATTATCCAATTGAAATCGATGACGTGATTCGGGATATTCTGGTTCCCAACGCGGGTCCGATCATTAACGGTGTTGATATTTTGGGGAATGTCGAAGATGCCCGAAAACAAAGTAACTTGGAGAAAACGGACGCCCTTGGCCTTATTCGAATGTCTGATTTGGCGGTGTTTAAAGGGGATCGGTTAAAAGGTTGGTTGAATGAGGAAGAAAGCGTGGGGCTCGTCTGGATCAAAGGGAAGCTTAACAAGACACCGATCGTAATCACACCGGATGACCTGGGAGAAATCACGCTGGACGTACGTAGAAGCAAAACCTCGACGCATGTAATTCTCAAGGATCCGGAACATCCCGTCGTCTTGGTGAAGGTCACGGCCCAGTTGTCGGTTCGAGAAATGGACAGCACCATCGACTTGCGCGACCCGGCGGCCTTGAATGATTTGGAGACCTATGTTAATCAGGAAATCAAAAAGAAAATGAAAGCGGCCGTCGACAAGGCCCAATCCCTGAATAGCGACATCTTTTGCTTCGGACAGACGCTCGAACGTCAGCATCCAAAGGCATGGAAGCAATTGAAAGGGCAATGGTCCGATCTCTTCCCCGAGCTGACGGTTGAATACCACGTCGATTCGATTGTCCGCAATTCCCAAATGAGGGACCGCTCCTTCAAGTACGATTTGAACAAAGAATAGGAGGCGGGATACGATGGAAACTACGAAGTTCAGCCCGTTGCAATTTTTCTCCCTGCTCGTTTTGTTCCAGCTGGGGACCGCTCTGGTCGTTAATCTGGGCATGGATGCCGGTAAGGACGCCTGGATTGCCGTATTGGCCGGCATGATGATCGGAATGCTGCTCTATCTAGGGTACGCCTTCCTGTACACTTCATTTCCGGATAAGTTGCCCACCCAATATAGCCGAATTTTATACGGTAAGTATGTGGGAGGGGTGATTGGCTTTGCTTACACAGTTTTTTACATGAATAAGGCCTCGCGCGATTTGATGGACGGCGGATTGCTGGTATTTGCCTCGACCCTGAAGGAAACCCCGCTCTTCATCATCAATACGATGATGATGCTGACCGTCGTTTACGTCCTGCATAAAGGGGTCGAAGTGCTGGCCCGAACCGCGTTTATCCTTCTATGGGTCGTTTTTCTCATCGGGATGATCATCTTGCTGCTGGTGTTGTTTTCCGGAATCCTGGATTTCACACGGATTCTTCCGGTGCTCAGCAACGGAGTTCAGCCTGTGCTGAAATCCGTCTATCGCCAAAACTATCAATTTCCGTTTGGGGAGATTATATGCTTTACCATGATCATGCCTTTTTTGAGCAATCAAAAAGCGGGGCTACGAGCGGGACTCCTATCCATCCTGTTGTCCGGCCTTATTATGTCGGCAACGGTGGTGATAACGATTTCGGTGCTTGGCGTGGAAATCGCGGGGCGTTCGATTTTTCCGCTGCTGACGATGGTCGGTAAGGCTTCCATAGGTGACTTTGTTCAACGGATGGACATCTTAGTGGTGATGGTGCTGATCATCGGCGACTTTTTTAAAATCTCGGTGTACTTTTATGCCGCGGTGATCGGGATTTCGGACCTCATGCAGATTCCCTACCGCAAAGTTCTGTATCCGCTGGCCTTAATCGTGTTGTTTTCTTCGTTAACCATCGCTCGAACCTATAGTGAGCACGTTAAAAAGGGCGGGGATGTCTTATATAAAATGGACCCGTTATTTTACGTTATTCTGCCCGCTGCTCTGATTATTGCTGCCTTGATTTATCGATTCCGCTCCCGTAGGCAGGCCGGAGCCTGAATCTTTAAGCGCCGTAGAGGAGTCATTGCCTGCCGAGGCGGACAACGATTCTCCGTGTAAGCCTGACTCTTTGCTAGGGTTTTGGCTCCCCTTCCGTTTACGGCTTACGAGATGAAGAATATCCGGCACAATCAGGAAGAGGATCAGGATATAGGCAAAGATGCGTTCGGCCGGATCCGTCAATGAATAGTTCCAGTTAATGAGGAAATTATTCCATGGAAGCCCGATTAGTACATCAACGTAAACGGTGTATCCTATCGTAAACGCGGCAATCAGGAGGGTAATCAGATATTTTCGAATCAGCATGGAGGAACGCTCCCTCGTCAATAGGTGATATGGTGTGGTTTTAGTATGGGGGAAAGCACGATGGAACATGCAGGGAATGGGGAATATCGAGGAATTGACGGATCCTAAAATAAGACTTATACTAATTCTAAAAATAACTACAGGGATTGATGAGATATGAAGGCCTTAAATTTGACGACTCAGCGTCAAGCGGTATACGATGTCGTCCGCAACGCCAGTGACCATCCGACGGCAGCGGAAGTCATGAACCGTTTGGTTGAACGAGGATATAATTTCGCTTATGGTACGGTCTACAACTCGCTGCGGTATTTGACCGACAAGGAACTGATTCGCGAGTTGAAGCTAGGTGAGGCGGCCAGCCGGTATGATGCGAAGCTCGACGATCATCAGCATATCCTGTGCGAGGTATGCGGCCGCGTGGATGAAGTGATGTCTCATGTGCCGGAGGAATGGAACCATACTGTGGCTAAGGAAACGGGATATGATGTACACCACGCCCATGTCGTATTCGGGGGGGTGTGTCCGAATTGTCAGCAGAAGAAGTGATTAAGGAAAGCATTTCCGGTAAAACCGTGCCCATTCGCAGGCCAGCGGGAGTCGAGGTTGCTGAGCAAGAGGAGACAACATCCGAACGCGTGGCATGTCCGGTCACGCAGCGTGTCATTCTGATCAGCCCGTTCCCGAGCGATGTTCATGAACTGGTTCGAGATTTATCCGAAAATTGTTTTGACGTCCTCGTATTCCATCACTGGGAGCAAGGAATTCGCAACGCCTTGGCTGCTGACTTGTTGATCTTCGATCTGACCTCCTACCGGGAGGATGAAGAAATGGCGGCAATCCGCGCGCTTGTGGGGCAGGAAACCGGCGGGACTCCATCGCTCTTACTTGTTAGAGAATCGATGCTGGGGCAACTGGACCAAGGCTTGATGAACCAGGAGCTCCTGGTATGGCCAACTCGGCCGATGGAGATCGTTTACCATACGCAGCGAATTATTCGCAGCAGCGGACCGCGGCCGTTGTCATCCCGTCTGCTCGCCGGCACGTCACCCGCGATCTTCAAGGATTTGTGGATCGACCGTAAGAAAATGGCCGTTTATCGGAGCGGCGCTAAAATTGAACTGACCAAAACGGAATACGAGCTGTTGATCAAGCTGCTTGAGCAGGAGGGGACGGTGTTGTCCCGTGAAGAGCTGCTATCTGAGGTTTGGGGGACTTCTTTCCTGGGAGGCAGCAATGTCGTCGACGTTCATATCAAGAGTCTGCGCAAGAAACTAGGGGATAACGCGACGAACCCGACTTACATCACCACGGTCCGTGGGGTCGGTTATCGACTGGCTGATTAAGGCACTATCGGGTTTTAAACGAAACCGTTTGTCAAATGACAAACGGTTTTTTTGATATTCAAGAGTCAGAGGAGCGAGTATAATTTTGGTTATAAACCTATTAATATGTCGAAAGAAGGATCTGCTATGAAAAAACGCGTAAGGCTATCACTGTTACTGACAACCATTTTTGTGGCTATCATCCCATGTATTCTAGATGTGGTGCTGAACGGTGAAATCGAGCCGACCTGGTATCTGATTGCGGGCATATCCGTTGTACTAGCGGCCTTCGCGGCTTGGTTTACGATTCGTATGATTGCCGTTCCGCTGGATCGTTTGACGGAAACCACCCGACAAATCAGCGAAGGGGATTTGACCAAACGCGTAGATTATTTGAATCGGCCTGATGAAATCGGCGCTCTAGCGAACCAATTTCAACGGATGGTGGACCATCTTCGGGGGATGATCGTAAACGTCCGAGATACGACGAATCAGGTTGTGTTATCATCGGAGCAGCTGTCGGCCGGGGCAGAGCAGACAACCAAGGCGATCGAGCACGTGACGGTGTCGATTCAGGAGATGGCTGCCAGCAGCGAACGGCAGCTGTCGGAGCTTGAAGCCGGGGCCCTTGGCATGGGAGAGATGTCCCACCAGGCCAGCATGATGTCGGAGCAAATTCATGCCGTTAGCGAAAGTATGGAGAAGACGACCGCAGCTGCAGAGGAAGGGAACTCTTCCGTGCTGAGCGTGGTGGAGAAGATGGAGCGCATCCAGCAAACGGTTGATGAACTGGGAGAGGTCATTCAGGCGTTAGGTCTGCATACGGCTAACATCGGCGGGATCATCGAAGTAATTACAGGTATTGCCCAGCAAACCAATCTATTGGCGTTAAATGCCTCCATTGAAGCCGCCCGGGCCGGTGAAGAAGGCCGGGGATTTGCCGTGGTTGCTTCGGAGGTACGCAAGCTGGCAGAGGGCTCCGAGCAATCCGCGAAGCAGATTGCTGAGCTGATCGGCAGCGTTCAAGCTGAGGTTGAGCGGGCGGTTGGTTCCATGGAGGACGCTAAGCAAGGCGTTCAAGAGGGGATTCTCGCCGTTGATACTTCCGGACGATCCTTCTCTCGGATTCGCAAGGCGGTTCGCAGCGCTGCCGACAAGATGGAAGGAATCGTCGCAGATGCCAAGGGAATGGCCGCCGGGACTGAAATTGCAAGGGAATCCATTAAAGGAAGCCGGCAGGTATCCGAGGAGCATGTGGGCAATACTCAATCTATCTCCGCCGCTGCTGAGGAGCAGCTCGCTTCCGTCGAGGAGATCGCCTCCTCCGCTGCTGATTTATCCCGAATGGCCGAACAATTAAAGGGTATCGTGGACAAGTTCCATGTCGATATGAAGTAATCGATCATTTTTTCTTACATCGCTCTTCGGCGGATCGCCGGGGGGCTTTTTTTATCTACATAGATTTCCCCAAATGGTACATTCTACATCATGACAACGACGAATCGGCAGAGTGGCAAGGAGTGTGCCCATGAAAACCAAGGAACGTAAACAAGAAGATAAAATCAGCCGAGATTTGGCGGAAAACATCAAGCAAGTGAAAAAGGTATTTCAGGACTGCTCCGACGTGATCTACCGCGAGCTTCAATTGACCGAGCAGATTCGGGGGTTACTGGTTTACATCGAGGGGATTATCAAGGTCGAGGATGTTCAGCAGCACATTCTGCGTCCGTTAATCGAGGGTTTGGCCCAACATCCGCAAGCGGAGGGGGACATCTATCCGTTGTCGTTCACGCGAGTCTCCTTGAGCCAAGCACAGTCCGCCACCGACTGGCCGGCGGTGATTAACGGAGTGCTGACGGCGAATGTCGCCATTTTTGTCGAGCGAATGGAAGAGGTGCTGCTGTTCAGTGTAAAAGGCGGCTCGCGGCGGAGCGTTACGGAACCGCAGACCGAAGCGGTGATCCGCGGCCCGCGCGAAGGATTTACGGAGTCGCTCCGGATTAATACCGCCTTAGTTCGGTTCAAAATCAAAACGGAAAAGCTGAAGCTGCTTGATATGGTGATCGGTAAGGTGACCAAGACAGACGTCGCGTTAGCCTATATCGAAGGCTTAGCCGAGGAGAAGCTGGTCGCCGATGTGAAGGAGCGATTGGAGAACATCGATATCGACGGGATCTTGGAATCCGGATACATCGAGGAATGGATCGAGGATAATCCATCCTCCCCGTTTCCGCAGATGCAGTATTCCGAACGTCCTGACTCGGTAGCTGCCCAATTGTTGGAGGGCAGAGTGGCCATCTTTGTGGACGGTACGCCGTTTGTGCTGATCGCGCCAGTAACGTTATGGCAGCTTCTGCAGGCCAGCGAAGATTACTACGAACGGTTTTTCATCAGCAACATGATCCGTTGGATTCGGTTCTTCTTCCTGTTCCTGGCCTTGTTCCTGCCGAGTCTGTACATTGCGGTAACTACGTTTCATCAGGATATGCTTCCATCGACCTTGATCTTGAGCATCGCGGCCTCCCGGGAAGCGATTCCTTTCCCCGCCTTGGTAGAGGCTTTTATTATGGAAATCTCGTTTGAGGCGCTGCGTGAAGCCGGTATCCGGCTGCCGAAGACCGTGGGCCAAGCGGTCAGCATCTTGGGCGCGCTGGTGATCGGACAAGCCGCCGTACAGGCCGGGATCGTATCCGCCCCGATGGTCATCGTCGTCTCATTGACGGGAATCGCTTCATTTACAGTCCCTAGGTTTGGCCTCGCGGTGACGGTTCGTATGCTGCGATTTCCGCTCATGCTGCTGGCTAGCGCATTCGGTCTGTTCGGTATTGT
Organism: Paenibacillus timonensis; assembly: GCF_009725205.1. GTDB lineage: Bacteria > Bacillota > Bacilli > Paenibacillales > Paenibacillaceae > Fontibacillus > Fontibacillus rhizolycopersici. The sequence goes on along the minus strand of NZ_WNZY01000039.1, from coordinate 7,114 downwards.
GATTGGAGCGGTCTGGATCGTTGTTCATCTGACGCAACTCAAATCGTTTGGCGTTCCGTATATGAACGGGATCGCCCCCTATGATCGCGGGGATACGAAGGACATCTTCAGCCGGGTACCGATGTGGAAGATGAAGAATCGGCCTTCCGACGCTAGCGGGAACAATACGCGACGAATCGGAAAATCCAGACCATTGGGGAGTGATTCCAATGAGGGTTGGTAAACTCATTCTAGCGATCTTACTTCCGGCGCTCGTACTGACAGGCTGTTGGGATCGCATCGAAGTGAACGATGTGGCCTTTGTACTAGCCACCTCGACGGATCTAGATCAGGGCCAGATCCGCTCCACCGCCCAAATCGCCTTACCCAGCTCCTTTGGCGGCGCGGGCAGCCAAGGCGGAGGAGGTGGGACCTCAGGCAGCAAGACTTACCTGATGGTGTCCCAAACGGCTCCGACACCGTATCAAGGCCAATAAATCCATGCAGAGCAATTTATCCCGGATTCTTAACTTTTCTCATCGTCGCGTAACGATTTTTGGAGAAGAGTTCGCCAAATCGGGGATCGGTGAGATGGTTGATGCTTACGCCCGGTTTCCGCAAAACCGACTAACGACTTACATCGTACTGACCCGCGGCCCGGGTTATAAATTGTTGGGAGTCGACGCTCCCATTGAGCAATCGCCCTCGGAAATGATCCGGGAACTGACCAAATCGGCAATGAAGGACCCGGTTTGCATTCAAACCATGGCCAACACCTTGCTGACGGAAGGCATCGATTTAGCCATCCCCGTCATGGAAACCAAGGAGAGTATTCCGAAGAAGGTCGGGGATGGGCAAAGCTTGGTCAAGTTGGACGGGCTAGGGATGTTTCGTGATAGCAAGCTGGTGGGTTACTTGAACTCGGATCAAACCCAAATGGCTTTGATGGCAATGGGCCAAGCGATAAACCCCAAAGTGACGGTCACGGTCGATGAGAAGCGGCCGAATGAGGCGGTTACGATCGTGCTAACCCAAACCGGAGCGAAAATCCGACCTCACCTAAAGGGTTCCGCCATTTCGTTTGATGTTAAGGTGAAGGCTAAAGGATTGATCCTGGAGAATACGACCCGCCAGAATATTCAGTCGACGATGATGGGGAACGTCGAGAAACGCTGCAACGAGATGATTAATGAGGATATTCACGCCGCGATCAGTGAGGCGATACGCAAGAACCGGTCCGATATTTTCGGCTTCGGCGTTGCCTTGAATAATAAGTACCCTAACGACTGGAAGAAGATTCATCATCGTTGGCATGACCTGCTGCCGGAAGTTGAGGTCAATGTCAGTTCCGATATCCGACTGGAAAGCAGCGGTGAAATCATCAATTCGTTTGGAGTGAGGGAGGATCGTCTCGAGAATGACTAGTACCCATATTTCGTTGCTGCTGTTGATTGCCTTCAGCTTCTGGCGGGACAAAGAGGCACTAAGGGAAGGAGGGGCGCTGAGCCGTTCTGTGTTCTATACCGTTATGGCGGTTTCCTTCTTGATTTTGATCTATACCTCATGGGTAACCGGCCCCTTCAATCCCGTGGATTGGCTGGGCAGGGCGTTAGCGCCTCTTGCCTTCGCCAAACCCTAGAGCTCGCGCATGAAACCTCGAGGAGTGAAGCCTTGTAATGAAAATAACCAAACGGCAAATTTTTCTGCTTGGACTCTTGTGCATCGGGTCGATTACGTATATGCAAACCTTCTCCATGGTCAGTCAAACGGCGCATCAACATGCGTTTATCTCCTATATCGCCAGCGGATTGGTTTGTCTCTTCGCGTTGTGGCTCATTTCGTTCACGCTAAAGCGGTTCTCCAATCGTAATTTATTGCAGGCTTTAACAGAACGTTTTCCGATTATGGGCCGGGTACTGCTGGCGCTGTATCTGCTGTTCCTGTTGTTTATCAGTGCGAGGGATATTCGAAGCATCGCCGATTTCACGAATACGGTGCTGCTCAATCGCACGCCGATTCCGATCCTCGGTTTATTGGTTACCACGACGGCGGTTTATATCTGTCAAGGGGGAATTCGAGCCTTTTTAGGGCTTAGCGAGGTCTATGTTCCCATTTTCATCTTGGTGCTGGGTTTCGTGATTCTGGTGCTTGCGAGGGACTTTCACCCTCAGTATCTCGTTCCTTATTTCTCGCCGGATTGGACCGGCATCCTGAAGGGAGCCTGGTGCACCTTCCCTTATCAGGCCGAGATTCTAGTGCTCCCGCTCGTCATTTCCGGCAAATACTTTAAGGCATCCGCAGGCTACATCAGTCTGGCAGTGGGCACGGGAATGATGATCGTCTTGCTGCTCCTGACGCAGCTTGTTCTCGGTGTGCCGTTGTCAGGGAAGCTGATTCATCCGGGCTACGAGATGATTCGCCACATTCAGATTACCGATTTCATCGACCGCTTCGACTTACTGCTGATGGCCCTATGGTATCCGATGGCGCTGGGGAAAATCGCTTTTGATCTTTACGCATTATGTTACACGCTGCAAATGGTCGTTCCCAAGCTGTCCGGCCGTTTGATGACGGCCCCTGTCGGGGCGTTTGCCTTCGCCTGCTCCATCTGGTTCTTCAAAAACGCCCTGCAGCTCTTTGATTTCAATTTTGTTTGGCCGGTCATTGCCATCGTCTTTGACTTAGCTTTTCCGATTCTGTTCTTTGCGTTGCTTCGACCGCGCCGGAGTAAACCCGAACCGAAGGCGGGATAATCCGCAATTTACTTCGCCCTCTCCCTCGTATAAGCTGAAGGTAGTAGAAATAGGATAAACTTGGGAGGTAGACGATGGCACGGAGACTGGAAGGGAAAAGAGTCGCGCTGACAGGGCCCCGTCGTGCGGAGGAATTAGGTAAGCTGGTGGAAAACATGGGCGGTACGCCGCTATACCGTCCGGCACAGGGAACCGTGCTGTTGGACGATGTAGCCTTGCGAAATGGCATTGTCGACTGGGTGGAGCATCCGCCGGAATGGTCCATTTTTACGACAGGGATGGGCTTGGACGCATTGTTTGATATGGCCGGGGACATGGGCGTTGCCGAACGTCTACGAGATCATCTTCGGGCGGGAAGGATTGCAGCGCGAGGGTACAAGACCGTGAATGCCCTGAAAAAGCGAGAGTTAACCCCGATCGTCCGCGACGACGACGGGAGTACAGAGGGACTCATTCGTGGACTGTCGGAATATCAACTGCGCGGAGCCAGCGTGTTGTTGCAACTGCATGGGGATCCGGCCCCGCGTTTGGTCGCCTGGCTGGAGGAACAGGGGGCGCAGTGCCGTCAGCTTCTGCCGTACCGGCATATCGCTCCGCCTACCCCAGAGCTGGAGCAGCTCTTGAGCGATATCCTAGCCGGCGAGGTGGATGCCGTGACGTTTACAAGCGGACCGCAGGTGCGTTTTCTGATGGAGCATGCGGAACGTCAGGGACAGCTCGAAGCCTTGATGGCGGCGCTGGAGGGGCCGGTGCTGGCGGTGGCCGTCGGCAAGGTGACGGCAGCGGGTTTGTACGAAGCGGGGGTGCCCCGGGTACTGGCGCCCAAGGAGGAGCGGATGGGCAGCATGATCGTTGAGTTGGCCCGATATTATGCGGGCGATGCCGAGCCGCTCTTCAAGGCCAAGCACGGATAGGATGCACACCAAGCCTGATATTGGGTAATGATAAGTGTAGGCAATATCCAAACCTCGGATGGAAAGGATGATGGGCAATGAGCGATTTACTGAAAAAAGCGATTTCCCTGGGATGGGGTTTGACGATCACGAGTAAGGAGAAAGTCGAGAGTATCGTGGAGGACTTGGTTAAACGCGGTGAACTGGCCCCTTCCGAGTCGAAGCAACTCGTGGAGAAGCTGATTGATCGCGGTGCCGAGGAGCAGGGCAAGTTCAAAGAACTGGTGAATGAGCAGGTTCGGTCTGCACTGCAAGGGATGGGTCTGGCCTCGGCTAAAGAGGTGGAGGAATTAACGCGGCGAGTAGCAGAGCTGGAGATTAAGCTCGCCGAGATGCAGCAGCCGTAAGCGATGAGCAGCTTTGTCCGACATACCGGCCGTTATCGTGAAATTGCCATGGCGCTTGGGCGCCATGGCTTTGGCTATTTAGCCGAAGAAATCGGTCTAGCCCGGCTGATTCGGATGCCGCTGCGCCGATTACGCAAGTCCGAGCCGGGCTCCCCGACCTTGGCCGAAAGGATCCGTTTGGTGCTGGAGGAGTTGGGTCCGACCTTCGTCAAGGTCGGCCAATTGGCTAGTACGCGCTCGGATTTACTGCCGGAGGCGATCATTCAAGAGCTCGTCAAGCTGCAGGACCAGGTACCTCCGTTTCCGGCCGAGGAAGCCCGCCGAATTTTAGAGGCGGAATTCCACCAGCCGCTGGGTGAGCTGCTAGAGAGCTTTGATGAAACGCCGCTCGCCGCCGCCTCTATAGGCCAGGTGCATCGAGCCCGATTGACGACAGGCGAGCCGGTCGCGATCAAGGTCCAACGGCCCGACATCGTGCCGGTCATCGAGCTGGATCTCGATATTCTGCAGCACTTGACGGCGCTGGCAAACAAACGCTGGGCCTGGGTATCCCGATTTCAGATTCCGCAGATGGCCCAGGAATTCGCCCGTTCGATCCGCGCGGAACTCGATTATAGCTTCGAGGGCCGGAATATGGAGAAGATTCGCCGCCAATTTAAAGCGGATGAAGGCATTTATATTCCCGGGGTGCATTGGTCCCTGACAACCTCTCGCGTGTTGACGATGGACTTCGTGGAGGGAGAGCATCTGAACCGGCTGCTGGAGATCGATGAGATGGGGTACGACCGCAAGGAGCTGGCGGAGCGGCTAGTGAACGCTTTGCTTCGGCAAATCTTCGAGGGCGGCTTTTTCCATGCCGACCCTCACCCCGGCAACCTGCTGGTGACCCGCACAGGCGAGCTGGCCTTCATCGATTTCGGGATAGTCGGGCGGCTCAGCAGCGAGATGAAGGATCATTTGTCGTCGTTGGTGATCGCCTTGATGCGGCGAAGCACTGAGGGAATGGTACGGGCGATTCTGCGCATGGGCCTCGTCGGAGACGATGCCGATACCGACGGACTTCGCCAGGATTTGGAACGGCTTCGTGAACGATATTATGACATTCCGTTTGCGGAGATTCAGATCGGGCAGGCGTTACAGGATCTGTTCGCCACGGCGCAGAAGCACCAGGTCGTGCTGCCAGCTGACCTTCTGCTGCTTGGCAAGGCGCTCTTAACGGTCGAAGGAGTAGCGCTGGCGCTCGATCCTCACCTTCGCATTCTCGATTTGGCGGAGCCCTTTGGGCGCAAGCTGCTTCGCGAGAAATACGCCGCACGCCGGCTCGGTAAGAAGCTGTTTGACGAGGCCGCCGAGCTGACAGACTCCCTGATTGATCTTCCGCATCAGGTGCGCAAGCTATCTAGCACGCTGGCCCGCGGCAAGCTAAAGATGGACATGAACTTGCCGGAGATGGAGCAGTTTCTCCGCAAGCTGGACCAGATCAGCAATCGTTTGTCGTTCAGCATTGTGCTGCTGGCCTTCAGCATTATTATGGTCGGGCTCATCATCGGCTCCTCGCTTGCGCGAATGCCCACCCTGCTCTGGGACATTCCGGCGATCGAGATCGGCTTTATCGTTGCAACGCTGATGTTCTTGTGGCTGCTCTTTTCCATCTTCCGTTCGGGAAGGTTCTAACGATGTGTTACAATAAGGAAGCTGAAGAATATGAGGTGAAACCTGTTGACAACTTTTGAAAATTTAAATGTATCGCCCATCCTGCTCCGCAAGCTGCAGGGACAAGGGATCGTGAACCCGACACCGGTACAGGCTGCGGCGATTCCCGTCCTCCAGTCAGGCGAAGACGCTATCGTACAGGCGCAGACCGGCACGGGCAAGACGTTGGCGTTCCTGCTTCCGATCCTGGAGAAAATCCGGCCTGATCGCCCAGAGGCGCAGGCGTTGATCATTACCCCAACGCGGGAACTGGCGATTCAAATTACCGCGGAAGCCCGAAAGCTGGCGGAGGCTCGCGAGGGATTATCCGTATTGGCCGCCTACGGCGGCCAGGATGTGGAGCGGCAGCTGCGCAAGCTGAAGAATGGCACTCAGTTGGTCATCGGCACGCCGGGCCGGCTGCTCGATCACTTGCGTCGGGGTTCTCTGACGCTAGGCGCGGTCCGCATGCTGGTGCTGGATGAGGCCGACCAAATGCTGCATATGGGCTTCTTGACCGAGGTGGAGGAGATTATTTCGCTCGTTCCGCGCAGCCGCCAGACGATGCTGTTTTCGGCGACGATGCCCGATAATGTGAAGCGTTTGGCCAAGGCTTATATGGACAAGCCGCGGGACATCCGAATCGCCGAAACCTCGCGCGTTACGCTGGACAGTATCCGGCAAATCCTCGTGGAATGCACGGACCGGACCAAGCAGAACGCGTTGATCGAGACGATCCGCAGCCAGCGGCCATATTTAGCGGTGATCTTCTGCCGCACGAAGCGCCGGGCGAGCACGTTGAACGAGGCGTTGCAGGCCGCGGGCTTCCAGTCGGACGAGCTGCACGGCGACCTGTCGCAGGCGAAGCGCGAGCAGGTGATGCGCGCGTTCCGTGACGCGAAGCTGGAACTCCTCGTCGCGACGGACGTAGCGGCGCGCGGAATTGACGTGGAAGGCGTTACCCACGTCTTCAATTACGATATTCCGCACGATGTGGATAGCTACATCCATCGCATCGGGCGGACGGGCCGCGCCGGGGAAAAAGGCGTGGCCATCACGTTCGCGGCGCCGAAGGACCTGGAGGCGCTGCGTCAGATCGAGCGGGGCATCGGCCGCAAGCTGGAGCGGCAGCGCTACGAGAAGAGCGGCGCCGGTCCGGGCGCCGAGAAGATCGTCGCCGTAGGCCGCACCGGTACGGGTGCGGACAAGGCGGGGGGCCAGGGCCGCCGCAGCCGCGACGAGCGCGGCGGCGCACAGCGGCCCGCAGGCCCTGGCTCTTATAAACATCTCCCAGGCCAAGAGAAGGAGAGGAAAGCCGAATGGCGGCTTTCGCCTGAAAAAAAAAAAACAACAACAAAGTGTGCTACGCAGTGTAGTGAACATGCTGACG
>NZ_WNZY01000038.1 GCF_009725205.1 Paenibacillus timonensis | reverse complement strand
CTACTCTCCCGCTGAATTTGCAGTGAAACTGGAGAGAAACGAAGTAAACGCGTTTAGAATCGCCGTATAGTTGAGCCGAACTAAGGTTTGATCCTAAAGTGTCCAATATTCGGGGGCCTGGCCGATTCCTGATGAGCAACAGAGCCCCGATCCCCCCTCGCTCAACGCTCGTTCAATGCTGGCTCTACCTTACGTCAATCCCTAAGCCAATCCCTCCGCCGCTTGGTCCGTCAGCTCATATCGGCAGGTATATGTGCCGGAGGCCACGGGGCGGAGCCACCCCTTGTCCACCAAGCGATTCAGTCGATTCCGCGCAGTGCGGAAACTAACCGATTCATGCTTCGCGACGTCCCTCGGGCGAACCGAACCGCCGAGATGCCAGGCGAGCCGCAGCAACTCCTTCTCAACCGGAGACGCCGAGCCAACCGAACTTCCGGATGGGTTCCTCAGCAAATATGGGCCAACCGCCAAGTTAAGCAGCATCCGGCAAACCTCCGGGCGGTACTGGATATCGTCGAAGGAGAAATGTAGCATTTTCCACCCCATCCCGGTCAGGAACGTATCGCGGTTCAACGCGTAGTTGAATTTCTCCCGGTCCATGTCCTTCACATGGCTTTGGAACCCGTCGCATTCGATGCCAAAACGGCCATACGGCGGAAGAAAAGCAAAATCGAGAAACTGCGATTTCCGATTCCAATCGTACACCTCGTATTCCGGATGCATATGCTCCAACGTACCGAACACCGGCCACCACACATTTTGCAACAGCAGCTTCTCCGCATATTGATGCCCACGCTGCAGCCTCCCCCTACGCTCTCCCGTCCTCCCCGCCAAATGCTTCTCCATAAATGCCTGATGCGCCTGATTGAAGTCCATATCTCAAACCACCTCTCCCTGAAAAATAAAAAACGCCCTTCAACCGCAGCTTGTACGGTCATAAGGACGTTCTTCGTCTAGCTTGAATTATATCACCATTCCACCGTCAACGACACCGGACAGTGGTCGCTGTCCAGGATGTGACAGTCGATGTTACCAAAAGGCAACATTATGTACAAAGCCACTTTTACCGTAAAAGTCGACTGTACCGCCGCCATCTCCATTTGGGAGCTTGACTAAGACTCCCTTCTTCCCTTCGATAAGCCGTTTCACTTTTAATTCATTCCCTCCGTCACTTGTTGTCATAACGAAATATTCAATATCGTGTATTTTCGCAGTATCGTGCACAGTGACGCCAATATACCCATAAGCGTGCAGCACTGTGACCCCTTCATCGTCGGCACCCGATGCCATTTCAACGTCTCGCGATGCAATCCCGCCGTTACGTAGCCGCTCCAAGGTATAGAGGGACGCTTCCGTTTCCCCCATTTCCAATACTACCGCTTTGTATTTGGATACGATCTCATAATCAACCACATTTAGTCCTTGATCCGTAATATACTCAAGCAGTTCTTTCTCTGTAACTGCTGGACTGTTGGGATCGTCCTCCTCAACAGGACTTTCTCCTAACCATTCCTCCCATTCCTCCACGGAATCCAGTTGACTTTGATATTCAGCATCTGTAGTTAATAGGACTGTATTACTTTGTTTATCCCACTTAACCCTAATCCCCATGCGTTCCGAGATCTCTTTTAACGGAACCATTAGCTTATTGCCGTCGGTGTATGGGCCCTCTCCCTCCCAAATCGTTGTCTTCATCTCTTCGATACCAAAGGAGTCACTTGTCCTAAAATTCCCGTAAGTATACGAAGCCTGGGACGTGTTTAGCGTAATTTTTGTTTTGGGGTTAAGTAGGTCCGCATGAATGCCATCTTCCACTCGAAACACAAACACACTCAGTTGGAGCGACGGATGTTCGAAAAAATCAATCGGTACAAAGACTTTATTTTGTCGCAATGCAGCTGGGTGATGTGGATTTACTCGTACAGATTGGCCGTTGATCTTGATCTGAGGAGTATACTTCTTTTGGGGTGAAATTGAGCTGGAGAATCGCTCGGCCTCGACCACTGTAGTATGTAATCCGATTATAATCATGCAAATAAGCATCGATATCAGCCACGTTTTCTTCATCAAAAAGCTCCTCTTCCCAAATTATCCCACTCGCTTATTCTACCAAATTTCCCGGGGCATGTAACTAAAAAGAGCTGCCAATTTGGCAGCTCCAAGTTAAGTTCACCATTCCACCGTCAACGACACCGGACAATGGTCGCTGCCTAGGATATGGCAGTCGATCCCCGCGTCCTGCAGCCGCGGCTCCAGTCGCGAGGAGGCGAGAAAATAGTCGATCCGCCAACCGACGTTGCGCTCGCGAATCTTCGGCATATACGACCACCAACTGTACACCCCTTCGCGGTCCGGATAGAAATACCGGAACGTATCGGTGAACCCGGACGCCAGCAGGTCCGTCATTTTGCCGCGCTCCTCCAGCGTGTAGCCGGAGTTGCCTTCGTTCGACTTTGCGTTCTTGATGTCGATGGGCATGTGAGCGACGTTCAGGTCGCCGCAAACAACCACCGGCTTGATCGCATCCAGCCCCGTCAGGTAAGCGCGGAACCGGTCTTCCCACTCCATCCGGTAGTCCAGACGGGAAAGATCGCGTTTCGCATTAGGCGTATATACCGTCACGACATAGAACTCCTCGAATTCCAGCGTGATGATCCGCCCCTCCGGCTCGGAGTCCTCCTCCATACCATAACGTACGGACAACGGCTTGATCCTCGTGAAGACCGCGGTGCCGGAGTAACCTTTTTTCTCCGCATAATTCCAATACTGCTCGTAATTGCCGCCAAGGTCGAGCTCAATCTGCCCTTCCTGGAGCTTCGTCTCCTGAAGGCAAAAAATGTCCGCATCTGTCTCTTTGAAATAGTCCAAAAACCCTTTGCCCACACAGGCCCGTAGTCCGTTCACATTCCATGAAACCAGCTTCATTTCAGGTCTCCTTGCCTTGAATTAATCGCGAATCGCCGCCGGAAGTCTAGCAATCTAGAAATCTCGCGATTCAACTTAAGTGTATCACGTCACACGCCGTTCAAAAAAGCTTTTCCCTTCTTCACAACCTGCGCATCGTACATCTGAACCGTCGTGCTCAGAATGAACGCGGGCGGCTGCTGCCCCCGGCTGTTCTTGTGGCCCTGGATATGCGCGTCGCTCTTCTCCCAGTTCTTCCATGCCTCCTGCGACTCCCAACGAATCACAACGACAACTTCCTCCTGCTCATGGCTTTTCCGGTTAACCATCACGCTGATGTCCACCAGACCCTCCATCTGATCGAGCGGGCTCTCTCCGCTGAACCGTGCAATCACTTTGTCGCTGTTCCCTTTCTCAATGACCATCGTCCTTGTCATCACAAACATTCCGGTTCCTCCCTACGAAAATAGTACTTCGACTCCTTTACGCCTCCGCCAATACCGGAACCTCATAAACCCCCGGCAACTGGCGGCGCTTCCCGCTCACCACGTCCGGCGGCAGAATGGCCGGTGCCTGTGGATGCAGCAGCCACGACTTCACCGCATGCGTATCCGATACCCGGTACAACGGGGGCTCTTGCTCCAAGTCGATCTTCATCGCATACGAACTTCGCAGCGCGAAGGCATCGCCCTTCGGCGGACGGATCAAATCCGGCGGCGTGCCGGGGATCGCCGACAGCTTCCCGCCGCCGTGGCCATCCAGGCTTGGCATCGAGGCCAGCAGCCCCCAGGTGTACGGGTGCCGGGGATCGTAGAAGATTTCCTCCACCGTCCCCGATTCGACGATTTGCCCGGCATACATCACCGCTACGCGGTCAGCCATTTTAGCCACGACGCCAAGATCATGCGTGATGAAAATAATTGCGGTGCCGATCTTCCGCTGCAGCTCCTTCATCAGCTCCAGAATCTGCGCTTGGATGGTTACGTCCAGCGCTGTCGTCGGCTCGTCCGCTATCAGCAGCTTCGGATTCGCGGCCAACGCGATGGCGATGACCACCCGTTGCCGCATCCCGCCGCTAAACTCATGCGGATACTGGTGGAACCGCCGCTCAGGCGATGGGATTCCGACCAAGCCCAGCAGTTCCACGGCTCGCTGATCCGCAGCGTCCTTGGACATCTGCTCGTGGGTATGGAGCACCTCGGTGATCTGCTTGCCCACCTTCATCGTCGGATTTAGCGAAGTCATCGGGTCTTGAAAAATCATCCCGATCTCCTTGCCGCGTATCCGCTGCATTTGCTTCTCGGTCTTGCCGATCAGTTCTTGTCCATCAAACCAAATCTCCCCGCGCTTATAGATGCCTTGCGGCCGGGGAACCAGTTGCATGACAGCTTGAGAGGTAACGCTTTTGCCCGAACCGGATTCCCCAACAATCGCTAGCGTTTCGCCCTTGTCGACGTGGAAGCTAACGCCGCGGATGGCCTGCACCTCTCCCTCGCGGGTGTTAAACGAGATGGCCAAATCTTTCACTTCTAATAGATGTTCCATCGTATCTCGAATCCTCTTTTCTATCCCATCCTGTCATCGGGATCGCTTCTATGAAATAAGACAGCCTCATCCTACTCTCTGAAAATTAGCCGTTATTCTACTGATAATGATTATCATTATTAAGTATAGCATGTTTCGCCACCTAAGCTCAATTGGAAAAAGTCTGTACGCCTTAGCCACGATCATAGCTGCAACTGCTGCCGTGACATTTTTCCCTATACACTTTCGCAAGTGCTATGCTATAGTGTTAAATATGCAAAGATTCAGAGATATGAATTTTCAGATTTTAAGGAGTTTAGTCGATGGACGCGAACCTACAACAGTTTAAAGCGGAATTTTTCAAAGCTCTCGCCCATCCGATGCGAATTCGTATTCTGGAGGTGCTGAGCGAAGGCGAGCGGAATGTCAACGAGTTGCAAGCGATTCTCGGATCGGAGGGGTCGGCCGTATCCCAGCAATTAGCCGTTCTTCGCGCCAAAAATCTCGTCAATACGGTCAAAGAAGGCACAACGGTCGTTTATTCGCTGCGAGATCCGCTGCTGAAGGATTTGCTCGCAGTAGCCCGGCAAATATTCGATAACCACTTGGTTGAATCGATATCCTTACTGCAAGGGATCCGCAAACAAAAATGAGGAACCCCAAGTTTCCCCGCCGGGCTGCGGGGGATCTTTTTTGTTTACTGGGATGGATCATGCTGCATGAGCAACTGCAGATTTCTAAGAAAAGAAGGGTTTAACGGATGAAGTGGACAGGAAGGTTCAGTAATTATAACGCGGCCTCTTTACGCAAAGATTTGATTTCGGGGTGTATCGTTGGCATCGTCGCCATTCCTCTGGGGATGGCCTTTGCGATCGCGTCCGGCGTCAAGCCGGAATATGGGTTGTATACGACGATTATTGCCGGGATTCTGATTTCGCTGTTGGGAGGATCTCGGTTCCAAATCGGCGGCCCTACGGGGGCCTTTATTCCGATTCTCCTCGCCATCGTGCTGCAATACGGATACGAAAATCTGCTGATCGCCGGCTTCCTAGCCGGGATCTTCCTGGTGCTGATGGGGCTGCTCCGGCTCGGAACGTTGATCAAGTTCATCCCGCGGCCGGTCACCATCGGGTTTACCGCCGGTATCGCGGTGACGATCTTCAGCGGACAGATCGGCAATTTTCTTGGCTTGACGGGCATCAAACGGCATGAGTATTTTCATGAAAACATGAAGGAGATTGCCCTGCAGTTTCATACCTTAAACTTCTACAGTCTCCTGACGGCAGCCATCTGCCTGGCAGCCCTGTTGTTGACGCCGAAGTTCCTGCCGAAAATTCCAGGTTCGCTGGTTGGCATCCTCGTCTCCACACTGGCTGCCGCCTGGCTGTTCCCAGGCAAGGTTACAACGATCGGCTCCGCTTACGGGGCAATTCCCGGCGGCCTGCCCAGCCTCCACCCGCTGACGCTGTCCTGGGGCAGCGTCGTGCCGATGCTGCAGCCGGCGCTCATCATCGCTTTGCTCGGCAGCATCGAATCGCTGCTCTCGGCCGTGGTGGCGGACGGGATGACCGGCACCCGCCACAACAGCAACCGCGAGCTGATCGGGCAAGGCCTCGCCAACATCGCTGCACCGCTGTTCGGCGGCATTCCAGCGACCGGCGCGATTGCCCGGACGGCGACGAACATCAAGAACGGGGCGGTCTCCCCCTTTTCCGGGATCATCCACGGCATCGTCGTGCTCTTGATCGTGGCATTGTTCGCGCCTTACGCGTCCAACATTCCGCTCGCCAGCATGGCGCCGATCCTGATGGTCGTCGCCTGGAACATGAGTGAGCGCAAAGCGTTCGCTCATATGCTGAAGACGCGGACTGGCGATACGCTAGTGCTGCTTGTTACCTTCCTGCTCACGGTGTTCACTACGCTCACGACCGCCGTCGAAGTGGGCCTGGTACTAGCCGTTGTGCTGTTCGTTAAACGGATGGGCGAGCTGCTCACCGTCGATAAAGTGCTGCCGGACCTGGCCTCCGGCAAGGAGAAGGTTCGACCGCATATGGTAACCGAAGATCACGATTGTCCGCAAGTCTCGATCTTCACTGTAGACGGCCCGCTGTTTTTCGGAGCCTCACAGGCGTTTGACCAGTTCGTTTCGCAAATCGAAGACGGCATGCTGCGGGTCGTATTGATCCGGATGGGCAAAGTACCGTTTATGGATACGACCGGCGAAGCCAATTTCACGGCCCTGGTGAAACGACTGCACAAAGCCGGCATCACGGTTCTGGTCTCCGGCCTTCGCGTACAGCCACATAAGCTGATGGACAAAACCGGCTGCTACGAGACGATCGGCGAAGCGAACTTCTTCGAGAACACCGGCGAAGCCCTGACCCATGCGCTGGGCATCATCAACGCCGATAAATGCCGGGGCTGCCGTCATTTCGCTTTCCGCGAATGCGCTGGACTTTGCGGCGCAGAACCGGAGCGCAAGCCCTTGCCGGAACTAACCGGCACGCGGGTACGGGATGGGCAGGTTCCGGTGTAAGCCCTGCTCAGCTAATCCCTTCATACAAACCTACAAAAGCCCTTCGGAGCACGGAAGATTCATCATCCGTAGTTCCGAAGGGTTTTGTGCTATTTTATGGCCAGTGCTTCGACGAGAGTGAGGATGCCTTGCCGAAATTCCGTTTTGGTGCTGCCATGCACCTTTTGCTGATACAAATACAAATCGGGGCTTAATACGGCGGTTAAGGCGCTGCCCATAAACGGCGGCTCCACCTCGCGAATCTCCCCGGCCTGGACGGCTTGTCGGAATAGACCCATCAAGATGCGATTCAGTCTTTCAAAAATCGGATGCTCGAATTGGGTCAGCTGCTTCTTGCCCGTAAACTCGGATTTGATTCGCAGCAGCAACTCGGCGTGCTCATCGGTGAAATCGACGACCCGGGAAATCGCGATCCGCAGATACTCTAGATAAGAGTCTTTCCTTCCTGCGTGCCCCTCCACTTCAATACGCTCCCCCCGCTTCGTCTGCAGGCTCGGTCCATTTGTCAATGCTTCCAGACCGCTCAGCAATTTCTCCGTGTTGTCCCTCAGCAGATCCGACCCAATTTCGCCGATGTCCGCATATCTCCGATAAAGGGAGCCTTGTCCGATCTTCGCCGTGCGGGCGATCATGTACATGCTGACACCGTCCAAGCCATGCTCGTGAAACAACTGCCGAGCCGCTTTCAGGATGCGTTCCCGGTAAAGGTCGGTCTCCCGCCTGTCCTGATTCATCGCTTTCCTTCCCCCCTGCCTGCGCCATTCCAAAAACGCATTTGACTTATCGGACAATTGTCCGTAAACTAGGTATCGTGATTTGAACGGACAATTGTCCGCATCTTATATTCCCATTATACAGAGATACCGGCCGACGGACAATCCGATACGCTTTTCCGTAACGTAGCGAGTGCCCCCTGACCGGCCACTTAGGAGGAGAAAAATCATGGAGCAGACGCTTCCATCCCACGCGAATTTCAAATTAACGGGTATCCTCGTGCCGCTGCTCGCCATCATCGCCGGGGTCTTCATGGTCGTGCTGGACAATACGGCGATGAACGTCGCCTTGTCGACGCTTGCCACCGACTTCGGCACCGATCTCAAGACCTTACAATGGGTCGTCACCGGCTACATGCTGGCACAAGCTTCCGTCATCCCGCTATCAGGCTGGTTATCCGACCGTTTCGGAGCGAAAACGGTATTTCTCAGCGCCGTCGTATTGTTTACCGTCGGCTCCCTGCTCTGTGCGACACCGAGCCGAGCGGAATGGCTGATCGCCTTCCGGGTCATCCAAGGCTTGGGCGGCGGTTGCGTACTGCCGGTCGCGATGGCTTACGTGTATAAATTAAGCCCAGCCAGCAAAGTGGGCGTCGTCATGGGCATCATGGGGATTCCCGTGCTGTTCGCCCCGGCCATCGGCCCTGTCCTATCGGGGTGGCTGGTAGAGTATCATTCGTGGCGATTGATTTTCCTGATTAACATTCCGGTTGGGATCCTTTGCCTGGCCATCGGGATTTTGAAGTTGCCGAGGGTCGAGCGGAATCCGGTCGCCGGCATCGACAAATGGGGCATGATCCTCGGGCCGCTGGCGTTTGCTTCTCTGTCCTATGGTGTCAGCCAAGGGGCGGAAAGCTGGAGCGCAGATAAAACGATCCTTGGTCTCGCCATCGGCGGCGTTGCCCTGATCGCCTTTGTGATCGCCGAACTGAGAACCCGCACCCCGCTGCTCGAGCTGCGCATATTCCGCTCGGTTGATTTCAGCGCCGGGATTTTCGTCCAATGGGTAGGTCAGTTTGGTTTGTACGGGGCATTGTTCCTCCTGCCCCAGTTCTTGCAGCAAGCCCGTGGATTCGGTGCGTTCGACACCGGCCTAACCTTACTGCCGCAAGCGATTGCCTCAGGGCTAATCATGCCGATCGCCGGGATTCTGTTCGACCGGATCGGCGTACGTTGGCTGGTTGTGCTGGGATTGAGCCTGGTCTCCGGCGCGCTGTTCCAATATTCGCATGTCGACCTGACGACCGAAAGCCATCAGCTGATCTTGCCGCTGATCATGTGCGGTGCGGGGATGGGCATGATGACGATGCCGATGAATAACCATTTGCTCAACAAGGCGCCGAAACCGCTAATCAACCGCGTTACGTCGCTAACGAACTCCATGCAGCAGGTCATCAATTCGCTGGCGATTTCTACGCTGGTGACCCTCTTGACCTCCAGAGCCACGTTCCGCGGAAATGAAATGAAAGCCGCCGCGGCGCAGGCCGCCCAATCCGCTGGCGACTTGACTCAAGCGGCGGCTGGATCGGCCGAGGCCATGCGCCAAGCAGCGGCGACTGCGCTGGCCAAAGGGTTCGACGATACGTTCTTCATCATGATGTTCGTCGCGATGGGCGGCGCCGTGCTGGGACTCCTGCTGCGACGGAATCGTCCGGCCAAGGAAGAACCGCAGGAAGCGGTCCGGCCGATTTCCAACGCAGAAAGCATCAGCCATTAGCGGGTCAGCGTAAACTCATCCAGCTTCCTGCCGTCCACGGCATAAGCCGCGTAAGTTAACGTCCGTTCGCTAACCGCGATTCCAGCAAACATCTGTTGATTTGGCTGGGTATGCACGGCATGATAAATCTTATCTTTTTTCAAAACATTAAATTTGGGACCGGAGGTGTTGGTGACAACATAGACGGTCCCTTTACCGTCTGGGGCGATTTCCCCGTCCCGCAGGGGGTAAGACCGGGAATACTCATGGTTGTGGCCTTGCAGCACCAGGTCTACGCTATATTCATCAAATCCCTCGATCCAGTCGCTGATTTTGTCATACTGATTGCCGCCGTAAGCCGGGCGATGCATCGCTACGATCGTCCAAGGCTTGGTATTCTCGCGCAAGTCCTCCTTGAGCCAAACCGTCTGCGACTTGAGGTTGGATTCCGTATTCAGCACGATGAAATGGGCGAATCCATAGTCGAAGGCATACGTAGTTCCGGGCGTTGCTCCATCCGCCCCGTTGTCCGGCAACCGAAAATGGGACGCAAACACCTCCGCGTTCCCGGAAATCTCATCATGATTACCAACTACGGGCTGGAGCGGCACCCGGGTCAGCCATTTCGATGCCGTTCCGAGAAGCCACTTCCAGCCCTTCTCCTCGTCCGGATTCTCCGTCAGGTCCCCGTTATGCACGATAAACCGGGCGTCCGGAAACGTTTCAAACGCTTTGTCCAGTGTCTGTGCCCACAGCTTAAAATCCGCCTTCTTCTCTCCTTGGGAATCCGATACGTTGATGAATGTAAACGCCAAGGACTCCGCTGGTTCCGTCACGAACTCCGCCGGTTCACTCCAGCCACTCTCCTGCCCATTGCCCACGCGGTAGACGTATGCCGTTCCCGGGCGAAGGCCGCTGGCAAGTGCCTTGTGCACGGTATACCGTCCGCCACTGCCGCTTTCACGGGCCAACTTGATCTCGGCCGATTCCGCCTCGATGGTGAGTACCTTAGAATCGTTCCAGGAGGAGATGGGCCCCGCCCCCTCCGTTAACTGAAGAATCCCTGCTTCCCCAGCCTTCCCTTCCGTCTGCCAGGTGAACGCCCGCGTCGTCCGCGCATCCCCGCCGATCGTCATGACGATCGAGTGGGGTTTCGATGCGGCAGCGGGTTCGTTGGCCTGCTGCATTTTTTGCCAGCCGAAGATCACACCCCCGAGCAGCAAAGCGATGATCAGAATTCCAAGCCAAATCATCTCTCTCCGACCTTTCATGCGATAAACTCCTTCCAGTTCCCCTTAACATAAAGTCTGAGGTGCCCTCTGTCAAATAAGCCGCTTACACCATTTTACATTTGTTAACCCTACGTTAAAACTTTCAGTTTATTTTCAGTTTGCGTTAAGTGGACAATCAGCGAGCCTTGATAGGATAGGTAGCGTAATTCATCCGGCCCCCGAGAAAAGAGGTGCAACTTGAACCAAAACCTGAAGTACCGCCATGAACTAAAATTTCTGATCAATCGCCACCAGTATTACGTCCTTCACCAGCGGCTCCGGGGATTGGCCCGTTATGACGAGCATGCGGGCACGAGCGGAGAATACCATATTCGCAGCCTTTACTTCGACGACATCAACAATTCCGCGCTGCACGATAAATTGGGAGGACTCCGCGACCGCCGCAAGTACCGGATCCGGATTTATAACCAGCGGGACGACCTCATCCATTTTGAGAAAAAAATCAAAACCGGCGATAGGATCGCCAAAGTAAAAGAGCGATTAACCCGGGAGACGGTGGACGCCATTCTGGCCGGACAGATCGAAGGGCTGAACGTGCCGGAGAAGCCGCTGCTCCTTGAACTGTACCGTGAAATGAAGCAACAGCTGCTCGCCCCGCGAGTGATCGTCGACTATGTGCGCGAACCGTTTATCTGTCCGAACGGCAACGTGCGGATCACCTTCGACAAAGAGCTGCGAACCGGTCTTCACGCCGTCGACTTGTTCGATCCGGATTTACGGCCCGTCTCGGCCATCGACGATCAGCTCATCATTCTCGAGGTCAAGTACGACGAGTACATTCCCGAAATTCTCCGGGCCGCCTTGCAAATGGAAGGGCTGAAGCAACAATCGGCGTCCAAATACGTCATTTGCCGTAAATTTCTGAAAACTAACGCATGGGAGGATTATTGATTTATGAATGCAACGGAAACTGCAAACCCAACCAATTTTAGTGATATCGTCAAAAATTCGTTTCTAGACAATTTCGCCTCAGATATCAGCATAAGCAAAATGATGATCACGCTGGGAGTTTCTTTTCTCATCGGATTGTTCATCTACGTTTTATATAAACGGGTGTTCAGCGGGGTACTGTACTCGAAAAGCTTTAACGTCTCGCTCATCGGCATGACGATGGTCACCGCCATGGTTATCATCGCCGTCAATTCCAACCTGGTGTTGTCACTTGGTATGGTCGGCGCCTTGTCGATCGTCCGCTTCCGTACACCGATCAAAGACCCCACCGACCTGATCTTCCTGTTCTGGGCAGCTGCGGCCGGGATTGTTGCCGGCGCGGGATTTTATGCGCTCGCTGCCATTGGCTCTGCGGTGATTGGCCTGATTCTTTTCCTGTTTATCAAGAGCAGCTCGCTCGAAACGCCTTACTTGCTTGTCGTCAACTGTGAAAGTGACGAAAGCGAACAGCTGGTTCATTCGCACATCGGGCAGATGGTCAAACGTTACAACGTGAAGCAAAAAACCGTGACCTCCGGTAATATCGAGATGACGCTGGAAGTCCGCTTGCGTGACCAGGAAGGGAAATTCGTCAACCAAATAACCGGGCTGGGCGGCGTCAAAAACGCCGTATTGATCAGCTATAACGGCGACTACGTATCCTAACGATTATCCGGGGGTGAAGGAGAATGATACGCAAAGGGACCCGGCTGTTGCTTTGGACATGCGTTGGGCTGTTGTTTGTGGGCTTGATCACCTGCGAGGCGATTCCATCTGGGGGACCCCGTTCGGACGGTCAGACGGACACCGCCGAGGAGCGAATGGTCTCTGCGGAAGAGAAGAAGTTGGATGAAGAGGTGTTTCCCAAGGACCGGGTGGTTGACGTGAAGATCACGATCGACGAGGCGGATTTCCAGGACATGCTGGACAATGCCAGCGCCGAGGAGTACAAGACGGCGTCGGTCGATTACAACGGACAGCATTTCGACAACGTCGGAATTCGCACCAAGGGTAACTTAAGTCTGCGCAGCGTGGTACAGATGACCGATTCCGATCGGTACAGCTTTAAGCTGTCTTTTGACGAATATGTGAATCAAACCTTGGTCGGCATTCAGAAGATCAACCTGAACAACAACTACAGCGACGCTTCCTACATGCGCGAGTTTCTGACCTATGAGCTGGCGGAGCAGATGGGGCTGCCTACGCCCAAATATTCGTACGTGAATGTGTACGTCAATGACGAGCTTCGGGGGTTCTACCTAGCGGTGGAGCAGATCGGCGACGCCTATCTGGATCGCCATTTCGGCAACGCCTACGGGGCCTTGTACAAAGGAGAAATGACCGGCAGCGGCAGCGACCTGACTTGGTTGGGCGAAGATCCAGCTGCTTATACCGGATTGGCGTTGAAGTCGGAAACGACGAATGGCGATATTTTGATCGATATGCTGGATGAGCTGAACAACGGCAACGATGTTGAAAAATATATCGATGTGCCGGACGCGCTGGGCTACATTGCGCTAAACGTGCTGACGAACAATATGGACAGCTACCTGGGCAGCAACAAGCAAAACTACTATTTGTATGAAGACGACGGAGTCTTCTCCATCCTGCCGTGGGATTACAACATGGCCTTTGGCGGGATGGGCGGCGGCATGGGGATGGGCCGCGGCGGGTTTGGCCGGGGCGGAGCGAACGGCGGTGCCGGTGCGGACGGCGCTGATGCGGCGGCGGACTCGGGCCGTGCAGACGCGGCTCCTGCTGGCGGCGGCGATGAGGCTGGAGGTGCGGCTGGAGGTGCGGCTGGAGGCGCAGTTGGCGGTATCGCGCTTCCGAATGCTGCAGCCCCAGGGGGGGCGGCTCCAGGCGATACGGCTGAAGGCGGCGCGGCTCCAGCCGCATCCATCGGTCAGGCCAGCCTGCTAATCGACGAGCCGACGCAAGGCGCGCTGGCCGAACGGCCGCTGGTTGCGAAGCTGCTGGCGGTCGAGGACTACAAGGCGCAGTATCATGAAATGCTGCAGCAGGCTATCGACGGCTATCTGGCCGATGGCAGTTTCTCCGCTCGCGTGGCGGAGCTGTCGGAGCTCATCTCGTCTTATGTGGAGGCCGATCCAACGGCCTTTTACACCTATGACGAGTACGAGCAGGCCTTGCCGCAGCTGCTCTCCACCAACGCCAGCCTGGTGGAGAGCATCCGACAGCAGCTCGACGGCACGATCGCCTCGTCGGGCGATGGCTCGGGCAGCGGCGGCGGCATGGGCGGCGGCATGGGCGAGTGGCGGAACGCCCGCGCGGCGGCGGATGGCGGCGGCCAAGGCGATGCCGCCGAGCAGAGCGTGCCGGCTGCCGGGGCCGAGCGCGGCGCGCAGGCCGGCGCTGGCGCGGACGCCGCGGGCATCGAAGCCGGCGGGCCCCCGGACCTTCCGGAGGGCTTCCAGCCCCCGGAAGGGTTCCCGGGCGACGCCGGTGCGCCAGGCGATGCCGCCGGAGGCGCAGGTCAAGCCCGCCCGATGGGCGGTGACCGTACCCAAGGCGGCGGCATCCCTGGTGGCGGCGCCGGGTTCGAGGCTGCCGCCACGGCCGCAGGCAGCGGCGCCGACGTGGCCCTGTTCACCGGCATCTCCTTGCTGGTGCTGCTGGGCACCGCCGGGTTCGTTGCCTTCTTCCGCCGCAAGCGACTCTAGCTATGAAATGTATTCGATTTTTCGCATATAAAATGGTGGGAACGGCGAAAAGTCCGAATTCTATTCGGTTTTTCATACAGAATCCTTGTCTACGTCCTCCTATAGCGCAAATGTGTATGAAATTTCGAATACATTCCTTTGCAATCGTGGATGATGCTGAATTCTATTCGATTTTTCGCATACATTACTTCCTAGCAACGGAGATGGTGAGTCGCGTGATCCCCGTAACCACAAAAAAACCTGCATCCAATGCAGGTTTTTTTGTCCCCCAGCCGAGCACCTACGCCCCTACCTCCCGGAACTCCGTTGGCGTCATGCCAGTCACTTTTTTGAACACCTGGGTAAAGTAGCGAGGATCCTGGTAGCCGACCATCGGGGCCACCTGGAACACTTTGACGTGGCTGTTCTTCAGGATGTATTTGGCTTTTTCGATGCGGCATTCCGTCAAATACTCAAGGAACGTGTAGCCGGTCACCTGCTTAAACAGCAAGCAAAAGTGACTGATGCTCAAGTCGGCCCGCTCCGCGACCTCCTCCATGCTGAGGTCCTTATGGTAGTTGCTGAGGATGTACTCCTGCGTCTTGGCAATCACCGTCTGCACGTTGTCCTTGAACTGGCTGTCTCGGCTTTCGCTTATCCACCGTCCAAAATTCGTTTTGAGCAGTCCGATCATTTCATGCAGCGTTTCCAAGGACTGCAGCTCCTGGAGCAAGCCCTCCAACGACCACTCCGACAGCAGGTTCATCTGCTCGTATTGCCGGAACATCACTACCGTCAGTTCCACGATGATTCGCTCGGCGGCTTCCTTCGAGAAGCCCTGCTCCTCAATATACTGCTTTGTTTCATCCAATGCCGACAACAAACGTTCCCGGTTTAACGTCCGGATGCTGTCCAGGAGCACCGCTTCCAGATGCTTCGGATATTTCGCCTCCCGGTCAACCCCAGACTCCCGGCTTGGCTGATCGACGAATACGCCTGCCCTGTCGCTGTAAAACCGCTGATATAACGCCCTGGCAGCACTTTGGTACGCCTCGCTCAACCGCTCCATTCCAGCAACCGTTTGACTAAACCCAATCGAGCAGGACAACTTGGTGTAAAGCTGAATTTGCCGGATCACATCGCTGCCGAGCTCCTCCTTTTGGCTCGTAAGCGTGCTCGGAAACAGCAGAACCCACTCCCCGCCATGAAAAGGAAACATCGTCAGCGCCCCCCGCGCCATGGACCATTCTCCCAAAATATTGCGAACCGCAAACAACCACAGCCGCCGCTCCTCCGGGGACCACTGCTCATTCAGCTTCATGAAGTGATCCAGTTGGATCACGGCCATGAAATAGTCCTGCATCAGCTCGCTGTTCTCCAGCCAACGCATATGCTGCAGATGGCCTTGACTCTGGTTGCCTTCGATAAATTCGGCAAACATGCGCTCCCTAGCCAGAACCGACAACACCTGCACCGAATGCAGCAGCTTGTCGTTCTCCATCTGTTTCTCTAACGTTTTCTTGGCCCGACGGATCATCTCGATCAACTCGTCGTGATCGATCGGTTTCAACAGGTAGTCAAATGCGCCTTCCCGCAACGCCTCGCGTGCGTATTCAAACTCCCCATAACCGCTGATAAAAATAAACAGCCGATTCGAATTCTCCGCCAGCACTTCCTTCATCAACGTGATCCCATCCATCCCCGGCATGCGGATGTCGCTGATGATCATATGCGGCGACAGCTCGTGCACGAGCTGAAGAGCCGCTTCGCCGCCCCGCGCCTCTCCGACGATCTCCAAGTCCAGCTCTTCCCAAGGCACGGCTACTCTCAAGCTTCGCAGAATAACCGGTTCATCATCCACTAGAATAACCCGGTATTTCTCCCCTTTTGCTACCACGTTACACCTCCCGTCGTTCCGTCAGGCAGTGAGCTCCTCCGCAGCTGCCAGTACTCTTTCGAGGTTTGCTGGATTTGTTCCAGCGCCTCATCGGGCGTCGCCTGCTTGCCGATCATTTCCTCCAACACCTTCAAGAAAGTCTTGTTGACCTCAGGCGGAAGTACGTTGTCATACGGCACAAAGCTTTGGCTGCTTCGCTCCATCATTTCCACGACCTGAGCAAAGACCGGTCCCGTTTTTTCCGAATCGTACGTAATCTTCATCGAAGGTATACGCAAGGCCTCGTAAACGATACGCCGCTGTACCTCCTCAGTATAAAAAGCCTTCAGCAGCTCCTGTGCCGCTTCCCATTTCGTTTCCTCCAAATTAGAGGACAAGCCGATCCCGATCGTGTAACCTCCGGCAATCGATTGATTGCCTCCCTTCGTCAGCGAAGGAAACGGGAGGACGCCGACCTGATTCTGAAACCCGGACGGTGCCTTCTCGTTGTGGAACAGGTTGATATCCCAGCTCCCGTTCAGGTACATCGCGGCTTCGCCGCTGGTGAACCGCTCGATAGCCTCCTCAGTCGACAAGTCGTTGGCCGGCTCATAGAAAGCGCCCTCGTCAATCCAGGTTTTCAATTGCTTAAACGCTTTCCAATAATAAGGATTTTGGAAGCTTAACGACTCGTCGCCTTGCACCAGTTCTTCGATCAGCCCCGGACCTGCATAGCGGTCCATTAAATAATGCGCGAAGATGGCCGCCGGCCAACGTTCCTCATTTCCGAGCGCAAACGGCGTGATCTGGTGGGCGGTCAAAACGCGAATGGCTTCGTTTAAATCCTCCAGCGTTTGCGGCGGTTCTATCCCTAGTTCACGGAATATTTCCTTGTTATAAAATAAAGGTTCGGCATTCCCCTCAATCGGCAAACCGTAAATATGGTTGTCGAAGGTCCATAAGTGCAAGTCCTGGAATTCCTGCTCCAGCCCGTTTTTCTCCACGAAATCGGTCAAATCCATCAACCGGTTGGAACGGACATACGGCTCGATTTCAGCGCCCCCAAACAACACGAACATGTCGGGAGGTGTCCCTGTCACCATCTCGCTCTTCAGCTTTTGCTCACGATGGACAGTCTGGTCCATTCCCTCAAAATTCACCTTCACGTTGGGATGCGTCTCTTGAAATTTGGCGACGACGTCCTCAACGATATCTAGCATCTGTCGGTCATGCTCCTTGATCCAGAAGTGACGAAAGGTTATTGTGACCTTCTCCGCTTGTTTTTCCTCGATCGGCTCGTGCCCGTCGGCAGCGATGATCAGTACGGAAATCGCCAGCACAACAGCATAAACGGCGATCCAACCCCAGTTTAAGAACCATTTTTTTATGTTGTCCGCCTCCTTTGTCCGCCTTATCGTTTGGCCGCTCCCGGTTCGTGGAGAATTTTCGGAATACGGATGCGAATGATGGAGCCGTGTCCGGGAGAAGAGCAAATCAAGATGCCGTAGCGGGCGCCAAATCGGATGCGCAGCCGTTCGTGCACATTTTTGAGCCCGACGCCGGTCCCCCGGTAATTCTTCGGGCTCCCGTCTTTGCTCCACAGGTTAATCAGCGTATCCGAGCTGAAGCCCGGCCCGTTATCCGTCACGTCGATCATAATGTCCCGATCGTCCTCCTTGGCCGTGATTGAGATCAACCCTTTCTCCTCCATGGGTTCAATCGCGTGGTACAGCGCGTTTTCTACGATCGGTTGTACAATGAGTTTCTGGGTCAAGAAGTATTTAAGCGATTCGGGGATTTCAATATGATAGTCGAATTGATCCTCAAAGCGAAATTTCTGAATGTCCAGATAGTGCCGCACATGCTCCATTTCCATCGAAAGCGTGATCAATTGCTGATTTTCACTAATGCTGATTCGCAGCAGCTTGCCAAGCGAGACCACCATTTTACTGATATCCTTATTTCCCTGCAAGACGGCCAGCGAATTGATCGACTCCAGCGAATTGTAAATAAAATGAGGATTGATTTGGGCGACCAGCGCCTGAAGCTCAAATTCTTTCTTACGCGCCTGCTCGGTCTGCACCTGCTCAATCAATTCGGAAATTTGCGTACTCATCCGGTTGAAGCCATCGACCAGCAAATCCGTCTCGTCTTCGCTGCGGACCGCGGACGTGATCGGTACGAATATCCCTTGCTGCACTCGTTTCATCCCGTTCACCGCACCGATAATGCTGCGCACCAGGCGGCGGACGAAAAAGCGGTCGAACAGGAAAGCCGAGATCAACGATACCAGAACCAACACGATCGCGATGTTGCGGATGGAGTTCGATTCCGAAGCGATCAGCTTGCTTGGCGTAATGGCCACCAGGTACCAATCCTTGTTATGCGAAGGCAAGTAGGTGATCAGCGACTTTTCGCCTTGATATTTGGCCGTATAGTAGCCCTTTCCTTCCGGCTCGTCATGGGTCAGGAAAGGAAATTCCGTGCGTTCTCCGATATGTGTGCCGGACTTGTCGAACACGATATTCCCCAGCTTGTTGACGAGTAAAATATCCCCTTGCTTTAAGGTCGCGGCATCCCAAAAAACCTGGTCCAGAATATCGGGTTTCACATAAATAATTAAAGCACCGATATCCTCTAGCGAATAGTAATCCTTAATCAGGCGGGCTTGGATCAGAACCGGCTTCCCCGTCGCCGCGGAGCCGTTCTCGCCTGGACCTACCCATACCGAGCGGCCTTCGGCGGCTTCCATGGCTCCATACCAGCTTTGCTGCTTCAATTCCCTGAAAGACATCGCCTCATTATATTGGTACTGCAGCTTGTCCTTGGAATACAACCCGAAGGAGGTGATCATCGGGTGGTTAATCAGATTGTTGATGTCTTGTTTCTGCTCATAGGTCACCGTGAAATTCGGCTGTTTCACCAGCTTCTGAATCACCGGCTGCGCGATCGCCGAGTTGGATACGGTCGTCACTTCGTTCAGCGCGAACTTCAGCTTACGGTCGGTTTCGAGCAAGGAGACCCAATAGAAATTGTTGGATTTGTTCTCCATGGCGCGTGAGAAGCTGTAGTACGATATCGAACCCATCAGGATGACGGGAATAAAGACGAGAAGAATAATAGCCAGCAAGATTTTTCGTCGAAGCTTCATTTCGTTCCTCCTATGCATCTCCTACTCTATTATTCTTCATGGCACGACAGATTCCTTTGCTTCTTAACAAAGAGAAAATCGCAAGAGGGCTAGCCCTCTTGCGAATCAGGTTTATCGTATCCATTCAAGATCTATGATTAAGCCGCGTCTGCGACCCGTTTCATGGCGTCATCCCATTCACTTTGCGGGTCGACCTTGTTCTCAAATCCATTTCGGAGCGCATTCTTAATCAACGTATCAACTTGTTCAAAACGTGGCCCGTAATAAACCGGCTTTACGCGTTGTGCCGATCGTGCGTAGGCTTCCGAAATGACCTGGCCACCAAAAAATTCGTCTTGATCCGCTTGGAATGCCGGCTCGTTATACACCGCCGGGATCGATGGCAACTGACCGCTTGCTTGAAACGACTTCAACTGATTGTCCTTGTTTGTCAGCCAGGTGATGAAATCGTAAGCTTCCTTCGGATGTTTTCCTTGCTTCGGCAGCGTCAAAAAGGTGCCTCCCCAACTGCCGGAGCCCTCCGGAATTTGGGCAATCCGCCACTTCCCTGCAGTCTCCTTCGCGCTACGGATCGTTTCTTCCATCCAGGTCGGGCCGAGGATGACGCCAAGGTCACCCTCGCGGATCGCATTTTCCCATTCCGGAGACCCCAATGTCCAGTTGCCGATCCACCCTTCCCGAATGCCTTTTACCGTATAGTCATACGCCTTTTTCACCTGCGGATTAGTATCTCCGATAAAGGACCCGTCGACTTTATTGAAATAAATCCGGTCTGTCGATTGATCCCTAAGTCCGTTGTACACCAAATCTGCCGAATCCGCAAACGGGAGTCCGGTTTCTTCCGTGAACCGCTTCGCCACTGCGGCAAATTTGTCCCATTTGTTAATCGCTGCGCTAAATTCCTCTGGATCGGCCGGAAGACCCGCCCGCTCCATGAAATCTGCGCGGTAATATACAACGGTCGGACTGATACCGGCCGGCAAACCCAATTGAAAAGAGCCATCCACCAAAGTCGCCTGTTTCCAGGCCCAATACAGATAGTCCACTTCGATGCCTTTTGCTCCGAAATCATATAGGTTATAAAATTGGTCCTGTGCGTTCACGAACCGTTCCATAAACTCCCGATCCAGCATGAAGATATCCGGTGCGCCCGATCCAGAAGACAAGGCTGACTCCATGCGGTCATGATGCGCGAATGTATCGGTTTGGATACTGATGTTGATCTTAATATTTGGATGCTCCGCCATATACTCTTGAGCCAGGGTCACGTAATGGGTATTCCCCAACGCCCAAAAAGTCAGCTCAATGGGATAACCTTGACTGCCTTCGGACATGCCCGGAACTTGATTCTCCTCGTTATTCGCCGCATTGATTACGCCATAAGCGCCTAGCAAAGAAATCATCATGGCGGCAAGCGGTAGAACAGCCAACCATTGTCTTCTCTTCATTGCGGTTAAATCCTTTCCTGCATCCGAATTTATACTATTAGTCTAGCTAAAACGGACTCGGTTTTTGAGGAGGCAAAATTGCGATTTCAGGTTGGAATTTTTCTGATCGAAAACAAAAAAAGCCAATCCCCCACTCGAAGAAGTGGGGAATCGACCGAAAATGCCAATCATGTGATTTAAAAGAAGTCCAGTAATGCCGTTTGGCTCAAGGGAATCAACCGTTCAAGCGTTTCCGCATCGGTTCCCGGGCCGCTTAATTTACCGCAGGCGAACATCTCCCGCGGCCGCTTATAGCCGAGCAGTAGGGCTGTCAGCGTTTGGATGTCACAAACCAGCCCAGAATCTGCAGGATTCGCCGGATTCGCTGGCGTCAGGCTCGCCTTCCCTTCCGAGGACACCTCCAGCAGCCAATCCCCTTCGTTCCAGGGTGCAGCCTCGTCTTCAATTCGCAGTCCAAGGCGAATCGGGCTGGTGGAAGCCGGTGGAATAAACGAATAGTCGCCAACGAACGCCGCCGCATTGACAATCCGAGCCATAAAATACGGCACGGTTTCCTGCTTGCAGCGCGGGTCGCGCAGCAGAAACGGCAACAGGTCATCCACCGGCACGCGATCAAAGATCACCTGGGTTACCATGGAGTCGTGGTTGGCCAGATATGTCCACAAGCCTTGACGGGCCGTCTCGTTCAGGAATACGAATTCGTCAATAATAAGCTCCTTGTTCTTCACCTGGTAGAGCACGTACCCTTCCGGTTGCCCCGATTCAGCATAATAAACGGCGGTATGGTCCTCCTCGCCTAATACCATACGCTTCCACCACTCTTCGTCCCGGACAAGCATTCCGTTGTATCGCCGGGCAAAGGAATGATAGATCCCGTTCAACAGCTCAATATCCTTTACGCCCCGCTTAACATTCCCCGTAACCAGCGTTTTGGAGGGGAAACTATCAATGTTAACGGTATATTTCTTGTAATCTGTGTAGACCTCCCAGCCGAATTTCCGGTAAAAGGGGATCGAGAAAGGATGAAGGCAAGAAAGAATTTGCCCTTGCTCATTCATACGGCGGAGCGCGGTAGCCAGCAGCTCCCTCACGAGTCCGCTCCGCCGATGCTCCGGCCAGGTGGCCACGCCGGCGATGCCTCCCATAGGGACGGGGCGTCCCTGTACGTACAGATGCAAGGGTAGCAGCATGAGCTTGGCGAGCAGCTCGCCGCCCTCAAACGCTCCCCAGGAACGTTCGGGAATAAAGGATTTTCTCCGTTCTTCTCTGTCCTCCGGCTTCACCTTATATTGAAAAGCATATTCGGACAAGCTCAGGCTGGCATCAAACTCAACCGCTCGCAATGGCCTGATTTCCACAAATCCACCTCATTTCATCGATTGACCACTCTCTAAACTCTAATCTTTATGTAGAGTCTGTCAGAAGATACCTGAAGTGTCAATTGCCCATGATTACTTGGCTACAACAAACCTGCAACTTCTCCGTGCTCGTCCAGATGGATCCGCTCCGCCGCCGGCACCTTCGGCAGTCCGGGCATCGTAACGATATTGCCGGTATGAACGACGACGAAGCCGGCTCCTGCGGATAAGGTGATATCCTTGATTTGTACCGTGAACCCTTCGGGAGCTCCCAGCAGATTCGCCTGGTCGGAGAACGAATACGGCGTCTTCGCCATGCACACCGGCAGCCGGCCGAAGCCTTGGCGTTCAAGTTCCTCCAGTCGGGCCGCGGCTTTGGCGCTCAACTTGATACCAACTCCACGGTAAATCTCTCCTACGACCGTCTCCATTTTGGTCTTAAGGTCCAGATCGTCAACATAGAGCGGTGAGTATCGTGCGGTTTCCTGTTTCAGGATGCCGAGCAGGGTCGTCGCCAATTCTTTGCCGCCTTCGCTGCCTTTGGCCCAAACATCGGATAGCTCTGCCTTTACTCCCCAGTGGGCACATGCCTCTTTCACGATCGAGATCTCTTCTTCCGTATCGCTGGTAAAATGATTTAACGCAACCATCACCGGTACCCCAAATTTCCGGAGATTCTCCAGATGCCGTTTCATGTTGGGAAGTCCGGCCCGCAGCGCCTCCAAATTCGGTTGATCCAACTCCGTCTTGGCCGCTCCGCCGTTATATTTCAACGCCTTTATCGTGACGACTAACACCGCCGCATCCGGCTTTAAACCCGCTTGTCGGCATTTAATGTCAAAGAATTTCTCCGCGCCCAGGT
Organism: Paenibacillus timonensis; assembly: GCF_009725205.1. Taxonomy (GTDB): domain Bacteria; phylum Bacillota; class Bacilli; order Paenibacillales; family Paenibacillaceae; genus Fontibacillus; species Fontibacillus rhizolycopersici. Next base: position 1,346 of record NZ_WNZY01000038.1, on the reverse strand, counting down.
CGGCTCCGAAGCCCGCTTCGGTTACGACGATCTCTGCCAGTTTGAGCGCAGTTTTCGTTCCGATGACGCTGCTGCAGCCGTGGGCGATATTGGCAAACGGTCCGCCGTGAACGATCGCTGGGGTTCCTTCGGCTGTTTGCACAAGGTTCGGCTTGATCGCCTCTTTCAAAAGAACGGTCATCGCATCCACGGCGCCGATTTGCGCCGCGGTGATCGCTTCCCCGGTCATATTGTAGGCTACGACGATCCGGCCCAAACGCTGCTTGAGATCTAGTGCATCCTCGCTGAGGCACAGCACCGCCATGACTTCAGAGGCGGTCGTGATCATAAACCCGGATTCGTGCACGCTCCCGTTTCCTTCACCAAGTCCAACAACGATTTGTCGCAAGCTCCGGTCGTTCATGTCCATAGCACGTTTCCACAAGATTCGATTCGTATCGATTTGCAGCACATTCCCATGAAAAATATGATTATCCAGCATCGCCGCAAGTAAATTATGCGCCGATGTAATGGCATGCAAATCACCGGTAAAATGCAGGTTGATATCTTCGGAAGGTAGCAGCTGTGCTTTATTGCTGCCCGTAGCACCGCCCTTCATTCCAAAGCAGGGTCCAAGCGACGGTTCTCGCAGCGCCGCGATTGTCGGCGCTCCGATGGCGTTCAGCGATTGCGCCAGGCCAATCGTGGTTAGCGTTTTTCCTTCGCCGGCCGGCGTCGGATTCATCGCGGTCACCAGCACCAATTTTCCGTCGGGCCGGTCACCTAGCTTCTCCCGTAAACTAGGATCCAATTTGCTTTTGTAACGTCCGTACAACTCTACAAACTCCTCGGCTATGCCGAATGTTGCAGCCACTTCCAGTATCGGCTTCATTCCCCTCAGCGACCTCCATCTATCTCATTCTTGTAAAACCTCGTGCGAGTTCCACTTAAAATTTTCATTTCTTATTGTACATGAAATAGATGGAAATATGCGTGACGGAATTCGCCTCGATTTGCCCAACAACAAAAAAAGCACTACCGAATGAACGGTAGTGCTCTTTCCCTTTGCTTGGCGGCGTCCTACTCTCCCAGGACCCTTCGGTCCAAGTACCATCGGCGCTGGAGGGCTTAACGGTCGTGTTCGGGATGGGTACGTGTGGAACCCCTCCGCCATCGCCACCAAACGGTTCAAGGTTTAATCCTTGAAAACTGGATACGAAACGAATTTGCGTGTTAGATTTTTGGATAAGCCCTCGACCGATTAGTACCTGTCAGCTCCATACATTGCTGCACTTCCACCTCAGGCCTATCAACCTCGTCGTCTTCAAGGGGTCTTACTAATTGGGAAATCTCATCTTGAGGGGGGC
>NZ_WNZY01000037.1 GCF_009725205.1 Paenibacillus timonensis | reverse complement strand
AAGGGGGAGCGGGTGAGTGTTGTTTTTTTTTTAGAAAGAAAAAGCGGCCATAGGATTTCCCTCTCCGTCTGGGGGGCTGGGAGTTGTGTAAAAGAGCCCCCCCCCCGCCCCCCCCCCCGGCGGGGGGGGCGCGAGGTCCGCCTCGAGCATCTCCGGCGGCGTCCGCGCCGCCAGAAGGCGGTCCTCCGCCTCGCTCCAGAGGCGGTAGCACACGCCGGGCGCCGTTCGCCCGGCACGCCCCCGCCGCTGGTCGGCGGAGTCGCGGGCCGCGCGCGCCGTTACGAGCCGGCTCATGCCGGTGCGCGGCGAGAACAACGACGTGCGGCGGAGACCGCTGTCGATCACCACCGTCACGCCGTCCACCGTCAGGCTCGACTCGGCGATCGACGTCGCCAGCACGACTTTGCGCCGCCCCGCCGGCGCGGGTTCGATCGCCCGCCGCTGCTCCGCTTGCGGCAGCGCGCCATACAGCGGCGCCAGCATGACGTCGGCGGGTAACCCGCCGCCCGCCAGCAGCGACTCGGCGCGGCGGATCTCCCGCGCGCCTGGCAGAAACACCAGCACGCTGCCGTCATGCGCCGTTAAGGACCGGCGAACGGCCCGGTCCACCGTACGTTCCAGCGGCTCCTTAGGTGTGCCCGGCGCATACACCGTCTCCACCGGGAACATCCGCCCCCGGCTTTGCACGACCGGCGCGCCATCCAGCAAGTCCGCGATCGGCCCGGGGTCTAGCGTCGCCGACATGACCAGCAGCCGCAAATCGTCGCGTAGCAACTGGCGGCTTTGCCAGGCCAATGCCAGTCCGAGATCGGCATGCAAGCTACGCTCATGAAATTCGTCAAAAATAATCAAACCGGTTCCGATCAACGCCGGATCTTGCTGCAGCAGCCGTGTCAATATCCCTTCAGTCACGACCGTAATCCGCGTTTTCGCCGATACCCGGCTGTCTCCCCGCATCCGGTAGCCGACCGTCTCACCAACGGCTTCACCAAGCTGGGATGCCATATATACAGCAGCGGCCCGAGCTGCTAACCGACGCGGTTCCAGCAGCAGGATCCGCTGTCCTTCCATCCAAGGTTCGCTTAGCAGCGACAGCGGCACCCGCGTCGTCTTGCCCGCACCGGGCTCCGCCAGCAGTACGGCAGTTCCCGAACGGCCAAGCGCCGTTTTTAGTTCAGGTATAACTTCATCAATAGGCAAAGGAAGCTTTGTCATGATTCTCTCCTTACGGGTTACACTATGAAAACATTTTACCATATGGAGCAAGGTCTTAAAGGACTGGAGGGCAAACATCATGTTCAAGCTACTCGTCATTTTTCTACTGATTGCCTTAACCGCATTGTTCGTCATCATGGAGGCTTCCCTCCGTGCCCTGCGCCCACGAACCATCGAGGCTTGGGAACGGGAAGGACGTCGCGGTGTGGCAGCACTCCGGGCCTTGTCGAAGCGAATCGATCAGGCATTGTCGACCTGCCAACTGGCGGATCACAGCCAACTCGTTGACACTGGGATGGCTTGGCCAACCAGCTGTCCGCAGCGTGCTGTCGCCTTCGTTTGCCTACCTTCCGTTATCCGCCACAGTGGAAACTTTCTTCTCCTTTCTGATTGCCTTCGTGTTGATCACCTACTTGCATGTCGTGCTTGGCGGATTAGTCCCTCAGGTGCTGGCCGCCCAGCGCGGAGAAGCCATCCTCTTGACCGCAGCCCGGCCGCTGTTAGGGCTGAGTACCCTGCTGTCCCCCTTCCTCTGGCTGCTCAATCGTTCCTCCCGCCGTATCGTTTCGCTTCTTGGCCTAAAACCCGCAGCGGAATGGAGCGACGCGCATAGTGAAGAGGAACTGCGGATACTGCTGAGCGAAAGCCTGGAAAGCGGTCAAATCAACAAGAATGAGTACAGCTTCATGAACCGGATCTTCACCTTCGACGAGCTGCTCGCCAAAGACATCATGGTCCCGAGAACCGACATGGTCTGTTTGGATGCGACCAAGTCCCGCGAGGAAAATTTGCGAATCATTCGTCAAGAACAATATACGAGATTCCCTGTTATCCGCCAAAATAAAGACAATATTATCGGCGTCATCAATACGAAAGCGTTATTTCTAGCCCCTGACAATCAGGCGGGGGCTCCTTTGGCTTCGTTGGTCCGGCCGGTGATGACCGTCTCGGAGAACATTCCCCTCCCTGCTTTGCTGACTAAGATGCAAAAGGAACGTACGCATATAGCCGTACTGATCGACGAATACGGCGGAACAAGCGGAATGGTTACGATTGAGGACATTCTGGAGGAAATCGTCAGCGACATTCGGGATGAATTCGATGCAGAGGAAGAGCAGGAAATTACGGAGGTTGCAGCGAATCACCTCATCGTTGACGGCAAAGTTTCGGTTTCGTTAATCAACGATTGGCTGGACGCCGAGTTGGAGGAAGAGGATGCGGATACGATCGGAGGCTGGATCTATGGCCAGAACCTTGATATTGAAGTAGGAACGCAGCTGGTCTATGGGGACTTGCAGTTTACAGTACTGGAACGCGAAGACAGCCGAATCCGCAAAATCGACATCGAGAAGCTGGAGCCTCCCGCCCCCGGCAGCTCCTTCAAACCGGAGAGCAGCGGCGAACCCCGCGAGCCCGAAGCACGCTTGTAAAAGTACCTCCCGCCGTGGACCATTAGAAGCAATCGGACGAATGTATGCGAAAAATCGAATAGAATCCAACGTGATCGGCGACTTCTTCGAAATGAATATGATATTTCATATCCATTTGCGCAATTAGAGCACGTAAGAGTAGAATCTATATGAAAAACCGAATTCAATCTAGGATAAACCAAGGAAGTGAAGCAACATGAAACGCGGTCGTTTTGCACCTACGCCTTCCGGCGACATGCATTTGGGAAATGCCAAGATTGCGCTGTTATCCTGGCTGCAAATGCGTGCGGCAGGAGGGGTCTTCGTGCTGCGCATTGAAGATATCGACACGCAGCGCTCCAAGCCAGAGATCACGGAACGGATCCTCGCCGATCTTCGCTGGCTGGGACTGGATTGGGATGAAGGTCCGGGCGCTTCAGAAATTTCCGGACCGTACTATCAAAGCCAGCGAACCGAGCTCTATGAGAAAGCACTCGGGAAGCTTGACGCGGACGGACGGCTGTACCCGTGCTTTTGCAGCCGGGCCGAGCTGCTGGCCGTGGCCGGTGCGCCGCACGGCTTATCCTCGGAAGGTGCGCCCTATCCCGGCACCTGCCGTAGCTTAAGCGCGGAAGAACGGGAACGTCGGGCGCAGCACAAAGAGCCGTCGCTTCGCTTCGCGATCGACCCTGCGGCCGTCAGCTTCGTCGACGGCATCGCCGGGCCGCAGGTCTTCCCGCCGGGAAGCGGCGGTGATTTTGTGGTACGGCGAGCCGATCACCTGTACTCTTATCAGCTGGCGGTGACCGTTGACGATGCTCGGATGGGCATCACCGATGTCCTGCGCGGCGACGATCTGCTGGATTCGACTCCGCGTCAGCTTCACCTCTATGCTGCGTTAGGGCTCACGCCGCCGACGTTCGCCCACGCCCCGCTCATTCTCGGCGAGGACGGACGGCGGCTGGCCAAACGTCACGGTGATCTGGGGATCTCCGCGCTCCGTGCCGCCGGCACAAAGCCGGAAACGGTTATCGGCTGGCTCGCCTACATCAGCGGCTTACTTGACCAACCGGAAGACGTATCCGCCAAGGACCTGATTCCCGGCTTCCACTTGGACCGAATATCGCGGGAACCGTTTGTGTTGACCGAAACGATGATACGACAACTGCTTCCCGGTACCTCCCTGTCGTAAGCTGCCCGCCCCAGGCCCCAGCACCATGTCCCTCCTACTCCAGCTTCCGGCGGATCGCCTCTTCATACTGCCAGAACGCCGGATTCGTCAGCAGACCGCGCTCGTCAGCCAGCAGGTTTAACCGCAGACGTTGCTCCGACAGTTGCTTCTTCAAGGCCTGCTTCTCCGGCCCCTCCTCACAGGCGGCCAGCAGGTCGGCGAGCCGGACCATCTCCTGCTGCAGCTGGATTTCTTCGGGGACATACCCAGCATTTTTCATCAACTTATAAGCCATCCTGAGGTCCTCCGGAACTCCGGACAAATCTTCAACTTTCAGCGGCTTCCCCTTCCCGGGTAAATCGTCGAACTCCCCGCGCGCCATCGCTTCCGCAATTTTTTGTTCCGCCAACCATGACAGCAAGCCAATTCCTCCCCTCAGGGCTTTTCAGCAGAAATCATTAAAAACATGGGTCTTCGTAATTCATCCACCATTTCAGGAGTGTTTCTCAACATTTCTTCGGAAGGAATGGGTTCATTCACCGCTCTAATCCTGAAACCAGTTTGCCCCTTCCCCACCTTATTTGTTTTGCTTCATCATCCAGCCCCCTTACATGGTTCATAATCGAGTATCGTTGTACGGGCGCGTCCACGTCAAGAACGCCCGAGAAGGTCATTTCCTGACAGTCTCGGGCTAAGGCATCCAAACTCGGTCTTTGCTCCCGCACACATACTAGAGCGGCGGCATGACCACAGCAATGCGGTTATCCTCTATAACAGCGACTCTGCCCCATCAATCACGATCCGGGCGCCGGTGATGTGGATCGCTTCATCGGAACCCAGAAAAGCGACGAGATCCGCGACATGTTCCGGTTGGCCCGGTCCGTCCGCCAGGGGCTGCGACCCCTCCGGATATTTTACCGGGATAACGATTTCCTGCAGCTCCTTGCTCTTCTCCGTCGAAGCGTCAATGTTGGTGGAAATAGCGCCTGGGCTGATGGCATTCACGCGAATTTTGAATTGGGCCAGCTCCAGAGCCAGCATTTTGGCAAAAGCCACCTGCCCCGCTTTGGTTGTACTGTAAGCCGACATGCCAAAGCCGGAAAATGTATCATTCCCGTTGATGGAGCTGGTAATGATGATGCTTCCGCCGCCCCGTTGTTTTAAATAGGGGACGGTATATTTTACGGTTAAGAACGTGCCCGTCAGATTGATGCTTAGCGTCTTCTCCCAATCCTCGAAGCTTAAATCTTCGACCGGTGCCAGCTTGCCGTTGATGCCCGCATTAGCGAATACGACATCGATGCCGCCGAAGTGCTCGGCCGCTTCGCGAACCGCCTGTTCAACCCGATGCGGGTCTGCCACATCGACGTCATACGCTTGGGCCGCCCCTTCGCGGATGGCATTGATTTCACGTGCCGCCTGCTCCGTGCGCTCATCCAGCAGATCGAACAACGCCACCTGCGCCCCTTCGCTGGCCAACTTCACCGCCGCCGCCTTACCAATGCCGGAACCGGCTCCGGTGATGATCGCCGTTTTCCCCCGGAACCGTTCGCGATTCGTCGTCTGATTGCTTGTCATGGCTTCACACTCCTGAGATGAAAATGGGTTCTTGGGCGATAATCTTCCTGCCTTTATCCAGATTACCCATTTCGGGGTGTTTTTAAGTCAACCCGACGCGATTACAAATCCCGACGGGCAAAAATCATGCGGGAGATGAGATAAGAAACTACGAGGGCCAGGATCCCCACGCTAGCCCCGAGAAGACCTGTTACAACGGGATGGGTGGAGATGGAAGCCGACAATTGCAAGCTATCTTCGTCGCTCAACAAGTTCGACGAGAGTTGGCTTCCGATCATCACCACGATGATCATCGCCACATTCAAATATTGCGCACCTTTCAAACCCAGCCAATAGTAGATCGGGATATAAATCGCCATAAACACGATTTGCGCCAAGAAGATCCCAAGCATTTGACCGAAGTTGAAAGTTGCCGGCTGGCCATGAACCACGTTCGCCCCGGTGTTTAACAGAATGCAGAACACAAAAGCGATCAGCATTAAAACAAAGGCGGAAACGTATTTGGATAAAACGAGATAACTCCGGCGTACGGGTAAATTGACTAGAAATTGCTGATTGGGAAGACGCATATCGGCATTCAGCGCCAGAATCAGCACCATCCCCGGCAGCATGCCGTACAAAGGCGAACCATCCGACTGCACGAACCCGGAGAACACCACCATATAAATGAATAGAAGCCAGAGATACCGCTGCAACAGCAGGAAGTCCTTACGAACAAGATGAATGAGGTTAGGCATTCACTTTCCCCCCTTTTGCCGTAAAATACATAATCTCTTCCAGCGTGGGACGCTCGAACAATGCATGAGTCCCAAACAGGGCATGAGCCCGCTCCTGGTCTTTGGCCAGCGCCTCGAAACCTACTGCCGTTTCCCTTACGCCGATCAATTCCCGTTTTACATCGGTATCCAGAAGTTCGCTGCTCCCCTTAACAATCACGTAGCGTTCCAGTACCTCGTCTTTGCTGTCGGAGAACACCAATTCGCCGCGGTTCAGGAACGTCACGTAATCCGCTACACGATCCAGGTCGGTCGTGAGATGGGTCGAGAACAGAATCGTATTGTTTTCGTCCAAAATATAATCCGCCAACAGATCGAGGAGCTCTCGGCGAAATACGGGGTCTAATCCGGCCGTCGGCTCGTCCATGATCAGCAGCGTCGGATGGTGCGCCAGTGCCAATGCAATGGCAAACTTCATTTTCATCCCTTTGGAGCAATCCTTGATTTTTTTGCGTTTCGGCAGTTCAAACAGCTCCATGTACTTCGTAAACAATGCCTCATCCCAGCGTTCGTAAAAGGGTGCGACGATCCGCTTCATCTGCTCCATTGTCAGATATTCGTAATAAATATTCTCATCGGAGATGTATCCGATCTGTTGCTTGTAACTGCCTTCGTTCCCCGTAACGGGGTGACCAAGAACGTTGATTCGCCCTTCTTCCGGCAACACCATCCCCATGATTGCCTTAATCACCGTGCTTTTCCCCGCTCCGTTAGGCCCAATCAGCCCGGTAATGTACCCTTGCGGTATGGAGAAACTGAATCCCGACAACGCAAAGTTCCCGTAATGCTTGACGAGCCCTTCCACCTCAACTGCATTCATCCTTTAGCGCCTCCTCCTACTTGATCCAATAGTTTGATCCACTCGATCAGTTCATCCGTTGACATCGGAAGGCTTTTGGATTCTTCCAGAACTTCCCGAAGCTTGCTTTCCAGCGCTCTGAGTCGTTGCTCCCGGATAAATTCTTGATTTCCGCCGGAAACGAATGACCCTTTACCGACGACCGAATCGATTAAGCCTTCCTGCTCCAAATCGTTGTAGGCTCGCTTCGTTGTAATGACGCTGATCTGCAAATCCTTAGCCAACTGCCGAATGGAAGGTAACGCTGTCCCCGGCGCCAGCTTACCTTGCAGGATCGCATCGCGAATTTGCGTAACGATCTGCAGATAGATCGGTTCACCCGAGGAATGGGAAAGCAAAATATCCATGCTTCACCTTCTTGACTGGTTATTTTGTTAACAGTGTATATAAACAATATATACATTATTAACACTAAAATCAATTCCTGTTCATAAAAAAACAACTGTCACTATCAGACAGCTGTCTCGCCTTCGATCTCTATATCATTCGGGTGATCCCTTCATTCAGCTTCGATCGCCTGATGGAACCATTTCAATAGAATCTCCTGAAATTGCTGACGGGGTGTTGGTGTCGCAATCATCCAATCTTCCTCATCCTTGGCGCTATATCGAATCAGCCAGTTCATATGCGTATTGTTCATAAACTGCATCTGCTGCAATTCCCAACACTCTCCGCTGTATGCATAGAACCGGATCTCGCCTTGGGCTAACGGGGTCTTTATACATTTCGCCAAGGCTATACTTCCTTCCATATCGCCCGTCATGTCCGCCAAGAGGGCGGCAAGCTGATTTCGATCCAGCTCTCCAGTCTGGTTCATCACCGTATCAAACTGCTTCTTGGACATCATCAATGCGGGAAGCTCGCCCGGCGTCCGTGAATTCCATTTCATCCGGGCGGCCAACGCGCCGCTAAGCGGCTTCCCCCCGTTTGTCCGTTCGATCGATAAACCGCATGCCTCTTCAACCAATCTTTCCAACCGGATCACCTGATCGCCAGCGATATGTAGATATTCCTCATAGCTCCGTTTCCCGCATGTGTAGGTCAGGCGGCAAGCTTTGCCTGAGGCGGATGCCACGACCAAATCGTCCAGGACGTGCTGCGGTAAGCTTAACCGATCTCCTTGCGTCGATTCCGCCATATAACCCTTGCTTCTCAGCGTCTCTCTTACGTCTCCGGTATCCGGGTCCGGCGTCTCCCGCAAAAAGACATGAAAGGGATGGTTCGGATCCAACCATTGGTTTATACCCAGCCGCTCTGCCAAGTACAACCATTCGCTAGCTTGAAGCACCACTTTTTTCTTGCGGGGAGAATCCGTAATCAACATCCGTCCACCTCCTTCAAATTGGGTCTTGCTTACGCAGTTCGACGCAGTAATCATACCACTATTCGATTTCCCGATGCTCGGAAATTTTTGCCAATCTATTACATTGTACCCATGAAAATAGGTGGTGAAGCATAATTTTCATAGAACATGAAACTTTTTAATTCGAATGTCCGTATTAGTTGTATCGGGCGTTCAAACCACGACTTCTGTCCTGAATTGCCTGTTGTCATCAAACATTTATCTAAACATAATGTTTTCTTAATCTTTTTTTAAGATTTATATTCTACAATGTGTACTATGAAACCACTGTATAGAGGTGATTCTTATGAAAATCTTGATCAACTTCCAAAACAACTTGGTACCGGTTTACTTCAATGTCGATAGCAAGCAGCCTGTGCAGCGTACTTTGAAACTACTGACGAGCGCGCTCGAGTACAAATATTATAATGGCAAGCAAGCGTTGCAGAAGTGCCTAAACTCCCTCATCAGCATTGAAATCGAGGGTTCAGAAGCCATCTTGCACAGCAAGAGCGAGTTTGACTCTCTTGCGCTATCTCTCTATTAATCTAGCGGCAAATCCATAGCAAAGGCTCCGTGCTTCAGCTTATCGCTGAATCGCACGGAGCCTTTTTTTCATTTAGTCGATCATCATGAGTTGGACAATTTTCGTTCCTTCGAGCGGCCGCTTCCAAACAGTGACTTCCATCGGAGGGTCGCCGCCGTGATCGCCAGCAGCAAACCGTTCAATACGAACACAACCGGGATGGAGATCCATCCGCCCAACGCCCCGCCGGCAATGGGCCCAACCATATTCCCAAGTTGGCTGGCCGATTGGTTCAAGCTGAAGGCGCGCCCGCGAAATTCCGGTTTCGTCGCCTGTACGATCAAGGCGTTTAGCGCCGGGAACACGGCGGCAAAGAACAAGCCGTAAACAAAGCGTAACACCCCGAAGCCGACGAGAGAATGAAAGAAATGCTGCAAAATATTGCCGACTCCGCCGCCGATCAAGCCGATCATCAGCGTATTGCGGTAGCCGATCCGCTCCCCGATCTTGCCCCAGAGTGGAGCAGCGATTACTGTGGAGATTCCCACCGCCGAGAAGATGATGCCTGAGCTAAACGACGCGTTGGAAGCTGAAGCTCCTAGGTCAAGCACGTACAAAGAAAGCAGCGGCTCGAGTACCATCACCGAAGCGGTTACGATGAGGACGACGAACAGCTTCCCCATCAGCGGACGATTGGCCGATGCTTCCTTGAGATCGTCCAGCACATGCGAACGCTCGCGGTTGCGGTCAAAGTTCTGCTCCTTCACGAAGATCAGGGCAATCAATGCCGAGATCAACACAACGCAGCCCGACGCCAAAAACGACTCCCGATAACCGATAAACTTGCTGAGCGAACCGCCGACCAGCGGCCCGATAATGCCTCCTGCCGCCCCGGCCGTCGACATGATTCCAAGCGAATAGCCTACATGCTTCTCCGGCGTATTCGTTGCTACCAGTGCGATGGCGGAAGGCACATATCCAGCCAATAGACCGGATAAAATGCGAACGGCAATCAGCTGATAAGGATCTTTGACGAAGAAGTAAAGGAGGTACACCGCACTTAAGGCAAACCCGGAACGGAGCAACATCGGCTTCCGGCCATACTTGTCCGATAGGGACCCCCAATACGGAGAGATCAAAGCGCCGGCCAAAAATGTAATGCCGAACGCGACCCCCGACCAAAGGGTTAGATGCTCGGTTACCCCAAGATCGTGCGCGATAAACAAGGACATGAATGGAATGACCATAGAATACGCGGTGCTGCAAAAAAATACGCCAAGCCACAGCACGTACAGATTTCTTTTCCAGGGGAAATTCACTTGATCCACCCCCAGCGTTGTCACTTTCTAGCCCTGGAACAACCCGTTATGTATATTTTAGCACGATTTCTTGTCAAGCGTTTCGGATGATTTCAGATTTCAAGGTTTCCGCGGTATAATGGACTGTGTAATTATAGGATTATCCATACCCTATAACCGCTTTGGTAAACGCTTACTTTGCGTGTGCCTGAGGCGGCATAATGAAAAGGAGCATGAGCGTTATGGCACTGTTTCAATGTCGTTTTTTCTCGGAAGTGTTAGGCCTCAGTACCTCGATGACCGTCATTTTGCCCGAACCCGCACAATCGCAAATCGGGATGTCCGCTCCCGGAGTGGCCGGGCCTTACCCAACCCTCTATCTGCTGCACGGGATGTCGGACGACGATTCCATCTGGTTGCGTCGCACCTCCATCGAGCGTTACGTTTCGGGTTTAGGGCTGGCTGTCGTTATGCCTCAGGTCGATCTGAGCTTCTATTCGGACATGGCCTACGGCAACCGCTACTGGACTTTCGTCAGCGAGGAGCTGCCGCGATTGTGCCGGTCGTTCTTCCCGTTGTCTGAGCGGCGTGAGGATACGTTTGTCGCCGGTCTCTCAATGGGCGGTTACGGCGCCTTCAAGTTGGCGCTGCGCAAGCCGGAGACGTTTGCCGCCGCGGCCAGCTTGTCGGGCGCGCTCGACATCGCGAACAGCCAGCATGGGTTGTCGCCGCTGTTCCAGCGCATTTTCGGCGAGTCTGGGCCGCAGGGGACAGATAACGATCTGCTGACGCTGTTGGACCCGCTCGCTCAAGACTTACAGAACGGCAAGCTGGTTCCCCTGTTGTATCAGTGCTGCGGCACGGAGGATTTCCTGTACGAAGATAACCAGACGTTCCGCGAAGCTTGCACCCGTGCCGGCCTGCCGCTGACCTACGAGGAAGGCCCAGGCTCCCACGAGTGGGGCTATTGGGACGCGAAAATCCAGGACGTGCTGAAATGGCTGCCGATTCAACCGAAGTAAGATAAAAAAATAGCCGGTCGGGAATTATCCCTGACTGGCTATTTTTGTTTGTTCCTGACCTTGCGGGTTGGCCTACTCCCAGTCGCTAGCGTATCGTCTCCGTTGCTCGCCTTTGCCGCGCGTCTCCTGTCGGCCAGCTTTGCTTGATGTTGCGGCTCGCACGGAGCGTTGACGGGATTGCTCCTTTTCCGCCTGAAACTTCAGCTCCCGCTGCGTTTTCAGATAGTTCTCAAACCGTTTGCGCTCAAGCTGTCCGCTTTGCAGGGCCTCCCTGACCGCACAGCCGGCTTCTCGTTGGTGACGACAATCCCCGAAACGGCATTGCTTCGCCAGCTCCTCGATGTCGCCAAACGCCTCGGACCACCCGCCTTCGTCGTCCCACAGCTGCAGCTCCCGCATCCCCGGCGTATCAATCATGACCGCGCCTTGCGGAAGCACAAACAGCTCGCGATGTGTCGTCGTATGCCGTCCCCGGCTGTCGTCCTCACGTATAGCCTGAGTTTTCTGCACTTCCTCCCCTGCCATCCAGTTTAGAATCGTCGACTTTCCGGCCCCAGATGATCCGGTAAGCGCGACCGTAACTCCGGGTTTCAGCAAAACGTCTACTTGCTCCCTGCCTAGGTCCTCCAAAGCGCTGACCGCAATAACGGGCACGCCGGGCGCAATCGATTCCGTCTCGGCGACGTAACGCTCCGGATCATCGCATAAATCAGCTTTGCTCAGCACGATGACCGGTGATGCCCCGCTGTTCCAGGCCATGACCAAATAACGCTCTAATCGGCGAAGATTAAAATCCATGTTCAGCGCGGCGACGAGAAACAGCAGGTCAACATTGGCCGCTACGACTTGTTCCGTCGGCACCGACCCGGCTGCCCGACGGGAGATTCGGCTGCTTCGTGGAAGCAAGCCGTGAATGACGGCATCTCCGTCCGATTCGCTAAGAAAGCGCAATGCGACCCAGTCTCCTACCGCCGGGAACTCACTGCGTTCACCCAGCTCATATTGCAGACGACCACTCATTTCCGCCCAACCCTCTCCTCGCTCCGAAGCGACCCGATACTTATGGCCGTGATCGGCGATGATCCGCCCGGGCCAGACTTGCTCTATCCCCAGTCCGCGAAAAGCATTCTCCCGCTCCGCGTTCCATCCTAGTTCTTGTAAATTCAATTCCTTTTCCTCCTTGGGCTGCTTGCCTCAAATCAATAATGAATGACCTTCCGACGTTCCGTCTTCTCGTCTCCTTGGCGATCCCATGGCTCGCTGCTGCGGCACCTCGCATGCAGCCATATAAAAAGCCGCGGGGACCCATCGTCCCGCGGCTTCAGTTCAAGGCCCACCGTCACCCTAAGGGGACGGCGGACATAAAAAAGCCGCGGGACGTGATAACGGTCCCGCGGCTTCGCGCTGCTTGCATTCGAATAGACTTCCGCTATTCGATCGGATGCAGCGCCTTATTTTCCCGCCAAGGAGACCGTATTTACGCGCACTTCAAGTACCTTCACCATAAATAACAGCCTCCTTCATAAGAATTTGTACACATCATATAGGATGACGGCGGACTTTGTCAATCCTTTCCTGTCCCGCACGGCTCCTGTTCGTATTGTTCCAACAGCGCTGGGATTTCATTCAGCTCCGAAATCGTCCGCCAAGGCTTGCCGCTTCGAGCGTCTCGTCCCAATCATGCTTGCGCCGCAGCCAAATGCCACGGATCCCCGCCTGCGCTGCTCCCCAGATATCGTTGCGGGGATGGTCGCCAACGATCACTGTCTCCCCTGGCAAGGACCCCAACCGCTCCAGGGCCAGCTCATAAATCCGCCGATCCGGCTTACGGATCTCTACGTCCCCGGACACCACGATCGCATCGAAAAACCGGCGAAGGTGAAGCAGATCGATTTTTGCATGCTGCAAATGACTGTACCCGTTCGTGATGATTCCAAGCCGAAGTCCCTTCGCTCGGCAAGCCTGCAGGGTATGCTCCGTATGGTCCATCGCTTTGGCATGGGTCATATAATGGCGGTCGTAATAGGCCTTCAGCTCCTCTATCGTGGTCTCCTTACGCCAAGGAAGCCAATCGATCAGCTCCTGGAAAAAGCCCTCCTTCGGCCTATATCCATCTTTATCTCGCTCAATCATTTCCGCAACCAGCTCTTCCCGGCGTGTCTCGTCCATCGGTACCAGGCATTCTCGCACGAGTTGCAGCGCGAAGCTGCGAAAGGTGTAATCGCGATCCATCAACGTATTATCCAGGTCAAACAAAACGGCTTTTAGCTGCAATCCACTTTCCCCACTTTCCCCAGTTGTCTCTCTCTATTGTAAAACAGCCTGTCAAACAAAAAGCGCACCCCCGGCTCCCCGGGAATGCGCTTCAACGGTTATATCACCTGTTTCGGACGATGGGTCAACATCATTTCCTGATCAGTTACATACAGCGGGAAGGGAGGCAGCTCTTTCAAGTAATGCTCCCGCAACAACAGTCGGCAATCAACTTCCAACTGGCGCGATTCGTCCAGCACCGGAAGCTTGCCTTGATCCTCAACATAGTTGTCCACGGCGGCTTGCACAAGATCCAGATAATACGGGATCTCGCGTTCTTCTTCCGCAAATATTTCATAGGTTTCTCTCGACAAGAAAAAGCGTTGATCTGTAATTCCGCCCAAATAACGCGACAGGCGTTTCATATCCAGACTTCCGTCCGGCAGCAGCAGCGATAACCGGTTTATGCCGTCAGGCATATCGGCTTCATAACGAAGCACAGCGCGTCGAACTTCGTCCAGCTTAACCTTTATGGCTTCAGGGACCAAGACACGGGCAGGTTTGCGTTTTCTAAACCAGGACAGCATGTTCGGCACCTCCTAAACTTCCTTTAAATTTTAGGTAACCGCTTACACTATTAGTGTACTCTAAAAATGTGGGTTTGAACCTTCGAAATCCAAGATGTCATGGGATTGCCACATCATTCTCTCTTTGCCAAGGCCAGCGGATGGTTGGCAATTCCGAGGTATTTGCGGTAGGATGGAATTGTTTTGAAAAATCGTTTGAAATCTATGTAAATGAGGAGGTTCCCATGCTGGATGTCATCATCATCGGAGCTGGGCCGTGCGGTCTATCGGCAGCCATCGAATGCCAGCGTCGCGGACTGCAGGTGCTTGTTCTAGAGAAACATTGCCTTGTCCATTCCATCTATTCATACCCGACGTATATGCAGTTTTTTAGTACGGCCGAACTGCTGGAAATCGGGGATGTCCCTTTTGCGTCGGCAAATGATAAACCTTTCCGCCATGAGGCGCTGGCCTACTACCGCAAAGTGAGCGATCATTATGACGTACCCGTGTTGGCCTATGAAGAAGCGAATGAAGTCGTGCGGCAGACGGACGGCACGTTTGTGGTCCGCTCCGAGAAACGCGGCGGCGAGCCGGCGGAGTATCAAGCTAGACATGTCATTATCTCGACTGGATATTTCGATCACCCCAATATTTTAGGCATTCCGGGAGAAAATACCGACAAGGTCACGCATTATTTCCAGGAGGCGCATCCTTATACCGGAACGAAGGTCACGATTATCGGCGGCAGCAACTCCGCGGTGGATGCCGCGCTGGAGCTAGTCCGCGTGAACGCTGAAGTCACCGTCGTGTATCGCGGGGATGACTTGTCCGGGAACATCAAGCCTTGGGTGCGGCCGTTGTTTGAAAGTGCGGTGAGCAAGGGGAAAATCGCCCTGCGTCTGAACTCGCGGGTGATCGAAATCCTACCCGACCGCGTTGTCATTCAAGAGGCAAACGGCGAACGGACGGAGCTCGCCAACGATTTCGTCTTGGCGTTAACCGGGTTCCGTCCCGACCGCAAGCTGTTATTCTCCGCCGGAGTCGACATGGCCGGCGACATGGAGAAGCCGGTGTTCGATCCAGAGACCATGGAGACGAACGTGCCTGGACTTTACGTTGCCGGGGTAATTGCATCCGGACGTAACGCCAACGAGGTCTTCATTGAAACCGGACGCGGCCATGGCAAGCTAATCGCCGAGCATATTCTCGGTTCGAGAGCATCAAGCAACGAATAAGAATTTAACGGATTTCACCGCAGGAGGTGGATCATGAACCAAATCGATATGACAGCCCTGCTTCTTCTGCTGATGGCTGCGCTCGGTATTTTTAGCAATAACATGCCGATTACCGTAGCGATGATCGTGCTGCTGCTGCTTCGCGTGCTGCATATGCACTATACCTTCCCTTGGCTGGAGAAATACGGCCTGACGCTTGGCATCGTCATTCTCACCATCGGCGTAATGACGCCCGTCGCGAGCGGCAAAATCTCCATCCAGACGTTGTGGGCTTCCTTCTTCCATTGGAAGTCCCTGCTCGCGATCGGCGTCGGCATGCTTGTCGCCTGGCTTGGCGGCCGCGGCGCAACCCTGATGGGCAATCAGCCGACCGTCGTCGCCGGGTTGCTGATCGGCACGGTGCTCGGCGTCGCTTTCTTCCGCGGCGTCCCCGTTGGCCCGCTGATCGCCGCCGGCATTTTGTCGCTGGTGATCGGGAAGCTGTAGCGGAGCAAAAAAGGTTGTTCTACCGGCAATCGATGCCGGTGAGAACAACCTTTTTTTTATTTTGGGGCTGGTTAGGACGCCCACGATCTGGCCTGCCCAAACTTCGAGTAATAGAGTTATGTGTTCACCCTAAAGGTCTTATAGAAGCGTCCAATGTGTGGAATAGGGTGATTAGATCACGTTATGTTTCTACAGTAGACGGTTGAATACAGGTACGACTGGCGAATAACGGAACTTATTACCGTTATTTCTCCTTATTCAGCTAAATCGGAGACATTAGCGGTAAAATATGTCCTTATTCAACTTAGAACCGGCAAAAAGACGGCATCCAAGGGGTTAACTCCGAGAAATAACGGAACTTTTTACCCTTATTTCGCCTATCCGGGCCTAAAAGGTTGAAATAACGCCCTTTTAGGGCCTTATTTGTGCGAGAGGAGGAAGAGGTGTGCCTTGCCTTGCCTTGCCTTGCCTTGCCTTGCCTTGCCTTGCCTTGCCTTGTCTTGCCTCAACTCCCCTAACCTCTCCTCACCCCAGCTCCCCGCTCTCCGCCGGGCTCAGGTGCTGGATGTTGTATAACTGCGCGTACACGCCGTCCGGGTTCGCCATGAGCTCGTCGTGCGTGCCGCGCTCGGCGATTTCGCCGTTCTTCAGGACGATGATCTGGTCGGCGTGGGTGATCGTCGACAGCCGGTGCGCCACGATCAGCGTCGTGCGGGCGCGCGACAATTGCTGCAACGACTGCTGGATTAGGTGCTCCGACTCCAGGTCGAGCGCGGACGTCGCCTCGTCGAGGACGAGGATCGGCGGGTCCTTTAAGAAGACGCGCGCGATGGCGATCCGCTGCTTCTGTCCGCCGGAGAGCTTGACGCCGCGCTCGCCGACTTCGGTGTCGTAGCCCTGCGGCAGCTGCATGATGAACTCATGCGCATTGGCCGCGCGGGCGGCCTCGATCACCGCCGCCTCGTCCGCGTCCGGGCGGCCGAATAAGATGTTGTCGCGCACGCTGCCGCTAAACAGGAAATTGTCCTGCAGCACCATGCCGATCCGGCTGCGCAGGCTTTCCATCGTCCAGGCGCGGACGTCCCGGCCGCCCACCGTCAGCGTTCCCCGCTGAACGTCATAGAAACGTGGAATGAGTCCGACCAACGATGATTTCCCGCCCCCGCTCATGCCGACGAACGCGACCGTTTGGCCGGGATTGACTTCGAGCGAGATGTCTTTGAGCACCCAATCGCCGTCTTCGTGATATTTGAACCACACCTCCCGGAACATCACGCCATGGCTACCCTGCGGCAGTACCGCCGCATCCGGCGCATCGGTCATGTCATACGGCTCCTCCAGCAACTCCAGCACCCGTTCCCACGAGGCCGAAGCCTGTGTCAACGTCGTTGATGAATTGATCAACCGTCTCAACGGGGCATAAAGCCGATCCAGATAGCCAAAAAAGGCCACAAACGTACCTAACGTCAAATCCCCGTAAATCACCTGATAACCGCCGTATCCGATCACGAGCAGCGGCGCGATGTCGGTGAGGGTGTTGATGATCGCAAATGTCCAGGCGTTCCAGCGGCTGTGGGCTAGCGCTTTTTGCAGAAACCGGCCGTTGGTGCCTTCGAATTTGTTCCGGTCATGCCGTTCCAAGGCAAAGCTGCGGATGACCGAGATGCCCTGAATGCGTTCGTGCAAATAAGCCTGAATCCCGGCAAGTGCCGCGGAGCGGTCTTTGGTCAGCTTCTTCAAGCGCTTGTACAGCACTTTCACTGCGATCGCGTACAATGGGAACATCGCAATCGCCACAAGCGTCAGCCACGGGTTCAAATAAAACATAAAGCCAAGCACAAACACCAGGGTAAACATGTCGAGCCAAACATTCATCATGCCGACTTCGACGATGTTCTTCGTCTGCTCGGCATCGTTGATGAAGCGGGAGATGATCTCCCCCACCTTCGTATTCTGGTAATACCGAAGCGATAACCGCTGCAGGTGGGCATACAGCTTGTTGCGTAAATCGAATAAGATCCGTGCCGTGATCAGTTGGGCAAAATACTGCCGCGCATATTCCACCGGACCGCGCACGATCACGAATAGAAACAGCGTTGCCCCAAGGATGATCATCAGCTGCGAGACCTTCTGGTCCAGCTCGATCCCGCCGTTCAACAAGATATCGTCCACGACGTATTTCTGCACCAGCGGCAGCAAGGACGGGATAACGAATTTCAGCATCCCGATGAACAAAGTGAGTAAGATCCATTTCGTATAAGGCCTAACGAACGTAAAATAGGCTTTCCAATGTTTCAATTTATGAGCACATCCTCTATTTGTTTCTATCTGGGCTGCACGAATGAAGCCAGCTTTCGGACCAGACTCTCAGCGTATTCGTCCAATCGACGAGCGAGAAGCTCCGGCGTTAACGCGTCTAGCCCCAAATCCGGCCACCCTTGGTATACTTCCGGGGGACCCGGCAGCGTTTCGATCAGGCATAGCATATCCCAATAGGGATCGTTTACGTTACATCCGTCCTTCCGAACAACGGAAAGATAGCTTTCCAAAAAGGCATCTGCCGCCTCCACGCCGTACATTTGTACGAGATTCAATCGGCAATGACCGGTGTCGATCCCGGTTGGGCCCATGCAGGCATTTACCCAATCGACTACGCCGCTAACTTCCCCCTCCTGCCAGAGCACATTCGTTGGATGATAATCGCGATGAATGAACTGCGGCCGGTACGGTGAAGATAGTCCCTGAACGCGGTCGATGATCCTCCCCCACGCCTCGGGAACCCGGGTCCACTCTGGCACAGTCAAACGGGACACCTCGTTGTAAGTAAAATAGCTCCATTCGATCGGCGGACCCTCCGCCGCGTGGATCTCCGCCAGCTTCCAGGCGAGGCCGCCCAGCCAACCCGGCAGATCCGCCGGGTCCAGCACCACCCGGCCGGGCAGCCGGGTCATCAGCACGGACGGCAGGCCGCAGGCGCCGTCCGGATCGCAGGCGACCCACCGCGGCGACGACAGTCCCGCCGCGCTCGCCGCCTGCAACGCAGCCGTCTCGTGCAAAGCGAGCTCCGGCTCTTCTCGCAGCCACTCCGTATTGGTGAATTGTCTGAGTACCGCTTCGTGGCAGTGATCACCCTGTTTTATTTTCAACCCATAAACTGCTGATGAAATGCCGCCCTTCAGGGACGCTGCTGAGATAACCTTAGCCCCTGGACCCACTCGTTCCTCCACCCAGAGGAGCGTTTTCGTCGAAAGCCCAGCGAATTCTCCCACCAGATTCTCATTCATCTCCGGTTGCCCCCTCTCCTTAGATAAAAGCCGATTTTCGCGCTACAAAGCTGAATTTATCCAATGGTTGTGGTATACTCCTTAATAAATTGAGTTGTCGCAAGCATTTCATGGGCAGCTACGAGTAACAGGCCGTTTTAGGAGGATGACCATGTCACGCCGATTTGTGATCGAAGCCGTGATGGTGGCGATATATGGTGAATTGCTGGTGCCGGGTGCGCCTGTGGAATATATTGTACCTTACACCACCGTCATGGAGCTTTATGAATTTCAAAACAGTCCGGAGCCGCTCATGAACGACCCCGTCGACGATATGCACGTGAAGCAGAAAATCAGCGAATTGATCGCTTATCTCGAGGAACCGCTGAACCGCAAGAAACTGGAGCGAGCGCTCACCGTCCCTTGGTCCAAGAGCCCTTCGATCCTGTTCGGCGATCATGTGACCTGGACCGTAGTCAACGCGGTAGACAACGAGCAGTACGGCGAGTTTCTCGATCCGATCGAAACGGAAATCGTGCTAACTGCCCAGCGAGAGAACGTGCCGATCCTGACCGATCAACTCGAGCTGATCCGGCGGATTATCGAAGCAGAGGTGCCGGTGCAGGTTTACGATATCGGCGATTTTGAATATGCGATGGAAGACAGCATCATTTGATGCTTGATGGGCCGTTCTCGCCCGCTCCATCAAACAAAGGAAAAGGCCCGTAATTGACGGGCCTTTTTGTTCTTTCGTTAGCTTCGAAGCCGCTGAACAGCGGCTCAGCCTAATTCAGGGCCGCAGCCTCGTATTCATACTCAATGTCGCCCAATTGCTGATCATAAGTGACATTAAGGTGGTACCCGTCCAGATACCACAAATCCTGGTTCTCCATGTAGAACGTGATGCCCTCGACTTCCGCTTTGAGCCCAGGTGATACAGGCTGATCAACATCAATTCCCAGTGAGAATCCCGGGTGCAGCTTGCCGCCCGCACTATATCGTGCAAAGAAGCGTACGGCCTGCCCCGCCTCAAGTCCAAGCTCCTGCTTAAACCATGCGGCAGCTTCATTACTCACGTTAATCATCCGCTTCTTCCTCCTCTTTATTCATCCCATCTCCTCGGTGACAAATACGAACTTTTCATTCCGTTACATCCAAACTTTTAGCTTTATTGTAGACGAAACTGGGCAAAAAGCCAAACCTTTGTTCGATGTGGTTAGGGATTATTGGATAGTTACTGAGAAAAATAACGTTTGACATCTTCTTTAATGCGGTGCTAAAATCGGGAACATACGAGATCGCTTTTCAAGTAATTACCAAATGAGAAAGGGTGAGCACGGTGTTGAAATTTAAATTTATGCCTGCGTATCGCGATGCGCATCACATCAAACAATTAAATACCGGAGCAACCCCTGCAGGCTTGGATGAATCTATGCGCTGACCGCCCCTTATCTTTTAAAGGGTATAAGCGATATCATACACGCGAAGGTTGCTTACTATAAGTAACGGACGCGACATATGTTATGGTTTTAAGGCATATCGTTTTCGGACGATATGCCTTTTTTGCGGTTTTTTGCTGGTTTAGGACACTTGTAGAGGTTTTCCGGGAAGCTACGCAATCGGGAATCAAAGGAGGAAACCCCATCATGTTTTCGGTATTAAAAAATTTGGGCTGGTTTTTCAAGCGCGAAAAAAGACGTTATATTATCGGCTTGTTCCTGCTCATCCTTGTGGGCGTTGTGGAGCTGGCTCCGCCGCGGCTGCTGGGCAGCGCGATCGATGAGATCGTGGCCGGTACGGTCACTTGGGCTTCGTTAACTCAATATATTTTACTCATTATCGGCGTATTGATCTTAATCTATCTCATCACGTACATATGGATGCATTCCCTGTTTGGGGGATCGAACCTCGTCGAGCGGCTGCTGCGGACCCGGTTCATGAGCCATTTGCTGCGGATGACACCGCCGTTCTTCGAGCGGAGCCGCACCGGCGACCTGATGGCCCGGGCGACCAACGATTTAAGATCGGTTGCTACCACCGTAGGCTTCGGGATGCTGACGCTAACCGACTCGACGGCGTACCTTACCGTGATCTTTCTGGCGATGAGCACACTGATCAGCTGGAAGCTGACACTAGCTGCGATCATTCCCCTCCCTTTCATCGCCTTAGCGATGAAAATTTATGGGAAGATCATCCACGAGCGTTACACTCTGGCGCAGGATGCCTTTGGGGACATGAACGACCAGGTATTGGAATCCGTAGCCGGCATTCGCGTCATTCGCGCCTATGTGCAGGAACGTCATGATGAACAACGTTTTGCGGATATAACGGAAGACGTTTATAAGAAGAATTTGGCGGTCGCCAAAGTGGATGCTTATTTCGAGCCAACGATCCGTTTATGTGTTGGGCTCAGCTATGCGATTGGTCTCACCTACGGCATTTATCTCGTATTCCATAATGAATTGACCCTGGGCGATCTCGTATCTTTCAACATGTACCTGGGGATGATGATTTGGCCGATGTTTGCAATCGGCGAGCTGATTAACGTCATGCAACGCGGCGGCGCATCGCTGGACCGGGTCAACGAAACGTTGAACGTGAAGCCCGATGTTGAAGACGTTCCGAATCCGGTTCACGTTGAAACGCCGGAGACGATCGTGTTCAAGGATGTCACCTTCCGCTATCCGACTTCGACCATTAACAATCTCGAACAGATCGATTTGACGATTAAACGCGGCGAAACACTGGGCATCGTCGGGCGTACCGGCAGCGGTAAATCCACGTTGCTCAAGCAGCTGTTACACGAATATCCGGCAGGCAGCGGCGAGCTGAGCATCTCCGGCGTGCCGATTCAGCAAATCGCGTTGAACCAGCTTCACGGCTGGATCGGATATGTGCCGCAAGAGCAAATCCTATTCTCTAAGACGGTGCGGCAAAACATCCAGTTCGGCTACCCGGGCGCATCCGATGAGAAGATCCTCGAAGCGATCCGCACGGCGGCCTTCGATCAGGATCTCGGCACGTTATCTGACGGCCTGGATACGCTCGTCGGCGAGAAAGGCGTCGCCCTTTCCGGCGGCCAGAAGCAGCGGGTCTCCCTGGCTCGGGCGTTTATCGCCGATCCGGAGCTCTTAATCCTCGACGACGCCTTGTCTGCCGTTGATGCCCGGACCGAGGCGCGGATCATCGAGAACATCCGCAGTGGGCGCTCCGGCAAAACGACGCTCATCTCCACGCACCGCCTCTCCGCCATCGAACATGCGGATTGGATCGTCGTCTTGGAGAAAGGCAAAATCATCGAAGAAGGTACCCATGAAACGCTGCTGCAGTTGGGCGGCTGGTACCGCGAACAATACGAACGTCAACAGGTGGAATCCAACCTGACTGACGGGGAGGTGTCTTAAAACCATGCACACCCATACGGGAAAAGCACTTTTCAAATACGCCTTAACGGCGAAAAGAACATTTATCCTCGCGCTCGTCATGCTGGCGATCGGCGTGGCTGCCGAACTGGCGGGGCCGTTTATCGCCCGCTCGATGATCGACAATCACATGCTGGCGATCGAGCAACCGTTCTACGAAACAACGGGGCAAGACGCATCTACCGTTGACTACGATGGGCGTACCTTTAAACGGGGCGACCGTTTCGCAGGTAGCGAGGTCAAAGGCGCCGAAGTCCGTGTGCTGCAGGTCGGCAGAAGCTTCGTGTTCGTTGATGCGTCCGTCCCGGACGTCTCCGGTGACCGCAGTTACGACAATGGCGTTCTGACCCTGACCGGAAAGAATGGCGTAAGCAGCCAATATCCGGCGCAAAAACTAAGCGCGGCAGGCCTGTTTGCTTTTTACAAACCGGAAGTGCCTGGCATCATGTCGCTCATCATCTGGTACCTCGTGTTTCTGGCCATTTCCATCGTGATGGAATTCGGAAAAACCTACTGGCTGCAATCCTCGGCCAACCAGGTCATCCGCAAGCTGCGTATGGACGTCTATGCTCATATTCAGCGGCTGCCGGTGCATTTTTTCGATAATCTGCCGGCCGGAAAAGTCGTCTCCCGCGTCACCAACGACACGGAGGCGGTAAAGGAATTGTTTATCGCTGTATTGGCGAACTTCTTCTCCGGGATCATCAACATGCTGGGCGTTTACGTCGCTTTGTTTATCCTGGACGTACGGCTCGGACTCATCTGCTTGTTTGTTGTTCCGATCATTTACCTGTGGGTGGTTTACTATCGCAAGTTCGCGACGAAATACAACACGATCATCCGCTCGCGGTTAAGCGAGATCAATGCCATCATTAACGAATCGATCCAGGGGATGTCGATTATCCGGATTTTCCGCCGCGAGTCGCAGACCAAGGAAGAATTCGAGAACCTGAACAATGATTACATGAAACACCAAAACAAGATGTTGAACCTAAACGCGTTCACTTCACACAACCTGGTGAATGTGATTCGTAATCTGGCGTTTGCCACCGTGCTCTGGTATTTCGGCTCGGCGCAGCTTGACGCGACGAGCGCGATATCGCTTGGTGTGCTGTATGCTTTCGTCGACGTACTTGGACGATTGTTTCAGCCGATTACCGGGATGGTCAATCAGCTCGCCGCCCTCGATTCCTCGATGGTATCCGCCGGACGGGTGTTTGCCCTGATGGATGAACCGGGCGAAGATGTCGTTGATGGTTCGATGCCGCGCTACAAAGGAAATGTGGAGTTTAAGGATGTCTCGTTCGCCTACAAGAAGGACTATGTGCTGAAAAATATCTCCTTCGAGGCGAAGCAAGGTCAGACCGTTGCGTTGGTCGGTCACACGGGCTCCGGCAAAAGCTCGATCATCAACTTGCTCTTCCGGTTTTATGACCCGCAAAAAGGCACGATCACGATCGACGGACAGCCGGTAACGGAGCTGCCGAAGCAATGGATCCGACAGCATATGGGGATCGTGCTTCAGGATCCGTACCTGTTCACCGGAACCATCCTTTCGAACGTAACGCTGGGGGATGAGCGGATTGCCCGCGAGACGGCGGAGAAAGCGTTGATCGACGTTGGCGCCGACCGGATATTAGCCCACTTGCCAAAAGGCATGGACGAACCGGTCGTGGAAAAAGGCAGCACGCTGTCCGCCGGCGAACGTCAGCTGATCTCCTTCGCTCGGGCGCTGGCGTTCGACCCGGCGATCCTCATCCTCGATGAGGCGACCGCCAACATCGACACGGAAACCGAAGCGCTCATTCAATCCGCGCTGGAGGTACTGAAACGCGGCCGGACGACGTTTATCATCGCCCACCGCCTCTCCACGATTCGCAGCGCCGATCAGATTCTCGTCTTGCACCGCGGCGAAATCGTCGAACGCGGCACACACGAAGAACTGCTCGCCCTGGGCGGACGGTACTATCAAATGTACCGGCTGCAGCTCGGGACTACCGAGGCCCCAGCCGCTCCGGGAGCCGGACCTGCAATCTCGCCGGTTGCGAATCCGAGCTAAATGCATGGGGAAGACAAAAACAACCGTTCCTTCATCCTTAGGAACGGTTGTTTTTTTGATGTAAAGGTAAACGCTTGATTTCAACTTGGCTTTCTGCGTCGTCCTCCACCCAGATGAGCCAGTCGTTGACTTCTAGGATCTCGATAAACTTACTCAAGCGCGGCATAAACGGCTCGGCGCTTTCCCCAAACTTGGCAAGGACCACTTCGGCAATCTCCCCAACGGTATGCGTTCCGTTGCAGCGGGTCACAATCTCGCCCCCAAACTCGTCGAGATGCGTGAATCACCCAAATCCAGCGGATTGTATATGAAAAACCGAATACATTTCACACTTTTCGCCGAATCCAGCGAATTGTATATGAAAAACCGAATACAATCCACACTTTTCGCCAAACCCAGCGAATTGTATATGAAAAATCGAATACAAATCGCCCTTTTCGCCGAATCCAGCGGATTGTATGTGAAAAACCGAATACATTTCACCCATTTCTATAAAGCCCCCTAATCACTTTGGACACTTTCAGACTAAACAATATACAATAAATATTAGCTGGAGGTAGTCCGTATGAGAGTTCAGCATAGCAAGTTCGACGAGTTAAGAATACAGGTCGTCGAG
>NZ_WNZY01000036.1 GCF_009725205.1 Paenibacillus timonensis | reverse complement strand
TCCATTACTATAACTCAATTCGTATTCAAGCGAAACTAAACAACCAGTCACCGATTGAATATCGGCAACTGGCTGCTTAAGTAAATAAGGTGTTTTGATCTCTGTCTCACAAACGGGGGTCAGTCCCGGGAGAGACCGGTTTTTTGATTAAAACGTTAGGTTAGCTAATTGCTCAATCGAATTCTTTTCGGATGGGTCTACTTGCAGCAACCGGTCGTACACGGCCTGGTCGTTAGCTCCAGTCTTCTGCAAGGCAGCCAGGTACCACCGGGCGATTTCGCGGTTCATGCCATCCGTCAAATCATCTTTGATCCCCACTTTGAAAATTTCCGCCGCTTTAGCCGGTTCATTCACCATAAACTGCATTTTGCCGGCATTTAGAACCATCGGTTGTGTTATTTCAAACGGATTCCCCTGCATTTGCCCCTTAGGCAATGTCTTCAGGTGCTCTACCCCGTGCACTACATGCTGGTAGGCAGCCAGCCCAGTTTGGAAATATTGCTCCTTCTGGGCGACATCCTGTTCCCCAAGCTTTTGATACCCAAGCTCATAGGATTGAACTATCAGGTTTTCATACCAGCTCATATCATAGGCATAACGATCGGCGTTACCGCGATACACCGTATAGGCTTTGTCGTATTCGCCTTTGGACTGATAAAGCTTAATTAGCTGTTTGTACATGTCCTTGTTGAAAGGTTCCTTATTCAGCGCATTCATAAGGAGGGTTTGCTCCTGATTATAGAACGCTTCATCTTTCGTTTGATCAAAGCCGGCCTGCAGCAGAGAGCTCAGATACAGTACCGCATCCGGTTGGCCACTGCGTTTCTTGAGCGCGTCATCCAGAGGGGCCTTGATTTCTTGGAAGTCCGTGCTGGTCGTGATCAGCTCTTTACCTTTGGCCGCAGCCCCGGCAGCTTGGATGTTCCGGATCGACATAAAGATCAGAATCAAGGAGGCGACCACCATAATCGTACTATATAGACCACGCATCGTTCCTGCCTTAACAGAGAACTTCTCGACAGGACGGTTGTCCATGGCCGCTGCCATACCCGCAAGTCCCAAGAACATCAGAATACCCAGGAAAACGTAACTCATGTTAAAGTCCATCAAACTGTGCATCAGGATGGAGAGGACGATGATGAAGTATACAAAATAGGATTCACGGTTTTGTTCATCCGCTTTGATATATCCACGGATGTATTTATAGAAAATAAAGGCCAAGAAAGCGATCAAAACGAGGAAGCCCAGAATCCCGACTTCAACGAGATACTGCATCACAAAGCTATGAGCTTGACGGCTGGTGTACGGGTTGTTCTGGTATTTTTCATAGATCGAAGCCCAGGCGCCACCACCTGCCCCGATAATTGGGTAGTCTTTAACAACTTTTGCGGCATCCTTATAGAAAGTCATCCGTTCCAGGAAGCTGTGCTGCTGGAGGTTCAGGTTTTCTAAACGTTCCCCAATATTACCAGGTAATACATGTTTCAAGTTCGTCCCGAGGAACAACGCGGCCAAAACAGCTACCGCAATAACCGAGACCAGAGGCAGCCATAAGTTGGCAAGCTTCTTGCTCGCCCATTTCCCAGTTCCGTTCTCTAAACGAGGAGCAACAAAACGTTGAATCAGCCAAGCGATAACAGCCAATACGATCGAAGCGGCCAAGACATAGAACCACCCTTTGGCCGGATCGCCGATCTGTCCCAGATGGAACTGCTGCCCCAGTTCTGTAACGGGCTTTGCAATCATCAGCGTGCTGACTCCGGCTATCAAGCAGTACACAATCCAGAGGATCTGCTTAGCAGGCTTCAAGAACAACAACAAGACGATAAACACGATTGGCAGGAACACCAAACCGCCCCTGGATAACGTCAGTAGAATCGAAAGGGCAATCGGTACGAGCATAAATGCATGGATTGCTTGGCTATACCATCTTTTCGAACGTGTAATGGCGAAGACGGCTACGAAAAAAAATGCCATCAAAAAGGCCGCATACGTATTCGGGTATTGGAACACCGATGCAAGCCGCGGACCGTTAGAATCCACCCAAATAGCCTGCGTGTATTGCCCGTTAACAACAGTCCCTGTAAACCAGCCTACGATGGCCGATACGGTTCTTCCTTGACCGAGCCAGTTGAACAAACCGAAAAGCACGACGATATATCCAATCGTAATCACTGTCGTTTCGACAATGCGGTTCGACTTCCGGTTTTGCAGCAAATACAAAGAAATGACAAACATAAAGGCATAAAGCGACTGAATTAGCACCATATTGGAAGCAAAGTACTGGCTTGCTGCCGGAATCAGTGCGATAATGTAAGTTATGGGAATAAGCAGAACGAATAGGGCCGTCCAATCCCGCTGGTCTTCCAGCTTGAGGCTTTTGAAGTAGGCGGCAACCCAGCCTAGCATCAGAAGACTTCCAATGAGAACCGCCCAATAAATTGGCTTCTCAAAGTCAAGAACAAGTCCATTAAACAATCCAGCCTGGAATGGAGCCCAGACCAAGAACAGAATCAAACCGATCAACAACACCAAGAGCGTCGTAGGTAACTTTTCCCCGTTTCTCGACGCTTCGACCATTTTCCCGTATACTGGTTTCGACACGTGTTTATCTCCTTTGCGAATAAGTACGGGTATTATTTTAGCATAGGAAATAATGTAATACTACCAAATGAAAAAAGAGGGAATGTTAGTGATTTCCAGAATTAGCCGGTCTCTTCAACTAATATACGATTTATCTAATAGCGATTTTAAAAAGCGGTATTTTGGCTCGTATTTAGGTATTATATGGGCCTTTATTCAACCAATGATAACCCTGCTGTTATTTTGGTTTGTTTTCCAAGTTGGTTTCCGAAATACACCTGTAAATGACGCTCCATTTATTCTTTGGTTGGCTTGTGCGATCATACCATGGAATTTCTTTGCAGAGGCGATTCAGACATCGACAAATTCAGTCATTGAAAACAATTACTTAGTAAAAAAAGTCGTCTTCAAGCTGGAGATTCTTCCTGTGATCAAAATATATTCGGCCCTTGTCGTTCATTTGTTTTTCATTGTATTTCTTATCGCTATGTTTACTGTTTATCGTTACCCTTTCACGATGTACTATCTTCAAATTCCTTATTATTTGCTTGCTTCCATACTGCTCGTTCTGGGAATATCCTGGTTTACAAGTTCTGTTGTGCTATTCTTCAAAGACACTAGCCAGATTGTAGCGATGTTGGTTCAATTCGGCTTTTGGTTAACGCCAATCTTTTACCCGATAACGATGATTCCTGAGAAATATCAATTCTTTCTTAAGATGAACCCCATGTACTACATTACTGACGGATATCGACGAATTTTTATTTATAGACAATGGTTTTGGCAAGATATGAAGCTGACCCTGTATTTCTGGGGCGTCACAGTCGTTCTTCTGACAGTTGGTTTCTATATTTATCGAAAATTAAAACCGCATTTTGCTGATGTCATTTAAGGGGTAATCATATGGCTACCGATCCTGTAATTGAGACTTTACATCTATCCAAAAGCTATAAGCTTTATCGAAAACAGACAGACCGGCTGAAGGAAACGTTAAGTATAACTAAGAGGAAATATCACAAAGAATTCAAAGCGCTTGATAATATTTCCTTTAAGGTGAACCGTGGAGAATGTTTGGGTATCATCGGAAAGAATGGCTCAGGAAAGTCGACACTGTTAAAAATCATTACTGGGGTTCTGCAGCCAACCTTGGGTACAATAAAAATTAATGGAAAAGTCTCTGCATTATTGGAACTGGGTGCAGGCTTCAACCCTGATTTCACCGGAATCGAGAACATCTATTTGAACGGAACAATCATGGGATATACCAAAGATGAAATGGATGATAAATTACAGGACATTCTTGATTTTGCTGATATAGGAGATTTTATACATCAACCAGTCAAGTCATACTCCAGTGGAATGTTTGTCAGATTGGCTTTTGCGGTAGCAATTAATGTGGATCCTGATATCCTCATTATTGATGAGGCATTGAGCGTCGGTGATCTAAGATTTCAGCAGAAATGCTATCGAAAAATTGATGAACTGAAAAAAAACAAAACCATTCTGTTTGTTACACATGATATGTCTGTCATTAATAAATATTGTGACAGAGTGTTTTGGATTAATGAAGGCGTACTTGTTGATGAAGGGGACCCGAAGACCATTTCTAAAAAGTATCAGGCCTTTATGATAGGTGCGGACTTTAGAAAAGTGAATTACGCCGATCAACCAGAACAAGGGGATTATGGGGAAGTGTCGAATTCTGTACTTCAACAAATTAATGCCCTGGATGCCGAGTTAGAGGTAATGGGGGATGAGTGCGCCTTAATTACAGGAGTCTCACTTTTAGATTTCGATTCTCATGAGAATACAACCTTAGTCGAAGGGGACCAAAGGGTAAGGTTGCTGATACGCATTGATGTATATAAGCCGCTGGAAGAACCCATTGTTGGTTTCACCATTAAAGACAGACTTGGTAACATTATTACCCAGACCAACAGTTATGTATTAGGTTCACCTTTAGAACCGTTGTACCCAAGAAAAAACTACGTGTTTGGTTTCAACTTTACTTTTCCGACATTAAATCACGGTCACTATACAATTTCTCCAGCCATCGCAACAGGCACTCAAGATGAACATGTCCAGCATAGCTGGGTTCACGATGCCTTAATTATACAGATGTTGCCGGCGGGATATGAACAATTAAGCGGAATATTACTTTTAAAGGATGTCGCATTTATTCCGTTATTATAGAAAGGTTGGGATTGGTTTGGACTTTACAGGAGAACGATTTGTTCCTGGTAAAACGGATAAAGAGCTGGAGATTGAACATTTGCAGCGTTATGAGATGCTGCGGGAAATTGTTAAGGGCAAGCGCGTGCTTGATGCTGCCTGCGGTGAAGGATACGGCTCCTTCATCCTATCTCAGCATGCTTTTTCAGTGACAGGAATAGATGTTAGTTCAGAATCAATTGCAAACGCTCAATCTAAATATAAGAACATTCAACTAGATTACATCGTTGCGAGTATCGAACGTTTGCCATTTGATGATGGCTCGTTCGATATCGTTGTTTCATTTGAGACTTTGGAACATGTTGATGAAGCAATTCAACAACGTTTTATGTCAGAAGTTAGACGCGTGTTGTCACCTGATGGAGCATTAATTATATCTACGCCAAATAAAAAGTACTATTCAGATCTCTCAGATTATCATAATGAATTTCATATTAAGGAATTATACAAGGATGAATTCAAGCAGCTGCTTCATCAGTATTTCAAGCATGTGAATCTTCTATCGCAACGTTTTGAAGTGGTGTCGATGATTGACTCAAATGATGTGGCGCCAGGTAGCTATTTGGATATAACTCCTGCATCGCATCAAGATGAAGCAGAGAAATATATGATTGCCTTTTGTTCCAATCAGGCAGAGCAAGCGAAGCCAGTCTACTCATTAATGAGATATAAGAACAGGTACGATTCGTTGCTGTCGAGATTGCTGATTGTACAAGAAGAAGTCGAAGAAAGAAATGATCATATTCGTACCCTTGATAATGAAATAGAAATGACAAGAACGCGGATATTACAGCTCCAAGATGAAGTGGAGGAGAGGAACCGGCACATATTGATCCTTGATCGTGAAATGGAGTCCAGACATACGGATGAAATTGTTCTGCAGAGTATTGATCGTCTGCAAACAGAACTGAGTCGAAAAATCGAAGAGCTTCACCGTATTTCGAATAAGAACCAAGAAAATGAGTTGAAACTCTCCAAACTCTCGTCCCAAATAGAAAACCTTCAGACGGAGTTGCGAAACAAGACGGGTCATATTGAGTTATTACTCACTAAAGAAAGAGAATTGAATAATATATACGGCTCCACGGGGTGGAAGCTATTATTGCTTTTTTATAAGATTAGAGATTTCATTATACCAGCGAAGAGCAAGAGAAGGATATTGGCGAAGCTTGTACTAAGCACATTTAGACATCCAAGATTAATGCTCAGTAAGTTAAGTAAGGATAACCTGAAAAAGTTAAATTATTATTTTTCAACGGATGACAAAGGGCGGCTGGAAGATCGTCTCGATGCGTTTGTAGAACGTCATCAGGATGAATCCGGACAAAAGACACCATTGAAAATTTTTGGTCGGGGCGAGTTCAGTAAATTGACGTTTGAGCAATATGAGGAGCCTGTCGTATCGATCATTATACCTGTATATAATCAATGGGATTATACTTACGCTTGTCTTGCTTCTATCCTGGAAAATACCCGGGATATACCCTTTGAAATAATAATTGCCGATGATATGTCTACGGACGAAACGGTTAATATTGACGGCTACGTCGAGAATATCGTTGTGGTCCGCGATGGGGTTAATAGGGGCTTTTTGCTGAACTGCAACAATGCGGCCAAGGTTGCCCGCGGCAAGTATTTGTTCTTCTTGAATAATGATACGAATGTTCAACAAAACTGGCTGAGCAGCTTATTGGAATTGATTGAAACGGATTCGTCGATAGGAATGATCGGATCTAAGCTAGTATACCCAGACGGAAGACAACAAGAGTCCGGTGGGATCATATGGAATGATGCAAGCGGATGGAATTATGGCAGACTTGATGACCCTGAGAAGCCCGAGTATAACTATGTCAAGGATGTTGACTATATTTCTGGAGCGGCGATTCTGGTGCGCAAAAATCTTTGGGACAAGCTAGGTGGATTTGACGAACGGTATGTTCCGGCTTATTTCGAAGATACGGATCTAGCCTTTGAAATTAGAAGGTTAGGTTATCGCGTTGTTCTCCAGCCCAAGTCGGTTATTGTTCATTTCGAGGGGGTTTCCCACGGAACTGATACAGGCAGCGGTATAAAAAGCTATCAAATAAAGAATAAAGAAAAGTTTCGGGATAAATGGCAAGAAGAACTTTCAGTAAATCATTTTCCGAATGCCGAGCATGTATATTGGGCAAGAGACCGATCAGGAAAGCAAAAAACGGTCGTAGTCGTGGATCATTACGTCCCTCATTATGACAAAGATGCCGGCGGAAGATGTACCTACTTTTATATTAAACTTATGAAATCAATGGGGCTGCATGTTATTTTCATTGGGGATAACTTCTTTAAGCATGAGCCATACACTACAGAACTTCAACAAATGGGTGTCGAAGTTCTATATGGAAATGAGTATGCGAAAAATATTCATCAATGGATTAAAGCCGATGGTCAATATTTGGATTATGTCTACCTTAACAGACCGCATATTGCAATAAAGTATATGGATTCATTTAAGAAGAACACAAAAGCTAAGATCATTTATTTTGGCCATGACTTGCATTACTTGCGCGAAATGAGGAATTACGAAATCACGAAAAATCCGGTGCTTTTGAAATCGGCAGAAGAGTGGAAAAAGACTGAATTTACTTTGTTCGAACAGGCGGATGTCATCCATGTTGTAGGCTCATTCGAGCAAAAGGTATTGCAAGAGCAATTTCCCGATAAGCCGGTCAGAAATATTCCGTTGTTTCCATATGAGGAACAGTATGACCAAAGAGCCCCTCAATATCAGGAAAGGAAAGACCTGCTGTTCGTGGGGGGATTCAACCACACTCCGAATTATGACGGGATTACATGGTTTATTAACGATATATTCCCTCATATAAAGAAAGCCCTACCGGAAATTAGATTGTATATTGTGGGATCTAATCCGCCTGAGGAACTCAAGGCGATGCAGTCGGAGAGTATAATCATAACCGGGTACGTATCGGACGAAGAATTGGAAAACTATTATAAGAAGTGCCGAATAATTGTCGTACCTCTTCGTTATGGAGCAGGTGTAAAAGGAAAAGTAGTGGAAGCACTATATTACCAAGTGCCTGTGATAACAACATCAATAGGTTCAGAGGGCTTGGTGAATACGGAAAATGTTATGATGGTGGCTGATGATAGTGAACAATTCGCAAATTCAGTAATCCATTTATACGAAGATGAGACGCAGTGGAGCTCCCTTTCTCGTTTATCGGGAGAATATATCGGTCAGTATTTCACACGAGAAGCTGCTCAGAAGATTCTTGCTCTTGATATTAATGAAAAATAGGAGACCGTTCAAAAATGATAAATGTGATATTATGCGGAGGGAATGGCACACGATTGTGGCCTTTATCCAGGACGTTATATCCTAAACAATTTAATAAATTGGTTTCAGACCAATCTTTATTTCAAATGACCGTAGAGCGTAACCGAACCCTCTGCGATAAAACATTTATTGTTTCGAATGAGGAGCAATACTTCCTCGCGCTGAATCATTTGGATGAACTGAATGTTCAAGCCGATAAATTTATTCTTGAACCCGTTGGTCGGAATACCGCGCCGGCTATTGTTTTGGCCTGTCTTGTTGCCGAAGAAGATGACCTGGTATTTGTTACTCCATCTGATCATATTGTAAATGATCAGATGGAGTACGCCTTTTGTATAGAAAAAGCAAAAGAACTTGCATTGAAAGGGAATATGGTAACATTCGGAATTACCCCGGATTATGCTGAAACAGGCTACGGGTATATAGAGGCCGTTGGTTCTGACGTTACTTCGTTTAAAGAGAAACCGGATCAAAGTACTGCACAACATTACCTGGAGCTTGGCGGTTATTACTGGAATAGTGGTATGTTCCTCTTTAAAGCCGGGGTGTTTCTTAAAGAAATGAAACAGCATTCTCTGGAGATTTATGACCGATCTCTTAAAGCATTACAAAATGCCAAAACTCATCATGATACAGTACTTATCAAGAAAGACGATATGGAATCTATTCCTTCAAATAGCATCGATTATGCATTGATGGAGAAAAGTACGAATGTTAAGGTTATTGCGTCAAACATAGGATGGTCCGATTTGGGAAGCTTTGAAGCATTATATGAGCAAGTCTCAAAAGATGAGAACGGCAACTCTTTATCTAATCAATTTGTTGGAGTAAACTCTTCAAACAATCTCGTTATGACGAATGATAGAATGGTAGCTACTATCGATGTAGATAATTTGATGATCGTTGATACTCCCGACGCTTTATTAATTTCCAAGCAAGGTTCTTCCCAAAAGGTGAAGGAGATTGTAAAGGAGTTAAAGAAAAAAGGATCTGATTTATGCGACACGCATGTCACCGCTTATAGACCATGGGGGAGTCATACAGTATTGGATCAATCCCCGAACTACAAAATCAGGAAAGTTGTTGTTAAACCTGGCGGTAAATTAAGTGTACAAAAGCATTTCCATAGAAGCGAGCATTGGACAATTGTGAGTGGAACGGCCCTAATCACAGTGAATGGAATACAGTCTCTACTGCGGACAAACGAGTCGACTTTTATTCGCTTGGGCGATGAGCATTCGGTCGAGAATCCGGGTAAAATCGATCTGCATTTAATTGAAGTTCAGGTTGGGGAGTATATTGGAGAAGATGATGTGGTTAGGAGGAACCTTTAGTGTGGAAGTTTGCCCCTTCTGGTTTAAATAAAAATATTAGGCTGTTATTGGAAATAGTCTTGTGCGTTGTTGTTTGTTTATTGGGAATGTGGTACGTGTTACGTCTTCAATATCTTGATTTATCAGTGCCCTATGTTTATAGAGGCGATGGCCTCTCAACGAGTTTGTTCATTAAAGGCATGATTGAAAATGGTTGGTATAATGTGAATCCTTCTCTAGGAGCACCATTTGGCCTTGAAATGTACGACTATCCGCTTGGTGGAGACAATTTCCAATATCTTATTATGAAAGTATTATCGTTAATTAATGCTGACTATGTCTGGGTAATGAACGTTTACTATTTACTTACGTTTCCTTTGTGTATGATATCGGCATATATTGTATTAAAACACTTTAAAGTAAATATCCCATTAGCTCTGGCTTTCAGTCTTCTTTATACCTTTGTTCCTTACCATATTATTCGTACAGGACACTTGTTTCTGCTAGGTTATTATATGGTTCCGTTAATTGTCATGGTTATACTTTGGGTAGCGCATAAAGAGGACTTTCTTCTTGTAAAGAGGGATAGTAATAGTGGTTTAAAATATAAGATTAATTGGAACATGGAGTTAGTTGCATCTTTTATTATTTGTATTCTAATTGGTTCAACAGGGGCTTATTATGCCTTTTTTGCATGTTTCTTTTTACTTGTTATGGGAGCTGTACGATATATTCAGGAAAAAAAGGCACTTTATATTATTAAGTCAATCTTCCTCATATTTATCGTTGCAGTCACACTAGTATTGAACATATCCCCAAGTATTTTGTATAAAATTAGTAATTCCGATGGACAAAGTACTTCCGCACGGAACTTTGAAGCAAGCGAAGTCTATGGATTAAAGATTGCACAATTATTACTACCGACTACAGGGCATAATATTGATTGGATTAGCGATAAAAAAGATGAGTACAACGCTAAAGCTCCTTTAGTAAATGAGAACGATACGGCAAGTTTAGGCTTCGTTGGCGCTATTGGATTCATGTACTTGTTGTTTGTTTTATTCAAGAATACACAATATAAAAGTAACATTGATAGGTATAACAAGTCATTGTCGCTGCTCAATATAAGTGCTATTTTGCTAGGTACAATTGGAGGCTTTAGCGTCTTATTTGCTGCCTTAATATCAGCGCAGATACGAAGCTATAATAGGTTGAGTATATTTATAGCCTTTTTTGCTTGTTTGGCATTGGCGATGAATATAGATGGAATATTAAACAAAATGAAAAAGAACTTTAAATATATTGTTAGTGTTATATTGTGCTTGTTTATTGCTATTTTAGGAATGTATGATCAAAGCACGCATCCATTAGCTCCTTCAGAGGTCACGGCTATCGATTATAATAATGATGTGAAGTTCGTCCAGCAAATAAATAAGTTAATGCCTTCGAAATCGATGATATTTCAAGTTCCCTACGTCTCTTTTCCTGAGGGAGAACATTTAAATAACATGGGGAACTACGACTTGCTTAAAGGGTACTTGCATTCTTCCGATTTGTTATGGAGTTTTGGAAATATGAAGAATGGATTTGGCGACAAGTGGATGAAGGAACTAGTTAAGTTGCCAATAGATAAAGCAATCAATATTATAAGTTACTCAGGATATACGGGGATTTATATTGATCGTACCGGCTATACAACCGATTATGCAAACGAGTTAGAGGTAAAATTACAAGGTATTATAAATGTTAAGCCGATTGAAAGCGAAAATAAAATGCTTGCTTTCTATGATCTTCGTGATTATGTTGACGATTTGAAAAATGAAGGGACCGAGGAAGAATGGGAAGCATATAAACAACAATATTTATCAAATATTAATTATGATACTGAGATATCCCTCAGTGAAAGCGAGTGGGAGTTTGTTCAGAGTAAAACAGGGTATAAGATTGTCCAAACTTCAAATCTCGAAAATTTGCCTGAGGATCAACTGAATATTTCCGTGACTAACAGCGAGGGAAATTCACTAGTCTTTAATGATGGATTTAGTGACCCGAATCAGTATTCAAATAGGCACTGGGAACAACCAAGTCACTTTGTGATTTCTATTCCTAATACGCTATCTGGTTGGGAAGAAGATTATTTACCTACTATTAATGAAATTAATGAGTTCTTCAACAAAAATAAGTACTTATTAAAATTCACATCAAGCCAAAACCAATTATCATTTGCAGAGCAAGTGCGTAAATAGGTGCGAGAGTGTTGAGTTTTTATGGGCGGTGAAGATAAAAAGAATGCAATTCAATTCCAGAAATGATTAAATTAGGATTTGTCAAATGATTGTGACATAATATTTGAAAGGGGCTTTAATTTGAAAGTTGTCGCTTTTAGCTTTAAAAACAAATTATTAATGTTACTGTTGCTACTATCTACTATAATGTTCTCGTTTTTTTTATTAAAAAACTATAATGTTAATTACTATGATGAAACTAATTATATCGAAGTCAGTCAACAAATCTTGTTGAACGGGCTTACTAATTTAAATGAGCCGTTGAGAACATATCTTTACCCATTGTTAATAGCGATCATTTCAGTGTTTACTCAGAATTTTGAAGTTGTAAAAATAGTAATGAGTATAATGCAGTTTTTATTTTATATTTTCACTATTCATTTTGTAGCGAAATCGGTTTATAGCTATAAGAAAAACAATTATGTATTTTATGGAGTAATCGCTGTTGGTTTTTTGAACCCATACTTAGTTCAATCCACAACGTTATTATTAACTGATATAATGGCAACCTGTTGCTTGACAATAGCTGTCTTTCATACGATTTTCAACGATTTTAGTAAAAAAAGAGATTATTATATTGTTTTTATATTAAGTTATGCAGCTATTATGATAAGGCCATCTTCATTAATTATTTTTCCATTATTAATAGTGGTAATGTTTATGCGAAAGTTAATGCTGAAAGAGTTGAATTATTTTAGGGGAATAAAGACAGCTGTTTTCTCGAGTGTGATGTTCCTTCCTCAGCTTTATAATAATGTAAAACAATTTAATGATTGGACACCCTTAATTCACCAAGACTTATATGGTTTTCAAAGTAGACTAGCAGCTACTTATTTAAAATATGCTACTGTTGTTATCCCTAATCAAGAACCGGGATTAATTTACAGGACCCCGTATAATGTGAGTCCTGATACAACGATATATGATTTAATCTTCCAACAGCCGATATCCTTTGTAGTTACTTATATCGTTCATATTTTTGGTGCTTTAGACTGGGGATATGTTGATACTTATATTAACGATTTTTATCCTTTTAGTAGAATCATAGCATCTATCTTTCTATATTCCTTTTGGCTCATTGCATTTTTGGGTATTATTAACTTCTTTAAAAAGGTTAAGTCCGCGAGAGAAAAATTTATTGGAATTTCACTTTTGATTTTGTTTTTAGGGTATGCCTTATTCATCGGAACAACTGTTGTGGAATCTAGATTCGGATATCCATTATTCTTGTTTTTAATACCTTTTTTCGGATATTTCATATGGCTAATTAATGAGAAATCTGAGCTTAAAATAAGAAAAAGGAACAAGACCACAGTATTTGTATATATTGCATTGTTTTTAGTTTATTTATCTGCAATATTTACCCTTTCTTTTTATCTTGACCTTCAGACAGATAGAATTAACTGGATAAATCAAAAGAATAGTAGTGAGCAATTTCAGCTTACTAATAAATTTGACAAAGAGGTTAAAATAAACGGCCAAGAAAATTGGGGACTCGTGTTAAATGCTAGAGGGTATAAAATCATTCAAAGTAGCTCTTTTTCATATTTACCTCAGGACCAATATAAGTTAAGTATTCTCTCTTCAAAAGAAGAATTGTTGGTATTTAGTGATGAGCTATCCAAACCCTTGCAATATTCATATAGATTTTGGGAGGAACAACCACAGCTGTTAATAACAATTCCTAATGATGATACTGGATGGAAGGATGATTACGTTCCAACAAGTGAGGATATAACTCGATTTTTTGAAGAAAATAGTTACAAGCTATACTACATGCTTAATTAGAAAAAAATGTTTTTAAATAACTTAGAATTAAAGCTAGGGTGGTGTCTTTATGGAAAAAAGCAGGATGGTGTATGTTGAGCATTTGGGTGATGAACGTGGGTTACTTACCGTCATAGAAGAGAATTCAACAATACCTTTTGAAATTAAACGCATATTTTACATTTATGGTACAAAACCAGGCGTACGAAGAGGTTTCCACGCACATTATAAAACGAGACAAGCTCTAGTTTGTGTTTCAGGAAGTTGTAAAGTATATTTGGACAGCATTGAAAGAAAAACGGATGTGTTGCTTGATACGCCTAACAAAGTTCTAATTCTTGAACCTAATGATTGGCACGAAATGTATGATTTTTCTCCAGATTGTGTATTACTTGTGTTAGCCTCTCACTTATACGACTCTGAAGATTATATTCGTGATTACGACAAATTCGTTGAGGTGTACGGAAAATGAGCGATTTTTTTGCACATCCGCAGGCCATAGTTGAGACAAGGGAAATCGGAGACGATACACGGGTTTGGGCATTTTCGCACGTATTACCAGGGGCCACCATCGGTTCCAATTGTAATATCAATGACCATACGTTTATTGAGAATGATGTCATTATCGGGAACAATGTTACGGTAAAATCAGGGGTTTATATTTGGGATGGCGTAAGGATTAGTGACAATGTCTTTATCGGTCCGAATGTCACTTTTACGAATGATATGAGGCCCCGATCCAAGCAATATCCTTCTGAATTTTTGAAGACGATTATTGAAGAATGGGCATCCATTGGAGCAAATTCAACAATCATAGCAGGGCATACCATCGGTAAATACTCAATGATTGGAGCTGGCTCCGTAGTAACTAAGGATATTCCGAATAATACTTTGTGGTATGGTAATCCAGCGAAGTTTAAAGGATATATCTGCAATTGTGGAGAAAGGTTAAACGACTCGTTAATCTGCACAGAATGTGGCAAACAGTATACGTTGCAAGACAGCGTAATTGCAGAAAAATTATAATTGAAACCGGGTGAAATAATGATACCTTTTTTGGACCTAAAGAAAATTAATCTTCGACATGAACAAGCTATTATGGATGCTATGCACAAAGTATTGCATTCCGGTTGGTATATTCTTGGCGAAGAGGTTAAGTCTTTCGAATCGGATTTTGCTGATTACTGCGGAACTCGCTTTTCTTTAGGAGTAGCTAACGGATTGGACGCATTGGAACTGATTATTAAAGCTTATGGTATTGGGCCGGGAGATGAGGTTATAGTACCATCTAATACCTACATCGCTTCGATTTTGTCCATTTCGGCTAATGGAGCGACGCCCGTTATGGTTGAACCTGATATCAGAACTTACAATATCGATCCTAATCAAATCGAACAAAGTATCACCTCGAAAACAAAAGCAATTCTTGTTGTCCACTTGTATGGCCAAACATGTAATATGAGACCAATAAGACAGATTGCCGAAAAGTATAACCTCAAAATCATTGAAGATTGTGCTCAGTCTCACGGGGCAACCTATGAAGGGAAAAGAGCGGGGAACCTGGGAGACGCAGCTGCCTTCAGTTTTTATCCCGGAAAAAATCTAGGGGCTTTAGGGGATGCCGGTGCGATTACGACCAACGATGAAGAACTGTATGAAAAGCTCAAAGCGCTAAGAAATTACGGTTCCCATAAAAAGTACGAGAATTTATTCAAGGGGTACAACAGCAGACTGGATGAATTTCAAGCTCCTATTTTAAAAGAAAAACTCAAATATTTGGATCATGACAATAGTATAAGAAGGTCCATCGCTTCTTATTATTTGAATCATATTGATAATAATGAAATAGTGTTACCTGTAGTCGAAGATGAAGACATGTCTCATGTGTGGCATGTTTTTGTCATAAGAACCATATCGAGGGAAAAGTTTATCGAACATATGACAAGCAAGGGGATTCAAACAATGATCCACTATCCAATTCCCCCGCATAAGCAAAAGGCGTATGAAGAATGGAACGATTTAAGTTACCCTATTTCAGAGCAAATTCATTCACAAATTGTAAGTCTTCCGATTAGTCCTGTGATGAATGAAGAAGAAGTTAAGTGTGTGGTGGAGGCTGTTAATGAATACAGAGCGGATTAAGTTTTCGATTGTTGTACCTATTTATTATAATGAATTAAATATTCCTCATACAATCCCAAGATTACAAAAACTGCAAGAAATTATACCAAATTGTGATTTTGAATTTGTATTTGTGGATGATGGCTCAAAAGATAATTCTCTATCGCTTCTGTTAGAAGCTAAAAAGCAAGATGATCGTATTAAAGTAATTAAGCTAAGCCGGAATTTTGGTTCGATGTCAGCAATACAGGCAGGATTGCGGTTTGCTTCGGGGGAATGTGTGGGTATCATCGCTGCAGACTTGCAGGATCCTCCGGAAATGTTTAAGCAAATGATTGAGTGCTGGAGAGAGGGAAGAAAGGTCGTTCTAGGAACACGGGAAGACCGGGAGGAATCACTCTCGCAAAAATTTTTTTCGAATTCTTATTACTATTTATTGGAGAAGTTTGCTCTGAAGGGGTATCCTAAAGGTGGCTTCGATTTTCTTTTAATTGACAGACAAGTAGTAAATGAAGTGCTGCAAATACAAGAGAAAAATACGAATGTAATGAGCCTTATTTACTGGCTAGGTCATGATCAAGTTCAAATCCCTTACGTAAGGCAAGAACGCAAATTGGGTAAATCCAGATGGACACTTTCGAAAAAGGTTAAGCTATTTGTTGATTCATTCGTGAGCTTCTCATATATGCCGATTCGTTTCATGTCATTTATCGGCGTTATTACAGCGATTCTTAGTTTTCTTTACGGCGTGTTTGTTGTGATCAGCACCGTATTTGGCCT
Organism: Paenibacillus timonensis; assembly: GCF_009725205.1. Taxonomy (GTDB): domain Bacteria; phylum Bacillota; class Bacilli; order Paenibacillales; family Paenibacillaceae; genus Fontibacillus; species Fontibacillus rhizolycopersici. The sequence goes on along the minus strand of NZ_WNZY01000036.1, from coordinate 11,787 downwards.
GATTGAGTTGCAGGGGTGGACAACCATAATCGCGTTAATAACATTCCTGCTGGGGATAATCATGGTTATGCTAGGGATAATTGGAGAATACTTATGGAGAATACTGGACGAAAGTAGACAGCGTCCATCGTTTGTAATAGATGAAATATTTGAATAAAGAATTTCTAAAATTTATCGTTAGCGGCGTGCTTAATACATTAGCAACGTATATTATTTATTTATTATTGCTAAGTTTTATAGGTTATTCAATTTCTTATACGATCTCTTACGTCTCGGGAATATTCATTTCTTATTATCTGAACTCTTTATTTGTTTTTAAAGAAAAGCTATCTTTGAAAAAGTTTATAAAATACCCGATCGTTTATGTAGTTCAGTATCTTGTGAACATATTAATGGTATTTTTATTTGTTGAAAAGTTGGGACTATCTGCACGAATTGTTCCTCTAGTTGTAATTTTAATTACACTGCCTATTACGTATTTACTTTCCAAAATAATTATTAAGGAAAAAAAGTAAACGGAGGTTTCGATATGAAAGGAATTATACTTGCAGGTGGTACAGGCTCCCGCCTTTTTCCTTTAACTAAAGTAACTAATAAGCATCTATTACCGGTTGGGAAATATCCGATGATTTTTCATAGTGTAGGCAAACTCAAGCAATCCGGCATTACCGATATCCTTATTGTCACGGGTAAGGAACATATGGGTGACGTAGTGAACCTTCTGGGAAGCGGACGCGAGATGGGGGTTTCTTTTACGTATAAAGTACAGGATGAAGCTGGCGGAATCGCACAAGCTTTAGGTCTTGCCGAACATTTTGTTGGTTCTGACCAGATGGTCGTTATTCTCGGTGATAATGTTTTCGCGGATGATATTTCACCTTACGTCTCTAATTTTAATGACCAGCAGAAAGGGGCCAAAATTCTTATTCAAGAAGTACCTGACCCTAACAGATTTGGCGTGCCGGAAATCGAAGGGGACCGGATCATATCTATTGAAGAGAAGCCCCAGAATCCAAAGTCTAATTATGCTGTAACTGGAATCTATATGTTTGATCATAAAGTGTTCGATATAGTGAAAACGTTAAAACCATCTGCCCGGGGAGAATTGGAAATCACTGACGTTAATAACGCATATATTGAAAGAGGAGAGCTTACATTCGACGTATTAAAGGGTTGGTGGACAGATGCAGGTACGCACTCCTCGCTGGCCCGGGCAAATGAATTAGCCCAGGATATTATTTTTGGAGAAGAATTCGGTAAGCTCAAGCTATAGGAGGGAGAGTTTCATCTATGAAGTTAACTCCTTTAAAATTAGAAGGGGCTTTATTGCTTGAACCGGTGGTTCACGGGGATCACCGGGGTTTTTTCATGGAAAGTTATAATGAAAGCATTATGCAGCGTCTGGGAACAAATTGTAATTTCGTTCAAGATAATCAATCCTTATCCGTTGATCCAGGAATTTTAAGAGGGCTTCATTATCAGCTCGCTCCAAAAGCTCAGACTAAACTGGTTCGGGTTTTAACGGGAGCAATTTATGATGTTATCTTGGATATCCGTAGAAATTCGCCGACTTTTGGGCAATGGATAGGGGTTATTCTCAGTGAATACAACAAGAGACAATTGCTGGTACCGAAGGGATTCGCCCACGGATTCTGCACTCTTGTGCCGAACACCCAAGTTTTTTATAAAGTTGATGAATATTATTCTCCAGAACATGATCGCGGCATATTATGGAACGATCCGGCGCTTGGAATCGACTGGCCGGTGAACGAACCGCAGTTGTCGGACAAGGATCGGAATCATCCTTTATTTGCAGAAGCGGAAATGAATTTTTACTGGGAGGAAATTAGTTCATGAAGATGCTCGTTACCGGCGGTGCCGGGTTTATAGGCAGTAATTTTGTACTCTATATGCTCGAACAACATCCTGACTACGAAATTATCAATGTAGACGCTTTGACCTATGCGGGGAACCTTGAAAATCTTAAATCGATCGAAAGCAACCCGAACCATACCTTTATCAAGGCAGATATTACTAACGCAGAAGTTATGGAAGATCTTATCGGCCAAAATGTTGATGTTGTTGTCAACTTTGCGGCTGAGTCTCATGTGGATCGAAGCATTTTGGAGCCCGATGTTTTTGTGAAGACGAATGTGCTTGGAACTCAGGTACTATTGGACGCTGCTCGTAAACATAACATTAAGAAGTTCGTTCAAGTTTCGACGGATGAAGTGTATGGCACACTTGGTGAAACCGGATTGTTTACTGAAACGACTCCACTTGCGCCAAACAGCCCTTATTCCGCAAGCAAAGCGGGAGGGGACTTGCTGGTTCGTGCATATCATGAAACCTTCGGATTGCCGATCAATATAACAAGATGCTCGAATAATTATGGTCCATTTCAATTCCCGGAGAAACTGATTCCATTAATGATTTCCAAAGCGCTGGCGGATGAATCGCTTCCTGTTTACGGAGACGGGTTAAATATCCGCGACTGGCTGTACGTCGAAGATCATTGCAGTGCGATTGACCTTGTTATTCATCAAGGCTGTATTGGTGAAGTTTATAATATCGGCGGAAATAACGAACGGACAAATTTGCAGATTGTACAAACGATTTTACGGGAACTCGGTAAGCCGGAATCGCTTATTACCCATGTTAAGGACCGCCCTGGTCATGATCGCCGTTACGGTATCGACCCGACCAAAACGATGAATGAACTTGGATGGAAGCCAAAACACTCTTTTGAAACCGGAATAAAAGAGACGATTCATTGGTATCTGGAGAATAAAGACTGGTGGGCCAGAATTCTCTCGGGTGATTATAAGGAGTATTATGCCAAACAATATGGCGATCGGCTGGGGGAGCAGTAGGTTATGAAAGTGTTAGTGACTGGAGCAGCTGGGCAGCTTGGCACAGATGTCGTGTCACTTTTTGAGGAGGCAGGGCATTCGGTCATTGCATGTGATCGGAATACGCTTGATATTACTGATCAGTCTTCTTGTTTCTTTGCAATAAATGAGTATAAGCCGGATGCTGTTATCCACTGTGCCGCTTATACGGCTGTGGATTTGGCAGAGCAAGAAGTGGATGCAGCATACACGGTCAATGCTGTAGGAACGCGGAATATGGTTATAGCAAGTGAAAGAGTTGGAGCCAAGTTTTGTTATATCAGTACGGATTACGTCTTTGACGGATTGTCCGAGAGGCCGTATCACGAATACGACAATACGAACCCGCAGACGATCTATGGAAAATCGAAGCGGGCGGGGGAAATGTTGGTTCAAAGCCTCTCGTCATCTTATTTTATCGTAAGAACTTCCTGGGTGTATGGTTTGCTTGGTAAAAACTTTGTCAAAACTATGCTCCGTCTGGGTGAGGAGAAGCCGCCGGAAATCAAAGTGGTTAATGATCAGCACGGCTCACCCACTTATACGGTTGACCTTGCGCAATTTTTGTTAGAGTTAATTCAGACGGAAAAGTATGGGATCTATCATGTCTCCAATTCGGAGACATGTACTTGGTACGAGTTTGCTGTGGCGATATTTCAAGAGGCAGAGTTAATCACAGGAAAGAGATATGAAGCTAAAGTGCATCCTTGCACGACTGAAGAATTTCCTCTGCCGGCAGCTCGGCCACGTAATTCGGTTATGGAGCATTTATCTATCCGGACAAATGGTTTAACCGAATTACGGCCTTGGAGGGAAGGATTGCGGGAGTTTTTAAAAACATATCTTACATGAACTTAATTAGTTTACTGGGGATCGGCTGGTGCCGGTTCCTTTTTTGTCTTTGATTATACCCTGTTCGTATCTCCATCCATTCCCTTACACAATCCCCCATATCTCCATTCCGTTGTGCTATAATGTCGATAGACTACTATATTTGTAGATTCGGAGCGCATAAATCATGGATTTAAGTATATTGATCGTTAATTATAATACGCGTCAACTGACGTTGGACTGTCTGCGGTCGGTATACGATTCTGAGACGGTCTATTCGTATGAGGTGATCGTGGTGGACAATGCCTCCGTGGATGGTTCTGTCGAAGCGATTCGCAGCGAATATCCGGATATGGTGCTCATCGCCAACCAAGACAACACCGGTTTTGCGAAGGCCAACAACCAAGCCATGGAAATCAGCCAGGGCCGCTATGTGTTGCTGCTCAATTCGGACACGGTGGTGCAGCCCAACACGTTTCAAACCATGGTTTCTTATATGGACGGGCACCCAGAGCTCGGGGCATCGGGGTGTAAAGTCATCTTGCCGGACGGTTCGCTGGATAAAGCGTGCAGAAGGGGATTTCCTACACCCTCCGCGTCCTTTTATTATGCCTTCGGATTCTCGAAGCTCTTCCCGGATAGTCCACGGTTTAACCAGTACCAGTTGGGGTACAAGGATCCAAACAAGACCTACCCTGTGGATTGCTTGGTTGGCGCCTTTATGCTGGTGAGACAAGAGACGATCCGACAGGTTGGAGTTTTGGACGAAACATTCTTTATGTACGGTGAAGATATCGATTGGTGCTACCGCATCAAGCAAGCGGGATGGGGCATTCATTATCATCCAGCCACATACATTGTTCACTATAAGGGAGCTAGCAGCCGGCGCAAGCCATTCAAGATCATTTATGAATTTCACCGCGCAATGTGGGTTTTTCACCGGAAACATTATATTAGCCATTATTCCTGGATCACAAACGCAGCCGTATACAGCGGTATTTCGTTGAAATTTCTTTTATCCCTAGCTAAAAATAAACTGCTCCCTCAGGGTATGAGAACCCCATTGAGAGCAGGCCAGCCGGAGTCGGCGGAAGTTAAATTGGAGGTGAGATCATGATCCGAAAGAACCAACGGTTCTTGACCCAACTGTATATTCTGACGGATTTTGTGTCCATCCAAATCTCTTTCCTGCTAGCTTGGTGGATTAAATTTGAAAGTGGTTTGATCGCATACGAGCAGCCGTTACCTGTGGAGATTTACGCTTTTTGGAGTGTCGTCTATGGCGCGATCGCGATTTTTGTTGGTGTCTTGATTTCGCTGTACGAGCCCAAACGCAAAAAACGCTTTGCCGATGAAGTCTGGAAGATCATCCAGGTGCATGTTGCGAGCTTATTCCTATTGTTTGGCCTGATGTTCTTCTTTAAACAAGTGGATATATCCCGTCTCTACTTGGCGATATACATGATGTTCAATCTGCTCTTGATTATGTTCTACCGATATTTCCTGAAAAACAGCCTGAAGCAGCTTCGGAAGAAGGGCTACAACAAGCAGTTTGTTCTGATTCTCGGAGCCGGATCCTTAGGCCAGCGTTTTCACAACAATCTCAAACAGTACCCTGAATTGGGCTATGATATCGTTGGGTTTCTAGATGATCATAAAGTTTGGGATGGGATCGAGGCAACACGTTATAAACCGATCCTAGGGAGGATCGATCAACTGGAGAGTGTGTTGCAGGACAAGTTGATTGATGAAGTCGTTCTGGCGCTTCCTTTGGAGGCTCATCACCGTTATGCCCGGATTATTTCCATTTGTGAAAAAGTAGGGGTACGAACGCTCATCATTCCGGATTTCTTTGATTATCTGCCGGCCCGGCCCTATTTTGATAACTTTGCTGGGATGCCGATGATTAACGTGAGGGATATTCCGCTGGACTTGACCGGGAATCGGGTGGCTAAGCGGATTTTCGATATCATGTTCTCCCTGCTGGCGATCCTCATTACCTCTCCGGTGATGCTATTTGTGGCCGTTGGCGTCAAGTTGACCTCGAAGGGCCCGGTCATCTTTAAGCAGGAGCGAGTAGGGTTAAACCGACGGACATTCCAAATGTACAAGTTCCGTTCCATGCGGGTACTGCCCGAGGGGGCCCCGGATACGGGGTGGACGACGGAAAACGACCCTCGGCGTACCAAGTTCGGGGCCTTTATCCGCAAGACGAGCCTTGACGAGCTGCCGCAGTTCTTCAATGTGCTGGCCGGGCATATGAGCGTGGTGGGTCCACGCCCGGAGCGGCCTTATTATGTGGATCAGTTTAAGGAAGAAGTGCCGAAATACATGGTGAAGCACCATGTCCGGCCGGGCATTACCGGTTGGGCGCAGACCCATGGGCTTCGTGGAGATACGTCAATTGAGGAACGGATTAAATACGATATTTTCTATATTGAGAACTGGTCGATCTTATTGGACATTAAAATTGTGCTAAGAACGGTCGTAAATGGTTTCATCAATAAAAATGCATACTGACGGGATGATAGCCCCCGGCAGCAAAAAACGGTCCTCCACATAGTGAGACCGTTTTTTTATCTTCCTTCACCCCGCTATTCCACGATCCACACCAACCCGCGCCTTCCGCCAACGATTTCGGATTCTTCGGAAACCGATGCCCAACCCGACGCTGATGCAGGCGCAGAGGATAAACGATATTAAGGTCTGGATGTAAACGCCAAGGATTCCGAGAACATTCAGCGCTAGAAGGTTCGTATATCGCAAAATAAAAGCGTGGACCAGATAGGCGCCGAAGGAGTATTTCCCGATAACGGCTAGCACGAATCCCATCTTCGTTGGCTTGGAGGTCAAGCGCTGGATTGTATAGAACAGCACTGGAAGCATCGCGAGAGTGGCTGCTATCATCAGGGGCTTGAGTGGTCCTGTCACATATGAGCTGGTTAAGTAGTCCCCGGCTGCTGCGCCTTGGTTGATCCCCCAGATTTTCGTTCCAATGTAAATAAGAAAGAGGACGGTCACCGCAAGGCTGACGCCCCAGAGCGACTGCATCGCCTTTTTCCAGCGTTCATAATACAAGCCGGCGAATCCGCCGAGTACGAAATAAAACGTCCAGAACAGAAAGTTTCGGTCCAGGTAGCGATAGAGGGTTTGCAGAATCGGCTGATCCGATTGAAAGCACCCTTTTGACAGCGCATAAACCAGAATCAGATTGGCGACCAGAAACCCGATGGTTACCGCCAGATTGACAGAAGCCGGTCGCTTGCCGGCCAGAAGCAGGCGGAAGACAGGAAACAGCAGATAAAACGGGATAATCATAACCATAAACCACAAGTGATACGAGGCTTTACCCGTAAAAGCCAGCTCCAGTACATGAAGGAGGTCTCCCCAATCGCCGATGATGGCGCCTCCACTGCGAACGCTCACCCACGCATAGTAGAAGAGCGTCCAGAACAGATAAGGTAGGACGACCTGCTGTCCTCTTTTTTTCAAGAAACGTCCATATTGAAAAGATCGGTCGTAATTGTAAAACAACACCACGCCGGTGATAAACACAAAAAGCGGTACGGCAAACCGAATCAACCCCAAGAAGGTCGTCCCCAAGCTGACGGATAACGACGACAAACCGGGTTGAGCGAACAATCCACCGATGGCATGCTGCAACACGACTGCCAAGAAGGCCACGCCGCGAAGCGCTTCGATCTCTTCGAGTTTTGCTTTTCTCTCCATTTTGTCCTCCAGGGTGTTTTGCATAGAATGACCATAAAGAAAATAGGTGCATTCGTCAACCGTATTCCCTGAATCTACCGGCGACTCGATAAATCTACGAGATATGCTATAATGACTTTTGACAATAAACGACATTTATCGCTGGAACTCCGATAGAATAGGATTATTTTCTTATGAAAAACAAACTTCTCTACAACCTCCTGCTCCTCATGGGCATCTCGTTGCTGGCGCTGAGCTGGTTACCGGAGTCGCCGAAGACGGAAGAGCAGGGCTTCAAGGCCCATCGGATGGTGGCCCACGCCATGGGTGGGATCGAGGGGCTGACGTATACGAATAGTTACGATGCCTTCCTCGCCAACTATGAAAAAGGCCTTCGCGTTTTCGAAGTTGATCTGCTGCTTAGTAGCGATGGCAGATTGGTGGCGCGACATGAGTGGGGCGAGAGCTTTACGCGACAGCTCGGCCAGCAGGATCAGCTGGCGGCGGAGCGACAGGGTGCGGTGCTCTCCCAGGCCGAGTTTAAAGCGGCGAAAATCCAGGGCACCTACGAGCCGCTAGATTGGATCGATGTCTTGGAGCTGATGGAACTGTATCCGGATGCGTATATCGTCACGGACACAAAGCAGTCTACTCCGGAAGAAATCCAGCGGATCTTTACGCAGATCGTCGATGAGGCGTTGGCGAGGAATCCGGAACTACTGGATCGCGTGGTGCCGCAAATTTACAACCGGGCGATGTGGGAACCGGTCGAGCGAATCTACCCGTTTGATTCGGTTATCTTTACGTTATACCAGACGCATGAGGCCGATGAGGATGTGGTGGCCTTTGCCCAGGAGAAAGAACTCGCCGCCATCACCATGTCCGACACCCGGGCAAACGCGGGCTTGATCAAGGAGTTAAGCCGGGTTGGCGTTCCCTCCTACATCCATACGATCAATGATCCAGAGACCCTCGCCAAGTTTAAAAAGATGGGCGCCTACGGGTTTTACACCGACTTTTTGACGGAAGCGGATTTGGCAGAAAATACGGGATTATTCTCTTTATTGAAGAGATACGTTTTTGTCCGATAAAAACGTATCTTTTTTGTGTTCGCATCGGACGCGAACATTGACAGGGTACCCCGGGTAACATAGACTAGAAACAGAGAAAACTGAACTGGAAATTTAGTCGTCTATATGACTTTATATCAGATGGACAAGGAGAGCGGGGCGGAGCAGCAAGCCCCGTTTTTCGCGGTCCATCTGCCGAAATTGCCGTTGGAGGAATGGAAGTTGAAGCAGATGATACCTGCCTGGCGGCATGTGTTTAAGCTGGATCCGGACCGTGAACTGGATGAATCGACGCTGGAGGCGGTTTGCCTGTCCGGGACGGATGCGATCATGATCGGCGGATCGAGCGGAGTGACCTATGAGAATACGGTTGAGTTGTTATCCCGAGTACGCCGTTTTGAGGTGCCTTGCGTGCTGGAGATCTCCGATCTTGAGGCGGTAGTGCCGGGGTTTGACCTATATATGATTCCGATCGTGCTGAACGCGGGTCACCCGGACTGGATCCTCGGTCAACATGCTCGGGCAATCGAGCAATACGGGTACCTGATCCCTTGGGAACTGCTGGTGCCGGAGGGATATCTGGTGCTGAATCCGGAGGCGACTGTAGCCAAAGTGACGGAGGCGCAGGCCACGTTGGAGGCGGCAACGGCACGGGCATATGCCCAGGTGGCCGACCGTTTGCTGCAACTGCCGATCGTATACCTGGAGTACAGCGGTCAGGTCGGGGACTTTGAGCTAATCTCGGACGTGCGGCGAACGTTGGATCAAGCGCGTTTGTTTTATGGCGGCGGGATTGCAAATACCGAAACCGCACGCCGGGCGGCTGCCGTAAGCGATACGGTGGTCGTTGGAAACGTGGTTTACAGCGATCTGGATCGGGCGCTGGAGACAGTGGCGGCGGTGAAGGAAGTAGTCAAGCACTAGAAGCGATGAAGGTTTGGGGAACAAACACCACCGCTATCTTCGCAGAGAGGTTTTGGTTATAACGGACACCAGGGACGTTATCTCCCGGAATAACGAGACCCAAAGCATCTAACGGACTGAGAAGACCATATTTGTCCGAATTCGGACCCTCCCGACTCGGTTGGGGCGAAATAGCGTCGTCGGAGTCCGTTACATCGGGAAAACCTCGGGAAATGAGTGAATAACGGCTCTGGAGTCCGTTAGTCGTTTTGGCAAGGACGAAGAGATGTTTTTTTAATAAGGAAGGAGCAAGTTTGATGCAACCTGTGAACATACAAGAGGCGGTAAGCCGCCTGAATCCGCAGCAAAGACAAGCCGTAGAGGCGACCGAAGGGCCACTCCTGATCATGGCCGGCGCAGGCAGCGGCAAGACGCGCGTGCTGACGCACCGTATCGCCTACCTGGTCGCGACCCGTAAAGCGCCGCCGTGGGCGATTCTGGCGATTACCTTTACGAACAAGGCCGCGCGCGAAATGCAGGACCGGGTATCCCGGCTGGTGGGCGGTTCGGAGGGAAGGGACATTTGGGTATCCACGTTCCACTCGATGTGCGTGCGGATTCTGCGGCGGGATATCGAGCGGATCGGGTTCACCTCCAACTTCTCCATCCTGGATTCAACGGATCAGCTGTCCGTGATTCGGAACTGCATGAAGGAACAGAACATCGATACGAAGAAATTCGAGCCGAAAGCGGTTCAAGCGGCAATTAGCACGGCGAAGAATGAACTGATCACCCCGCAGCAATACGAGCAGAAGATCGGCGATTATTTCGAAGGCATCGTGGCCAAAATTTACGCCATGTACCAGAAGAAGCTGCGCCAAAACAACTCCTTAGACTTCGACGACCTCATCATGAAGACGATCGAGCTGTTTAAGGGATCGCCGGACGTGTTGGATTTTTATCAAAAGAAATTTCAATACATTCATGTCGACGAATACCAGGATACGAACCGCGCGCAGTACATGCTGTGCCGGATGCTGGCGGATAAGCACCACCGCATCTGCGTCGTTGGGGACAGCGACCAGTCGATCTATCGCTGGCGCGGGGCGGACATCAGCAATATCCTGAACTTCGAGAAGGATTATCCCGAGGCGAAAACGATCCTGCTGGAGCAGAATTACCGTTCAACCTCAACGATTCTGGATGCGGCCAACGGAGTGATTGGGTTGAACACCGGGCGCAAGCCGAAGAAGCTGTGGACCGACAAAGGCGATGGGGACAAGATCAAGGTGTACCGCGCGGATTCGGAGCATGATGAGGGGTATTTTGTCACGACGGAAATTCATAATAGTGTCAAAGGCGGACGCAACTACCGCGATCACGCGATTCTGTACCGGACCAACGCGCAGTCGCGGGTGATCGAGGAAATCCTGATCAAGTCGGATATCCCGTACCAGATTGTCGGCGGCATCAAGTTCTATGATCGCAAAGAGATCAAGGACCTGCTCGCGTACCTGCGCCTATTATCCAATCCCGATGATGATATCAGCTTGACGCGGGTCATTAATGTTCCAAAGCGGGGCATCGGAGACACGACAGTGGGCAAGCTGGCAGATGCTGCCGCACAGCGGGGAACGTCAATTTACCGTGTGTTAGAGTTCGTGGATGATCTGGGATTTGCCGGGCGGACCCGCAACGCGTTGGTTGAGTTTTTTGACATGATCAGCGGGCTGCACAAAATGGTAGAGTTCCTCTCCGTCACGGAACTAACCGAGAAGCTGTTGGAGATGACCCAATACCGGCTGGAGCTGCAGAACGAGAACACGCTGGAATCCCGCTCGCGGCTGGAGAATATCGACGAGTTCCTGTCCGTCACGATGGAATTCGAGAACAATAATGAAGATAAGTCGCTGGTCTCCTTCCTGACGGATCTGGCGCTGATCGCGGATATCGATAGCATGAACGACAACGGCGATGCCGAGAAGCCAAACGACGATGCGGTCGTGCTGATGACGATGCACAGTGCGAAGGGCCTGGAGTTCCCGGTCGTGTTCATCATCGGCATGGAGGAAGGGGTCTTCCCGCATAGCCGGGCGTTCCTCGACAACGAGGAACTGGAGGAAGAGCGCCGCCTGGCGTACGTGGGCATCACCCGCGCCGAGGAGAAGCTGTTCCTCTCGTGCGCGCAGATGCGCACGTTGTTCGGCCGCACGACGGCGAATCCGCCGTCCCGGTTCCTCGAGGAGATCCCCGAGGAACTGAAGGAGGACGGCGGCCGCGTGCCGCGCGACCGCTACGGCCGGGGCGCCGGCGCGGGCGGCGCCTACAGCGGCCGCGGCTTCAGCGGCGCCGGCGGCGGCAACTTCGGCCGCCCGGCCACGGCA
>NZ_WNZY01000035.1 GCF_009725205.1 Paenibacillus timonensis | reverse complement strand
AAACCTCTCCTTTTTGAATGGTTGCTAGTCACTTCCATTTTACCAAGGATTGGTTTCTTTTTGTTTAACAAAATCAAAAAAACAAGGGCGTCCCTCAGTCATCTACGATGACTTTTGGGACAGCCCCCCTGCTATAGATCAACCGACCTCAATCCTCGATCGTCGACAAATCACCGGCCGGGAGGTTGAGCTCCCAGGCTTTGAGCACGCGGCGCATGATTTTGCCGGAACGAGTCTTGGGCAGCTTATCTTTGAACTCGATTTCGCGCGGAGCGGCGTGAGCGGACAGCCCTTCCTTGACGAATTTGGCGATCTCCGCCTTCAACTCCTCGGACGGCGTAAAGCCTTCACGCAGCGAGATGAACGCTTTGATGATCTCCCCGCGCACGGGATCCGGCTTGCCGATAACCCCGGCTTCCGCGACGGCCGGATGCTCGACGAGCTTGCTCTCAACCTCGAACGGGCCAATCCGTTCGCCGGAGGAATTGATCACGTCGTCGATCCGGCCTTGGAACCAGAAGTAACCGTCCTCGTCCATGTAAGCCGTATCGCCGGAAATGTACCATCCCGGGATGCGGAAATACTCCTCGTATTTCGGCGCGTTGTTCCAGATCAGCCGCATGACCGACGGCCATGGCGTGCGGATGGCCAAGTTACCCATCCGGTACGGCGGCAGCTCCTTGCCGTTCTCGTCGATGATCGCCGCCTCAATGCCGGGCACCGGTTTACCCATGGAACCGGGTTTTATTGGCATCGAAGGGTAGTTGCAGATGAGCTGACCGCCTGTCTCCGTCATCCACCACGTGTCGTGAATCCGATGATTGTACACCTTCATCCCCCAGCGCACTACTTCAGGGTTCAGCGGTTCACCAACGGACATGACATGGCGGAGTGACGACAGATCATATTGCTTAATAACGTCCTGTCCCGCACCCATCAGCATGCGGAACGCAGTTGGCGCGCTGTACCAGACGGTAACCTTATTCTTTTGGATCGTCTCATACCAGTCCGCCGGGCTGAAGCGCCCGCCGCGGACGACGTTGGTCACGCCGTGCAGCCACGGAGCAAAGATGCCATAGGACGTCCCGGTGACCCATCCCGGGTCCGCCGTACACCAATAGACGTCCCCTTCCTTCAGGTCCAGCACAACGTTGCCGGTATGATAGTGTTGAATCATAGCGTTATGCACATGGTAAACGCCTTTCGGTTTGCCGGTCGAACCCGACGTATAATGCAAAATCAGGCCATCCTCGCGATTCACCCACTCGATCTCGGTCTCAGAGGATGCGGCTTCCATCTCCGCTTTATAATCGACGATTCCGTCCCCGGCCGCCACCTCGTCACCTACAACGATGATGGTCCGCAGCGTCGGCAGCTCCTCGCGCTTCACCCGAGGCAGCAACGCCGGCGTCGTGACCAGCGCAACCGCCCCGCTGTCCTCCAGGCGATCCTTAACTGCCGTTTCCATAAACGCCTCGAACAGCGGCCCCACGACCGCGCCGACCTTAAGCGTGCCCAGCACACTCACGTAGAGCTCCGGCGTCCGCGGCATAAAGACGAATACCCGATCGCCTTTCGTGATACCGTATTTACGCAGCACGTTGGCAAACCGGTTCGTCAGCCCCTGCATGTCCTCGTACGTATACGACTCCTCGCGCGAGGGATCGCTGAATTGAAGCGCCACACGCGCCCCTTTGCCTGCATCAACGTGGCGGTCGATCGCTTCATAGGCCATGTTGACTTTGCCTGTGACGTACCAGGAGAACTGCTTCTCAACATCCTCCCATTGAAAATTCTTATACGCCTCTTCGTAGCTGCCCATGTTGGACGACGGAACGCCCGGTGAAATGACTTCCCCTTGCAGTTGACTCATCGTTTCATCCTCCCTTAATCTTTGGAAATCTCCAAGCAATAGATCAAAGTTTATGAAAACGGATACATAGCAGCGTAAGTTGAGAGCTTCATTCAGCGTCATGGGTGAGGGCATCCGTTTTGATCGAAAAAGCAACGACAGAACTCAAGCGATTTGAGGCGGTATTTCGAGTACAACGATCACACGCACGGCCTGAAAATGTGAATAATTTATGTCGGAGAACATTATAGCACACGTTTTCGCGCACAGGCTACACTTTTCAAATTTTCATTTTTCTGTTATAAGTGAGGGGAACGAGCAAAGGAGGCGGTTCCATGGAACATCAAAAAACGTATATCCGCCACACCCTGCCCCATCAGAATCGTGAAATCGTTGTGGAAGGACCTGTATCCCCTTCCCATCTCCAAACCTTAAAGATGCATCCCGATCTGGATGCGTTCCGCAAACCGGCTGATCAACACGCCGCACTAGTCGAAATCGCCGGTCTACCGGAAGGACGCATCATCCTGGCCCGCGAGGATTCGACCATCGTCGGGTATGTCACCTTTCATTATCCCGACGAAATGGAACGATGGTCGCAAGGCCACATGCCCGATCTCATCGAGCTCGGAGCGGTCGAAGTTGCTGATGATTACCGTTCTCTCGGGCTCGGATCGAAGATGATCCGCACGGCGTTCGAGGACGGTCAGATGGAGAAATACATTGTCTTTACGACCGAATATTATTGGCATTGGGATTTGAAAAAGAGCGGTCTCTCCGTATGGGATTACCGCACCATGATGGAGCGGCTGATGAAGACAGTCGACATGGTCTGGTACGCCACCGATGACCCGGAAATTTGCTCCCATCCCGCCAACTGTCTGATGGTTCGCATCGGCAAGGCGGTCCCCTTGTCCTCCGAGGAGCAGTTTGACCGGATTCGTTTTCAGCAGCGATTTATGTACTGACAGTATACAGGAAGGCGTGATGAATCCATGCCTGGAAGCGCTTTATTTGTCCACCATGAACAGGCGATGAACTACCGGTTTCACGATGGCCATCCGTTCCATCCGATCCGGCTGGAATTGACGATGGATTTGCTGCAGGAGATCGGCGCACTGACGCCGCAGCAAATGCGCCTGTCGAGGCCGGCGACCGACGAAGAGCTGCTCTGGATCCATCAGCCGGCATATGTTGAAGCCGTTAAGCAGTTGAGCCGCCCGACCCCCACAGCGGACTGGATTTCGCGCGGCGAGCAGTTTGGGCTGCTGGACGAAGACACGCCATATTTTCCCGGCATGCACGAAGCGGCCGCCTGGGTTACCGGAGGGACCATTACGGCCGTGGAGGCCGTACTCTCCGGCTCCAGTCCGCATGCGCTGCATCTCGGCGGTGGCCTGCATCACGCCCTGTCGGCCAAAGCGGCTGGCTTCTGCGTTTATAACGACGCTGCGGTGGCTATCGATTATGCCCGACGCAATTACGGCGCACGCGTTCTGTACGTCGATACGGATGTCCATCACGGAGACGGGGTCCAATGGAGCTTCTATTCAGACCCTGACGTGTGCACCTACTCTATCCATGAGACAGGGAAATACTTGTTCCCGGGTACCGGTTTCCTGCCGGAGCGCGGCGAACATCAAGGCTACGGCGCTTGCATGAATCTGCCGCTTCAGCCTTATACCGAAGACGCCTCGTGGATGGAATGCTTCGAGGAGTCTATCCGGCGGCTAACCGCACATTTCCAGCCGGATCTGATCGTCAGCCTGCATGGGTGTGACGCCCATGCGCTGGATCCGCTGTCGCACATGCACTGCAGCATGTCGATCTACCGAGATATGCCGGCGATCCTGCATGAGCTGGCCCATACGTATTGCGAGGGCCGCTGGGTCGCCATGGGCGGCGGCGGTTACGATTTCTGGCGGGTCGTTCCCCGCGCCTGGAGCTTACTGTGGCTGGAGATGAGCGATCATCCGCTAACTGCCGCCCTGCGCCAAGACCCGCTGCTCCCGCTGCCGCAAGCCTGGATGGATCGCTGGCAGCCGCAGACTCCATTCGAGCTTCCCGTCGCTTGGCTTGACGACCTGTCCCATTGGGAGGGCATCCCCCGCCGAACGGAAATCATGACAAAAAACCGCGAGACTCTCGCGGTCGCTTTACAGGATTATCCCTAAGACTTTGGGTGAGGTTGCTTACCTCACCCAAAGTCTTTTCATTTTAACTCGCCGGCATGCTCTACCATATCGTTTAGAATGGCAAACGAACGCCGGGCGGCCAGTGTGGTAAACTCGGCAAAATTCACGTCAGCGGAGCCGTCCGCCTTATCCGAGATAGAGCGAAGTACAATAAATGGCACCCCGTTCCGATGGCATACCTGTGCGAGCGCCGCCCCTTCCATTTCGACGCAGACGCCGTCCAGCTCCTTGTACAGAACAGAGCCAACGAATTCCGGATCCGCGATGAACTGGTCACCGGACAGCACCCGTCCCACCCGGTAATGATGATCCGTGCACTGACGGGCGCAGGCGTCTTCTGCCAAGCGGATCAAGGCAGGGTCAGCGGGAAAGTCGGAGACGTCCTGGTACGGCGTAATACCGCGCTTATAGCCGAGCGGCCGAACATCCATATCATGCTGCAAGCAAGTAGACGAAATGACGATATCGCCAACGTTCAAATTCGGGTGCACCGCGCCGGCCACTCCGGTAAACCAGACCGTTTCCGCTCCAAAGCGATCGATCAGGATTTGCGTTGTGGTTGCGGCATTGACTTTGCCGACGCCGGATTTACACACGACAACATCCCGTCCGTGCAGTACACCCTTGACGAAAGTGGCTCCTGCGGCGTCAACCTTTTCCTGACGCTCTACCTTTTCGAGCAGGAATGCGATTTCTTCATCCATGGCCCCCATCAGGCCTATCGTTTGATTCATGTCAGCCACTCCCTCCTATTCTCCCGTCCATCGTGCGGGCAGAATTATTGTCCCCGAATACTCAAAAAAGCTCCTTAAAATAAGGAGCTTTTTTATCCGTAGTTAACCTTTTTCATATATATTTTCTATGTGTAGCTTATCTCTCTATACCCAACGTTGCAAGATACCCGAAGCTAAGCCCTTAGACGTGGCTAACGGACAACCGCAAAATCGTTTCGTGCGGCAAAATCACCCGTGGGTTCTCAACCGTTTCCTTCTTCATCAGCTTGGTCAATAAACGCATCGCTACCGCACCGAGGTCGTACATCGGTTGAGCGACCGTCGTCAACTGAGGGCGAACCATCGAAGCCATACGGATATTGTCAACGCTGATGATCGAGAAGTCGTCCGGCACCTTCAAGCCTTCGTCCTGAATGCTGTGAATCGCGCCAATCGCCATTTCGTCCGTTGCCGCAAAGATCGCAGTCGGCCGCTTCTTCAGCCCGAGGAAATACTTCATCGCTTCCACACCGGATTCATAACGATAGTTGCCAATCCGCACCAGATCCTCTTGGTACTGAATGCCCGCCGTCTCCAACGCGCGCTTGTACCCTTGGAATCTCGCATAACCGTTCGCCGGATCCTGCAACGTTCCGCTGATCATCGCAATCTCGCGATGTCCATGACGGATCAGCGTGCTGACCGCGTCAAAAGCCGCCGCTTCGTGGTCGATATCCACGGAAGGATACAATCCGTTCTCGTCGCTCGTTGCGCAAAGCACGATTGGTACCGCGGACGTCTGGAACGCTTGAATATGTTCCTCCGTTACGGTTCCGCCCATGAAGAGGAGCCCGTCCACTTGCTTCTCGAGCAACGTGTTGATGACGCGAATCTCCTTCTCTTTGCGCTTGTCGGCATTACACAAAATAATGTTATAGTGATACATGTTTGCAATATCTTCGATGCCCCGAGCGATTTCCGCAAAGATCGAATTCGAAATATCGGGGATGACCACACCTACAGTGGTGGTCTTCTTGCTGGCAAGACCCCTGGCTACGGCATTGGGCCGGTAACCTAACCGTTCTATCGCTTCGTAAACCTTTTTCCGGGTCTGCGGCTTCACATTCGGATTATTGTTGACAACCCGGGAAACCGTGGCCATCGAGACGCCTGCTTCACGTGCCACATCGTAAATGGTAACCGTCACATTCTTCTCTCCATTGCCAATAGATTTTCACTCGTTCATCCGGTAAAGTTCCAGAGCTTCAATTAAATTTATGATACGACAAAATACTACTTTATGCAATGATAACGCTTCACTCAGCGTAAAATCTCCTGCAGCGCGGTCTTCGTGATCTTAGAATGAGACGTGTGCCAGACGGCTTGTCCCTCCTTGATCAGGATGGCTTGAGGGGATTCATGCTTGACGCCAAGCCGTTCGGCTGCTTCGTTCGATACGTCCCGGTTCTCAATGACGTAAATCAGCCCGTATGTAACGTCTTCGCGCGGAGTCCCGTTCAAATACGCCTCCGCTTCCTTATGTGCCCCGGCACTGATCGGGCAGCGGGTACTGTGCTTAAACAGCAGCAGCGGCTGGCTTGAGGAGCGTACCAAAGCATCATTCAGCTCCTGGATCGATTGTATTCTCATCCATGTGGACATAACATTTCATCCCCTTTTGTGCGAATAAGAATCTCCAGATGTTCTGTTGATATCTTAACAAAAAGAGAAATGAAAATACAACATCATTTACAAAATGATTTGCAAAAATCGAGCAAAATCGTCAATTGGCTCTGGAAAGTTGTCGATTCTTTACATATTTAGATAATTGAGAGAGGCGTTTAGAGATCTCGTTCATCCAATCCAAATCGCCGATGTTCTTGGCCCCGCCGTACAAGTCCAGCAGGAGATTGATTCGTTCCTCGCATTGCTGCTCCAACAGACTCTCGAAGGAAGCGTTCTCGGTTCGATTCCACTGACGGTAGATGGCGAATATCAGGTCAGCCAGCTCGTTCATCTCGGTAAAATACACGCGGCCGTTAGGCTGCTCTTTTTTGAGTTCGGCCAACAAGTCCGTCAGATCCGACTTCACCTCCGGAAGCACCTCATAATAGCTGCAATCCTCGCACTCGTAAATGGGAACTCGGTCGATTTCATAGATTCCTTCAAAAATGACCAGCCTGAAGCCTAGGTTCATCATTTGCCCGCAATGACAGTGCTTTCGCACAGTACCACCTCATCTTAGTCCTTTGCATTTTTTTGATTCGATAAATTTTATGAATAATGATCTTATTCGACCCGCTTGCGAGAATCTCCTTCTGTTGGCGAAAGATACTTTAAATTGCCATAATTGGAAAGGTTTCAGAAACCGCCGGGCATAGTAATAGTTATCATTTTTGATACAATTAAAATATTGAATCGAGTTTTCGTCAAGTACCATAAAAGACAGGAGGAGTTGGATTTGAGATTAACTGGCAAAAGAATTATTGCCCTGGTGGATGAGGAATTTGAAGATTTGGAGCTATGGTACCCGATCTACCGCGTTCGCGAAGAGGGAGCTGAGGTGCATTTAGCCGGCCCGGTGAAAGGGAAAAAATACATCGGCAAATACGGCGTCCCCGCCGAGGCGGAATTTGCCTTTGAGGAAATCGATGCCAGCGCGTATGACGGGATTCTTGTCCCCGGCGGCTGGGCGCCAGACAAGCTTCGGCGTTACGACAAGGTGCTGCAGCTCGTCCGTGAGCTGCACCAAGCGAAGAAGCCGATCGGGCAAATCTGCCACGCCGGCTGGGTGCTCATCTCCGCCGGGATCTTGAAGGGCGTGACCGTAACGTCCACGCCGGGTATCCGCGACGATATGCAGAACGCCGGCGCGATCTGGCTCGACGAGCCCGTCGTCGTGGACGGGCACATCATCTCGGCCCGCCGTCCGCCGGACCTGCCGGCTTACGGCAAAGCGTTCGTGGATGCGGTGGCTGATCTGCGTTAGTCGTCTCGTCCCGACTCCGCTCTGCCATGAAATGGCGTGACATGATTTGGACATGACTTACGACGCACCGGGCAAGGTTCCCCGCGCCGTTCCTGCTCCCGCCAAATGTAAAAGTGCAGGTCTGAAACGCAACAAGCCGTCCCTGGAGTCACTCACTCTTGACCCCAGGGACGGCTTATGTTGTTATTTGCCCAACCGTTCTTGTTCCAGCTCATGCGCATAACGTACCAGCTCGGATTCGACCTGATCGCTGGTCGATAAGCGATAGCAGGCAGCGCCCACTTTCTTGCTCTCCCGCGAATCGGAGTTCAAGACGCGGTGCTTCACTCGCAGCAGGGCCTGCGGCGACATGCTCAGGTCGGTGACGCCGAGATGCAGCCATAACGGCACCGCTTTCTCGTCCCCGGCCATCTCGCCGCAGACGCTGACGGTGATGCCCGCCTCTTTGGCCGATTGCACTGTTTGTCGCAGCAGACGCAATACCGCCGGATGGAACGGGTGATACATATGGGCGATCTTCTCGTTCATCCGGTCGACGGCCAGCACGTACTGGACCAGGTCGTTGGTGCCGATGCTGAAGAAGTCCACTTCCTGCGCCAACAGATCGGCAATCGCCGCCGCGGCCGGAATTTCAATCATAATGCCAACCTGAATTTCCGGATCATAGGCGAGTCCGCGCCGGGTCAAATCCTGCTTGGCTTCCTCCAGAATCGCATTCGCCCCGCGGACTTCCTCCAGCGAAGAGATCATCGGATACAGGATCTTCATTTTGCCATAGGCACTGGCGCGCAAAACGGCGGCAAGCTGCGTCCGAAACAGCTCGCGGCTGTCCAGGCTGATGCGGATCCCCCGGTAGCCCAGCACCGGATTCTCCTCTTCCTGAAGCTCGAAATATTCCAACTGCTTGTCGCCGCCGATGTCCAGAGTCCGGATGACGACCGGATGCGGCCCGGCTTTCTCCGCGACCTGTTTATACACCTCAAACTGCTCGTCTTCGCCAGGGAAAGTGGACCGGTCCATATACAAAAATTCCGTACGGAACAAGCCAACGCCTTCCGCACCGTGCTTCAAAGCCAGCTCCAAATCCTTGACGGAGCTGATATTCCCGGCGAGCCGCATGCGTACGCCGTCTTTGGTTATCGCTTCAACCGCAGCTAACAGCTGCAGTTGCTCCTTGCGGCGGCGTTGTTTCTCCGCCAGCTCCGTAAAGCGCGTCACGATCGCTGGTTCGGGATTGAGATACACCCATCCCTCGTCTCCGTCGATCACCAACATGTCGCCGGTTTGCAGCGGCTCAACCAACTTGTTCTCCAGACCTGAAACTAGCGGAATCCCCAGCGCCCGAGCCATAATCGCCGAATGCGATGTTTTGCCGCCAGCCATCGTGACCATACCCAGCACGTTGTCCGGATTCAAATGGACCAGTTGGGAGGGTGAGAGCTCTTTGGCCACCAAAATGTACGGCTGTGTATCCGCCGGCAGCGTGATGTCCGGCGTCCCGAGCAGATGCTTGAGCAGACGGTTGCCGACATCCTTGATGTCGAGCGCCCGTTCTTTCATATATTCGTCGTCCAGCAGGTCAAACATCGTTACAAAATGGTCGATCGCTTCCTTAACAGCAACCTCCGCCGCCTTGTACTGGCGTTCGATGATCCCCCGGATCTCGCTCATAAAGACGGGATCCTCCAGGATAGCCAGGTGAGCGTCAAAGATGCCGGATTCCTCCGCACCCACCGTCTCTTTAATCTCGTTCTTCATCACTTCGATTTCGGTTTTAGACGTGCGAATGCCTTCGTACAACCGCTCGAATTCTTTAGCGAGATCCACCTTTTCCATCCGGCGATCCGGTACGTCCCATTCCCAGGCGGGCAGCACGAAAGCTTTGCCGATGGCGACGCCAGCTGCTGCTCCGATCCCCTGTATCATGTAGTGACCCCCTAGTCCTGCTTGTAAGTTCCTGTTCAAGGCACATTAAAATAGAGTTCAAAAATCAACTTTGATGACTTTTTGAACTTCCTCTGTAGGATGCCCTCTATCTATTTCATTATGGTAATCCTAGCCCCTCAAATTTGTCAAAGGAAAAACGAGAAGCCAAAAAAGGGCCCTCCGATTGCGGACGGGTCCTATTGGCCTCGCTACATTTAACTTCGTTTTCCGATCAAGATGCTGTCCTCAACCTTGATACAGCGATCCATAATCACGGTCAGACCGCCTTTCGAGGCGATTTCGTACGCTTCCTCGCTCACAATCCCCAGCTGCAGCCAAAGCACGCGGGCGCCGATTTTCACGGCTTCCTTCGCCACCGGCGGCGTCTGCTCGCTGCGGCGGAACACGTTTACGATATCCACGGGTTCGGGGATGTCCGACAAACTCGGATACACCTTCTCACCCAGGATTTCGCCGCTTACCGTCGGATTAACCGGGATGATGCGGTAGCCGTTATTTTGCAGCGCTTGGGCTACCATATATGAGGTTCGGTCGGTTTTGTCCGACAGTCCCACAACCGCAATGTTCCCGGCGCTCAGTAGAATTTCTTTGATTTCCTCACGGCTTGGATTTTCAAATGCCATTTGAAATGCCTCCTTTGCCGGCGCCGGTCCCAAACCAGCGCCTTGCGTCTTAGTTCAAGTTTATTCTACCCGTTCCACGGATGCGCCAAGCGAGACGATATGGTCAAAAAATTGCGGATACGATTTGGCCACGTGATGCGCATCCTTAATCACCAGCGGTTGACGGCAGCGCAGGCCTACGACGGTCAACGCCATAATGACGCGATGGTCGTAATGCGCATTGATCGTCACGCCGCCCTCCAGTCCGGACGGGCGGCCATGCACGATAATTTCGGCCTGGCGTTCCTCCACGTTCGCTCCCGCTTTTTTCAGCTCGGTCAAAAAATCAGTAATCCGGTCGCACTCCTTATAACGCAAATTTTCTACGTTATAGAAACGGGACGTTCCTTCGGCAAACACCGCAGCCGCTACCATCGCCAGCACGGCATCGGTCGCTGCATCACCGTCGAATTCCACCGGCCGAAGACGGCCGTTACCTTGAATGTGCACCGTACCGTCCTGATGGGATAACGGCACGTCCATCATCTGCAGGACGTCCACGACGGCACGTTCGCCTTGCTTACTGCGTTCCGCAAGACGGTGGACCTTAACGTCCGACTTCGTCACCGCGGCTGCAGCCAAGATCGCCGCCGAACCGGGGTAATCGCCCTGCACCGTATACGTCTTCGCCTGGTAGCTTTGCCCACCGGGTACACGGAAATGCATGTAATCATCGCTGGCATGAATGACAATCCCGGCCTGCTCCAACACCTCTAGCGTTTGCCCAATGACCACCTTCGATTTCAGGTCGTTCAACACTTCGATTTCACTGTCTTCAGCAAGCAGCGGAGTCAGGAATAACAAAGCGCTCAAATATTGGGAGCTGACCGAACCGGACACGCGGATTTTCCCGCCTTTCGGCGTTCCTCCGCTAATCGTGATCGGTAGCCGGCCTTCATTATGGCTAACCTCCACGCCCAGTTGCCCCAGCGCGTCGATGAGGTCGTCATGCGGACGTTTCCCCAGCGAATCCGGGTAGGTGTTCACGAACGTCACCTCTGGACACAACGCCGCAATCGCCATAAGGAATCGCAGCACCGCACCGGCGTTGCCGACATTCAACTCCTTGACGTCCTTCGGCCGACGCCCAAATCCGGTAATGACGATCTTCTCCTCGTCCTCTTCCAATACCGCGCCCAAATCGGCGATGCAGCGGCGCATGGCGTCGCTGTCCTCGCTATGCGCCGGATAATAAACGGTGCTTGTCCCTTCCGCCAGAGCGGCAACCAGCAAGTAACGGGTCGTATAATTTTTGGAAGATAATGCTCCGATTTCGCCCTTTAACTCCGGCGTTGGCTTTACGATAACGTCCATATGGTTCACATTCCCCTTTATTGTGATTGATCAAGAACCGCGGTAATGCGTTAAAATCTCGGCAGACACCTGTTCCGCGCTTTTCCCCGATGTATCGACGGTCAGATGGGCAAAAGCATAAGCGTCTTTCCGTTCCTCCAGAAGAGCGATCACCCGCTCCTTCGCGCCTCCAGCCAGCAGCGGTCGAGCTGGATCTTCTCCGACCCGCGCGACAATCTCCTCCGCGGTTGCTTGGAGCGCGACCACAAGGCCACCTTCCCGCATCACGAGGCGGTTCTCCTCGCGAAGTACGGCGCCGCCGCCGGTCGCCAGCACAATGCCACGTTCCTGCAGCGTACTCCGCAAGATCGCGGATTCCAGCTCGCGAAAATAAGCTTCCCCTTCGGCTGCGAAAATGTCCGGGATCGTCCGTCCGGCTTCCTCGACAATCCGCTGGTCGAGATCGACGAGCGCAAGGCCGGTTTCGGCCGCCAACAACGAACCCACGGTCGACTTCCCCGTGCCCATCATGCCGATCAGCACGATATTATTTAGCGGTTGATTCATGTGTTCGTTCACCTACTTGCTCTGTTCAGCTTGTTGAGAACTCGCTCAGAGTAAACTTTTTCATATCATAACACAGGCCGATCCATTTTCAACACAAAAAGAAGCCGGCAGAGACGTTCCCGTCCCTCCGGCTTCCTCGTGATCCGTTCTTCGGCTTAGAACCACTGATGGTGGAAGACGCCTTCCTTGTCGACACGTTTGAACGTGTGGGCCCCGAAGTAATCGCGCTGCGCTTGCAGCAGGTTGGCCGGCAGGCGTTCCGTGCGGTAGCTGTCGTAGTAGGACAGCGCGCTCGCAAAACCCGGTACCGGAATCCCGTTCGCCACAGCCGCGGATACCACATTACGCCATGCGTCTTGGTAGCTCTCCACGACATTTTTGAAGTAAGGGTCAAGCAGCAGGTTCTTCAACGCAGGATCGCGATCGTAAGCATCCTTGATGTTGTGAAGGAATTGGGAGCGGATGATGCAGCCGCCGCGGAAAATCATCGCGATGTTGCCATATTTCAAATCCCATCCGTATTCGTCGGAAGCGGAACGCATTTGCGCAAATCCTTGGGCGTACGAGACGATCTTCGAAGCGAACAGTGCCTTGCGGACGTTCTCGATAAACTCCTTCTTATCGCCGTTAAACGCCTTCTTGGCAGGTCCGTTCAGAATTTTACTGGCCGCAACACGTTCTTCCTTCATTGCCGAGAGGAAACGGGAGAAGACCGATTCGGTGATCATGGACAGCGGTACGCCTAAATCAAGCGCGCTTTGGCTTGTCCATTTCCCAGTACCCTTCTGACCGGCAGCGTCCAGGATGACGTCTACCATCGGTTTGCCGGTTTCCTCATCGTATTGCGAGAAGATGTCGGCGGTAATTTCGATTAGGTAGCTGTCCAGCTCGCCCTTGTTCCATTCGCTGAAAATCTCGTGCAGTTCTTTCGCATCAACATCCAGCACGTCTTTCAACAGATGGTAGGCTTCGCCAATCAGCTGCATATCGCCATATTCGATGCCGTTATGCACCATTTTCACGTAATGTCCGGCTCCGTCCGGACCAATATATGTACAGCAAGGATCGCCATTCACTTTTGCGGAAATTGCCGTCAAAATAGGTTCAACCAGCTTATAAGCGGATTCTTGGCCACCCGGCATGATGGCTGGTCCTTTCAAGGCGCCTTCTTCACCGCCAGATACCCCTGTACCGATAAAGCGGAATCCTTTAGCTTCCAGTTCTTTGCTGCGGCGCTGCGTATCCGGGAAGTGTGCGTTACCCCCATCGATGATGATGTCCCCTTGATCCAGGTATGGCAGCAATTGTTCGATCGTGCTGTCTGTGGCCGGACCGGCTTGTACCATGATAAGAATTTTGCGCGGCGTTTCCAGCGAGTTCACGAACTCTTCGACGGAAAACGTGCCGACCAGGTTCTTGCCTTTGGCTTCGTTATCGAGCAGGTCATGCGTTTTTTCCGGGGAGCGGTTAAATACCGACACGGTAAAGCCCCGGCTTTCAATATTAAGGGCTAAATTCTTGCCCATGACGGCCAGGCCGATGACGCCGATTTGTTGTTTTGACATGGTCTCCATCCTTTGCACACTATATTTTTTTCAATAGTATCATTTTAACTCTTTTGTGTACAGAAGTGAACCCTGCGCCGTTTCGCTCAAAAAACAACCCCCAACGCCGTGGGAGCCAAGGACTTGCCTTTCAATTTTCTCGTATGGGTTGTGCCGACAGCGAGGCAGGTAATCACTCCTCTAGGATGGGCGGATTTAGCGCTTACCATTCAAGACGGAGCAATTCGAGCCGTAGCTTGCGCAGCCTCTCCTTGCAAGCCTCGGAGGTTTCGGTATCTCCCTGCTGGATCGCTTCGAACAACCGTTCCAGCTCGGCATCCAATTCCTCCTGGAGATGGGCCAACTGCTGTTCTGCAGATTCGGAGGCGTACATTTCGGCCATCTGCGCCGTGTCGAGGACCGGTCCCTTTTGATAGATGACGCGATGTTCCATCCCCGAGATTTCGACAAGGCGAATGACTTCACCAAACAAAATATTTTCGACCAAGATTTGACGATCCTTGAACCGCTTGACCACCGCATGGCCGCGTAGATCCCCAATCAGCTTCTCCAGCCATTCGGCCAGCTTGGCATCCCGGATCAAGTAATCACCCACCAGCTTGTATCCTTTGGGAAGACGCTGAAACCGCAGCTTGGTCAGCTTACGTCCGGTACGGACCGAGATGATAAAGAGAGTTTCGTTTTCGCTCCAATATAAAGAATACCCGTCTTGGATCAAGTCGCGGATCAATTGTTGAATGTGCCGGCGGTCGAATCGGAGTTCCAGGTTGCAGTATTCCACTTCGTAACTTTTGTTCACGGCACTCCCTCCTAACGGTTTACCTTATCTTATACTCCATCTTATGTAATGGAACTTGGTTTATTGATTATTTTTACCCTGAACGGGCCGCGGATGACGCGCAAATTTATGATATACTGGTACCGTTACAAACCAAACACACCAGAGTCAGATTCATGCTCGAGTTGGAGGTATTCATCGATGTCCTTTGAAGGATTTACGACACCAGATTTCGACGCCTTAACCGTCCCCGGCCTGGAGCCCCGGATGGAAGCGATCATAAGCCGCATCAGACCGAAGCTGGAGACGCTGGGCACGGAGCTGGCTCCCTTCTTGTCCGCATTATGCGGAGAAGAGATGTTCCCACATGTCGCCAAGCATGCCCGCCGGACGGTGAACCCGCCGAATGACACCTGGGTCGCCTGGGCGGCCAGCAAACGCGGGTATAAAGCGTTGCCGCATTTCCAAGTGGGGATGTTCTCCACTCACTTATTTATTATTTTCGCCGTCATCTACGAAAGCCCAAATAAATCGGTGTTCGCAAACTATTTGGACAAGCAGGCGGCCCAGATCAAGAAGACGATTCCGGACGGCTTCTACTGGTCCCTAGACCATATGAGCCCGGGCGGTATGTTGCACCAGGAAGCCGACGTCAAGCAATTGAAAGCCTGGGCCGAGCAGCTGAAGACGGTGAAAAAATCCGAAGCGTTGTGCGGGCTGCGACTCGACCGGAACGACCCTCTTGTGTCCGACGGGACCCAACTGATACGCACGGTCCAAGAGACGTTTCAGACGCTGCTTCCGCTGTATAAGAACGCGTTCTAAAGCTCGGCTGCGTGCCTGGCCATTACTGCGCATTTAGCCTCCCCGATCTATATCTTCGGGGAGGCCTTTTGCGTGCGCACAAGGCCGATATGCAGGAAGAAGAGCAGCGCCATCATCGCCGAGCTGGCCAGAAACGGGGCAGTCGGGCCGATCAGGTCCCACATTTTGCCGGAGATGATCGGCCCAGCGACCATGCCCGAGCCCTGAATCGTCAGGAACAGGCCCCAGACCGTCCCCTTCTCGCCGCTGGGTAGCATATGCGAGATCATCGTATCCCAAGTCGGGAGGATAAACGCGTAGCTGCAACCGATCAGGATGACAAACAGCCAAACGAGTGATACCTCCCGCGACATGGCAAACAAACCGATCGAGGTCGCCGCCAGGGCGAAGCCGATATGCAAAAACCAGCGCGTCCCCAGGCGATCGACCAATTTGCCGATCGGAATCAGCCCCAAGACGGTGATCCCACCCCCGATGACAAGCATAGCGCTGAAGGTCTCCGGAGACAGCCCGAGCTCGGTGCGGACGTACAGCGTGATGACCGGCGTCAACAGCCCGACGGCGAACGATTGAAGGAACAGCGCCGGGTACAACAGCGGGCTGACGTTCAAGTGCGTGCGAATATGGCGAATGGAGGCACGCATTTGGCTCCACACCCCCCCGCTCTTGGCGAAGGGGGATGCCTCCCCCGGGATGGCGGATTTCGCCGTTCCCGCGGCGGTGGAACCGCCCGTTTTTCCCGGCAACAACAACGATACTAGAACGACAAACGCAATACATCCAAGTAGGAACCAAAAGACCGGCCGATAGGAATCATGCAAAAAAAAGTTGATGATAACGGGACCGAGTCCGGTTCCGCCGAGGCTGGAGATCTGAATGACGCCCATCGCCGTCGCGAAATTGTTATTCTCCTCCGTGACCGCGGTAATCCCCATCAATACGCAAGGCCAAAGCGGGCTGGTACCGATGCCTAACAGTGCGCAGCCAAGCACCAGAAACCCCATGGTGGGCAGGAACGCGATCACCGCCACGGCGCCGAGCGTGATGCATAGCCCCAAGCTCATCGTTCGGCGAAAGCCGATCCGTTCGATCAGCCAGCCCGCCGGGCTACGAAACAAATTATCCCCGATATACTGCATCGAAAAAGACAAGCCAATCGCAAACGCGCTCAGGCTCAGGACATCCCCCATATAGACCGGAAGGATGGATACGATCAGCGCCCCCTTGACAAATTCCACCAAAAACATGATGAGCCACAGGCTGGCAAACGTGGGATTCAGCAGTTTTTTTCGCGCGATTCCGCTTGTCAGTTCCACGAAAAGTCCCCCTCTCCTAGTTTCCGATCACGGCTTCCTTCTTCATTCTGTCCGTTTTCGCCGGCAAATTAACCCGCATAACGTCAATTTTGCGTAAAACCGTCGTCATTCGCTTGCATTCCGGGCGCATTTTGCTATACTCAAGCTTGTTTGAAAATTATGTAGACGAAAGGCAGGGATGGCCCGTATGGATCATCAAAGCACGCCGCTCTTCACTGCGCTCAAAAAGCACGCGGCCGGCAATCCCGTTCAGTTTCATATTCCCGGGCATAAAAAAGGGCTCGGCACCGATAAAGAATTCCGCGAGTTCATTGGCGATAACGCCTTGTCCATCGACTTGATCAACATCGCTCCCCTGGACGACCTGCACCAGCCTACCGGTGTCATCGAAGAGGCGCAGAAGCTGGCGGCCGACGCCTTTGGCGCCGACTATACCTACTTCTCGGTACAAGGGACCAGCGGGGCCATCATGACCATGATACTATCCGTTTGTTCTCCGGGTGATAAAATTATCGTCCCGAGAAATATTCATAAATCCGTAATGTCGGCAATTATATTCGCCGGAGCGAAGCCGGTCTTTGTCTCGCCGGCACAGGACGCCAATCTGGGGATCGACCACGGGATTACGACTTCCTCGGTCCGCCGCGCCCTGCAGCGCCATCCTGATGCCAAAGCGGTCGTGGTGATCAACCCGACGTACTTTGGCGTATGCGCGAACCTGAAGGAAATCGTCGATCTGGCCCATAGTTTCCACGTACCGGTGTTGGTCGATGAAGCGCATGGGGTGCATATTCACTTTCATGAGAAGTTACCGATGTCGGCCATGCAGGCGGGCGCCGATATGGCGGCCACCAGCGTGCACAAGCTCGGCGGCTCGATGACGCAAAGTTCGATTCTCAACCTCAATACGAAGAATGGCTACGTCAACCCGCAACGCGTGCAGACGATCATCAGCATGCTGACGACCACCTCAACATCCTATCTGCTGCTGGCTTCCCTTGACACGTCGCGCCGTAATTTGGCGCTGCACGGGCGAGAAATGGCCGAACAAGCGATGGAGTTGGCGCATTATCTACGGTCGGAAATCAACCAAATCGAAGGCTTGTACTGCTTCGGGCGGGAGATTCTGGGCGGGGAAGCGACTTATGACCACGATCCGACCAAGTTGACGATCCACGTCCGTCACTTGGGGATTACCGGTTATGAAACGGAGAATTGGCTGCGTGAGCACTACAACATCGAAGTGGAGCTCAGCGACATGTATAACATCCTATGCCTGATTACGCCGGGGGATACGCAGGAAACCGCCGATATTTTACTGACGGCTCTACGCGAATTGTCTAAGACCTATTATAAGGAAAATAACGCCAACGAGCTGATCGTCAAAGTCCCGGAAATTCCGCATCTCTCCCTCATTCCACGGGATGCTTTCTATGCGGATACCGAGGTCATTCCGTTTAAGGAATCCGCCGGACGAATCATTGCCGAATTTATTTATGTATACCCGCCGGGGATTCCGATTTTGCTCCCGGGTGAGGTCATTTCCCAGGACAATATCGACTACATCGTGGATCATGTCGAAGTCGGACTGCCGGTCAAAGGACCGGAGGATCGATATATCGATAAGGTTAAGGTGATCGTTGAAGCTGACCCGATATTCTGATTCAACCCAAATCAAAAAGCTCCCCGCTTCCGGGGAGCTTTTATCTTATAAACCAGGGGACTAAACTCGGATCAGGCTTCATCCATTTGGGCGACAAGCTCGTTATAAGCTTCTTCCACCTGTTTCCATTCCTGTTCGTCTTCGATATTGTAAAGCACCATTTCTTCGTTCTCTTCTTCCATGCGGAGAATGATGCCGTCCGCTTCCGGATTGTTGCGCTCGAGCAGCAACGCGTACACTTTCTCGCCAACGTCGAAGGTCTCGACAAGAACCATCTCTACGTCTTTCCCCTCTTCGTCAGTCAGCGTCAACACAAACTCTTCATGCTCATGCTCATGATCATGGTCATGATCGTGGCCGCAGCCGCATGCTTCGCCGTGTTCGTGATTGTGGTCGCTCATGAAATTACCTCGCTTTAAGTATGTTTTAATGGAGTGAAGAAGAATCCCTTGCTTCATTCCCCCCGTATCGTAACACTTTTGGGTGGGACAGGTCAATTTTCGTAAGTACTGTCGAGTGTAAAGCTAAACTTGCGATTATTTTAAGACGTTAATGCCTTTCTCCGAGATCAGCACGAAGTCCGTTCCGTTCGACGGCTGCATGTAGAACCCTACGACATAGCGGCCTGACGATTTGAAATCATAGGTAATGTCCTTCGTCCGGAACCAGAAGTTATCCCGCTGCTCTTTGATCTCATCCGTCTGAATCTCCTTGGAAGTTCCGTCGGGGGCCGTGATCGAAACCCGCACTGCAGCGATATCCGTACGTAAATTATCGATTTGTGAAAATACGTTGAACTTCAGCTTCCCCGTCTTCTTCACGTCGCCAAACACCGCATCATCTGTGAACAAAAACATATGAACGTTGGGTTTATAGTAATTCACCGTTTTGGTGCTGTCATTGTATTCGATCAATCCTTCGAGATTGCGTACGGGCACATAGGTTTTCCCGTCTACGATATATCCGCCATCCTCCAGCTCGTGGCCGTTCAGCATCAGCTTTACCTTTTGGCTAGCGGCATCGGCAAACAGCAGGGAACCTCCCATTAGGGAGAAAGCAACCACCAATAATGCAACTCTTCTCCATTTCATGAATTTGACCCTCCATTTGATTCCTGTTGATGTAATGTTATACTCCTCGATTTCGGTCAAGTTGCGGTGGTTATGGTAAAAGGCGGCACTTTTTTTGGCGAGAGATGCCAGTCTTTTGTTTCTAATGGAAATTGTGTACATTTAAGGGGTGATCCATACTTTACTTAAGGGGGATTCCTCATGCCATTACGTCTGCAAATGCTGGGTACGGGCGGGGCGTTTGCCAAACGATATTTCAATAATAATGCGCTTCTCTATGCTGGTGATTTCACCTTGCTGATCGACTGCGGAATCACCGCCCCCATGGCGCTGCACGCCATCGGTAAACCGGTGGAGGACATCGACGCCGTGCTGATCACCCATATCCATGGAGATCATGTGGGCGGACTGGAGGAACTAGCCTTCCGTCGAAAGTTCGGGTCTGGGCGGAAACCGATCCTTTATGTCGCCGAGAACCTGGTAGAGCCGTTATGGGAAAATACGCTGAAAGGCGGGCTAAGCCAGGATGGGGTGATCGCCTCGTTGCACGACGTGTTTGACGTGCGTCTGCTAGCGGAAGACCGGCCAATGCTGCTTGCGCCTGAATTGAAGGTGGAGATTATCCGAACACCGCATATCCCGGGTAAACCGAGCTATTCGCTTTATTTCAACGACGAGATCTTTTACAGTGCGGACAAAACGTTTCAGCCGGAGCTCCTCGAGAAGCTGGTGCGCGAACGTGGCTGCCAACGAATCCTGCATGAAGTCCAGTTAACCGGGCGGGGCGAAGTTCATACGACATTGGAAGAATTGTTAACTCTGCCTTCCGAAATTCAGAGCCAAACCCTGCTGATGCATTATGGGGATGAAATGGAGACGTTCCTCGGGGCTATCGGGGAGATGGAGTTCCTCCGTCAACATGAAATATATACGCTGTAACGAAAACAACCCTGCGGGCATTTACGCCCGCAGGGTTCATTCGTTTATGGTGAGGAGCAACGTTATTCGAAACCAGGCAAGTTGTCGAGGTTATTGGACGGGTCTCCGTCGGCATCGCCACGGATATACATTTCTCCGTCCCGCCCCTTAAACACGTTGACGCCGGCGATCGCACCGGCCTTAACTTCCTGCAGGGCTTGCTGGTAATCAAGCACGCGTCCGCTGGACGTTTTAAACGCCTCCAAATCCCCGTCTCCGTTCTTTCGCACGGCAATAAACGTTTCTCTGGTATTCAGGGCCATTGGCTAGCTCATCTCCTCTTCATTCAAGTTAGACCTAGCTTGCCCCGAAACCTCAAAACCTATGATTATGATTACGATTTCAACGGTTTGACCATCCGGACGTGTGGAATCCCGGCATCATCGAAGGGCTCGGTCGAGATCGTCTCATAACCAAGTTTGGCATAAAACCCTTCGGCATGGCACTGTGCGTCCAGGACCGATTTTGTGAGGCCCAACTCCCGAGCCAGCTCCTCCAAGGCAAGCAGCAGGATTTTGCCCACGCCCTTTGAGCGAAATTCTTGGCGTACGGCGATCCGCTGCATTTTGGCCGCATTGTCTTTATAGTAAATCAGCCTGCCCGTCGCGGCATAGGCTCCTTCCATTTCGATCAGCACATGATGCACATCTGGATCGATCTTGTCGTATTCGTCAATCTCCAAATCGATGGGGACCTTCTGTTCCTCGACGAACACCTCTTTACGGATGTCCAGGCATCTTTGAAGTTGTTCCTCGTTATCTACGTGAATGATTGTTGCAGCCGACACTTCGTTCCCCTCCCAGCATTCCTTGTCCATTGGTTTGTTTAAACTGCATCATTATACAAAAAAATCATTTTCATGTATAGTTATTCTAAATGGATATCGGCTGAAAGGAGCTGGCAAAAGGGTTATGGTCATGGGCATAACGATAACCGCTGCGGTGCTGATCGCGGTTTTGTTGATCGTCTCCATGTTTTATGTGACGAAGAAAGGCTATTCCCGCAAGTGGGACGAGGAATAAAGCTTGTTATTCCGTAGAATAAACGTCCTCCACAATCGTCGGTGAATAAACGCCATCCGATACCGAAGGCCCAAACGGCCAGGGAAAGGCGCGAGCCTGCCGGTTCATCGTCTCCGTGTCGGGTGCCAGACGGCAAGCGCTGGTTAAGGCCAGCAGGAGGACGGCTCCCGCCACGGCTACCCATAGGGGCCAGGGCCGTTTCGTCCCGTTGGGTCGTGACGGGTTATGATGGTGGTCATGTGGATTACGGTGGGTTTGATGCATCTGAACATCTTCCTTTCCAAGCTTGGTGCGTTTCTGACGTCATACGTATCCTGAACGGAATTACGCTCCTCCTCCATTGTTGGCAGGGTCCCGGCCCCTTATACTTCAAGGAAGTATTGACAAGAACCCTGCTGCCTGATAAGATAAATTTTGTCTTCACTATAATTTTGATCTGCTAGCTCAGCTGGGAGAGCACCATCTTGACAGGGTGGGGGTCAGTGGTTCGAGCCCACTGCAGATCATCGCAAAAATCCCTTGAAGCATAAGGCTTCAGGGGATTTTTATTTCTTAGGTCTGAATTGGCCTATGATACGAATTTCATAGTCCAAAGCGTTTCTTTTTGGAGCGTCTCCGTCATCGTGACCCCATATGATTTTAGCCAGCGGGCAGGTGGCCAAGTTATTCCCTGATCGGAGCTCTGGATCACCCGCAACCACAAGTGGGCAATCCTTATACTCCCCCCCGATATGAAAAAAAGACCACTGAGGCTTATGCCCTGGTGGTCTTATACTCATTCTATTGCTTCGTCTTTTTCGAGGTATCTGCATCAGCAAATTCCGCATTCAGATTTGGAACCCCTAATTTCTTTTTTACTTGCTTGGAGCTGTGCTTCGCATCATTCTTCTTGTTCAACTCACAATACACCTCCTGTAGGTCGTATTATGCGGCGAGCAACTTCGCTCTATGCGTTGGGTGGTCGCGGATAATGACTCGCCCATAACTTACCGCCCCTTTACCGCTTAGCGGTGGAATTGCGGAGGGCTTCCTATATAGTCAGAACAAAAGGGCTAACGACTCCACGGCTCTTCAACCCCCTCGACCTAATCCAGGTAACTCCAAAGTCCCAGTCGTTTCGTTGCTCCCAAACTTCTAACGGACCGTAGGGTCCTTATTTGCTTATTTCCCGGAGATTTCCCGGGCTAACGGACTGGAGCGACCTTATTTGACCCTTTAGGCGATCATTTCACCACCATTCACCCAAATAAGGTCTCTGAGGTCCGTTAGAATGGGGAGGGCAACATCAGAACCCAAATAGCGGCTCTGGTGTCCGTTAGCACAACACCGCTATCAGCAAACAGCAAACGGGTCGCTGCTCGTTGCGCGTTGCTTGTTGCTTGTTGCTTATAGCATCGCACTAGCCCGCCAGCACACCGCACGTAAAAAAAGCGCGCCAAAAATGGCACGCGTTCCCATTAAAGTGTCCTGCTCGTCTCCACGTCGGACCGATCTTCTACTAGCCTCGCGGGTAATCCACCCGATACTGCGCTGCCTCCACCCATTCGCCGCGGGTAAAGTCCCGGCCACGCACGAGGACATGGTCGCGGTAAACCTCCACGTAGAAGCCTTGGCTGCCGTCCTTGTGTTCGTCTTCATCGGTCCACAGGTAAGCAACCGAAGCGGCATTGAACATCGCCGGCCCTTCGCTTCGCACGCCAAAAGAAGTGTTAGGTGCATCCAACTCCCAATGGGTATGCCCCGTGAACAGGATCGCCTGCGGATAACGGGCGAGTACGGCACGCAGTTCGGCGTCTTGCACCACGCCATACCAGCGTTGTGCTTCATAAGAGCCGGCCACCGTGTTCATTAGCGGCTGATGCAGGAATACAAATACTGGACGGTCCGCCGCAGCGCTCTCCCCCAGCTTATCGTCCAACCAGGCCAGCTGCTTTTCTGATAAGGAGCTAAATAACTCCAGCCCCTCCTCCGTTCCGAGGAAGACGAAATGATAGCCGTCAATCCAATGATCATGATAGATGCCCTCCGTGCCGGTACCACGCAAAAACTGCCCCAAACGCGCCTCCCAGTTCCCCAACGCGACATCGTGGTTGCCCATCGTCACATACAGCGGAGGTAATGTCCCACCAAACTGCTCCCAGATTCGGTTCCAGGCTTCATACTCCTCCGGGAATCCATGATCGGTCACGTCTCCCGAATGCATGATTCCGGCGCTTCCGGCACCATTCTCCGCGATATCCCGTAAAGCCTGTTCCAGGTTAACATTATGCGTATGCTGCCCATCTGTCCGGACATGCGTATCGGTGATCACCTGAAAAGTTAGCAAAATCCCTTCGTCCCGCTGACCTTTCCCTACCTGCAACTCATTTCGATCCACCATTTCTTTAACCTCCCTTGCCGCTCAAATTCAACCCGATGACGCCGAGAACGATCACCCCGATCCACAAGATCGAGGGTACCGACAATTTCTCCTGAAACAGAATTCCGCCCGCGACAGAGATCAACACGATCCCGATTCCCGACCAAACCGCGTAAACGGTGCTCACCTTCATATACCCCAGCGCAAAATTCAAGCAGGTCAAACTGGCCCCGTAAAAAAGAAACATCAGTACCGAGGGAACCAACCGGGTAAAGCTATCCGACAGCTTCATCGATACCGTGCCGGACAACTCCAGCACGATGGCTAGAGCCAGGAATAACCAACCCATTTCTTCTTCCACCTTTCCGGAATTACCGAACTTCCCCGAGCCGGAGCTCGCGATAACTGGTCATCACGACATCCGCCGACGGGAAGCCCTCCTTCCCCGATGTATGACCCTCATCCAAGGCGATGGCCGCAGCCGCCCCGGCGGAGCGAGCCATCTGCATATCGCCGTCCGTATCGCCAATGACGGCTACCCGAGCCGCCTCCACACCAAGTTCACGGCAAGCTAACTCCACCATGTCCGGAAAAGGCTTCCCCCAGTTCACCCGATCCGCGCCAACACATACGGAGAAATAGGGGCGAATCCCGAGCCATTCCAGATGTTTCTCCGCCGCCGCCGTTTCATCGGAGGTGACAATCCCAAGGCGGAGACCCGCCTGACCGCATTGCTCCAAGAACGGCAGCACTTCTGGCAGCAGCCGAGCCGTGCGAGAACCCTCCAGTGCTTCGTCCGCGGCCACGCGACTCTGCGCCGCCAGCACCTTTGCTTCCGCCCAGGAGAGGCCTGCCTTGTAACCTTCCATTGCCAGCAGCGTCAGCAGATCATCCACCGTGCCCATCGACAACGGACTGTTCCGATCATACCCGGAGATCTGCCCTTCCGCGTCGTAGCTGATTCCCCAGACCTGCAACTGATCGGCAGATAGCGGCGATCGTTGCCGTTTCATCAATTCGGAGGAAAAATGGGCGAGCAACCGCTCGCCCCACCTTCCCCACGTATAGATAAAATCCATCAACGTTCCGTCTTTATCGAACAAAATCGCATCGACCCTAAACTTGATTCCTGCGACATCTAATGTTGCCGCGGAGGTACGATTATTTCCGAATTCGGTCGAGTTCACGCTGCGCCGTCTCCTTCGCTTCCTTAAGCGCTTCGGCTGCCGGAGTATTGCTGATCTGTACCTTGTCGGCAGCGATTTTCAGCGCGTCCGTAATCTTCCCGCCCGTTGGATCCTGGAACGGTTTCGAGGCATGCGTCGCCTGCTTCAGCGGCACCGTCGCCTGCGGGTTTTGCTCGCTGTAGGCTACGAACTCCGGATCGTTCAGCGCGGATTGACGAACCGCGATATAACCGGTGTTCATCGACCAGAATGCGGTATTCTCCGGGCTCATAAAGAAGCTGTACCATTTCATCGCTGCTTGCTGCTGCTCGGGGCTGGCGGCTGCCGGAATACCTGCCATGATCGCCTGGGCGACTGGCTTTCCTGCACCGATCCCTTCCCAGCCCGGCTGTTCCATAGCCGCCACGATATTAAAGTCGAGGTCGCCTTGGTCGCCGCTGGAACCGGTGTACCCCGCAGCTTGGCCTTTCATCACATCGTCTATCGTTTTGTACCAATACTCCCAGCCTTGGCCGCCGGAGTGGATACGCATGATTTTATCTTCATGGATCCATTTACGGAATAACTCCCAAGTATCCACCCATTCCGGAGAATCGATCAGTACCGTGTTGCCGTCATCACTGAGGATCTTTCCGCCTTTGCCGTATACGGCATCCATCATGTTCTCCGCGCCCCACATCGGCTCCCAGCCGTAGAACACGGTTTTGCCGCCTTCCTTGACCGTCATTTTTGCTGCGGCATCGGCAAGCCCCTCCCAGGTGGTCAAATCTTCGGCCTTAAGGCCGCTCTTCTCAAAGGCATCCTTCCGGTAATACATCACTTGCGTCGTGCCGTACATCGGCAGGAAAAATTGTTGGTCGTCGACTTTCCCTTGCTCCAGGAACGTCTGCACGACATCCTCCGGATGGAAATCCGGCGAGGCAGCGATCAACTCGTCCAGCGGTGCGTAATACCCTTTGCGTGCCCAGTCTACGTTGGACGACAGGACGGCTGCCGGTACGGTGCCGGCGGCGATGGCCGCTTGCAGCTTTTGTTCCGTTTCGCTGTAATCGGCTTGCACGACCGGCTTCACGATGACATCTTGCTGCGAGCTGTTGAACTTGTCAATGAGGGCTTGCATATTTTCGCCTAGCTTGCCGCCAAGACCATACCAAAACTCGATCGTTACCGGTTCTGCCGATTGCGCTTGGTCTCCGGCATTCGCCGCATTCCCCGCCGGCGCAGCCTGAGCGGGATCGGCCGTATTCCCCGCCGCACCGGAACCCCCGCCGCAAGCACTGATTACGAGGAAGGTACAAGTCATTAACAATCCGAACCACGATTTTTTCCACTTCGTCATTTCATAACCTCCATAAATGGTTTTCAGTTTCGTTCTCTCATCCTTTGCTAGCACCTGCGGACAAATTGACACTTTGCATGATCGTTTTCTGGGTCAGCACGAACAACGCGAGCAAAGGCGCGATCGTGAAGGCGCTGGCGGCCATGATCAACGGCCATTTCAGCCCGTAAGCACCCCCTTCCACAAAGAAGCTGCGCAGACCGGCCGAAACAAGCTGCAGGTGTTGGCTTTTGGTGATCAGCATCGGCCAGAAATAGTTGTTGTACTGCTCGATAAAGGTAATCAGCCCGAGTACCGCAAAGGAGGAGCGTGTCAACGGCAGCAGAATCGTCCAAAGGATACGGAAATGCGACGCCCCGTCAATTTGCCCGGCCTCCACCAGCTCATGCGAGATTTGCAGGAAAGCTTGCCGGATCAGGAAGATTGAAAACACGCTCACGCAGTTGGAGAAGATCAACCCGGCATAGGAATCCAGCAAGCCCAGCCGGCCCAGGACGATATAACCCGGGAGGTACACCGCGGTGCTCGGCACCATGTACCCGACCAGAACCAATGCGGTAAACGCCCCTTTCAGGCGAAATTTCATATGGGTCAGGGCGTAGGCCATCATTCCTGAATTCACAACCTGGATGGCTACGATGGCCGCAGCGACGAAGATACTATTGAACATGTACCGCTCAAATGGAGCGGCGACCCAAGCCTCGGCGAATTGTCCCCATTTCGGACTGTGCGGCCAGAGCGTCGGCGGAAACTGCCAGATCTCATCATTGCTCTTCAACGCGCTGGTCGCCATCCAGTAGAACGGAAACGCCATGATCAGCGATACCGCCGCCAACAAGATATGGCGAATGGCGGTGCCCCATTTTTCGATCCCTTGCATGGTTTAGTCCCCTTTCTTCTACGAAGAGTAATGAACGGTACTCCGCCCTACCCAGAACGACAGCAGCGATAATCCAACGCACCCGACGATAAGCGTGATCGCCACCGAAGAGGCTTGCCCGATTTGAAACGCGTCGAAGGCGGACTGATAATAGAGGTAGAGTAACGTGCGTGTCGAACCGGCCGGCCCGCCTTGCGTCAGCACATTGATTTGGTCGTACGCCTGCAGAGCCTGAATCAGTTGAACAATCACCAGGAAAAAGGTTGTCGGCGAAATCAGCGGCCATGTCACGTTCCAGAACTTGTGCCAGCGGCTTGCGCCGTCGAGCTCGGCCGCTTGCAGCAGCTCTGTGGGCACGCTGCGCAGCGCCACGAGATAGAAGATCATCCCCCAACCGGCCGATTTCCAGACGGTAACGAGTAGGACACCCACGAGCGCCCAGTTCGGATCCTCCAGCCAACGAATACCTTCGATCCCGAAACTTTTCAGCAACGTATTGGCTAGGCCCACCTCGGGCTCGAAAATCCAGGACCAAACAATCGAAACAGCCACTGTCGGCGTCACCCAAGGGGAGAACATCAGCATCCGGTAGACGGATCCGCCCTTCATATTCCGGTTGAGCAGCAAGGCCAGCCCTAAGCCGAACACAACGACGGGCAGTACGCTGCCTGCGCAAAATAACGCAGTGACCCGGAGCGACTGATAAAACGACGGATCCGTAAACAGGTCGCGATAATTTTGCAGTCCGACGAACAACTTATCAGGGCTCATGAAATCCCATTCCGTGAAACTGAGATAGATGATGTACCCCAACGGATAAAACCAAAACAACGTCAGCGGAACCATCGCCGGGAGCGTAAACAACAAGGCCCGGACATCTTCCACCCAAAGCGAACGTTTCATGGATCCTCCTTTTGTTCCATTCAGTAATCATTGAATATTTGTTATAATGGTAGATGAATCACGTTAATAATCTCTTGTGTTCAATATTTATTGTACGTTCGTTTTGCGTTTATTGGGTTATCTCTGCGTGAAGCGGCGATTAATTTTGTGTAAAATTTTTCGAGGCAGGTAGGTGTGAAGGTGAAGAAGCCAACGTCGGGGAAAATGCCGGAACCGCAAAATTTCCGGGAAGAGCTTCGCGCCAAGGTCATTGATGCGATTGCGCAAACGATGGACCTCTACGGCGTAAATTACTCCTATGGGCAGCTGTACGGCATCCTATTTTTTGAGGATCGGCCCATGACGCTAGAGGAAATGCAACAGAGCATGAATATGAGCAAAAGCAATATGAGCTATGCCGTCCGCTCACTTGTCGATTCGAAGATGGTGAGCAAATTGGACGAAAAGGACGCCCGCAAAGATCTGTATGCCGCGGAAACCGATTTTTTCAAAGCGTTTCAGGCCTTTTTTGCGACGAAGCTGCAACGAGAAATCGATGTCATGCGCGGAGCTCTCGACTCCGTCATTCCGCCGCTCTCGGAGACCATTCTGGAGATGGAGACCTCCGAGGAAGAGCGGAAGCGGTGCCTGGAGGATCTGCACAAGCTGAAGCATGCCACAAGCTATTACGAGTGGCTGCAGCAGTTCGTCGATCGACTGCAGAGCGGCGATTTTTTTGAAAGAGAGGACGATTCTCCCGTACAAGGATAAAAGTGCCGGAGATCAGCCACACTAAACGGACAGCGCCGACCGCCGGGAACAAGAGTTTTCTTGCTGGCTGGGCTGGACAATCTCTTTAAGTTTAGTTGATGGAGGCACGCAGAAACGATGTTAAAAAACAAACTGGGGGCAGCGCTCGCTATCGCCCTCTCGGCTTCGCTTCTCACCCCTGCCGTGGAGGCATCTTCCCCGGCCCAGGGCAAGGAAAGGAGCTACTACGAGGAACGCGGGGACATTGTTTGGGAAGTGCCAATGCAGGAAAAATACATCGCCTTGACGTTTGACGACGGGCCGGATGAGCATCAAACCCCGAAAATTCTTGAACTTCTGGAGCAGTACCAAGCGAAAGCGACCTTTTTCGTCGTTGGCGACCGCGTCAAACGTTTCCCCGAAATCGTTAGATTGGAACAAGC
Organism: Paenibacillus timonensis; assembly: GCF_009725205.1. GTDB lineage: Bacteria > Bacillota > Bacilli > Paenibacillales > Paenibacillaceae > Fontibacillus > Fontibacillus rhizolycopersici. Next base: position 908 of record NZ_WNZY01000035.1, on the reverse strand, counting down.
CGGGGGGCATGAAATCGGCAACCACTCCTATCACCATCCTTCCTTTCACCGGTTGACTTTAAAGACCTTAACGGAAGAGATGGCGATGACCCAGGAGGCCGTATTAGAGACAACCGGAAGCAAACCGGTCCTCTTCCGTCCACCAGGCGGTTACTATAATGAAGCCATCGTCGAGTTAACCAAAGATAACGACCTGAAGATGATCCTCTGGTCTTGGCATCAAGATACAAAGGATTGGGCAACGCCCGGCGTTTACAAGATCGTCCGCAAGGTACTAAATAACGCACGAAACGGCGACATTATCCTCATGCATGATTACGTGCATAACAGTACGCAAACCATCGAGGCGCTAAAGGTTATTTTGCCTGAACTCCAAAGCCGGGGATATCGGTTCGTTACCGTCTCTGAACTGCTGACCCATAAGGTCACGCCGGATCATCATATCAAGGTCAATCATTAGCTTGGAAAACGAGCCGTTTGCGATCCTATCCTATTTCAGAAAGGAGCAAGAACGAGTGGACAAGATGCAGGAACAGGACACCCTGCCGCCCGGAAAAGGTTCTGGTGTTGATCCGATTCCCGTACCCAAACACCCCACCTCAGCTACGGAGAACCTCGAGGATCTCGTTGGAGAAATGATGGAGGAATGGTCGGAGACGCTGACAGGCAAGGATCCGGGCAAAGAACAAGCCAAATAACGAGCGTACGAATTCGCAGCAAGGTGGGAGCAAATCCACCTTGCTGTTTTATTTAAATTTTATTTTCTCAATTTTTAATATATGTGATTTAAATCACATATATAGTGAAAAAAATCACATATAATAAAGACATCAAAGATGATCATCCGAAAAACAAAATCGAACGACAAACCAAAGGAGTGGGAATCATGTTTAACAATTTCCTTAGAA
>NZ_WNZY01000034.1 GCF_009725205.1 Paenibacillus timonensis | reverse complement strand
CGTTTCGTATCCAGTTTTCAAGGATTAAACCTTGAACCGTTTGGTGGCGATGGCGGAGGGGTTCCACACGTACCCATCCCGAACACGACCGTTAAGCCCTCCAGCGCCGATGGTACTTGGACCGAAGGGTCCTGGGAGAGTAGGACGCCGCCAAGCAATATTCCCTGATAGCTCAGTTGGTAGAGCACTCGACTGTTAATCGAGTTGTCACAGGTTCGAGTCCTGTTCGGGGAGTCCATCCTGGAAGGAAGCATGTATGCTTTGCATATTTGCTTCTCTTCTGGGGAAACCAACTCATTTGGAGAGGTGTCCGAGTTGGCCGAAGGAGCACGATTGGAAATCGTGTAGGCGTCACAAGCGTCTCGAGGGTTCGAATCCCTCTCTCTCCGCCAGCAAGGACTTTGTTTGTGGCCCGTTGGTCAAGGGGTTAAGACACCTCCCTTTCACGGAGGTAACAGGGGTTCGAATCCCCTACGGGTCATTCTTTATCTTCCCAGATATGGAGGCTTAGCTCAGCTGGGAGAGCATCTGCCTTACAAGCAGAGGGTCGGGGGTTCGATCCCCTCAGCCTCCACCATATCGATTCTCTTTTACTGACGCGGGGTGGAGCAGCCCGGTAGCTCGTCGGGCTCATAACCCGAAGGCCGCAGGTTCAAATCCTGCCCCCGCAATTATCCTCGAATGAGGATGGCATGATCCAAGTGTGGAGCCGTGGTGTAGAGGCCTAACATGCCTGCCTGTCACGCAGGAGACCGCGGGTTCGAATCCCGTCGGCTCCGCCATTATTTTATGCCTTCTTTGTACGAGCCATTAGCTCAGTTGGTAGAGCACCTGACTTTTAATCAGGGTGTCGAAGGTTCGAGTCCTTCATGGCTCACCAGTTTCATATTCTTTATGCGGACGTGGCTCAGCGGTAGAGCATCGCCTTGCCAAGGCGAGGGTCGCGGGTTCGATTCCCGTCGTCCGCTCCATCTAAATACGCGCCCTTAGCTCAGCTGGATAGAGCGTTTGACTACGAATCAAAAGGTCAGGAGTTCGAATCTCTTAGGGCGCGTTTCCTTGCCGGTGTGGCGGAATTGGCAGACGCGCGCGACTCAAAATCGTGAGGGAAACCGTGGGGGTTCGAGTCCCTTCACCGGCATCAAACAAGCAGGTTCATCGATGGGTTTCCTTGCCAGCGGTGGAACCTGTTTTTTTACTCGATGATGTAGAAATAAGTCGCATTCTAGTGCTTGACTTCTTCCTTGAAGTCGCTATAATAGTAAAAGTGACCCGATTTTGTGCGGACACAACTTTAGTTAACGGGACGTAGCTCAGCTTGGTAGAGCACCTGGTTTGGGACCAGGGGGTCGCATGTTCGAATCGTGTCGTCCCGATCATGGAAACAGTCATCCTTTAAGGATGGCTGTTTTTGTTTTGCTTTTTTTTATGAGGCGCCGTTGTCTCCTAGAATTGAATAAACGCTCTCGCTATCGGCCACAATAGAGACAAAAGTCCGATAGAAGGGGATAACCGTGAATATCTTCCATATCAAAAAACATCTAAAAAAACGATGGAGAAGATGGAGACGCGCCATATGGACCGCCAGCGCCTTTTGTTTGATTGCGGTTATGGCCTGGATGGGGCTCCCATTATCTAATCAAATGGAAAAGCTGATGGCCCGAGAACCGATGGCGATCGAAACTTTGGGGAAGTGGCAGGAAGCTGCACCGGATGCCGATAAAGCGTGGTTGTTAGAGCTGGATGAGGATAAATCGCGAATCGTTCATTTGACGAAAATATATACCTGTGGCGAAGAAAGCACCGTTCTTGGAATTATGACCCCGGAGGAAATTACAACGCTCATGAAAGATCACCCTTCATGGGAGGGAAGACTGGGCGCAGGCGGCGACGTTTGGGTTGAGGAAAAAATCAATGGTCTTTCCGACACCTGCAAGACGAGGGGTTACATCGGTTTGGACAAGGATGGCAATTTGACGTTGTTTGACGGTCCACCGAAGAAGGAAAAGGTGATTCGTACTTTTTTCCAAATGGACGTGGAGATGATGGAGAGTGCGCTTCCGGCCGAAGTGATTCAACAACTACAGCAAGGAATTCGCATTCAGGATGTGGAAGAGTACAACAGCGTGCTGTCGACCTTTAGCGATTATGCGATTGAGCCCTCGGAAAGGGTCATGCAGCAGGATGATGAGGCATCGCGGTAGATCATCTTTCGTTGCTCCACTTTCCACCGTATGACAAGAAGGACGTTACTCCGTAACGTCTTTTTTGTGCTTTCTTCGGCAGTGCTCTCCTCTACAAAGTTTTTCCTCAATCTTTGCGATCTTTTGCTATAATAAAGTGAATACATATGTTCGCTTTACGCTGGAAGGGCTCCGTCTTAGGATCATGAGGAGTTTAGCAACGATAGGGAGAGATCAGTCTTGCGTATACTTGGAATTGACCCCGGCATCGCGATTGTCGGGTTCGGATTTATTGATAAACAAGGCAGTAAGGTGACGCCGGTGCAGTACGGCTGCATCCAAACCGAGGCTCATACGCCGGACGAAGAGCGGCTCTTGCATGTTTATGAGGCGATGGTTCAGCTAATCGACAAATACAAACCGGAAGCGGTGGCGTTTGAAAAGTTGTTTTTTAATCGGAACGTCACGACGGCGATGTCAGTTAGCCAAGCAAGGGGCGTGTTGGTACTTGCTGCGGTACAGAAGGGGCTGCCGATTGCGGAATATACCCCAATGCAAGTGAAGCAAGCGATTGTGGGTTACGGAAAGGCAGAAAAACGTCAGGTCCAGGAAATGACGCGCATGTTTCTGAAACTACAGGCGATCCCCAAGCCGGACGATGTGGCGGACGCATTAGCGGTAGCCGTTTGCCACGCGCATTCATACACCTTAAATTCTAAAATAAACGAGGTATTGCGTTCATGATCGATTTTTTACGGGGGCAGATTGCCCATTTGGAAACAGAGTACGTCGTATTAGATGTGCAAGGGATCGGGTATCGGGTGTTTTGTCCAAATCCGTACGCTTTGGCAGCCAAAGGGCAAGAAACGGTGACGGTATATACCCATCACCACGTGCGTGAAGATGCCATTCTGTTGTTTGGTTTCCCGACCCGTGAGGAGCAGAAGCTGTTCCGCAAGTTGATCGAGGTGTCCGGCATCGGCCCGCGTGTAGCGCTCGGGATCTTAAGCGGCGGCAGCCCGGACCATGTGGTGGCGGCGATCCATCAAGAGAATATCGCATTTCTGACCAAGCTGCCGGGGATTGGGAAGAAGACGGCACAGCGGATGATTCTAGACCTTAAGGACAAGCTGGAGGGCGTCGGCGGCACATTATTTGATCCGGTGCCAGTTGCCGTTGGAGAGGCCGGGCTAGACGCCGGCAATCCGGGGTGGCCAGAGGCTCGCGAGGGCCTGAAGGCGCTGGGGTACACCGAGGCTGAGCTGGACAGGGTATGGCATCGTTTGAAAGACGATGTCGGGCCGGACGAGGCGGTGGATTCCGTCATGAAGAAGGCGCTCAAGCTGCTGTACGCCGGTTAAGGATAAGGACAGGAAGGGGAGCTTAGCGCATGATGGAGGACCGGATCATCTCCGCGAATTTGATGATGGAAGACCAGGCGGTGGAATTAAGCCTGCGGCCTCGTTATTTGGCGGAATATATCGGACAAAACCAGATCAAGGAAAACTTGAAAATATATATTGAAGCGGCGAAAATGCGTAAGGAAGCGTTGGATCACGTACTGTTATACGGACCACCGGGGCTTGGCAAAACGACGCTTGCGAATATCATTGCGAATGAACTTGGCGTCAATTTGCGGACAACTTCGGGACCGGCCATTGAGCGGCCGGGGGATTTGGCCGCGCTGCTGACCAATCTGCAGGAGGGGGACGTCTTATTTATCGATGAGATCCACCGTTTGCATCGGACGGTGGAAGAAGTGCTGTATCCAGCGATGGAGGATTTTGCGCTCGATATCATGATCGGCAAGGGGCCGAGCGCACGCTCTGTTCGGTTGGATCTGCCGCCGTTCACGTTGGTTGGCGCCACCACACGGGCGGGGCTCCTGTCGGCTCCGTTACGTGACCGTTTCGGGGTGGTCAGCCGCCTTGAGTTTTATAATATCGATGAACTCAGCTATATCGTATCGCGGGGCGCGGACATTTTCGGCATTGAAATGGTTGGAGACGCGGCTACGGAAATCGCGCTTCGTTCGCGCGGGACGCCTCGGATCGCCAATCGCTTGCTAAAGCGGGTTCGCGATTATGCACAGGTTCGCGGCGACGGCATGATTACCACGGAGATCGCCAAAGAAGCATTGCAGCTCCTGCAGGTTGATCCCATGGGATTGGATTTGATCGACCATAAAATGCTGCGAGCGATGATCATGAGCTTCCGGGGCGGCCCCGTCGGGCTGGATACCATCGCCGCAACCATCGGCGAGGAGAGCCAGACGATCGAGGACGTGTACGAGCCGTATTTGCTGCAAATCGGTTTTCTGCAGCGGACCCCACGAGGGCGGATGGTGACGCCGGCGGCGTATCAACATCTGGGTTTGCCGATGCCGGAAACGCCTTAACCTTAACTTGATATAGCCCAACGGCATCATGAAGGAGGAGAAGCGGGTTTGAAACGTATAAAACGGACATTTTCGTTAGGTCGATGGGGGAAAGGAATTCTCGCCGGCTTGCTGCTGGCCGGGGTCGTGTACCTTCCGGCAGCGGCCGACCAATCGGACACAACGCGCGTGCGGGTGGCCATGTACTTGGATTTGGGCAGCACGTATAAATCGACGACCCCGGCAGTCACGCTGAAAACAACGGCGCCTGCAGAAGTAGGGCTTGTATTCAACTCGGTGTTGGAGCCTTGGCTCCAACTGGGAGCGGGTGGTACCGCAAGATTCAGCGTCAGCGGCTATAAGGTCAAAGCGTTGGAATCCGCGGATTGGGCCACGGTTGCCGCGGCGGTCAAGAAGCTGCAAGGCACGTCGGATAAGCCGGTAGCCTACGCGGTAGACCTAGCTGGAGGTGCGGCATACCGCGTGTATACGGGGCCTTACGTCAGCGCGGCAGAAGCCCAGAAAGCGGCTGACCGGGTCAGCCAAACGTTGTCCGCTTCCTTGAAAGGCGGCAAAGCCGAAGCAGGCGGACCGTTGTACGTATCCGCGGGTTCGTTTGCAAGTCAGGCGGAAGCCGTGAATCTTCGCCAAACCCTATCCGCGCAGCAAGCGGAGGCGGTAGTGGCAATGACCGGACCGCAGCAATATGCGGTATGGGTTGGCGGCGCGCTAAGCGCATCAGAGCAATCTGCGCTGCAAACCGAGCTGTCCGGTCTGTATCCGGGGCTTTCCTGGGCCCCGGTGAACGAGAATGTCCCGGCCCTACTGCTGCACCGCGACGTGACGTTGAATTTGGACGCTCCTGCAGGCGTCGACCACTACGAGCTTAGCGGAGAAGGCACCAAGTTAACGATCCGGGACGACGGCAATTCCCCGATCCAGGTCGTGGAGCGTTTTGCACGTAGTTACCGTGGTGATTTTGAGATCAGTAAAATGAACGGTCAGCTGGCTCTGGTCAACGAGCTGCCCTTAGAACAATATCTGTATTCCGTTGTCGCCGGTGAAGTCCCGTCGTCGTGGCCTCAAGAGGCGCTGAAAGCCCAGGCGGTCGCGGCGCGCAGTTATGCCCTGTACAATGCAGGACTAAACAAATTTAAAGTAGCCGGGCTTGTGGACACAACCTTAAGCCAAGTTTACAACGGTACGGAGAAGGAAGTACCCAGTATTGTCCAAGCGGTTGATGCCACGGCCGGTGAGGTGCTGGTTGCGGAGAATGGACAAATCGTGGAAGGCATTTTCGCGTCCAACAGCGGCGGCGTGACGGCGGATTCGAGCGAGGTTTGGGGGAATGTCAATCCGATTTACTCCAGCGTGACAAGCGATGGGGATGAATCGGCACAAGCCTCCTTGAAATCGTGGTATCATGTACTGCTGTCCAGTGGGGTTACAGGATATGTTCGGGAGGATAATACGGCGTTAAACGGAACAACGCCAGCGGGCTTGCAGAAGTTGACGGTGACTACAAGCAACGTCTTGGTCCGTAAGCTGCCGCTCATTCAATCGGAAGTTGATCCGGTCGCCAAGCTGAATCCAGGTGACCTGGCCATCGTTTTGGACAAGGTGCCTGAATCCAGCTCCTATGCTTGGATTCGCGGACCTTTCAGCTCGGATGATTTAGTGAAGTCCCTTAAGGGAAAAACGTCTACGGAAGCACCGTCCCCTATTTTGAATCTGGAAGTCACCAAGCGTGGACCGTCCGGACGAGTAACGCAGGTCAAAGCTAACGGACAACCGCTTGACGTCAAATATCCGGATTCGTATCGCTCTGCCTTAAACAGCTTACCTAGCACTTTGTTTGATATCGTTCAAACCGGACGGTATACTGTACAAGGTGCAGGAGGAAATACAGGAACAGGTACTGCCACGTCGGCAACGACGATACAGTCGGCATCAGGCAAGACGACGGCAAACAGCGGTTTAGTCGTGCTGAGCGGCGACAAGACGGCGCGCGTGATTGAGTCGACAAACCAATTTGTCTTCGTTGGCCGCGGAAACGGGCACGGCCTGGGGCTCTCGCAGTGGGGGGCTAAAGGATTGGCCGACGGCGGGTATGATTACCGGCAAATCTTGCAACACTACTACCAAAATGTGACTATCGTTAAGGAATGAATAAACCGATGAATGTGGATCTTTATGATTTCGAGCTCCCAGAAGAGCTGATCGCTCAAACGCCGCTGGCCGAACGAAGTGCTTCGCGCCTGCTGACGTTGAATAAACAAACCGGGGAAATCCGGCATCATACGTTTTCTGATATTCTGAATTATTTACAGCCCGGCGATACGTTGGTACTGAACGATACACGAGTCATTCCGGCCCGTTTGTTCGGAATAAAAGAGGATACCGGGGCCAAAGCCGAAGTGCTGCTTCTCAAAAATCTGGGCGATGACCGTTGGGAAGCCTTGGTCAAACCCGGCAAGAAGTTGAAGTCTGGCGCGGTCATCGTCTTCAGTGAGGAATTGCGGGCCACGGTCGAGTCGGAAGGCGAGATGGGCGGACGCATACTTCGGTTTACCTATGAAGGGATTTTTAATGAGATCCTGGATCGGCTGGGTCAAATGCCGCTGCCCCCGTACATTAAGGAAAAGCTGGATGATCGCGAACGCTATCAGACGGTGTATTCCAAACACGAAGGATCGGCTGCCGCGCCGACCGCGGGCTTGCATTTCACGGAAGATTTACTGGAGCAGGTGCGGGCTAAAGGGGTGACCCTCGCGTTTGTCACGCTGCACGTTGGGCTTGGCACGTTTCGACCGATGTCGGTGGACCGGGTTGAAGATCACGTCATGCATGAAGAATATTTTGTCCTGCCCCAGGAAACGGCCGACGTGTTAAACGAGACGAAAGCCAGAGGCGGAAGAGTCATAGCCGTCGGGACCACTTCGGCTCGAACGCTGGAGACGGTGGCCCAGCAATGCGGGGACGGACCCATCGTCAAAAGCAGCGGTTGGACGGGGATTTTTATCTATCCCGGGTATCGATTTGGGTTGGTGGACGCACTCCTCACGAATTTCCATTTACCGAAGTCGACGCTGGTCATGCTGGTCAGTGCGCTGGCGGGGCGGGAGCGAATCATAAGCGCTTATCAGGAAGCGATTGACCAAAGATATCGGTTCTTCAGCTTCGGCGACGCCATGTTTATTTATTAAAAGAAGAGGACGGTTGATCAGATTGGCAGCAGCAATAACCTATGAACATATCAAGACCTGCAAGCAATCCGGCGCCCGGCTTGGACGTGTGCATACCCCGCACGGTTCGTTTGACACGCCGGTGTTCATGCCGGTCGGAACGCAAGCCACCGTGAAAACAATGAGTCCGGAAGAATTAAAGGAAATGGATGCTCGGATCATCTTGAGCAATACGTACCATCTCTTTTTGCGGCCAGGACACGAGATCATTCGCCAAGCGGGCGGATTGCATAAATTCATGAACTGGGACCGGGCCATTTTGACGGATAGCGGCGGGTTCCAGGTGTTCTCTCTCAGCGAGATGCGCAAAATCACGGAGGAAGGCGTACATTTCCGCTCTCATCTGAACGGAGACAAACTGTTCCTCTCTCCTGAAGTGGCCATGGAAATCCAGAATGCGTTAGGCTCGGACATCATGATGGCGTTTGACGAATGCCCGCCGTATCCGGCGGAATACGACTACGTCAAGAACTCGCTGGAGCGCACGACCCGTTGGGCGGAACGTTGCTTGCAAAGCCATGCCCGTCCTCAGGATCAAGGGCTGTTTGCCATTGTTCAAGGCGGCATGTATGAGGACCTACGTAAGCAAAGCGCACGCGATTTGACTTCGCTAGATTTCCCGGGGTATGCTATTGGTGGACTGAGTGTAGGCGAGCCTAAGCCGCTGATGTATGAAGTGCTGGAATATACCGTTCCCCTGTTGCCGGCGAACAAGCCGCGTTATTTGATGGGGGTCGGTTCGCCGGATGCGTTGATCGAAGGAGCGATTCGCGGTATCGACATGTTCGACTGCGTCTTGCCGACTCGGATTGCGCGTAACGGTACGACGATGACCAGCCAAGGACGGCTCGTAGTACGCAACGCTCAGTATGCCAACGATTTCGGACCGCTGGATCCCGAATGCGACTGTTATACCTGCCGGAATTACTCCAGGGCGTATCTTCGCCACCTAATCAAAGCCGACGAGACGTTTGGGCTGCGGTTAACTACATACCATAATCTGCATTTTCTGATCAATCTGATGGGTAAAGTCCGTCAGGCGATTATGGACGATCGGTTGTTGAGTTTCCGGGATGAATTTTTTGAACAGTACGGTCTGTTTGGCAATGACAAAGGATTTTAAGCTATACCGTTAGCGATTTTAGAAAGGGGGATAAGACATGTTCTTTCAGTATGCCGCACAACAGCCGGCCGGCGGTTCGCTGGTCACCATGATCATTCCGTTTGTAATTATGATCGCCGTTTTTTACTTCCTACTGATTCGCCCGCAGAAGAAAAAGCAATCGCAGCGCTCTACGATGCTGAACGCTCTTAAGAAAGGCGACAAGATCGTGACGATCGGTGGTCTGCATGGGACGATTATGGAGCTTACTAACGACACGGTAGTGCTTCGCGTCAATGATGTAACCAAGCTGACGTTTGACCGCAGCGCGATCAGTCACGCCATTAAAGAGTCGGAAGGTTAATCGCGATAAAGACAAACCAAGAAAGAGCCTGTTGCGAACAGGCTCTTTTTCTTATATACCTCAGATTATTTTCGACCCAAATTTACCCCGATCATTCCCCCAATGGCACCAATGACAAACCCCGGCAGGATCAAAGCCCATTCCTGAAAGCCTAGGGACGTATCCATGGCTAGAAAGCTGATCAGCAGCAAAAGCAGCACATAAAGTGCTCCGGTCAGAGCCCCTTGATACCATCCTTTCTGTTTCGCGCGTTTGCCGGATACGATCCCCCCGAACAAGACGGCAGCTACATGCACGAGATAGGTATATAACGTCATTTCGAACTCTTCCAGCATGTCTCCTTGGAGTAATAAGGATAAAATCAATGCGCCAATCATCATCCACAAAAATCCATACCATAACCCGGCTACGGTGGGTTGAGACAAACGAATCCCGAAAAATCGGCGGAACAAATGCATTGTGGTCGGCCTCCTGTCTTCAATGTCTACGACAGACGTTTTACCCCATTTTATGGTCAAGCTTTCCCAGATAGACCTGACTTGGCCAAATTGAGCGAGGAAGATTATTGCAAGCTTCCCGCATTTTAACCTGTGATATTTCGCATGGAAAGGAGAAGGGGCGGTCAGAATAGCTATACCATGTCTTGTGCGAACTTCTAGATCGAGGAGGGATTGCCCATGGTTGAGCATATGGCAAACCATATCTTCCGAACCGTCCTGATGTATTTCATGGTGTTCGGAGTCATGCGTATTATGGGAAAAAGAGAAATCGGCGAGCTATCCATCTTCGACCTGGTGATCTCAGTCATGATCGCGGAAATCGCCGTTTTTGCCCTGGAAGATATCGATCGGCCGATCTATGACGGAATTGTCCCCATGCTGACGTTGTTGCTGATCCAAATTGCGATCGCGATGCTGTCGCTCCGGTTTCGCAGGGTGCGGTTGTGGTTTGACGGCAAACCGAGCGTCATCATTCGAAATGGGCAAATCAACCGGAAAGAAATGAGGCGTCAGCGCTATAATTTGGACGATTTGCTGATGCAGTTGCGCTCGCAAAAGGTCGATAGCGTAGCCGACGTCGAATTTGCCGTATTGGAAACGAGCGGACAACTAAGCGTGGTTCCCAAGGACAAGTTCGAACAAGGGAAGGGGGGGCAACAAGCCCCAAAACGGGAAGCCCGTCTGTCCGCGAAAATCAAATTCGAGGCGCTTCCGTTGCCGCTCATTATGGATGGCAAGGTGAACGATGAAAACCTGAAGCAAATCGGGAAAACCCGCTTTTGGCTGAAAAATCAAATCCAGTCGAAGGGATTGACGGATTTTAAACAGGTGTTCTTTTGCAGCATCGATCATAAAGGAAAGCTTTATATCAATGCAATGGACGAGAAATAATCACAGCGGATTACATTCGGTTTCGGAACCATTTGCCAAAGATGGGAAGCCGCTTGAGGTCCTGAAGATCAAACAATCCCATGATTCCGGCAAGAGCTAAATACAGCAACCCGGACAGCATCGCCGCTATTAAGAATTGCCATCCCATCTGTGAGCTGAGGACAAGGTTCTTATAGAAATAGTCAGCGGCGGCAGCCATAATGACCATTGCAGCACTAACCTTGAGCATATCAAGGAAGGGCAAACGGTAGCGAAGGGTCTTGGACACGCTGTACCCGTGCATGACTGTAACGATGATAAAGTTGACGATAATCGCGATAATCGCACCGTAGATACCTAGCGCCGGATTGGAGGCAAGGTAGAAGATCAGGGAAATTTTGATAATAGCCCCAACCAGCGTATTGATGAGCGCACGCCCCGGTTTGTCCAGAGCCTGCAACGTGGCCTGGAGCGGTGTTTGGATATACAGCAAGAGGGCAAATGGCGCCATGATCTTAAGCATGCCTCCGATGGAGTCATCGTTATAAACCAGCCTACAAATCGGTTCAGCCAGCACGAACATGATCGCGGCAAACGGAGCACCGGTAACGAGGGCAAGCCGTATGGATTGATGCAGTCGTAAATGGATCGTTTTGACATCTCCGCGTGCCTGGGCTTCGGCCAGGGAGGGAACCAGCGATACGGCAAGCGAAGACGTCAGCGCCCCGGGAAGCAGAAGTAGTGGGATGATCATCCCCTGCAGCGCTCCGTACTGGGAGGTGGCCACGGCGACCCCTACACCGGCGATTGCCAGACTTCGCGCGGTCGTGATCGACTCCAGCAGGTAGGATAACGAACCGACTAGTCGGCTGCCTGTCACCGGTATGGCGATGCGCAGAATCCGGCGCAGTGTGGCTCCAAACGGAGATTCGGTGGAGGTTAAAGGTTCGTCCGAGTTGGCGATGTCCGTGGGGAGATCCGTGATGGCGCTTGGTTTGGAGGACTCCAATCGCTCCCGCCGCTGCAGTCGGCGGTATTGCCACAGCAAGACGCCCATGCCGACCACTTCGCCGGCTACGACGCCAAGCATCGCCCCTGCGGCTGCGTAGGCGATCCCCATAGGGAGGAGCAAGTAAGAAAACCAGAGGACACCGATGATTCGGGCGACCGTCTCCATGATCGAGGAAACCGCCGAGGGGATCATATCCTGCTTCCCCTGGAAATACCCGCGATAGACCGATGATACCGAAACGATGATGATCATTGGACTCATGGCGATAAACGTATGATAAACACGTGGATCGGTGAGAACATACTTGGTGACCCAGGGGGCGCCAAATAAACAGAGAAAAGTAAAAAGAAAGCCGGCTGCCGTTGTAAACACCAAGCTTGTCCGCAAAATCGACACAGATCGCTCCGGCTTGCCCGAGGATTCCGCTTCTGCCACCAGCTTAGCCACGGCGAGAGGAATACCGCCGGTAATAATCGTAACCAGCACGAGAAAAAACGGATATCCGAGCTGGTACAGCCCAACGCCTTCGGCCCCGATCACACGGGGCAGCATGATGCGTGGAATGAAGCCCAGGAGGCGGTTCACGATCCCTGCCACCAACAGGATCATCGTACCCTGGATAAAGGTTTGTTTATTCAATCGAAACTCCACTCCCCCTGCAGCGCTCGTTGGATCTGGCAAAAACTCGATGCCGATAAGCTGCCTAATAAACTCGTAAACGAGGCTGTACAACCTCTCTCTTCATGGATATGACAAACCTGTCCCGGTTCATGACTTGTCTTTTTTGCAAGTTTTGAAAATGGAAGAACTCTTCTAAGCAGGATTCGGAGATTTAGGGTAGAATGTAATAAGACGGGTTTTCGAAGGAGGCTTGAAGCGTGGCTGAAGATCAAATGACGGACCAACAATTGAACGAGGCTGTCGAAAGCTTGTGCCGTAGCAAAGCCGAAGAATTCCAGCTAATCGGGTACGAGCATATCACTGGACCTGACATTTGGGAGTGTATCAGCCATAAATACGAGAAGGGCGGAGTCCCTCCCTTGTATCAACTGGTCAATGACATTCTTTCTCTGAAAGTAACCCAGTTTATGAACTATATGACGATGTCCGCTTATCGGGGATCCCGTTTAGATTGAATGGGATCTTTTTTTTCGTGCCGGTCGTTAATCAAATTGACAATATTAGATAAATTGACTGGTTTTTCGGCCATCGCTATAATAGGAATATTGAGAAATTGAAAGGGGAAAGAAGTACGGGATGAAAAGAATTATCGCATTCATAACCGTCGTGGTTGTCTCGTTTGGCATCATGGCATGGACAACCCCCGACCTGTTAAACAACGTACGTCTCGGCCTTGATCTGAAAGGCGGCTTTGAGATTCTATATGAAGCCAGTCCGCTTGAAGGCGGAGGCCAGGTCACGAAGGAGTCCTTGATCCAAACGGCGAAGAGCCTGGAGGATCGGGCCAACAAGCTAGGGACAAGCGAACCGGAAGTAACGACGGAAGGCACAAACCGGATCCGTTTGAAAGTGGCCGGTGTGACCGACGAAGAGACGGTACGCAAGACGATGAAAGAACCTGCTTCGCTGACGTTCCGCAGTAAGGACGGTACAGAGAAAAATGCCGACGAGTACAACAAGATCGAAATGATCGGCACGGACTTTGCCGCCAACGGGGCTAAACTGGAATTCACTCAAATGAATGAACCGGTTGTCAGCATTAAAGTGAAAAGCAAAGAGAAGTTTGCCGAAGTAACCAAACGCTTGCTGGGCCAACCCTTGGCGATTTATATGAACGAAGAACTGGTCTCCGATCCGGTCGTTCAAGCGGTTTTGACCGATGGGTCTGCGCAAATCAGCGTTGGCGGTGATTTGGATAAAGCGAAGGAATTGCGCGATAAGATTAACCTTGGTGCGCTTCCATTGAACCTGACGGAGAAATATTCCCAAAGCGTCGGAGCAACCCTGGGTAAACAATCGCTGGACAGAACGATCGAAGCCGGTCTGATCGGCTCGCTGTTCATCCTGTTATTCATGATTGGGATGTACCGGGTTCCAGGTTTGATTGCTGCGTTTACGCTGATCGTGCATACTTGGCTGCTCATTCTCGTGTTCGTTTGGGCGGACTTTACATTAACCCTTCCGGGGATTGCGGCTTTCATTCTCGGGATCGGGATGGCGGTTGACGCCAACATCATAACCAATGAACGGATTCATGAGGAAATGCGGACCGGCAAAAGCATTATGTCTGCTGTCAAAGCCGGGGACAAGCATTCCCTGCGTACAGTACTGGATTCGCAGATTACGACGATCATCGTTGCGGCCGTTATGTATGCGTATGGTACGGGGGCCGTCAAAGGCTTTGCCTTGGTGCTCATCGTGGAAATCGTACTCAGTATCGCCACGAATATCTATCTCTCCCGTTTCCTGCTGAACCTGCTGCTAAAAGCCGGCAAGCTGTTGAAACCGAAGTACTTCGGTGTGAAGGAGCGTGACATTCGTGAGCTTTAAAAAGAATTTGGATTACGTCCATCTGAGTAAATACTTTTACACCCTGTCTATCGTTCTGACGATTGCCGGCCTTATCTGTTTGTCGTTTTTCGGCTTGAACTATAGCGTCGACTTCAAAGCGGGATCTAATGTAGATATCTCGCTGTCCAAGCCGTTGACGGCCGAACAAATCAGCCCGATTCTAAAGAATCTGGGCATCGATGAGAATGAGGCAACCATCAGTCCCGGACAAGACCGGATGAACATCCGTTTTACGAAAGTGCTTAGCGAAGATAATGACGCGAAGCTGAAAGCGGAAATTACGAAATTGGACGATAAAGCTTCGTTCGAGGTGAATACGGTTGACCCAGAAATGGCCAAGGAGCTGGCACGCAACGCAATTTATGCCGTTTTGATCTCCTGCCTAGGGATTATCATTTACGTCAGCATCCGGTTTGAGTGGCGGTTTGCTGTGGCTGCGATCGTAGCGTTGCTGCATGACGCCTTTATGGTCATTGCCGTCTTCTCCATTTTCCGGCTCGAAGTTGATTTGACCTTTATCGTAGCGGTATTGACGATTATCGGTTACTCCATCAATGATACGATCGTTATCTTTGACCGGATTCGGGAAAATCTGCGTTTCTCCAAGCAGAAGTCTCGCGAGGATCTGATCAAACTGGTAAACCAAAGCGTAGCGCAAACGATCATGCGTTCCTTGTATACCGCGTTAACGGTGTTCGTAGCTGCGTTCTTCCTCTTCCTGCTGGGCGGGGAGTCGATCCGGATGTTCTCGCTGGCGATGGTAATCGGCCTGTTGTTCGGGGCATATTCTTCCATCTTTATCGCCAGCCCACTCTGGTTCGTCCTGAAGAGCAAGCAAAAGCATAAACCGGCCAAAGCATCCTAAGCGGCCGTTATGCCTGATTGAACCACCAATACATGAGCTGGATATGGATAGAGCCGCGTCTTATGACGCGGCTTTCGCAACTTTTCCGTTTTTACGTGCATCAGGAGGGTGATTATGACACGAGAACAAGCCGTAATTCCGGCACCCACAGCCTGGCCCGGCATCGTGGGGGATATCGTCCTAACCGTATTCTTGGGGACGGTGGGTCTGCTGTATGGAAGCTTGGCTTTACTGGGCGGGGCTTTATATTCCGCGTATGATGCCGCCGCTGGCGTCGCTGCTAGGCTGCCCGGCCCGGGAAATCTCCGTTTACGGCAGTTCGGTTTGACGCCTACGGGCAAAGAGGCGCCCGAGCCGCTGCCAACCATTTTCTTCTCCGTCTTTCTGCTCATGGGCGCGGTGGAGCTAGGGATTGCGGCTTTCACCGACATCGCCGAGGCAGATACGGCTCCGCCGGAAACCTTCGTCTTGGCGGCCGTGCTCCTGTCCATGGCTTTACGGGAGGCCCTGTTTCAGATCAAGATGCGGTCTTCCCGCAGGAAGGCGGGTTTTGACTTGCAACCGATCGTCGAGAAACACCGTCATTCCCTGTTCTCCTCCGTCATTGTACTGGCCGGGGTCTTTGGAGCGATGGGAGGCCAAGCCTGGGATTTACCGGCCATGGTGTATCTTGAACCGAGTGCAGCGATTCTCGTAGCCTTGCATGTGCTGTTTCAAGTCTATCGGCTGGTGAAGCGCTCCATCTACGGTTCGTCTGCGCCGCAGCTCCGCGAAGAAGATGCCGCTTCATTGGTAGAAACGGTACAGCGCGTGCATGGTGTGATCACCGTAGACGATTTGAAGGCACAGGAGAACGGCCATTATGTGACCGTGACGGCCAAAATTTGCGTTAACCCCAAGATCACCGTTATGGAAGCCAATGACATCGCCAATCGAGCTAAAATGCTGTTACTAAACCGATTTTCCCATATCACTGATGTTCGGATTCATGTCGCGCCTTATGAGGCGGGGTATCCGTACAAGAGCAATACCGAGGAATCGGATAGCGATTTGCCGAACTTGCTTCAGTAAGCCGGCCCTGGGAAAGAACTGACAGGAAGAAAGAAGGTGCCGCTTTTGCTTCATTCCAAATACCGCTGGACACCGCTGCCCTGCGACGAAGAGGCTGCCAGCCGGCTCGCCGGTCATTTGAACATTTCCCCGCTGCTCGCGTCTTTGTTGGTTACGCGGGGGATGGAGAACTCAGCGGAGGCGGAGCTTTTCTTAAAAGGAAGCCTTGTGGATCAACATGACCCCTTACTGCTTAGCGGCATGAAGGAAGCCGTTCCTCGTATCCGCCGCGCGGTGGAAGAAGGCGAACGGATCTTGATCTATGGGGATTACGACGCCGACGGCGTTTCGTCCACGACGTTGATGATTTATCTGATGAGGCGCCTCGGCGCTACATATGACTTTTATATTCCGCACCGAACTAAAGAAGGTTACGGCCTGCATATTCCGGTATTAGAGCATTTTCATAAGAAGGGCTTTACGCTGCTCGTGACGGTAGATACGGGAATTAGTGCGGTTGATCAGGTGGCATACGCCAATGCGACCGGGATGGACGTGATCGTCACCGATCACCACGAACCCCCGGCGGTTCTGCCAGAAGCGTATGCCTTGATTAACCCCAAGCTTCCCTACTGCACATATCCCTTTAAGGGGTTGGCTGGAGTCGGAGTAGCCTATAAGCTGGCTCAGGCGCTGCTCGGGGATGAAACCCCTGAAGCATGGACAGAGCTCGCCGCTTTGGGGACGATCGCCGATCTCATGCCGTTGACCGGAGAAAACCGCGTCATCGTCAAGGCAGGTCTCGCCTCGATGGCGCGATCGGCCTTCCCGGGAATGACGGCGCTGCTCGGGACCTCCGGCTGGTCCAGCGGAGAAGTGACTTCGACAGCGGTCGCCTTTGGATTGGCACCGCGGATCAACGCCAGTGGCCGCATGAGCCACGCTAACCGAGCTGTCTCCTTGCTGACGGCAGAGAGCATGGAAGAGGCTGAAGCGATTGCCGAGGAGCTGGATGTGCTTAATAAAGAGCGTCAAATGCTCGTTGAGGACATGGTTGAAGAGGCGCTTCAGCAATTGGAAGGCCAGGCGGAGGCGGAGGGATTACCCGACGTGATCGTCGTAGCCGGCGAAGGCTGGAACGCCGGCGTCGTCGGGATCGTCGCCTCAAAATTGCTGGAACGTTATTTTCGCCCGACTATTGTGCTGGGCATCCACCCGGAAACCGGGGAGTGTAAAGGCTCGGCCCGTTCCATCCCCGGCTTCGACATTTACGAAGCGTTAACGGATTGCGCCGACCTATTGGATCATTACGGCGGGCATCCTTCCGCGGCGGGCATGTCCCTTGGCCGGGAGCATTTGGAGGAATTCGGCCGGCGACTAAATGCATTTGCTGCCGACCGGCTTCGTCCAGAGCATTTCGTGCCGGTCTTGCAAACGGATTTGGCTTGCTCCTTGAAGGACGTCACGCTGCAAGCCATCGAGCAGCTTCAGCATCTTGCGCCGTTCGGTATGGCTAACACTTGCCCAAGGTTGCTTCTGAAGGATCTGAAACTACTGGAGTGCCGACAGATGGGCAAAGACGGCAAGCACTTGAAGCTGATTCTCGGCCAAAACGGAAAGACCGTAGAAGCGGTCGCGTTCGGCAAGGGCGAATTGGCCTCACTGCTTGCGGAGGAAGCACGGGTTGATATCGTCGCCGAAGCCGGAATCAACGAATGGAATGGGGCCCGCAAGCCGCAGTTGATGATCCAGGACCTGGCAGTCTCGCACCTGCAGGTATTCGATTACCGCGGCTCCCGGAATCCGGCGCTTCTGCTGGAGGAGCTGCGCGGCAAGCTGGCAAAGCTACCCGCCTGCGGTTCGGGAACATCCGCCGTTGTGCTTAACGCGGGTTCCGCTTTTTACCAGTCCCGTGATTTGAAGGATACCGCGGTTTGGGTATATGATAAGAACGTTGGCGTGCTTCCTGGGAATGACCTCGCACAATCGGCGGGGAAAGATGCGATGACGACGCTGTTTGTCATGGAACTTCCGGAATCGCCGGAGGGATGGACCGGGATGATGTCCGCTTTTGCCGGATTGGAGCGCATCTATATGTTACATTCGCCGCGAGCGCCGCAGGAGCGAATCGAACCACCTTCTCGGGATCAGTTCAAGCTGGTGTACAGCTTGATCTATCGTGGGGCGGAACAGGGATTGCGCGAGGAAGATCTGTTGGCTGCGCTTGCGAAACGTACCGGCTGGTCCCAGCGAATGCTGGAGATGTCGCTCGGTGTGTTTGAAGAACTAGGATTTATCATCCGGGCTTCAGGAATGATTCGGCTCCATCCGTCACCTTCCAAGCAGGCCTTGGAAACCTCAAGCCGTTATCGAGAGCTGGGAGTGCTGGCTGAGATCGAGCAGATGCTGCAGTTTGGTCGGGTGCCGGAAATTACTGAATGGATGCTAACCCATATTCAGGGAGCTTCATAAATGATTTTTCGAGAAAATGAAATGATTTCGCACGCATTTGAACTAGGAGGAGATTGGTTTGGATTTTAAAGAGTACATTCGGGTGATTCCTGATTTTCCTCAGCCTGGCATCAGTTTCAAGGACATTACCACGCTGTTGAATGACGGCGCCATGTATCGCAAGGCGGTCGATGAACTGAAGCAGTTGGTGTCCCATCTTAAGATCGATCTGATCGCCGGTCCCGAGGCTCGTGGTTTCGTGGTTGGCGCGCCGCTGGCTTACGCGCTGGGCGTGGGGTTTGTGCCGATTCGCAAAAGCGGGAAGCTTCCCTATGAAACGATTGAGGTGGAATACGACCTGGAGTACGGTAAGGACCGTTTGGCGATGCATAGCGATGCGGTGAAACCGGGGCAAAACGTCCTAATCGCTGACGATTTGCTGGCAACCGGGGGGACGATTTCGACCTCCGTTAATCTGGTTCGCCAGCTGGGCGGCAACGTCGTTGGCACCGCGTTCTTGATCGAGCTCAGCGAGTTGAACGGCCGCAAGAAGCTGCCGGAAATCGATGTATTCTCGCTTGTGAAGTACGAATAAGCCGAAGAAGAGAAGGGGCTGTAGCCATGTGATCCATGGCTACAGCCCCTTGTTTGTTAAGGGAGTGAGCTTAATGCGCAGCGTCCTCATTGTCGTTGCTTAGCTTCAGGACCTGAATCAGCTTGAAGAACAAGCTAAGCAGGATCCCCGCGATCGTTGCCAGCGCCATGCCCTTCAGCGCGACATTGCCCATGGTCAGCGTGGTGCCGCTAAGACCGATGACGAGCACGATCGTCGTCAACAACATGTTGGTCGGCTTGGAGAAGTCGACCTTCTGCTCAACGAAGATACGCAAGCCCGAGGCCGCGATCACGCCGAACAAGAGCAGGGACACGCCGCCCATAACGGGAGGCGGGATCACGGCGATCAACGTGGAGAACTTCCCGGAGAAGGAAAGCAAAATCGCGAAGATGGCCGCGCCGCCAATTACGAAAACGGAATACACGCGGGTTAACGCCATGACGCCGATGTTCTCCCCATAGGTCGTGTTCGGCGTCGATCCTACAAAACCGGAGAGGATCGTAGAAATCCCGTTCCCCATGAGCGATCGATGCAGGCCCGGATCCTTGGACAAGTCCTTGCCCACGATGTTGCTTGTCACCAGCAGATGGCCGATATGCTCCACGATAACGACCAGCGCGACCGGTATGATCGAGATGATGGCGGAGGTATCCCATTGCGGCGTCGTCACCGTCGGCAGGGTAAACCATTTCGCATTGGCAATAGCCGCGGTGTCCACCTCGCCCATGAAGTAGGCTAGTACATAACCGGCAACGATCCCGATCAGGATGTGGATGATCTTTGGAAAGCCGCGGAACAAGACCGCGCCAAGTACCGTAACGCCTAACGTTACGAGCGACAGCGTGATGTACGTCCCGTTGGGCGTCCAGCCTTCCGAGCCATCACTGATCCATCCGGCCATTCCGGCAGCGACCGGAATCAACTCCAGACCGATCAGAGCTACGATGGCACCCATGGCTGCAGGCGGAAACACAACATCGATCCACTTGGTACCGGCATACTTGATCAGCAGGGCGACCAAGAGGAAGATGACGCCGGTGACGATGAACGCGCCGAGCGCTAGGGCGTAGCCGTTCCCCGGATGACTCAGCAGAACCGCCTGAACCGGTGCGATGAAAGCAAAGCTGGAGCCCAGATAGGCAGGGATTTTTCCTTTACAGATGAGGATGTAGAGCAGGGTGCCGATGCCGTTCATTAGCAGGATCATGCCGGGGTCTACGCCAAACAGGTTAGGCACCAGCACCGTACTTCCGAACATGGCAAACAAGTGCTGCAGGCTTAACAGCACGCCAGGTCCGAACGGGACTTTCTCGTTAACTTGAATTTCACGTTGCAACGCGTTCACTCCTCTATAGGTACGTTCATAAGATAACTATCCTTAATAGGATAATGACTATGCCGACAATTTTCAACAGAAAATTACTTGACTTTTGCCTTTGATCCTTCCATCATCATTCCCTAGGTTTGCCTGTAGGCATACGGCCAGGGTTGCATGAAGGCTCAGCCATGCCGATGTCCTTGGTGCAGGGACAATACCCGGAGTTGACGGAAGGGAACGCAAGAGTCATAATTATAGGAAATCAAAATGAGGCGAATTATGCTCTTGTATGCGTTTTTTCAGTATATTTTCATATAGAAAGGAATCAACAGGATCTCAATGGGCATAGAGCAATTACTCGAAAAGGCGTCTGCCTATATAAAGGAACCGGATCTCGATCGGATTCGGGAAGCGTACGAGTTTGCGGACGAAGCCCATCACGGACAGGTTCGCAAATCCGGAGAACCTTATATTCTTCATCCTTTGGCTGTGGCGGATATTGTTGTAAACATGCAAATGGATGCGCTGTCGGTCATTGCGGCCCTGCTTCATGACGTGGTCGAAGACACGACGGTGTCTTTAAAGGAGATACAGGAGCATTTCGGCAGCGATTGTGCTTTGCTCGTCGACGGGTTGACGAAGTTGGAGCGGATTAAATTCCAATCCAAAGAGGAGCAGCAGAACGAGAACTACCGCAAAATGTTCATAGCGATGGCACAGGACATTCGGGTGATCGTCATTAAACTGGCGGACCGACTGCACAATATGCGAACGCTCAAATACCAGTCGGAGGAGAGTCAGCGTCGAATCGCCTACGAAACGTTGGAGATTTTCTGCCCGATTGCCAACCGTCTGGGGATTTCGGCCATCAAATGGGAGATGGAAGATATCGCCCTGCGATACCTGAACCCGCAGCAATATTACCGGATTGCTAACTTGATGCGAAAGAAACGGGCGGAGCGCGAGGAGTACATCAAGAACGTCATCGCTCGCATCGCCGAGAAGTTAGAGGAAATGGGCGTGCAGGCGGATTTGTCGGGGCGTCCAAAGCATATTTACAGCGTCTATAAGAAGATGACGATGAAAAACAAGCAGTTCAACGAAATTTACGATCTGCTGGCCATTCGCATCATCGTTGACAATATCAAGGACTGTTACGCGACCCTGGGGATCATCCATACGTTGTGGAAGCCGATGCCGGGGCGGTTTAAGGATTACATCGCCATGCCGAAGGCGAACATGTACCAGTCGCTGCATACGACGGTCGTTGGCCCGAACGGGGAACCCACGGAGGTTCAGATCCGCACCTGGGAGATGCACCGGACGGCCGAATACGGGATCGCGGCGCACTGGGCATATAAGGAAGGTACAGGTACCGGCGGCTTGGAAAATAAAATCACGTTCTTTAACGAAATCCTGGAGCTTCAGCATGAAGCGAAGGATGCTTCGGAGTTCGTGGAATCGCTGAAAATGGATTTCTTCTCGGACCTCGTCTTTGTATTTACGCCGTCCGGGGAAGTCATCGAGTTGCCGGCGGGCTCGGTGCCGCTGGATTTTGCGTACCGCATCCATACCGAGGTCGGGAACCGGACGATCGGGGCCAAGGTGAACGGACGGATCGTGCCGCTGGATCATCGGCTGAAAACCGGGGACATTGTGGAGATTCTCACGTCCAAGCATTCGTACGGACCAAGTCAGGACTGGTTGAAAATCGCCCAATCCTCCCATGCCCGCAGCAAAATCAAGCAATGGTTCAAGAAGGAAAAACGCGAAGAGAACGTGGAAAAAGGCCGCGAGGCGATCGAACGCGAGCTGAAGCGGGCAGGAATCGAGCCTTTCCAATGGATGAGCGACGACAAGCTGCTGGAGGCGGCGAAGAAATACGCCTTCAACGACATCGACGACATGCTGTCGGCGATCGGGTTCGGCGGGATCACCGCCTCGCAGGTCGTGACCAAGCTGACCGAGAAGCTGCGCAAGGAACAGGAAGAGGCTTCCGGGCATATCGAGTTGACCTCGGAGGTCAAGGAAGTAAAAGCACCGGAAGAACGCAGACACCGTCCAACGAATGGCGTTGTCGTTAAGGGCATCGACAATTTGCTTGTCCGCTTTGCTAGATGCTGTAACCCGGTTCCGGGCGACGATATTGTTGGCTACATCACCCGCGGCCGCGGCGTATCGGTGCATCGGAGCGACTGCCCGAACATTCCGGGCGGAGGTGACGGCGAAGAAGCCGCACGCGTGATTGACGTGGAATGGGAAGAGGCCATCGAAGCGAATTACAGCGTCGACATCGAAATTACCGGCCACGACCGCCGCAACTTCCTAAACGAAGTGTTACAGGCGGTATCGGAGAGCAAAACGAATATTTCGGCCGTTTCGGGCCGATCGGATAAGAACAAAATGGCTTTGGTGCATATGACGATCCTGATCCGCAATACCGATCATCTGCAGTCTGTTGTGGAGAAGATCAAACGGGTGAAGGATGTGTACACGGTACACCGGCTCATGCAGTAACGGATAGAAAGGATTCGAAGATCGATGAGAGTAGTCGTGCAGCGCTGCCGCGAGGCGCGTGTGAACGTAGGGGGAGAAACGGTCGGAGCGATCGGCCCCGGTCTTATGCTACTGGTAGGCGTGACGCATGAGGACACCGAACAGGATGCAGCCTATTTAGCGGAGAAAATCGCCGGCTTACGGATTTTTGAAGACGAAGCGGGTAAAATGAACCTCGCGGTAACGGAGATCGGCGGGGCGATTTTATCGGTCTCTCAGTTTACCCTATACGGCGATAGCCGCAAGGGCAGACGTCCGAACTTTATGGCGGCGGCCCGGCCGGAAATGGCTGAGCCGCTGTACGAGCGGTTTAATGAATTGCTTCGAGCTAAAGGATTGACGGTTGAAACCGGGGTGTTCGGTGCGGAAATGGACGTTGGGCTGACGAACTGGGGGCCGGTCACCTTGATTGTGGACAGCCCTAGTGGCGAGATCTAAATATGAAGAGGCAAAAGCGGGCCAAGACGCAAAGAATCAAGTGCGTCTGGCCCGCTTCTCTTTATAAGGCCGAAATCGGGAAGGTTTTCTCATAAATGCTGATTTCATTTTCCGGTTTCATCCCGGCTTTCTCATAAAGGCGGTAAGCCCCCGTTGGATTAGCGGCGTCGACGCCAAGGGAGACGTTGATTTGCCCCGCCCGGTAGGAAGAAGCGAATACATTCTGCAGTAGGGCCAGTGCCAGACCGCGACCTCGGTAACAGCGGCGGACGCCCAAATGTTCAATGAACAACAAGTCTTCACTCATGCGGCATAACGCAAAACCGGCAACGGTATCCTCCTCGGAATCCCAAGCGATCAGCCACCAGCGCTCTTCGAAAGTTGGCAGTTGCGTTCTTTCGATAAACTTCTCGATGGAAGGCACAGCAAAATCCCAATGGTCGGCGAATGCTTCCGTGTAGGCTTCGTAGACGGCCTGTTCGTCTCGTCCCTTAACGTACGGTACAATGGCGAAGCGTTCCGGCAAAACACCGGCAGCCGGTTCGGCTTCCAAACGGAGTGTCATCCGTTTGAAGTAGCGGATAGGGGCAAACCCTTGGCCCTCAAACAAGGCTGCGGCATCGCTGCACGAGGAGGGAATCATGCCTTGCAGGCGCTTGGTCTTGCCGGATTCGTCCCGGAGCGCCAGGGCACGCGCTTCAAGCACGGCCACGAGTGCGGCACCAACTCCTCGTCCGCGAGCGGAGGGCCGTACGCAGCCATAGCTGAACAGCTTCTCTTCGCTGTCCTCTTCTAGAAAGGCGTATCCGACCAGATCGTCGTTCTCATCCTCGGCCACCCATACGTTATGATCCAGGTCGAAGCCTGACCACATGTTCAGAACATCATCCAGAACGATGTCGGGCTCTCCGAGATCTTCGGTGTCGCAAACGGCAACCAGATCGCAAACGGCCTGGGCATCGTCTAGGGTAGGATGGCGTAGGCGAAAGCCCAAATGGTTCATGTGAGGAAACCTCCTTATGCGGGATTTGGACCCATTATACCTCAAGATGGAAAATTTACCTCTAAATTTAATGAAGGATTTGCGGTTCTAAAGGATAAGCGGACCGTTTTTGGTACAACCTTGTGGTAAAGAGCTACACGACCAAAGGAGTTGCTGACCGTGCACCAATCCGCGAAATCGAGAGATTGGCAATCCATTCCGCTCATCCCGGTGGGACATCGCAGCGAAGCCCGGGTGTCGGCCCGCTTAGCCGAGCCGGAGCGCTTTGATGCTGTGATGCCGGAGGCGAAGCCCTTTACTGAAAGGCTGCCTCGGCCGGGAAGCTGAAGTTGATCCTAAGGAGGTATGGGGCATGACCCAACATATTCAGGCCTATTTCAATACGGAAGATCAGGTGGAAGGCGCGCGCATTACTTTGCGTGCCTACAATATCAATGAGGTTGAAGCAGGGCATGTATCAAACGAATGGGGAGAGGACGACCGGCTCCAGGTTCCGCTGTTACCTTTAAATAACGGGGTAATCAGCGCATCGGGCGCGAACAACCCGGGAATCGTTCCAGTGCCCGGAACGGTGCGGGGTGTCCAGAGTGTGCTGCCCGTTACGGTCATGGGAGAGCGATATGCGGGTGATTCATTAAACGGAGAGCGCAGCGAAGCCGTTTCCGGGGACCGGCCGATGGCGTCGGAATCCCTCATCGACACCAGTGACGAGCCCCAAGGATGGAAATACGTACTTAGCGCAAGCGTTAAGGATAGCGATTATGAGACCGTCGTGCGAAAATTGCGCGAGCAGGGAGCTTACATCGCCGAGCCGTAATCCGATTGGAGCTTTCAATACGCTCTGTAATATAACTGTAATATTAGATACATGTTCCCTTAACATTGCTTGTTTATAATAACAGCATGACCCCCTTTTAATATAATACCTTTTGGACCTGCACCCCGTTGGTGACAGGTTTTTTTCTTTGTTTAGACATTTTTCAAGGGTCCGGGCTTGACTTTAGCGCGGTGGTTTCATACAATCTAAAAATAACAGTGTGACCTTTTGAACTGCATCTAATATTCGATGACGGGAGAAAGTAGTGCAACCCCACATCCACAGAGAGGAATCCCCGACTTCGACGGCGGTCTAACGGACGTATCAGATCCGTTACCCGGGTGGCGAAGCAGGCTGGAAGGATTCCGGTGATGATTGAACGAAAGACTTCCCCGAGAACCGACGGCGAAATCCCAGAGCGACCCTTCGCTTAGAGAGTAGACGTACGGCGTAGGCGGGCGATAACCGCTTAAAGCGAAGGCGAACATGGAGGACGCCGCACAGTCAGTGTGACTGGGCAACCTCAGGTTTCGAATTCGGAATGTGGGTGGCACCACGGGTGATTGCGAACCGATCTCTCGTCCCTGTTTGAATCAAACAGGAACGGGAGATTTTTTATTTTGGCTTACGAGTCTGAGATGGAGGATGAACGATATGGCTTTTCAGAAACCGACGGGTACGCAAGATTTGCTGCCGGGAACCGTCGAGAAATGGCAATTTATCGAGGAGAAGGTCAGAGATTTGTGCCGGCGCTTTAACTACCGGGAAATCCGTACCCCGATTTTTGAGCAGACCTCGCTGTTCGAACGGGGCGTAGGGGAAACGACGGATATCGTCGAGAAGGAAATGTATACTTTTCTGGATAAAGGGGAGCGCAGCATGACGCTGCGTCCGGAAGGAACCGCCGGTGTCGTTCGATCCTATGTGGAGAACAAGCTTTACGGCGAACCGGATGTCAGCAAGCTGTATTATATCGGGCCGATGTTCCGCTATGAGCGTCCGCAGGCCGGGCGGCAGCGCCAATTTCACCAGTTTGGGGTAGAGGCGTTTGGGGCGACGGATCCGGCGATCGACGCCGAAGTCGTGGCACTGGGTTACCAGTTTTGCCGCGAACTGGGGCTGCAAGGCGTAAAGGTGGAGATCAACTCCGTTGGTAATCCGGCTAGCCGGGCGGCCTATCGTGAGAAGTTGCTTGCGTTCCTGATGCCGATGAAGGACAGCTTGTGCAAAGACTGCCAAGCTCGGATGGAACGCAATCCACTGCGCGTGCTCGACTGCAAGAACGATCAGGACAAGTTCGTCGGCGCACCGTCCATTCTGGATAGCTTAGATGAGGAATGTACTTCACATTTCGCGAAAGTGCAGGAGCTGCTGAGTGCGATGGAGGTCGATTATGTGATTAATCCCCGTCTCGTCCGCGGTTTGGACTACTATACGCACACTGCGTTTGAATATAAGGCTCAAGGCATCGGTGCGATCGATACGATCGGCGGCGGCGGACGTTATAACGGACTGGTGGCTGAGGTGGGCGGCCCGGATCAGCCGGGCATCGGGTTCGGAATGGGACTCGAACGGATTGCATTGATTCTGGAGAAGCAGGAGATCGAAGTCGGCGCCGTCAAGCCGCTTGACGTATATCTCATCGCCTTGGGCGAAGCGGCGGATAAGGAAATTACGACCCAGCTGTTTAAGCTGCGGCAAGCGGGATTCTCCGCCGAACGCGATTACCTGGGCCGGAAGATGAAAGCGCAGATGAAATCCGCCGACCGGATGCAGGCGCGCTACACCGCGATTCTCGGCGACGATGAGCTGGAACGCGGAGAAATCGCGCTGAAGTCAATGGAAAACGGCGAGCAGCGCACAGTGAAGTTAAGCGAACTGATTCAAGAGCTAAAATAACCAAAACTATAAACAAAACGAAAACGCGAAAAGGGGAGTTACGATGAAACGAACGCATCAATGCGGGACACTGAGTACCGCGAACATCGGAGAAACCGTTACATTAAACGGCTGGGTGCAAACCCGCCGCGACTTGGGGGGCGTCCTGTTCATCGATCTGCGTGATCGCAGCGGTATCGTACAGATTGTCTTTAATCCGGCTTATTCCGGAGAAGCGCTGCAAATCGCCGACCGGGTACGCAGCGAATACGTGCTGGCCGTCACGGGGAAAGTCGTAGCCCGGGACGCCGAAACGGTCAATCCGAATCTGCCAACCGGTGACATCGAAGTGCAAATTACGGAAATTGAAGTGTTGAATGCAGCGAAAACGCCGCCGTTCTTCATTGAAGACGGCGTCGAAGTCGATGAATCGCTGCGCTTGAAATACCGTTACCTCGACCTGCGCCGTCCGGAAATGCAGCAAACGCTGTGGCTGCGCTCTAAAGCGGCTAAGGTGTTCCGCGATTTCCTTGACGGAGAAGGATTTATTGAAGTAGAAACTCCGATCCTGACCAAGAGCTCGCCGGAAGGCGCGCGCGATTATCTTGTGCCGAGCCGCGTGCATCCGGGCGAATTTTTCGCTCTCCCGCAATCGCCTCAGCTTTACAAGCAACTGCTCATGGTCAGCGGAATCGAACGCTACTACCAAATCGCCCGTTGCTTCCGCGACGAGGATTTGCGTGCTGACCGCCAGCCGGAATTTACGCAGGTCGACATTGAGACTTCGTTCCTGTCGCGCGACGAACTGCTGGAGATGATGGAGAAGCTAGTGGTGCGTCTGTTCAAGGAAACAAAGGGAATCGATATTCCTACGCCGTTCCAGCGCCTGAGCTATGCCGATGCGATGGATAAGTACGGCTCGGATAAGCCGGATCTCAGATTCGGCCTGGAGCTCGTGAATGTTAGCGACCTGGTTGCTACAAGCGGCGTCAAGGTGTTCGCCTCCGTTATCGAGAAGGGCGGCGAAGTGAAAGTCCTGAACGCCAAAGGTTGCGGGACATGGAGCCGGAAGGATATCGACGATCTTGGACCTTATGCGGCCCGTTACGGCGCGAAGGGTCTCGCCTGGATTCAAGTGAAGGAAGGCGAATTCCGCGGTCCGATCGTGAAGTTCTTTACGGAACAGGAAATTGAAGCGATCAAGGAACGCACCGGCGCGGAAGAAGGCGACCTGCTGTTGTTCTCCGCGGATAATAAAAAGGTTGTCGCGGACGTTCTCGGTGCGTTGCGCCTGAAAATCGGCCGCGATCTCGGCTTGATCGACGACAGCGTCTATAAATTTGCTTGGGTGGTCGACTTCCCGTTGCTGGGCTGGGACGAGGAGCAAAAACGTTATATCGCCGAGCATCATCCGTTCACCCGCCCGCGTGAGGAGGATCTGCCTCTATTTGACACGGACCCAGGCAAAATCCTCGCTCAAGCTTACGACCTCGTGCTGAACGGCTACGAAGTTGGTGGCGGCTCGATGCGGATTTACAAACGCGATGTGCAGGAGAAGATGTTTAAAGCAATCGGTTTGTCGCTAGAGGAAGCCCAAGACAAATTTGGCTATCTGATGGACGCGTTCGAATACGGCACACCGCCGCACGGCGGAATTGCCTTCGGCTTCGACCGCTTGGTGATGCTGCTGACGGGCCGTTCCAACCTGCGCGAAACGATCGCTTTCCCGAAAACGGCCAGCGCGACGGATTTGCTTATGAACGCTCCTTCCGAAGTCGACGGATCGCAGCTTGATCAACTCCATATCAAGCTCGCGCCGAAGTTGGCGGAAGCGAAGAAGTAGAATTAGGCGTTTGAAGAACGAGCTATAAATTGGAAAAGACTCTCCTGTTGGAGAGTCTTTTGTTTAGCTGGAACAACTTGCTTCCAAGCCTAGATTTGTCCTATCATATATAAGATGTCAACCTATCGGGAGGTACACTAGACCATGCTTCATCAATTTTCGCGGACAGAACTCGCCATCGGGGCGGAAGGACTGGATATTCTTAAGAATAGCACGGTGGCCGTGCTCGGTATTGGCGGCGTAGGGGCGATGGCGGTCGAAGGGCTGGCCAGAACCGGGATCGGGCGGATCATCCTGATTGACAAGGACGTCGTCGATATCACGAACATCAACCGGCAAATTCATGCCTTGACGACGACGATCGGACAGAAGAAAGCTGATTTAATGTGCGATCGGGTCAAGCTGATCAACCCGGAGTGCGAAACGATCGCGCTGAATATGTTTTATACGGAAGAGACATACGAGGAACTGTTTAAACACGAGATTGATTACGTGCTGGACGCCTCGGATACGATCATTTACAAAATCCATCTGATCAAGGAATGTCTGAAGCGGAAGATCCCGATCTTGTCGAGTATGGGGGCCGCCAACAAAATGGACCCGACGAAATTCCAAGTCACGGATATCTCGAAAACCCATATGGATCCGATGGCTCGAGTGATTCGGACGAAATTGCGCGAGGACGGGATCAAGAAGGGCGTAAAGGTTGTCTTCTCAACCGAACCTCCGGTGAAGCCTCGCCAGGATGTCACGGAGAAAATCGCTCCGGCCGGCGCCAAAATCCGCAAGGCCAAGCAGCCGCCGGCCAGCAACTCGTTCGTGCCGCCGGTCGTTGGCTTGATCATGGTTAGCGTGGCGGTACGCGAATTGCTGGAACGCGGGAGCGTGCGCGCATGATTCAGGAGCTTGCCAAGAAGCTGAAGTGGGGCGCTTGAAGCGCCCATCGGATAAAGCATAGAGGAAGATGAGATCATGAAGACGCGGTCAGGGCGCCTAAGGCTAGCTGGATCCGCGTCTTTCTTTTTGAGAAAATTCGCCTTTTGGATGGAGGTAGTGGTATAATGAAACTCCTTTTGAGTCTGGAGTGCACAAAAACCTTAGGAGGTAACTGAAATGGATGATTTTCAAAGTGCCTATCAAGAAGAGAAGGCGCGGCTTGACCGCACCTTGGAAGAGATCGACCAGCAGCTTAAGCGACTGCGTTCGATTCCGGTGTACACTGGGCAGGACTTTACCGAACAACTTCTTGAAGAGAATCGGGAGAGCCAACGTAAACAGCTGGAGCAATCGATCCATGAACCGTATTTTGGGCGGCTGGATTTCGAGGAGCAGGGAAGAAGAAAAACGCCGCTTTATATCGGCAAGGTTGGCGTTGGCGACCAAGACGGAAAAGACCCCATCGTCATCGACTGGCGTGCGCCGGTGGCCAGCCTGTTCTACTCGTTTACCGGCGGGGATGATGCCTCTTATGTGGCGCCTGAGGGCTTGATCGAAGGCTTGGTCTATTTGAAGAGGAACATCGTGATCCGTAAAGGGATTCTGGACCGGGTCGTGGATACGTATAACCGCGACGGCGATGGCCCGGCTGTATCGGATGAGTTTCTTGTTTATCGCCTCGGCGAGAACAAGGACAACCGCTTGCGCGACATTGTTTCGACGATTCAGGCCGAGCAGGACCAAATTATCCGTGCGGCGAAAAATACGGCGCTGATTATCCAAGGCGTAGCCGGCAGCGGGAAAACAACCGTGGCGCTGCATCGGCTAGCTTTTTTGCTGTATCAGTATAAGGAGCAGATTAAAGCGGAACGGCTGGTCATTTTTGCGCCAAACCATATGTTTATCGATTATATTTCGGAAGTGTTGCCCGAGCTGGGAGTAGGAGACATCCAGCAGAGCACATTCAGCGATTGGGCGGCGAAGGTATTGGAGCTGGATGAGGTCCCGTCCGATGGTTCCGAGGCGTTGTCGCGGTGGTTTGACGGCGGGGCAAGGGGCGCGGAAACATGGCAGGATGCGGAGTTGCCTGGACGCTTTAAGGGTTCGATGGCGTTTAAGGAGATCATCGACGCGGCTGTGAGCACGCTCGAATCCGGCTGCGTGCCCGAAGGCGATTTCGAGCCTTGGGAAGGGGCGCGACTGCCGCGCAAAGAAATCCTGATCTGGTTTGAAGGCGAATACCGCCACTATCCGGTGGCCCGCCGCAAGGAACGGGTGCTGGCACGCATTCATCGCTGGATCGAAATGGAGCTGAAGAAGGCACCGTCGGCGGCTGCGCTCAAGGATCGGAAGAAAAGGGCCCAGCAACGGGAAAAAAGCTATGCCAAAAAGTGGCCGGAGCTTACGCCGCTCAGCCTGTACCGGGAGTTGTTTGGCATTCGGAAGAGCGGCGGGACGGAAGGGATGGTTAATGTCTCGGACCGGATTCCGGCGGGCATTTGGAAGGATACGCAAGCTCGTTTGAAGAAAAATGCCGTTAAGGAAGAAGATCTGGCCGCCCTGTTGTACCTGTACACATTGATCAATGAGATCGACGGCAATCAGACCTTCGACCACGTCGTCATCGACGAGGCCCAGGACTTTGCTCCATTTCAGGTTCATGTGCTGGACCGTTTCGTTAAGGGGCATTCCTTTACGATTCTCGGGGATTTATCGCAGGGCATCCATTATTACAAGGGAGTGCGCCATTGGGATGAGATGAAGCAGTTATTCCGGCCGGACGAAACCGCTTATTTTGCGTTAACACGCAGCTATCGATCGACGATGGAGATCATCCAATTCGCAAATGAGATTCTCGAGCGGGGCGTTGGGGCGGATTTGCTGGCTGTTCCGGTATTTCGCAGCGGGGAGCCGGTGCGGCTGCTGGAGGCGGATGGCGAGAAGCGGCTGGCGCTGATTCGGAAGGCGCTGGATAAGGTGCAGGGCGGTTCGTTCCGTACGGCGGCGGTATTAACCCGAACGATGCGGGAGGCGGAAGAGCTGTATGCCGCGTTAAGCGAAGGCGGGCTGGAAGCAAACCTGATTAACGGGGAGCTGACGCAATACGCCGGCGGCGTATCGGTGTTACCGGTATACCTGTCGAAGGGACTGGAGTTCGATGCGGTGATCGTGACGGACGTGGATCAGGAGCATTATGGGCCTAAAGACGCCAAGCTGCTTTACGTCGGCTGCACCCGCGCGCTGCACGAGCTGTGGCTGTTGCATGGCGAGAGGCTACCGGATTACGTCCCTGGCGATGAGGCGTCGGAGTATGCGGCCAAGGTGAGCATGGAAGCTTAAGCTCACGGGCGTGAGGGATGATGCTTAATAGGGGGTTGAGGTTTCCCTTCACCATTATCCCTTTCATTAAGGTGAAGAGTGAAGTGGGGCGGTTGCTGCATTATCCCTTTCGTTCAGGAGAGGGAATCATGCATGCACGCACTCGGGCTTCCCTTGGAAACCTGCCTAGGTACAACGCGATGTTTTACGGGGGCGGAAATGTATTCGATTTTTCATATATAACATACCGAAGATGGCGGAAAAACCGAATTGTATTCGGTTTTTCGCATAGATTCAGGGAAAACGGCTCTAGCAGGTACGAATGTATATGAAATTTCATATATATTCGGTCAAAATCGCCAAAGCGGCCGGATTGTATTCGATTTTTCGAATAGAAGTGCACCAATAGGGTTGCTTGGAGCGCGTTTTAAACGGAGCTTTACAGCGCGTCATCCTGCATAAAGTCGTCCAGCCACCGGTCGGCTTTACTCTGATTGCACAGGTTGCAGGCACATACGCAGTTGACCGGAGTCGTATGACCTCCCTTGGCCTTAGGCAACAGATGGTCGATCGTATCGCCGTATTCTCCGCAAAAGAAGCAAGTGTAGTTATCCCGCTTCAAAATATACTGGCGAAACGCCTTGTTGGTATACAAACGACGGATGGTAAACGGATTGACGACGACTGCCATATGCTCGCGCACGAGCGTGACGGCCAGATCAAACTCGATCTCCTGCTGCCAGCGCCGACCTTTGTCGGTGCGTCCGCGCAGGCGGATCATGCCGTTCCGGTTCGGGCGCAGGGTCCGAACGTCGGGACCCTCGGCCTTCGGGGGCGGGGCAGGCAGCGCCCGCTTGATCCGCCGCTTGGGCAGCGCGGCGTCGGCGCTTAGCCGGCCCGCAGCCGCGGCCGGCGCCGCATTGGAGGCGCTTGCGCCGTCTTTCAAGGCCGCGACCTGTGCCGCGGCCTTTTTGCTGCGGCGCTTGCGCTTGCGTTTGCGCGCCGCCTTGGCCGTGCCGGCGGCGGCGCCCTCCGCGCCCGGCGGCACGCTTGGCCCAGTCTCTTATACACAACAGACGCGGCCGACGAACGCTAGGGGGGAGAGCTCGGTGGGCGACGGATCATTAAAAAAAAAAAAGGTGATCAAGTGATGGACGCCCTACGGGACGAACTACAGCAACGCAACCACACACG
>NZ_WNZY01000033.1 GCF_009725205.1 Paenibacillus timonensis | reverse complement strand
TCCATTACTATAACTCAATTCGTATTCAAGCGAAACTAAACAACCAGTCACCGATTGAATATCGGCAACTGGCTGCTTAAGTAAATAAGGTGTTTTGATCTCTGTCTCACAAACGGGGGTCAGTCCCAAACATGGCTTTGGCGGTTTTTTTGTAGCATTAGAACCAATTTTCCTGGACGACGTCAGCTTCTGTCGATTCCCGCCGCACGATCCTGCGACCAGGCCGAATGACGATGGTTTCCGTGTCCTCTACCGACTTGGCAATCATCTGGTCCAAATCCTTCAGGGAGTGCTCGACGCTCTCCAGCACATGCAGATTGGGATTGGTTGCCGGTGACTTCGGCACGAACAAGGTACAGCAATCCTCGTAAGGCAAAATTGACAAGTCATACGTGCCGATCTGCTGTGCCATCGCGATAATATCCACCTTATCCGTCATGACCAACGGCCGCAGCAACGGCAGATCGGTCACCCGTCCGATCGCATTCATGCTGGACAACGTTTGGCTGGCCACCTGGCCCAGACTATCTCCCGTTACCAAGGCCAAGGCTCCATTACGTTCAGCCAGCTTGGTGGCGATGCGCAGCATCGATCTTCGCATCAAAATGATGATCAGGTTCTCTTGGCCGGATTGCGCCAATGTGGTTTGGATCTCGGTAAACGGGACGAGATGCATCTTGATCGAGCCTGCAAACCCCGCCAATATGGTGGCCAGGTCGATGACCTTTTGTTCGGCTTTTTTGCTCGTAAACGGATAGCTGTGAAAATGAACGCATTCGATTTCCAAACCACGCCGCAACGCCGACCAACCGGCGACAGGGCTGTCGATACCGCCGGATAGCAGCAACATCGCTTTACCGTTGGTTCCGAGCGGGAATCCCCCCGCACCGGGAATCACTTCACTAAACAAATAGGTGCCCTGTTCCCGGATTTCCACGCGAAGCTCCAATTCGGGGTCATGTACGTCCACTTTCAGCTCGGGACAGGCGTTTAGGATCGGGCCGCTGACCAGTTTATTCATTTCATGCGTCGAGTGGGGAAATGGCTTCCAGACCCGGCGGGCGCTTACTTTAAATCTCGTGCCAGGCGCGACGCCAAGCTCCTTAACGAAATTTACAGCGGTTGGGATGATATCCTCCAGCCGGGACGGCGTAACCCGGATCGGCGAGATCGAGGTAACGCCGAACACATTCTTCATCGCTGCGACGATTGGCTCTAGCGGCTCTCCGTTTAAGGCAATATAGATCCGTCCATATTCCTTGATGATCTCCGCGCGGGGAAAAGGGTGCAGCAGCGCCTTAACGTGCTTGTGGGCCACCTTCTCGAAACGAGACCGGTTCCGCCCTTTAAGAATAATTTCTCCAAAACGGAGCAACAGCATATCATATTCCAGCATTTTGACATTTCTCTCCTATCGTAAAGCCTGCAGCCGCTTGACCGATTGCTTCAACGCAGCGAGCAAGGCATCTATGTCTCGCTCTTCGTGTTCATCGCCCATACTGATCCGAATGCCCGACGAGGCGATTTCCTTGGATTTACCCATAGCCAGCAGAATGCGGCTTGGTTCACTCCGTTTGGAAGAGCAAGCCGAGCGGGTCGATACGTAAAATCCTTCCTCCTCCAGCATGTGCAGCAACGCTTCCGCTTTCATACCGGGATAAGAAAAATGCACGATGTGCGGGGATCCCTGCGCAGATGAATTTACCGCTAGCTCCGGGAGCTCCGCAAGCCCTTGGATCAACTGCTCCCGCAAGCGGTACATCACGGTTGCTCGGGCGTCCCGGCCTTCCGCCGCCAAACGCAAAGCTTTGGAGAAGGCCACGATATAAGGAATGTTCTCCGTTCCGGAACGGTAGCCCCCCTCCTGACCTCCGCCTGCCAGCAGCGGTGCAAGCTGTAGTCCCTCGCGAACATACAGCAAACCGACGCCTTTGGGCCCTCTTAGTTTGTGCGCAGATAAGCTGTATAAATCAATGCCGCCATCCGTCAAGGATAACGGCAGTTTGCCAAAGCCTTGAACACCGTCCACATGAAACAGGACTCGGGGCGCCGCGGATTTCAGCAGCCGACCAATGTCCTCCACAGGCTGTACGGCACCTGTTTCATTGTTGACATGCATCACCGACACAAGAACGGTATCCGGACGCAGCGCTTCCCGCACCTGTTCAGCAGTTACGTTTCCATTCCCGTCAACCGGAAGAACGGTCGCCTCCCAGCCCCAGGACACCAGTTGCTTCACGCTCTCCAGCACGGACGGATGCTCCGTTTCGGTTGTGATCAAATGCTTGCCTCGTCCGGCAAACTGAAGGGCCGCGCCTTTAATCGCCATATTGTTGCTTTCCGTGGCCCCGCCGGTAAATACGATTTCCCGCGGTCGAACTCCCAATGCCGCGGCGCTAACTTCCCTTGCTTTATCCAACAGCTTCGAGCTTTCCTCGCCAAGCCGATGCAGTGACGACGGATTCCCATAATGCCGAGCCATCACTTCCGCTACGGTCTTGGCAACATCCTCATAAGGGGGTGTCGTTGCTGCGTGGTCGAAATAAATCATCTTTTCACCTTCATCTCAAAAAAGACCAAATTGAAAACGCGTATACCCGAAACAACCGCGGTCGGAGCGTTTTCCATTTGATCTTTCTTATCATGTAACGCCATATTCGATAAGCTGCAAACTGCATTAAGCCTCGAATTTTGCCTGTGCTCTCATAATCTTAGCAATATAACTTTGCGTCTCCTGAGGCAACAAATGGAATTTCTCCATCAATTGTTCATCGTTGCCGATCCCAAGTCGTTGCAGTCTTCCAGGTCCGGCATTGTATGCCGCAAGGGCTGTTTTAACGTCTCCGCCGTAACGATTGATCTGATACGACAGATATTTGGTGCCCCCGTCTATGTTTTGCGCCGGATTAAATGGATCGCTAACACCTAGCCCTCTAGCCGTCCCGTCCATCAGCTGCATCAGCCCTTTGGCACCGGCGGACGAAACCGCCTGCGGGTTAAACGACGACTCGGTCGCGATCACAGCTTTGATCAAGCTTTCCGGCACGCCGTACCTGGCACTGGCCTGGGTAATCAGGGATTGCAAATCCGATGTGCCTTCCGAAGTCACTTCCGCGAAATCCTCCGCTGACCCCATTCCGGCTACGGTCCCGGAACTAGGAAGTAACTCCGCAAACAGCCCGTCCAAAGTGTCCGTATCATTGAGCCCGCCAGAATACAGGTACCCCTGAAGCGATTCCAACACCGAACGAGAATTGGCGCCCGCAGAATCGGATGATCCTTGCGAATCCTGTTCCGAGAGCATCATTTCTTGCAGCAATATATCAAACAATGAACCGTCCATATCGCCAGAAGCCCGCTGTGCCGACGTTCCTTGCAAGTCTACAGGGTTCAAGGACTGAAGCTGGATCCATTGTCCCATCGTTCGCGGATCGATTTGCATGCCTTCTAAGTCTCCTCTTTGGGGAATAACTAGTTCAATGCCTATATTTTACACGCATTCAACGCCTCGCACCACCCTTTTTCGATAAAATTCGCAAAAAGGGAAAAAGGCCAACGTCCGTAAGACGACGTTAGCCTGAGGGTATGACATTCATGATTTCATCGTTAACGACCGCCGAAGGATTAGCGGGTAAACGGCATGAGCACGAAATAACTTAACGTAGATACGATACCCAGACCGATCGCCCAAGCTCCGGACGTTTTGTTGCCCTGGCTATAGGCGTAAAAGCCCATCACCGCCGCCAGCGGCCCCAGGATAATCGACCACATAAAGAGCGAAGCGATCCCCAGACCGACGCCAACGTAGCCTACCGTCCGACCGGCCGTACGAACCCCATCGACACGATCGGATCGATCTGCATCGCGAGTTCTCTCGGCTCTTTCCCCGCGGACCACGTTACCGCTAAACGTCCCCGCTGGCGTGACCTCTGCCGCATACTCCTCGTGATACTCGCGGTCAACTTTGCGCGGATAATCGGTGCGGCTTTTGCCGGATGAGAGTTGTTCCGGTTTGTCTGATTTGGTATCCGTCATCAAAAGCACCTCCGTTAACTAATGTTTTACTTACGACGATTTCGATTTAGGCTTAAACGTATGACAGCAAGTAGCGGCGGACGACAGGGCGGAGTCTCGGTGTTCCGTATCAAACGTTTCGCCGGCAAATTCCGCTGAATAACGGCTGTTCGCATGCTGATCGACATCGATCATAATGACGTCGGCGTTGCATACATTTTTGTCTCCCCAATAGGTGCAGTTGGATACGCTACATTTGACCATGGGTTTTTCCCCATTTGGCATGTTGATCACCTCGCGTATCATTTTCTCCTCGCCCCCATCCCCTTATGCGCCAAGCCATTAGCAAATCGTTCCCAAAAGAAAAAGATGCCGAGATCTCGGCATCTTGTCGTTAATTCAATTTTCTATTTGGCGGAACGATTTAATCGCAGTTGGGTCAAATAATCGCTTTCATAATAAGTCAGGTCGTCGCGTAATTCCTCGAACATCCCCGTAATGTCCAACACGATATCACGTGCTGCCCGAACCGGCTTTTTACGGAACCGGATCGCATCCTGCCCGGTATAAGCATATCTTCCATCTTCGGAATAGCTTTCATTTTTAGGATAGAAGAAATTGTTAACACAGTCATGATATACATGGTACAGCACTTTCTCGGCAGCTTCCTCGTCAAAGGTCCCGCGCCGAAGAGCGACGCCCAGCTTCTCGTAGCAAACCTCGCTGAACACGAGCAGATGCCGGAGATCCGATAAAAATCCTTGGTAAAACAAAGCTCTGTCCTCTTCTTGACCTTCCATAAGCTGCGGCAGCGAATGCTCGTTCAAAAACGCTTCAAGCTTCTCGGCCGCACGTTTCAAATTCTCTCGAGTGGCTTCACACAACTGCCTGATGTTATTGGCTTGTGACATGCGAACAATTCTCCTTCACCTGTAATGATCGGTATAGTCATTAACGAAAATATCGTAACACAATTTAACCGAATACGGTATCCCTCAAGGAATAAAAACAGGGACATCACCTCACGCTATGGCTATCGACATCTTAAAGGAGGCTAACCGATGAAATGGCGCAGATGGGCTGCCTTAGGGCTGGCGGGAGCAGCCACAGTGGTCGCGGTTTCGTTTCTATTCCCTTCCTCGGACAATGACAAAGCAACGCCGCGGAATACCGTAAATCGGCTTTCCGTACCCCAACCGGCTGAGGAACAAAAGTTGAAGCAGAGTATGCTGAAGCGCGACATGACCGCAACCGAACGGTTATCCCGATTGGACGCCCGGGGTCACCTTCGTTCGCTTGCCGCCGACTTTAGCCAAAGTAAGCGCGGTAAGCTGCCCGGCTCTGCCCAAGAATTGCAAAAGGACCATAAGCAGTTTCAAGCGATTCTGTGGTACGATGCCGCAAGCGGGCAAACCAAGCAATTTCGGCGAGAAGATTTCAACCCGGATCCCGCGGTGAAGAAGCAGTTGAACATGTACTTAAATTACGCCAAAAAAGCGCTGAGCAAATCGACGGCATACGAATCGCCTGCTTTCCCGGCGAAGCAGCCGAAATACTTCGTTGCCGCTGAGCCGGCCAAGGATAAGAAGCAAGGGGTCATCGCGGTGATGGACATCGGGATTTTAGGACGGGTACAGGACCATCAACACAAAAACCTGCGTTTGATTCCTTATCCGAGAGAAGGTAAATTCAAGGTTGAATCGGTGCATGCGGATACGCTTAAAGACATCACCGTCAAAACGGGGCATGATAACGAAAAAGCGAGTCACTATTACGAAAACGAAATCGTTGTTACGTTCCACAGCAAGCCGACCCCGGAGCAAATGAAGCAAATCGTGCAGGAGATTTCCGGCAAAGAGCCGCGCAACCTGAATAGCACCTACATTTTTCGTTCGGATACGATGACCATGAAACAACTTCGGCAGTACTTCCTGAATAAATGGCAACCGAAGTACATCGAGCCGCATTATTTGTATTTGACCAACGAAAGCGGAGGAAGTTATTGGGACGACCCGGGGAGTTTCTTTAACGAAGACGATACGAGTTATGCCGAAGAGACGCCGGAAGTTCCGAACGACATGCTGTTCTCCGAATACCAGTGGAACCTGCCGATCATCGAAACGAACCGCGGCTGGCAGCTGTCCAAAGGCAGCAACGACGTGATCGTGGGGATCGTCGACACCGGCGTGGACTTGAAGCACCCTGATTTGCAAGGTCGGTTGCTGAAGGGCTATAACGTCATCGAACCCGACAAGGAACCGTCCGACGACGTTGGGCATGGCACCCATGTGGCTGGCATCATCTCCGCCAACGTGAACAATGGCGAGGGCATCGCAGGGATGATGTGGGGCGGCAAAATCCTGCCTGTGAAGGCGCTAGATAAGTCAGGTTCGGGTACAACCTATTCGGTGGCCCAAGGTATCATTTGGGCAACGGACCACGGCGCCAAAGTGATCAATATGAGTCTGGGCAACTACGCAGACGCCCAGTTCTTACATGAGGCGATCAAGTACGCTTATGATCGGGACGTGGTGCTGATCGCAGCTACGGGCAACGACAATACCGAACGCCCGGGCTACCCGGCCGCCTACCCCGAAGTCTTGTCGGTTTCCGCGACGGACTACAACCTGCAGAAAGCTTCCTTCTCCAACTACGGCGATTACATCGACGTCATGGCACCAGGCGAAAGTATCGCCAGCACCTATCCGGATAATCAATATGCGGCGTTGTCCGGCACGTCGATGGCCAGCCCGCACGTTGCAGCCCTTGCCGCCTTGATTCGATCGGTGAATCCGGAACTGAAAAACACCGAGGTCATGGACATCATCCGGAAAAACGTCATCGATCTTGGAGATACCGGACGCGATAAATATTACGGATACGGGCAGATCGACGTTTACGCTGCGCTGCAAGCCGCCGGAGGCGGCGAGGCGCCGCTGCAGTTTTGGCCGCAGTCGATTCAGCGTAAAATGGACCGCGCCGTGGACCGCGCCAAATAAACGCTCTAAAACCAAAAGCCTCCACATCGCCGGAATTCATTCCAAGCGATGCGGAGGCTTTATCCATAGAAATAGATCATGTTCCCTTTAGTGTTGAAAGTTTGCCGTAAGCCGGGTTCTGTACTCGTTGCGGTAGAACGGGAACAACCCTCCCGCGTTGAGTGACAATCATCTATCTAGGCCGCACATTACTGGGCGGCTCCAGCAACCAACCCGGACGCGCCTCGGGCAAAGGCCGCTTCGCGAAGAAGCTGCGTCCCATTAGGTCTTGCTCCAAGTGGGGTTTACCAGGAACGAAGTCACCAGCGTTCCTCGGGGTCTCTTACACCTCGGTTCCATCCTTGCCTGTGACTCCTTCCCACGAAGTGAGAAGGAGTCCATCGGCGGTCCATTTCTGTGGCACTATCCTTCAGCTCGCGCTGACTGGACGTTATCCAGCACCCTGCCCTATGGAGCCCGGACTTTCCTCCCGCGGCTCTTCAGCCGCCGGCGATTGTCTGTCAAACTTTCGAAAGGCAACACTTGATAGTATACAGGCATTGCTGCCTGCTGACAAGAGCGATTTGACGGTAAACCTGACGTATCCTACCAGCTTCTGTCGCGTATTTTCTCGCTGCTTTCGATACTCTACATGAATCTGAACGGTTCGGTGTTGACCTGGGATACGTGCACGAGAGTTGCGTATTTGTCCTCTGTTAGTTTCTCGGTCAGCCAAGCCGCAACGCGAGGCTTCATGATCTTCTCGGCATTGTGTCCCGGATCGACGATCGCGACCCCGGCCATCCAGGCATCCTGCGCGGTATGGTAATCCACATCCCCGGTCACGAGCACGTCCGCTCCACGGAACTGAGCGCTTTTCCAATACCGTCCTCCCGAACCGCCAAGGACAGCCGCTTTGCGAACCGGCCGGTCCAGATCGCCGACGACCCGAACCATCGGCACATCCAGCCGCGTTTTGACGCGCTCCACGAAGTCCCGCAGCGTAACCGGCTCCGACAGCTTGCCAACCCGCCCGAGTCCGAAAGTGCGCCCCTTCAGGTCCATCGAGTACAAGTCATAAGCTACTTCTTCATAAGGATGCTGCTTCAGCATCGCTTGGACGACCTTACTACGCAGGCTATGAGGAACGACCGTTTCGATGCGGATCTCCTCCACCCGTTCGAGCTTACCCTCGGTCCCGATATAGGGATCAGTGCCTTCCCCGGGCTTAAACGTGCCATAGCCCTCCAAGTTGAAGCTGCAATGGCTGTAGTTGCCGATATGGCCTGCGCCCGCGTTCAGCATAGCCTTCAGTACCTGCTCATGGTGGTCCTTCGGCACAAAGACGACAAGCTTATAAAGGTTGTCCGTATGCACATCTTCGAGCGAACCGGAGCTTTCGATTCCCAAGACCTCCGCCATCCAGTCGTTCATCCCGCCGTCTGTGACATCGAGGTTCGTATGGGCGATATAAACGGCGATATCATTTTTGATCAGTTTTTCGTACACCTTCCCCATTGGGGTATCGCTTTGCAAATGAGGCAGCGGACGATAAATGATCGCATGATGGGCAATAATCAGATCTGCTTCCAGGGAGATCGCCTCATCTACGACTTCTTCATTAACGTCAAGCGCTACCAGGACGTTCCGAATCTCCTTTTGCAGGCTACCCAGCTGGAGTCCGATTTTGTCTCCCTCCATCGCTACATGCTTGGGAGCCAATAGCTCCATGTACTGCACTACGGTTTGTCCTTTGGCAAACATGCCAGCACCTCCTTCAACTGTTCCGATAGCCGGGTAAGCTCCGCTTCCTTCTGACGGGACGTCTCCAGTGCCGACGTAGCAACCGATTGACGAATACTCTCCAGCTTGCGCAGCTCCGATTCCCATTTTGCGAAAAAGACTTCATTCGGAGCCGCCATTAATCTCGGCCCCATCAATAACTGAAGCTCGCGGGTCAATTTGACCTGACACCCCTCCAGTTCGCGTTCGCGATACAGCTCGTTGTTTTGTTCGCCCGCATCGGTCCGCGCTTCGGCCTTCATCACCTCGTATATTTTACCGTCTTCCTCCAGGATAGCCTCTTCGACCAAATACCAATCGTGCTTAAGCAGCCAGCGGCGGACAAATTCTCCGCCGACGTTCGGTTGCAGCACGAGCTGCTTTACGCCAACCAGCTTCGCTTGGCCTTCGTCTAGAATCGAAGCGATCAACGCCCCACCCATACCGGCGATCGTGATCGCGTCCACTTCGCCCGGGGCAATGACAGCAAGTCCGTCTCCTTTGCGAACGGAGATGCGCCCCGTCTCTCCGGCTTCGGCCACCTGACGGCGAGCCGCCTCGAGCGGGCCGTCATTCACTTCACCGGCGATAGCGAAGGCCGCCCGCCCGCTGCGTACCGCAGCCACGGGCAGCAGCGCGTGATCCGATCCGATATCGGCGAATCGGCAACCGGCCGGGAGCCAGTCGGCAATATGCTGTAATCTAGCTGACAATTTCATGAAGTAATCCACACCACCCATTTTTTACGTAGTCCAAACAAGAGGAGAAAAGCCGCAACGATCTTCATTAGGATCAGCGCCGGCATAGCTGCTATCTCGGCGTCCCGCAGTAGGAGAGCATCCGCTTCCGGCATACACCATAATGACACGGATACGGCAAAGAACACGGGAGCCATCGCTTTAAGCCGATGATAACCCAGCCAGCTCAGCCAGAA
This sequence comes from Paenibacillus timonensis, assembly GCF_009725205.1. Lineage (GTDB taxonomy): Bacteria > Bacillota > Bacilli > Paenibacillales > Paenibacillaceae > Fontibacillus > Fontibacillus rhizolycopersici. The sequence goes on along the minus strand of NZ_WNZY01000033.1, from coordinate 26,020 downwards.
GAAGATTGCTGCCAACGGCAGCCAAAACACTTGTAGCATTCCCCAAGATGCATCCGGATTTATTTGCCCGAGCAAAAAGGCATATAGCAGCATACCGCAAGCAAATCCGCAGTAACTGATGATACCAAACCGCAGCGCGTATCCCAAGACAAGCCAGACGAACCCGCAGAAAGCGATTAGCAGCGTCGTACCGATACCGGGCGGCCAACCCTGGATGGCAATGATCCAACTGCCGAAGCCTAGCAGCATTAAACTGCCAAGTCCGGCCATCGACATGGAGAACAGCGCTTTATCACGCCGATGATAAGCCGCAAGGGCATAGCAAGCCGCAGAAAGCAACAGCGTTATGGCGATTTGCAAACCCCAGGGAAAAACGTTAAAATAAAAAACAATAAAGAAAAAGAAGGAAATTATTCCAAATGAAAGGGACCAAAGTTTCAAGCTTCCCTGTTGAATCAGTGTATTTAGCGTGAAGCCTGAACGGGGTGACGATCCCTCGGTCTGATCTTTATATAAGTTTTCCAGGAAATCGCAATATTGCTCGGGCAGCAGCCGACTTCTCCGCCAATGATCGATTTCCTTCAGGATGATCTTGCGTTTATCCTGATCCAACAGAACACCTTCTCCCATATGGTTGTTCACTTAGTCAACTTTAGATCACGAAGCAGAAGCAGGGTAGCGGATGCGACGTCGAATCTTGAATTCAGCCGGGCCTTCCGCTGCTCACGTAGCCTCCAGCTACGCTGCGCTGCTCAGTCCCTAGCTTCATCCAACCTTCTCGGTGCTCCAAACCTGACTTATTGAACTTCTTATTGAAATGGTTGTTCACTTAGTCAACTTTAGATCACGAAGCAGAAGCACAGATGCGGACGGCTAACGGACACTAGAGCCGTAATTAACCTGATTCTTGGCAATTCCGTTACAGCGAGAAATTGCCGGGAAATCGGCAAATAAGGTCTTTACGGTCCGTTAACGGCTACAAGCTAACAACAGGCACTCTATAGAAGAAACGGACACGCCATACAACAAAAATGACCTTACTGCTTAGCTGCAGAAGGTCAAGGTTGCAGGCGATCACGCCTATTCGAGGAAGTCCTTCAGCCGCTTGCTGCGGCTGGGATGGCGCAGCTTACGGAGCGCTTTCGCTTCGATTTGCCGGATTCTCTCCCGCGTTACGCCAAATACCTTCCCCACTTCTTCGAGGGTTCTTGTGCGTCCGTCATCGAGTCCAAAGCGTAATCGGAGCACGTTCTCTTCGCGTTCGGTGAGCGTGTCCAGCACATCTTCCAGCTGTTCTTTCAGCAACTCATAAGCCGCTGCGTCCGCCGGAGCCAAGGCTTCCTGATCTTCGATAAAGTCACCGAGATGGGAATCATCTTCTTCCCCGATCGGCGTTTCCAGCGAAACCGGCTCTTGGGCGATCTTCATGATCTCCCGGACCTTCTCTACGCTAAGCTCCATCTCCGCAGCGATTTCCTCCGGCGTAGGTTCGCGTCCCAGCTCTTGTAGCAGCTGCCGGGATACCCGAATCAGCTTATTGATCGTTTCGACCATATGAACCGGGATTCGAATCGTTCTCGCCTGGTCGGCAATCGCGCGGGTAATCGCCTGACGGATCCACCAGGTGGCATAGGTACTGAATTTGAAGCCTTTCTTGTGGTCAAACTTCTCCACGGCTTTAATCAATCCCATGTTTCCTTCTTGAATCAAATCCAGGAACAGCATGCCGCGACCGACATAACGCTTGGCGATGCTGACGACCAGACGCAGATTGGCTTCGGCCAAACGGCGTTTCGCCTCTTCATCCCCGTTTTCGATCCGTTTGGCAAGCTCCATCTCGTCGTCCGCCGACAACAACGGTACCCGCCCGATCTCTTTCAGATACATCCGTACAGGGTCATTGATCTTGATCCCCGGAGGAAGCGAGAGGTCGTCATCGTAGTTGAAATCGTCGCCCTCATGCGAGTTGTCTCCATCGCCGCGCCGGTGATCCTCGTCGCCGTCGCCTGTTACATCAATGCCAAGATCGGCTAATTGCTCAAAAAACTCGTCCATCTGCTCAGGATCTTGATCGAAAGGCGAAAGCTTCTCCATAATTTCTTTGTAAGTTAAGGATGACCTTTTCTTCCCTTGTTCAATCAATTGATCCCTTACCTGATCCAGCGTTAATTCCGTTTCTAGTTCAGTATGTTGGTCATTCGTCATATCTGGCTCCCTCCTCCCTAGAAACATCACCGAAAGTCCGTTCGTCTTACTGTCTCTCTAGGGCAATAATCTCACTTGCAATTTGTGCCGCACGCATAAAATCTCCGGCTCGTTCGGCCGATACCATTTCCTCTTTCTTGCGCTTGATCTGTTCGAGCAAAGGCACCTTCTGAATTTCACGAATACAATCGTCCAGCTCCTGCGTCGTCCATTCGGCTGGCGTATCCATCATCGCGATCGAAATGACCGTCTGCTCCAATCGCTCATCTTGAAGTGAGGAAATGAAATGACTAGCATCCGGGTTCTTCCCTTGTGCGTAATAGGCGTATAGATAAGCGGCAATCGCCACATGATCTTCGATGTTAAAGTTCGTCCCTAGGCGTTCGCCTACATAACGGGACACCTCTTCGTCCTGCAGCATGAAAGACAGCAGTCTTCGTTCCGCCGCATGAAAAGCGGGCAGCAACGTTGGCATGGATGCCTGCCCTTTTTTATGCCTACCATTATTCCACCTTTCGGGCTTATTATCCCCGGCATCTGCCTTTTTTTGCATAACCGTTCTCAGTTCGTTGCATTCCTGCTTTAAGCTGTCGAAGGAGACTTGCAAATCGGCGGAGAGTTCCTTTAGATAAATCTCGCGTTCGCTTGGGGAGGAAAGCGCCGCAATAATCGGCATCGCCTCTTTGATATAAGCGACTTTCCCATCTTCTTCTAGCAGTATATGGTTTTTTCTCAGATATATAAGCCTAAATTTGACGGAAGAAACCGCGCCGTCCAAAACTTGATGGCGGAACCGCTCGGCCCCGTACTTTTGGATGAATTCGTCGGGATCCAGCCCTTCGCTGAGCAATGCGATTTTTACCTGAAAAAAACCTGCGCCTTCAAGAATCGGAATGCTCTTCAACGCCGCAGCTTGTCCGGCGGAATCGCCGTCATAGCAGACCAACACTTCCTCGGCCATGCCACGCAAGATAGCCGCATGACTTTCCGTTAATGCGGTCCCCATCGTAGCCACGCCGTTATGAACCCCGGCCTCCCACGCGCTAATGACGTCGCCGTAACCTTCGAACAGGACAACTTGACCTGTTTTGCGGATCTCATTTTTCGCTTGATGCAAATTGTAGAGAACTCGGCTTTTGGTAAACAGCTTGCTTTCTGGCGAGTTCAAATATTTCGGTTGTCCGTCGCCAAGCACTCTTCCCGCAAACGCGATTACTTTCCCGCTTCGATTGTGCAACGGGAAAATCACCCGATCACGGAAACGGTCCACGAAACCGGAACCGTCTTGCCTGGACGAGAGCAATCCACCCTTCTCCATCGCTTCCAGTTCAAAAGATCGTTTGTCCAAAAACTGGACGAGCGTATCCCATCTAGCGGGTGCGTAACCAATCTGGAACGTATCGATGGCTTTGTCGGTAAAGCCGCGGGATTTCAAATACTCCATCGCCGGCTTGCCGTATTCGGTGTTCTTCAGCAAGTAATGATAAAGCTTGGAGGACCATTCATGGGCCTGCAGCAGTTGCTCCAACTCTTGGTTACGCGGTGAATCACCGTAACCTCTCCCCTTATCCTCATAAGGGATGTGCGCCTCTTCCGCCATGATTCTGACTGCCTCGGGAAAGGTTAATCCTTCGATTTCCATCCTGAATTTGATGGCGTTCCCGCCTTTGCCGCAGCCATAACAATGGAAGATTTGCCGTTCGGGCGTTACCGTAAACGACGGGGTTTTCTCCGAATGGAACGGGCATAACCCCTTCATGTACTTCCCCTGTTTCGTTAGATGAACGTGCTTGCTGACCGTGTCGACGATATCGTGCTGACGCAGAACCGCCTCGATGACTTCCTCCGGAATGCCACGCCCGGTACTCATCCAAATCACCTTCATCTTTCACGCGTGAGAATCATCCAAAATGTCAAAATGACCGACATTTTGATGTTCTCGGGTGACACGTAAATAGTAATTCGCTAAAACTATACATTCTCCTGCAAACGTGACAAAAGTTTTGACAAAGCGTCCGTAAACCGTTCGCGGTCTTCGCCGGTAAACGGCTTCGGCCCTTTGCTGTGATGCCCTGCCCGCCTCGCCTTCGCTTGGTGGTGGCGGCGTTCTAGCAAATAGTCGATATTATCCGCATGGTAGACGTCGCCGCGCGGGGATAAACCGTAGCAAGCTCTCGCGATGACCAAAGCCGCCAGACCGTAGTCCTGGGTCACAACGATATCGCCCTTCTCCACATGGGCGGCGATATACAAATCAGCGCTTTGTCCGCTTCGATCAACCTGAACGATATTTACACCCGGCCCCGGTTGTAAGACATGATCATATGAAGCCACCATCAACACCGGCACGCCGAACCTGCCTGCAGTTTCGGCAATTTCCGCCTTTACCGGACAGGAGTCCCCATCGACGACGATTCGCATCCTCCATGCCTCCATGTAATACAATATAACCTCGAAATGGCCTAATCTAAACAAGCGTTACGCCGAATCTTATCGATTTATGCCGATAAGCGATGGATGGCTGACGGCAAGCCCTTCGTTTGCCGTCAGCCACACATTCGCTTTACTTTCCTTCTTCTATTATGCCCAAACCAGTTTGCCAAAATCGGCAAACGACTTGAGATCTTCATCAATCGCGGCCAGCAGTGCCAAGCGGTTTGTCCGGATGGCATCGTCCTCGGCCATAACCATAACCGCTTCAAAGAAGACCGTGATCGCTTCCTTCAAGCCGCCAATCAGCTCCAGCGCACCCGCAGCGTCGCGGGAAGCCAGCGTCTCCCGGTACTTCTCAGATACCGAACGCCATGCCTCGTAGAGCGTTTGTTCCGCCGGTTCGGAGAGCAAATCAGAACGAACCTTCTCGCCGGTGGCTTTTGCTGCGAGGTTACTCACGCGTCCAAACGATTCAACCGTCGCCTTGAAGTCTTCTTTCCCGTTAACCGCATCCATCAGCGCCTTGCCACGAGCCACCGAGGAGACGACATCGTTATAACCAGCCGACAGGACGGCGTCCACGACGTCATAACGGAGACCTTCGTCCGAAAGCGTCTTTCTGACGCGAAGTCCGAAGAATTCCATCAGATCCTTCAGCACTTCCTCTTCGCTGCGTTTAAGTCCGCGGAATTGCTGATGGGTTTCCAGCGCCAGCTTGAAGATATCGGTCAATGAAACGGACAGCTGGTGTTCGACAATAATCTGGACAATGCCCGCCGCTTGACGGCGCAGTCCGTACGGATCCTGGGAACCGGTTGGGATGATACCGATCGAGAAGCACCCGGCGATCGTGTCGATTTTGTCGGCGATGCTCACGATCGAGCCTACGGAAGAAGCCGGCACGGCATCGTCCGCAAAACGCGGCTGATAATGCTCGAAGACGCCTCGTGCAACGGCTTCGGGTTCGCCGGCTTTGCGGGCATAATCCTCACCCATCACCCCTTGCAATTCGGGGAATTCATAAACCATTTGCGTCACCAGGTCGAACTTGCAAATTTCCGCCGTACGCGCGGCAGCCTCCGCTGTCCCGGTATCGGTGCCAAGCATTGCCGCCAGCTTCTCCGTATTGCGGCGGATACGGCGCACTTTGTCCCCGATCGTGCCGAGCTCGTCATGGAACACGATGCTTTCCAGCTTGGACAACGCGTCCTTGATCGCCAGCTTCTGATCTTCTTCATAGAAGAACTTCGCGTCGGACAAGCGGGCACGAAGCACCTTCTCGTTGCCGCGGGCGATCACATCCAGCGAGGTGTTGTTGCCGTTACGCACGGTCACGAAGTAAGGAAGCAGGTTTCCTTGTTCGTTCAGCACCGGGAAATACCGCTGATGCTCACGCATCGAGGTGATAAGCACCTCCTGCGGAATGTTCAGGAACGATTCCTCGAACGTGCCGAACAACACGGTTGGCGTCTCCACCAAGAATAGCACTTCCTCCAGCAAATCTTCCTTCACCGCGATATGCCAGCCCTTTTCTTTGGCCAAGGCATCAATTTGGTTTTGAATCAATTGTTGACGCTCGTTCACGTCCGCGAGCACCTGCTGAGCGCGCAGCGTTTCCACATAAGCTGCAGGCTCTTCAATCACCGTTTCGTTCCCAAGGAACCGGTGTCCCCGTGTCACGTTCCCGGACTTCACGCCAGCGATTTCTAGATCGATGATGTCTTTGCCGAACAAAGCCACCATCCAGCGGATCGGGCGAACGAATTTAAAATCGTAATTTCCCCAACGCATGTTTTTCGGGAAATTCATCGCCTGCAAAATCCCCAGCAATCCCTCAGCGACGAGGCTTGAGGTTTCCACGCCGATACGGCTCTTATTGACATAAACGTACTCCGTGCCGCCAACTTCACGGAATGTGAATTGCTCCGGACTCGCCCCTTGGCTTCGGGCAAAACCAAGTGCCGCTTTACTCCATTCGCCTTTTTCGTCCAAGGCGATTTTGCGCGAAGGTCCTTTGACCTCTTCATGCACGTCTTCCTGCTTCTCGGCCACATCCTTAACGAGAATAGCCAACCGGCGCGGAGTCGCATAAGCTTCCACCGCTCCGTGCTGGATGACGGATTCCTCCAGCCACTTGACCGTCCGCTCCTTCAACTGCTCCAACGCAGCGCGGATGAACCGGGCCGGCATTTCCTCCAAACCGATTTCGAACAGCAGATCCTTAGCCACGTGCAGCACCCCCTTTCTGAAGCATCGGGAAGCCGAGCTTCTCACGTTCCTCCAAATAGGTCGCGGCAACCTGGCGTGCCAAATTCCGTACCCGCGTGATGTATCCCGTCCGTTCGGTGACGCTGATCGCCCCGCGGGCGTCCAGCAGGTTAAACGTGTGCGAGCATTTCAGCACGTAATCGTATGCCGGGAACACCAAATGCTGCTCCATCGCTTTGCCTGCTTCCTGCTCGTACATGTTGAACAACGTAAACAGCATTTTAACGTCGGAGATTTCAAACGTATATTTCGAGTGCTCAAACTCAGCTTGATGAAAAACATCGCCATACGACGTGCCGTCCACCCACTCCAAGTCAAACACGTTTTCCTTGTCTTGGATATAGGAAGCCAGGCGCTCCATGCCGTAGGTAATTTCCACGGCCACCGGGTTGGTTTCGATCCCGCCGACCTGCTGGAAGTAAGTAAACTGCGTCACTTCCATGCCGTCCAGCCAGACTTCCCAGCCGAGGCCCCAGGCGCCCAGTCCCGGATGCTCCCAGTTGTCTTCCACGAAACGGATGTCATGCTCCAGCGGGTTAATGCCGAGCCGCTTCAAGCTGTCCAGGTAAATTTCCTGGATGTTGTCCGGGGACGGCTTCATAATCACCTGGAACTGATGGTGCTGATACAGCCGGTTGGGATTCTCCCCATAACGGCCGTCAGCCGGGCGCCGTGAAGGCTCAACGTAGGCTACGTTCCACGGCTCCGGGCCGATGGAACGCAGGAACGTCATCGGGTTCAGGGTACCTGCCCCTTTTTCCACGTCATACGGCTGCACGACGATACAATTCTGTTCTGCCCAGAACTGCTGCAGCGTCAAAATCATTTGTTGAAAGTTAATACTCATGGCGAACCTCATCTCCTAACCTTCAGGTTTGTTCAGCAAGCATGAGTTAGAGAGGCAATACAAAAAGCTCCCGCCTCTACGCCTGCTGTCAGACGTAGGGACGAGAGCTGTGAAGTGGTTGTTTAATAAGTCCGCTTTTGATCACGAAGTGAATCAAGAAGTAACACTTATTAATCTCGCACTGTTAAGTTCCCGCGGTTCCACCCTACTTGATTCGCCGAGGTCGCTTATCAGTGACCTTTGCCGACAAATCCGCTTTTCACGATCGTTCTTTTATGCTCCAGGGACGCCGTTTCACCAGACCGCCTATCCGGGCTCTCACCACCCCCGGTCGCTTAATCAGCCGTTGATCCTTAAGCTGACTTTATAGACTTTGCCTCGTTACTCTTCCCGTTCAACGCACAGAAATTCTTTTTTATCTTAACTAATTTTATCTCGTTCGTCAAATTTCATACTTATCCAATTGATCGAGAAAATGGAGGGATTTCAGCTTAAGCCCCAGCTGCATGTCCATAAAGGCACGCATTACCGTTTTTAACTCCTGCTTCGTTTCCTCTTTAACCTCCACGTTACCGAGCCTGCGCAGGTCCATTCGTTCGAACAATGTAAGCAGCTTGAGAACACCGGGCGTCACCTGCATCGCGGCTGGATCCTGATGACGGCAGCCTCGACACAGTTTCCCGCCCAATCGCGGGCTGACATAAGGCGAGTCGTCATTCCGGCCGCAAGAGACGCAATTCTCAAACGAAGGTCCGTAGCCTGCCGCCTGCAGGATTTTCATTTCAAACAGGTGGATAACGATCTGCGGATCCTTGCCGGATGATAAGCCTTCAAGACAAGCCTTCAGTTGGGTATACCAGAAGCTGCCGATTTCTTCATCCTGCAGCGTTTTATCTAGCAGCTCGCAGGCATACGAGGCGTATGCGGCCAAGAAAAGGTCTTCACGCAAAGAAAAGTGAGATTCGATAATCTCACCCTGGTTTAAGGTGCCCAAACCGCTGTTTTGACGGAAGAACACGTATTCTCCATGTGTAAAAGGTTGGGTCAGGGCCGCATGGCGGCTCTTGACCTTTTTGGCGCCGCGCACCAGCACCCCGATCTTACCGCTTGTTTCCGTGCATAATGTAATAATTTTATTGCCTTCCCCATAGTCCATGCTGCGGATGACGATTCCTTCCACTCTGTAGAGCATTCCATTTCCCCCAAACTCGCCTCTCCCGCCAGATCGTGTTACTCAGCCTCTTCCTCTATGATCAGCTCTTCAGCAGCCGCAACCTCCTCCTCGTACGGGCCACTGGCTTCTTTATAAAGCAAGTAAGCATCGACATCTCCAGTCATCGCAAAATACTTCCACGAAAAATCTCGCATTCGTATTCACCCTTTCTTCGGAAATGACGCCTGCATCTTCAAAGATAGGATGTGCCCAAGAGCGAGATCTATGCGTTGCAATAACTCCCAGTATAGACGATGTTCATAATGTCGATGAAATAATATCCTTTAGGAGTCCTTGTGGAAACCAAGGTCTTTTAGAATACGCTCCTGGTTGCGCCAATCTTTCTTGACCTTGACCCATAACTCGAGAAAAATCTTCGAACCAAGCAGGTTCTCAATGTCATGCCGGGCCTGCTTGCCAACTTCCTTCAGCAAAGACCCCTGTTTGCCGATGATAATCCCCTTCTGAGAATCGCGCTCGACGAAGATCACTGCGGATATATTCACCACGCCGTTCTCCTGGACACGCATGTCTTCGATCGTGACGGCAATGGAATGCGGCACTTCCTCGCGGGTTAGGTGCAGAATTTTCTCGCGAATCAACTCCGCGCAGACGAACTGCTCCGGATGGTCGGTGACCTGATCTTCCGGATAATATTGCGGGCCTTCCGGGAGATATTTGCCGATTTGCTCCAGCAACGTATTGACATTATTGCCGTGCATCGCCGAAATCGGCACGATTTCGCTAAACGAGTGAAGCTTGCTGTACTCATCGATGAGAGGCAGCAATTGCTCCGGCTCCACGCGGTCGATTTTGTTCAACACAAGGATGACCGGTGTGCGCAGATCCTTTAGTCGTTCAATGATAAAGCGATCCCCGCCGCCCAGCCCTTCCGCGGCGTCGACGAGGAATAACACCGCCTCGACCTCGCCAAGCGTGTTAAGCGCTGTCGTATTCATATAATCGCCAAGTTTGGATTGGCGTTTATGGATCCCTGGCGTATCCAAAAAGACGATCTGCATCGATTCCGATGTATATACGCCGTGAATTTTATTCCGCGTCGTTTGCGGTTTGTCGGACATGATGGCGATTTTCTGACCGATGATCTGATTCATCAGCGTCGATTTGCCTACGTTCGGCCGACCTACAATCGCCACAAAGCCCGATTTAAATTTTTCTTTTGCCATATTTGAGTTCCTTTCGTTATGACCTGATCAACGTTTCTGACCGCAAAGGTGCTTGATGTTCTATTTATCCGTGTTTGTACATGCCGAACCGCTCGCTAACGGACCGTAATGACCTTATTCGCTCAATCCCCGGTGATTTCCCAGTGTAACGGACTCCAAGGACCTTATCTAGCCTTCTAGTCGGTCATATTTGCCACTTTGTCCGAAATAACGGCTCCTGAGTCCGTTAGAATCTGACCGCACCCATATGCAAGCAAATAGCGACTCTGGTGTCCGTTAGCGTTGCTCAACTGACGTCTTTGCGAACAGTATGGCGGGTTTGGGGTAACGAGAGCCGAAGGTTACCGCTCCTCCAGATGGGAGGGGGCGAATGCGTAAGGGAGCAATTCCCGCACTGTAGTCTGGCGGATGTCGCCTTTTAGATTGCCCAGTATGATGGGCATGTCCGGTCCGCATAGTTCCAGCAGAACTTGACGGCAAACGCCGCAAGGCGCTACCGGTTCCTCCGTGTCGCCTACAACCGCGATCGCCTGGAATGTTCCCGGCTTGTGTCCGTCGGCAATCGCCCGGAACATTGCGGTACGTTCCGCACAGTTCCCCGGGGTGTACGCCGCGTTCTCCACGTTGCAGCCGCGGTGAACATGGCCTTCGCTATCGAGGAGAGCAGCCCCCACGCCAAATCCCGAATAGGGAATATAAGCCGTTTTGCGGGCTTCAATTGCTTCTTGCATTAATTGACCGTAATCCATTCAATATCATCTCCTCAACAAAGGCAAATAAGTACGGGATATGTGGCGCGAATCAGTCTTTATCGCTGACCCAACCACTGCATCACTGGTTCGTAAAAAATCAAGATCCCGATCGCAGCCGCAAAAATCGCTGCGACCAGTACGGCCCCGGCCGCGGCATCCTTGGCGATCTTGCCAAGACGATGCCACTCCGGGGCTGCGAGATCAACAACGGCTTCGATCGCCGTATTGACAAGCTCAAGCGAGATGACCAAGGCGATCACAAATAGCAACAAGGCCACGTCTCTCACAGGGAGAGACAACGTAATCGCGGCAGCAATCACAATCACGGCCGCTACGCAATGGAACCGCACATGGCGCTGCATCTTGAACGAAGTGACGATCCCCTCCATGGCATAGCGAAAAGATGAGAACTCGCGGCGAGAAGGCTTCATCAACGCACAAGCCCGACCTCAGCGAGCGCCGCTTCCTGTTTGCCCATCATTTCCGCTTCGCTGGCAGCGTCCTGATGATCGTAACCTAGCAGATGCAAAAAGCCATGCACAAACAGGAATCCGATTTCCCGCTCCAGCGAATGGCCGTAATCCTCGCTTTGTGCCTTGGCCCGATCAACGGAGATAATAATATCGCCGAGCACATCGGTCAGATCGTCCAACTCCTCGTCTTCTTCGAGCTCATAGACGATTTCCATTTCCGATTCATCCTCCAGCGATTCGTTCATGGCGAACGACAACACGTCCGTCGGTCGGTCAATCCCGCGATAATCGCGGTTCAGCTCATGAATCGCCTCATCGTCCACGAACGTGAGGGCGACCTCGCCTTCGGTAACGCCCTCTGCTTGTCCGGCGATCTGCAGCACCCGATCCAAGAGATCGATCAACTCCTGCCCGATCTCCATTTTATCCTGCTCATTGCTCCAAGCCAGCTGTAGGCCCATTTACGTTTTGCCCCCTGTCCTTCTCCTCGTTCTCTTTACTCTTCTTCACTTCCTCCGGATACTCGATCCGGGAGTGGAAGATTCCCATGACCGTTTCCTTCAACGTTTGCGCGATCAAATCCAGTTCCCGCATGGTCAGGTCACATTCGTTAAACTGATGATCATCCAAACGGCTTTTGATGATCTTCTCAATCATCGACTCAACCTGCTCCACCGTCGGTTTACGCAACGAACGCACGGCCGCTTCCACACTGTCGGCAATACCGACCACTGCAGCTTCCTTCGATTGGGCTTTCGGCCCCGGATAGCGGAAATCCTCTTCAGTGAAATCCGGTTCCACGCCTTGTTCTTCCGCCAAACGAAGCGCCTTATGGTAAAAATAATGCAAAAACGTCGTTCCATGATGCTGCTCGGCAATATCCCGAATCGGCTTCGGCAGCTTATAATCCTTTTGCATCTCCACCCCGTCCCGGGCATGGGCGATAATGATCGATTTACTTAGCTTCGGATCTATAAAGTCATGAGGGTTTTCCATATTGTTCTGATTTTCGATAAAATAGCTCGGCCGTTTTGTTTTCCCGATATCATGATAATAGGAACCAACACGGCAGAGCAGGCCGTTCGCGCCAATCGCTTCAGCCGCCGCTTCCGATAGATTCCCGACCATGACGCTGTGATGGTACGTACCCGGCGTTTCCGTCAACAACTTGCGCAGTAACGGGTGGTTGGGATTAGACAATTCCACCAATTTGAGCGCCGAGAGAATCCCAAAGGTGACCTCGAAGAATGGCATCAAGCCGATGACCAGAATCGTCGTTACCAATCCCCCAGCCACGGAGAAACCAAGCGCATACAACGTGCTGTTCTGCGTCCAGTCCTGATTATCGATCAGCTGCAACGTGAAAATCGACAACGCACCAAACAAGCAGATCATGATCCCCGCTTTGAGCAGCGTGGAACGCTGGCTAGCCCGGTGAATCGCAAAAATCGCCGCAAACGAAGTCACCAAAGCGAAGAAGCCAAATTGAAAATCAAATATTTCGCTTTGCCGCTGATTCAAAATGATACTAGCCAAGATGCTAAACAAGATCGAGCAAATGTACGCCAGCGGCAAGTCCAACAGCAGCGTAATCAACATTGCTCCGGTGGCGATCGGAGCTAAATACCCGATATAAGCCTGCTGTTCCGTTTGCAGAATGTTGATGACATGCATAGATAGGATCGTGATGAAAATAATCAATAACAGCATGACGAACTGCGCATTGTTATATTTGAATCGGCTGGCACCTTCGGATTGACGGATAAACAACATCAGCCCGGTTGCCATCAGGAGGGACAGCAAAACGAGCCCGAATTGCGGCGAATAATTGACCTCATCCTTCAGCAGGCCGTTCTTCTCCAACAAGGTGTACATTTCCTGGGTAATTCTTTCGCCCTTTTGGACGAGAACGTCCCCTTGTTTGATATACACGGTTGGCGTATTCTCGCGCGCTTCCACCTTTGCCGTCTTGGTTGCTTCTTCATCGTAGAACTTGTTGGCGGTAATCGATAAACGAGCCAACTCCTGCACGACTTCGCGGGCGGTCCGTTTGCTTAGGGAGCTCGTGCTGACCATTTCGGCAACTTTAGCTCGCGCCGCCTGCGCCTCGACGATCGGATCCGCCGTAAGACGGGCAACGATATCAGCGGCCACCGGCTTCATCTCGTTGATATCCTCCGCGGTTAAGCGGGGAATCTTGATGAATGTCTCCTCCGAGATATGATACTGCTGCTCGTCCACGCGTTGAGTGACTTCCTCAAACAAGGTCGGCGAGTAGACACTGGAGTTCCGGTTGTTCATGATGAAGTTCTGCACATAATCCTTGACGCGCTGCGGCAGTTCTTCCCGATAAATCTTGATCTTGTCATCCTCCGAGACCTGATCGTCCTGGTTCAAGCGGAAAATCCGATCCAGCATTTGCGCAACTAACGTTTCATTACGTAACGGGAGGATGGTGTAGACCTGTCCGACCTTTTCAGCCGCCTCTTCCTGCGCCTTCAGCGTCGCCTTGGTGTCGGGAATGTCCATCGGCGCCATAATTTCCTTGTCGCTAGGCAAACCTACTGCAATGTCATAGGTTTCGGGTAGCAGTTTGGGCGCCAAACTGACATAAAACATAACGACAAGCAACGCAAACAGAACATAACGCACACCGGTGCTATGTTTCCATCCCGTAATTCTGGATTGAAACGCGCTTCTCTTTTGCTGATCGTTATTTGTCATAATAGACAGCCCTCCTGAACATGGTAAACCCTGAAGCGGCTAAGAAGCTTACCCTTGGTTTTCGGCAGCGCGGTCGTACGCCACAATAATCTTCTGCACGAGCGAGTGACGAACAACATCGGACTCCGTAAATTGGACGAACCCGATCTCTTCAATCCCGCTCAAAATGGCCTTTGCTTCCACCAGCCCGGACTTCTTCCCTTTTGGGAGATCGATTTGCGTCACATCCCCGGTGATAACCATCTTGGATCCGAAGCCAAGCCGGGTCAGAAACATCTTCATCTGCTCCGGTGTTGTGTTCTGCGCTTCGTCCAAAATAATAAACGAATCGTCCAGTGTCCGGCCCCGCATGTAGGCGAGTGGTGCAATCTCAATCAACCCGCGTTCCAGCGCTTTGGCCGTTTGTTCTGGACCCATGACATCATACAAGGCATCATACAGCGGACGCAGATAAGGATCCACCTTCTCCTGCAGATCGCCCGGCAAGAACCCGAGACTCTCCCCTGCTTCAACCGCCGGACGCGTCAAAATAATCCGTTTGACCGAACCTTCCTTCAACGCCGTAATGGCTAAAACAACGGCCAAATACGTCTTGCCTGTCCCGGCCGGGCCGACGCCAAAGACGACATCCCGTTTCTTGATCGTCGTGACGTAGTGCTTCTGACCAATGGTCTTCACCCGAATCGGCTTGCCGCGATAGGTTATGGCAATCTCGCCTTTATATAAATCAAGCAGCTGATCGGCACGGAAGTCCTTAGCTAGATCGATAGCGTAAAGTACGTCACGTTCGGTCAATATGTATCCGTTCCGGATCAGTTCAAGTAACACTTCAAACAACTGCTCTACCTTCTCCGCTTCACGCTGCTCTCCGCGGATGGTAATTTCCGATTCCCGCAATACAATGCTTGCTGGCAAATGCTGTTCAATTAATTTCAGAAACGAGTCCTGAGGACCAAACAAAGAAAGCCCTTCAGCCGCACTGTGCAGCGGTAATTTGATGTTCACCAGTTGTTCCGACAAATAGCCTCATTCTCCTTGATCATGTACTATCGGCACTTCTTCCGCAATGTTCTGCTCTACTTCGAAATGCACTTTTATATAAACTTTACCATTGTCGGCCTTCTCATGCAAAATTTTTTGATCCATAATGACGCTATCCGTGCCGTATTTCGCTAGGATATCACGTTTTGCACGCTCGATTCCCTCCTGCTTGGCTTGTTCTTCCGTCCGTTTCAACTCTAGCTCCGTCGTTTCCATGACCTTCTCCGTCATCCAGCCGATCGGGAGCTTCCACCCGCGCCATGTCAACGGATCCTCGTCCGTCATCGTCTCCGACTGGGCGTAGGTGACCTTACCGTAACCAGTCAATTGAATGGCCGTATTGCCGAAATACAAATATCCCCGCTGCTTCCGCTCTCCCGTATATACCTTTTGTCGATAGACCTGCGGGACCTGAATATTATACTCATGCCAGACAATACCGCGAATATTCGCTTCAGGCACGATCGGCTTGCCGCCCTGGAATCCCGAAACCAGCACTTGTCCTTTCTTCACCCGATCGTTCTTTCCGACCTCCGGCTGACCCTTCTCCGCGTAAATATGCGTAATCACGGCGTCATGCTTACTCACGAGATGGCTCGGACTAACGAGTTTCTGGTCCTTTGGCTTCGTCGCTTCCACCACCTGAATCGTGATCCGCGTACCCGTGCGGGTAACTCCCACCCAGGAGGTACCCGGCAGCTTGCGGGTCAATTCTGCCGAGAGCTTGTCCTGATCCGGTAAACGAAAAATCCACTGAAACGGATAAATGCCCTCCTGTTTCGCCGCCTGAAGGACGTCATGAGCGGTAATTTCCTCATTCCCTTTCACTTCGACGTCCCAAACCAGGGAGGATAAACAAAAAATCGCCGCAACAAATAAGGCAAATCCGGCGATAAACCCCTTTCTTTTCCACACCCTGGCCAATACGAACGGCAGTCCGGAGCGCCCCCGAATCGACATTCGGCAGCCTGTCCGTTTCAACGGCGGCCGCAGGCGAAAGAAATCGGATAAAGATACCTTCATATCCATTTGCCCTCCAGGCAAGGGCTTAACATCCCAAACGTCGATACCCTGACGGGACAGCTCATTAACGAGCTGTTCGATCGATCCTCCGCGGACCCTGATGGTAACGATACCCCTCAGCTGGCTTAAGGCTGGTGATTTCACGATTCATTCCTCCGTTCCACGATATTTGATGCCAAAAATCCGGCCTTCCACAACGACCTCTTCCGGCATGATGGCTTTAATGACCAGTTCGCTCCCCTCGACTTCCAACGTCCCTTGACTAAGCGCCAAATGCAGTGCCTCGGGAGAGAAGTGGATAACCCCCCGGTGATTTTCTATATATAACTGCTGACCTCCAATTAAGGTGAGCCTCGGCAAATCGAATACAAGGTCGCTGGGCAGGTCGAGCGCATCAACCGTCCATTTGCGTATTTTGCGGACAAACCGGCTCATATGAGGCAATCCTCCTTCCCCTACTGTACAAATTATGCGGCCCTTCCGTGATTTATGAGAAAGGAAAAGAGCAACAAAAAGCCAAGGCTGCTCCGGCGGGCAACCTTGGCTTGGATACGATGAAAACAATGAAAAAACACCTTCTACGAATGACTTCATAGAAGGTGTTTGTCTCTCGAAGTTATGGCAAAAGCTGTTGAACCGTCTGGTTTACGAGTTTGCCGTCTGCCCGGCCTTTAACCTTGGGCATCAGCGCGCTCATCACTTTCCCGATATCGGCTTTCGAAGAAGCACCGGTTTCCTGGATGGTCTGCTGTACAATGACTTTAATTTCTTCTTCGCTTAGCTGTTCGGGAAGGTACTCAGCAAGGATCTCCGCTTCCGCTTTCACTTGCTCGGCAAGATCGTCACGACCCGCTTTCTCAAATTCTTGGAGGGCATCTTTGCGCTGTTTGATTTCACGACTTAGGATATCAAGCACTTCATTATCGTTCAAAGTTCTTTTCAAATCTATTTCAAGATTCTTCATCGTAGCACGAACCATTCGAATGGTGGAGAGCTTGAACTTGTCTTGACTCTTCATCGCTTGCTTCATATCTTCGTTCAATCGCTCGCTAAGATTCATCGCTGATTAAATCCTCCTAAAACTTTCTCTTACGAGCAGCCTCGGACTTTTTCTTGCGCTTTACGCTTGGCTTTTCATAATGCTTACGTTTCTTCACCTCAGCCAATACTCCATCTTTCGCGATGGAACGTTTAAAGCGACGAAGTGCAGCATCAATTGTCTCGTTTTTGCGAACTTTAGTTTCAGACACCAGTTTTCCCTCCCTCCGACCAGACCGTCCAAGAGCATAACACGGTTCATCAAACTTCATTATAGGGGAAAGAGAAATAGGGTGTCAACCTGAGCGCCCGCATTTTTCTCTTCCAATTTCTAAAAGGAGTTCTAGAGCGCGTGCGAGTCCGAGGATTGCACCAGCGCACCCAGCTTAGCGCCCCCGATGAGATGGTAATGTAAATGCGCCACCGCTTGTCCGCTGTCGGGTCCGCAGTTGTTGATCAGACGGTATCCGCTGTCTGCTACACCAAGCTGTTTCGCGGTTTCCTGAGCAATTCGATGCATCTCGCCGATCAAGGCAAGATCTTCCGAAGCAACGTCGTTCATCGAGGCGATATGCTTCTTAGGAATGATCAGCACGTGAACGGGAGCAGCCGGCTGAATATCGTGAAAAACGAGAACGCGTTCATCCTCGTAAACCTTATTCGAGGGAATCGAACCTTCAACGATCTTGCAAAATAAACAGTTGTCCATTGGAGAGCCTCCTAAACATATTCTTTGCTAAAATTCATCATACCGAAAATAGGCAAAAAAAAGAAGCACCCTGCCGCCTCAATAATGAGTTGGCTGGTCGCACGGACGTATTGGACGGAAAATCGCGTAACGCTCTCTGTCACCAATACGTCCGGCGGGGTGCTTGCAAATATGATGTCGGCTAACTGTAGTATAACAGCAGGGTGATACTGTATCTGTGATGTACATCACGAGTAAATAAGTTATTTATGGATTTGAATTCAAGATTCGACGCCGAATCCGCTTCATCGTTTACGCTTCATGATCAAAAGACGACTTTTGAACTACTTTATATGAAATTGCGTGTGTCGTTGTTGCGTCCGATCTTGTAGGCCGCAAGCAAGAAGAAGACTAGGGCGAACGCGGCCAGTACGGACAGGTTAAACCAGATCCGGGCAAGACCTTCGCCTTGCTGCAGCGTTTCGATCGATTGCAGTACCCAGTGCTGCGGCATAAATTCGGATACCTGCCGCACCGCCGCAGGCATGATCTCGCTCGGGAAGAAGCAGCCTGCGAGCAAACAGGTCGGCGTAATGATAATGTTCTGCAATGCGCCAGAGACTCCGCTGTTTTTGGAGAAAGCAACGATGACGAGAGACAGGCTGATCGATACCAGGGAGAACAACATCAGAAGCAGGGCCATTCGCCCGAACGGAATTCCGGTATCGATCCGGAACACCTTTTCCAAGAATAACAGAGTCAATATAATCTGCACCGCCATCACGACTAAATTCACGATAATGTTGGCGATCACGAAATTTCGGGCGTTGATCGGCGAGGAAATGACACGGAAGAAGGTGCGGTCCTCTCTGCTCTTCAGAATCAACTCCGACAAATTTACCGCCGACATCATCATGAACATGATCAGGAAGCCGATCGTTTGATACGTCATTGCCTGCTTCTTCTCCGCGGAGCTATCGGCCGACTGAACGGTCAGCTTCATGCTGGGGTTCTGGTAATCTGCATAAAGACGGGCAAACTTCGTCTCGTCCCCCTGGGCCGCTCGGCTAAGCGCGGCCAAATTCCCGGTATAATTGTACAGCATCGCTTTCATGTACGCGGTAACCTGTGCTCCTTTGACCGATTGGATGCCGATATGGTCAGGCTTACCCGTAAGAATGCTTTGCGAATAACCCGCAGCTAGCACAAGACCGCTGTCCAGTTTCCCGGACGCAAGTTGTTCGCGAAGTTCCGTCTCCGTTACTTTCGTCAACCGAATCTGGTCCAGCCCTTCCAGAAACCGAACCGTATCCGCAGCAATCGTCTCATTCCCGTCCTGATTCACGACGCCTACCCTGAGGCCGGTCTCTCCAACGTTGCCGTACATCAGCATCGTTAACAAAATTCCGGCTAGCGGCAAGCCAACATACAAAATCAAATTATTGCGTTTTCGAAACGTCGTTCGCAAGATATGGGAAGAGAGCCACCAAATGTCCTTGATCATGTTACAATCCCTCCTTACGTCGCATCATCCACGCTGCCGCAGCCAACAAGACGATGGCGAGACTCAAGTTTAAAGCCACGACCGGCCACATCACCGACACCTGATCGTTATAGATAATCCGTGTGATCGCTACGTTAGCCCACCGGATCGGCGATAGGTTCGCCGCATAACCGATAACACCCAAGTCTTCATCCGCCCCCATTGGAAAATAAGCTCCGCCGAAAAATGACGCTACCTGAGTCAGGATCATGAGTACGCCCTGCGTAGCCGCATCTTTCAAGACATAGCTTACGGCCAGACCTAGACTGACGCCCATAACGACCTCCGAGCCCAAGACGGCGAGGACGGCAGCCGGATGATTTCCCCAATAAGCCTGAAAGGCGAATTTGCTGAACAGAATGAGGATGAGTACGCACAGCATGTTAATCACGAGGTTGCCAAGCACCTTACCGGCGAAAATCTCCCCTTTGCCTATCGGGGACGCCGCAAGCCGTGTGCTGGTTCCCTGCCGGATCTCCCCGGAGATCAGCCGGCTGGCGGAAAGCGAACTCCACAAGGCGATCATGGAGGTCATGGCCAACGCGTAATAATCAAGCGAACCCGGCTGGCGATCGGCCGTGATCGACGTCTCCTTGATATAATCCCTCGTTTTCATTGAACTTGCGGCCATAGCCGCGGCTGCCTGGCCCGGTGTATTCTTCTCAATGGCTAGAATTGCATTGTATTGCTCCGCAAAGGCAGCCATCATGCCTTGCACAACATTGCTCTGAATCGCATTCCGGCCGCTTAAATAAAGCGACATGCCTTGACGCCCCAATTCTACGTATTCGTCGTAATGGCCCTTCTCGACCTCCGATCGGCCGTCTATTTCGGTTGCGAGCGACTCGAATGACAACCCCATGTCGGCGGTTTCTTTGACAAAGATTCCAAAGGCCTGAGTTAAAGCCGGATTTTCACCGTTATCCCGAACCAGCACGCGGATATCCCCCACCTGGGCCGTACCCCCGAAGGCGTTCGACAGAGCCGTGCCCAGAATCAACATCAGCACGATCGGAAACGCCAGCATGAACACGAGCGTCCAACGGTTGCGCGTCTCCCTCTTGAGTTCTTTGAGCGCGATGGATAATGTATTCATTCTTCTGATCTCCTCCTTAAGCGATCCGATGTACCGACCGTCGCCCTAGTCCCGCAAATTGCGTCCGGTTAGCGTCAGGAACACCGTCTCCAGATTCGGTTCCTGCTCCTCGACGGAACGGATCACCGCCCCGCCGTCGATCAACCGCTTCAAGATACCGCTCAGGTTATCGACCGACAAATCACTGTAAATACGAATGATCTCTTCCTGTGCCGTTACACTGCGTACCCCGGGCAATGTCCGAATGAGGTCTAGAAAAGTCTCGCCGTCTTGTTTCAGTTCAATGCGCACTTCCTTCACATCGGTAATCGTAGCGATCAGTTGCTCTTTCGTGCCGTCGGCGATGATCTTCCCGTGGTCGATGATGGCAATTCGGGAGCAAATTTCTTCGACTTCCTCCATGTAATGGCTGGTATAAATAATCGTGCAGCCCATTTCGTTCAACTTGCGCACAGAGGTCAGAATGTAGTTCCTCGACTGTGGGTCGATGCCGACCGTAGGTTCATCCATAATGATCAGCTTCGGCCGGTGTGCAATGGCGCAAGCGATGTTAAGCCGGCGCTTCATCCCACCGGAGAAGTTCTTCGGAAAGCTTTTAGCTTTATCCTCCAACCCGACAAATCGCAGCGCTTCCTCTGCCCGTTCTTTGAGTTCCGCTCCCCGTAAGCCGTACAGTCCAGCGAAGAACTTCACGTTTTCATAAGCGGTCATGTCCTGATAGATTGCCAAATCCTGCGGTACGATCCCCAGATTCATTTTGGCAAAACGGCTGTGCTTGACGATATCTTGATCCAGGATCCGGATTTCCCCGCTTGTCGGACGCAGCAGCGAGGCAACCAGATGGATCGTTGTGCTTTTGCCGGCGCCATTGGAGCCAAGGAACCCGAAAATTTCTCCTTCCTTAACGGATAAGGACATATTGTCAACTGCGATGAAGTCGCCAAATTTTTTCGTCAGTCCGTGAATCTCCAATACATTCATTGCAACCTCTCCATTCCTGCTTCTTGTTCATGACCCTATTGTAGAAAAAAAGGATGCCCTTATGTCAGTGCATAAGTTCATCCTTTGCGCATGAGAATGTTCATGTTGTCGCCGGGGCCGGACAAGGAGGGGTGAGGTTCTTCATTCCTTGGATGGGACGTACGGAATCAACGTCGTCACCTTGAATCCCTGCGTCCCATCCGCGATTACCGTGCCGTTGACCGCAGCCGTGCGCTCCTCCATACCGAGCAGGCCCATGCCTTTGACGATTTTGGCCTGCCCTCGCCCATTATCCGTAACGACGGATTGAATCCATTTGCCGAGCACCCGTACTTCGACTTGAACGGAGGTAGCCTCTCCGTATTTGGCCGTATTAGTCAATGCTTCCGTTACATTGTCATGAATGATCTTCCAGAAAAGCGGTGTAATCTTCTCCAGATCCCCTTGGTGAACGACCGAGGTCTGCAGCCCGGAACGGCTACCGAAGGCTTCCACGGTATTTCTCAACCGGTGAATGCCTAGCTGTTCCACCGGAGGTTTCATATTCTTGAGCGTTTGGCGGATTTGCTCTATCGATTCCTGGGCGATGCCGATCGCATTTTGCAGCAGTTTCTCCGCCCCTGCCGGATCGGTATGCAGCACCCGTTTGGCTGCCTCCATCTGGATCAGCGCTCCTGTCATCGAATGGCCGACGCCGTCGTGAATTTCCTGGGAGAGCCGGTTTCGTTCCTCCAGCTTGAACGTGTATTCCGAAGCCCGAATGAACTCCCGATTACCGTGCAGTTGCTTCCGCAGCTTCTCCTGATCCAGACGCAGTTTGTCGAGTTGTTCCTCCTGCCGGACCCGGCGCAACAATAGGTGCCGGATGTAGATCCCGTCAAACAAGCTAACCGCCGCGATAAACGCATAAACCTCTGAAAGCGGCGCCTCCAGGAATAGCAGCGGGATCGTCAGCAAGACCGTTACGGCAATACGCGGGGCGATCCCTCTCGCCGTTTCATAGGCGCTTGGCGGCAGCAGGAGTGCGAACTCGGGGTTGACGTAAACCGCGCAAACGGAGCAGTATACGATCAATATCCCATAAATAGCGTCCCGATAACCCGTTTTGTGAAGCAAGAGCGCCGTGAGATCCAAAGCCAGATAAAGCAGGATAAATAAGATCAGCCGAGGGGACGGGGACGGTTCCACCGCATAGATCAGGGCGACTGCAAGGCCAAGCACAAGCCATCTTTTGCCGAGGCTCCAACTTTCCATAGGCTAGCGAGTCCTTCCAGTCAAATAATATATGGCGATTTGCGTGCGGTGTTCCAGCCCGGTTTTGTTCAGGATCGAGGTAATGTAATTGGCCACGGTTCCCTCGGAAATGAAAATTTCCTTGGCGATTTCCTTGTTGGATAACCCCTTGGCAATTCGCGACATGACCTCCAGTTCCCGTTCGGTGAACGGATCCAGATCAATCGGTGGCAGACCGGGATTTTCCGATATCGGAACCGCAGCTGAAGCGGGAGCCGGAGCAACCTCATCCGCCCGAGCGTCCTGGTGTTCCGGCTTCGCTTGCGTAACGGCTTCCCTAGGGACTGCACCGGAGGCGAGCGACTGCTTCAGCTTATCCAGCACAACGTCCTGCAGGACGTTATGGCCGTAATACACGCTTTTGATGGCGTCGCGGATCCGTTCCGGATCATTGTTTTTCAGCAAGTACCCTTTGGCCCCGAAACGGATGGCATCCATAATGTATTCATCGTCGTCGAACGTAGTCAGGATCAACGGCTTTGCCAACCCTTCCTCCGTCAACAATCGGGTCGCTTCCACACCGTTCAGGTTCGGCATCCGCACGTCCAGCAGCGCGACATCCACCGGATTTCGCCGGCAGTAATCGACCGCCTCCTGCCCGTCCTGCACCGTCTCCGACACCTCGAATTCCTCGAAGCTGTTCAATATGATCCGCATCCCCTCGCGGATAAAAGAGTTGTCATCCGCGATCAGCACCCGTATTTTCATACCGTTCCTCCGTTCCGTCCGTTTCCGTTACAACCGTTCCAGCTCAATCCGGGAGCCGGCACCCCCGCTCTCCGCAGGAATGACGACCAACTTACGGGCCAACCGCGCCCGCAGCTCGGCGACGTGGCTAATAATCCCCACCGAGAGATGATCGTGATGCAAATGCTCCAGCGAGGTAATCACCGTGTCCAACAGTTCCGGATCCAGCGTCCCAAAGCCTTCATCCAGGAAAAAGAACTGCAGCGGATATTGTCCGCGCAGCTGGATCTGCGCGGACAAGGCGAGCGCCAGTGCCAGCGAGGCCAAGAAAGTCTCTCCGCCCGACAACGTCGCTACCGGACGCTTTACGCCGCCGCTTGCATCATCGCGTATTACGAATCCGCCGCCGGAATCCGTCTCCAGGGCATATCGTTGCTTCGTCAGGAAGCGCAGACGTTGGGATGCCGCATGACTGACGTTCATTAGCTGTTCCTCCGCCACGTATTCAACAAAGGCATTACCGCGCAACGCGGACTGCAATTTGGTGAGCAAACCTGCTTCCTGTTCCAACTGGCCCCGAACCGTCTCCAACTCCTGCCAGCGGACGTGGCGGACCTGCAGGTCCTCCCAGTCCCGCTCGACGCGGGCCTTCCGTTGCAGAGCAACCTCATCTTGCTCTTTGGCGGCGATCAGCACCGCTTCGCTTTGCTGCCATTCCTCATCGCTAATCGTTTGTCCCGCTAGCTTGGCGTCCAGCTCACTGAGGCCGATCACCAGCTCCTGTTCGCGGCTGCGGTGGTTCTGTACCCTACCCGCGATGGATTCCGCTTCTCCCGGGGCGAGCAGGTTGTCCAGGACGGAGGTTTCTCCGTCGAAAGGCGATGCCGTCAGCGCCTCATGCCAGCGGGCTTGAAGCTCTGCCTTCTGCTCTCGGGCCACCGTTGCCGCTTGACCGGCAAGCGCCTCCGCTTTGGCCAACTCGTGGCTACGCGCTGTGGTTTCGGTTTGCTGCACCCGACTGCTCTCCGCCTGTTTTCGAAGGGCCGTCAGCTGCTCCTTAGCTTCCGAAAGCAGCTCCTCAACAGGGCGTTCTCCAGCCAGTGTATGCAGCCTCTCCTGTTTCTCGCGCAGAAGTTCCTGTTTACTTTGCTCCTGCACCTCCCATTGCACCAAGGTTTTGTCCAACTCGATCGTTTCTCCGGCTAATGCCTGAAGCTTTGCCGTCTTCTCCTCGATAAACGGCACGCTGACCGTCAGTCGGCCACGCAGGTCTTCCGCCAACCGATCTTTCGCGGCAAATGACTCCATCTGCCGGGCAGCATCCTCTGGCGTGAAGCCCGGGTATTGCTCCACCCACTCGCGCCGCTTGGCCGCGAGGGCTTCGCGGTGTTGCGCGCTGCGCGCCGCGGCCTGCTCCAGCAGCCCGGAGGCCGTTGCCGCGGCCGCTTCGGCGGCGGTACGCTGCGGCTGCAAGGCCGCCAGCGCGTTTTGCGCGGCGCGGCCTTCCTGCTGCAGCGCCTCCACCCGGCGGCGGCAAGTCGCGTGCCGCTCGCCCAGCGCCGTAGCCTGCCGCTGGCGAGCAGCCAAGCCGGCAGGGGCTGGCGCAGGCACGTCCGGCGCGGCCGCCTCGGCAGTAGCGGCGGCTTCGCGAGCGGCGGCGAGCGTTGCGGCCGCAGGGGCCGGTTCGCCGCCGTCACGGCCGAGCGCTTGCAGCAAAGCGCCGCAAGCGTCGCGGTCGCGAGAGACGGCGAATTGCAGCTCGCGAGCCTCCGCGATCAAGGCCGCTAGCGCCTCAAGCTCCGCTTCGCCGCCGGCCGTCTCTTCGGCATCGGCCTGTGCTGGTGCCGGATGATGCGCGGAGCCGCACACGGGGCATGGCTCGCCGTGATCCAGCTGCTCTGCGAGCCGGGCGGCCCACAAGTGGCGTTCGCGGGCTTTAAGCGCTTGGCGCAGCGTCGTTTCGTCCCCTGTAAGCACGCTAGCATATTGCCGCACTTCTTCCTCCAATGCCGCCAACCGTACGGCGGTTTCCGCGAGCTGCCCGGCAAGGATTTGCCCGGACTGCTGCACAGCGGCGACTTCGGCGGCGATTTGCTCCAGCTTGGACGATGCTTGCTGCAGGTTCGAGCGCCCTGCCGCCTCTTCGGACTCCGCCGCCGTGAGCTGCTCCTGCAGTGAGGTCAGCTGCTGAGCCAGCTGTACGGCGGCTTGCGCCAGACGGCGCTCCTCGGCCTTGACCTCCGCTTCCTTCAGCTGCTGCTCCAGCTCGCGCTGGCGCGTTTGCGCTTTGGCTAGCAGCTGCTCCTCCTTCGCCGTCTGCTCGGCGAGGTTTTGCTTGCGCCGCGCGCCCTCCGCGCGCTGCGCCGCGAACCGCTGCAGCTCGGCGCCGAGGCGCGCGGCCTCTTCCTGTAGGCCGCGCGCCTGCTCCAGCTGCTCGAGCCGCACGAGCAGCGCCGGTTCCTCGCGGCCGAGCGCCGCAGCAGCGGCTTCGGCGGCCGCGCTGGCCTCGGCGGCAGCCGCCGCAGCGG
>NZ_WNZY01000032.1 GCF_009725205.1 Paenibacillus timonensis | reverse complement strand
TCCCAGTGTGGCCGTTCACCCTCTCAGGTCGGCTACGCATCGTCGCCTTGGTGAGCCGTTACCCCACCAACTAGCTAATGCGCCGCAGGCCCATCCGTAAGTGACAGATTGCTCCGCCTTTCCCAAGCTCCCCATGCGAGGAACTTGCGTATCCGGTATTAGCTACCGTTTCCGGTAGTTATCCCAGTCTTACGGGCAGGTTGCCTACGTGTTACTCACCCGTCCGCCGCTAAGTTAATCAGGAGCAAGCTCCCGATTAACTCCGCTCGACTTGCATGTATTAGGCACGCCGCCAGCGTTCGTCCTGAGCCAGGATCAAACTCTCCAATAAAGTGTTTGACTTGCTCATTGAAACAAACTGACGAGATTTAAAATCTCATTGTATTACTCACTCGTTGTTCAGTTTTCAAAGATCAAACCATCTGTATTTCGTTATCGCTTCGTTTCAGCAGCGACCTTTATAATATATCACGCTGCCCATTCTTTAGTCAAGGACTTTTTGATTGTCATCATCTGGAAGACCTTGTCCAGCTTGTCCTGCCGGAGAAGCGAATTATAATGTACCATAGATGATCTGGCCGAGTCAACCGTCAAATCATAGTTAATTTAAGTCCCACCAACAGGGCGACACCAGGCAAGCCAAGCACGACTACTGTGCTTAAAGTGACCGGATTCAACGGAATGTACACTTCGGTTATTAACCCGGAGAAATTGATCACATAAATGCCCAGCGCCGCCAGCACGATATGGAGCCCGAACCGCGGCAGCCAAACCAATCCGAGTTTACGCGAGAACAAAATGTATAACAGCAGCGCCAGCGACACGACAAGGATGCCGATCAGCACAAGCTTCATCTTTTTCCCCTCCTATATGAAATGTTCATGAGCCTTCCCCATAATAGGACCCGTTCCGAAAAGCATCCCAATCCACCTGCGCCTGCTTAGCCGCCTTGAGTTGGATTTGGTACCTCCGCTCTGCCGCCTCCAAGGTATAGATCGCTACATCTACCTCATCGTGCCCTACCGCTTCCTGAAAAGCGATCCGTGCTCGTTCCCACTCCCTCAGCGCATTGATCACTTCCGCATACAATTCCCGTTTGTAATCCATCGCCTCGTTTCCGCGAGCCTGGTTTAAGCGGCCTTCGCCCCAGCGTTTCAATATCTTCAAGCTTGATCGCCTCCCCATCCGGTTTATTTCATGTGTATCGGGGAGAGGACAAACTTAGAACCGTGACGGTCAGAAAACAAAAAGAACTTCAGGCCCCAAGCGAAAGCCCGGACCTAAAGTTCTTCAGTACCAAACGATAAGTAAAAATCTAATTTAGTTCTCGGCGCCCTTCCAGCGCCTTGGATAACGTCACTTCATCCGCGTACTCCAGGTCGCCGCCAACCGGCAGCCCATGAGCGATTCGGGTGACGCGAATATCGAAGGGCTTCACGAGACGAGAAATATACATGGCCGTCGCCTCCCCTTCAATGTTCGGATTGGTCGCCAAAATCAGCTCTTTCACCCGCTCGTCGCTCAACCGGTTTAGCAGCTCCTTGAGCCGAATATCATCCGGTCCCAAGCCTTCCATCGGCGAAATTGCCCCCTGCAGCACATGATAGTATCCATCGAATTCCTTCGTCCGCTCCATCGCCACCAAATCTCTGGATTCCTGTACGACACAAATGACGGATGCGTCACGGGTCTTATCCTGACATATCCGGCAAGGATCCGTATCCGTGATGTTGCAGCAGACGGAGCAATAATGAAGGTTACGCTTCACGCTAACCAGCGCTTTAGCGAAATCGATGACGTCATCTTCCTTCATGCGTAGCACGTGAAAAGCTAGTCTCGCCGCCGTCTTCGGCCCAATACCGGGCAAATGGGTAAATGCATCGATCAGCTTCGCGATCGGTTCGGGATAATACAATGGGGCCTTCTCCTTCAGTTTGTAAAATTAGAATAGGCCTGGAATTTTCATTCCGCCCGTAAACTTGCCCATGTCCTGGTTTGCCAACTCTTCGGCTTTCGTCAAAGCGTCATTCACTGCAGTAAGCACCAAATCTTGCAGCATTTCCACGTCGTCCGGATCCACCGCTTCTGGTTTGATGGTAAGTGCCAGTACCTTCTTATGACCATTCACCTCTACGGTTACCACGCCGCCGCCCGCAGTGCCTTCTACCGTTTTGCTGGCGAGTTCCTCCTGTGCTTTGAGCATTTGCTCCTGCATTTTTTTCACTTGCTTCATCATTTGGTTCATATTGTTCACGCTCGTTCACTTCTCCTTTAATTGGTCTGCATGTACATCATGCGATATATAGAAAAAACATAACCACGATTTTACGGTCTATACCTGGCCGATGGTTAGTTATTCCTTGATAACGACCAGGTCATCCCCGAAGATACTTAACGCTTCGTCCACCCAAGGTTCTTTCCCAGACCCGCCATCCTCTGGCAGAGGCTCCAGTTCGAGCGGCTCGCCGCCGGGCCGTTCTCCAGCACCTTGCAACGCATCGGTCCAATCCTTCAGCATCATGGTCACCAAATGGTACGGTTTGCCCAATTGGCGTTCCATTACCGTTTCAATGACCTGCTTATTGGCTGGCTTCTCCGTAGTCTCACGGTGGATATCGTTTTTGAACGCGACTAACACATTCTCCTCCGAAACCGATACGGGCTCGCCATTTACAAACCAGGCATGGATTGTAATCTTGGCGTCCTTGACAGCCTGAAGTACTTGGTTCCATTTTTGCTGGATATCCAGAAATTCCGGGCTATTGCGCGCAGCGAGATAATGATCCATCCCGGCTGGGATTTTTGCCTTCGAGGCCACACGTGGAGCGGCACTCCGCGAAGGCCGACTTCCTCCAGCCGCTGAACCTCCTGAGGCATTGCCTCCTGCGGCAAGTCCGCCCTGCAGCGCCCGTTCCAGCTTCGCTTCCAATTCTCCAAGCTGACGCCGGAGCTGATGGACCTCGGATGCATCGGCAGACGCTCCTGTGCCGCGAGCCCCCGTCGGCTGCTCTTCGGCGCCCTCTCCTCCAAACGTACAGATCTTCAGCAAAGCGACCTCAAACAGCGTTTGTGGTTGGACCGCGTATTTCATTTCCGTCTGATAGTGATTTAACGTATCGATGATGCGGAATAACTGCGATTTTGTAAAAGCTTCAGCAATCTCCGCAAAATCCTGCGGATCCAACACGCGCTCCGTCAACTTGTCCGCCTGCGGTACCATTTTGACCATCAACAAATCGCGGAAATAGTATAGAAGGTTCTCCATACACTTATCCGCGCTTTTACCTTCCTGCATAAAGCCGTCGATCATCTGCAACATCCCGCCGATGTCACCGGCCAGCAAGGTTTTGGCCAGCTCTGCAAACTGCCGAGAGGCGATGCCGCCGGTCATGTCCAGCACCTGTTGGTACGAGACCTTACGACCCGAGAATGATGCGATCTGATCCAATACGCTTAACGCATCGCGCATCCCGCCGTCAGACAATCTGGCGATATAATCGATCGCTTCCTTCTCCGCTTCGATGCCCTCTTGTTCGCAGATCATCCGCAGTCGTTCACTTTGTTCTTCCAGTGATACCCGGCGGAAATCAAAGCGCTGACAACGCGAGATGACGGTTGCCGGCAAACGGTGCGGTTCGGTGGTCGCTAATATAAACATCACATGCGGAGGCGGTTCCTCCAATGTTTTTAGCAGCGCGTTGAAAGCTTCCGTGGTCAGCATGTGGACTTCATCGATAATATAAACCTTCTGCCGCACTTCCGTAGGGGCATATTTGACTTTCTCCCGCAGGTCGCGGATTTCCTCAACCCCCCGGTTGGAAGCGGCGTCAATCTCAAGTACGTCCATGACGGCGCCAGCTGTAATCCTCCGGCACGCATCGCATTCATTACACGGTTCAGCTGCAGGACCCTTTTCACAGTTTACGGCTTTGGCCAAAATCTTCGCGGCACTGGTCTTCCCGGTTCCCCGCGGACCGCTGAACAGATAGGCATGCGACAGCCGCTGTTCGCGGATCGCATTCTGCAACGTGCGGATGATATGCTGCTGCCCCACCATGTCTTGAAACGACTGCGGCCGCCAAGCCCGGTACAGCGCAATATGCTCCATTATGCGGCACCTCTTTCTTTCCTCAAACGACGGTTGTCGTTTCCTTATTATACTATAGCCTTTTGGTCTATGTACAAAAAAACACCCCTGTCCGCAGACAAAGATGTATTTCTTATCGTATATTCACCGTGCACCTGTTATTGATCATTGCGATCCGAGCGGCACCTTTACGGCATGACTCGGGACAGGCTGCCCTCCGGCACAGGAGTAATACTGCTTATGGCTGCTTCCTTCCGGACCTGACCAGGTTCGCAGGTACTCCTTGCGGAGGACCCGTCCGTCAACATCTGCCGTAAAGACCGGCCTCACATCGACAAGACCTCTAACAGGACTTCAACCTCGCTACAGCGGATTGCGAGTTACAGGGCACCGCTACCTCCCCATCTAGCACGGTGAAACTAAGTATATCTTATGCCTGTACAAATTGCAACCGGAGGGAAGAAGTTGGCTGAGGTGGGCTGAGGTGCCTTGTCTATGCCTTGGCTGTCACTGATTTATGCCTTACCTCTCCATGCAACTCTAGCTTTATTTTGATATATTAATAGAATAAGAGAACATAAGAGAGGAGAAACACATGAAACCTATCGGGAAAATCTTGCTGGCCACTACCCTTTTGGCTGGAGGCCTGTTCGGAATGCAGCCTTCTCACTCTGAGGCGGCGTCATCCGTACGGATTCTGCTGGACGGATATCCGTTGGCCTTTTCTGGCGAACCTATGATCGTGAGTGGCACGACGCTGGTTCCGTTCCGCTCCATATCCGAAGCGCTCGGGATTACCGTCACTTGGAATCAGGCCTCTAAAACGATCACCGCTGTCAAAGGTACAGGAGCCGAAGCAATCCATGTGCAACTAACGCTGAACAGCAAAACGGCGAAGGTGAACAACACTTCCATCCCATTGGCGGTTGCCCCTCGGTCCGTAGGCGGCAATACGCTGATTCCGCTCAGCTTCTTCAGTCAGCAGTTCGGAGCTCAGGTTGGATGGGACCAAACATCCAAGACCGTATCCATCGCCTCTCCGCAGGAGCGGATGTATACGCTGGGCTTCTACGCCATTTCCTCCTACTCGGACGTAGGAGCGGTTCCTGGTCTGGACGCCGTTGCTTTCGGCTGGAGTCGCATCGATGAGAATGGGCAGTTCACGCAAACCGGCGATGTCTTCCGACTACCGCAGTCCGCTGGCGATGTAACCCCGGACAGTCTCGTGAATGACGCAGCTGCCGCTCGAACCTTGCCTTATTTGATGGTCTACTCCAGTGACGTGAAAGGGGAGCTAACCCGGATCATTGAAGATCCTGCCCTGCGCCAGCAGGCGATCACCGACATGGTCAGTGCGGCTACAGAGAAAGCATTCCAAGGCATCATGCTTGATTTCGAAGGGCTCGGCTTAACGACGGACAAAGCGACTACGCGTCAAGCTTTTAACGCCTTCGTGAAGGAATTGTCTAAGCAAGCTCGGGCTGCCGGCCTCAAGTTATCCTTGGCTCTCCACCCGTTGAATTCGTCTTATCAGGGCTATGACTATAAGACACTCGGGGCGCTGGCGGACGAAATCATGATCATGGCTTACGATTACCTCCCGGGAGACAACAGCGGTCGGCCGCAGCCGGTGGATAAAGTAGATGAAGCGATACGTTTGGCCCTAAAAGAGACCAGCGCCAGCAAACTGATCCTCGGGCTCAACCTGGACAGCGAGGACCAAACGACCGTCAAGACGCTGACCGGTCTGGCGAAACGTTATGATCTGAAAGGCATCGCCTTATGGCGGCTGGGCATTATCAAGAGTGATGAGTGGACCAGCCTTAAGCAAAGCGTGGAATTTAAGAAGTAATGGCTTGTTGAATAAGCAGGTTGGATCGAGGGCTGACAGATGTCGGTTATCGTCTCCGACCTGTTTTTATCTGACCCATACGCCCCATCTCGACTGTCTGAAATGTAAAAGTGCAGTTTATTTCGCCAAATCGGCATATAATTGCCGTTTCAAATGCAAAAGTACAGTCTAATTCCGCCTGTTGCTGCGAGTTTTCCAATTTACAGCCTTTTGAACTGCACTTTTACATTCCAACAAGCAAAATATTCAATTTTAGCTCGAATCAACTGCACTTTTACACTTGGCGATTGGCATCGAGCGGTATTAGGAGTCCGTCGGGGTCGATGGGGCACTTCTCCTTCTACCAATCAAACGCATCCCAATCCCGCCGTACCACGTCATACATCAACACCCGGCCTGAAATCCCGCTGGAATGCGCATGCAGCCAGCCTTGCTGGCACAACTGCTGTAAATACCGTACCGCAGTCCGATGATTTACGCCAAGCCGACTCTCTACATCCTTCGGGCGAATAGATTTGCCTAATTGCACCGCCTGCAACAACGTAGACTTCAACGCGATCTTAGCCAGATCACATTGTCCAGATACCTCAAAGCGACTCATTAACATCCGAAGCAGCATGATGCAAATTTCAGGCTGTCGCTCCACATCGTCATAAGACAAAGAAATCACCCGGTAACCCAGAGCTTGCAGAAAAATTTCTCTGTTCAACTCCCGGCTATACATCGTGCGATCCATGTCGCGAACATGCGGTCCGAATCCTTTGACCTCAATGACGAGCTTCACGACTTCCGTTAACCAAGCGAAGTCCGCAAAATATGGCCGCCCCCGCCAATCCGCGATTTCATACTCCGGATGCAGGTTATCCAGACTCCTACGCAAAGGCCACCATACATTTCGTAAAAACAGCTGCTCGCCATGCCCATGCCCTCGATCCAAACGGTCTTCGTTCGCCGGAACGACGGTTGCGATGCGTGTCCAACCACAACCGATGCACCTGATCAAACTCCATATGTACGCCGCCTCCCTAAAACCGAACTTATATAATCACGTCAGTAAATAAGAAAAAAACGCCTTCGCCCATCATCAGATAGGCAAAGACGTTCTTCGTCATTTCGCTTGTGTAAGGGTATCTTAGATACCGTATTTCTTTTTGAATCTATCCACACGTCCACCAGCATCCAGGAATTTCTGCTTCCCTGTGAAGAATGGATGGCAGTTGGAGCAAATTTCAACGCGCAGGTCTTGTTTTACGGAACCTGTTTCGAACGTGTTGCCGCAAGCGCAAGTTACCGTAGTCACGTGATATTTCGGTTGAACTGCTTCTTTCATCACTTTCACCTCTTTCCGCCCTGAGCCTCAGTCGTGCCCAGAGTTGTAATGACACACAATCGCATTATAGCACGGGCCAACCTTTCACGCAATTGCCTGTTTTATCCTCGCACTTTGACCCGGGCCAATTCAGCCGGCGGTACATGCGTGTACGATCCGATTACAACGTCCGGAAGCTCCTCCTGAAAAATCTCGATCGCCTGCTTCATGCCGAGAATCTCGCCCTTCGCCTTCGGAATCAACTCCAGATAGCTTTCAGGGTCGATGTTCAGGTTGCGCAGCTGAATCAGCTTTATCTTGCTGCGACGAGCAAATTCAATCATCGCTTCCACTTCTTCCTCACGGTCTGTTACCCCGGGGAAGATCAGATAGTTGATTGAGGTATATACCCCTTGATCCGCAGCATACTTCAACGACTTCTCTACATTCGCCAATGTATAGCCACGTGGTTTGTAGTAGGCGTTGTAATGATCATCCAGCGCGCTGATCGTACTAACTCGCATCAAATCCAAGCCCGCATCGACGATCCCGCGAATATGATCGGATAGCCCCGCGTTGGTGTTGATATTAATATACCCCATATCGGTCCGGCGTCTGACTTCGCGAATCGACTCAATGATGAGCTTGGCCTGCGTGGACGGTTCCCCTTCACAGCCTTGGCCGAAGCTGATGATCGACTCCGGCGTGGTCAAATGCTCCATCATGATCTCCACCAGCTCTTCAACGCGCGGACGGAAGTTCATGCGCGTCTGCGGGGAGACGAATCCGCTATCGTCCGGCTGTTCAGAAATGCAACCGAAGCAACCCGCGTTACAGGAATAGGAGACAGGGACCGCCCCTTCCCAGCGATTCAGAAACGTATTGGAAGCCGTTAGACACTCATAACCCAACGCGCAGTTGGATAAATGCTCGTACAGCCGATTCTCCGGATAACGGGAAGTATAGGTTTTCACTTGATTCTTCAGTTCAAGAGGATCGCAATTCAGCGGATTCCACTTCTCGGGGTCGTCTGATAAGCGCGCCGTCACATAAAACTGACCGTCTTTCCAGACAACCGCGGAATATCCGAACAAAGGGAGTTTATAATCCTTGTCGGTCTTCACATACCCCGGCAGACAAAGACGGGTATAGCCTTGCGGAAGCAAAGCTCCAACCGCCTGGACATTCCCGGGGAGCGGCTTCATTTCGCCAGTCTCCGGATCCATGCCGATCGGCCGGGTGGATGGTAAACCCACCAACGTCGCCCCTTCCGGAAGTGGAATCAGCTCATCCTCCATGATCTCCACGATCATATCCGCGCTGCGGGCTAAACCGTATAGCGAAGAGTGATCATAAACCTGTCCTTGTTCATCTGCATACACTAAGTACATGTTGTTCTCCTCTTTGTATTCATCGCGGAAGCAATGCTTCCCGATACACTTTTAGACTGTGGAATTATGCGGGGTCCCGGCGTTCGAAGAAGTCGAACTAGTCCGCGCAGAGGCGGAGCTTGATGAACGAACCGGACGACGTGCTCCGCCGTTACCGCCACCCGAAGGCGTGTTGCCGGAAACGTCAAAGGATGCCAGGAATTCAGCATTGGTCTTGCTGTCACGCAGTTTCTTCAGGAACCCTTCGACAAAGTCGTAAGAGTCGTTCATATTCTTGCGAATCGACCAGATCGTATCCAGTTCTTCCTTGCTGAGCAGCACTTCCTCGCGGCGCGTGCCGGAGCGACGAATGTCGATGGCCGGGAAAATCCGGCGTTCCGCCAGCTTTCGATCCAGGTGCAGCTCCATGTTGCCGGTGCCTTTAAATTCTTCATAAATAATATCGTCCATCCGAGAACCGGTATCCACCAAAGCCGTTGCCAAAATCGTCAAGCTGCCGCCCTCTTCCACATTCCGGGCTGAACCAAAGAAACGCTTGGGACGATGGAAGGCAGCCGGATCGATCCCCCCGCTCAGCGTCCGCCCCGACGGCGGAACGACCAAGTTATAGGCGCGGGCAAGACGCGTAATGCTATCCAGCAAAATAACGACGTCCTTCTTGTGCTCCACCAATCGCAAAGCGCGCTGCAACACAAGTTCCGCAACTTTGATATGGTTCTCCGGCAGCTCGTCGAACGTAGAAGCAATCACTTCACCTTTGACGGAGCGCTGCATATCCGTTACTTCTTCCGGACGTTCATCAATCAACAATACGAATAACTCAATTTCGGGATTGTTGGTGGAGATGCTGTTGGCGATTTCCTTAAGCAGCAAGGTCTTCCCTGCTTTCGGCGGCGCCACGATCAAGCCACGCTGGCCAAGTCCGACCGGGGCAAGCAAATCCATAATACGAGTGGATAAGTGATTTGGGGAAGTTTCGAGCGCTAATTTGGTCTGCGGATATAATGGAGTCAACGCTGGGAAATGCAGACGTTCGGCCGCGATAGCCGGATTCTCGCCGTTAACGGCGTTCACTTGCAGGAGGCCAAAGTACCTTTCATTTTCTTTAGGCGTTCGGCATTTCCCGGAAACGAGATCCCCGGTACGCAGATCAAACTTGCGGATTTGCGAAGCGGAAATATAAATATCTTCCGTACTGGGCAAATAATTAATCGGTCTTAGGAATCCGTACCCTTCCGGCAAAATCTCGAGCACGCCTTCCATAAACATCAGACCGCTTTGTTCAGCCTGTGCCCTTAAAATAGCGAAAATCAATTCTTTCTTCTTTAATTGGCCGTAATAAGGGATCTGATACTGCTTCGCCAGCTTGTACAGCTCGGTAAGCTTCATCCCTTCCAGATCGGCGATTTGAAGATCCATATTAAAATAACCACCTATTCAATTTTATTGAAATCTATGAAGTCATGGCATAATGATAGACTTATTCGCCTAGTATGCCCTATCTTTGGCAACTTATGCGACGGAGAGGAAAGTTATTCTTCCGTTTCTCGCCAAACATCCGCGCCTAAAGCGCGCAAATTCGGAACCAGATGGTCATAACCCCGATCAATCAGCTCCACGCCGAAAACCTCGGTAATTCCCTCTGGAACAGTTAATCCGGCTACAACCAGCGCCGCCCCGGCAC
This sequence comes from Paenibacillus timonensis, assembly GCF_009725205.1. Classification (GTDB taxonomy): domain Bacteria; phylum Bacillota; class Bacilli; order Paenibacillales; family Paenibacillaceae; genus Fontibacillus; species Fontibacillus rhizolycopersici. The sequence goes on along the minus strand of NZ_WNZY01000032.1, from coordinate 40,780 downwards.
GCAAATCCGCCGCTTTGACCTTGGCTGCATTAAGCGGTCCGCCTTCAATGATGGCCGAACGGCCTTCCACGCGGATTTTCGCCCCCATCCGCACCAGCTCCGGCACATGCTTAAACCGGTTGCTGTACACAAAATCGCTAAGTACGCTGATCCCCTTCGCCTGGGTGAGCAGACTCGTCATCGGCGACTGTATATCCGTAGGAAACCCGGGATAGACTAACGCCTTGACATCGACATGATGGTAGTCTGGGCGTCCGATCACTCGAATGCTCTCATCAAGCTCTTCAACTTGGGCACCCATTTCCAGCAATTTTGCCGTCAACGCCTCCAAGTGTTTAGGAATTACGCCATCGATTAAGACATCGCCCCGCGTCGCCGCAGCGGCTATCATATAAGTCCCCGCCTGGATCCGGTCGGGAATAATGGAATGGCGGCAGCCTTTCAGCTCGCTAACACCTTCTATCCGGATCGTCTCCGTGCCGGCCCCTTTAATCACGGCCCCCATGGAATTTAACAAAGTAGCCACATCTATAATTTCAGGCTCTTTCGCCGCATTTTCGATAATTGTAGCGCCTTTGGCTCTTGTCGCCGCCAGCATTATATTAATTGTCGCTCCAACACTGCTGACGTCCAGGTAAACCTTCGCGCCATGCAGCTCTTTCGCATGCAAATGAATGGCACCGTGCTCATTGGTTACGGTCGCCCCTAATGCTTCAAACCCTTTGATATGCTGATCAATCGGACGAGGCTCAAAGTTACATCCTCCCGGCAAGCCGATCGTAGCTTCTTTGAAACGCCCTAACATAGCCCCCATCATATAATAGGAAGCCCGTAACTTCTTTACCGGCCCATTGGGCATCGGAATCGAACGAATATGGGTGGGATCGATGCGCATTTGACTACCATCCCACATGACGCGAGCACCCAGCTCCTCCAAAATCTCCGAGTATACCGCCACGTCGCTCAAAATCGGCAAGTTATCCAGAACCACTTCGGATTCTGCCAAGATCGCAGCCGGAATTAGCGCGATTGCGCTGTTTTTTGCACCGCTGATCGAAACGCTTCCGCTCAGCGGACGTCCGCCACGGATCATTAATTTCTCCATAAGTCCAGGATCCCCCTACGTATTTGCGTCGGTACACAAGCCCATGATTTTTAGCGGCAGAAATGGAAAGACACCGTCTAAGCGGTGTACTCTCCAAGTCACCTTATTCAGCTGGACGGTCCAATCCCTTGTCCGCCCTATGGTTTGCGCCGCCCCCATCCTAGCGGAGTACGGCGCAAACGCTTGGCGTTGATCCTTAAGCCTTGTTGTTGGAACCAAACTCGCGGATTTTACCAACCACCGTAGACTTGATCGCGTCGCGACCAGGAACGATGTATTTACGTGGATCGTAAGCGTCTGGTTTAGCAGCCAATACATCACGAACCGCTTTGGTGAACGCAATTTGGTTCTCTGTGTTCACGTTGATTTTGGAAGTACCCAGCGAAATCGCTTTGGTGATATCATGCGTTGGAATGCCTGTCCCGCCATGAAGCACAAGCGGAAGCTTAACGGCATCGCGGATTTGTTCCATTTCTTTGAAGCCGAGGTTCGGCTCGCCGTGGTAAGGACCATGCACGGAGCCCAAAGCAGGTGCCAGGGTATCGATGCCGGTTTCTTTGACGATACGAACGCACTCGTCCAGGTTAGCGTATTGGATGCCGCCGATGACATCGTCTTCTTGACCGCCGACCGTGCCAACTTCAGCTTCAACCGAAACGCCTTTGGCATGAGCGTATTCAACAACTTGCTTCGTCATGGCGATGTTCTCGTCGATCGGATGATGGGATCCGTCGATCATAACGGAAGTAAAGCCAGCGTCGATCGCTTCTTTACATTTATCAAAGCTCGAACCGTGGTCGAGGTGAATTGCAACGGGTACTGTAATTTTCATGTCATGCAGCAGGCCTTCCACCATTTTAACAACGGTGTAGAAACCGCCCATATGGCGGGCAGCGCCTTCAGAAACGCCCAGAATTACCGGGGATTTCTCTTCTTCAGCTGCAGCCAGAATGGCTTGCGTCCATTCCAGGTTGTTGATGTTGTACTGGCCTACGGCATATTTGCCGGCAAGGGCTTTGTTCAACATGTCAGTCATCGATACTAATGGCATGGGTTTCAATCCTCCTAAGGATGTGGGATTTTATCTTATTTAGCCGACATTCACACACTTTCTTATTATACCACAACCTGTCAAAAATACTATTCATGCTTTCCTTTCGTTTGTGAACGCCTTGTGCTTATTTATTCCAGAAAAAGAGACCTTCTTTAGGAGACCGCGTGATTCCACGCCGCTCTTCTAAAGAAGGCCTTCTTTTCATCGCGGTCCGCCTAAAGGCGAGCTCCGCCCTTAAGCTGCATGTTGACCGCTGCGCGCATTTCATCAATGTCGAAGGGTTTCGTAAAATGCATCAGAGCTCCAAGATCTGTGGCTTCCTTGATCATATCGAGCTCGCCGTAGGCCGTCATCATGATGACCTTGATCTCCGGATTGGCCTCCTTGATATGTTTAAGGATTTCCAAACCATCCATGCCCGGGATTTTCATGTCGAGAAGCACCAAATCCGGCGAGTCGCTGCGGACGATTTCCAAAGCCATTTTGCCGTTGGCCGCCTGAAACGTTTTATACCCTTCGCTGCTGAACACTTCCATCAATAAAATGCGGATTCCGTTCTGATCGTCGACAATTAACACTTTCTTCTCTTCCACCGAAAAGCCCTCCTACAAGTCCACCCTGTAATCCTGGTCATACCTAAATACTTCGCTTCCGATTTGCAAAACCCTTCTCCACTGGAAAAAAGAGCCTTAAAAAATCAGTTGACCCATAATTGACAGAGTGTCCCCGGGCTGGCACTTGCGGTCAATCCGTGTTTAGGACAAGTGCGCGATGGAGGCCTTCACGAACTCGCGGAACAGCGGCTGCGGACGGTTTGGCCGAGAAGTGAACTCTGGATGGAATTGCACCGCCAGGAACCAAGGATGATCCGGAAGCTCCACGATTTCCACCAACCGCCCATCCGGCGAGGTTCCGGAAATACGCAAGCCGACTCGTTCCAGCGTCTCGCGATACGTATTGTTGAACTCATACCGATGACGGTGGCGCTCGTACACCAGCTCGTCGTCATAACATTGCATGGCGAGCGATCCCGGTGTTAGCTTACAAGGATACAATCCCAGCCGCATCGTACCGCCGAGATCCTCGATATCCTTCTGCTCTGGCAGCAGGTCGATCACCGGATATTCGGTGGACGGATTGATTTCCGAGCTGTTGGCGCCTTGAAGCCCAGCCAACGAACGAGCAGACTCGATCACGGCCACCTGCATTCCCAGGCAAATGCCAAAGAACGGAATCTTGTTTTCACGGGCGTAACGGATCGTCGTAATCTTGCCTTCGATGCCGCGGTCCCCGAAGCCACCCGGAACGAGAATCCCGCCTACACCTTGCAGTAGCTCAGCCACGTTCTCGTCCGTTACTTCCTCCGCATTCACCCAGCGGACCTTCACGTCCGCGTTGGCGTCAAAGCCGGCGTGGGACAACGATTCTACCACGCTAAGATACGCGTCATGCAGCGCCACGTATTTACCGACGATGGCGATCTCCACCGTTTTCTCCAGCTTGTTGATACGCTCTACGAGGCCTTCCCATTCGCGCATATCCGGAGCCGGCGTCGTCAGTTTAAGGTGGTTAACGACAATCTCGTCGAGCCCTTCGTCGCGCAGGTTGAGCGGCACTTCGTACAGCGTGTCTGCGTCGCGACATTCCACAACGGCGCTAGGATCAACGTCGCAGAACTGGGCGATTTTCCCCTTGATATCGTCCGAAAGCTCATGCTCCGTACGGCAGACAATGACGTTCGGCTGAATCCCGATGCTGCGCAGCTCCTTGACGCTGTGCTGGGTCGGCTTGGTTTTCACTTCGCCGGCGGCTTTGATATATGGAATCAACGTCACGTGAATATACATCACGTTCTCGCGTCCGATGTCACTCTTGATTTGGCGAATCGCTTCCAGGAACGGCAAGCTTTCGATATCACCGACGGTCCCGCCGATTTCGGTGATGACGACGTCCGAGCCTGCTTCACGTCCGGCGCGGAAGACACGCTCTTTAATCTCGTTCGTAATATGGGGGATGACTTGAACCGTTCCGCCGAGATACTCGCCCCGACGTTCCTTGCCGATGACCGAGGAATAAATTTTCCCCGTGGTCACATTGCTGTTCTTCGAAAGATTAATATCGATAAAACGTTCATAATGGCCCAGATCCAAATCGGTCTCAGCGCCATCGTCCGTGACGAATACTTCCCCGTGCTGATACGGGCTCATCGTGCCCGGATCGACGTTGATGTATGGATCGAATTTCTGGATCGTTACCTTCAAACCTCTGTTCTTAAGCAGCCTTCCCAGCGAAGCCGCCGTAATGCCCTTCCCCAGTGAGGATACGACCCCGCCTGTCACGAAAATGTATTTTGCCACAGCCTAAAACCTCCTAAAGTAGTACGTGTTCATGAAAATGGGATCCCAGAAATCCAGGCAACTTAGATCATTAGCGTAACCTATTATCCGGTAAAACATAGCCAAAAAGGCTATAAAAAAACAAAAAAAGTGACACCCGAATAGGTCGGGGCACTTTCAAAAAAATGCATATATTATAGGTTTGAATCATAAGCCCATGCAATAGTTTACCCGTTACCCCTGTTCGTGTCAAGTCAAGTCGAGAGGCATTCTCTGAACAAAATAAGACATAAAAAAGGACGGCTCAGGCCGTCCTCCAATTTGGTGCTCATAACTGCGAGTTCTCCGTCCAGAGGCAAATTAATCCTCGTCGCTGTCCTCGAAATCCTCCTCAGCGTCGAGTTCTTCCTCTTCTTCGGCGAGTTCATCCTCGTCCTCGAGTTCCTCGTCAGGCAGCAATTCCTCGTCTTCGACTTCTTCCACGTCGTCATCGTCGTCATCCGGGAACAGCTCGTCTTCGGTGTCCTCGTCGATCGCATCGTAATCCTCTTCGTCGTCAGATACGTACGTATCTTCTTCTTCCACAAAATCATCGTCCAGATCATCGTCGTCGTCATTGATGATGCGTGGACGTTTGGAATTGCCGACCGGATCTTCCGAACGCTCGATTGGATACCAGCGCTTCAAGCCCCATAGGTTGGTGCCGACGCAGGCAAACCGTCCATCGATATTTATTTCCGTATAAAGCTGCGCAATCGCTCCGTTAATTTGCTCTTCCGTCATTCCGCGAAGCTGAGCAACCTCATTCATAAGGTCGCGGTAATAGTACGGCGTATTTGCCGCTTTCAAAATCATAAAGGCCAAATCGACCATCGGGATTTCTTGGACCTTCTCCGGGTCGATTTTCAAATTCAAAGGGGTACTCACGTTACGGACACTTCCTCTCACGCAAATAGTTCACTATAAAGTAAAGATGAAACCTTCTCCTTAAGGCCGGTTTCCTTCACTAACATATCCATATCACACAATAGTAAAACCTATTTGGACCCAAATTGCAAGTTTTAAAAACACACCAAAGCCCCGCCTGCCAAAAGGGAAGGAGCGGAGAACCCCCGGTTCTCCGCTCCTTGACTGTATCCTTCCCCAAAGAAGGCCCCGGCCTTCTCCTGGGTTGGCGAAAGCCGCAAGGCCTTCTCTTCATCCTATGTCCAGATTTGCACTTTGACACGCCGTATTGACGTCAAATACCGCAAGCCGGGCCCATTTCCGCAAAACAGGGCCGCTTCCCCATTCAATGAAAAAGGGAACCTCATACTATACTTCAACACGCTTCGTAGGAGGGGCTACTTATACATGGACTACTCTGGATTCCTCAGGTATTTGAACGATCATGTCGACGCCTCCGGAAAAAGCGGTCGTATCATCATCCGCTTTGCGCACCCGGCTGATTTCGCCGAATGCGTACGGCAATTGTTCAAGTACAAGCGCCAGCATCCCGCGCTGCGGCACGTCCGATCATCATCGCTACTGCAAGCGCTCATCTGCCCCCTTGGTTTGAGGGGGGAGGCAGCCCGCTCCCGCTTTGGCCTTAGGATCGAAGAAGACAGCCTTGTCAGCGTCCATAGCCCGGCAGCGGCTAATAAAGGGCAAACTACCGCAATTCCTTGGGGGGTACGGCGAATTGGTGCCCCGGAAACCTGGTCCATGTCCACTGGTTACCGGGTACGCGTTGGCGTCATCGATACAGGGGCCGATTTCAGTCACCCGGATTTACGCCATTCCCTGGCCCGAGGGATCAATCTGCTGAATCGTATCAGTCTACCGTACGACGATAACGGGCACGGCACCCATATCGCCGGAACCATCGCCGCTTCCGGCGGATCGCAAGGGATGATGGGGGTTGCCCCCCGGTCCTTAATTTTTCCGGTGAAGGCGTTTGACCATAACGGCTCCGCCTTTGTTTCCGATATCATTATGGGCATCGACTGGTGCGTACGCAACCGGATGCACATCGTTAATATGAGCTTCGGCATGAAGAGCAACAGCGCCTCGCTACAGAACATCATTCGGAAAGCTCATAACGCAGGGATCGTTGTCGTCGCCTCCTCGGGGAACGACAAAAAGGGCCGCGGCGCCGATTACCCGGCGCGCTACCCTCAAACGATTTCAGTAGGTGCGACCAGCAAGGACGGCAAAATCGCCTCCTTCAGCAACCACGGTCCCAACATCGATATTTACGCCCCCGGCGAGAAAATCAGCTCTTCCTGGCTGGGCGGCGGCTACCGCGAAATGAGCGGCACCTCCATGGCGACATCGCACGTCAGCGGCGCGGTTGCCCTGCTGCTTGCCATGAAGCCGGACATGAAGCCGGCTGAAATCAAACGGCGCCTGCGACGCACCGCCAAGCCATTAACCAGCACAGCGGCCAGAACCAAAGGCGGCGGCGCCGGCGAGCTCAGCGCGGCGCGCCTGTTGCGTTCCAAACCGGGGCGCAGCAGCAGCTAGGTGTGTAGAACGCCGTATCGGTGTTGTCGTCTTCGACGCTGCTTGCATGATTATCCCTTTGGTTAAGGGAGCCAGGTAAAGCGTCCAGGCAATGCTTCTAGATCTCGAAAGTTACATCTTGTCCGGAGCAGACACGCCGATCAGGCGGAGCACATTCGCGAGCGCGGTGCGCACCCCGCCGAGGAGTACGAGACGCGCTGCCGTTTGTTCCGCGTCTTCCGTAATGACGCGCTCCGCCCGGTAATAGCTGTGGAACAGCGCCGCCAGTTCATACACGTAACGAACCAGACGGTGCGGCGCGTAGTTCTCTGCGGCCACGCCGATCTCTTCTGGCAGCTCGCCAAGCTTCCGCAGCAGATCGTATTCGTGCTCGGCGGTCAGCTTGCCGAGATCCACGCTCTCCGCGGCCGGCACCTGGATCCCCTGCTCTTCCGCCTGGCGGAAGATGCTGCAGATCCGTGCATGCGCATATTGCACGTAATACACGGGGTTTTCGTTCGAAGTCGAAATGGCCAGGTCCATATCAAAGTCCAGATGCGAATCCATGCTGCGCATCGTAAAGAAATAGCGGATCGGGTCGACGCCGACCTCGTCCATCAAGTCCACCATCGTAACCGCTTTGCCGGTCCGCTTGGACATTTTCACCTTCTCGCCGTCCTGGAACAGGCTGACCATCTGTGCGATCAAAACGGTCAGCTTCTCCGGATCCTTGCCAATCGCCTGCATCGCTGCCTTCACCCGAGGAATATACCCATGGTGATCGGCGCCCCAGATGTTAATGATCCGGTCAAAGCCGCGGTCATACTTGTTGCGATGATAAGCAATGTCCGGCGTCAAATACGTATACGATCCGTCATTTTTCACCAAAACGCGGTCTTTGTCGTCTCCGTATTCCGTAGTCTTCAACCAAGTCGCTCCGTCCAGCTCATAGGTCTGCCCTTTATCGCGCAGCTCGGTCAGCGAAGCCTCCACTTGACCGTCTTGGTACAGGGAGGTTTCACTGAACCAGACGTCGAAGCCAACCCGGAAGCGCTCCAAGTCGCGTTGGATCTTCGCAAGCTCTTTATCCAGTCCGAATTTGCGCAGGAACACCGTCCGCTCTTCCTCCGGCATGCTAAGCAGCTTATCGCCTTGCTCGGCGACGAGCTCCTTGGCGAACCCTTTGATGTCCTCGCCATGGTATCCGTCTTCCGGCATCTCCACATCCTGTCCAAGCTCCTGACGGTAGCGGGCTTCGATCGATTTGATCATATTGACGATCTGGTTTCCGGCGTCATTGATATAATATTCGCGCGTTACGTCGTAACCGGCAAAATCCAGCACATTGCAGAGCGCATCGCCCACAGCCGCACCCCGGGCATGCCCTAGGTGAAGGCTGCCCGTCGGATTGGCGCTGACGAACTCGACCTGCACCTTTTCCCCATTTCCCAGTCCGGTACGGCCATAGTTCTCACCTTCGCGGTACACTTGCAGCAAAATCGGATAGAGATAGCTCTTGCTTAACGTAAAATTGATGAAGCCCGGGCCGGCGATCTCCGCCTTCTCAATCCCGGCCTGCCCGTGATCCAACTTGCCGAGGATTTCCTCGGCGATTTGGCGCGGGTTCTTCTTCGCGATCCGCGACAGCTGCATGGCCGCATTCGTGGCGAAATCGCCGTGGGCCTTGTCCTTTGGCACTTCCAGCACGATAGCCGGAATTTCCTCCCGCTGCGCCAGACCTGCGGATACGATCGCATCCAAAATCGCTTCCTTCAGCGCCTGGTTCATTTGTTCCAACGGATTGTGTGGCATTTAAACGTCCTCCTGTATATGTAAACTGAGTTCAAAACGTCCCGATAATTCTTCGAACACGTATAAATCGTATTCCCATACCACGTGACCAACCTTGCCATCCCATCTCGACTCCAGCTTCACGGTATCTGTGGAGAGGTTAAACTGGGTGAAGGGGGAGCGGTAAAATCCCGGCAGGCGGCATCCGCTGCGGAAGGTTTGCTCGGCCTCCACGCCGCCGTGGCGCATGATTTTCAGTTCGTCGCCGGATAATTTGATCATCGTGCGCGTCTTGGCGCCATCCGGCCCTGGATCAGGCTCTTCATACCGAATATACACGGACTCGCCCCGGGAAGCGGTATTTCCCCGCAGGTGCTGTGCGGTTTCTTCCGTTCCCTGTCGGCTCGTCAGCACGAGGCTCACCGGCTTTGTTTCCGGCATAGGGCAAATCTCCTTCCGACTTCGATCCTTACTGTACTACTATAGCCAGTTCGTCCCGGCAATTCAATACATACGCGGCACAGCGCGCCTCGCTATCAAAAAGAAGCCGCTGCTTCAGCGGCTTCCTTCTCCTGATCCGGCTTCGCCTATCCGTGAGCCTATAAGGGCTGGCTTAACGCGAGGTATTTGACCTTACCATCTGCAAAATACACATGAAACCGAAAATAATCGCCAACTTTGTAGCTCCAACGGCTGACCAGCTTCAGTGCCTCCGGCCCCAGCTTCGCTGTCACGCCGTCCGTGCCGATCCCCGTCTTCACACCGTCCGCGGCCTGATGCTCCGACCTTGTAAAGACAATCATCCGATTCAAAGCGAGTACTCCGTCCTTAAACAAACGCGCCTGTTTCACCTGACCGGTGCCATCGTCGTAAAAGGGTTTCGTCCAGACCATATCCTCAGGTTTGGCCTTATCCAGCTGCTGCTCCCAGCCGTTGAAATCGAGTCCGTCCACCAGGGCATCCTCCGCCGCAAGCGGGTCCGGATCTACGGTACCCGCTTGCTCCTGTTCAACCCTCGCACGCTCCAGCAGGGTATCCAGCGAGGCCAACTCCTCCCGCTCGTGGAACAGCCCCTGCATCAACAGCAGAACTTGGTCGTCGGCGTAGTAGTACTTCCCTTGGTACTCAAAGGCATTGCCGGTTAAATCATAGGTCAGCTCATAGTTAGTATCCGCCAGCTTGAATTGCAGAACGATCGGCTTCCGGGAGGCTGCCGGAATCGGATTCGCAAGTGCGCTCTTCATATCTGTATAACGAAGAGATTGCAGGAGGACAAACTGCCGTTCCGCCGGAACGTTGGCGTGCAGCCCGTTCCCGCCCGCCGTAATCGCCAGAACCTCCTCTTCCTTAAAGGGAAGATGATCCAGCAAATACGGAGATTTGGCAGCCGCCTCGATATTCGTTTCCTCGGCAGCTTCCCCCTGTTCCGCCGCCGGCGCTTGAACCGGTGCGTTCGTCGAAACTTCGGATGGAGCGTCAGGGCGGCCGTAAAAAATCCAACCCGCCACCATAACCACAATAATCATCGTAAGGCCCGCTAGCATACTCCGGGCCGGGTTATTCGTTTTGATAACAATCCCGCCTTATCCCATGAGAAAGTAGTGACATAAATCATACTACCATACTTTAATCCGGTCATTTATAGTTCGTACGGCATATTTTATTTCACCAACACAAGCAGGAAGTCCCGAATTAGTCCCCTCCTTTACTTCACGAGATCTTCCACGAATTTAGGCAGCACGAAGGCCGCCTTATGGATTCGCGGCGTATAGTATTTCGTGTCCAACTCGGGAATCTTCGTCTCATCCACTTGGAGCGGATCATGGACCTTGCTCCCCATCGTGAACGTCCACAGCCCGCTGGGATAAGTCGGAATATTGGCGCCGTAAACGCGGACGATCGGGAAGATTTCCTTGACGTCCTGATTTACTTTTTGGATCAGATCCGCTTTAAACCAAGGGTTGTCGGTTTGCGCCACGAAGATGCCGTCGTCCTTCAGCGCTTCGTAAATTCCTTGATAGAACCCCCGCTCGAATAATGGCGCCGCCGGGCCCACCGGCTCGGTTGAATCGACCATGATAACGTCGTATTGATCTTTGCTTTCAATAATATGCATGTAGCCGTCAGCCACCTGCACGTCCACCCGCGGATTGTCCAGCTCTCCGGCGATTTCCGGCAGATACTTCTTGGAATACTCGATGACCTTGCCGTCGATTTCCACCAATACCGCTTGCTCCACTTCTGGATGCTTGATCACTTCGCGAATGACGCCACCATCCCCGCCGCCAACCACGAGCACGCGCTTCGGACTTGGATGGGTGAATAGCGCCGGATGCGCCACCATTTCGTGGTACACAAACTCATCCCTGATCGTCGTCATAACCATGCCGTCCAGGACGAGCATGCGGCCGAATTCCTCTGTGTCCAGCATCGCCAAATCCTGAAATTCAGTTTGTTCGGTGACCAGGGTTTCGCGTATTTTTGCGGTAATCCCAAATACGGGCGTTTGTTTCTCCGTAAACCATAATTCCATTCTCTCAACCTTCTTTCATAAAGATCGTTGTATTTTCCGCCAAAACTTCATTCCCTATATTGTACCAAACGAAAAAATAATAACACATCTCCCGGGAAATCGGTGCCTCTGCCGCTCCTGGCGTGAATGATCTCTCCCAAACTTTCCCATACTAAAACAAAGATAACCGCAGCACGGATTTGCTTTAGGATTGGAAAGGAGAGTCCCTCGTGCAGAAACTCGTTCGCAGTGACCGACATCAACATAAGCGTAAACCTCGCCGTCCGTGGCTTCTGCTGTTTAAGCTTACCCTCGGCGCCGGATTACTTGGCCTATGCGCCGCCGGCATCCTGTTGCTTTACTTGTGGCAGGCTGAGCTACCGCTCGCCGATTCAGACCGGAACTCGCAGCTGATCAACAGCAAAGAGGAGACGATCGCCGTGTTCTCCGATGGCGGGAAGAACCGGGAAAGCGTTGAGTTGTCGAACATCTCACCCTGGCTCGTTAAGGCGACGCTGGCGACGGAGGACCGGCAGTTTTACAATCATTTCGGTTTCGATATGAAGGGGATGGCCCGGGCCGCTCTCGTGAACCTCAAGGAAATGGGTACCGTTCAGGGAGCTAGTACCTTAACCCAGCAGCTGGCACGAAATTTATACCTCTCGCATGAACGGACCTGGTCGCGGAAGATCAAGGAAGCGATGTACACCGCTCAGCTGGAAATGAAATATTCCAAAGACGACATTCTACGTATGTACTTGAACGAAATCTACTACGGGCACGGCGCATATGGGATTGAAGCCGCGTCTCAGATGTATTTCGGCAAGCCGGCCAAGGATCTAAGTCTTGCGGAAAGCGCGCTCCTGGCCGGAGTTCCGAAAGGCCCCACCTATTATTCGCCGTTCAATCATATGAAGAACGCCAAGGACCGTCAGCGGACCGTGTTGTCCGCAATGGTCACCACCGGCGAGATCACGCAGCAGGAAGCCGACCAGGCGTACGAAGCCCTGCTGAAATTCCAATCGCCGAAGCAGCAAAGCCCAACCGATAAGGCCCCGTATTTCCGCGATTATATTCGGAATGTGGTGGTCGGAGAACTCGGCTTCGACGAGACGTTGCTCGAACACGGCGGGCTCAACATCTATACGACGCTGGATCCCGATGCACAGCAGGCAGCGGAGACGGCGGTCGCCTCGGAGCTTGGGAGCGCCCCAGAGTTGGAAGCGGCCCTGATCTCTATCGATCCGCGCAACGGCTACGTCAAAGCGATGGTCGGCGGCGCGAATTATAGGGAGAGTCAATACAACCATGTCTTTGCCGGGGCTCGCCAGCCCGGATCCAGCTTTAAGCCGATCATGTATCTAACGGCGCTCTCTTCGAGAAAAATGACCAGCGCCAGCAAGTTCAGCAGCCAGCCGACCTTGTTCCACTATGACGACAACCGTAAAACTTATAGCCCCAAGAACTTTGGCGACAAGTATTTGGGCGATATCGATATGCGTCAGGCGATCGCGGCCTCGGATAATATCTATGCCGTCAATACGATCTTAACGGTTGGGGCGGAGCAGGTCATCGAGATGGGACGAAAAATGGGCATAACCAGCTCGCTGCAACCCGTGCCTTCGCTGGCACTTGGCACATCGCCGGTCAGTCCGTTCGAGATGGCTACGGCGTTCGCCGTCATCAGCAATCAAGGCCGCAGCGTCAAGCCGGTGGCGGTGCTGAAAATCACCGATGCCAGCGGACGCGTGTTATATGAAGCCAAGCCAGCCAAAAACGAGCAGGTCGTCGAGCCCTCCGCTGCCTACGTGCTGACGCATCTGATGGAAAGCGTGTTTGAAACCGGGGGCACGGGCAACCGCGTCTCGAACGAAATTAAACGACCTGTCGCCGGTAAGACCGGAACGACCAGCACGGACGCCTGGCTCGTCGGCTTTACGCCGGAGCTGTCGACGGCGGTTTGGGTCGGCTACGACAAAGGCAAAACGCTGGGCACAACCGAATCGCGGAAAGCTGCGCCGATCTTCGCCAAGTACACGGAGAAGGCGCTGGAAAAGGTACCACCGAAGATTTTTCCGATCCCCGATGGGGTGGTCAGTGTGTATATTGATCCGGAAACGGGGCTGCTGGCCACGAAGGATTGCCCGGATAAGAAGCTGGAAGTGTTCGTTCAAGGGACCGAGCCAACGGAATTCTGCACCGCACATGGGGAGGGTGAATCCGAACCGCTTCCGCCTCCAGCCGAGGAGGAGAAGAAGGAAAGCCATTCCTGGTGGAACGACTTGAAGCGTTGGTGGATGGACTAAAAGGGCTGGGGTTGGACAACTTATGCAAAAGTTCTTACGATAAAGGAAGCGAACCGGAGTAGAAATATGGTGAAGGAGACTTCCTTATCTATGGACCCTATCTTGGAACAGATCAAACCGGGGGCGCCGCTGCCCCCGGTTTTTTATCGAATGACGGCCCTGGAGGCCGCCCCCCTTCTACTTGGGCAGACGCTCGTTCGCCGCACGGAAGAAGGCGATATCCGCTGCCGTATCGTGGAAACCGAAAGCTACGGCGGCGTGGAGGATAAGGGGAGTCACGCTCATGGCGGACGCCGGACGGCGCGGACGGAGATCATGTTTGGCTCTGGCGGGACAGCCTATATTTATCTGATTTACGGCATGTATAACTGCCTGAATGTCGTGACCGGCACGGAGGGGGATCCGCAGGCCGTGCTGATTCGGGCCGTAGAGCCCTTATCCCCGGCGGACGAAGCGGAAATGCGGCGCTATCGCGGCACCGCTGCCCGTAAGCCGATTGACCTGTCCGGCGGACCCGGCAAGCTGTGCCGGGCGCTGGACATCACAAAGACATTGAACGGGTTGCCGCTCGATCAGCCCGGAGGACCGCTTTGGTTGGAAGGCGGACCGGAGTCGGGTGGATCGGGTGCGGAAGAGGTCATCGTGCAGGCTCCGCGTATCGGTATTGCCTATGCCGAAGAGTATGCGGCGAAGCCGTGGCGGTTTTATTTCCGCGGCAACCCTTATGTGTCGGTCATTGACAAGCAGGCCGAGGTTTGGCAGCTTCAAGAAACGGAAGCAACCACCGACCGTAGCCTTTAACAGGTTTGAGGTTCGCAAATCGTTGTGTTTCGTGCAACCTTTCCACCCCACTACCTAAAAAAGAGCCCCCTCCGGCATCAAATCGGAGGGGGCTCTTCTATTAGGAGCTTCATCTATTCCGTTACGCTTCCAATGCCGCCTTCAGCTCTTCCGGCGAGCGGTCCCACCATTCGGCGTTGGTCTCGATCAGCAGCCGCTTCAGCCCAGCCTTCTGCTCGTCGCCTAACCCGTCCAAGACCACTCTGCGCTTCAGCGCGTAATCCATTTTATTCACATGGTCGGCGAGAATTTTCCAGCCGCGGCGCGCTTCCGTGTCGATCCACATCTCACAGGCCGTCATCCCACCGTAAAATTGCCCTTCCGGGCCGCGGTCCACCGCCACCCAAATGATCCAGACCTGCCGACCATTCGGAACGTCCTCGCGGTTCGTTGAGAACTTAATGCCTTTCTCCACCTTACTTTTGGCGTGCATCGCCCCAACATCGATGTACACCTCATCCCCATCGATAATAACCGGAGACATGCTGTTCAAATCGATCGAGCCCGCTCCAAACCCTTTATGTTTGCTCTTCTCCTCATTGCTGATAATATTGAGGGCAAAAATCTTTTTACCCGATTTTGGTGTCTGATCCATAATTCCCTCCATTTTCCCGCGAACCTGCCGCCTCATCATCCAAGGCCCGGTTGAGTCCAAGATTCGATGTCGATTAGGCCTCTAGAAACCGCATCGTGAAACAAAGCGACTTTAGGATAATCCCCACCCTTAATTCAAAGTTCAAAAAGTTGGCTTTTCAGCACCGAGAAGGTTGGATGAAACTAGGGACCGAGTAGCGCAGCGTAGGCAAAACCTACGTGAGCAACGGAAGGCCCGGTTGAGTCCAAGATTCGATGTCGATTAGCCCTCTAGAAACCGCATCGTGAAACAAAGCGACTTTAGGATAATCCCTACCCTTAACTCAAAGTTCAAAAAGTTGGCTTTTCAACACCGAGAAGGTTGGATGAAACTAGGGACCGAGTAGCGCAGCGTAGGCAAAACCTACGTGAGCAACGGAGGGCCCGGTTGAGTCCAAGATTCGATGTCGATTAGGCCTCTAGAAACCGCATCGTGATCAAAAGACGACTTTTTGAACTACCTCTCAATTTTAGCTAATAATCTTCCAATTGCAAACATATACATGCTGTAGATGCTTGTCAACGGGAGGTATCCATTGTATGACCCGACGTACTATTGTCTACAGCATTTCCATCCTTGCCTTGTGCCTCACCCTCGGAGCCGCCTGGCTGACCCTGCGAGGAGGCGGGGATTCGCTGACTTCCTTCGTCCTGGCTAAGGCGGGGCCCAAAGCGGTCCAAAAAACCGGACAAACCCCTGCGTCGCCACAGGTCGAAAGCATTCAACAACCGACCGCCGAAGTGCTCAGCAATCGGGTCGCCGAATATCACATCGACGTCACGTTAAACGAGAAGGACGGTACGTTGACCGGCTCGGAGACGTTGACCTGGACCCATCCGGGCAAAAAAACGATTAACGAAGTGTATTTGCATCTGTACCCTAATGCGTTTTCTTCCGAAGATACGACCTTTATGAAGGAATCGGGCGGGAAGCTCCGGGGCGACATTATGCCCAAGGACGGTTGGGGATCCATGGAGATCACCGAGCTGCGGACGACCGACGGCATCTCCCTGCTTCATCGGATTCAATACGTCCAGCCCGACGATGGCAACTCGAAGGACAAAACCTTGGCCAAGGTGCGCTTACCTGTGTCGGTCCAAGGCGGCGAAAGCCTGACGCTGCGGATGAAGTTTACCGTAAAGCTGCCCAAAATATTCGCCCGAATGGGTGTGGCTGACGATTTTGTCATGGCGGGACAATGGTTTCCAAAGATCAGCGTGTACGAGCCGGTGGGTACCCGGGGGCGGACGTCGGAAGGTTGGAACCTCCACCAGTATCACGGAAATTCGGAATTTTACTCCGATTTCGGGATTTTTAGCGTAAGAATCAACGTCCCTGAAACGTACAACGTGGCGGCAACCGGCTTTCAGACCAAAAAAGCGGTGTTAAAGGACGGGCGGAAGACCGTACAGTTCTACGCCGACGACGTTCACGATTTCGCCTGGTCGGCTTCACCGAATTTCATCTATGCGGAAGAGCCGTTCTCATCCGCGGAGGTTCCGGGCGTGCGGATTAAGCTATATCTTGATCCCACCCACAAGGACCTGAAAGAACGTTACTTCTATGCCGCCAAGGTGGCGCTGGCCAACTACAGCAAATGGTATGGCCGCTACCCTTACTCCACGCTGACGGTCGTCGTACCGCCGGCCAACGGCAACGGTGCAGGCGGCATGGAATATCCGACCCTGGTGACGGCGTTCGGAGCTGCTAGTGATTCTCCCAGCTACGACGAGCTGGAGCGGACGGTCATCCATGAAATCGCCCACCAGTTTTTCTACGGGATGGTCGCCAACAATGAGTTCGAGGAAGCCTGGCTAGACGAGGCCTTTGCATCCTATGCGGAGGATAAGCTGATGGAACAGGAATTCGGGATCGCCCCGAATCTTCCGATCCAATCCGCCTTGATTACCTCCCCGGCTTCGCTGACTCAAAACGCCTGGAAGTACGGCTCCGGTGACGGTTACGCCAAAAACGCGTATTATCGCGGCAAGCTGATCCTGCTTGATATCGAGCGGCAAGTCGGCAGTAAGACCATGAAGCGGATTCTGAGCACCTATAGTCATAAATACCGGTTCAAGCACCCGACAACGGCTGACTTCCAGCGGGTCGTTGAGCAAGTGACCAGCCGGAGCTGGAAGTCTTATTTTCAACAATACGTCTATGACGGAAAAATGGCTGATTTTGCGGTAGACCGAATTCAAGTCATTCCGGTCGTCCAGGAGGAGAACCGCTTGTACGAATCGAGTGTGATCTTCTCACGCAAAGGGGCGACGCATCCGAAGGTCCCACTGCTGTTCACTTTCACAGACGGACACACCACTCGCAAGCAATGGAACGGAGAAGACGCCCGCATCGAGATCAAGCTGCAATATAAAGCGCCGTTGGCCTGGGTCCAAATCGATCCGGATTACACTTTAACGGTGGAGAATATGCACATCAACAACTACTTAAAAGCGGAAGTTCCGAATTCCACGCTATCCCGCTCCAACATGAGCGTCACCAAGCTGCTTGAGGCGATTCTCGGAACGTTTCTGTGGTAAGGCCGGCTCGATGAGTAAAGTTTTGTTAATTCACCTCTAAAGGAGGGAAAGAAATGAGTTTCGTTCGTTTGGGGTGGACCGCCCTAAAAAGCCAATTTCCCTCAGTCATCATCTTGTTCCTGTATCAACTGTTATGGGGATTGTTCCTCTACCGATTGGTCGATACGGCGGTGACGGCACTGTTGCAAAGATACCCTGACCCGCCGCCCACCGCGCTGTCGCGAATTCTGTTCCTGTTGGAGGGGCAGATCAATTTATGGAGCAATCCGGATGTCCGGCTGTATTGCTGGCTGTTGGCGGGGATGGCGGTGCTGCGCATGATTTTAACCCCTTTGATTCAGGCCGGAATATTCTACGGTTTTATCCCGTCCGAAAGTCGGAGCCCGGGCTTCCCACTCTTCCGGGGAATGAAAGAATTCGGCAGGCCGGTAATCCTGTTTTATGCGCTGGAGCTTATGTTAACGTTGCTACCGGCCTTCTGGATTGTGCCGAAGCTAATATCCCTTTGGCCAGGACTGGCGGGGGTTGAAACACCCACCACAACCTGGCTGGTCGGGCTCGGCTTAATTCTAGGCTGGTTTATCTATGGCTGGCTCATCCGACAATGCCTGCTGTTTGCCCAATTCGGCTATTTGTTCAAAGCTGGCGTCTGGAACTCCCTGCTGATGTGCTTTCGGAGCCTCCTGCAAGCCGTCTCGATCTCTGCCATTCTCGGGTCTTTCGGACTAATTCTCTTCTTCCTGTTCGGGACAGCTTCTTGGTTTTGGACCGGTATGCTTGCCCTCATTCTGCAGCAGACGTATCCTCTTTTTCGCAGCACATTCAAAGTCTGGAAGATGGCCTCTCAATTTCATCTTTGGCAGTCAAAAACACAAAAAAGTTAAAATTTTTTTACTCCCCCAACCCCCAGAAAAATCAAGGCCTTCGCCAATTGGCGGAGGCCTTGAGTCCTATTTCCCCTCTTAATCTTGTGAATTAACCATTGCCAAAAGATACCTGGTTTTGTTACAATAACAGCAACGCAATTTCAGTAACAGTTTTGTAATTATTTTTGTCATCTTTGGCAGGAGAATGACGCCAGATGTCGAATATGTAAATTCAGGTGTGAAATCAAAGCCGAATTCCCTTCGCCAGGGAAACGGGGGAACCACTTTGGGTGAATTGATCTCGCTTTAGAGGGATCATAGGGAACCTTCAACCGAATCCTTAAGCTAACCTCGTAGGCATTGGAAGGAGCATAACTTCTTGAAAAAGCGTTTGACTGTAGCAGCAGTAAGTTTTGCATTGCTTTTCACCATTGGAACTGGTAGCGTTTTCGCCGATTCCAAACTGGACACCGTAATCGACGGCGCGCTTGGAAGCGACTACGTTTCCGGCGGAACCACCACAGCCGGTTTCGACTGTTCCGGATTTACCATGTACGTCTTCTCTAAAATCGGCATCAAGCTGCCTCACCAATCCGGATCCCAATACAAAATGGGAACCGCCGTTGAGAAAAGCGAATTGATCGCCGGCGATCTTGTCTTCTTCAATACTTCCGGTAAAGGCATTTCTCATGTCGGCATCTACGTCGGCGACGGCAAATTTGCTCATGCTTCCTCCTCCAAGGGCGTAGTCATCAGCAAATTAAGCGATAAGTATTACGTCGAGCGTTATGTTGGAGCCAAACGGATCATGAGCAACGACAAGTATGAAGATGTGACCGGTGAAGTTGCTGAGCACGATGATGTTCAATAAGTAAAACCACGAAGCCCGTGGGGATGTTGATAACAACGTCTCTGCGGGTTTTTTCTTTCCCCTCGCTCCGCTCCTTAGGAACCATTACCCACGAAACCCTTCGTCAAAACAGGCCAAAAGAAGCCTTTTTCCCTACAAACTTGTCAACTCTGGACGCCTTTGGTAAAATGAAAAACGTAAATAGTAACAACTTTGTAATGATTCTTGTAACTGTTCTTGTGCAGCATCTTGGGTGCAACCTACAATGAAATGCCGAATTCCCAGGCACCCGGGAAACGGGGGACCCACCAAAGGGTGAATTGATCTGCTTCGTGATGGAAAGAAGCCTTTTTGAACTGCCTTTCCAATCAAGGTTAAATAGTCAGGTTTGGAGCACCGAGAAGGTTGGATGAAGCTAGGGGCTGAGCAGCGCAGCGTAGCTGAAAGCTACGTGAGCAGCGGAAGGCCCGGCTGAATTCAAGATTCGATGCCGAATCCTCATCTTGAGCTGCTTCGTGATCTGAAGATAACTATTTAACCTACCTCTATAGTGAGATCATAGGGAACCTTCAACCGAATCCATAAGCTAACCTCGTAGGCCTTGGAAGGAGTATGACATCTTGAGAAAGACTTTGACAGCAGCGGTAACGAGTTTGGCCCTTCTGTTCACCTTGGGGGCAGGGAGCGCCTTTGCCGACGCGGAAGCCACGGAAACAACGCCGCTAGCCAGTATCGTAGATTCCGTATACGGGACGCCTTATAAATTCGGGGGCACCACGACAACGGGATTCGATTGCTCCGGTTTTACCCGGTATGTGTTCAGCCAAATGGGCATCAAGCTCGCGCGCGTGTCGGCCGCCCAATATAAGCAAGGGACGCCGGTATCGAAGAAAGAACTCCAAGCAGGTGACCTCGTTTTCTTCAAAACCACGGGGACCGGCAAGGTATCGCATGTCGGCGTTTACGTTGGCGAAGGGGAATTCGCCCACGCGTCCTCATCCAAGGGCATCCGCATCGACAAGTTAAGCAACAGCTACTACCAGAACCGCTACGTTGGCGCGAAGCGTGTTCTCAGTAAATACGATTATTCTGTTTACGCTACGGAATCCTGATCACCCGGGATTCGTCAAGTTCATCGTCTCTCGCCGCAAGCCGCGTTTCCGACTCGGAACAGCTTGCGGTCTTTTTATGTTCGCAGCAGCCTTATCTATATAACGAGACATCCGGCAAAAAGGTTACCGGAAAGTTGGAAATCCGCTGAAAATCCATGAATTCCCTCCTATCGGCAAAGGCCTTTACAAGCTGCGTAAATCCGGCTATTGTGAGGGTAATAGAAGAAACTACGACGGATTTACCTCTACCAAAGGAGGGGCAATATGGATCAAGCGAAGTCTACGTTTCGAATCGTGCCAATGGAAGAACCGCATGGCGCGGAAATTTGCACTTGGCGTTACGATTCCCCTTACGATATTTACAGCTGGCTGCCCTGGGATCAAATGAAAGCGCTCGATGTAGAGTTTGGGAATCCGGCAATCCGTGCCGAACAGTATGTCTCCGTGTTGAATGAAGCCGGCGAGCTGGCGGGCTTTGCCCAATACTTCCCGATGGAGGGGGTGACCCGGCTCGGCATCGGCATGAAGCCTGATCTTTGCGGTCATGGACTAGGCAAACTCTTCGTAAGAACCATCGTAGAGGAAGCCCGGCACCGCAAACCAGACAATCAAATCGACCTTGAGGTGCTCACCTGGAACACCCGAGCGATTCGGGCCTATCAAAAGGCCGGATTCATCATTACCGACCTTTACGAGAAGATGACGCCCGGCGGGGTGTCCAAACCGTTTTACTGCATGGTACACAAGGGGCTGCCTGAATAAGGGCAAGCCCCTTTATACACCTCACTTTGAGCAACGCAATGAGATAAGGCACATATTTCCGGCGAATGCAATTATTTTTGTTCCTAATTTTGACACAAAGACTATGATCGGACCGCGTGTTCCGTTATAATGGATAGGTAGCATACATAGGAGGGGCGATTGGAATGCAAAAGTGGATCATGAGCGGTTTGTTCGTCATCGCAGGCGCTTTAGCCCTGGTATTGATGTTTACCTTGCCAAGCCGGGAACAGGCCGAGCAAGAAGCCAAACCGCAATTGCCTGAAATCACAATGAATGCGGAACAAGCTGAAGCCACCGTCAAAGCGAATTGCATTTCCTGTCATGGCGATACGCTGCAAGGCGGAGCAGGCCCGAATCTGCAGAAGATCGGCTCGCAATTGTCCGCGGACCAACTCTACTCGATTATCACCAAAGGAAAGGGCGGCATGATGCCTTCGTTCAAGGATCGCTTGAAAGAAGAGGAAATCGCCAACGTCGCCATGTGGCTTGCGGAGAAAAAATAAAGGCATTCAAAAAGCACGCCCGCCGGGAAACTTATGTTCCCGGCGGGCGTTTTTTCCCCATACCTATCCGTTCTTATGCCTAGTCAATCAATCTCACGAGCGCATC
The DNA here is from genome assembly GCF_009725205.1 of Paenibacillus timonensis. Lineage (GTDB taxonomy): Bacteria > Bacillota > Bacilli > Paenibacillales > Paenibacillaceae > Fontibacillus > Fontibacillus rhizolycopersici. Next base: position 18,958 of record NZ_WNZY01000032.1, on the reverse strand, counting down.
TTCTCGAAGGCCTCGTTGTATTGCTGCGCCTCTTTGATGTCAACGGCCGTAATGCCACCGTCCTCCCACGAGGTCAGACGGAGCGTTACCGTTTTATAGTCAATCGTGATAAAGGGATGGTGGTTAAAAGCCTCCGAGATCGCCGCGACCTCATCGACAAACGCGATTCCCTTCATAAAGTTGGTGAACGTGTATTTGCGGAAAATCCATCGTCCTTCTTCAAGCTCCCAGCCATCCAATTTTTCCAAATGCGCTTCTACTTCTTGCGGTGTAAACGGCATTATTCTTCCTCCCCGTTCTCTTCAAGAACTCCTGTATATGTAAGCATCCCCGTCACGCACCAGGATCTGAAGTTGATTTGTCCTAGCCCCGTCTCCATTTATTGTATTCTCCAACCCATACCTTCATGCGTACCGGCCACTGATGGACCTAGCAGCGATGGAACTAAAGGTTCAAATCAAGGAAACTGAAGTCAGTTCTGCATCTCCGATAAGAAAATTAATGCGGTGGCCCTCAGGATCATAGATCACGATAGCACTCCCTACCTCAATCATGGGCTCCGTACCGAGCCCAAAGAACAAATCTTCGGCCAGTGCTTCGAGCACCTCGTTCCGATCTGCGTCGGATAATACTTCCCACTCCGAAGGCTCCATTTCGAAGAAAAGATAACTATCTTGAATCCGGCCAACCGCGTTCGTCAAATCAGCCAAAATAAATTCATAATCTCTGCCGTGTTTTACGCCCACTGCGATATCCTCCCTTTCGGCCTCTCCATTCCGGCCGTATTCTTATTATACCGGAAAAAACCACTTAAAAAAAAAGGGAAATCTGTCGATAAAATAGTTAATCGTTTCAGACTGTGCAGGAACGCCTCTTTCCGCAAGGATGCGGGGAGGCCAGGAAAGGGTTCAATTTCTCTCAAGGACGAGGTGTACAATGGAAATTTCAACAATTATTGGTTTGATTCTCGGATTTGTCGCCCTTATTTTAGGGATGTTTCTGAAAGGCGCGCCGATCGAAAGTCTGGTTTCTAACCCAGCAGCCTTTGTCATTATATTTGTCGGGACGGCGGCCACGCTCTTCATGGCCTTCCCAATGTCGGAAATGAAGAAATTCCCGACATTGCTCAAATTGACGGTCGCCAAGCCGAAAATGATTAGCAAAGCGGAATTGATCACCCTGTTCATGGAATGGGCGACGATTACCCGCCGTGAGGGCCTGCTGGCTCTTGAAGCGAAGGTCGAAGAGATCAACGATGACTTCTTGCGCGGCGGCATGCGGATGATTATCGACGGTAACGACCAAGAGTTCGTGCAAGACGTGCTGACAGAGGATATCGCTGCTACGGAAGAGCGTCATAAAGCCGGTGCATTGATGTTTTCTCAAGCAGGGATGTACGCGCCAACGCTAGGGGTACTCGGCGCCGTGGTGGGCCTGATTGCCGCCCTATCCGATATGAGTGACATCGAGAAGCTGTCGCATGCGATTTCGGGCGCTTTTATTGCCACCGTATTTGGTATCTTCACCGGTTACGTATTATGGCATCCGATTTCCAATAAATTAAAACGTCTGTCCAAGAAGGAAATGGAAGTTCGATTGATGATGGTGGAAGGCCTGCTGTCGATTCAATCCGGCGTATCCACGATCGCGATTCAACAGAAGCTTGCCGTGTTCTTAACCCCTGCCGAACGAGCGGAAATTTTAGAAAAGGGGGCGGGTGAGGGTGAGCAAAAAGAATAAGCATCAAGATCACGAAGAACATAACGACGAGAGCTGGCTGCTTCCTTATTCCGACTTAATGACGCTCCTTCTTGCCTTGTTCATTGTCTTGTTCGGTATGAGTACCGTCGATGCCCAGAAATTCCAAGAGATGAGCCAAGCGTTTCAAAGCGTGCTGACCGGCGGATCAGGAGTTCTGGATCAAAACGCCATGTCCAGCAACACCAAGACATCCAACAGCGACAGTGAATTACCGAAGCCCTCCTCGGATGGCTTGATGACCAAGAAGAACGAACTGAAGCGCCAGGAACAGCAAAACCTAGAGGCTTTGAAAAAACAGCTTGATACCTATATCAAAGAAAACGGTTTGACCGACGACCTGGAGACCAAGCTGAATCAATCCCAACTGATGATCACGATCAGCGACAAAGCGCTTTTCGCTTCCGGGGAAGCCGTGGTCAAGCCGGAAGCCCGTCAGTTGGCCAAAGCGATCTCAACCATGCTGCAGAAATTCCCCGACTATGAGATCATCGTATCCGGACATACGGACAACGTTCCGATCTCAACCTATGAATTTCCGTCCAACTGGGATCTGAGCTCGGTTCGGGCTTTGAATTTCATGAAGATTTTGCTGATTAACACGAATTTGGATCCGAAAAAATTTAGTGCGATCGGTTACGGCGAATACCACCCCGTTGCCGGCAACGATACCGCGGTCGGGCGGGCACAGAACCGCCGGGTCGAGGTCTCGATCATCCGTAAATATGCGGACAGCAGCGAGCAGCTGGGCGTAACGGCTGCTCACGAGTAAGACGCAAAAGGACAGGCTCCTCCTCCGAGGCAAGCCTGTCCTTCTTTGTTATCGTACGTTAAGTAAGCTCGTAGTTCAGAGATAAGCCCAATTCTCGCTTCTCTTGCTCGGTTAAATCGCGCCATGTACCGATCTTCTGCTGGCCCAGGTGAATGTTCATGATCCGGATGCGCTGAAGCTTCCGGACATCATAACCTAGGGCGCTGCACATGCGGCGGATCTGACGGTTTTTGCCCTCGGTCAGAATCAATCGGAATACGCGGTCCGAGATCCGCGTCACTTTGCACGGAAGCGTCATTTCGCCGAGAATTTTAACCCCTTCACTCATCGCCTTCACAAAGCTGGGTGTAATCGGCCGATCCACCGTGACGATGTATTCCTTCTCATGCTTGCCCTCCGCACGTAATATCTTGTTGACGATATCACCGTCGCTGGTTAGCAAGATCAGTCCTTCCGAGTCTTTATCCAATCGTCCGATCGGAAAAATCCGCTCCGAATGCCCGACAAAATCGACGATATTGCCTTTCACATGGGCTTCCGTCGTACTGGTGATACCCACCGGCTTGTTTAAAGCGATATACACGTGTTTGGAGCGCTTGGTCTCGATAGGACGCCCATTTACCCTAACGTCGTCCCCTGGCTCCGCCTGGCTGCCCAGAACCGCTTTGACGCCGTTTATGGTCACCTGGCCCGACTCGACCAGCTTGTCCGCTTCTCTCCGAGAACAAAATCCCGTTTCACTAATAAATTTATTGATCCTCATGATGATGCTTTCGGTCCCTCCGCTTGGTCTAGCAGCCCACCTCATTTAGCGATATCTGCTGCCCCTTCGTTATGATCTTCCTCCTCCTGCACGCGCGGGAGGGTGATAGTTACAGCCGTTCCTCGTCCGAGCTCGCTGTCGATCTTCAGCGTCCCACGATGTCCCTCAATGATTCGCTGGCTGATCATCAAGCCAAGTCCGGTCCCTTTCTCCTTGTTCGTATAGAACGGCTCCCCAAGCTTCTGGAGCCGATCTTTGGCGATCCCCTCGCCTTCATCGATCACCCGCAGCACGGCCTGCCCTTGGTCGTCCTCCTCTACCTGCAGAAGGATCCTTCCGCCTTTAGGCATGGCCTCCATCGCATTCTTCAACAGGTTGATGAATACCTGCTTCAATTGGTTCTCTTCACAGTGTACCAGAATTGGGCTGGGGGAGAAATGAACCTCGAATACGATATTATGTAAATGAGCTTCGCTATCCAATAAGGACACGACGTCGCCCATCGTAAAACGAACGTCCCTGGTCTGGAATTGCACCGCCTGCGGCTTGGCTAAAATGAGAAACTCACCGACGATGAGATTAATCCGATCCAGCTCCGCGAGCATCACATCGGTATGCATGATATTAACTACTCGGGCTCGTTGCTGCATTTGAAGAAATCCGCGCAACGTCGTCAGCGGGTTGCGAATTTCATGCGCCACCCCGGCAGCAAGCTGTCCGACGGTCGTCAATTTCTCTGAGCGCCGGAGCAGGTCTTCCATTTTATTGTGTTCCGTCATGTCCCGGGAAATGCTGATCAGTGCGGTGATTTTTCCCGCTTGGTCAAAGATAGGGGACACGCTAATGCTTACTTCCACAGGGCTGCCGTCCTTCCGCAATCGGACGGTTTCGGCGATTACCGATTCGGCGGTAGCGATTACGTCGGTTTCCGGACGCCAGATCAACCTTCCGTCCATCTCGGAATCCGGGAGAAATTCCAGAGCGTTCCCGACAATTTCATCACTCCGCCAGCCGTATAACCTTTCGAAAGCGGCATTCACCTGCAGGACCTGACCCTTGATATCTGTAATATGGATGGCATCTGCGGTCTGGCTGATAATCGACTCCAGATACTCCTTCATCGACCGATTCTCTTCGTTCTTCCGCTTCATCTCAGCGGTATATCGGCCCAGATTATCAGCCATGATGTTAATTTTATGAGCCAGCAGTCCGAGTTCATCAAAACTGCCGACTTTCAGCCGGGTCTCAAGCTTACCCGAAGCTAATACATTCACTTGGTCCAAAATATGACGGATCGGACGGATCAAACCTCCGGCCATCCCGTAGCTCCCCATGATCATCAATACGAGCAAGGAAAGGGAAACGATCAGTTGGCTGATCATCTGTTTGGCAATCGCTTCGGCGATCGGGGTATAACTGGAGACGATCCGAATAACGTAGGGTTTCTCGCCTCCGTTCGTAATAGGGACATAACTCTCCAGGACGCGCTTGCCGTTGATGCGGGTATCCACCAACAAACTGCGATTTTGGGAGATCGCCTCCGCAACGGAACGCTTCAATACCTGATCATTCTTATATCGGTACGTTCCAAACAACAATTGCCTCTCATCCAAGCGATTCGGGTCAATCCCCGTTATCTCCATCAGACTAGGATTCGTACCTAACGATTTTTGGGAAACCCGTTCCGGGCTTGTCATGGTCAGAATCGCATCCGTCATATCGCTGCTCATTTTGCCGCCTAACGTGAGCTTGACATAGTTATATACTGACCGGCTTTGTTCGACAGAAATGGCTATATGATTGGCCGTCAGCATCATATTCGCTTCGCTGTCCAGCCGCAAATTATCCCGTACCGTAAAATAACTTAGGACGATATTCAGAGATAGGATAATTAGCGCAAAACAAGATATAATCAAAGCAAGCTTTGTTTTTATAGTCAAGCGTTTATCCCACCCCTAGAGCTATTTTTATGGATATATATGGGATTGTAAAAAATTCTAAATCCATCATACCTTTAACGACAAGTTTTGCAAAGACGTTGAAATTCCCAGTTCGTTTCCCTACAATATGTAGAAATGCCTACTCGTCTGGTCCATAAGACTCAAAGAAAAGGGTCCGTCATACGATAGTTATCCACAGGATATTAACATACTCACAGCTCATTGGGATAATATGTGTATAATAATGGGGATAATCCAGCGGTTATGCACAATGTTACCCACAACATGTTAACAACGAATGCTTGTTCGTTGGACAAGACTTGTGGATACGCTGATAAGGAGTTGATTTGTTCACATGCCATCCTCATTTCCTTTAGTCCCTGAACCACCACCCTCAACTTATCCTCACGAGCATTGGATGGCAGAGGCTATACGTGAAGCACGCAAAGCGGAAGCCATCGGCGAAGTGCCGATTGGTGCGGTCATCGTCCGAGGTGACGACATCGTTGGACGTGGCTACAATCTCCGTGAGAGCTCCCACGATGGTACCGCCCATGCCGAGATGATTGCGATCCGCGAGGCCAGCGAGCATCTCGGGGCCTGGCGACTGCTTCACTGCCGCCTCTACGTCACGCTGGAGCCTTGCCCGATGTGTGCAGGCGCGATCGTCCAATGCCGCGTTCCTCATGTGATATACGGTGCTCCGGATCCGAAGGCAGGTTGCGCCGGAACTTTGATGAACCTGCTGCAGGAAACGCGATTTAACCACCGAACCGACATCACGGCCGGCGTCCTACAGGGAGATTGCGCCTCGTTGTTAACCGAGTTTTTCCGTCGGCTTCGGAAGAAATAAAATCTACTGTAACGACAAGAACCTCCAGCCCCACGAGATCATGGAACTGAAGGTTCTTATCGTTTATGCACAATGTTTAAATCGTACGCTTAAGCTTAATAGCCAAACTGGCCCATTTCTTCTTGTAGCTGCTCCAAAGTCAGCGTGTCTGTCGGAATGCCGATTTCAAAGGCCGGTTTCTCATTAATTTGAGTAAAGCGGCTGGTCATTTGGACAGCAACCTTGATGTTCTCCTTCGTTTCCGGATCGTTTACGGCGACATCTGCCTGAACGTTGTAATACGCCGGGTAGTTGTTCTCGTCGATCGCGGTATCCACCGTGAATTTGTTGATTTGTAGATGATTCTTCATCTCGTCCAGCGCTTTGCCCAGTTCGTCCTGGTTGCCTTCTTGCAGTTCTTTCTTCGCCTGCTCAAGTTCCTCTGGCGTCAGCTGCAACATCGAACGGTATTCTTCTTTGGACAATATATCCAGCATCTTCGGCAACGCTTGATTCACCAGAATCGTCACCGCTTCTTTTACATTGTCATTCGTAATGGCGAATTGGACCACCTGCTTCGCTTTGAAACCTTCCGGCAGCGAAGCCTCTTTTGGATCGACGTTGGTGAAGTAAGCTCCGGATTCATACTCAGCAAATAAAGCTCCCATTAATTCCGTGCTGAGCTTTTGGCTCTTCTCCGGATTGAACAGGTCCGGATTAAACTCCTCGCCGCTCTGTTCCGCCAGCTCTTTCATGTCGAGAACCAGGAATTTCCCAGTCACCGACTCCGGCATTGGCAGGAACGGAATGCTTGGTACCTTAACGTACAATTTCTCCGGCGTCACGACGAGCGGAATCGTAATTGTCGTCGTCATATCCCCTGTCAATTTGACTTCCAGTGTTGCTTCGGCTTGCATCGGGTCCTTCTGGAAAATTTGCTTGATGTTGATCTCAGCGTTCTTCAGCATGGATAATACGGCGCCCACTTCCGGGGACTCTGCCTCTTCCATTTCAACGGAAAAATCCAAGATCTTAATTTGATTCTCCAACACGTACGAGTTCATCTCAAGCGCCTTCACAGCTGCGCTGCTCAAGGCTTCCTTCGGTTCCTTCTTGCTGCTGCAGCCGGCCAAGACCAGCACGACAGACAGCATGACCAGCAAGCAGGACGTCAATAACTTTTTAAACATACCTTCTCCTCTCTCCTACCCAATCATCCTCAGTAAAAGCAAAATTTTTCTAAACATAACATATCATAAACCATTTGCAAGGATTTCGGAATACGTTCCGCTGAACTAATGAATTGCTTTCTTCTTGAAACGTCCGCCCTTAACATCATGGATATTTCCGACTGCCAAAAATGCATTTTCATCGTAATGATTCACGATTTCCTTCAGCTTGGCTTCTTCCAAGCGGGTAATGACGCAGAAAATCACTTTCTTCGGGTCGCCGGAAAAACCGCCTTCTCCCGACAAATACGTAACGCCGCGTCCCAAACGGCTTAAGATCGCATCACCGATTTCATCGATCTGGTCGCTGATGATCCAAACCGATTTCGACTCGTTTAAACCGTCTACGACGATATCGATGGTCTTATAGGCAATATAATAGGCTAATAACGAGAACAACGCGCGCTCCCAGCCAAACACGAAGCCTGCACCGAGCAGGATGAAGAAGTTGAAGAACATGATGATCTCGCCAACCGAGAACGGAGTTCTTCGTGAAATGAGAATGGCCACGATTTCAGTCCCGTCCAGCGATCCGCCAAAGCGAATAACTAAACCGGTGCCTAAACCAAGTAAAATGCCGCCAAACACAAAGGCAAGTAAGGTATCACTGACAAAAGCAGCAACCGGGTGCAGCAGCGCCGTGCCAACCGACATCACGGTAATGCCCAGCAGGGTGGATACGGCAAACGTCTTGCCGATTTGTTTGTAGCCGACAATGAGAAAAGGGAGGTTGAAAAGGAAGAGGAAAACCCCGAGCGGGAAGCCCGACAAGTAGGAAGTCATTACGGAAATACCGGTTATGCCACCGTCCGTAATTTTGTTAGGTACCAGAAATAGTTCCAGCGCAACGGAGACGATAATCGCTCCGACTACAATAAACATAGACCTGAATAAGTTGCTCTTCAGCGTACGCTGTTTATGTTGGCGTACTTGGGTTGCTGTAGGTGGAATCAGTTGGTTTGGATTAACCGCGTTCAAATGGCATCACGATCCTTTCAGTATGTTTTATAGTTCTTCCCTCTCACCATTCTTTCAAAAAAATTCATGTTCCCGTATAAGAACACACCCTAACCTTTATTATGACATTTTCTCCGCTTGTTGTCTTGCTCTAAATCTGATAAACACCGTGCATCTGAACGGCAAAAAACCCCAGCCGAGGCTAGGGCAAGGTTCGTGGTAACCCTTCCGATAAGAGCTTATCCTTCCGGGTTAAAGTTACCGTCTTGTTTTCTGATTTTCGCCTTTTTTGAACCAGACAGCGGTTCAGGTCCGCCTTTGCCCTCGTTCCGCTGGCGTTCGCGATTCTGTCCGTTGCCGGAGCCCGAGGTTTGGTAAGTTTGCGGTTTTGTCATAACGAATAATGCCTCCCTTGATTTGATCAACAGAGTTAATTTGCGATGAAAGGGCCTCCGTTATGCATGAACAAAGAGAGCATCTCTGCTCTCTGGATGATCGATGTATGGCGGAGAGGGTGGGATTCGCTCCGTCGGACGTAGCCGCACAAGTGCAGCACGCTGTGCGACTATCACGCCGGGGCCTACGGACATGCCTTAGGGCATGTCCGCTTCACGGCCCGTTCGAATCCCACCTTTCGCCATACACAAAAAAACCGACTCCCTTTCAGGAATCGGTTGATTATTCTCGTATGGCGGAGAGGGTGGGATTCGCTCCGTCGCACGTAGCCACACAAGTGCGGCTACGCTGTGCGACTATCACGCCGGGGCCTACGGACATGCCTTAGGGCATGTCCGCTTCACGGCCCGTTCGAATCCCACCTTTCGCCATACACAAAAAAACCGACTCCTTTTCAGGAATCGGTTGATTATTCTCGTATGGCGGAGAGGGTGGGATTCGAACCGTCGGACGTAGCCGCACAAGTGCGGCTACGCTGTGCGACTATCACGCCGGGGCCTACGAACATGCCTTAGGGCATGTCCGCTTCACGGCCCGTTCGAATCCCACCTTTCGCCATACACAAAAAAACCGACTCCCTTTCAGGAATCGGTTGATTATTCTCGTATGGCGGAGAGGGTGGGATTCGAACCCACGTGGGCTTGCACCCTAACGGTTTTCAAGACCGCCCCGTTATGACCGCTTCGGTACCTCTCCAAAGGTGAATCCAATTTAGCGTAACAAATCAGATTCTACCATATCGCTTGCCGCTACGCAAGCTAATTACGCTTGGTAATCTTCTGCAAATTCCCCATATAAGGGCGCAGCGCCTCTGGAATCTCCACGCTGCCGTCTTCCTGCTGGTAATTCTCCAAGATCGCAGCCACGGTGCGTCCAACCGCTAGTCCCGAGCCATTTAGCGTATGCACGAACTCCGGCTTCGCCTTCGGCTCTGGACGGAACCGAATGTTCGCCCGGCGGGCCTGGAAGTCCTCCACGTTGGAGCAAGAGGAGATTTCGCGGTACAACCCGCTCTCTGGAAGCCATACTTCCAGGTCGTACGTTTTGGCAGCCGTAAAGCCCATGTCGCCCGTACACAACGCAAGCACACGGTAAGGCAGGTTTAACAGCTGCAGCACGCGCTCGGCGTTGTTCGTCATTTTCTCCAGCTCGTCATAAGAGTTGTCCGGATGAACAATTTTGATCATTTCCACCTTGTTGAACTGGTGTTGACGAATCAAACCACGGGTATCGCGGCCAGCTGCACCAGCCTCAGAACGGAAGCAGGAGCTGTAAGCCACATAATTGCGCGGTAAGTCTTCCGCATTCAGAATTTCATCCCGATGATAGTTCGTCACCGGCACCTCAGCCGTAGGAATCAAATAATAGTCGCTGGCGCCCGATAGTTTGAACAGATCCTCCTCGAACTTCGGTAGCTGGCCCGTTCCGTATAAGCTGTCGCGATTAACGATGTAAGGCGGCAGCATTTCCTCGTACCCATGCTCGTTGCTGTGCAGGTCCATCATAAAGTTAATGAGCGCACGTTCGAGGCGAGCCCCCAACCCTTTATAAAAAGTAAACCGCGAACCGGTCACCTTCGCTGCGGCTTCAAAATCAAGAATTCCGAGGTCCGCTGCAATATCCCAATGCGCTTTCGGAGTAAACTCAAAGTTCCGCGGCTCGCTCCAACGGCGAACTTCGACATTATCTTCTTCCGAAGCGCCTACCGGTACGCTTGCATGAGGGATGTTCGGAATGGAGAGCATCAGCTCGTCGATTTTCACCTCAAGCGTCCGAACCTCTTCGTCCAGCTCCTTGATGCGATCTCCGACTTCGCGCATCTCTACGATTAACTCGTCGGCGTTCTCCTTGTTTTTCTTGCGCAGTGCAACTTCTGCGGAGACGGTGTTCCGGCGATTTTTAAGCGCTTCGCTTTCTTGAAGCAACACCCGGCGTTTCTCGTCCAGCGGCGCAAAACCGGAGATGAGCTCCAGCGATTTTCCCCGATTCTTCAGCGCTTCCTCAACGCGTGTATATTCATTTCGCATGATTTTCACATCTAACATGAGTAGTCCCTCCTAGAATGATCCCGCACAGACCTGCCGACCTTCATCTGGGGAGACCCGCGGACGGAAAGGCTGCTATCGGAAGTTCAAAACGCCGGTAAAACAGATAAAACCTCAACCCGCAAAGGAGTCAAGGCCTGTTTACGGCTGCTTGGCTTGCTTGATCATCTCAACAAAATACGTATGTAGCGAGAAGTCGTCAGTCAGCTCCGGATGGAACGACGAAACGAGCAGATGCCCCTGGCGTGCCGTCACAATTTCATCGTGATAAGTCGACAACACCTCTACCCCTTCTCCAACTGCCGTGATCAGCGGGGCCCGAATGAATACCGCCCGCAGTGGAACCTCAAGTCCCTTCACGTCAAGATCGGTTTCGAAGCTTTCACGCTGACGTCCAAACGCATTGCGCGATACCTTGATATCCATCAGTCCGAGATGAGCTTCCTCGCCGCCCTCGATCTCCTTAGCCATCACGATCAGTCCGGCACAGGTCCCGAATACCGGTTTACCTTGTCCGGAAAAGCTTCGAATCTCATCCATAAAGCCGTATTTACGCATCAGTTTGCCGATGGTCGTGCTTTCGCCGCCAGGAATGATCAGTCCATCCAGCTCAGCAAGCTGTTCGGTGTGCTTCACGGTTACAGCTTCAACGCCGGTCTTCTCCAAGCTGCGGATATGCTCCGCAACCGCGCCTTGCAGCGCTAACACTCCTACTTTCATGACAAACCTTCTTTCTCTAGAGGTAGTTCAATAAGTCATTTTTTGATCACGAAGCTTCCGTTGCTCACGTAGGTCACTATGATGTACCCCGGCCATCGGAAAGAGACAGCCGGGGTCAAGGACTTGCTTTAGATCCTACGGTTCTTGGCGATAGACGATTACCAGCCGCGATCCGACATCCGCTCTGCCGCGGACAATTTGGAAATCTCGATGCCTTTCATCGGTGTACCCAAATTTTTGGATACTTCCGCAATCAATTTATAATCCGTATAATGCGTCGTCGCTTCGACGATCGCACGAGCAAATTTCTCGGGACTGTCCGATTTAAAAATACCGGAGCCGACAAATACCCCGTCCGCGCCCAAATGCATCATCAAAGCCGCATCGGCCGGTGTTGCTACACCGCCCGCCGCGAAGTTAACGACCGGCAGCTTGCCGTTCTCATGTACTTCGAAAAGCAGGTCGTAAGCCACACCAAGGTTCTTCGCCTCGGCATAAAGCTCATCCTTCGACATGTTCTGCACCTTGCGGATTTGGCTGTTGATCAGACGCATGTGACGTACCGCTTCCACGATGTTGCCCGTTCCCGGCTCCCCTTTCGTCCGGATCATCGATGCGCCTTCGCTAATGCGACGAAGCGCTTCGCCCAGATCCTTCGCCCCGCATACGAACGGTACGGTGAAATCCCGTTTATCGATATGGAATACTTCATCCGCCGGGGTCAGCACTTCACTCTCGTCCAGATAGTCTACCCCAAGCGATTCCAGAACTTTCGCTTCCACGTAATGACCGATCCGCGCTTTTGCCATGACCGGGATGGAGACAACCTTCATGACTTCCTCAACGATCGTCGGATCCGCCATGCGGGCTACGCCGCCAGCCGCCCGGATATCGGAAGGCACACGTTCCAATGCCATAACGGCGGTAGCTCCAGCCGCTTCGGCGATTTTGGCTTGTTCCGCATTCATGACGTCCATAATGACGCCGCCTTTTTGCATCTCAGCCATACCTCTTTTTACACGCGATGTTCCTGTTTCCATGTCCAATCCTCCCGATAATAATCTAACTAAATATTTTACAAGATACAGTTGAAATACACAACCCGTTTACTCGGATATGAAAGGACGCTTAGAAAAGATTTTTGATGCCGTTGAACAGATCGCTGAAGAAATCGCCGATGGCTCGCATCATCAGCTTAAACCAACCGGCTTTTTCCGCATCTTCCGCTGTGATCAGGTTCACTGTCTTCTCAAGCGTTTGGTCCATGCCTGGAGCCTTAAACGAGTAGGTTACGGTTCCGACCTTCGTCCCCTGCTTCAACGGAGCTGTCAAGGTGCTCTCATCGGCCAACGTCACTTTGGGTTGTACCGCGCTCGTGTCCGCGCCTTTCGGTACGACAAAGCTAACCGCTTGATCCGTTACGACCGGAATCTCCGTGTTTTTCGCTTTTTTCACCGTCACGGTTTCTGTCCCTGCAACCGTTGTTTTCGGTGGTACGATTTGCTTCGTTTCAAAGTTATTGAAGCCGAAGTCCAGGACTTTACGGCTTTCAACGAAACGAGAGCCTTCGGTTTTAGCACCCATCACAACGCTGATCAAGCGCATTCCGTTACGGACGGCCGTCCCGGTAAAGCAGTTGCCCGCATTCGTGGTGTGTCCCGTTTTGAGCCCGTCAAGACCATCATAGGCGTATTGCTTAAAGTTAGTCACGTTTTTGTTGGCTTCCAGCATCCAGTTCCAGTTGATCATTGGAGCGGTATCTCGCTCACGGAACTTGTACGATTGGATCGTTGTGAACCGAGTAAAGTCCGGATGGTCCGTCACAATGTATCTTGCCAGAATGGCTGCATCCATTGCTGACATCACGGTCTCTTCGGTATCCGAAGGACGGAATTGTTCCGGCATATCCGCAATGTCCAAGCCGGTGGAGTTCGCAAAGTGCGCGGTTTTCATCCCCATACGCTTGGCTTCGTCATTCATCATTTTCACGAAAGCTTGCTCGGAACCTGCAACATGCTCAGCCAAAGCCACCGTCGCATCGTTCGCGGAGCCGACGGCCATCGCGATATATAACTCTTCAATAGTATGTTGATCCCCTTCGGCCAGAAAAATCCGCGAGCCGATCGTTTGGGCGGCATTTTTTCCTACCGTCACCACGTCGTCCCAACTGAACTTCCCTTGCTTCACGAGGTCAGCCACGATATATTCGGTCATCATTTTGGTCATGCTGGCCGGAGGCAAAGGAACATCCCCGTTGATGTTCATCAATACTTGCCCGGATACAGGCTCCAGCAAAACCGCGGACTTCACTTCCAAGCCCAGGGATTCCACGGAAGGAATTGAGGTGGCTGTTTGCACTGTCGTCGTTTCGGTTGTCGTAGATTCAGAAGAAGTAGATTCCGTTTGCTCTCCCTCCGCCAGTGCCATCACCGGTGCAAGAGAGAAACATAGTAGATTTAGCAGCAATACAGAAGCTACGCTTTTGCGCAGGAAACGCCGTTTGGTTGTCGACTTGCGTTGTGGTTGTTTGTGTTTCAATGCCTTAAAGCTCCCCTCATATTCTTTCATTTGCTTTATCTATTCTATCACAGGGGTACCCGCAAAAAAAGACAAGCAGGACGGAAAACGCCCTGCCTGATGTGGAAAATAATGGTTTAAACCCTTTTGACTTTTTGAATTACCCCTATTACAGCGAGTAGTTTGGCGCCTCTTTGGTGATCTGAACATCGTGCGGATGGCTTTCGCGCAAGCCTGCACCTGTGATGCGGATAAACTGCGTATCGTTCCGAAGCTCATCCAGCGACTTCGTGCCGCAATACCCCATCCCGGAACGCAGGCCGCCAATCAACTGATGAATCGTATCGGAGATCGGTCCTTTGTAGGCAACACGGCCTTCGATCCCTTCCGGTACCAGCTTCTTGTCGTCGTCTTGGAAGTAGCGGTCCTTACTACCTTGCTTCATCGCGCCCAACGAACCCATTCCTCTATACACCTTGTAGCGGCGACCTTGGTAGATCTCCGAATCCCCAGGGCTTTCTTCTGTACCGGCAAACAAGCTGCCCAACATCACCGCATGCGCACCGGCCGCGATCGATTTCGTAATCTCGCCGGAGTACTTGATACCTCCGTCTGCGATGATCGGAATCCCGTATTCACGAGCTACCGTCGCGCAATCGTACACCGCCGTAACCTGCGGCACGCCGATGCCGGCGATCACGCGAGTCGTACAGATCGAGCCAGGTCCGATACCGACCTTCACCACGGAAGCTCCCGCTTCAATCAAGGCTCTCGTCGCCTCGCCTGTCGCTACATTACCGGCGATAATCGTCAGCTCTGGAAACCGTTTGCGAAGCTCGGCTACCGCTTCAATAATATTGATATGGTGACCATGCGCCGAATCGACCGTAATTACGTCAACTCCAGCTTTAACCAGCGCGTCGGTCCGCTCAAACGTATCCTTGGAGATCCCGACGGCAGCACCAACGAGCAAGCGTCCCTGCGCATCCTTGGCAGCGTTCGGGAATTGGATCGCTTTTTCGATATCCTTGATCGTAATCAGGCCCTTTAACGTATTGTGGTCGTCGACCAGAGGGAGTTTCTCGATTTTATGTTTTTGCAAAATGACTTCGGCTTCCTGTAAAGAAGTTCCTACCGGTGCGGTAATTAAGTTGTCACGCGTCATGACTTCGCTGATCTTGATGCTGTAATCATGCACGAAACGCAAATCGCGGTTTGTCAAAATCCCGACCAACTTGTGCTCCTCATTCACAATCGGCACGCCGGAAATACGGAATTTTCCCATAACCTCCTCTGCATCGGACACGAGATGATCCGGAGTCAATGAGAAAGGATTCGTGATGACGCCGCTCTCGGAGCGTTTCACTCGGTCGACCTCTTCGGCTTGCTGTTCGATCGGCATATTCTTATGAATGATACCGATGCCGCCTTCCCGTGCAATCGCGATTGCCAGCGCGGATTCCGTGACCGTATCCATTCCCGCACTGATGAGCGGAATATTCAGCTTGACCTTGTCGCTGAGCCGAGTGGACACATCCACCTCTTTCGGCAATACCTCCGATTTACGGGGAACCAAAAGCACATCGTCAAACGTTAAGCCTTCCTTGTCAAATTTACTTTCCCACACCGTGATGAATCCTCCTTCGATTTGGTTGTTTTGTTGGGCCCTTTCCTGAAATCCGGGTATAAAAAAAACGACTACCTCTGTAATCCCTTAGAAGAACATAACCCTTATATATCAAGACAGAATAGGCACTTACGAAAATATATTGTTCCCATCTTAGCAAAGCCCCCCTAGGCTGTCAAGGACAACCGCAGCCAAAAAATCACTCGGCCGCCCACCGAATACGAGTGTCTATTTCACGCGTACATTAGGTTCATTTCATGGATTCTGATGCTAATCCTGCCCCATTCCTCCAGCTTTGATTCGGCAAAAAGAAAAAGGACGGAGAGGCCACATTCGCCTTCTCCCTCCTATTCTTCCGATCCAGTGCTTCGTTACCGCTTGTCGTGGGTAATGACCTGGTCGATGATTCCGTACTCGCGAGCTTCGTCTGCGCTCATGAAATAATCTCGATCCATATCCTTTTCAATTCGCTCCAGCGGTTGCCCGGTACATTCCGCCGCAATGGCGTTGAGTCGTTCCCGGATCCCTAAGATCCGTTTGGCACTGATCGCAATATCACTGGCCTGCCCTTGCGCGCCTCCATGCGGTTGATGAATCATAATCTCACTGTTGGGCAGGGCAAACCGCTTCCCTTTGGCTCCAGACAATAACAGTATCGCGGCAAAGGAAGCCGCCAGCCCGGAGCAGATCGTTTGCACGTCCGGCTTCACATATTGCATCGTATCGTATATGGCAAAGCCTGCTGATG
This sequence comes from Paenibacillus timonensis, assembly GCF_009725205.1. Lineage (GTDB taxonomy): Bacteria > Bacillota > Bacilli > Paenibacillales > Paenibacillaceae > Fontibacillus > Fontibacillus rhizolycopersici. The sequence continues at coordinate 2,594 of NZ_WNZY01000032.1, read as the reverse complement.
TTGAACCACCTGGACTGTTGATATAGAAGTAAATATCCTTCTCCGGATCTTCAGCTGCCAAGAACAACATCTGCGCTGTAATGCTATTGGCGACCTGATCGTCAATCGCTGAACCGAGGAACACGATCCGATCTTTCAGCAAACGCGAATAAATATCATACGACCGTTCACCTCGTCCGGTTTGTTCGATAACATAAGGGATTACTGAACTCATGGCTTACCCTCCTTTGAATCAGGCGGCAAGACCGAGGGACATGAAACTTTGCCGGTTTTGTACCGGATCGGTAGCAGGGGAGCCTGATTTGCTCCGTAGGGAGTTGCGGCGATACGATTGGAGTGTTAACACCGGGACTATATCCTGAGGCCGGACGTCGTTATACAGCATCGCAAGCGCAGCGGCGTCTTCTCGGCGGACCGCATCCATGTACGCATAAACAAGTACGTCATTGGATGTGTCTGGGGATGCAGCCTCCCCAATGGAAGTCCCTTTACCTGAGGTGTCTCTCCCTTCTCGTCTGGAACCCTCCACGGCATTTCGCAGTCTGACCCTCGCTCTGTGCAGGGCGGCTTTGACAGCCCCTTCCGTCGATTGAATCAACTGCGCAGCTTCACCGGCCGTATACTGTAAAATATCGATCAGCAGTAGCGCGGTTCGTTGAAGGGGCGAAAGCTCGGAGACCAGGGTCTCCATCGCGCCCCACACTTCAGCGGGATCGTTCTGTCCCGGCGCTTGCAGAAGTTCGTCCATGGGAAGCGACTCTGCCCGAAGCCGCTTTCTCCGGCTGCGGTCAATCCACGCATGCTGAGCCGTGCGATACAGGTACGTTCGTGTGATTTGAACGTCGTCTCCTTTACCTTGCGTCGCCGACCAAATCTTGAGCCACGTATCTTGCGCCAAATCGTCGCCTTCCCAAACCGAGCCGGCTAACGATCGGCAGTAATTGCGTAATGCTGCACCATGCATCTGTATCCATATCGGGAAATTCACCTGTTCCATATTGGACCTAGTTCGCTTAGGGTTTCGCTTAACCAGCTCTTTAGCTAACGTTGGCATCTCGGGCACACCTCCCATCTGTAGACGGACATTATCATATACCGGCCTTCCATCCCTGCTCCACGCCTTCACGTCACGATCGGTTCATTTCCAACCTGGAGTAAGCTAAATTTCTTACTCACCGGTATAAACGTAAATTTCGGCGAAATCGATACGCGGGATAAAATTTTGATGTTATGGATCGTTTATTCATGTTATTCTCAATCCTTCGATGAGGTTTAAGCCTTGGCCGCATTCGCTGATCCCCAAAGTGAGCCTGGGTTTACCCGGTTTGGGTAAAGATGAAGCATGCTGTTGTATAAATCTGAAGCGGTGTCTGTCTCTTTCTCCATTCGATTAAAGTCTAACAGATATTGCTGAGTCTCACCTAAGATTTTGGGGTTATTCTCATTCTCGGGGACTTTGTGCCCCGCCACAACAAATTTTGGATTTAGTTGCATTAGACGATCTATGGCTTGAATCCATTCGATTCGAGAACTTTCCGTGGTTTCAGCTAGATAGGGATGGATTCCGTTATAAACAACATCCCCGGTCACTAGTAATTCTAGATCCGGAATCCACAATGATGTTGTATTCGCGGTATCCGTATACCCAGCTTCAATGATCTCCAACTTATGTCCTTCGAGTTCAAAAGAATTCATATTGATAACATCAGGAAAGACCTGAGGTTGAGGTATTTGATCAGGGAATAATTTATCCCAAAAGCTTTCAATTAGGTTTCCTTGTTTCAAACTCTCTTTTACTGTTCCTTCTGTTGCCAATGCTTTAGCATGGGGAAAAGCTTCTTTTATTTGTTTGATTCCAAAGAAATGATCACCATGACCGTGCGTAATATAGATGTATTTTAGGTCACGGTTAAATGTCTTTATCCAATCGATCAATTCTTGGTTATGTTCAATAGTAGTAAAAGTATCGACTAAAACTGCCTCTTTTTCTCCATAAATAAGAACAGCCGTATTGGAAACCCATTGAAGTTCCTCTTTTCCTTCTGGCAAGGTCCTTGTGAGGCTGGCACGTTTTACGCAAAGTTCAGCGAATTGTAAGTGTGACATTTTAACCCTCCTTAAAATAATTTCTTTGACCCTTTTTCATCTGTGATCTATTTATACCGCAATGAGAATGATCAGTAAAGAACTATTTTTTACTAATCGTTCTCTTATCGGCAGCACGCTTTTTGTAGTTTTTACTTGAGAATGCAAAAAGAGCACTACCGAATGAACGGTAGTGCTCTTTCCCTTTGCTTGGCGGCGTCCTACTCTCCCAGGACCCTTCGGTCCAAGTACCATCGGCGCTGGAGGGCTTAACGGTCGTGTTCGGGATGGGTACGTGTGGAACCCCTCCGCCATCGCCACCAAACGGTTCAAGGTTTAATCCTTGAAAACTGGATACGAAACGGTTTTGCGTGTTAGATTTTTTGGATAAGCCCTCGACCGATTAGTACCTGTCAGCTCCATACATTGCTGCACTTCCACCTCAGGCCTATCAACCTCGTCGTCTTCAAGGGGTCTTACTAATTGGGAAATCTCATCTTGAGGGGGGC
>NZ_WNZY01000031.1 GCF_009725205.1 Paenibacillus timonensis | reverse complement strand
CTCCGCCTTTCCCAAGTCTCCCATGCGAGAAACTTGCGTATCCGGTATTAGCTACCGTTTCCGGTAGTTATCCCAGTCTTACGGGCAGGTTGCCTACGTGTTACTCACCCGTCCGCCGCTAAGTTAACCAGGAGCAAGCTCCCGATTAACTCCGCTCGACTTGCATGTATTAGGCACGCCGCCAGCGTTCGTCCTGAGCCAGGATCAAACTCTCCAATAAGGATGGAAGGAATCTCGAACCCGAGGGCGTCGAGGTCTTCCATCAAAAGTGTTTGACTTGCTCATTGAAACAAACTGACGAGATTTAAAATCTCATTGTATTACTCACTCGTTGTTCAGTTTTCAAAGATCAACTTTCGTTCTTTCGTTCATCGCTGCGTTTCAGCGGCGACTTAAATAATATAACATACCAGGAACGGGATAGCAAGCACTTTTTTTCTAAGCATTTAATTCCAGGTAATTGGCACATCTCTTTCTCAATTGAACCTCCCCTTCAAACCAAGCTTCTAGTTTTCGGGGGACGTCTAATATAACATATTCAGCGCACAGGCTCAAGTCCTTTCTCTAGAGGAAGTGCAACAAGTTCTGACAAAACACAAAGCAGGGGGATCTATCTCCCCCCGCTCCGATTTGCCTTTAATCGTTAATCCATGGATTCCGTCGTCCACTCGTTTTGTTGGCACGTTGCCGAGTTTTTTTGGTTACCGTTCCTGCTCCGGATTTACTTGGCTTACTCGTGGTCGACTGCGAGTCAAGGCTGCCTGAAATTTTCACGTTTTTCTTTGAGGGATTTAGCGTTTTGGATTTGGTTTCCGTTTTTTTTTGCCCGCTATCCTCCAATCCGTCGTTGGAGCCCGAAGCCTGTGCCTCACGATCAAGGTGACTCTTCATATTTTCAATCCCGCCAACTTCCCCTTTTAATGGTTCGTTTGCGATCGGAGCCAAATTGTTCGCCCCAGGATAGGCCATCGGGTACCCAGGCATCGGCGGAACGGAATAAGCAGCCGGCAATACCGAAGTTGGGTAGCCTGGAACGGGAGGACCGTAACAAGGCATATATCCAGGCTGATGCCCCCAATCCATGGTCTGAGGGTAGAAGCTATTACCGTACGATTCAGGGGATACGGCCTGTGGCGAAATTCCAAGCGGCTGGTATCCCGCATTGGGAGCTTGATTGGCGTATGGGCTCACCCCTCCCAAATTGGGCATTTGCGACACGGGAGCGTTAACGTTTGAAATCCCCGGATACTCCCCTTCCGTCGGGGAGAGTGCTGTTGGTTGCTGTGGCATTGAAGTGGTGTCGTAAAGAGCGGATACAGGTTCGGCTGCCACCGGATATTGATAAAAAGGAGGATAGGCTTCTTGAGCCGTATACGAATACGGGGTAGCTCCCGAGCATCCACAAGGTGAAGGGGCGTAACCCATAGCCGGAAGTACAGTCGGAGATGGTTGTGTTGGGAAGAACTGCGACATACCGTGACTCGGATAGGCAGGGTTTGCGTATTGGATAGGTTGCACATTCGGCCCATAAGAATAAGGGCTGACTCCCGTAGGTTCGCTTTTCATCGGCTCATATCCATAAGGGCTGACTCCCATAGGTTCGCCTTTCATCGGCTCATATCCATAAGGGCTGACTCCCATAGGTTCGCCTTTCATCGGCTCATACCCATAAGGGCTAACTCCCGTAGGTTCACCTTTCATCGGCTCATACCCATAAGGGCTAACTCCCATAGGTTCGCCTTTCATCGGCTCATATCCATAAGGGCTAACTCCCGTAGGTTCACCTTTCATCGGCTCATACCCATAAGGGCTAACTCCCATAGGTTCACCTTTCATCGGCTCATATCCATAAGGGCTGACACCTGAAGGTTCCCCTTTCATCGGGACATTGGCCACAGGGCTGACGTTCGTCGGCCCATAATTGGCTGGTGCGACATTCATCGGTTGATAGTTATAGGGTTCAACTTTAACCGGCTCCTGCTTTTGCGGCTGATATTGAATCGGCTGGAGTTTCGTGGATTCATATTGTATTTGCTCCACTTCAATTTTGATCTCCATGGGTACTGTTTTGGGCGGTTCGACATGTACCGGTTGCTGTTTCGGCGGCACAACATTGATTGGTTCTACCTTCGCTGGTTCAACCTTCGCCGGCTCTTCTTTCGGTTTCGGTTTTTCCGTTTGAATAGGTTGAACCTTAGGGACTTCCATCTTCGGCGGCTTCGGCGCCGTCATTTCCGGCTTGACGCCTGTCGGAGCTTTCGTGCCCGTACCGGCAATGGGGGCCGTGTTCTTCTTACCGGTTTGCGCCGGCGACAATCCCATGTTAGGTCCTGGCGGGTTGGCGGCTCCGCCGGCGGGCGATCCCATACCCGTCGGAATGTTTACAACATCCCCTACCTTTAACTGGTTCGGATCGCTAAGCTGAGGATTTGCCGCGATCAGGGTCTGTAAAGGTAAGCCCCAGGCTTTGGACAACTTCCACAACGTGTCCCCTTGCTTCACGACGTGCTTGCAGATATTGCCCGATTCACCGCCGATCGGCACAGCCACGGCTGGAATCTTCACTTTGTCGCCGACGTTCAACTGATCCGGATTGGCGAACTGCGGGTTAGCTTCGATCAGTTTCTCCAGAGGCACGTTATACTTTTTTGAGAGCTCAAACAAAGTATCGCCTTTTTTCACAATATGGATTTTCACGGGATAAAGACCTCCTAGGTTTCTTCTCCGGTACGTGATGATCGCCCGGGGCCCATTTATTACATCCTATGCAGGCGCCCGGTTTTTGACATCCAGGAAAAGAAAAAATCCTATCTCCCTCTTAGGTCAAGGAAAATAGGATTCATGCTAGCTCTCGCGCGTTCTTACCAAACCTTCACTCCGTCCTGATCTACGATCGCACGGAATTCCTCCAGCAGCTTCAGCGTGATTGGACCGGCATGTCCCTCTCCGATGATGCGGCCGTCGACTTCACGAACGGCGATGACCTCAGCAGCCGTCCCTGTCAGGAACACTTCGTCAGCGACATACACATCGTGAAGCGTAAACGGCTGTTCTTGGATACTGTAGCCTCTCTTGCGGCAAATCTCGATGATCGCCTGGCGGGTAATTCCGTCCAACGCCCCCAAGTAACATGGAGGGGTGGTGATCATTCCGTTCTTGACGATGAAAATATTGTCGCCCGAGCCCTCGGTCACGTACCCTTGTGCGTTCAGCATGATCGCTTCGCCCGCACCGGACAGGTTCGATTGGATTTTCACCAAAATATTGTTCAAATAGTTCAGCGATTTGATTTTCGGATTCAGGGCATCGGGGATGTTGCGCCGCGTCGATACGGAGACGGTTTTCAGCCCGGTTTTGTAGGCTTCTTCCGAATAGATCGCGAGTTGCTCCACGATGATGACGACCGATGCTTTCGGGCAACGGTTCGGATCGAGACCTAAGTTGCCGGCACCGCGGGAAACAACCAGACGGATGTAACCGTTGCGAAGCTCATTGCGACGAAGCGTCTCCACTAGCGCGTTCTCCATTTCCTGATACGTCAGCGGAATCTCCAGCATGATGGATTTAGCTGAATCGTAAAGACGGTCCAAATGCTCTTTGCATTTAAAAATATTTCCGTTATAAATGCGGATGCCTTCGAAAATGCCGTCTCCGTATAAAAAACCATGATCATATACGGAAACCTTTGCTTGATCTTTGGTTACGTATTGTCCATCTAAGTAAATCCATTGTTCTGCCATTATTTTGGCACCTCCGCTTTTTGTTCTCCAAACGATAAGCTGGGATAACTCCCCAGCACGCGTACTTGGCATCCCAATGCTTCGATTTCTCCAATCGCTGAGCTGAGCAGCACGGCATCGAGAGATTCAAGCACATCCATAATAAAATAGTAATTGCCAAGCCGTTTCTTGGTGGGACGCGACTCAATTCGCGACAAATTCAGTTTACGCCATGCGAACGCGGACAATACCTGATGCAAGGCACCTGGAAAATCCTCCGGCAGCGTCACAAGCAGGCTCGTTTTGTTCTGGGCTGCCGGGATTGCCAGTTCCAGCGGCTGAGGGCCGATTAGAACAAACCGGGTATAGTTGTTGTCGTGATCCGTCACTTGACGGGCCAGGACATCCAAACCGTACCGCTTGGCCCCGAGTGCCGTACCGATCGCCATCCAACCTTGTCCCGGATTCTTCTTCACCAGTTCCACCGCTTCCGAAGTGCTGCCCGCATGCTCTAATTCCGCTCGCGGCATCCGTGAGCGGATAAATTGCAGACACTGGGCCATTGCAACCGGATGTGACAACACCTTCGTCACTTTGGAATAATCGATATCGCCAGGTTGATCCCCCGATTGGAACTCCTCCCGATTGCCGATCAAATTCTGCACGGAAGGATATACCCATTCGATTTGCATCGGAATATCCACCTCATGGACAAGCCAGTCCATATGGAGGCTGACAGAGCCTTCGATCGTATTCTCCATGGGGATGACGCTGTAATCACTGTGACCGCTGGCCGTAGCTAAGAATACGTCGGATATCTGCTTGAAATGAAGCAGCTCCACCGGCTCATCGCCGAATAGGTGCAGCGCTGCTTCATGGGACACCGAGCCTTCCGGCAGCAATGCTATTCGTTTCATCTCTACTACTCACTCCCTAACTTCATCCAACGGTCTCGGTGCTCCAATTCTATTGAATGCAGCCGGTCTACCCGCCCTCTAAGCCTGAATATAATCCAAAAATGAACCTTCACTCTCCATAGTAAGCGCCACGGCCCCCAATGTGCAAGGTTTCAATCGCATCGTCTGCGCGGTGATGCCCTGCTCGCCAAGCACCTCAAGGAGGAACCCCTCAAGCTGATCTTCCGCTCCCTTACGGCGGTCCGTCAAACAGAGCAGCGTCGGACCGGCCCCGCTCAAGGCGGCGCCTAACGCTCCATGGGCCGTCGCTTCCTCAAGGATCCGGGCCATGCCCGGCACCAGCGATGCCCGGTAGGGTTGATGCAGCCGATCGCGCATTGCGACCGGGATCAGGTCCAACCGACCCGCGGTCAGCGCCGCGGTCAGCAGCGAAGAGTGGCTGACGTTGTATACCGCATCCTGCAGGCTAATCTGCTTAGGCAATGCCTCGCGAGCCTTGGAGGTGGACAACTGAAAATCAGGGATGGCCACAAGCACCTCGAGATCCGCTGGCGGCTCGATGCGCAGCACATCGGCGTGCGTTCCGTCCCAGACGGCGGTAATGATCCCGCCGAAAAGGGAAGCACCCACGTTATCCGGATGCTTCTCCAGCGCCGTCGCCATATCGAACAGCTTCGCTTGGCTCAAAGGCTCGCCGATCAGCAGATTGGCGGCAAACAGCGCCCCGACGATCGCCGAAGCGCTGCTGCCAAGCCCGCGGGTCAGCGGAATATCCGATTTCATCGAGATTTCCAACTCCGGCAAAGTCACGCCGGCTTCCGCAAACACCGTTTGCGCGACCTGATACACCAGATTGCTTTTATCGGTCGGCAGCCCCTCCAGGTTCTCCCCATGTAGGCGGAAAACCGTGGAATCGGCCGGTTTCATTTCGATCCAAGAATAGAGATTCAGCGCCATACCTAGCGTATCGAAGCCAGGGCCTAAGTTCGCCGTGCTTGCCGGCACCTTGACCCGAACGCCTTCTTGGCGAATCATGCCTGGGCTCCTTGCAGCTTGGCGATCGCATCCAGCACCGCTTCTTCCGTGTCCTGAACGACGAGCGGTTCGCCGCCGATGCTCTTGATGGCGATATTCGGATCCTTCAGGCCATGCCCTGTCAGAACGCAGACCACTGTCTCTCCGCCTTTAAAATATCCCTCGCGTTTCAGCTTATAAACGCCGGCGATGGAAGCCGCCGAAGCGGGCTCGGCAAAAATGCCTTCCTTCGCGGCTATGATCCGATATGCATCGAGAATTTCATCATCCGTTACGTAATTGATCTGCCCGCCGGACTCTTCCGCTGCAGCAACAGCCGTCTTCCAACTTGCCGGGTTACCGATCCGGATGGCGGTCGCAATGGTTTCCGGCTCCAAGATCGGTTCGCCTTTGACAATCGCCATCGCACCTTCGGCTTCGAAACCGACCATCCGTGGCAAGGAAGTCGATTTGCCACGCTCATGATATTCCTTGAAGCCTTTCCAGTAAGCCGAGATGTTACCGGCGTTGCCGACCGGAATGGCTAGTACATCAGGGGCCTTCCCTAGTTGGTCGCACACTTCGAATGCCGCCGTTTTCTGGCCTTCGATGCGGTACGGGTTCACCGAGTTCACTAACGTGATCGGATGCTTGGCGGTAATGTCGCGTACAATCTCGAGCGCCCGGTCGAAGTTTCCTTCGATCGCGATCACTTTCGCGCCGTAGATCATCGCCTGAGCGAGCTTGCCGAGAGCAATGTTGTTATTGGGAATCAATACGATACAATCGATCCCTGCACGGGCGGCGTAGGCCGCAGCAGCAGCTGAAGTATTCCCCGTAGACGCGCACATGATTGTCTGGCTGCCTTCCTCGACCGCTTTGGCGACGGCCATGACCATGCCGCGATCCTTAAACGAGCCGGTCGGGTTCAACCCTTCATATTTGAAGTATAGGTCAAGCCCCAGCTCCTTCGAGAGGTTCTCTGCGCGAACCAGCGGAGTATTGCCTTCCTGCAGTGTCAGCTTCGGCGTCTTGTCGTTCACCGGCAAATATTCCTTGTACGTTTCCAGCAATCCAAGATATCTCATCCAATAAGAACTCCTTTATCTGATTAATGTGATTATCCCTCTACGCGGTACACGCTTTTGATCCGATGGATGACGTCCAGCGATTCGAAATGGGCCAGAACCTTATTCATACTGGCCTTGCTAGCGTTGTGCGTCACGATCATGATCTCAGCGCCGGCCAAATTCGTGTTCGGCGATTGCACGACCGATTCCAGGCTGACCTCGTATTCGGCGAACACCTGAGTGATTTGCGCCAAGACGCCAGCTTTGTCGTCGACGTGTAGCAACAGGAAATTCTTGTAGGCGATTTGTTCGTCCGTTTTGAGCTTCTTCGGCTTATATGGAACGATCGCCTTCAAACCGTTGACGCCAAGCTTAAGGTTCTTGACGACGGCAACCAGGTCCGCCACCACGGAGGTGGCGGTCGGCATCTCCCCGGCGCCTGCACCATAGAACATCGTTTCGCCAACGGCTTCCCCGTGCACGTACACCGCGTTGTATACGCCGTTTACAGCCGCGATCGGATGCGTTTTCTTGACCATGGTCGGCTGCACCGTAATGCTGAATTCGTCATCCTGCCGTTCGGCGATGCCAAGCAGCTTCATCTCGTAACCGAGACGCTTAGCATATAAAATATCTTCCCTCGACACCGATGAAATCCCCCGAACATGCACATCATTTAGTTCCACGTTCGTACGGAACCCCAGAGTCCCAAGAATCGTCATCTTACGGGCCGCATCTAATCCTTCCACGTCAGAGGTCGGATCCGACTCTGCATAACCAAGCTGTTGCGCTTCCTTCAGCACATCCTCGTAGGAGGCGCCTTCCTGGCTCATTTTGCTCAAAATATAATTGGTCGTCCCATTCACGATCCCCATGATCTTCATGATTCGATCGGAGGAAAACCCTTCAATCAACGTGCGGATGATGGGAATGCCGCCAGCCACGCTTGCCTCGTAAAACACATCGCATTGATGCTCCATCGCCTTAGCCAGAATCTTTGAGCCGTACAGCGCCATCAAATCCTTATTGGCGGTCACGATATGCTTGCCGCGTTCCAGCGCCTCCAGAATATAAGCTTTCGTCTGATCGACGCCACCCATCACTTCCACGATAACATCGATCTCCGGGTCACGGATGACCGACCAGGGATCCTCCGTCAGCTTGCGCGGATCCACATCGATGCTGCGTGTTTTTGCTAACGTCTTAACGGCGATTTTCTCGATGACGATCGGCGAACCAACCTGACTGCTGAGATCCTCCTGATGTCCTTCCAAGATCCGGACGACGCCAGTCCCCACCGTGCCGAGTCCGAGCAGTCCTACTTTCACAGGCTTCACAGCCGTCCCCTCCCGTTATCCAATCGCGGGTATTCCCGCATGGCTTCTTCTCTTATCCTTGCCCAACGATCTGCGTTCTCCTAACTCCCGGGATGCCTTGCAGCGAGTTCAGCATCACATCCAGCTCCTCGGTTAAGCGCGAGGTTTCCACGGAAATCACGACATTCGCTTTGCCTTGAAGCGGTATACTTTGGTTTATCGTCAAAACGTTACCGCCTGACCCGGCGATCAGCGCAAGCACTTTCGACAAAATTCCCGACCGGTGCTCCAGGTCAAACGAAATCGTCACGATGCTTTCCCGTTCAATTTGATTTAATTGATGAATGCCGTCCTTGTACTTGTAAAAGGCGCTGCGGCTCAAGCCGACCTGAGCTACGGCCTCATGCACTGTTTTCGCATCACCGGAGGCCAGCAGTTGCTTCACCTGCAACGTTTTAACCACCGCTTCAGGCAAAATATCCTCGCGTACCAAATAGTAGTGCTCTTTCACGAACGTCCTCTCCTTAGAGACCTTTGTTTTCGTATAGTGGACATTATAACGGAAATCAGGCAGAGTGGCAATGCTTTTTATCCCGCCTTATATTAAAAAAAGCACCCAAAAGGTGCTTTTTCACATCAATAATAGTAACTGCTGCCTTCGACAAATTCAAATTCGAAGTCGCCGATACGAACCAGCGTCCCGTCCTTAGCGCCCCGCTTACGCAGCTCTTCGTCAACGCCCATATGCCGCAGCGTGCGGGCCAGCTTCAGAATTGCATCATGGGAATTCAGCTGCATCCGTTTCATCATCCGCTCGATTTTTACGCTTTCCACTACAAACGTCTCGTTCTCGCGGCGAATCGTAAAGCTTTCGTCTTCCGTTTTGTCCAATTTGAAAATTTTACGCTCTGCGAGTTCGGTGACTTCCTCGATCGCCGGTGCTTCCGGAATTTGATCCAGCAGATCCGACACGCGGTACAACAGTTCCTGGATGCCCTGACGGGTCAGCGAGGAAATCGGCATGATCTCCAGATCCCCACGTACCTTTGCGACTTCCTCGCGGAATCTCTCCAGATACTCCGCCGCCTCGGGCATATCCATCTTATTCGCGGCCACGATCTGCGGTCGTTTCTCCAAATCCGCGTTGTATTGCCGTAGTTCGTCGTTGATCTTCTGCCAATCGTCAAACGGGTCGCGTCCTTCCGAACCGGCCATATCGACGACATGAACGATAAGCCTTGTCCGCTCCACGTGACGCAAGAATTCATGGCCGAGGCCAACGCCTTCATGGGCGCCTTCGATCAACCCGGGCAAATCCGCCATCACGAAGCTGCGCCCGTCGCCCACCTCAACGACACCAAGATTCGGGGTGATCGTTGTGAAATGGTAGGCGCCGATTTTCGGTTTGGCTGCCGATACGACCGACAACAACGTTGATTTCCCGACACTCGGGAATCCAACTAGTCCGACATCGGCCATCACCTTCAGCTCCAGCACAACCCAGCGCTCTTGGCCTTCTTCGCCATGCTCTGCGAGCTCGGGAGCCGGATTGCTTGGCGTAGCGAAACGGATGTTGCCGCGTCCGCCCCGCCCGCCGCGGGCGACAACAATTTGCTGCCCATGGCGCGTCAAATCAGCAATTACCTCCTGGGAGTCATCGTCGATGACGACCGTTCCCGGAGGAACCCTTACGATCATACTCTCCGCATTCGCCCCGTGCTGGCTCTTATTCCGCCCTTTTTCCCCACGCTGCGCCTTAAAATGCCGCTGATATCGAAAGTCCATCAACGTTCTTAGGCCTTCGTCGACGCGAAAGATCACGTCGCCGCCTTTCCCTCCGTCACCGCCGGCCGGACCGCCCTCGGGTACGTACTTCTCTCGGCGAAAGGCTACGAGCCCATCGCCGCCGTCGCCCCCTTTGACATAAATTTTCGCTTTATCTACAAACATGCGTTCACCTCGTTTATTTTTCCGCAAGACACCCGAAGCCGCAGCGAACCGTTCTCCGCATCGCCTCGGTCAGCCCGTATTCGCATTCCTGTAATTCCTTCATCGATGTGACGAGCAAGAGCCTCCTGATTCCCTGTTGAACCGATCTGATCAAACCGAACCAACACTTCGCCGCCTTCGCGGTACATCGATATTTTCAGTTGTAGCGTCTCGCCCCACGAAGACCGCCCGTTAAACTGAAACACCCGTACCGATTCCACGATAGCTTCTGTCAATTCTTCCGCTTCTTCGATGGTAAGCAAACTGTCCAACTGCAGCTCGTCCTCAATATCAACCTCAAGTTGCACCGAACCGTTCACCTCGCGGAACGATTGCAAGTAGAAGACCAAAGCCGGAATGCCAAGCCTTGCGATCTTGCTCTCCACGGCCATTCGTCCTTTTATTCTTTCCACGCAATCGGCCAGTTTATCAATTTTCCGAAGCTGGATATATCCGTACAAAATCTGCAGATCGTTCATCCAATCATGGCGATGATGACCTAAAGTGGCGGAGGCGGTTCTTTGGATCGACTCCAGCAAATGCTTCCGCTCGGTTTCGGCCGCCTTCCGAAGATGCCGAACATATACCCAAAACAACACGAAAAGAGCCCCGCACAGGAGGACCTGTCCGATCGGCGATTTCAGGAAACAAGCAAGTGTCAGGCTAACGGCCGCAAGCAGCACGAACATCGCCCTCACCATGAACCGATGTTTCATATTTTCCCCGTTCCTCTAACAAATTGGGTGAAATGAAGTCCTCACCCTGGCATCACTACCCAGTATAACATACCTAAATCAAGTTCGCTCTCGTTATGTATGTAAAAAAAGATAAGCCCTGACACCAACGTGCCAGGGCTCTTGCTTATAAGCTCTTAAGCTTCGACTGTAGCCGCTACAGGAGCGGTTTCCACAGGGTAGACGCTCACTTTTTTGCGATCGCGACCCCAACGTTCGAATTTCACAACGCCGTCGACTTTAGCAAACAGCGTATCGTCCGAACCGATGCCTACGTTCGTACCTGGGTGAATTTTCGTTCCGCGTTGACGAACGAGAATGCTTCCGCCCGTTACGACTTGACCGTCAGCACGTTTCACGCCAAGGCGTTTCGCGATGCTGTCGCGTCCGTTCTTCGTGGAGCCTACGCCCTTTTTGGAAGCGAATAACTGGAGATCCAATTTCAACATTGTAGTCTACCTCCTTCTTCAAATAATGACGTCCTGTATCTGAATATACTTCCCGTATGATTCTTCGATACTCTTTAGCATAACGACAAGCGAGGCAAGCAGCAATTGCGCTTGTTCTTCGGCTTCCGTCCGGGCCGTAGCAGGAAGATCCGCGCTAAGAAAGCCGTTCTTCATCCTGGAGTCCATGACAATGCCAGTCAACGCTTCAATCGAATTGACCGTTCCTACGGTCACGGCTGAAACGCCCGCACAGACGATGTCCTCCCCAGCCTTGGCGTAGCCGGCATGGCCTTCCACCTCAAAACCTGTGATGCCGTTATCCTTCCGGCGCAATATGGAGACGATAATCAAATTACCGCACCTTCTTACGCTTGGATTTTCTCGATGGTTACTTTCGTGTAAGGTTGACGATGACCTTGCTTCTTGTGGTAGTTCTTCTTCGGTTTGTATTTGTAAACGATCACTTTTTGGCCTTTGCCGTGTTTTTCGACTTTCGCCGTTACACTAGCACCGGATACCAATGGAGCTCCCGTTACCAATCCTTCGCCTTTGGATACTGCCAACACACGGTCGAACGTTACGCTTGCGCCGTCTTCAGCGTTCAATTTCTCGATGTAAAGCACATCGCCTTCTTGAACACGGTATTGTTTACCGCCAGTTTCGATAATTGCGTACATTTGCTTGCACCTCCTCATGTCTCAGACTCGCCTGATTCAGGTGCCGATAGACGCTAGGTCCAGCGGACTTGTAACCCGATCGGAGCGGTTGCAGCATGTGCACAAGCTAACTTATGACACATACCCTAATATACTATCATGGGCCTCGTAAAAAATCAACTGATTACCGTATTCTCTTCTCTCATTCTTTTTCGCGTCATTTCCAGCAAACCAAGCTTCGTCCAGCCCAAAATATGATGCTGCGTTCGGTCGCCGGACATCGCTTGCTCCAACCGTTCGCAAACGGCTGAGCGATGCTCGTCGCTGTCCATGTCGATAAAATCGACGATGATAATTCCGCCGGTGTCCCGCAGCCGAATCAGCCGAGCCATTTCCTGCGCGGCCTCCAGATTCGTGCGGAACACCGTGTCCTCCAAACTGTCGCCTCCGGTAAATTTTCCGGTGTTCACGTCGATGACGGTCAGTGCCTCTGTCGTATCCCACACGAGATAGCCGCCCCCAGGCAGCCAGATCTTGCGTTGAAAATCCTTCTCCAACTGTGGCTTCACTTCATAGTAATCAAATAAAGGGACAGCGCCTTCATGTACGATGACGCGCGGCGTCTCCCCCGGCAGCATCGCCTGTAGAAAGGCTTGCGCCTCCTCCGCCTGCTCCGGACAATCCATGATTAGCTCGTCCGTTTCCGGGCTGTACACGTCGCGCATCAGTCGCTGGATCATGCTTAGATCCTGGTGCAACACGACCGGCGCCGCAGCGTGCTTCGCCTTCTCCAGAATGGCGGCCCACTGTTTGCGCAGCTGTGTGAGGTCATCCCCGATCGCTTCACCGTCTTCTTCATCGGCAACCGTTCTCAGGATCAGCCCTTCCTCTTCCTCGCGCAATTCCTCACCGAGCATCTTAAGGCGGTATCTCTCCTCTTCGCGCCCGATCTTCTTGGAAACGGCGACATAACCGGAAGTCGGCATATAAACAATCCAGCGTCCCGGCAAAGAATAATGCGTTGTTACCCGAGCCCCTTTATTGCCAATCGCTTCCTTTACAACCTGAACAACCAGCTCTTGGCCGGGCTTCAGCAGTTGCGCAATCGACGGCTTCTGCTTTGGCTGCTTTTCCAAATGAGGATGCAGCACGTCGTCGATATAGAGAAACGCGTTCTTTTTCTGACCAATATCCACAAAAGCGGCCTGCATGCCCGGAATGACATTAACCACCTTGCCTTTAATGAAACTGCCAACCAGTCCTCTATGCTGAGAACGCTCTGCCGCATACTCCACCAGTTTGCCGTTTTCCAGAAGCGCGATCTCGGTAGAGCCGGGTCCGCAGTGAACCATCATCCTTTTCATGATTTCACCCTTCATACGTTCGTCATCCATGGATCATGAACTCGCCTTATCCAGTCACATGCCCGTTTCATTATATCACGACTTTCGCGCTTCAAGCCCCGGAACCCCCCTGTAAGAAAGAGGAAATGACTCGCTGTTCCGGCACGACCGCTACGATATGCCCTTGGTGGTTCATCACATAAATAAAATGGTATTTTTCTCTTTTAAATAGACGCAAAATATGATCCAAAGGTTTCGTTTTTTCGGCAACGATCGGCTGGGCCAAAGTCCCGGTCAACAGATGTCTTGCGAAGCTGCGATCCCGGTTCACCAGAAAACGCAAGAAACGATAAGGAATGTTCCGATAATCCGTCAGGTTGGAATAAAGCAGAAAAAAGCCGATCATCAGAAGATTCAGTTGCATCCCCCCGAGCCCCAGCAGCAACGGCAAGAAGGAATACACCAGCAGCAAGGCGCTGAACAGCAGGCTGATGCGGTAAGACCAAATCAGCGTGGCGTAGTAAGGCATCGTCAGGCTGCATAAGGCCTGTGAGACTTTCCCGCCGTCCAGCGGCAGGATGGGTAGCAGGTTAAATAGGGCAATCAGCAGGTTGCTTTGGATAAAATAGTCCAAAAAAGGCCCGTCCCACATCCCGGCGGCATGCAGCAACAGAGAGGCGCCGATCAGCAGGACGTTCTGCAGCGGTCCCGCCAAGGCGATGGCAATCTCCCGTCCGGCTGTCATATCCCCCGCATCCTCCAGGACCGCCACGCCCCCAAACGGAAGCATTTGAACGGACAATACCTTGATGCCGTACATGCGGGCCGCGAACACATGGCCCATCTCATGAACGAACACGATGGCGAATAAAGCAAGCAACTCCAGAAAATGACCGGTCAGCACCGACGTAAGCATGATGATGACGAACAAAGGATGAAAAGAAAACGCGATGCCTCGCCATTTAATCAAACGGAATCACATCCGCCGGATCGATATACCGGTCATCTTTTTGGATTGCAAAGTAGAGCGTCGGCAATGGGGACTGCGTTCGCGGAGGAAGGCTGCCCAGAACATCGCCCCCTTCCAGCCAGTCCCCTTTTTCGACGGAGATCTGCTCCAAATGGCCGTACACGGAGACGTAACCGCCAGCATGCTGTACCGTCACCGTCTGTCCGGTAACGGCATCCCGGGCAACGCGAAGCACCCGTCCGGTCTCGATCGTTTTTACCTGCGAACTGCCGGTGTCGGGGATAATCTCGATCCCTTTTAAGCTTAGGGCAAATGGGCTGGCCAAATGGCCGGCGATCGGCGACGAGAATCCGGCTGCCGCTCCAACTCGAAGTCCGCTATCTTCGTTGGTTTTGAATATCGGAATAAACGACGGGGCTCCGCCGAAATAACGCGTATACCAGGCCTCTACGGCTTGAAAATCCATCTCCACGGTAAGCGACTTGGCAATAAATGCTCGAATCGGAGTCGCCCAGGACGGCTCATAGCGGTTCATGCCCCAGACTGCTGCAAACAAGAGTGAGCTAATCACGAGTCGGACGAACAAAGCGGTCCAAAAGGTAGATCTTTTTCTAGGCCCGGGAACGATGGGATCCTCGGTACGGCTTCCGTAAGCCCCTCCGTAAGGATCTTGCCAACGGCCTTGTCCACGCTTCCACAACAGCTCGGGATCGGGATCGGATGCGGTGAAGTCTGCGCGTTCCCCCTTCGCGTTCCGCCCCGTTTGTTCCCTCGGCGGAATCGCGGCCTGACCTGGTGCCGATTCCCATCCTCGTTCCGGACGCAGCGGGCCTGGACCCGCGGCGTCTTCCAACGTCAGCTGGCGAATCCGCTCCGCCCTCCGTTTCTTTACATTTGATTTCACGTCCATGCTTTCATCCCTCCGGTCCAATGCACGGTTTGTCCTTGGCCTGTACTTATACTTATGAACCGCTGGGGTGGAATATGAACGTACGAATAGACCGCCACAGCCCCCTACGATGCAAAAAAACCGATGCCCCTCGGCACCGGTTTATCCTATTCCACCTTATATTTCTCCTGATGCAGCTTAATGCTGAACACCAGTCCGATACATAACATATTGATTAAGAGCGAGGTTCCCCCGTAGCTGATGAACGGCAACGTAATCCCGGTGATCGGCATCAGGCCGATCATCATCCCAACGTTCTCGAAGATCTGGAACAGGAACATCGCCACGATTCCGACAATGATGTAAGCTCCCCGTTTATCGATACAATGCAGAGCGATTAAGATCATCCTATAGATAAATAAGAAGTAGAGCAGCAGCAGCACCGAAGCCCCGATAAACCCAAACTCCTCGCCAACGACAACAAAGATCGAGTCCGAATACGGATACGGAACGAATTTTTTGTTCTTCAAGTCGCCTTTCATGTAACCGTCGCCGAGCAGTCCCCCGGAGCCGATGGCAATCTTGGCGTAGTTCGATTGGTGCCTGTCATCACTCGACGCTTGATCCGGGTTAATGAACGTATTGATCCGTTGGTACCAGTGGAGCTTCTGGTGCTTCTCCAAATAGTCCTGAATCTGCGTGTTATAGGCGTTAAACAACGTAACGAAGAGGATTAACGCCGCAACCGCGGCGGTTAAAGCGATCAAGACATGGCTATACCTGGCGTTGCCGATCCAGAGCATTCCTACCAGCACCACCAGATAGATGATGGCATTTCCCAAGTCCGGCTGAATCAGCACCAGAACAAACGGCAGCAGCGTCACCAGCGTGATCGGAATGATGTCGCGCCGGAATTGAAGCGGCTGCCCCATTTTTTTGCCAAGTAAATACCCCGTCGTCAAGATCAGGATGACCTTCACCAGTTCGGCCGGTTGAAATTGCAGTCCCCCGATCCGAAACCAGCTTCGTGCCCCGTTGATTTCCGGCGCAAACAGGTATACCATCACCAGGAGCACGCAACCTGCGGCGTAAACATACCAGCTATAACGAAGCAACGTACGATAATCAACCAAGGCCATACCGAACACGACAACGAATCCCAGCAAATAAAATAGGATCGTCTTTACATCATAACCCTGGAACTCCGTCTCATAGGGAGCAATGGCACTGCGTACCAGGAGGGTACTGAACAGCATGAACAAGGCGAGTATCCCCACCATGAGCCAGTCCACTTTTCTAAGTTTAAAAAACAACGATTATCCACCCATTCCAAAAAACTTCTTGAAGCGCGTAAATACGCCCTTCTTCTGATCCAGCAGCATGAGCGGCACGGTGTCGCCTAATATCCGCCGCGCAATGTTGCGGTAAGCGATCGCTGCCGAAGAATCCGGATTCATCACCGTAGGCTCGCCGCTGTTCGCGGCTTTGATGACCAGTTCGTCATCCGGCACGATCCCGATCAAATCGATGTTCAGCACCTGCAAAATCCCTTCGATATCCAGCATGTCCCCGGATTTCATCATATTGATCTTAATCCGGTTCACCACCAGCTTCGGCGAAGCGATATGCGAGTTCTCCAATAAGCCGATAATCCGATCTGCATCTCGCACCGCGGCATGCTCTGGCGTCGTAACGACGATGGCCTGGTCCGCACCGGCAATGGCGTTCTTGAATCCTTGCTCGATCCCGGCCGGGCAGTCGATAATGACGAATTCGAACTCCTTCTTGAGCTCCAGAATAATATCTTTGACCTGCTCCGGCGAAATCGCATTTTTGTCTTTCGTTTGCGCCGCCGGAAGCATGTAAAGCTCATCGAACCGCTTATCCTTGACCAGCGCCTGATTTAATCGGCAGCGACCTTCCGCGACATCGATCAAATCATAGATGATTCGATTCTCCAGTCCCATGACCACGTCCAAATTTCGCAAACCGATGTCCGTATCGACCAAGCAGACTTTTTTCCCCAACAGCGCAAGCGCCGTTCCGATATTGGCCGAGGTGGTCGTTTTGCCGACCCCGCCTTTGCCGGATGTAATTACGATAGCTTGTCCCATGATTCACACCCCTTTAAACACGTTAAGGTCCGGTCTCACCCGGGTCATATTGATGATCTTGTCGATCTGCATCTTCCCTTCTCGAAGAAAAGCGAACTCCATGCTCGTTTCCCGGTTCTCCCATTCATCGGGAGGCCGGCTGATCGTCTCCGCAATCCGAAGCTGTGTCGGAGACAGGTACGAAGCCGCGATAATCGAATTCTCATTGCCCTTGATCCCCGCATGGGCCATCCCCCGCAGAGCACCCAGAATCAGAATGTCGCCGGTACATTGGATTGTCCCTCCCGGATTAACGTCCCCGATAAATAGCAGATTGCCCTCATGATGCAGCACCTGCCCCGAGCGGACGATGCCCGCAATCGTAGTCAGAGCCTGCGGGTCATCGGCGCGGACGATCTCCGGCATTTCGAAGGAGCGTACAAGCAGATTGCCTTTTTGCTTCAATATATCAAGAATCATATCCTTCTGATCGTCAGTGACGAGACGCATTCCCAGCTTCACATCGACATGGATGATCGGTCCGGTCAAAATATGTTGATGGCTAAATTCCAATTTATACTTCAATTCCTCCAGAAGACTTGAAAAGTCGCATTTGTCGTCCAGCAGGAAAACCAGGCCATCTTTTATGCCTTTAATCGTCACGTGGTTGGATTTCACTGTCATTAGCCTGTCCCTCCCCCCTAATCAATTCGCGCCGAAGCGGAAAAGTTCCTGCTTACGGCAAGCAAAATAAGCGGGAAGTCAAGCATTCTCCTCGGGAGAGCGTCGGCGAGTGATGATTTCGAGTTGACGCCTTAGCGGGACGTATATCGCCAGCGCAAACACGAACTGCACGAATACATTCGGGATGATATTGTTTTTTAGCGCCCACGTATAAGGCTGGTGGATCAGTTCGAACAGCGAATACGTGCCGAACAGGATCGAGTCCAGAAGAAGGCTGCCGAGCAATACAATGATCATCATCAGAGGCAGGGGCGCCCGTTGATTGCGGGACAAGAGCCCAAGCAGATAGCCGGACAGCCCCATGGCGAAGGAGTAGGCTCCAATCAATGCGCCATAAAAAACGATATCATGCAGCATCCCAAATACTAGACCTAGAATTAGTCCCGTATGCCGATTCTCATATACCGAGAAATAAAGAATGACCATGTAAACCAGATGAGGCGCTATCCGCGACTGCCAAGCCGATGGAACCAGCCAAGGAACCAGCGTCCCCTCCAGAATGAACAACAGGAACATCAGCAGGAATAGAATCAATTTTCGCTTGTTCACTCGCCTTCACCTTCCGGTGTAAAGACGATAAATAGTTCCTTCCAGTCCGTGAAGTTTGCCGCGGGTTCCACTGTGGCGGTATAGGTTAAGCCGTATTCTCCAACCTGGATGTCCTTCACGGTTCCCACGACCATCCCCCGAGGGAATACGCCTCCGATCCCAGAGGAGACGATCAAATCCCCCTCCTTCAACGGAGTGGCATCTTCAATCCGTGTCATCAGGAACATCCCCTGCTCGCGATCAAACGTTTCGATCATACCGAAGACGTCGTTCTCCTTCCCTTGCGCCGTAACGGCAATGCCGTTGGAATTCGGGTCCTTGGCATCCATCGCCGTAGCGAGACGGACGGTGGACGTAAAGTTGCTGACATGGCTGATTACACCAACCAAGCCTTTCTCGGAAGTGACGGCCATCCCCTCCTTGACGCCTTCCCGAGCCCCGAGGTTGACGATGATCGTGCGATTGACGGGGTCGTCATTAACGCTAACTACTTGAGCGATCTTCCAGGTGTAATCGTAGATTCTTTTCTGGGCTTCCGTAAAATCAAGCTTATCCTTCAGCCGCTCATTCTCCTGCTCGATCCAGTTATAGGTCGCTTTGTCGCGGGTATAATGCGCCAATGCAATCTTGAGCTGTTCGTTCTCCTCCTGCAGCGCGCGGAGGTTCGAAATATCTTCAAACAAGCCCGCTACATAGCTAGCGGGCTTGTAAAACACGTATTGCACGAAGCCAACCGTGTCCTTCACGAATTTCTCCGGCCAAGACAAGTTGGTTCTTGGCCCTAGCGTAAATCCCATCACCGCAATAAACAAAATAAGTCCCATCAACAAAATAAACAATCTTTTGTTGCCAAGCAGCTTAAACAGTTTCCGCACCCTCCAACCATACATTTTTCTTGGAAAAACGGCATTGGCCGTCCAATTCAGGACGGCGCCGCATTCATATCAGGGGTGCCTTCTCCCGTACGAACATTATCGTTTGGAACGAAGGGCTGAACTACTTTTTGATTTGAATAAATGAATATTATCCAAGGCGCGGCCCGTACCAATCGCCACGCAATCCAGCGGATTCTCCGCCACGATCACCGGCATGCCGGTTTCACTGGCCAGCAGTTTATCCAGGTTGCGCAGCAACGCGCCGCCACCGGTCAACACGATTCCTCGGTCCATAATGTCGGCGGCCAATTCCGGCGGGCATTTCTCCAAAGTTACCTTTACCGCGTCAACGATAGCGCCTACCGTATCGCTAAGCGCGTCGGAGATTTCGTCAGAGGTGATCGTGATCGTCTTCGGCAACCCCGACACGAGGTCGCGTCCGCGAATTTCCATCGTTTCGACCTTCTCCAACGCAAGCGCGGAACCGATATCCATTTTGAGCTGCTCGGAGGTTCTCTCGCCGATCATCAGGTTATATTGGCGTTTGATGTACTGGATAATCGCCTCATCCATTTCGTCGCCCGCGACGCGGACGGATTTGCTGGTGACGATCCCGCCAAGGGAGATTACCGCGACCTCCGTCGTCCCGCCGCCGATATCTACGACCATGCTGCCGGTTGGTTCCCAAACCGGCAAATCCGCGCCAATCGCTGCAGCGAAAGGCTCCTCGATCGTATAGGCCTCGCGCGCGCCGGCTTGCTTTGTCGCGTCTTCTACGGCCCGCTGCTCAACAGCTGTGATCCCCGACGGAACGCAAACCATTACGTTCGGGTGGCGTTGAAACAGCGAACGCTGCTTTTGCGCTTGGCTAATAAAATATTTAATCATCGTTGCCGTTGTATCGAAATCGGCGATCACGCCGTCCTTCATCGGACGGATCGCCCGAATGTTGCCAGGGGTTCTGCCGATCATCTTCTTGGCGGATTCGCCGACGGCCACGATGCTCTTCGTGTCGGTATGAATCGCTACCACGGAAGGTTCCCGGACGATAATGCCCTTGCCTCTCGTATATACCAGCGTATTTGCCGTCCCTAAGTCAATACCCAAGTCTTTTGTAAAACCACCTAACATGCTGCTTCTTCCTTTCCTTCTGTATCTAACCCATTATATTAGAGGTTGTTCAAAAAGTCATCTTCCGATCACGAAGCTCATCACAGAAGTGATTTGCGGCAGCGAATCTTGAATTCAGCCGGGTCTTCCGTTGCTCACGTAGATCCGCCTACGCTCCGCTACTCAGCCCCTAGCTTCATCCAACCTTCTTGGTGCTCGAAACCTGACTTGTTGAACCTTCATTGAAACGGTTGTTCAAAAAGTCATCTTCCGATCACACGCGATCGCTATTACATCAAGCCCCGCTCCTTCAAACTGACGAACTTCCCATCCCCGATGACGATGTGATCAAGCACGTCGATGCCTATGATCTCCCCCGCTTCGCAAAGCCTTCGTGTCATCCGGATATCCTCCGGACTCGGGCTGGGATCGCCGCTGGGATGATTGTGGGCACATACGACGGAAGCACTGCTGCATTTGATCGCGGCGCGGAACACCTCCCGCGGATGCACAATCGAAGCGTTCAGACTTCCGATCGAAAGCGTCTCCTGAGCTATGATATGATTTTTCGTATTCAAAAAAAGACAAACAAAATGCTCTTTCTGTAAATAGCGCATTTGCTCCATTAGCAATTCGGCTGCATCCTCCGGTCTGCGAATCGTGCGTTGTTCCGGAAGCCGCGTTTTGGCTAATCGCTGTCCCATTTCGATCCCCGCCTTCAGCTGGATCGCTTTGGCCGGACCGATGCCTTTCAGCTTCGTCATTTCGTCCAAGCTGACATCCACCAGCCCGCGGAGTCCGCCTACGCCGGATAGCAGCCGTTGTGCCACATGAATCGCCGACTCCTGGCGTGTTCCCGTGCGCAACAGGATGGCCAGCAGTTCAGCATGGCTGAGCGCACCTGCTCCATATTTGATCATTCGTTCCCTTGGCCGCTCCTCAGAAGGCAGATCACGCAGCATATAGGGAGCTTGTTCCATCGTTATCCCCCGCTTCCGAATGGTTTCGGGCGACTTCCGGCGATACCGGTAGGCCCGTCCTTAGTTCGGAAGGATATGCTTTATCACTTCCTGATGACCTGCCATCGCGGCAAGCCTTGCTACCTGCTTACAATACCCGAATATCAAAATCCTCCAGCATGTCGACGAGCAACGATAAGGGTAAACCAACGACATTAAAATAACAGCCTTTGATCCCGGTCACGATCGTTGCGCCAAGTCCCTGGATGGCATACGCCCCGGCTTTATCCAATCCTTCCCCGCTACGGGCGTAGGCCTGGATTTGCGCTTCGGACAATGCCTTCATCGTTACAGTCGTCGCTCGATAGTCGACCTGACGTGAGCCGGTCAAGGCATCCACACAAGCCACGCCGGTATACACCACATGGTCTCGTCCCTGTAAGCTGCGCAGCATCTCCGCAGCCTCCTGAACGTCCCGCGGCTTGCCCAAGACGTCGCCGTCCCGTACCACGATCGTATCACTGCCGACGATAACTGCATTACGGTCTCCCGTCGGGTTAAGCCCACGGTAGACGGCATCCGCCTTGCGGCCGGCTAGCTCCTTCACGATTTGCTCCGGCGGCAACGTCTCCTCATAAGATTCATCCGTATGGCTGGGCATCACTTCAAATGGAATGGCCAGCGATGCGATTAGTTCACGCCTGCGAGATGAAGTGGAGGCAAGTATGATCCGGCGCAAATACGCGGTATCCAATGCGGAACTCTCCTTTGAAAAGACGATTTGATGTCCTGAATGGTTACAAACATAAGTTAACAAAAAATGGGTGAGTATTCGACAGTGATTGCTGTCATCCCCGCCATTTTTTGACACTAACCTATTATAAGATTATTTTAGCCCCGGGCGCAAACACAAAAAAGACAGGGGTAACTATTTCCAGTTCCCTGTCTTTTATTGTATTAGCGGCCTGGATTTGTGACTCCGGCCTCAACTAGAGACTGCTCAGCCATGATGAAGCGCATCATCTCATTTTGTACTTCCCAGAGCAGCGTTTTTGCGCCGTTTTTTTGGTATTCACCCATAGCCTCGACGGCCCCGTTGATCGCTTTCTCCATTTCACCGGCCAGGAGCGCTCCCCCTGCCGACCATTTGCCGCGGATGGCCGAGGCGCCTTCCGTCCAGGCTTGGTGCTTCGCTTCCAACTGTTCCAGCTCCGCATGTTGCTGCGGCTGTGGATCCGCTTCGGTCAGCAACGCAGCAGACGTAGTGCTAAGCAGGCGAACCAGCTCTGCGCTTTGCGTCATAAAGCCTGACAAAGCCTCGCGCTCTCCGGAAAATTCGACGTTGGCCGCCGCCGGGAACGAAATCTCGTGTAAGATAAGATTCACGCCAGCCGCCTTCAGTTGACCGCTGAGCAACTTCGATTGCTCACGCTCTGTCGAAACCCCCGCGTATACCCGTTTCTCGTCGACGGTATCCCTCGCGGCAGCAATACCCGAGGCTTGCAGCTCCTCCTGCGCCAGCTGCACACCTTGCGCTGTGCTGAACACGCCGTATTGTAGAAAATAGTAGGTTTGTTCCGGCAAAGCAACGCTGATGAGCGGGATGTTCTCTTCCGGTGTCGTCGTCGACCCTTCTATGTCTCCCATGACCGGTAAACTTGCCGCCTCACCCATATCGGTCTGCTGCGGCACCCCGATGCCCGGAAGTGGAAACTTCACATCCTGATTGAATAAGGATAATACAACAAACCCGAACAACGCGCCCGTAACAATCGCCCCGGTCAAGGAGCCCGCGACCTTCCACCATGAGGTTCGATGGGGATGAGAATAGAGCGGAGGAGCCTCCTCCTGCCATTCGGTCTGCCAGGGATCCTTTCCGTAGATTTCCTCCCAATCATTGGCCGTGGAAGTAGTATAGTCCTCCCGATATTCCATTTCACGTCCAATCTGGTCGACCTCTCTCGAGTCTGGGCTCAGGTTGGGATTCCGTCCGCCTGGAAAAACAGTCAGCCCCATCCCCGTATGGTCCGTAAAAGGATCTCCCCATTCCTCCACGGTTTCGACCGCTCGATAACGAGGCACCGCATCCCGCTTCGGCATCTCTGCAATCTCCAGCGGCAGCTCCGGCCGGATTTCCCGGCCTTCCCCATCAAACCGGAATGTCATTTTGGCTTTGTTCACGGTCTGCACGCTCCTTGTCCATTCTTCTAACCTATCCATATGAGCGTGGACCGTCCGATATGCCAAGCCTACAGGCGAGCAAGCAAAGATCACCTCAGCAACCCAAAAAACGGCCTCCCCGGGCAGACAAGACCCGTCGAAGACCGTTTTTACGAGAAATTTGATATACGCTTTAGCTAGACAAACCTTTCGCCAGCTCGTATCCCACTTTATAAATATCGCCCGCGCCCATCGTTAGCACAAGGTCGCCAGGCTTCAGCCGATTTTGCAGATCTTCAAGCACATCCTGCTTCGTCGGCAAATATCGGGCACCGGAATTGCTGTTCTCCTTGATCAACTCGACCAGCTTGGAGGAATGAACGCCTTCAATCGCTTTTTCCCCAGCCGGTGAGTAAATATCGGTGATGATCACTTCATCCGCTTCCCCAAAGGCCCGACTGAACGCATCCAGCAGGAAGAAGGTCCGCGTATAGCGCTGCGGCTGGAACACGGCGATGATCCGTTTGCCAGTCGCTTTGGCCGCTGCGATCGTTGCTTGGATCTCCGTCGGATGGTGAGCGTAGTCATCGATGATCAGGATACCATCTTGTTCCCCAAGTACCTGGAAGCGGCGCTTTGCACCATGGAAGTGACGCAAGGCCACTGCGATTTCGCTAAAAGGAATGCCCGCTTCCAAGCAGACGATAACGGTAGCCATTGCATTGTAAACATTGTGTCGGCCAGGCACGGACAACTCCACCATACCGAGCTCCCGGTCGCCTTGATTCATTCTGAAGGTGACGCAGCGGTCCCCCAGATCGATCTCGTGAGCCGTATAGTCACAGCCCGATTCGATGCCGTACGTAATGACTTTGCTCTGAACCTGAGGCAGCAATTCCCGGACGTTTCGGTCGTCGCCGCAAACCACCGCTTTTCCATCCGGCTTGATCTGGTTCAAGAACTGCACGTAGGCTTCCTTCAGCTTGCCGAAATCCCCGCCGTAGTTCTCCAGGTGATCCGCCTCGATGTTGGTCACCACGCCAAGCGAAGGGTGGTACTGCAGGAAGGAGCCGTCGCTTTCGTCAGCCTCCGCAACCACGCATTTTCCTTGCCCGGCTTTCGCATTGGTGCCCATGTCCATAATTTCCCCACCGATAATGTAGGTCGGGTCTGTCCCGCAATGCTCCATCACGAGTGCGATCATCGACGAGGTCGTTGTTTTCCCATGGGCCCCGGCCACGGCGACACCGGTCCGTTCATTTAACAACCGGGCCAGCATCTGGGAACGGTGAAGTACCGGGATTCCTTGCTCCTGAGCCTCCAGCCGCTCCACGTTATCTTTTGGCAGCGCCGTCGAGTAAACGACCAGATCCGCCCCGTGCACGTGTTCGGCGGTATGGCCGATGTATATCTTCGCTCCCTTCGCAGCGAGCTTCTCCGTCAATTCTTGGGAGGCAACGTCCGATCCCGTGACGGTATAACCCATTTCCAGCATCACTCGAGCGATGGCACTCATGCCATAGCCGCCAATGCCGATAAAATGTACATGTTGTTCGGTCGTATTCAACAAAATGGTCACCAGCCTTTTTCAGAATCGGTTTGATGCAAAAGGGCCGCCCGCACGTCCGAGATCAGGTACAACGTGCCGGTTACCACCCCAAGATCTTCCCGTTCCGTCCGTGACTCCAAAAGCGAAAGGGCTTTTCTCCAGTCACGTTCTACGATGATTTCCAAATCCGCTTTCGCTTCCGTCCCCTGTACTTCGGCCACGAGTTCGTATAACGCTTCGGCGTCCATTTTTCGGCGAAAATCGGGCTCGGTCAGAATAAGCGTATCCACTATTGGTAATATATGCTTCAAGTAGCCTTGATGATGCTTATTGGCCAGCATCCCCATCATCAAATGCAGTTTTCGGTAAGGGAAGGCTTCCGGCAGGCTTTGCGCCAGCGAAGCGGCGCCTTCCGGATTATGCGCTCCGTCCAGTACCAAACGCGGTTCTTCCCGAATTACCTCCAGCCGTCCTGCCCAGAAGGTGGTACGGAAACCGTCCTGCATCTGTTCACCCTCAAGCTGAAAAGCCATGTATTGTCGCAGCACTTCCAATACCATCATGACGCCGGCGGCGTTCTTGCATTGATGCCCCCCAAGCATGCGAATCGTAAAATCCATATCTCGGAAGGGACCTTTGAAATGCAATTGCTGCTCTTTGGCATCAACACTAAGCCGCTCATAATGGAACTGCTCGCCCATCAGATATAGAGTGGCGTGCTTGGAAGCGGCCGTGGTTTTCAGTACGGTGATCGCCTCGGGTTGCTCGATGCAGCTGACTACGGGCACGCCCGCCTTGATAATGCCAGCCTTCTCAGCGGCAATTTGTTCAATCGTGTCCCCAAGAACGTCCATGTGATCATAACCGATATTCGTAATCAGAGAGACGATCGGAGTCACGATATTCGTAACATCCATCCTTCCCCCAAGCCCCGTCTCCCATACTACTACATCGGGATAACATATCTCCGCAAAATACAAAATGGCGATCGCCGTGCTCACTTCAAACATCGTCGGAGAGCCCAGGTCGGTGCCAGCGATTTCTTCTACCAACGGAACAACGCGGTTTGCCAGTTCCAGCAGCGCCGTTTCGGGAATGTCCACCTCGTCATACTGGAAGCGGTTGGTGAACTTCGTGATGTAAGGGGACGTATACGTCCCCACATGATATCCACATTCCCGCAATGTTCGAGTTAAAAAAGCGCAGGAGGAGCCCTTTCCGTTCGTCCCCGCCACATGAATGAACTTCAGCCTCCGCTCAGGATGCCCCAAACGTTCCATCATTAGCTCGATTCGTTCCAGGCCGGGTCGGATGCCAAACGGCAATAGCCCGTTGATCCAATCGACCGCTTCGGTATAGCTATTCAGCGGCAGCGGTCGTATTTCTTCCTCTGTACGATCCCCCATATCAGTCACCTTCATCAATTAATGGTTGTTCAAAAACTCATCTTTGGATCACGAAGCAGAACCAACGAAGCGGACTCGTCGTCGAATCTTGAATTCACCCGGTCGCTCCGTTGCTCACGTACCCAATACGTACGCTCCGCTACTCACTCCCTAGCTTCATCCAACCTTCTCGGTGCTCCAAATCTAACTTTTTGAACCTTTATTAGATGGTAGTTCAAAAAATCATCTTTGGATCACGAAGCAGAACCAACGAAGCGGACTCGTCGTCGAATCTTGAATTCACCCAGTCGAGCGGACGCTTCCGAAGCATGTTTCCTCCGGAAAACATTTGAGTTGCTCACGTACCCAATACGTACGCTCCGCTACTCACTCCCTAGCTTCATCCAACCTTCTTGGTGCTCCAAATCTAACCTTTTGAACCTTTATTAAATGGTAGTTCAAAAAATCATCTTTGGATCACGAAGCTCAAGTTCACTTAACCCTTCAACTCCGCGATCCGGGCCAGCACTTTGTCGCGTTTCTCGGAATAATCGGCCATCTTGGCGCGTTCTTCCTCGATCACCTTCGCCGGCGCTTTGGCCACGAAGCCCTCGTTAGCCAGCTTCTTCTCGACGCGTTCCACTTCCTTGTTCAGATTGTCGAGCTCTTTCGTTAGCCGTTCGATTTCCTGACTGATGTCAATCAGGCCCGACAGCGGCAGGAACAGTTCGGCCCCGGTCACAACGGCGGTCATCGCCTTATCAGGCACGGCCGCGTTTAGCGCTGCTTCATACTCGGACGTATTGCAGAACCGGCGAACGTAATGCTCGTTGCGGGTCAGCACTTCCAACACGTCGGTGCTGCTTGGTTTGATCACCAGTTCGATTTTTTTGCTCATCGGCACGTTCACTTCGGCACGGATATTTCGTACCGAACGAATCACGTCGATCAACAGATTCATTTCCTGAACGGCGTCCGGTGCTTCTAACGAAGCGTCGTACTCCGGCCAAGCCGCAAGCATGATCGTTTCGCCATCATGCGGCAAATGCTGCCATATTTCCTCGGAAATAAACGGCATAAACGGATGGATCATGCGCAGCGTACGGTCAAGCACGAAGGCGAGTACCGATTGGGTTTTCTTCTTAGCCGCAGCATCTTCCCCGTACAGCGACAACTTGGCGAATTCGATATACCAATCGCACAGATCGTCCCAAATGAAGTTATACAGCAACCGACCGGTTTCCCCAAATTCGTAAGCATCGATCAAGCGGGTAATTTCCTTGGCCGTCTCGTTCATCCGGTGCAAAATCCAGCGGTCGGACGTAGACAGATCACCGCTAATATCAATATCGGCATACTTCACGCCTTCCAGGTTCATCAAAGCGAAACGCGAAGCGTTCCAAATTTTGTTGGCAAAGTTGCGAGCTTGCTCAACCCGTTCCCAGCGGAAGCGCAAATCCTGCCCCGGCGTATTGCTGGTAGACAGCATATAGCGCATCGCGTCCGTGCCGTATTTCTCGATGACCTCGAGCGGGTCAACGCCATTACCCAGCGATTTGGACATTTTTCGTCCTTCGCTGTCGCGGACAAGGCCGTGCATCAGCACGTCTTTAAACGGCATTTCGCCGGTAAACTCCAGGGACTGGAAGATCATCCGGGCTACCCAGAAATAAATGATATCGTATCCCGTCACGAGCACGTCCGTCGGGAAGTACCGTTTGAACTCCTCGTTATTCTCATCCGGCCAACCCAGCGTAGAGAACGGCCAGAGGGCCGAGCTGAACCAGGTGTCGAGCACGTCTTCATCCTGTCTCAGATCATCACGCCCCAGCTTGGCGCGCGCTTCTTCCTCGCTGCGGGCAACAACCATCTCTCCGGTTGCCTCACAATACCAGGCCGGAATGCGATGACCCCACCAGAGCTGGCGGGAAATACACCAATCACGTACGTTTTCGATCCAGTGCAAGTAGGTCTTCTCAAAACGGTCCGGCACGAAATTAACGCCTTTCCCGGATTGTTGCGCTTCGATCGCCGCTTCAGCGAGTGGCTTCATTTTGACGAACCACTGGGTGGACAAATACGGTTCAACAACCGCACCGGTCCGCTCGCTATGGCCGACCTGATGCAGGTGATCCTCGATTTTAATTAGAACGCCCATCTCCTGCAAATCCTTGACGATTTGCTTACGGCAATCGCTGCGGTCCAATCCTTGATATTTACCGGCTTCACCGTTCATCGTGCCGGTTTCATCCATGACGTTGATCTGCGGCAGATGATGGCGCAAACCTACTTCAAAGTCGTTCGGGTCATGCGCTGGAGTGATTTTCACAGCGCCACTGCCGAATTCCTTCTCGACATATTCGTCAGCGATAATCGGTATTTCACGGTTAACGATCGGCAGACGTAACGTTTTGCCGACCAAATGACGGTACCGTTCATCCTCCGGATGAACAGCGACGGCGGTATCGCCCAGCATCGTTTCGGGACGCGTCGTCGCCACCGTGATATGGCCGCTCCCGTCGCTCAGCGGGTACTGAAGATGGTAGAGATGCCCGTTGACTTCTTTGTATTCAACCTCAATATCGGAGAGGGCCGTGCGTGCTGCCGGATCCCAGTTGATAATATATTTCCCGCGGTAAATCAAGCCCTTCTCGTAGAGCTTAACGAAAACCTCGCGAACCGCTTGAGAAAGCCCCTCGTCCAACGTAAAACGCTCACGCGAGTAATCGAGGGAGAAGCCCATTTTAGCCCATTGCTCATGAATGGTGGCAGCATATTGGTCCTTCCACTCCCACACCTTCTCCAGGAACTTCTCACGGCCCAAGTCATACCGCGTTACGCCCTGCTCGCGCAGCTTCTGCTCCACCTTCGTTTGGGTCGCAATCCCCGCATGGTCAGAGCCAGGCAGCCACAACGCATCGTAACCTTGCATCCGTTTCGTGCGCGTCATAATGTCCTGCAGTGTAAAATCGAGCGCATGCCCGATATGCAGCATCCCCGTTACGTTTGGTGGCGGGATCACGATCGTATACGGCTTGGCATCCGGCCGTTGTCCTGCTTTAAAGAACCCGCTCTCCAGCCAATAAGTGTACCATTTCTGTTCCGCCGCTTTCGGATCGTACGTCGTCGGCATTTCCGCCGACGAGGCTAGTTGATCTTGATTTTCTGTCATCCTATTCAACCTCCGTTACAAATAAGCATAGCCTTGGCGATCCCAAGATAATCGTCTGTCGTCGGCTTTACGCCTTTATTCTTGATGTCCAAGAAAAACAAAAAAAAGCCTTTCGTCTCAAAGGACGAAAGGCTTTACTTTCGCGGTACCACCTTTGTTTCGCACATCGTCATCCAGCCCTTCCGGAATCCGGTACTTGACATGCGACACTCATGCAGATAACGGCTGCTACCGGTCCGTTCTAACCATCGCAAAACGGCTCAAACGAACAACTCCCGGGCGACTTCGGCGAGCTACATGTCCTGCGGAAACTCTCAGCCGTGGGTTCCGCTCTCTGAAGGGTATGCTGCCTACTCTTCCCGTTCCAAGTCTTTGACATAGATCTAATTGATTGAATCTATATTATCATAACTTGGAAAGGAACGGGAGTCAATCATCCGCCTTTTTTCGCAGTCTAAACTTTATGGAATGTACAAGATTTGTCCCTCATTGACCTGGTGCTCAGCGAGTCGGTTATACAACTGCAGCTCCCGCGAACTTAAGTGGTAGCGCTGGGCGATATCGTCCAGCGTTTCCTCGCGCTGCACGATGACCAGCCGTACTGTGCGGAAAGGAGTTTGATCTTCGTTGCTGATAAACAGGTTCTTCCACCGCAGTTCTTCGCCTTCTCCCTGTTCACTACCAGCTATCGGCAGATCCGAAGCGTCCTCCAGTGCTTCCCGAGCTACCCGCGAGGATGAAGAGATCAGCTTCGTTAACCCAAAACCTTCTCTTCCGCTCTCGTCAGCACTCTTTTTAGACCCAAGCGCGATCTTCATTTCTTTCTTCTCTTCCGGCTGATGATCCGCCTCGACCGCCGCTTCAGACTCATCGGCAACCTCACTTACCGCCTCGTTTGGTGTTACAGCGACTTCTTCGCCTGTTTCGTACGCAGCCCCAGAATCCGCAGCTTCCGCTTCTACGGATTCACTGGCACGTTCGGTCGCCTGGAAATCGTCCGTCGGGCGAACCTCATCCTTAAACCATATGTTGGCGTCCGATTCCTCCGCGTGATCCGCAAAGGCCTCCGCAGCAGAGCCAAAGCTCGCAACGGATTCCTTGTCCGCCCAAGGGTCGGACTCCTGAAATGCCGAAACGTCCTCGGTCCAGGAAAGAACCTCCTGCGGCTCGTCCGCACTTCGTTTTTGTGCATTCAGCACATCATCCGGAAACGCCTGCCACGAAGCAAATTGAGGCACATGCGGAACCTGTGAATCTTGTTGTTCCAACTCGAACTCCAATTCCGGTTCTGTTTCCGGCTCTTGCTCTTTGTCCGCATCTTCTCTTGCTAACGAATTCCAAGAGAACACCGGATCTTGACGCACCTCATCCGCTAGCAATGGCGCTGGGCTTAGTACATCCCGTTCCGATTCCGGCTCCGTTTCGAGAGCCTCCAACTCTGCCGTGCCCGCATCCAAATCTGATACCAATTCCTCGCCTCGGATAGCGGGTACAACATGTGCCGTGGTAAACTCCCGATCCTTCCAGGCATCTTGTTCGGATAACAAGGAGGAGGTTTCAACTCCTTGAAGCGATAATACGCCCGTAATGTTCAAACTCCGCGAACTGAGCAGGTCAACATCGAAATTTTCAATTTCGACCGTGATATCCTCTAACCGGTTGACCCGACTTAGCGGTATCGTAATTTCTACGGGAATATAATGCGCAAGCTCCCGTGTCTCCCCTTCTCCCCGGTACAACCCCGACAACAGCAAATGGCCGCGCAGCGCGGCATACTCTTCCCCGGGAATCACCTGGATTTTCGGATAGAGCTCGATCTCCTCCAACTCTTCAATGCCGATCACATCTTCAGAAAGATGTATGCGCTCGTAAATATCAAACCTGAGACCATAGGATTGATCAGCCAACACGTTACCTCCCTTCAGCATATCCAAACGTGATTTAAAATCGATGAATCATGATCCAAATCATCCTCGTTTAATCTATATGCTTCAAAAAGGAGTGCATGCCAGCTTTTTGCCCACGTGCTAGACAAAGCCTTGCTGTTCAAGGGCGCTCATAAGCTAAAGTGATCGCGCAAACGGTTCATCGCCGGGGGCCACGGATCCTCAAGCTCCACGGCTTCTCCGGAGAGTGGATGCGGGAACGACAGTCGCTCCCCATGCAGCGCCTGATGAGACAGCCACTTCGTGTTACCGCCATACAGCGCGTCACCTACGAGCGGATGTCCCGCTGCACTCAGATGGACGCGAATTTGATGCGTCCGACCCGTCTCCAAAGTGAGCCGGACCAGACTTGCGTCGTGTTTCGGATAAACTTCCAGCCGCTCCAAGTGGGTTATAGCCCCTTTGCCTCCGGGAGAAACCCGGCGCCGCTGGTTATGATGACGGTCCCGGCCGATCGGCTGATCGATGACTTTGAGCTCAGGGCTGACGATCCCCTGTACGAACGCAATGTAGGTACGGTCGATGGCCTTGCGACTCATCGCTTCGTCCAACTTCAAATGGGCGTATTCATTTTTAGCAAATAACACGGGTCCTGACGTATCTTCATCAAGCCGGTGAATATGCGCGGCGGCGATCGGCTCGCCAAGGGAGGCATACCATCCGGCAACGCGATTGGCAAGCGTGTCTGGCGAAGCCAGCGACTGGCCGGAAGCCCCCCCGGAAGTTTCGCCGCCGTCCGGATGGACCTTAAGCCCTGCCGGCTTGTGCACGACAAGGCAAAAATCGTCCTCATATAAAAGTGGAAGCTCCGCCTCAAACGGAGCATACTGCGAAACCCTAGGCGGAAACGCCAGCAACCGCAAACGATCTCCGGCAAGCTTGATACCGTCTTCGGCCCGAAGCTTGCGCAGAAGCTTGGGAGGAGCCTGCAGCTCCTCCTCCAGCCAGGCCTTTGCTGCATCCAGTCGATCCAGCCCTTCACGTGCGGGCAGCTTACCGGGCATCAACTCCAACCACTCGCCGCGCCGCGTCCACGATAATTTACGGCTCACAGCTTTTGCAGCGCCAACCGGTGCGCTTCGATCGTAAGTTCGATGTCTTCATCGGTATGTACGCCTGAGACGAACATGCCTTCGAACTGCGAAGGTGCCACGTTGATACCTTGCTCAAGCAGTGCCGCAAAATAATGGCGGAACAGGTCCAGATCGCTCGTTTTTGCCGTATCGTAGTTAATGACCTTCTCTTCGGTAAAGAACGGGCAAACCATCGAGCCGACGCGATTAATCGTGCATGGAATCCCCCGTTCCTTCGCATTGCGCGTAAAGCCTTCTTCCAGCTTCGCCGACAGGCGTTCCAGACGGTCGTACACGTCCGGAGTGAGCAGCGACAACGTCGTATAACCGGCAACCATCGCCAGCGGGTTCCCGCTCAGCGTCCCGGCTTGATAAATCGGCCCGCTTGGCGCGATTTGCTCCATGATTTCACGTTTCCCGCCATAGGCTCCTACAGGCAATCCGCCGCCGATCACTTTGCCGAGACAGGTCAAATCCGGCGTAATCCCAAAGCGTCCTTGCGCACAGTTCAGATGCACGCGGAAGCCCGTCATCACTTCGTCGAAAATCAACAAGCTGCCGTATTGCTCCGTGATCCGGCGCAAGCCTTCAAGGAAGCCCGGCAACGGCGGCACAACGCCCATGTTCCCGGCTACCGGCTCGACGATCACGCCGGCGATCTCCTCGCCGAAACGCTCGAACGCCAGCTCCACAGAGGCCAAGTCGTTATAAGGTACCGCAATCGTATTGGCGGCGACGCCCTCCGGTACGCCTGGGCTGTCCGGCAATCCCAGCGTAGCAACGCCGGATCCCGCTTTAATCAGCAGGCTGTCGGCATGGCCGTGATAAGAACCTTCGAACTTCATGATTTTACTGCGACCGGTATACCCTCGCGCCAGACGAATCGCGCTCATCGTCGCTTCCGTCCCCGAATTGACCATACGGACGACATCAATCGAAGGTACGCGCTCCGCGACCAGTTGGGCCATTTGCGTTTCCAGCAGCGTCGGCGCTCCAAAGCTTGTCCCTTTGGCGGCCGTCTCCTGCAGCGCTCGAACCACCTCCGGATGAGCATGACCCATAATCAACGGGCCCCAGGAACCCACATAATCGATAAAGCTGTTGCCGTCGATGTCATAGATCCGGGAACCGCTCCCATGTTCGATATACATTGGCGTCAAGCCAACGGATTTAAACGCCCGCACCGGGCTGTTGACGCCGCCGGGCAAAACCTTCTTCGCTTCTTCGAAAGCTAACCGCGATCGTTCGTCGCCGCGTCGGCCTATCGTGTCTTTGCTCATCGATACCCCTCCTTAACTCTTCAAAAAACCCGTCTATGTCCAAACTTACTGCTTCTCGCGCAGCCAGCGTGCCATATCTTTGGCAAAATACGTAATGATGATGTCTGCGCCTGCCCGCTTCATGCCAAGCAGCATTTCGGTAACGATCGCTCGCTCATTGATCCAGCCTTGCTGAGCAGCTGCTTTGACCATCGAATATTCGCCGCTCACGTTATACGCCACCAGAGGCAGATCAAACTGATCGCGCAGCAAGCGCAAAATGTCCATAAAGGCCAGCGCCGGCTTGACCATCAGCATATCCGCACCTTCCATCACATCGGATTCCGCTTCCCGCAGAGCTTCTCGGACGTTAGCCGGGTCCATCTGGTACGTCTTCCGATCGCCAAACTGCGGCGCGGAATCGGCCGCTTCACGAAACGGTCCGTAAAAAGCGGAAGCATATTTGACAGAATACGACATGATCGGAACATGGCTGAAGCCGGCTTCGTCGAGCCCGGAACGAATCGCTTGCACGAATCCGTCCATCATGTTGGACGGGGCGATGATATCAGCGCCAGCACGTGCTTGAGAGACAGCGGTTTTCACCAAGAGCTCCAGCGACTCGTCGTTCATCACGTCACCGCATACATGCCCGTCGCGTTCAAACGTATGTACCATCCCGCAATGCCCGTGATCCGTGAATTCGCACAAGCAGGTGTCGGCAACGACCAGCAAATCCGGATACCGCGATTTAATGACCCGTGTCGCTTCTTGTACGATACCGTCCTCCGCGAAAGCCGAGGTGCCCACGCTATCCTTCGTTTCTGGAATACCGAACAGCAGCACCGCCGGAATGCCCAGATCAACGATCTCCTTCACTTCTTCCTCCAGGGTGTCGAGCGAAAAATGATAAACCCCGGGCATCGACGATATCTCGCTCTTGACGCCACTTCCGTAGGTGACGAAAATGGGTTGGATAAAGTCGTCCACCGTCAGGACGGTTTCTCGTACCATGCCGCGAATGGCGGCCGACTGACGCAGCCGGCGATGTCTTACGATTGGAAAACTCATGTTTGATATCCCCTCCTAATATGTAGCACAGAGGCAGGCAACCCCCGTGTTAAAAAATCATCACTCCGCTGGAGCGCTTCGTTCTTTCCAAGCGCACAACGACTGAAGCAAGCTGTCGATCGTCGCTTCTTCTGCAAGAATGGACACGTTTAGGCCGGCTTCCTTGGCCGTATTTGCCGTGACCGGCCCGATGCAAGCGATCTCCGTGCCCCGCAGCGCCGCAGCCGGATCGGCCACGCCCATCGCGCTCAGAGCGGCCAGCAAGTTCGTCACCGTCGATGAACTGGTAAAAGTCACGGCGTGGATGCGGCCTTTCTCGAGCATCTTCAGCAGCTCGTCGTCCGCTTCCCCGGCCGGTACCGTTCGGTACATGACCGCGTCGGTGACAGTTAATCCCTGCTCACGCAAAGCAGCCGGCAGCCAGGCACGAGCGAGATCCCCGCGCGGCAGCAGCACGTGCTGCCCCGGCTGCAGCTCGCTGCCGTAGGTATCCATCAGCCCTTCGGCTTGGAACTTGCCCGGCAAACCCTCCGCCGTGATGCCTCGTTGGCGCAGCGCCGCTTGCGTCGCCGGCCCAACGG
Organism: Paenibacillus timonensis; assembly: GCF_009725205.1. Taxonomy (GTDB): domain Bacteria; phylum Bacillota; class Bacilli; order Paenibacillales; family Paenibacillaceae; genus Fontibacillus; species Fontibacillus rhizolycopersici. The sequence goes on along the minus strand of NZ_WNZY01000031.1, from coordinate 17,737 downwards.
CCGCGATTCTCGCTTTGTGCAGCCCTCTTACATCTTTCCCCAGTCTCTCCAGGTGCGAGAAGAAATACTCCACGCCGTTCACGCTCGTAAAAAACACCCAATCGTATCGTTCCAACTGGGCTAGTGCTTCGTCGGTGTCGGCCAGCTCGCGCCCCTCCGGCATCACGATGTCGATAACCGGGAACTCGTACGGTTCGCCGCCAAGCTCCTCGATGCCGCGCACCAGCTCGCTCGCCTGCGAACGCGAGCGGGTGACGAGAATTCGCTTGCCGAACAGCGGCAGCGATTCTGCCCACTTCAGCTGTTCGCGCTGACTCACGACCTCGCCGACAACCGTAACGGCCGGCGGCTTGAAGTCGGCTTCGCGAACCTTCCGCTCAATATCGGCCAGCGTGCCGATCAGCGTCTCCTGCTCCGCTCTTGTCCCCCAGCGGATGAGAGCGACCGGCGTTTCGGGCGGACGTCCGTAATGAATCAGCTGTCTGCTGATATGTCCGATATTCGCTACGCCCATCATAAATACCAGGGTGCCGGTTGCGTTCGTCACTTTTTCCCAATTGATCGATTGGTCCAGCTTATCCGGGCTTTCATGACCCGTAATGATCGACACGGACGAAGCCATATCCCGGTGAGTTACGGGAATTCCGGCATATGCGGGCACTGAGATCGCGGCGGTGATCCCCGGTACGATTTCATAAGGTATACCATGCTTGCGAAGCAATTCAGCCTCCTCACCAACACGGCCGAAGATCGTCGGGTCCCCGCCTTTCAAGCGAACCACCGTTTTGCCCTCAAGCGCTAAATCGACCAGCAACTGATTAATATGCTCCTGCTTCATCGTGTGGCGGTCGGTTCTTTTGCCGACGTAGATTTTCTCTGCTCCGGGTTTCGTTCTCTTTAAAAGACTGGGATTGGCAAGTCGATCATACACAATGACATCGCCCTTCTCCAGGCAATCGAGCCCTTTCAGCGTAATCAATCGCGCATCCCCGGGTCCCGCGCCAACCAGATAAACTTTACCGGCCATGCTCCATCACTCCCCGGTTTCTTGTAATAATGCGGCTGCACCCAAGGAAATCAACCGACCGGCAACCTGTTCGCCCAGTTCAGTCGGATCTGTCCCTTCGGCGCTTTCCTTTAATATTTTCGCGCCATCCGCTGAGCCAACCATCCCCGTCAACTGCAAACGCGAGCGGCCGCTTGGATCAGAGGTCCCTTCGTTCGTCAGTAACGTCGCGAAGGCCCCAATCGGCACCTGGCAGCCGCCATTCAGCACGCCGAGGAAACGACGTTCAGCGGCAACCGTCACTGCCGTGTCCGGATCGTTGTATAGGGATAAAAGATGGCGAACCTCGACGTCGTCTTCACGGCATTCGATCCCAAGCGCCCCTTGGCCAACCGCCGGAAGACAAACTTCCGCCGGGAGATATGCCGTAATCCGATGCTCCCAGCCCATCCGGAACAACCCGGCCGCCGCCAGAATAATCGCATCAAAGCCTTCCTCCTCCAACTTGCGCAAACGGGAATCGATATTCCCTCGGATTGGCTCCAATACGAGATCCGGACGATAAGCCTTTAATTGGCTGGCGCGGCGTAAGCTGCTGGTCCCAACTTTGGCGCCATGAGGCAGTTCGTCAAGGCTCAGGCCGCATCTCGATATCAGCGCATCCCGAGGATCTACCCTCCGCGGCACGGCACCGTTGATCAGCCCGTCCGGCAGCACGGACGGCATATCCTTCATACTATGTACCGCCAAGTCGATTTCCTTGTCCAGCATCGCCTGCTCAATTTCCTTCACGAACAGACCTTTGCCACCGACCTTGGATAACGTCACATCCAGGATCCGATCGCCCTTGGTTACAATCTTACGGATTTCAAAATCATACGGCAGGTTATGCTTCTGGCAGAGCGCCTTCAAATCATCGATGACCTGTCCCGTCTGCGTCAGTGCCAATTGGCTTTGTCTCGTTCCCACCACAATCGTTCGCTTTGTCATGCTTATTCCTCCGTTTGTTCCTCGATCCAGGCGATCATCGCCGCTTCGTTCCACCGATGGAAACCCCCTCCTCGGATCGAGGTCAAAATATCGGACTCAGCTAATCTTCGAAACAGACGTTTTCGCCTACCGGGATCGCTGACCCGCTCTTTAATAAAAGCTCGCATGGAGCTCAAAAAGTCAATATACTGTTCGTAATCTTCTCCAAAATGCTGGTCGATCTCCCGAATCAGTTCCCGAGCTGCCGCCGGTCCCGCTCCCGAGGTTGAAACGGCCACCACCAGCCCACCGCGCCGTAGAACGCCGGGAGTAATCATACTTCCTCGCGCGCCATCTCCGGCATCATTTATCGGAATGCCTTCCGCTTCAGCTTCGGCGGCGACAGCGGCGTTCACTTCTGTTCGATCCGTCGCGGCGAAAGCCAAGAACGCGCCGGCAAGATCCCCCTGTCGGTACTCGCGTTCGATCCAAACGCCCTGACGCTGCGCCTTAAGAAGCCGCAGCAGACCATCCGTTACGGCAGGACTGACTACGACCGTTTCCGCGCCCGCAGCAACCAGCATCATCGCCTTCCGCTCGGCAACCGGCCCGCCACCGATCACAACGCAACGCCGGCCGGTCAAATTCAACAGGACGGGCACATAATAAGGCATGTCATATCCCCCTGATCCTTATCCTCAACTCGTTAATAGCATACCCTACCCTGCCGCATTTTTCCATGTTCATCCCTTCAAAAAAAGCCCTGTGCCATCCGCTTTAGCGTCGAATCAGCCTTGCGATTCGGTGCATACGGCAGAGGGCTCAGGGCGTTCTCGCAGTTTAACCTATTAAGATCACACGGATACCTTCGCAAGTGGCAGCGAAGGCTCCGGCTCAAAAGGGATTCGGCTTGGGGCCACACCTTGGAGATCCGTTAAGCCTTCGGACTCCTGGGTTGATAAAATCTCTTTGGACTCCAATGACGCCGAGGTCTCCTTGCCGGAAGGAGCTTCATTTGGTGCATCCAAACGTTCCTCGAGCGCAAAAATTTGGGTAAACAGCTCCAAGGCTTCCGTGCCTTGAGTTTCCCCAGCCAGTTCCTTGATCCGGTTGATCGGATCATGCATCATTTGGTTAAGAATGCTCTTGGTAAGTCGGCGAATGACTTTACGTTGCCTTTCATCCAGCTCCGGCAGCTTGTTAAAGAGACTGTCCAGCGTGCTTTCATGAATATCGGAAGCTTTCTCCTGCAGCGCTCGGATAACCGGCTTCACGCCTAGCGTTTGTAGCCAGGTTGCAAAAGCAGCCATCTCCTCCTCGATCATCCCTTCGATCTTGACCGCTTCCGCACGGCGCATCTCCATATTGCTCTCCACGATCCCTTCAAGATCGTCGATATCATACAGGAATACCTGCTCCAACTCGCCAATGGACGGCTCGATATCCCGCGGCACGGCAATATCGATCATAAACAACGGGCGATCTAGCCGCCCCTTCATACTCCGGGCAACCTGCGCCGATGTGATGACATATCCTTCCGCACCGGTCGAGCTGATCAGAATATCGACCTCTTCCAGTCGCTCCATTGCTTCCTGCATCGTACAAGCCACGCCGTCGCATTTCGCGGCAAGCTCCTGAGCACGAGCGTACGTCCGGTTGGCCACCAGCACTTCTTCCGCGCCAGCCCCGCTCAGATGCTTGGCCGTTAGCTCGCTCATTTTGCCGGCACCTAGGATCAATACGCGTTTCCCTTCAAAGCTGCCGAAAATCCGCTTGCCCAACTCGACGGCTGCGTAGCTGATCGACACCGCACTTTCGCCGATCGCCGTCTCGGAGTGGGCCCGTTTGCCAAGCGTTACCGCTTGTTTGAACAGCATATTAAACCACGTTCCAGTCCCTTTCTCGCTTTGCGATACCAGAAACGCATTCTTCACCTGACCGAGGATTTGCGTTTCCCCCAACACCATTGAATCCAAACCACATCCGACACGGAACAGATGGTGTATCGCTTGTTCATCTTCATACATATATAAATGACGGGTAAATTCTTCGCGAGGAACCCCGAACCAACGTTCCATAAAACTGCGAATGAACGCCCCGCACATGTGTAGACGATCAACCACAACATAGATTTCCGTACGATTGCAGGTGGCGATAATCACGCCTTCCAATACACTCTTGGTGCGCAAGAGCTCCTGCAGCGCTTGCGGCATATCCTTGTCCGCAAAAGAAAAGCGTTCCCTGACTTCCACAGGCGCCGTCCGATAGTTTAACCCAACTACGACGATGTGCATTGCAAGTTCACCTGCCTTGAAAAAGATGTCAATAGCATTTACCGAAAACAAACTATGTTAATTATATCACAGTAGTCCCAAACTCCCCGGCAGTTTCTATGAGTTTTTTATGAATTATTTATGAATTTCATACCGTCAAAACAAATAACCATGGAAGCTCCATGGTTATCCTATTTTACCCATATTTCCGAAAATCTATCAATGATTAGACGAATTCGGCCCGATTGGAGTCCGGTTCGGCGACTTCCAACTCGCCCAAACCCCGAATCAGTTTCTTCGCGTACGTTTTCTCTGGATTCAAGACGGTCACCAGGTAATCAATCGCCAGCTGCGGATCAACCATTTCCCCGCAAGTGTAGCAATCAATGGCAGCAAACCCTCTCTCAGGATACGTGTGAATCGAGAGATGGCTTTCCGACAACATCACAAGAACAGTAGCACCCTGCGGCTCGAACTGTCTGGACTGAATGGACAGCACGGTGGCTCCACAGGCTTCTGCAGCTTCCACCAGGTGAGCTTCCAACAACCCTGCGTTGTTCAGCACCTCAAAGTCGACTCCCCAAGCATCAACCGCAACGTGTCTTCCGAAAGTTGAATATTCCATCTTCCGGCTCCCCCTTCCTAGGAACAAAATGTTTGAAAAATTTCATCCGCTAGGACCTACGTCATTCACTTCTCGAGGGAAAAATCTCTCGCAACATCTCCATGTCCTGAGTGAATCCTGGTTCCTATATTCTTTTCAACGAGATTAAAAATAACATCTCTTGAAGACAAATGCAACTTATTTTTTCTGGTGGAAAAGCCGCTTCCGCCTGCGGTATTTGGAATAAAAAACTACCCTGATATCAGGGTAGTTATCACTAGTACATTATGTTGCCGCCCTCCCACAGGTGACTTCAGCCAAGTGGATAAACGGCATAAATTTTTTAAGCTTCGAGAACGAACAATCTGCGCGAGCAATGGCGCAATTCATCGTCAATGCGATCCACGTCCGCTTCGCTGGCAATAAACCGTTGATCAAGCAGTGCATTCACGTCCTTCCGGATACGGGCGATTTCCAACTCGACATCGTTATTCCGGTACACCTGCTGCAGCTCTGCCGTTGCATCCTTGAACTCGAACACCAGCTTATAGGAGTCTCGGGAATACTCGACAATCTTGCGAACCCGACCTTCCTGATAATAATACATCATCATGAATCCGTTATAAATTCGAGTGACCATGCCGGAGCCTTTAAAAGCTGCGAACAGCAGTCTCATCACGTTCGTTAAATGGGGTTTTTCCAAGCGGAAAGACATTTCGCAGACATAATAACCGTCCTTACGTTCAAATGGCAGATGCACTTCTTCTCCGCCGTCATCCTCCAGCACGACCACTTGCCCACCGTTGTCTAGCACCTTGACCCGCTGACGTACGTGAGGATCGTATACTTTGTGAACGAACTGCGACATCTGGACTTCCGTTAAACGCATACTGGCATTGACATACTCTGTGGCTAACCGCTGAGCCATACAAATCTCCTCAATTCTTAAATCGCTTTATCATAATTATACACTACGATTCCTGCCGTACGCTCAGCTGCCAAAACGTGAATTCTTGCCATTTTTCAGAAAAAACGGCACTAAGCCGTTTTTATCCTGAACTATCCCGCTGCATGCTCACTTTCCTGCTGAAACTACTTCAAATCCCTTCCGCATCCATCGAATTCTTAACTTTTTCCATTTTCGGCTTCCTCGCCGTCCGGAATCCTATCCTCTGATTCCTCCGAAAGTTCAGCATACCGCGCGATCTGCGCCCATAGCTCGTCCTTTCCAATCCCCTCTTCCGCGGAAAAGAGAATCAGCGGATCGCCCGCCCGCAGTACCAGCCCTTCCTTGATGATCTTCAGATGCTTTTGCCAGCGCGATTTCGGAATCTTGTCCGCTTTGGTCGCAACGACGCAAACGGGTAGATCGTACGCCTTCAACCAATCGTACATCAACTCGTCGTCCTTGGTTGGCGGATGCCGGAGGTCGATGATTTGCAGGACCAGCTTCAGCGTCTCCCGCTCCTGCAAATACTTCTCGATCATTTTGCCCCAGACCTCGCGCTGCGACTTAGATACTTTAGCGTACCCGTAGCCTGGCACGTCCACAAAATAGACCCGATCATTGATCCGGTAATAGTTCAGATGCTGGGTTTTGCCGGGAGTCGAGCTCGTGCGCGCCAGATTTTTACGGTTAATCATTCGGTTGATCAGCGACGATTTGCCCACATTGGAACGCCCTGCCAGAGCAATTTCCGGCAAGGCGTCCTCAGGATATTGATCGGGGCCAACGGCGCTGATGATAAATTCAGCCTTAGTTACTTTCATCATTCAATTCCTCTCTTGAACGCGGTGTAAGCTTCCGCCGCGCCTTTCATGCTAATGCACTTCGGGATGTTCCACAAGCGCATGCTCGAGCACTTGGTCCATGTGGGACACCGGCACGAACTCCAGATCTTCCTTAACGCTGTCCGGAATGTCGCGCAGATCGCGCTCGTTGTCCTTCGGCATCAGGACTTTGCGATAGCCCGCCCGATGTGCGGCAAGCGATTTCTCTTTCAATCCGCCGATCGGCAGCACGCGTCCGCGCAGTGTAATTTCGCCGGTCATGGCGACGTCCTTGGAAACGTGGCGGTTGGTTAAGGCCGAGATCAACGCCGTAGCGATCGTGATGCCCGCCGACGGACCGTCTTTCGGAATGGCCCCTTCGGGGATATGGATGTGAATATCGTTCTTCTCGTGAAAATCAAGCGGAATCCCAAGCTCCGCCGCTTTGGAACGAGTGTAGCTGAAAGCCGCCTGCGCGGATTCCTTCATGACATCGCCCAGCTTGCCGGTCAGCGTGAGCTTCCCGGCGCCCGGCACGACCGTCACCTCGATCACCAGCGTTTCTCCGCCGACCTCCGTCCAGGCCAACCCGGTGACTGTGCCAATCTGGTCCTCCAGCTCGGCCAAGCCATAACGGAATTTCCCTGGGCCGAGATAATCCTTCAACGTGTCCGAGGTGATTGAGATTTGCTCCTTGTCTTCGGATACGATCTGTTTCGCGGCTTTGCGGCATAATGCGGCCACCTGTTGTTCCAAATTACGGACGCCGGATTCGCGGGTATATTCGCGGATGACTTTCAGCAACACGTCTTCACCGATCGCCAGTTGCTCCGGTTCCAGCCCATGCTCGCGTTTTTGCTTCGGCAGCAAATATCGGTTCGCGATCTGGAGCTTCTCCAGTTCCGTATAACCGGGAATAAACAGCGTTTCCATCCGATCGAGCAGCGGACGCGGAATATTATGCACCGCGTTAGCCGTCGTGATGAACATGACGTTCGAAAGATCAAACGGAACCTCGATAAAATGATCCGAGAAGGTGTTATTTTGCTCTGGATCCAGTACCTCAAGCAACGCCGACGAGGGGTCGCCGCGGAAATCGGAGGCCATCTTGTCGATTTCGTCCAGCAGAAACACCGGATTCAGCGTGCCTGCCGTCTTCATGCCCTGAATAATCCGGCCAGGCATGGCGCCGACGTAGGTGCGGCGGTGTCCACGGATTTCCGCTTCGTCCCGAACGCCGCCGAGCGAAATGCGGACGAATTCTCGACCCAGGGAACGAGCGATTGAACGAGCCAACGACGTTTTCCCGACCCCTGGTGGTCCGACTAGGCAAAGAATCGGCCCTTTCAGTTTTTTGACCAGCTTCTGTACGGCCAAATATTCCAGGACCCGTTCTTTCGGCTTATCCAGACCATAGTGGTCTTCATTCAGCACCTGTTCCGCCTTAGCGAGATCCAGGTCATCCTCGGTCTTGTTGCTCCACGGCAAGCTAAGCAGCCAATCCACGTAGTTGCGGATAACGCCGCCTTCCGCCGAGCTGGCCGGCATTTTCTCCAGGCGATCGATTTCTTTCTCGACCTTCTCCCGAACGTTCTCCGGCAGCCCTTTCTCCTCGAGTTGGGTCCGCAGCTCTTCCGCTTCTCCAGCCCGCCCTTCTTTCTCGCCGAGCTCCTTCTGGATCGCTTTCATTTGCTCGCGCAAATAATATTCCTTCTGCGTCTTCTCCATTTGTTTCTTGACGCGTTGGTTGATTTTACGTTCCAACTCAAGTACTTCGCGCTCGTTATTCAAGATGTCGAGGAGTTTCTCCAACCGCTTGCGGACGTCGATCGTTTCAAGGATTTCCTGCTTATCTTTGATCTTCAACGACAAATGGCTGGTAATGACGTCTGCCAGGCGCCCAGCTTCCTCAATGTCCGATACCGCAGCCAGCGTCTCCGGCGTAACCTTCTTGGATAAATTGATATAATGTTCGAATTGGGTTAACACCGTGCGCATGAGCGCGTCAACTTCCGAATCGACCGTTTCTTCCTCCGGACGTTCTTTGGCCATAACCTCATAATATTCGTCATTATCCAAATATTCGATAATTTCTGCGCGTTCCATGCCTTCCACCAGCACCCGGATGGTACCGTTAGGTAATTTCAGCATCTGGCGCACCTTCGCGACGGTGCCGATGCGAAAGATATCTTCCTGGGTTGGTTCTTCTATGTTCACTTCCGATTGAGAACAGAGGAGAATCAGATTATCTTCGACCATGGCCTTTTCCAGCGCTTTCACGGATTTCTCCCGTCCTACGTCCAAATGCAGCACCATGCTTGGATAGACGAGCAGACCGCGCAACGGCAGCAGCGGGAAACGCCGGCCTTTGGATTTATGGGGTCCCATCGCTTATGCACCTCCAAACGTTCTCTGTTGATATCATTGCTATTTTAGCAAATGTTACATAAAAACACCAACGAGGAGCGGCCGCTTCAGGCAGCCGCCCCCCGGAAAGCAAACGAGCCGGACGTTATCGAATTCGTATCTTCCCCGGTTACATCGCCCCGCCTTGCGAAGGAGACTCCGCATGCAGGAAAGGCGCAGGTGCGGTTGCCGGGGCAAACAACTCTCCGCCAATCGGCAGCTCGAGGTTCTTCTCCGCTTCGGGACCAAAGACATGGCGGAACACATCTCCTAATGTCTCGACGGCAATGACCTGCAGCCCTTCCAACCCTTCGAATAACGTTTGCCAGTTGTCCTTCGGAATCAACACTGTAGTCGCGCCTGCCTGAAACGCCGCCTCCACCTTAGCCACAACGCCGCCAACCGGCTTCACTTTGCCGTGGATCCCCAGCTCACCGGTCATGGCGATCTGATGGTTCACCGGGACTTGCTTGATCGCCGACGCAATGGCGGTGGCAATGGCGAGCCCGGCGGACGGACCGTCGATTGGGGTTCCGCCCGGAAAGTTGATATGAAGGTGATAGTTCGATGGGTTCAGGCCGATCCGCTGCAGAACGGTCAGAACGTTCTCCACCGACCCTTTCGCCATACTCTTGCGGCGTAACGTACGGCTGCCTCCGCCAATTTCCTCTTCGTCCACAACGCCGGTAATGTTGTAAAGGCCTTTGCCTTTTTCAGCCGGAACGGCCGTCGCTTCGATCTCTAGCAACGTGCCCATGTTCGCGCCGTACACGGCCAGTCCGTTGACGACGCCAACCGCAGGTTGTGCCGGAATTTTGCGGTCCGGGCGCGGCGCAAGCTGGCTGCTTGTTGCCACCCACTCCAGATCCGACGCCATCAGATGGTCGCGCTTTTCGGTGAGGGCAAGGCCAGCGGCCAATTGGACCATATTAACGGCTTCGCGGCCGTTGGTCGCATATTTCTTGATGACCTCCACCGCTTCCGGACAAGGCTGGAAGCCAATCCGCTTCACGGCATCCTCGGCGATTTGGGCAATTTCCTCCGGCAGCAACGGGCGGAAATAGATTTCCATGCACCGCGAACGCAGGGCAGCCGGAATCTCTTGCGGCGAACGGGTTGTCGCCCCTACCAGACGGAAATCCGCAGGCAACCCATTTTGGAAAATATCGTGGATATACGCCGGCGTATTTGCATCTTCAGAGTTATAATACGCACTCTCCAGAAACACCTTGCGGTCCTCCAAGACCTTCAACAGTTTATTCATTTGAATCGAATGCAATTCGCCGATTTCATCGATAAACAAAATGCCACCATGGGCTTTCGTGACCGCACCGGGTTTAGGCTGCGGAATGCCGGCAACGCCCATGGCCCCCGCCCCTTGGTAAATCGGATCATGCACCGAACCGATCAACGGGTCAGCGATGCCGCGTTCATCAAATCGTGCGATGGTTGCGTCGATTTCCATAAATTTGGCATCGGTTTTAAACGGAGAGACCGGATTTTTCTTGGCCTCCTCCATCACGACGCGTGCCGCTGCTGTTTTACCTACGCCTGGCGGCCCGTAAATGATCACATGCTGCGGGTTGGCGCTGCAAAGCGCCGCTTTAAGCGCACGCAAACCGTCCTTCTGCCCAACGATGTCGTTCATCGAGGCTGGACGGGTTCGCTCCGCAAGCGGCTTGGTGAGCGAGACGGCCCGAAGCTTGCGCAATTTTTCCATTTCCTTGCGCGATTCCCGGTCCACCGCGAGTCGATTCCCTTTTTGACTACGCAGTTGATTCCAGAAATAAAGCCCGATGACTACGGCAAAGAACATTTGGACCGCCATCAGGATAACATTAAAATCCATACGCGTTACGCCTCCCACACTTATACTGCTTGTTCAAGAAGTCGGACGACTTTTTGAACAACCTCTTGGACTGATACTTGGTAGTATAGCCTTTTCGCTCCAAGGTAAAACAAGGATTTTCAAGTGGGAATACAAAAAAACCGCAGCCTGCATCAAGCAGATTGCGGTTTGGGGTAACCTCGAATTAGGACTGGACGTGGGCCCGGTGTTCCTTGCGTCCCGGAATTTCACCGGTCGCCTCGTACACCTCAACGATATGATCGATCTCTTTCTTCAACTCGTTCAGCAACTCGGCTTCCGGCACCTTGCGAATCATTTCTCCGTAGCGGAACAGCAGCCCTTCCCCGCGTGCGCCGGCTATGCCGATATCCGCTTCGCGTGCTTCCCCGGGGCCGTTGACGGCGCAGCCGAGTACAGATACCTTGATCGGTACCTTCAGGTTCGAGATATAAGCTTCAACCTCATTGGCGATCGAGAACAGGTCGATATCCAGGCGCCCGCAGGTTGGGCAAGAGACGAGCGTCGCAGCGTTGGTGATCAGCCCAAACGTCTTCAATAGCTCGCGCGCTACCTTCACTTCCTCTACCGGGTCGGCGCTTAGCGAGATACGTACCGTCGAGCCAAGGCCCATCGACAAGAGGGCACCGATACCGGCTGCGCTCTTAACCGTACCGGAGAACAAGGTACCGGCTTCTGTAATACCCAGATGCAGCGGGTAAGGAATCACCTCAGCCGCTTTGGTGTAGGCTGCGATTGCCATCGGGACATCCGAAGCCTTCAGCGATACGATAATATCATGGAAGTCCAGTTCCTCCAGAATGCCAATATGGAACAAAGCGCTCTCCACCATCGCTTCCGGGGTCGGATAACCGTATTTCTCAAGCAAATGGTTCTCCAGCGAGCCGGCGTTTACCCCGATCCGAATCGGGATGCCGCGTTCCTTACAAGCTTTAACAACGGCCTCAACCTTCTCTCGGCGGCCGATGTTGCCCGGATTAATCCGGACCTTGTCGATGCCGTTTTCGATTGCCAGCAGCGCCAGCTTGTAGTTGAAGTGAATGTCCGCAACCAGAGGGATATGAATCCGTTTCTTGATTTCCTTGATCGCCGCAGCCGCTTCCTCATTGTTCACCGTCACGCGTACCAGCTGGCAACCCGCTTCCTCCAACCGGAGGATTTCCGCGACTGTCGCTTCAACGTCCGCTGTTTTCGTCGTACACATGCTTTGAATGATAACTTCGTTGCTGCCGCCGATCGTCAGATTCCCGACTTTGACCGGCCGCGTATCTTGTCTCAAGAATGTCATGTCTGGTCTCTCCCATAACGATCAAAGCTCCACCCCCGCAGGAGCCGCGCTTTCTGAGGGCACGACAACCGCAAAGGTGGAGAACCTTGACCTTTATTTTAGCGTGAACAAACGGTTTCCCGCTTACGCGCTTTCTTCTTGTTTTTTGTTTGGCTTAGCGGCCAATTCAGGAACGGTTTTCTCCTGAACGACCTTCTCGGTGATGACGCAGTCGGAAATATCGTCGCGGGACGGTACTTCATACATCACGTCAAGCATAATGCCCTCAATGATCGCACGAAGACCACGCGCCCCGGTATTACGCTTAATCGCTTCCTGAGCGATCGCTTCCAGCGCCTTCGGTTCAAACTGCAGGTTGACGTTGTCCAGCTCGAGCAGCTTCTGGTATTGCTTCACCAGCGCATTCTTCGGTTCGGACAAAATGCGAACCAGCGTCTTCTCATCCAGCGGCTCGAGGGTCGAGATGACCGGCAAACGGCCTACAAATTCCGGAATCAACCCGAATTTCAGCAGGTCTTCCGGCAATACCATCGACAGATATTCGCCCGGTTTAAGATCCTTTTGCCCATCGCTGACCGCATTAAAGCCAATGACTTTCTTGCCGATCCGGCGTTTGATCATTTGCTCCAGACCATCAAACGCGCCGCCGCAAATGAACAAAATATTCGTCGTATCGATTTGGATAAATTCCTGATGCGGATGTTTACGTCCGCCTTGAGGAGGAACGGAAGCGACCGTACCTTCCAGAATTTTCAGCAGCGCCTGCTGCACGCCTTCGCCGGAAACGTCGCGGGTAATCGAAGGATTCTCCGATTTACGCGCCACTTTATCGATTTCGTCGATGTAAATGATGCCGCGTTCCGCTTTTTCCACATCATAATCAGCAGCTTGAATCAGCTTCAAGAGGATATTCTCGACGTCTTCGCCGACATAGCCGGCTTCGGTCAAGGAAGTCGCATCTGCGATCGCGAACGGTACATTCAGGATTTTCGCCATCGTTTGGGCAAGGAGGGTTTTCCCCGAACCCGTAGGACCGAGCAGCAAAATGTTACTCTTCTGCAGCTCGACATCCTCGATCTTGCTTTGCGTGTTCACCCGCTTGTAGTGGTTGTAAACCGCAACGGACAGCGATTTCTTCGCTTGCTCCTGGCCGATGACGTACTGGTCCAAAATATCGCGGATTTCCTTGGGCTTCGGAATTTCCTTGAGATCCAGTTCTTCCTCGTGGCCAAGCTCTTCTTCCACGATTTCCGTGCACAGCTCAATGCATTCGTCGCATATATAAACGCCGGGTCCGGCAACAAGCTTGCGTACCTGTTCTTGCGATTTGCCGCAGAACGAGCATTTCAGTTGTCCTTTTTCATCGTTAAACTTAAACATGTAAACACCCCTTTATAGATTAGTGGGCTTGGAGATAACCTTGTCGATAATCCCGTAGTCCTTGGCTTCATCCGCGCTCATGAAGAAGTCGCGGTCCGTATCGCGCTCGATTTTTTCAAGGGGTTGACCCGTACGATCTACATAGATCTGGTTCAGTTTTTGTCTCGTCTTGATGATCCAGTCGGCATGAATTTTAATATCCGTTGCCTGACCGCGAACGCCGCCAAGCGGCTGGTGGATCATCACTTCGCTGTTTGGAAGCGCGAAACGCTTACCCGGGGCCCCCGCCGTCAGCAGCAGCGATCCCATACTGGCCGCCATACCCACGCAGATGGTGGACACATCAGGTTTGATAAACTGCATCGTATCATATATACCCATCCCCGCGGTAACGGAACCACCCGGAGAATTGATGTACAGGTGAATATCTTTCTCAGGATCTTCGGCCGCCAAAAACAACAGTTGGGCAATCACGAGATTGGCAACTTCATCATCAATAGCGTTGCTGAGAAAAATAATGCGATCTTTAAGGAGTCTTGAATAGATGTCGTACGACCGTTCTCCTCGATTCGTTTGTTCTACGACCATAGGTACCAGACTCATGCGACCAACCTCTTTTCCTTATCAATTTCCCTTACGCTTACGTAAAACATTCTATCATGTTCGAAGCCCCATGTCATTTTTCGCCCCGTACAGTTTATGTTTGTTTTTACACATTATATAACCTAAGGCTTGTCCCGTGCGTAATGGAAATAAATGTATCGTTCAGAGATGAAAAATTAAGGCACGCATTTTATCATACGTGCCCTAACTTTTATCGTGATGTATTCAAAGAAGCGGGTTCAAGGCAAGAGTGAATTACTCTTCGTCTTGGGCTTCTTCGGCTTCGGTTTTGTCGGCGTCTGCTTTCGATCCAGCTTTCGTCGATTTCTTCGTTGTTTTCTTTGCAGCCGGTTTAGCTTCTTTAGACTTTGCTTCCGCTTGCTCGGCTGGAACTTCTTTGCTGTTCTCCAGCAAGAACTCGATCGTCTTGCGGATCAGAATTTCCTCGTTCAAGCTTCCCAAAGAACCATTCGCCGCCAAGATGTTGCGGATTTCTTCCGGCGTACGCTTGTAAGCTTCCGCCATATCGTTCAGTTCTTTGTTGATTTCGTCTTGAGTCACTTCGATCTTCTCAGCCTTCGCAATCGCTTCAAGCACCAGGTTGTTGCGAACGCGTTTCTCGGCATCTCCCTGCATTTGTCCTCTGAGGTCATCCACCGTTTGGCCGGAGAAGCCCAGGAACATGTCCAGGTTCATGCCTTGCGAGCGAAGACGGTTGTCGAAGTCGCGAACCATGTTATCCACTTCGCCATTGATCATGGCTTCCGGAATTTCCACTTCCGCATTCTCGCCGATTTTATCAACGAGTGCCCCTTCACGGGTTGACTTCGCTTCTTGCTCTTTGCGGGAGCTCAGTTGTTTCTTCAGGTCTTCCTTGAACTCAGCAAGCGTATCGAATTCGCTAACGTCTTTCGCGAACTCATCGTCCAGTTCAGGCAGTTGTTTGCGTTTGATTTCATGCACTTTCACTTTGAACACGGCTTCTTTGCCAGCCAGTTCTTCGGCATGGTACGTGTCCGGGAAAGTGACTGTTACGTCCTTAAAGTCGCCGGTAGCCAGACCTACCACTTGTTCCTCAAACCCAGGAATAAACGTGTTGCTTCCGAGTTCCAAGGAATAACGTTCTGCTTGACCGCCTTCGAAAGGCACACCGTCTACGGAACCGTCAAAGTCGATAACAACCGTATCCCCGTTTTGGGCCGGTTCTTCGTCAACCACAACAAGCTCTGCATGACGTTGTTGCAGACGCTCCAGTTCACTGTTGAGTTCGTCTTCGCTGACTTCAACGGTAACGGCAGGAACTTCTACGCCTTTGTAATCGCCAAGTTTCACTTCAGGTTTAACTGTAATTTTTGCTTTGAACTTGAAAGGTTGTCCTTTAGCAAATTGCTCAACGTCCACTTCAGGACGATCCACCGGGAAAATATCCGTTTGATCTACAGCTTCGCTGTACACTTCAGGCAGCAAGATGTCAATGGCATCTTGATACAAGCTTTCCACGCCAAAACGCGCTTCAAAAATCGGCCGAGGCACTTTACCCTTACGGAAGCCAGGTACGTTCGCTCTCTTTGCTACTTTTTGAAAAGCTTTATCCAGTGCGACGGCTACACGGTCCGCCTCCACTTCAACCTCGAGTACGCCGAGGTTCTTCTCTATTTTTTCCCAAGTTGCTTTCATTTTATGCCTTCCCCTCCAAATTTCACATATACTTTAAATACTGAAACCGAATCGCGAATAAAGCAGCTATTTCGAGGCATCTTGCATTAGGGTTCCAGTATAGCTGTCTCTATGAGCACGATCAGAATAACCATTATATTATAAACAACAAAACATCTTTTTACAAGAGCCGATCCTTAGCCAGGTATTGGGTACGGCAAACGGATTTTTACAAGCTTCATAGAATGATCCTCTTTCTTGTCCCACCCGCTACATTCCGCGAAGCCGTCCCGAAGCGACGAATTTGCCGAGCAACCGGCAGATCTGCTCATACCGAAGCCGCAGCCCATCGGTAATCCCGTACATGGCGCGAATTTCCTCATCAGTTTGGCTGCCGGACAAGCTATCCGCTACCATTTGATGTAATGCTGCCGCCCAAATATCGATCACCGAATCTTCCTCGCTTAGGAGCGAACGATAATCCACCGTTCCGTATAAAACCATGACGAACTGCGACCATAACTCTTGGGCGAAATAAAAAAGAGTCGGATCATGAACCTGCGTCAGATCTCCTACGCGGTCCAATACGGACTGCACGGCAGGGGGGAAATCCTCCGGCTTAAGCGGGACGGCTTCGATCTCCACCTCCACCCGCTCGCCTCCGCGTGTAAATACCAGCGTCCCCGTCGTACCACGGCGTCGCAGCGTTTGCAGCACCCGGTATTGGAGTAGCGGATGAAGCTCCTCCCGGGTAATCCATCCGATCAGCGCATCGTCAACTTCTGGCCGATCCAGGTAAGCGAGTTGTTCAAGAGCCAGAAACGTCTGTTCCGATAGCGGTTTGTCCCTCACGGTATGTAATAATTTGTCCGCATAACCCGCATCTTCAGCCAGTTTGGCCTCTGCGAGCCGGCGTGCCAACATTTCTTCGGTTTCGTCTTCATCCTCGAGACCCTGCGAATCCGTCATGCCGTTCTTCAGCGCGGGAAATGCGCCAATCAGCCAGTCAAGCAAAGCCTGCCATTCCTCGTAATGCCGTGGATCCTCACCCTGGCACTGAAGCAGGAACTGCAGAAGTTCAACGGCCTCCCCGTATCTTTCCGTCTCCAGCATGCGGGTCAATTCGATCTGATAGTAATCCAGTGTTTTTGGAAACAAGACGATGTTGTCTTTCTCATCGGGTCGTAAACTGCTGATAAGGGCACCTCCTTTCATCCGAATAGCAATTAATTGAGATTATAGCATAGTCCCCGGCGAAGACAAAAACCTTATGTCTGAGCGGGTAGCCCTGGCGCCTAGATCAAGCGTCTGTAGCGCTCCTGCCAATTTTATCTTATGGATCTTGATCCTGTACACCTCATATGATATAATATTTTTTGCTTGTGTTTTTCATATTGAAGATGTCCCAGTAGCTCAGCTGGATAGAGCAACGGCCTTCTAAGCCGTCGGTCGGGGGTTCGAATCCCTCCTGGGACGTAACAAAAAACACTCTCCTAAATGGAGAGTGTTTTTGCGTTCACAGGTTGGGATGAGAACCCCCTGTGGGGGGGCGTCGAAGCGAAACCGCCCGCCCAAGCGGGGCGGTTGAGCGGAGTCTCGAGCGCTGCGAGAGTACACCGACTGGGACGTAACAAAAAACACTCTCCTAAATGGAGAGTGTTTTTGCGTTCACAGGTTGGGATGAGAACCCCCGGTGGGGGGCGTCGAAGCGTAGCCGCCCGCCCAAGCGGGGCGGTTGAGCGGAGTCTCGAGCGCTGCGAGAGTACACCGACTGGGACGTAACAAAAAGGGGCTGTCCCAAAAGTAGTTGAAAAACTACTCTAAGGGACAGCTTTCCATTTAAAAACCCTCGTTTTTTGAAAAATCGTCAGCCAGGAGAGGTTATTCCTGGCCGACGATCTTACTTTGTTGTCTT
>NZ_WNZY01000030.1 GCF_009725205.1 Paenibacillus timonensis | reverse complement strand
AAACCTCTCCTTTTTGAATGGTTGCTAGTCACTTCCATTTTACCAAGGATTGGTTTCTTTTTGTTTAACAAAATCAAAAAAACAAGGGCGTCCCTCAGTCATCTACGATGACTTTTGGGACAGCCCCTTCCGCTTTCGTGATAAAGTAAGGACTACACCGTGAAGCCGGAGGTCATGTCCTGCAGCTTTTGCGCCATCCGCGACAACTGGTCCGCGGTGTGATCGATTTTCACGTGATTGTCCCCCTAGGTATGTACTCGTATAATGGATGATGTAGCTCATTGTAGCTGGGACGACTGAATCCAGTATGAATGACAACTGAAAGTTTTACTGAAAAGAAAAGCGAGGGGGTTGTTCCGTTGGCGCTGGAAATTGAACGCAAGTTTCTGCTGCCGGCGTATCCGGAGCATTTGATTCGGAAGGGAGAGCTTATTGTCCGGTCGGAACATGCGATCGACCAGACTTATTTGGCCCTTCATGAGGATCAGGAGCTGCGGGTTCGCAGAATCGAGGATTTGCGTACCGGAGAGATTCAATATACGCATACGTTCAAACGAGGGTTCGGCTTGTCCCGGGAAGAAGTGGAGGTATCCATTTCGGAGGGAATGTACGCCCAGATCACCGGGGTTCATCAGGCGGTTCCTCTGACCAAACGGCGGGTGACGGCCGAATGGGACAAGCTTACGGTGGAAATCGACGTCTACGACCAGATCGATTTTATCGTGCTGGAAGTCGAATTCGGATCGGAAGAGGAAGCACGGGCTTTTGTGGCCCCGGACTGGTTCGGGCCGGACATCAGCACCGACAAGCGATACAGCAACAAGAAGGTGTGGAGCGATTTGCAGCGCAGCAAAAAAGAGACCTGAAGTCCTCAGGTCTCTTCGTTTCATGCAGGGTATCGTCTATTCCAGCGCCAATCCGCCGTTGCCGTCGCGCAGCAGGAAGCGGTAGTTATTGCGAATGAACTCAAGTACCTTGTCGCAGATGATCCGGTGGCCGTCTTCGTTCGGGTGAATGCCGTCCGAGCAAAGAAATTTCGTATAATCGGGATGCTCCAGAAACGCGCCGCGAACGTCGATGAATTTGGTTCTGGTCATCTCCGAGACCTTCAGGATCGTCGAATTGTAGCGTTCCTGCCACCAATAAATCTTCGTGACACTTCCAAGCCATTTCAGGATGTTCTTCTCCGCCTCCGGGTCGTTACGGCTGACCCATTGAAAATACTTGTCGGCGTTCAGCGGCGGCAAGCTCATCAGGACCGGGACGATCTGCTGGCTCTTAACGAATTGGATCGCTTCCGTCAGCATTTTTTCGAACAGATTAAAGTCGGTTTTCGGGCTGTGTTCTCCGTCTGGACGTTCAGCAATCTCGTTCCAGTTGAAATCGCAGTCGTTGCCGCCGTATTCGATCAGCACGATGTGGGGCTTATCCTTCTCTACGTCCTTCTTGAGGTTCGTGAGCCCCTTCATTAACGTGTTGCCGAAACGGGCGGTATTGTGTACCGCGCCCTTCAGTTTCTGCTGTAAGAGCGAAACGTAATTGTTCTCCAGTATGACGTATTTATGGCGTTGTTCGTCATAAATGACGCCTTTGGAGATGGAGTCCCCGCTGACCATGTACTTGATTTCATTTTTGGAAAAAAACTTGCTGTCGTAGATCACAGTCTCACCTCTCTCAGGCCTCGAAACTTAAGGTTTCCAGGTATAATGAATGGATTTCATGACGTTTCATTTCGTTACATCTATTGTAGATTAGTTTTCGCGCCTAGTGCAAGTAAGTTGTTCCTAATCGGAACGAATTTGTTTTAGCGTTCGAAAGTGGACAAGGGTGACAGGGAATGAGAGAATACGGGTAAAGCGACCATAACAAAGGGAGGAAATCACTTTGATACGTTTCGCCACGATTGGAACGAACTGGATTACGGAGCGTTTTATTCAGGCGGCTTTGGAAACGGAGCAATTTGCCTTAACGGCGGTTTACTCCCGGACCGAGCAGAAGGGCAAGGAATTTGCCGCCAAGTTCGGCGATCCTCAGGTATATACCGACTTGGAGGCCCTGGCATCCAGCTCCGACATTGATGCCGCCTACATCGCCAGCCCGAATTCATTACACGCGGAGCAGGCGATCCTGCTGATGGATCACGGCAAGCATGTGTTATGCGAGAAGCCGATGGCCTCGAACGCAGCGGAAATCCGGCGGATGATCGAAGCGGCGCGCCGCAACGACGTGCTGCTGATGGAGGCGCTCAAATCCACGCTGATGCCGAACTTCCGGGCGGTCCATGACAATTTGTACAAAATCGGCCGGGTACGGCGTTATTTTTCAAGTTACTGCCAGTATTCTTCGCGGTTTGACGCGTTTAAGCAAGGCAAGGTATTGAACGCTTTTAACCCCGCGTTTTCTAACGGTGCCTTGATGGATCTCGGCATCTACTGCATCTACCCGATGGTGACGCTCTTCGGAAAACCGGAATCCGTGCAAGCCTCCGCCGTGATGTTGTCCTCGGGCGTGGATGGAGAGGGCAGCCTGATCGTGCGGTACCCGGATATGGACGGCGTGATCATGTATTCGAAAATTACCGATTCCTATTTGCCGACGGAAATCCAGGGGGAGAACGGGACGATTGTGATCGATCGGATTAACCAGCCTTATGAGGCAAAAATCCTGTACCGCGACGGGACGACGGAGGAGCTGACGCGCTCCCAGCCGCAGGAGTCGATGTATTACGAGGCTATGGAGTTTATCGACCTGGTTAAAAACGGACAGCGGGAGAGCCAGATCAATACGCATGCCCGTTCGCTGGCCGTCGCCGAACTGATGGAGGAAGCCAGACGCCAGTTCGGGCTGCGGTACGCGGCGGATGAAGCTTAAGGTGTCGGTGCTTCGTCCGATCAAGATCAAGCAGCGACCCGATTCCCGAGGACCCAAGCCGGATGATTCCGGGTTGGGTTTTTGCTTTTGATCGTTCGGCCTGAGGCAAGGCGAGGGGGCTGGTGATGGTCCTTTTGCGGCGCTTTGCACCATTATCCCCTTCGCTCAGGTTGGAACGAAGCAGGCTAGCTTGTGGGGGCCTGATTCCTTGACATCCTGCACCATCCCATCACCGCACTATGCAAACTTCGCACCCAGCCATCTTCGCATCCTGCCATCTTCGTCCCATGCAATCTTTGTACTCTGCCATCTTTGTACCATGCAATCTTCGCGCATGCATTCTTCGCACTCTGCCATCTTCGTACCATGCAATCTTCGCACTCTGCCATCTTCGTCCCATGCAATCTTTGTACTCTGCCATCTTTGTACCATGCAATCTTCGCGCCATGCCATGCACGCACTGAACGATGGACGCGCCCCTGAACGAAAGGGATAATCGTGCAAAGCGGCCCCAAGAGCATATCATAAATTTTTCTATATCCTGGAACCTGCCTAAATTTCTCATTGCAACCGTTTACACCCTTGAGATAGGATAATCGAAGAGGTGAACAGGATGATCAAGGACAAGAAATGGCTGGCCGGCATGATGATCTGCATCGTCGTTTTGGTCTATTTGTTTATCGGCTTTGCCCGCTATTCCGGGAAAATCGGCAGCATCGTCAAGGAGCTGCAAGGGCAGCCCGCGAGCGGCGAGTCGCGTTATCATATCGTATTGATCGAGCAGGAGCGTTACCATCCTTATTGGGAAATGGTGGAGAAAGGCGCGGCGGAGGCGGCGGAGAAATACGGCATCGACATCGAGTTTACGGGGCCGGTGCGCAACAACATGGAAGAGCAACTGAACCTATTGGAAAAAGCGATCGCCGCCCGCGTCGACGCGATTATCGTGCAGGGACTGAACGAAGAGCGGTTCACGCCGGTGATCGACAAGGCGGTCCGACGCGGGATTCCCGTGGTGACGATCGACACCGACGCGCCGGATAGCAAGCGGCTGGCTTATGTCGGCACCGACAATTTGGCTGCCGGCGAACGTCTGGGCCGTCTTGTCGTGGAGACGACCGGCGGTACCGGGAAGATCGGCGTGATCATCGGCAGCGATCAGGCGGCGAACCAACTGCAGCGATTGGACGGGCTGAAAAGAATCGTCGCCGAGCATGAGGGGCTTGAGATTGTCGACGTCCGCAGCTCGAACATCTCTCATATGGAGGCAATCCAGCAGGCAGCTAATATGCTTCGGAAGCATCCGGAGATCAACATTATGGTCGGCACGAGCGCGACCGACGCCCTCGGCGTCCTGCAGGCCGCCAAAAACCGCAATGACCTGACGATCATCGGCTTCGACAATCAGAAGGAAACGCTGGAGGCAATTCGCAAGGGCGAGATCGAGGCGACGGTCGCGCAGCAGCCTTTTTTGATGGGGGATACAGCCGTTCGACTGCTCTATGAGCACTTCGAAGGAAAACCGCTGAAGAAGAAGTACTTCACGGAAGTGAAAGTGCTGGATGCACGAAATGTGGAGGAGGGGGAGAGCTTATGAGCATCCGCCGCAAGCTGTTTCTGTTCATTCCGCTGCTGGTACTGGTCATGAGCTCGGTGTCCTTCTTTCTATTCCAAAGCGGAAAGAACGTGCAGGAAAGCTATCATCTGATGATGAAGCGCATTTTGCTGTATAAAGAAATCTCCTATGAAGTAGGGGAGAATATGCGGTCGATGAACCGCTTCATCATGCAGATGGATACTGAAAGCTTGCCTGAAGTGGTCAAGCACTTGAACGCCGTCAAAACCTTGAGGTCCGATCTGGACGGGCTTCGAACGATCGGTGGGAGCGATCTGGCCCTAGCCAATTACCGCAATCTCATCGATACGTTCCTGGAGCAGGCCGAGGCGATGATCGAGAAGATCAGCTATGAGGATTCCGATACGATGGCCGGGGCCTATATCGAAGCGGAGCAGACCCAGCGCTTTATCCGCGAGGAGGCGCAGGAGTTGGTCGATTTGGAACTGGAGCAGTACAAGCCGATCTACGAAGAGATGATGTATACGACCGGCGAGCTGAACAAGTTGGGCATTTTGCTGGTGGTGACCGCGGCGGCCTTCAGTATCCTGCTTGCCATCTGGCTGTCGCGCAGCATCACGAATCCGATCCGCCGGCTGGTTGCCACTGCCAAGCAAATCTCCAAGGGGAGGATGGACACCAAGGCACCGGAAAGCGACAGCAACGATGAGATCAGCATTTTGTGCCGCGCGTTTAACGGGATGATCGATAACATCCAGCAGCTGATGGCCGAGAACATTAACAATCTGGAGAAAGACCGGCTGGTCAAGGAGCTGGAGTTGAAGACGCTGCAAAGCCAGATCAATCCGCATTTTCTCTTCAATACGCTGAATTCCATTTCCAAGCTGGCTTATCTCGAAGGGGCTGCCAAAACCAGCGATCTTGCCGTTTCCGTGTCGCGTCTGCTTCGTTACAATTTGCAGAAGCTGGACCAGGCGGTACCTCTTCGCGAGGAGGTGGCCCATGTCACCGAATACATGAACATCCAGAAGGCGCGGTTCCGCGATCGGATCGCTTTCGTGATCAACATCGACGAGCGCGCGTTGGACGGGAGGATTCCTTGCTTGACCCTGCAGCCTATATTGGAGAACGCCTTCGTGCACGGGATTGAGCAGATGGAAGAAGGGGCCGTGCTGGAGCTGGTGATCCGACTCGGCGGGGAGGACAAGGTCGAGATCGAAATCCGCGACAACGGCGTCGGCATGAGCCGTGAAACGGTGAATACGCTGCTGCAATCGGTGCGCGGGGACGCGCCGCGGTTCGGCGGCAAAGGGCAATCGACGGGTCTGGGCACGCATAATGTGTTCAAGCGGCTGCATTTATTTTTTGACGGGCAGGAACGCATCGCCATCGACAGCGAAGAAGGGGCCGGAACGGCCGTCAGGTTTACTCTGCCTCTTCGCACGAGCATGGAATAGAACGGGGAACGGGGGAAACCAAGGTGTATACTTTGTTGATTGCGGACGACGAAGCTTTGGAGCGGGAAGGCCTGGAATTGATGATCGGTCATGCGATGCCGGATACGTTCCGTTTTCTTCATGCAGAGAACGGACGACGGGCGATCCAGTTGGCGGAGGAAGGGCGGCCGGATTTTATCTTTATGGATATCAAAATGCCGGGGATCCAAGGCCTGGAGGCGGTGCGGGAAATTATGGCGCGGCAGCCGGGAGCGAAGGTTGTGATGATTACGGCGCATGATTATTTCGCCTATGCGAAGGAAGGGTTGGCACTTGGCGTACGGAATTATTTGCTGAAGCCGGCGCGGCGGGAAGAGGTGCTGGACGTGCTAAAGGGTCTGATCGCCGAAACCGAGGAGGCGAAGCGTGTCCGGGATGAGCAATTGGCGCTACAGGAGAAGTTGTCGCAGTTGCTGCCGCTGGCAGAGAACGAGCTATCATTGATGTTGATGCTGGAATATGCGCAGGAGGTCGAAGCCGACCAATTGGCGGGGATGCTGGACCTCCAGTGGCGCAAGGGGTACGCGATGGTGTTGTCGTTCGCGAAGCACACGCCGAAGGAATGGGCCAGCTTCCAAGTGGCCAAGAAGGAGATTTACGACGCCGTCAAACAATGGGTGAAGCCGGGGTTGTCCTGTATTGTCAGCCCGGTAGTCGGGCACCAGATGGCGTTGTTTGTTCCGTTTCCGCCGGGACGACCGGGTTATACGCAGCGGGTCATCGCGCTGGAATGGGGCGAGCGGCTGCGCAGCCAGGTTGAGGAGCGGTTCGGGCTGCCGATCTCGGTTGGCATCGGTTCGATTCGCGAGGGCTGGGACGGGTTGAGCCGCTCCTACCGGGAAGCCGTGCGCGTCTGCGCGGACGAACAGGATATCGTCAGCGTCCGGCATTACGATGATATCGCCGAAAGCTCGGGCCGTCCGGCGATCCCTCTGGACGAGGAGAAGAAGCTGCTCGATGCGCTGCTGCGGCACGACAAGCCCGAAGTCACCGAACGCTTCGCCCAGCTGTTTGAACGCCTGGAGGCGGCCGAGCCGCGGCATTATCCGCGCCTGCGCGGCGACGTGATTGGTTTGCTCCTGTATTTGAGCCGCGGCGTTGAAGCGGGAGATGGCCCGGATTTAATCGAGGACTTAAGCGCCTGCGAAGATCCGGCATCGCTGCGCGCGAGCGCGTTGCGCCGGCTTGGCGGCTGGATCGACGGACTGCGGGAGCGGAAAGAACGCAGCCGCTCGCATGTGCTGCAGCGGGCCATCTTGTTCGTCAGCCAGCGATTCAAGGAAGAGATCTCGATGGAGCAAACGGCGGAATACGTCAATCTCAGTCCGTATTATTTCAGCAAATTGTTCAAGCTGCAAACGGGAGAGAATTTCAGTGATTACTTAACTCGCCTGCGGATCGAGGAGGCGAAGCGGTTGGTTGCCGAGCGCTCCTTAAGCTTGAAGGAGATTTGTTACGAGGTGGGCTACAAGGACCCGAATTACTTCAGCCGGGTGTTCAAAAAATCCGTCGGCATCACCCCCAGCGAGTATCGCCAGCAAACCGAATAAGCCTGTCCGGTCTTTAAGTCCTTGTCCCAGACAAGGACTTTTTTGTTTTTTCTACACAAAAAAATCCAGTGAAAGCAGCAGTAATGAAAGCCTTTACATCCCGCAGCAAGGGAGTGCAGGCACAGCGCAAAGAAGTGCAGGCTTTGACCGGACCGTAGGGATGAGGGCGGTGCTAAGATAATTTTGTAAGCGCAATCAATAAACGATTATGTAAAGAAGGGGCGTAGGCATAGTGAAAAAACACAGTCATTTTGTACGGTTAAGCTTGGCGGCCATTTTATTGGCTTCCTCCCTGGCAGGCTGCGGGGTTGTATCGGACGGCAGCTCAAACAGCGGGAGCACGAAGAACAATACGGGCAGCGCGGCTGGAGGCAAGGACGACAAAATCGTCATCGGGATGTCGATGGATACCCTGAAGGAAGAGCGGTGGCAGAAGGACCGGGATCTATTCACCGCCAAAGTCGAAGAGCTCGGCGGCGAAGTGAAGGTGCTTGCGGCCAACGGTGACGATGCTACGCAGCTGAGCCAAGCGGAACAATTGATTTCGCAAGGCGTCGACGTGTTGGTGGTTATTGCACACAATGCCGAAGCAACCGCGCCGATCGTGGAAAAAGCGCATAAAGAGGGCATCAAAGTGATCGCGTATGACCGACTGATTAAAAACTCGGATGTCGACTACTACATCTCCTTCGATAACGTCCGGGTCGGCGAGTTCCAAGCCCGCGCCGTCATGGAAGCGGCACCGAAGGGCAATATCGTTTACATCGGCGGCGCGGACACTGACAACAACGCGCACATGTTTAAAGAAGGCGCCATGAGCGTGCTGAAACCGCTGGAGGAGAAAGGCGACATCAAGATCGTTTATGACCAGTTCTCCAAAGACTGGAAGCCGGAAGAAGCGCTGAAGAACATGGAAAACGCGCTGACCGCCAACAACAATGACGTACAAGGCGTAGTCGCCGCAAACGACGGCACGGCCGGCGGGGTCATCCAGGCGTTGACTGCCCAAGGCATGGCCGGCAAGATCCCGGTATCCGGGCAGGATGCAGACTTGGCCGCCGTTCAACGGATCGCCGAAGGCACCCAGCTGATGACCGTGTACAAACCGATCAAATCGATCGCTACCACGGCTGCGGAAATGGCTGTCTCGGCTGCTAAAGGCGAGGAAGTCAAAGCCGACAAGACCGTCAATAATGGCAAGATCGACGTGCCTTCCGTGTTGCTCGATCCGATTCCGGTCGACAAGAACAGCCTGAACGTTGTGATCGAAGATGGGTTCCACAAGCTGGAAGACGTGTACAAAAACGTGCCGAAGGATCAATGGCCTAAGCAATAAATCAGGGCAGAAGCGGCGAAAACCAGGGAGCGTTCGGCGTTCCTTGGTTTCGCGCTTTCCGCCGATCCTTAGGCTAAAGAAGGAGAGCTAAGCCTATGCATGTATTGGAAATGGTGAATATCAGCAAAGAGTTTCCGGGCGTAAAAGCCCTCGACCGCGTGAACTTTAAGGTGCGCAAAGGGGAAATCCACGCGCTCTGCGGCGAGAACGGGGCGGGCAAGTCAACGCTGATGAAAGTGCTGAGCGGACTGTATCCAGCTGGCACGTATAGCGGAGACATCGTCATCGGCGGCGAGAAGAAACAGTTCCACAACATTACCGATGCGGAAAAAGCCGGCATCGCCATCATTCACCAAGAACTGGCGCTCGTAAAGGAGATGACGGTGGGCGAGAACATTTTCCTCGGGGCGGAACCGACGAAACGCGGCGTGATCCAATGGGATGAGCTGTACCACAATGCAGCCCAGTGGCTGAAGCGGGTCGGACTCCAAATTTCCCCGGACACGAAAATCGGGAGTCTCGGCATCGGCCAGCAGCAGCTGGTGGAGATCGCCAAGGCGTTGTCCAAGCATACGCAGATCTTGATCCTGGATGAACCGACAGCCGCTTTGACGGAAAGCGAAGTGGCGATTCTCATGGGCATCCTGAACCAACTGCGCAGCGAAGGGGTGTCTTGCGTTTATATCTCGCACAAAATGCCGGAGGTGTTTGCTCTGGCCGACTCGATTACGGTGCTTCGCGATGGGCATACGGTGGCGACGCTGGAACGCAAGGACACCAATGACGACCAAGTCGTGTCGCTGATGGTAGGACGCGAGTTGACCGAACGATACCCGCGGGTGGAGCATCGCCCGTCGGATACCGTGCTGGAAGTTAAGAATTATAATGTGTGGCATCCGGAGAAGCGAAACCAGAAGGTGATCAAGGACGTCGATTTCCAGGTTCGGAAAGGCGAAATTCTTGGCATTGCCGGTTTGATGGGCGCTGGTCGGACCGAGCTCGTCAGCAGCCTGTTCGGCGCTTACGGCGGACGGGCGACGGGTGAGGTCTTCGTTGACGGCAAACCGGTGCGTATCCGCTCCGTCGCCGACGCCATCCGCGCCGGGCTTGCCCTCGTCAGCGAGGATCGCAAACGCCAAGGGCTAGTTATGGGAATGGATGTCAAGACGAATACGACGATGGCCACCATGGCCAAAGTTTCGAAGCTAGGCGTGATTAACGACAACGAGGAAATTCGCTGGGGCCTCAAGTATGTGCATGATTTGAAGACGAAAACCGCATCTCTGGAAACCCCTGTCGGCACATTGTCCGGCGGGAACCAGCAGAAGGTCGTCGTCGGCAAATGGCTGATGTCCGACCCGAAAATCCTTATCATGGACGAACCGACCCGCGGCATTGATGTCGGGGCGAAATACGAGATTTATCATCTGATGAATCAGCTGGTCGATCAGGGCGTGGCCATCATCATGATCTCCTCGGAGCTTCCGGAGGTGCTCGGCATGAGCGACCGGATTCTGGTGATGAGCGAAGGCAAATTCGTCCGGGAATTCGACTGGCGCGAGGCGACCCAAGAAAATATCATGCAAGCCGCTACGGGAGGGAAATAAACATGGAGCTTCAAAAGGAAATCGGAAAACAAACGGACGGCTCGGCCGTAAAAACGACGCTATGGGGCAGCCTGTTCGGCAAAATGGACGTGCGGGCCTATACGATGGTAGGAGCACTGGTGCTGATCTGGGTACTGTTCGGCCTGCTCGACCCGACATTTTTGACGGCGCGGAACCTGTCTAACCTCTTTACGCAAATGTCCGTGACCTCGATTCTGGCGATCGGCATGGTGCTGGTCATCGTCGCAGGACACATCGACCTGTCGGTCGGTTCGATCGTGGGATTGACCGGAGGGATTGCCGCGATTTTCAGCAATTGGCTGGAGCTGCCGGCGATTGTCGTCATTATCGGTACACTGGCGGCCGGTGCCGTACTCGGTTTGCTGCAGGGCTGGCTGGTTGCTTATAAAATGATTCCCGCCTTTATCGTGACGCTGGGGGGCATGCTGGTATTCCGTGGCACGCTCATGGGCGTGACCGAATCGATGACGATTCCGGTCTCGGACAAGGTGCTTGCGCTGCTTGGGAATGCGTATTTTGCCCAAGGCTTCGGCATTACCCTCGGCGTGTTGGCCATCGGCCTGATTGTTTGGAGCACGCTCCGCAAACGCCGTTCCCGGCAGAAATACGGCTTCGAAGTAGCGCCGTTTGCCGTGGGCGTGATCAAGATGGCCGCGCTCTCTCTGCTGGTCGTCGCCTTCGTGCTCGTCATGAATGCCTATAAGGGGATTCCTTTCCCGATCATCTTCGTCATCGTGCTGGCCGCCATTTTCTTCTTCCTGTCCACGAAAACGACCTTCGGCCGGCACATTTACGCAATCGGCGGCAACCTGGAAGCGGCCCGTCTGTCCGGCATCAACATTCGCCGCAAAACGATGAGCGTCTTCCTGCTCAGCGGCTTGCTCGCCTCGATCGCTTCGATCGTCCTGACGTCGCGTCTCGCCTCGGCGACAATTACCGCCGGGAACATGGCGGAAATGGACGCCATCGCGGCCTGCGTCATCGGCGGAACGTCGCTGATGGGCGGCGCGGGTACGGTGCTTGGCGCCTTGATCGGCGCGCTCGTTATGACTTCGCTCGATAACGGGATGTCGCTGATGGGGCTGGAGTCGTTCTGGCAATATGTGGTTAAAGGTTCGATCCTCGTCTTTGCTGTTTGGCTGGACATTTCGAATCGGCGCAAAGGGTTGAGATAAGAAGTTTGTATGAAAACAAACGGCACTTCTTTGGAGCTAGGCCCCTGTTGAGGGGAACTCCTTGGAAGTGCCGTTTTGCTTTTTATTGATAGGTGACGATCAGCGCGTTGCTGATTTTGCGGCCCGGCGGGGTCAGGTATTTGCCGTTGTAATAAAGACCGCTAGAGGCGCCGCCATCGAGGTTCATCGCCTGGTACGCGCCGGCCTGCTTCATGATTTCCGCGAGCTGCGGAATCGTAGCGCCACCGGAAGTCAGCAGGATCAGCTTATGGTCACGCGTGAGACCTAAGGCGCTGCGGGCACCGCCTCCGGTAAGGATTTTCGGATCCTTGAAGCCTTCCGCCTTGACGTCAATCGCGACTTTTCCATTGACCACAAGGCGCGGCCCGGCTTGGAGCGCTCCCTCCATCGTGCCTGCGCCAAAGGCATCGTTGAAGTCCGCGCCGGGAATCAACCGTGCCAAGAGATTCGAGTCATAGGTGAAAATGGTGCGCTTGTCGCCGGAGGCTTTCATTTTTAGCTCGCCGCCGCTGACGATGTAGCCGTAAGGGGCTTTGTACGCTTCATTCGTGTAAGCGTTGAAGAATGTGCCGTTGACGGCGACGACGGCCTTATGGCGTTTGGCGAGGCCGCTTAGCTCCTCGACCTTGCCGACGGTGTCCCCGGCGAGCGCGACCTTCAGGCGGACCTTCGGATCCATCAGCGAGATGGTGACCATCTGCACGGAGAAGGAGCGTCCGCCGACCTTAAACGTCTTGCGCTCGCTGACGATCGCTTTCCCGGCGCCGGCGGTGCTGGCCGTGCCGCGGTTTGCGTACGGCAGGGTCAAGCGGGCATCGCCTTGGCCGAGGCTGACCGCGCCGGCGGTTTTGTCCCATTCCGCCGGGAGTTGGAACGTGGCGCTGACGAACTGCAGCGGCACGTAGGTCGCGCCGGCTTCGGTGAACGGCGCATCGGTCAAGGTGATCGGCTCGCCGTTCACCTCGGCTTTGGCGGAGCCGACCCGCAAGATCGCGGTGGTGGCTTCGCCCTGCGCGAGCGTCAATTGCTGCCGGGACGCATCCCACTGGATCTGGATGCCATCCAGTCCGTTTAAGGCCCGGCTGGGCACGAAGGCATGTCCGCTGGCGGCATCCAGCAGGACGACGTTCTTGGCGGGCGCTGCCGTGGCTGCGGCGGACGCCGGGGCGGGGGCTAGGCTGCTGCTGGCGGGGATCAGGCAAACCAGGGCAAGCCCTAGAGCGAGCAGGCGTTTCGCGAGGCTGCGCAGAGAAGTTCCAGTTCCAGTTTCAGTTTCGGTTTCGGTTTTAGTTCTAGTACTTCTAGTTCGGTTCATCAAGATGGTTTTCTCCTTCTATGTAGGGTTGTGAGGTTTGTTTCTTTATGTAATATCGGAAATGTATTCGATTTTTCATATACAAAGTGGGGCTGGCGGCAAAAAATCCGCATTCTATACGATTTTTCATATAGATTCCGGGTAGAACTCTTGCTGGTGTGCAAATCTATATGAAATTTCATATAGATTCCCTTGAAACCGTCGGAAACGCTGAAATGTATTCGATTTTTCGAATACATTTGGTGCGAAGGGGTGGGGGAGTGGGGCCGCATTACGCCATAGATCAATGGTGCGAGGGGAGGGGGGCCGCATTACGCCATAGATCAATGGTACGAGGGGAGGGGGCAGCATTACGCCATAGATCAATGGTGCAAGGGGAGGGGGCTGCATTACGCCATAGATCAATGGTACGTGAGAAGTGCAGCCGCATCCGCAAAAAAAACCACGGTGCAAGGGCAAGCCCCTCGCACCGCAGATCATCCGCCGTCACGTTTACCGCATATACAGCCTGCGGTAATACTCCTCCAGCATCCGCTGCGTCGAGAACGCCTCGCGGGTCGTTTCGATGCTGCGCCGCATCATCTGCACCCAGCGGGGGCGATCCTCGTAGTAGGTCGGCACGACCCGCTTCAGCAGCGTGTCGTAGAGCGCTTCGCCGTCGTGCCGGTCGAGCTCGCCCGGATCGGCCGACTCGAAGCCGCCGCCGATTTGCCAGCCGTTCTCGCCGTCTAGGCAGGCCTCCGGCCACCAGCCGTCGAGGACCGAGCAGTTCAGCACGCCGTTGACGGCGGCTTTCATCCCCGAGGTGCCGCTCGCCTCCAGCGGCCGGCGCGGATTGTTCAACCAAACGTCCGCACCGCGGGTCAGCTTGGCGCCGATCGTCATGTCGTAGTTCTCCAGAAACACGACGCTGCCGGGGTACTGCTTCATCATCGCCACCAGGTTGCTGACGATCTGTTTGCCGGTCTCGTCGTTCGGATGGGCTTTGCCCGAGAACACGAGTTGAATCCGGCCGGATTCGAGGTAGGGGCCGATTAGGTCCGGCCGGGAGAAGATCAGATCGCTCCGTTTATACGGCGCGGCACGGCGCGAGAACCCGATCAGCAGCCGGTCCGGATCTAGCGCGGCTCCCGAGCGCTCGCGGACCAAATCGATCAGCTCGCGCTTGAGTTCCATATGCGCGGCCCATACATCGCCGCCTTCATCATAAGCGCGGAGCATCCGCGCATCGGCCCAGGTCGGCAGGTGGATCGCGTTCGTGATCCCGATGATCTCCGCCCGTCCGGCCACGTTCTTCCACATGCGGCCTGCGGTCTCCGCATGCAGGGCGGCAACGGCGTTCGCGCGGCGCGCAAGCCGCAGACCGGCGACGGTCATGTTAAACGGGTTGCCGCCGATCCGCTCCATTTGGTTGCGGGTCAACCCGTTAAAGGCGGACATCGCCGCAAGCAGATCCAGCGCATGGGCTTCGTTGCCTTCCTTGACCGGCGTATGGGTCGTAAAGACGACCGTTTCGCGGGTGTCCCGCCAGGCCGATTCGAAGGTGAGTCCGGCCTGCATTTTCTCGCGGATCAGCTCCGTGGCGGCCAAGGCGGCGTGCCCTTCGTTGAAATGATAAACCTCCACCGGGATGCCCAGCGCGCGAAGCGCCTTAACCCCCCCGATACCCAGCACAATTTCCTGGGCAATGCGCTCCTCGCCAAAGCCGCCGCCGTATAAGCGTGCGGTGATCCAACCATAGTCGCTCTCCGGAAGGTCTGTGTCCAGCAGATAGAGCGGATTGTTTCCGAACTTTTCCGTTTTCCATACTTTGCAGGGAACCTCGGCGTTTTTTATCGTCACCGTGACCGTCACGCCGGTATCCTCGAGAAAATCATAATCGTGATCGATAAACGTATCGTAAGGCCGTCCATCCTCGCCGATTCGCTGGTCGGTATAACCTTGCTTCCACTTGATGCCGATACCGACGAGCGGTGCGCCAATGTCTTTGGCTCCTTTGATGAAATCGCCGGCCAGAATGCCAAGTCCTCCGGCATACATTTTAAAATCGGAATGAAGACCGTACTCCATGCTGAAATAAGCAACGGTAGGGAGCTGCCTTTCGCTCATGGGAATACCTCCTTTGCTATGCAAACCTCTTGCTGTGCTGAAAGCGATTTTCTGCTAACAGTGTAGTCTGGAGGCGGGCGGAAGGTGACAAAAGGGGGGATTTCATGCGGAAGATTGGGAGAATGGGGATGGGAATATAGACCACGAGAAGGTTAAGACAGATCCGATTCATCCGGGCGGATGTCGCTGTCGAGGTAAGCCCGCTCCTGCTCCTCGTTAGCGATTGCCTGGATTTCTTCAGAGCCGATATTGATGTACAGGTAACCGTCCTGGGCCTGCTTCTTCAAAGCGCGTTCTTTGAAAAATTTCGGGCTGGCCTCGCCCGCGTCCTCGTCATAGACGAGCAGGATCCCGTCGGTCTTGCGGAACAGCAGCTCGTCCCTGCCAGTGAATTGCCAAGGTCCGATGTAAGCCTCTTTACTGGCCGCCGCATAGTGGTCGACCTGACGGAGAATTTGCGTATAGTAGTCCTTTTTCTCGTCGCTCCATTTCTCCTCTTGTTGGCTATAGGCGGTGATGATCGAGCATTTCAACTGCGGATACCGCTTCTTTAAATCAAACACCGCTTCGCATGCCCATAGATCCACGCCGTATTGGCCGGGAGTAATGACCCACTCCAGCCCCTCTTCCAGCAAGGGAACAAGGCGATTAGCAATGGCTTGGCAAATATAGGGGATGCCAGGGTGCTTCTGGTTGTATATGCCGAGTTCATGGGCGCGATAACCGGTGACGAGCAGATTTTTCAAGTGGAAAACTCCTTAAGTTCAGTGGATGAAGCCGGCCGATCATGGCCATGTCCTCTATTATACCTTGCCTTTCCTCTCCGGCAAAAATAAAAACACCGCTTCGCGCGGGAGAGGAGCTCCATCGGCTAGGCGGTAGAAATGACTTAGAACAAAGGTATGGTTATCGGCATGTCGCGGGAACGGACGTGAGCGCCCGAAGCCCATGGCAGCGGTTACAACAATGTGCGGCTTATTGACCGTGAATCGAGAGAAGAGTAAATACCGTGTAGAACACCGCATAAAACGTGCCTAGCCCAACAATCCACAGAAAAGCGTTGCCTTTCAATTTCTCCGGTTGCCACATGAGGATTCGCTCCTTTACTTTTCACTGGCCAAACGAATTGTGAACAATTTGTGTCTGACTTAATTATTGAACATTTTGTGTCAAAAATCAAACAATTTATTGAACATTTTATTTATTTTTTTGGCAGAATAAAAAAACCATGCCCAGTAAGGCATGGTCGTTTTGGTTATTCATTGGTGTACGGGGAACGGGTCACCCTTTTAGTGGGGAAAAACCTTCCTCCGCCAAATATTCGCCGGCCTCCTCGCGGGTATCGAAGGCCATCTCCAGGCTCAGGCCGGAGTATATATACCACAAGTCGTCTTCGTATTTGAGTGTCAGCTTTTCGCCTTTGCTATTCGTCCAGACGCCGCCGGGCGACGTGCTTCGGTTGGGGGCCTCCGTTGCTTCAGGGCGTGAAGCGGGGGCTTCGCCCTCCCGGACGGACATTGCGTTAATCGTCTCCCGGACCAGTTGGCGCAGCACCGGCTCCGCCATTTCCCGGATGTTGACGAACCCTTTATCATCCGTCTCATAACCGTCTAACAATCCGGCGTAAACATACCCGTTCCCGTTCGGGTGCAGGTGGTAAACGACAGTTTTTTTGTCATAAGCGCTGCCTTCATAGTGAAAATTGACCCGGCCCAGAGAAACGTTTCTTTGCTCCAGCTCGGGAAATGATTTGAAGACTTCCAATTTCTGCTCAAACGTCAGCATGTTGCCCAACCTCTCAAACTCGCAAATTTGCGGGATTCGATGGTTAAGGCTCGTCCCGCGCTTATCGATTATATCATATCGGCGGGCAAGACCAGAGCGCGCATGTGGCCGTTAATTTGGGATTGACTCCAAATGTTGCACTTTGTGCGATAAATTTGCGCGGTTCCGACCGGTTAGCACGAAAATGTTGCACAGACTGCAGCATTTTTGGGGCCCCGCTCCAATACGTTCCGTTTCCTCATCCACCGCAAAAAGGTATAATTAGCCTAAGTAAGGATCGCGTCGAAGGAGGAAGGATCAATGGGAGAGGCGACAATCAAGTGGGGAATCATGGCGGCCGGCGGGATTGCCGAGTCGTTTGCGGGGGACCTGGCATCCGCCAGTAACGGCGAAGCGTATGCCATCGGGTCGAGAAACTTGGAGAAAGCCGAGGCGTTTGCCAAGAAGTTCGGGATTCCCAAGGCGTATGGAAGCTATGAGGAGCTGGTGGCTGACCCGGAGGTGGACGCCGTTTATGTAGCCACACCGCATCCTTACCACAAGGACAACGTCATGACCGCGCTGCGGGCAGGGAAAGCGGTTCTGTGTGAGAAGCCGTTTACGGTCAATTCCGCCGAACTGGAAGAGCTGGTTGCCTATGCGCGCGAACGCAAGCTGTTCCTGATGGAAGCGATGTGGACGCGGTTCCTGCCGGTCATTCACCGTGTGCGGGAATGGCTGGCGGCCGGACGGATTGGCGAAGTTCGACTGGTGAAAGCCGATTTCGGCTTCGATGCGGGGTGGAATCCGTCCGGGCGACTGCTCAATCCGGAACTTGGCGGCGGGGCATTGCTGGATGCCGGCATCTACCCGATTTCGTTCGCGTCCATGGTGCTGGGTCCGTATCCGCAAAGCGTTCAAAGCACGGCACACCTCGGGGAAACGGGGGTTGACGAACACTTCTCCGTGTTGTTGACTTACGGGAACGGGGCAACCGCCTCCTTGAATGGTGCCGTACGACTGGCGATCGGCAACGACGCGTATATCCATGGGACGAACGGTAAGATTTACGTGCCTGGGTTCCTTAACGCGACCACAGCTACGTTGTACGTCGACGGGGAAGAGCCCGAGACGGTCAGCGATGACCGGACCTTTAAGGGTTATGCTTATGAAGCCGAGGCTGTTGGCCGGGCCCTGCAAGCCGGTTTGACCGAAAGCAGCGACATCCCGCTGGATGAATCGCTGGCCATCCTGCGCCTGATGGATCAAATTCGCGGGCAGTGGGGTCTGAAATATCCGTTCGAATGAAATCAAGAAGGAGTAGTTTCAAATGATCGATGATACCCATCAATTGCTGGAAGAAAATAATATTAAGCACGCCATCATTGGCGAGCGGATGCAGCGTTTGGCAGATATCCTTCCAAGCCTCACCAAAACCAGGCTGGCTGCGTTAGCCTCGGTCTACAACATCTCCGGACGTTCCAAGATGAAGAAGGAGGAGCTCATTGCCGCCGTGCAGGCAGGCATGGAGGACTCCGAGACGCTCCAAGCGGCCCTCCTCAATAGCCGGCCCAAGGAATGGGAGCTGTTCGGTTCGTTGCTGGACGGTTCCTATCAACCCAGCAACGCGACTCCCTTCGGGTATTACTATTATTTCCTGGATCGCGGCTTGCTGTTTACCTTCTTTGAGAATAATCAGCTGTATTTGGTGATCCCAGACGAAGTAAAGTCCGCTATCCGGAAGCTGGACCAGCCGTCATTCCGCAAAGCGTTGCAAAGGAGCCATCAACTCTATAACTACCTGATGTCTGCGATCAATTTGTACGGAATCATCGCGCCGGCCAAACTGGTAGAAATCATCAATGCCCAGAACGGCGGCAAATCCATCTTGGAAGAGGAATTGCTGCAACAGCTTGAAAGTTTTCTTCAGCGGACGGATCAGTATTTCGAGCTGCGGAAGGGATATATCGCATCGTTGGACATGGAAGACAAAGAGTTTGAGGACCTCGTAGACAAGGTGCAAGGGAAACCTAATTTCGTACCGGACCAGCAAGAGCTGTTCAAATATGCGGATCACGATTATTTTGAGATCACCCCGCAGCTCACGGCGCTGCGGGAATTCGTTACCAAGGAATTCCGCCTGGATCCGGAAAGCGCGGAGTATTTGGTCGATGACATTCAGCTCAGTTGCTCGATGGAAGCCTCGCTGCAGGATCTTCTCTACGAGTTTGAGAGACGGGATCTGGATTTTACGTCCCAACAACAGGCACAGCAAACCGTCGCTCTTATCACCGACGTATACGACCATACCCGGATGTGGTCTAACGCCGGACATACGCTGGACGAGCTGCGCCAGATGCAGGAGATGTCCGGCAATCAACCGGCGACGCCCTCCATACGAGGACATATCGTTCAGCAGGTCCGATCCAACAAAATCGGCCGCAACGAACCTTGCCCATGCGGAAGCGGTTTGAAATACAAAAAATGCTGCGGTAAGTAAACTTAGTGATATCAACAAAAAGGCCGTCTAAGCGCTACAAAGCTTAGGCGGCCTTTTTTGGCATTCAGTAACGACTACCCGACATCAGCCGAATCTGACATTGGCGGATCGTTTGATTCCGCTTGGGAAAAGAGCTTACGGTATTGGCCCGGGGTCAGGCCGGTTTCCTTCTTGAACTTGCGAATGAAGTTCGGGGTGTCGAGATAACCAACTCGCTGGATGATGTCCTTGAGCGGATCGTTGGTGGAGGTCAGGTCGTTCATCACCGCCATCATTCTCTTCTGCCAGATGTACTGAACGAAGTTGATGCCCATCTGATCCTTGAAAGAGCGGCTGAAATAGGATACCGAAATCGAATATTTGCAAGAGATCGCCTCCAGGCTTAGAGCATGATCCATGAAGTTGCTGTCGATATAAGCGACGATCCGATCCATCAGGGAATGCTCTTCCTTACGTTCGTTTTGCAGGGCAAGCTCACAGATGCGAGAAGCGAGGCGGAGGAAGTGGCGCTCCAGCTCCTGCAAAGAATTAAACGCATCGGATCCGGGAATATCGGGCGTCCAATCGCGAATGCCCATCTCCATCCCTGTGCGCAGGATGGCGTTCAAGATGTCAAAGCTGATGCAGCGCTTCATCTCGACGGTCAGGTCCGGACCCTGTAACACATTCATTGCCTCGCCGATCGTTTGGGCCGCGACCTCATAACTGCCTTGTTTTAAGCTTTGAGATAACTTCAGCAACTCGTTTTTCGGCACCCATGACGTTTCTCCCGGTGTATGAGACAGCTTCTCGAAGAACGTGATGCTGCCGTGTCCGGCAAACATCCGAGACTCGAAGGCGGAGCAGGCCTCGATGAACGATTGGTTCAACTGGTCGGGATCGTTGTAATAAGTACCCACACCGATCATAGGGTCGATGCGGAACCGCTCCAACAAGTTGTCGTGGATGCGATGCACGATCCGGCGGAACTGATCGGGCCCGGACCAGGAACCGACCTTATCGAAGCCGACGATTAACGCGATCTGCCCCGGCTTGGGAAGCTCGACGCTGTACAGGCGCGCTCCGTATTCGGGAACCTCCGCCGCCGTAAGGCGGCCAATCATTGTCTGCCAATCATGACTGTCCAACCGACTCTTCGATTCCTCATCCCGGCCGATGACCATGGCGAAATATTGAGCT
The DNA here is from genome assembly GCF_009725205.1 of Paenibacillus timonensis. Classification (GTDB taxonomy): domain Bacteria; phylum Bacillota; class Bacilli; order Paenibacillales; family Paenibacillaceae; genus Fontibacillus; species Fontibacillus rhizolycopersici. Next base: position 36,024 of record NZ_WNZY01000030.1, on the reverse strand, counting down.
TTGGTCAGGTCGATTTCCAGTGAATGCAAAAGCTGCGGTACCAGGCTGCGAGCATTTCCGTATTTCAGCAGCATCAATAGAAAATGATTGCGCGCGTACGGCTCCTGCAAATCGGCACGCGAGCTGTATTCCTGCAGCGCCGTGCGGATGCGGTCCAATTCGTTGCCGGATTTGCGAGGTTCAGCGGCTGGCCGGCCAGACTTCGACTTGGAATCGGCGAACTCAAGGAGATCGTGGATGGGATGGAACTGTCGCCGGGCCAAGATCAAGGCGGCCGCGGTTCCGACGACCACCAGCACGGTCAAGAGCAAGATCATCAAGCTTCGAAGGTGCAGAACGCTGCCCAGAAACTGTGCGCTTGGCATCAAGGTAACGTATTCCCAGCCATTCATGTCCGACTTGACCGAGACGACCGAATGCGATACCCCGCCTAAATCGATGCTGTGGATTCCTGTTGAAAGCGTAAACAATTTTTCTAGGTCCGTTCCCTGAAGCGGTTGTTCTTGGTTGTTTTTGGAGGCCATTACGCGACCGTTGTTATCGAAAATATAGGATGACCCTTCGTAGTTACCGAGAATGGTATCAATCAGCCCGGTCAATTCTGATTTCCGAATCAAGTACATTAATGTTCCATGCGGATTCGGATTGTTCGGGGTGATGGGCACGAGGTAGGCCAGGACCGATTGCCGCATGTTTCCATTTTGATTGAGCATCTCGGTAGGTTGGATGACGGGATACTTGACGGAGTTTAGATCCTGGACCAGCTTCGGACCCTCCCAGTCCAGAAAATGATAATGCTCGTGAAACACGTCCAAGCTAGTCATCCCTGCGGTGGAATAAATCTTCTCATCCCCATGGAAGTACAGGAACATCTCCCCGATGATCGGGCTGGTCGCTTTGTAATTCTTGAGTGCATTGATCGCTTCCAGGCTGTAATACGGGTCGTGTACGCGGTAGCGGGCCAGCTGAACGTCGTAAGCAACCCGCGAGGCAATATCGCTTAATTGTTTGACATGGGTGTCGACGATCGTTCGGGCCTGAGACAACTGATTTAAATGAGATTGTTCGATTTCGGAGCGGAGATTGCGGACCGCGCTGTTATAGATGAAGACCGATAACAATGCAAGTGGAACCAGCAGCATGAACAAGTAAGACCAGGTGTATTTTTGAAAAAGTTTAGACTTGAAATAATTCAGCTTCACTTTGCGTCTGCCCCCTGTCCGCTCTATTTTTTTATCTAAAATGTAAAGGAGATTCCCGGATAACGCAAGGGAAGAAAGTAGCGGATCATCGGGAAAGAGCATGTTATTTTTGCTTATCGGGGCTTGTCTGCCGCCCGTTGTTGCCGTAGTTCGGGGTATTGTCAGTAAAAAAATACACATTGCCGCCGCTGCCTCGGGACAAGGACATGTCAACTTTAATGACACAAAAATCGTCCGATTTGTTAAATTTGCCTCTCCGCTTTGTTAACGTAAAGCAAAATGACATATTTACGAGGGTGGGGGAGCTCCGGTACACTTCAGAAAAAAAGGAGGAGTTGTTTGATGCAGAAAAGCGCGCCAACCGTTCTTGACACCAGGCCGATTACCCCGTTCGCTACAAAAAGGAAACTCAGGACAAAAATCCTCCGGAATTGGCAGTTGTACATTTTTATCGCTCCGGCTTTATTAAGCGTTCTGATCTTTAGTTACGTTCCGATGTACGGGATCCAAATCGCATTCAAAAACTTCATACCTGTAAACGGGGTTCTGGGAAGTCCGTGGGTAGGCTTCGACCACTTCGTCCGATTCTTTAATTCCTATTATTTCTGGGATCTGCTGTGGAACACGCTGGGCATCAGTCTTTACGGGCTGGTCGTAGGGTTCCCGCTCCCGATTATCCTGGCCTTGGCTTTTAATGAGGTGAAAGACGGCTTCTTTAAACGGACGGTACAGACCGTGACCTATGCGCCGCATTTTATATCGATGGTTGTCATGGCCGGGATGATCATTACATTCCTGACGCCTTCAACGGGCATGATCGTCAATGTGATCGAAGCGTTTGGTTTCACGCCACCCGATTTTCTGACTGACCCGCGCTGGTTTAAAACGGTATATGTATTCTCCGACGTGTGGCAGGGGACCGGCTGGGGGACGATCATTTACTTAGCGGCGCTGACCGGCGTTGATCCGGGATTACACGAAGCGGCTATCCTCGATGGGGCTTCGCGCATGCAGCGGATCCGTTACATTAATATTCCGGCGATTCTGCCAACGATCACGATCCTGATGATTCTAAATATGGGCAGCCTGCTCGGCGTGGGATTTGAGAAAATCCTGCTGCTGCAAAACCCGCTGAACATGGAATCCTCCGACGTCATCTCAACATTCGTATACCGATCTGGCTTGTTGGATGCGCAGTACAGCTTCTCCACGGCGGTTGGCTTATTCAATTCCGTCGTGAACGCGATTCTGCTCATTACCGTCAACCAAATCGTCCGTCGCACCAGCGAAAACAGCCTATGGTAGAAGAAAGGAGTGGGGAACGTGGTATCGGCAATTAAAGAAACGCGGCGGGATCGGCTATTTCTGGCTTGCAACTATGTGTTTCTGTTACTAGCGCTGGTCGTCGTCGCTTACCCGATTCTGTATATCATCAGCGCCTCGATTAGCACCCCGAAATACGTCGCTTCCGGGGAGATGTGGTTATGGCCGATGGGCCTCACCTTTGAAGGGTATCAGCGGGTGTTCCGAGATCCGCAAATCTGGACCGGCTACGGGAACACGATCCTATATACGGTGCTGGGTACGATGGTCAATCTGGCGGTGACAATCCCTGCCGCTTACGCGCTTAGCCGCAAAGACTTTGTTGGACGGAACTTGTTCATGGGGATCTTCATGGTCACGATGTTCTTCAGCGGCGGGCTGGTGCCAACCTATTTGCTGATCAAGGATCTGGGCTTGGTGAACAGCATGTGGGCCCTGATTTTGCCGGGGGCTACCTCCGTCTGGAATCTCATCGTTTGCCGGACGTATTTCCAATCGACGATTCCGAAGGAGCTGCAGGAGGCAGCGGAAATCGATGGCTGCAGCAATTTCCGGCTGTTTTTCCGCATCATCCTGCCGCTGTCGACTTCGATTATCGCGGTCATGGCCTTGTTCTTTGGAGTCGGGCACTGGAACAGCTACTTCTCCGCGATGATTTACCTGAACGACCATGCGAAATATCCGCTGCAGCTCGTACTCCGGCAAATTCTCGTCCTGCAGGAGATGTCGTCGCAAACCGGCTCCATCGATGCCGCTACGGCGACGGCGCTGAATAACCGGGCGGAAGTGGCCGCGCTGGTCAAATACGCGGTCATTATCGTGGCCACGCTGCCGGTCATTGTGGTGTATCCTTTCCTGCAACGCTATTTTGTGCAAGGTGTCATGATCGGTTCCGTTAAGGGATGATCTTGCCATACATCAATAACCTATTCAAAAGGAGGATTCATTCATGCAGAAGCTGAAAAGACGCGGAGCGTTAGCCTTGAGCTTGCTCCTGCTGGCCTCGTTGCTGGCGGCCTGCGGTTCATCCGGCAATACGGCGGGCGGCAACACGGCAGGCAATTCGGGAGGCGAGGCGAACTCGGGCACGAACGCTTCCAACTCCGAGAATACCGGAGGCGTAAAGAAAGATGGCTTTCCGATTGTCGATGAGCCGCTTACGTTGACGATGTTCGCTCCCGACGCGGGAATGGCGGACTGGAACACGATGCCCGTCATTCAAGAGATGGAGAAGCTGTCGGGGATCAAAGTAGAGTTTCAAACCTCGCCGATCGATAGCTTCAGTACGAAGAAAAACCTGGTCTTCGCCAGCGGCGACCTGCCGGACATGCTATATGCAGCAGACATTACTCCGGCGGAGCAAGTCACCTACGGCAGCCAAGGGATTCTGATTCCTCTGGAGGATCTGATCGACAACTACGCGCCTAACCTGAAGAAGATCCTCGATGAGAATCCGGATGTACGCAAGAATATCACGACAACGGACGGACATATTTATGCCCTGCCGTTCATCGATACCGCGGCGGTATGGTACCGCGGCCCGATGTGGTATAACGGTAAGTTCCTGAAGGCGTTGAACGCGGAGGAGCCGAAGACGACGGAAGAGTTGTACACGTACTTGAAGCGCGTTAAGGAAGAAGACCCGAATGGCAACGGCAAAGCCGACGAAATTCCGCTTTCCTCCGTCAAGTTGGACGATCTGCGAATGTTCTTCCTCGGGTTCTGGGGAATGTATGACACGGTCATCTACGCCGACAAGGACGGCAAAGTCCACTATTCGCCGCAAGAGGAAGGATATAAGGGTTATCTGACCTTTATGAACCGCTTGTGGAAGGATGAGTTGTTGGACCATGAGACGTTCTCTCAAACCGACGACCAGAAGAAAGCAAAGGGTAAAAACAACCAGGTTGCCTTGTTTAGTGATTATCATCCTTACTTCACGCTTGGCGGGGAGCCAAACAACGAACATCCGCTGATGACGCCGGTAGCCAGCGAAATTGCCGGTACGCCGGTTTACGGCAAGCATCCGGGCATGTCCGCTAACGGGACGTTCGCGATTACGAAGAGCAACCCGAGTCCGGAAGCCACGATGCGCTGGATCGACTATCAATACAGCTATGAAGGGGCCACCTTGTGGACCCAAGGTCCGGAAGGACTGCTGTGGCAGTACAAGGATAAAGAAAACAAGGTCAAGGAATGGCTGCCGGTACCTGGCGGCAAGGAACGTGAGGATTATCGCGGAACCATTACGCCAAACTACGGTATTTTGACGCCGGGCGTCAATCTGAAAGAATTGACGAACGGGTTGAAGAGCGAGTTCGACGAATGGATTGATCAGCAAACGCAAACCAAGTTAGCTCCGATCGGCAAGCCGCCGTTCCCGAACGCTTTCTTGACGACCGATGAACAATCCGAGGTTTCCGCCCTGCTGTCCGACCTGAAGACGTATGTGACGCAAATGGAGGCGAAGTTCGTGACCGGCCAAGAGCCGCTCGAGAACTGGGATAAATACGTCAGCCAACTGAAGAAAATGGGCAGCGATCGCGTCGCCGAAGTATATCAAGCCGCCTATGACCGTTGGAATCAAGGAAGCTAAGAAAGCTAAGGAAGATAAACCTTGAACCGTTAACTTACATTTTCGGACCGAGATAAGGAGGCATCCATGAGCGAGGAGAAATCCGCGACGAACCTGGAGCCATCGGCCGAGCCGCAGACCGAGGCGCCCACCGAGGCGCCTTTTGCGGCTGAACCGGCGGTGGAGCAAGGCGTACACAATTACAGCAGCGAACGAAATTGGGTGAAGCCGGAGGACCCGGTGATCTTGGAACGTTTGGAATGGTTCCAGGATCAGAAGCTGGGCCTGATGATGCACTGGGGGCCTTACTCCCAGCTTGGACTGGTAGAATCCTGGGCGCTCAGCGACGAGGACGGGGATTGGTCCCGGAACGACATCGACTGGACGGAAGACATGGAACGCTTCAAACAGGAATATTTTGATTTGAACCGTACGTTTCATCCGATTCGCTTCCAGCCGGAATTATGGGCGAACGCCGCGGCTGAGGGCGGCTTCAAATATTTGACGTTTACGACAAAACACCATGACGGCTTTTGCATGTGGGATACGCATACGACTGACTACCGGATCACCGGACCGGACTGTCCGTTCCATACGCACCGTTATGCGGACATCTGCCGGGACTTGTTCGATGCGTTCCGTGCCGAGGGGTTGGCGATCTCCGCTTATTTCTCCAAGGCGGACTGGCATACGCCTTATTATTGGGCGCCGGGCATGGAACGAGGCAGCCGCATGTGGCGCGGGCCCTCGTACGATCCGAAGCAATACCCTTGGCTCTGGGAGCGGTTCGTTCAGTTCACCCATGAGCAAATCATGGAGCTGATGACGAGGTACGGCCGCATCGACATGCTGTGGCTGGACGCCGGGTGGGTAAACGCCCGCCGCGATCAAGACATCCGGCTTGGCGAGGTAGTGGAGAAGGCACGGCAGATCCAGCCGTGGCTGTTGACGGCGGACCGCACGGTTGGCGGGCCGTACGAGAACCTCATCACGCCGGAGCAAACGGTGCCGGAGCGGCCGCTCACCGTCCCTTGGGAGAGCTGCATCACGATGGGACACTCGTTCTCGTTCAGCTATAGCGACAGCTACAAGTCCGTCCGCGAGCTGGTCCACCTGCTCGTCGAAATCGTCGCCAAAGGCGGCAATCTGGCGCTGAACGTCGGGCCGCAGCCGGACGGCCGGCTGCCGAGACCGGCGCTCGAGCGGATGAAGGGGCTAGGCGAGTGGCTGAAGGTTTACGGCGAAGCGATTTACGGAACGCGGATCTGTGAGCCGTACGCTTCAGGGAATAGCTTCTTCACGCGCAAAGGGGACACAAGATACGCGTTAGTGCTGCTTCAAGAGGACGCTGAAGCAACGGCGGGGGACTTGCTGCTGCCGCTTCCCGCTTCCGGCATCGGCCGGATCGACCTCGTTGGCGGAGCCGAGGGGTTGGATTTCCGCCCGTCGCCGGAAGGCGGGGTAGCGGTTCGCCTGCCGGACGCTGTGCGGCAGGAGGAGACGCCGATCGCTTGGGTGCTGCGCATCCGGTGAGGGCGGGGGGCCTCAATGACATGTGCGTAACGGACCTGAAAGACCTTATTTTCCGGAAAAGATGTCAATTTGCCATTTAACGGACTAGAGAGCCGTTATTGACTTGGAATAGTCCGGATTTCTGCTCGAAAACGCCAATAAGGTCAACTGGGTCCGTTAGATTTTGAAAACAGAGCTTATCGGCAAAATAACGGCGCTGGGGTCCGTTAGCGTTAGCTCAAGGACCGGTTGGCGAACTTTACCTCAATCAGGAAAGGAGAGAGAACGATAGTGAATTTCAGCGAAGTGCCTGAACCGGTGATCGAGTTCGCCCCGAAAACGTATGTCTGCAAACGGGCTGTCGCCGGGCCGCTCGTCTTGGACGGGCGGATCGATAAGCCGTTCTGGGATGCCGCCGCATGGACCGACGACTTCGTCGACATCGAAGGCGACCTGCGGCCCAAGCCAAGGAAACGGACGCGGGCGAAAATGCTGTGGGATGACGAGCATTTCTACGTGGCTGCCGAAATGGAGGAGGATGAAATTTGGGGGACGCTGACGGAACGGGACTCGGTGATTTTTCATGACAACGATTTCGAGATTTTCATTGATCCGGACGGCGACAGCCATCTGTACTACGAATTTGAAATCAACACGCTGAATACCGTTTGGGATTTGCTGCTGGTCAAGCCGTACCGTGACGGCGGCCCGCCGGTAAACGGCTGGGATATTCGCGGATTACGCACCGCAGTGTATATAGACGGGGAGCTAAACCATCCTGCCGCGAAGAACCGTCTATGGAGCGTAGAGATTGCGATGCCATGGGCTTCGCTGCGCGAATGCGCGCCGGAGGGGCGGCCACCGGTGCCGGGCGAATTCTGGAGGGTAAACTTCTCCCGGGTGGAATGGCAGGTGGAGGTGCAGGATGGGCGGTACGTCAAGCAAGTCAACCCTGCGACCGGGAACCCTTATCCCGAGGACAACTGGGTCTGGTCTCCGCAAGGGATCGTAAACATGCATTACCCCGAATTGTGGGGTTATGTCGTATTTGCGGATGAAAGCGCCGATGCGGGCGGGGGATCCGCCGGGTTCCCGCTGCCGCAGGATGAATACGTCAAATGGGAGCTTCGGCGGTTATATTACCGGCAGCGCAGCTATTATGCCCGCTGCGGGCGGTTTACTGCGGAGCTTGCTGAACTCGTCACCGCGGAAGAAATGAACACGTTTCGCATCCGGCCAAAGGTCGAGGCGGCAGGCGGGAGATTTGAGATTTCCGCGACCACCTCTGACGGGAACGGGATTTTCATGATTCGGGAAGACGGTAAACTGTGGAAGGAGCGATCGTAGATGAGCGTAGAGACACCGGCGTTTTCGCTGAGCGAACAGGAGCTGGAGCAGATTGAACGCAGGTTTGCGGAGATTCGAACGCTGGGCCGAGGCCGGGAGAAGGCGCTGTTTGGGGTATTTGACGGCCCACTGACTACGGAAGAGACATGGGCCCTGAAATTCCTGTATGTGCATATGCCACTGAACGATTTGGCCGATTACGACGGATCGCTGTTCTTGGCTCATGTCCGCCAGGCGTTGGCGGTTCGAAAGCGGGTGCCTTGGGGCGACCGGGTTCCCGATCCTCTCTTCTTGCATTTCGTGTTGCCGTGCCGGGTGAACACCGAGAACATCGAAAAGTTTCGCGAGGTGATTTATGCGGAGCTGGGACCGCGGACGGCGGGATGTTCGATGGCGGAGGCGATTCTTGAGGCGAATTATTGGTGCCATGAAAAAGCCACCTACATCGGCAGCGACTTGCGCACCTTGTCGCCGCTTGGCATGATCCGGAACGCGCGGGGTCGTTGCGGCGAGGAGTCGACGCTGGCGGTCGCGGCGCTGCGCAGCATCGGCATTCCGGCGCGGCAATGCTATACGCCGCGTTGGGCGCACTGCGACGATAACCATGCCTGGGTCGAAGCTTGGGCCGACGGCAAGTGGCATTACATCGGCGCATGCGAGCCGGAAGCCCGCTTGGACCAAGGCTGGTTCAGCGGTCCGGCGCGCCGGGCGATGCTGGTGCACACCCGCGTCCCGGCGACCTATCCCGGCCCGGAGGAAATCACCGTGAAGGGTGGACCGTATGCGGAGCTAAACCTGCTGGCGAATTATGCGCCAACCCGGACGATTGCCGTGGAGGTGAGAGAGGCGGACGACACGCCGGCGGCAGGAGCGAGGGTGCAGTTCCAGCTGTATAACTATGCCGAGCTGTTCCCGCTGGCCGAGCTGGTGACGGATGACCAGGGCGAAGCTCGATTCACGACCGGTTACGGCGATCTCATCGTCCGGGCCGTACGGAATGAGGCCTGGGGTCAGCGAAAGATCCGGATCGCTGATGGGGACCGGTTCGAGGTCGTACTAAACGGAGCGATATCGGATCAGCCGATCGGAACCGAAGACTTCGAAATGGTGCCCCCACCGGAGCTGGATGGGCCGGAATCAGAACCGCTCTCCGCGGAACTGCTGCGGCGACATGAACAGCGGGTGGCCGAAGGGGCCGCTTTGCGCCGGGCTTACGAGGAGACGTTCCTGACGGAGGCGGAAGCCGAGCAGCTCGCGGCCCAGCTCGGGTTACCGGCGGAGCGGTTGTGGAAGGTGCTGGAGCCTGCCCGCGGCAATGGCCGGGAGATCGCCGCTTTCCTGGAGGAGCGCGTCCCAGAACACGGAGAGTGGCCGCTGCTTTTGCTCGAGAGCCTACGGGAGAAGGATTTGACCGATACGATGCGGGAGACGCTGGACGACCACTTGGCCGGATCGCTGCCATGGAAGGATTCCTACGGCCGGGAGCTGTTCGTGCCGTATGTCATGTGCCCGCGGGTGTTGTTTGAAATGATCGGCCCCTACCGGAAGGAGCTGCAGGCCCGCTTTACCGAAGCGGAGGTGGCCTTCTATCAAGAAGATCCATCCCGGATTGCAAGGCTTCTGAATGAAGGCTGGGAGCTGCGCGAAGGGCCGGGGAACCTGCGTGGGAAAGCGGGGCCGCTAGGCACGTTTCAGCTGCGGGTCGCCGACAAAGGCTCGCTGGACATCTTGTTCGTCGCCTTATGCCGGAGCTTGGGCATTCCGGCAAGGCTGCATCCCAGTGAGCAGAAACCGCAGTATAACGCGGGCGGAACGTGGGTGGACGCCCCAGTCGGGCCGGTTCGGGAAGAGGCAGATACGGAGGAAGAGGCACTCCGTCGTATTGGCATGCTGCGCCTGCGCCGCGAAGCGGAAGGCCGAACCGATGAGCCGGTCGCTTCGTACATGGAGAACTTCACCCTCGCTCGGCTTGAGGGGGGTTACTACAAAACACTGCTGTATCCACATGGCAAAACCGATGTGTACGATACGGCTTTCGAGGTGGGGCCGGGGGAATACCGAATCACGACCGGCGTGCGGTTGAAAGACGGCACGGTCCTAGGGCGACTGACGTACTGCCGGGTTGACGAGCAGACGGAGACACAGGTCACGCTAAGCTTTCCGGCTCCGTCGCAGCATATCCCCGTGTACGGGACCCCCGATCCGCAAACGCCGCTATGGCGAGCGGATGGGACCAAGACAACGCTCAGTGCGCTTAGCGGAGGAGAACGCGGCGCGATGATCGCTTGGTTGGAGCCGGATCGGGAGCCATCGAAGCATCTGCTGCGCGAAACGGGAGAACTCGCGGAAACGTTTGATGTCCTTGGCATCCCAGTGATCTTTGTTCTCGGCAGCGACGATGGCAAGCCGGCTCTGGCCGCCCCTGCCCTCCCTACAGCCAGTTTGCCGGGCGGCACGGTATTCGTAAGCGACCCCGGCTACGCGGCGTTGAAAGATTTGACCGCTGCCGGCATTCAACTGGGGGGCGGGGGCTTCCCACACTTATTTGCGCTGGATCGCGAGGGAAACATCCGCTACATGCAATCCGGTTATAAACCGGGCAGCGGCAAAGAAGCTTTGCAAGTGTTAAGCGAGCTATAGTCGACAAATGGATGCAAAGGAAGGAGCGCCCAAATGAGCCTGAACTATGTGGTGGCGGGATATGTCAGCGACCGCCATCTCCCTGAACTGACGAAGGAAGATTTGATGAAGCTGACCCATATGAATATCGCCTTTGGACATGTGAGAGAGGATCGAATCGAAACCGGGCATCTGCAGAACCTGGGGCTGCTGCCCGAAATGAAAGGGGAACATCCCGGATTGACGGTCCTGCTCTCCGTAGGCGGCTGGAGCGCCGGCGGCTTCTCGGAAGCCGCTTCGACGGAAGCCGGCCGGCAGGCGATGGCCGAGTCAGCAGTCCGGGCTGTCACGGAGCATGCGCTTGACGGAATCGACCTGGATTGGGAGTACCCTTGTTATGCCGAGGCAGGCATTGCTGCCAGTCCGAAGGATAAGGTGAATTTCACGTTGCTGCTGCGCACGATGAGGGAAGCGTTGGATCGGCAAGGCGAGCGAGACGGCCGCCATTATGGGCTGACGATCGCGGCGGGCGCGGACCAATACTATATCGACGGCACGGAGATGGCCGAGGTGCAGCGTTACCTCGATTTCGTCCAGTTGATGACGTACGACATGCGAGGCGGGTTCCAGACGTTGACCGGTCACCACACCAATCTGTACACAGGGACAGGCGATCTGTTTCGCATCAGCGTTGACGCATCGGTTAACCTGTTTGTCCGAGCCGGGGTGCCGAAGGAGAAAATCGTCATCGGCGCGGCGTTCTATTCGCGCATGTGGAAGGACGTTCCGAACGTCAATCGCGGATTGTATCAAATGTCCCCCGGCCCCGGTGGGTACGGCCCGGACTTTACAGCGCTGACCGCCGAGTATATCGATCGTAACGGATTTGTCCGTTACTGGGATGACGAGGCCCAAGCGCCGTATCTCTTCGATGGCCAAACGTTTATCTCTTACGATGACGAAACTTCCATTCGCTGCAAATGCGAATACGTCAAGGAGCAAGAGCTGGCTGGGGTGATGTTCTGGGAGTATGGCTGCGACCGGACGCTCCGGCTGCTGGATGCACTGCACCAAGGGCTCACCAAGCCGTAAGCGTGAGCTCCCAACTGCGGAATAATAAAAGCCTCATGGATCGCCAAATCCCCGGAGTCAAAGGGATAGCGGAGCATGGGGCTTTTTTTCTGACATCAAATGTTCTAAATGTGCCGGGCTCGCCATAGATATAAATAGGGGCGTTTTTCGCCTGATCCTGCGGTACAACCTCCCGTTAGGGAATTTTCACAGTTTCCTAGTTTCTTTGATGACGGGGGAACCGGAGGGTGGCCGGTCTTCATCCAGAATGGCGTCCAGACGCTGCACCTCCTCGGAGAGGGCCTGCAGAGAAGTCTCGATTTTGCCCAGTTTATCGCCGACGGTTTGCAGCACATATTTGATCAAAATGAAACAAAGCGTGACCGGAAAACCTACATTGGCAACCAACGACACAATATCCGCAACCTGCATAATTGTTACCTCCTTGAATTTTTTGGGCCCTTCACTATATGGGGAAAAAAAGTTTGCCCAGGTACAACCAAAAAATAGAAAAAATGTTATAATCATAATTACTTATATAAAAATGGTTGTGAAAACCCCCTTGAAAATTCCCTATACATAGAAGATGAATATGAAAGGGGGAGGTAGTTTTGAAGGAACAACATACCGTGTACGAGCAATACCGGAAAGAAGTTTATCGAATCGCATGGAGGGTCCAATACAGAGCGAGAGTCGTAAGAAAACGGGAATGTTCATTCAATGGAGTCGAGCCGGCCGTAACCTGCTTCACCTCATCTTCTGATAATAAAATCGTTGTGAGACAGCTGATCAATGCGCTTCCTTCCACGACGGGAAAAACGATCATCTCCAAGATATACTTGCAGGACAAAACGGAGAGGGAAGTCGCCCGCGAGTTGAATATGAGTCAGCAAGGGGTGAACAAATGGAAACGAAAGATGATCAAAGAGTTGTCCCGGATGATGATGAGTTCCTGATTTTGCTCCAAAAGGCCAGGGAAAACGATCCCGAATCGACGTTAAAGTTAATTGAGCTGTTTAAAGGCGATATTATGCATATAAGCAAGTTTATCCATATGTCCGAAGAGGACGCCGTTTCCGACATCATTCTCGAGTTTCTGGAGATGATCAAGAGGCGGGAGGAGGAATAGTGACACACACGCGAACGAAAGTCGGCCAGGAGGTTTTCTCCTGACCGACTTTTTTTATCAAATCGGTTGTTATTCAGTTTCCCGGATTTCCCTTATAGATGAGTGCGGAAAAAGGCTTCACCTGCCGAAAGCGATAAAGGTTAACAGCGTTAATCGGACAGAACCTGCGTATTGTGGAACAGTTCTTGGAAAGCGCGCCCTGCATACTCCGCATCCTCGAGCTTGCTTTGCACCGCTGTTTTCCAAACAGCGGCGTCACGGGTGAATGCAGAAAACCCATCGACGCCGTACCAGGTCAGCAGATCTTCCCGAGTTACGCGGTACGCAACGGCTCCTTCGTTGAAAATGACGGCCTCCAGGTTATCGACATAAGCGAATGCAGCGGTCGCGCTGTATAGATATGCAGGGTCGCGATCCCGATCCGCCAACGGCGTTGAAGAATCCAGATTCACTTGTATGGTAAATACGTCCGGATCCAGCGCAAAGGAGCGAATCGAGCCGAGCGGAAGCGAACGGAACAGGCCGGTTACTTTAGAGGCGTCGCCCATGTAGGGCGTCGCGTAATGAGCGGTTCGGGCAATATCATGGGTTATCGGACTGTTCTGGTCAGCGGTATACTGAGCTTCGCGCTGATCCTGGCGCGGTAGCGCCACACCTTCTACTACCCCAAAGCAGACCAGTCCCGCGAGGAGCAATGCGAGTATTCCGATGTTCCAACGTCTGAAGCGTTGGGCCGTCATTCCAATTCACCCGCCTCGTGCTTCGAGATCAGCGTGGTGCTTGCCTGGAACGCCAAGGGAATCAAGATCGTCAGAAAAGGCTTGGCGTATTGAATGCCAAGTACGGCAAACTGGTAAGGACCGCCGATTTTTACCTGATGGCCAAACCAGATGTTGCTGCCGAATCGCAGGGCAGTAATGGCCAAGAGGGTGACGAGAATGAACAGGCCCCATAATAGCCAAACCATCCGGCTTCGTCTCCGGGCAACATGGAGGTTGCGCGGAGACGTAACTTCAAGCGCACGGCCGCGCCAGATGGAGTTCAGGACCAGATATAGGATTCCGAGCAGCAGGACGAGGACCAAGAACAAAAAACTGAGCGGCGTGCGTTCAATCATGCGTAAAGGAATGGTGAGTATCCACAATATCAGCGTAAAAAACAGCGTTTTTTGCAGAAGATCCAGCCGATAGCGGTTCACATAGATCTGCGGGCTCTCGTCAATCAGCCCGTCGATACGGGTTAAGCTGGCCGTGGTGGCCTGGACGGCTTGTTCGTACTCCATTCCGCCGGCCATGTAATCGGCGGCTTTGGCTTCCAGATTGCCGAGGATTTCCTCCTTCAGCTCGCGAATGCGTCCGGTTGCCGGGTATCCGGCGAATAAACGATCCACGTGTTTTTGCAGCGGATTCACGATGGGGATCCCTCCTGTTTCTCGATTAAGACATCAATGATTTCGCGGGATGTTTTCCATGCCGACAAATTAGCTTTGTACACTTCAGTTCCTGCAAGGGTGATATGGTAATATTTGCGCCGTCCGCCCATACTGCGGTCTTCGCCCCAATAGGACTCAATTAGCTGTTGAGCTTCCAATCGCTTTAGGCTGGTGTAGAGCGACGGCTCCTTCAATTCGTAGCGGTCCTGGCTGATGACGGAGATGGATTTCATGATCTCATAACCGTAGTTATCGCCCTCCAGCAGCACCCGGAGAATAATCGTATCAATATGGCCGCGGATCAAATCCCGGCTGATGGCGCTATCGTTCATGCGTTCACCTCTTCAGAGAACAATGTAAAACATATTACTATGTGTGTCAAGGTAGTTGGTCGCGGTGCCCCCAAAGGAGATAGAGTTGCGGATCCCCCGGCAACATGTTGTAAGATAGGTAGACTGAGGATGAAGGGGGAGTTAGCGTGATGGAGAGAGTTAACTTGTCAAAGGGAATAGCGAATCCGACCATTAAGCCTGGGGAACACCTGACTTTCGGTTTGTACCCGCAATCCGCTGACGGGGAAGTCCAACCCATTGTATGGCGGGTTCTTGAGAACACGGGCAGCGAATTGTTTCTCCTGAGCGAGGAGATCTTGGAGTGCAAGCGATATCACGGAAAAAGCGCAGATATATCGTGGCGCGATGCCGCGGAGGTAACTTGGCGAGATTGTGATTTGCGGCAGTGGTTGAACGAGGAGTTCTATCCTGCTGCTTTTAGCCTAGAGGAACAGGATCTCATCAAGCTTACGCCTTGTTCGGATCATGGAGAGGGGAGTCCGGATACGGAGGACAAAGTGTTTCTGCTAAGCGTGGCAGAGATCAAAGCGTTCACCGCGTCCCTCGGCAAAACGTGGTTGACCGCCGCGGGGACGGATTACGCGAAGTTGAAGAAGCCCGACGGCTGCAGTCTCTATGTCTACGACAAGAGCGAGAAAGACAATTACGTTCTGCGAAACGGCAAGGAGGAGGGCTGTTCCTGGTGGTGGTTGCGCACGCAGGGCAATAAGCCATCACGCGCCCATTTTATCGGTCCCGGGCACAGTATCCGCAGCTATGCCAATGTCAGTCTGGCGCGAGATGGCGTGCGGCCGGCGATCAGGTTAAAGATATTAGAGGGAGGCACACCAGGATTGTGACGATAATATCGATCTGTTGCTGCAGAGTCCCATGTGATCCGTTTCTAACGGAACGTAGAGCCCTTATTTGGCGGGAAACTAGTTGTTCGAAAATCTAACGGAACGTAGAGACGTTATTTGACGTAAATCAAGCCTACTATACCCCTTTTGAGCCAAATAACGTCTTCTGGTTCCGTTAGGTTGGGAAATAGCGCGGGAAATGGACATTAGCGTCATCTGATTCCGTTAGAACCTCAGTCGAGTCGAGTCACAGGACAACGTTAACGCCGAAACCGGACGCAAAGGGATAGTTGTTGATCTGAAACGGATCTCAATTGGATATACGTTGATGCGTAACCGAACACCTAGGAACAATCTGTTACGCGAAACCGGAGCCAAAGGGATAATGGTGAAAAGACGGCAAATGGCCCTATGAACCATAAATTTGTAAGCGCTTCAAAAAAACTCTTGTATTCCAAAATACCCCTTGTTATAATCGCATTGAAAAGCTTTTCAAACCGAGGATGCCGACATGAACAAAAACAAAAACAAACCAACGATACGCGATGTTGCCAATAAAGCAGGTGTCTCCATAAGCACGGTTTCGCGCGTAATGAACGCGCCGGCAAGTGTGGTAGAGAGCAAGCGGCAACGGGTGCTGGCGGCGATTGAGGAGCTGAGTTATCAGCCGAATGCGTTCGCCCGCGGACTGATTTACAAGAAATCTTTTACCCTGGGGCTATTGATCCCCGACATCGAAAATATGTACTACGCCGGAATGATCCGGGGAATGCAGGATGCCTGCAACAAGCTGGGTTATAGCCTGATGATCTGCAACACGGACCGCGATAAGGAACGGATGTTATCCTATATCGACGCGTTTCATGAGAAGCAGGTGGACGGTATTGTGTTTGCCAGCGACAAAATGTTTCCGGAGTATTACGAGAAGCTGGTGGGCTGCCGGATCCCCTTTGTCATGGTGTCCTCCCATTCGGATGAATACGAGATCCCTTGCGTTGAAGTCGACGACGAGGCGGCAGCTTACGACGCGGCCGTTTACCTGATCGAGCTTGGGCATCGCCAAATCGGGATGATCGGTTTCAATCACGAGAACTCGATTTCCGGACCGCCGCGTTACGCGGGGTTTGTCCGAGCCATGACGGAATACGGGCTGACGTCCAACATCGCCAATGTGAAATTTGCCAGTCACTATTTCGAACATGCGTATCAGGCTGCACACGAGCTGTTTACCGAGCATCCTCCACTGACCGCCGTGTTCTGCGTCGCCGATGAATTTGCCATGGGGACGATTTCGTACCTTCGGGATCGGCACATTCTTGTGCCGGGGCAAGTGTCCGTCGTTGGTTTCGACAACCACCGCATGGCCGGCATGTACATTCCAAAACTGACAACGATATCTCAACCCATCTATGACCTGGGCCACCGTGCGGCGGAGAAGCTGCATGAGCTGCTGACAACCGGCAGTGTAACGGTGCTCCGAGAAGTCCTCCAACACAAACTCATCGTCCGCGAATCGTCGCGAGAAAGAGCAACCACGATTTAACAACGTGTACCAACTTGAACCCAATCCACATGAACGCACCACGATCAAACACCACCTACACGATCACTACTTACACGAACACCACTACGAACTACGCAATCAACAAAGTTACCAATAATTTTTGAAAAGCTTTTCAAAAAAACGGAACATTCCAGTTGGGCAGGTCATACACTTATACCAAAATGAAAACGGATTCAGGAGGAGCTTCATTCATACGACTGTTGAAATGCTTTTCAAGGAGGTGATTTGCCGAATAGCGTTCCATTGTCAGCCAGACCTTCAGATGGTTTCTCATACAACATATCGAAGGGGATGTAGGGTCAATGAATAAAAGATCAAAATGGACTTCTTTACTGCTTGTTAGCGGATTATCGTTTACGCTTCTCCTCAGCGCTTGCGGCGGAGGGAACAATGCGGCAAATAACGAACCGGCGGCCCCGGCCAACACCGGAACTACGGAGCAGAATACGAATGAAGGCACCGCTACGAATGACGTGGCAGCCACCGGCTCGCCGCTGGAGCTCGCGTTGAAAGGCGAATATAAAGGCACCAAGGTAACGATGTTCGGGCCATTCGTGGACGCCGACCAGGTGAAATTCGAGACCAGTATCAAGGATTTCGAGGAAAAGACGGGCATCGATATCCAATACGAAGGCTCTAAGGAGTTTGAGGCGACCATCAACGTCCGCGTGGACGGCGGTAACGCGCCCGATATCGCCGACTTCCCGCAGCCGGGATTGCTGGCTGCCGTAGCCAAAACCGGCAAGGTCATAGACCTTACCGGCATTCTCGATCAGGAGAAGCTGAAGGCCAATTACAATCAAAGTTGGCTCGACATGGCGACGATGGACGGCAAGGACGGTAAAATCATGGCGGGCGTATGGAACCGCAGCAACGTGAAGAGCTTGGTGTGGTATCCGAAGAAACAGTTTGAGGAAGCGGGCTACACCATTCCGCAAACCTGGGATGAGCTGATGGCGCTGACGGAACAAATCGCTAAGGATGGCGACACCGCTTGGGGCATCGGGATCGAAAGCGGCGCGGCAACAGGCTGGCCGGCTACCGACTGGGTCGAAGACATCATGCTCCGCACGACCTCGCCGGAGAATTATGATAAGTGGGTTAGCGGGGAACTGCCATTTACTTCCCCTGAAGTGAAGCACGCGGTGGAAAAGATGTCGGAAATCTGGATGAACCCGGATTATGTGTATGGCGGAACGAAGTCGATCGTGACCACGGCCTTTGGCGATTCGCCGGCTCCGATGTTCGACAATCCGCCGAAGGTGTGGCTGCACCGTCAAGCTAACTTCATCACCAGCTTCTTCCCGGAAACGGCGAAAATCGATGAAGACTACGACTGGTTCTACCTGCCGCCGATTGATGAGCAATATGGCAAACCGGTGCTTGTCGCCGGCGATATCTACTCGATGTTCAACGATCGCCCTGAAGTTCGGGCCGTCATGGAGTTCTTCACGACCGGCGAATCGATTAAATCTTGGGTACAATCCGGCGGCGTCATTGCGCCGATGAACGACGCTTCGCTTGACTGGTATACCTCTGAGGCGGATCGCCGCATGGCGAAGCTCGTGCAAGAGGCTTCCACGCTGCGATTCGACGGTTCTGACCTGATGCCGGGTAAAGTGGGTGCCGGCACCTTCTGGAAGGGAATGACCGACTACGTGAGCGGCACAGCTACGCTGGATGAAGCGCTGGCGCAAATTCAGGAAGGCTGGAAGAACTAAATTTAGCTAGGTCGCAAGACATGCCATAATACTGCACCGCTGGAGGGGCGCGCGAACCGAAACGTGGGTTCCGGTACACCGCCCCTCTTAGTTATGAATCCAACCGGTTATTCAGAAAATTACGCTCACCAAACTTTTAGGAGGGGTCATGATGAGTTCAGAGGCCAAGCGAACCGTCAGCCTAAGGGCCGTGCTCTTCACCCTGGTCATTTTGCTCGCCAATGCCGCCGGACACGGATTGATATTCCGTTTCTTCCGCGACTCGACGCTGAATCCGCTGTTGACCGCGGTATGCGCGGTCCTATGGGGCGTGCTCGGCGTATATTTTCTTTTTTATACGTTTAACTTGGCGGTGGAGCAATATCCGGAACAGGTCCGGCGGAAGGTGCTGCCGTTTATCTTCATCGGCCCAGCGGTCATCTTGCTAGGATGGCTCCTTGTTCTACCCGCCGTTCGGACGCTCTATCTCAGCTTCTTTAACGCCTCCTCGGAGAAGTTTGTGGGGCTAGCCAACTATGCGGCGATTTTCACCGATAAGCTGATGGGGACGGCACTGCGCAACAACCTGCTGTGGGTGTTCCTCGGTACGCTGGCTTGCGTTGGGTTCGGGCTGCTGATTGCGATCCTCGCCGATCGCAGCAGCTATGAGAAGATCGCCAAGTCGATCATCTTTATGCCCATGGCCATCTCGTTTGTGGCGGCGGGGGTGATCTGGAAGTTTGTGTACTATTATCAGCCCGGTGACCAGCAGATCGGCTTACTTAACGCCATCGTCGTTGCCCTGGGCGGAGAAGCACAGGCCTGGACCAGCATGCTGCAGCCGTGGAATAATCTGTTTCTCATTCTGATTCTGATCTGGATGCAAACCGGGTTCGCCATGGTGATTTTCTCCGCGGCGATTAAAGGCGTCCCGGACGATATTCTGGAAGCGGCGCGTGTGGACGGGGCCGGTGAAATCAAAATCTTCTTCCGCATCATCATCCCGTTTATCTCCGCAACGATCCTGACGGTGACGACGACGATCATCGTGTTTACGCTAAAAATCTTCGACGTTGTTATGGTCATGACCGGCGGACAATACGGGACGGAAGTGGTGGCTACGCAGTTTTACCGGCAGTTCTTTATGTACCGCAATTTCGGATACGGCTCCACGCTGGCGATCGTCCTGCTGATTGCCGTGCTGCCGGTCATCTTCTTTAATCTGCGGCAGATCCGCAAGCAGGGGGGATTCTAATGGCGGGCACGAATCAGCCACGTACCACAGGAACCAAACGCAAACGCGGCAAAACGATCGTCAATCTCGTACTGGGCGTCATCTGCTTATTATGGCTCATTCCTACGCTGGGATTATTGATTTCCTCCTTCCGGCCAGCGTCGGATATTCTGCATACCGGTTGGTGGAACGTGTTTCCCCACCGGGAATGGACGAATGCGGAGACGATTCAGCTGTCGAAAGATATCGATCTGCGCGAGCCGATTGAGGTGAATGGGCAAACCTTCAACGACGACGAGCTGAAAGCCGGGGTTCTCAGCGATGACCAACGGCTGATCTGGGAGAATCGCCGGGCCCGCACACTAAACGTGCAGGAGCAGGGCTGGGAGTTTAAGCCGGCGCTGACGCTGGAGAACTACAAGAACGTGCTGTCCGGAAAAGAATACAAGCTGAAGCTGGCTGACGGCAGCGAATCGATTCAGAAGGGGACTGGGTTGTCCCAGGCGTTCTGGAACACGCTGACGATCGCCGTACCGGCGACGGTCATCCCGGTGCTGATCGCTTCGTTTGCCGCCTACGCGTTTGCCTGGCTGCGGTTCCCCGGGCGCAAAACGCTGTTCGTGGTGATCATCGCGATGCTGGTCATTCCGCTGCAGGTCGCGCTCATCCCGGTGCTGAAGGATTACACTGCATTGGGCCTGAACGGCAGCTACCTGGGCATTTGGTTGGCCCATACCGCCTTCGGCTTACCGCTCGTGACGTATTTTATGTATAACTTCATCAGCCAGTTGCCGAAGGATTTGTTCGAATCGGCTTTCATTGACGGGGCGAGTCACTTTACGATCTTCTCCCGGTTGATCCTGCCGTTGTCCGTACCGGCACTGGCTTCGATCGGCATCTTCCAGTTCCTGTGGGTATGGAACGATTATCTGGTATCGCTGATCTTCATCGGCAACCAGCCAAGCGTGCAGGTGATGTCGATGAAGATAGCCGACCTCGTCGGATCGAGAGGAAACGACTGGCATCTGCTTACGTCGGCTGCGTTTATCTCCATGCTGATGCCGCTCACGATCTTTTTCCTCTTGCAGAAGTACTTTGTCAGAGGGCTGATGGGAGGCTCGGTGAAAGGATGAACAAA
This sequence comes from Paenibacillus timonensis, assembly GCF_009725205.1. Taxonomy (GTDB): domain Bacteria; phylum Bacillota; class Bacilli; order Paenibacillales; family Paenibacillaceae; genus Fontibacillus; species Fontibacillus rhizolycopersici. Next base: position 14,986 of record NZ_WNZY01000030.1, on the reverse strand, counting down.
CGGTCTGAGGAGCACCCGGCGACACTGCATTCCCCGCGGGAATGGAGCCTGGTCGAGGATGCGTACGATGAGAAGGACAATCAGCGCAAGGAGAGCTTGTTTGCCTTGGGTAACGGGTACATCGGGATGCGCGGCCATTTTGAGGAGGGGTACCACGGGCAGGAAGGAATCTCGGTGCGCGGCTGTTATGTGAACGGGTTCTACGATACCGCGCCGATCCTTTATCCCGAAGGGGCGTATGGGTTTCCGTCCGAGGGCCAAGCGATGCTAAACGTGACGGATGCCGGGGTCATCAAGCTGACCCTCGAGGGCGAGACCTTTCATTTGAACCGGGGGCATGTGCGATTCTATAAAAGAGTGCTGCATATGCAAAGCGGTGTGTTGCACCGGTTGGTTGAATGGGAATCCCCAGCCGGACACCGCGTGCTGATTCATATCCGCCGCCTGGTGTCGTTGACCCATCGGCATCTGGCGGCGATCCACTACGAGGTGACGGCGCTGAACTTCGACGGCACCGTGTCGATCTGCTCGGCGATGGACGGGGACATCGCCGAGGCAGATGCGCCGGACCGGGGCGGAGATCCGCGCCTCGGGGCACGCCGCACGGAGCCCAGCCTCCTGTTGGAGGGGGCGGGGAGCGACGGGCGCGGCGGCGGCTGGCTGAAGCAGCGCACGCGGCATAGCCGCTTCGCGCTGCTGACGGCGATGAGCCACCGGCTGGCGCTGCCGCCGTCCGCCTCGTATAGCCTGTCGGAGAAGCACGACAGGCAGCGGTTGTCGGTGCAGTACGACGTGGCGCTGCGCCGGGGGGACACCGTTTCGCTGAGCAAATTCATCAGCACTCACACCTCCCGAGATACCCGGGAGGAAGAGCTGCAGATGCGAAGCACGGAAGTGCTGCAGATGGCCGAAAGCCGCGGCTTCGACGGGCTGGCCGAGGAGCAGCATGCTTATCTGGATGCGTTCTGGAGATGCGCCGACGTGGAGATCAAAGGCGATCCCGCGCTCCAGCAGGGGCTGCGGTTTAACGCGTTTGGCCTGCTGCAGTCGGCCGGACGCGACGGGCGGACCAGCATGGCCGCCAAGGGTCTCACCGGCGAAGGGTATGAAGGGCATTATTTCTGGGACACCGAAATGTACGTGCTGCCCTTCTTTACCTTCACGACGCCGGAGATCGGCCGGGCCTTGCTGGAATTCCGCTACCGCACGCTGGAGCAGGCGCGGCAGCGGGCGAAGGTGATGTCGCAGCGGGGCGCGCTGTATCCGTGGCGGACGATTGGCGGCGAGGAGAACTCCGCCTATTTCCCGGCGGGCACCGCGCAGGCCCATATCAACGCCGACATCGCCTACGGCATCCGCCAATACGTCCAGGCGACGGGAGACGAGGCGTTTCTCGTGCAGCAGGGCGCGGAGATCTTGTTCGAGACGTCCCGGTTCTGGGTGGACCTCGGCCATTACAATCCGGCCCGTGGCGGTGCTTTTTGCATCGACGGGGTGACTGGTCCGGACGAATACACGGCGGTTGTGAACAACAACGTCTACACGAACCTTATGGCCCGCGAACACCTTCGGTATGCCTGCGAGACTGCGGGGGTGCTGCGCGAGCGGTACTCTTCGGATTTCGCCCGGCTTGAGCGGAAGATCGGTCTCACGGTAGGGGAAATCCTTGGTTGGCAGCAGGCGGCGGACAAGATGTACGTCCCGTATGACGAGGAATTGGGGATCTACGCGCAGGACGATACGTTCTTGTCCAAGCGGAAATGGGATTTCGCCGGCACGCCGCCGGAAAACTATCCGTTGCTGCTGCACTACCATCCGCTTGTCATCTACCGTCATCAGGTGTTGAAGCAAGCCGATCTGGTGTTGGCGTTGTTTTTGCTAGGCGAGCAGTTTTCGCGGGAGGAGAAAATCCGCAACTACCGGTATTACGAACCGCTGACGACGCATGATTCCTCGCTGTCCCCATGTATCCACAGCATCATCGCTGCTGAAATCGGCGAGTTGGAAGACGCTTACGACTATTTCAGCCGGACGGTGCGGATGGATTTGGACGACGTGAACGGCAATGCCAAGGACGGATTACATACCGCGGCGATGGCAGGCTCGTGGATGGCGGTCGTGAACGGGTTTGGCGGAATGCGGCTCGATAGCAGCGGCGTGTTGGGTTTCCGTCCGGTACTACCTCCGCAATGGGAGAGCTGCCGGTTTAAGGTGATGCACCGGGGGCGACTTCTTGAGGTGTTTTTTGACAAGGAGCAGGTCGTCTATACGCTTCGCGAAGGGGAGGGCCTGGAGATTCGGCACGACGGAGAACGCCTTGCGATTCGCCCGGGTGAACCCGTCCGACGTGCGTTAGCGGCGGATCGCGAACCAGCCGACAGCCACCTGGCTAACTAGGGTGCGCGTCCCTTTTGCGGGAGCCTGTCCGGCGGGCGTATAATGGGGGCGTAGGACCATTTTGGACGCGACAGGAGGAAGAACGATGAATTACAGAACGCTGGGCCGAACCGGGCTGCGGATTTCCGAAATTGGCTACGGGGCTTGGGGGATCGGCAAATCCGGATGGGTTGGAGCCAGCGACGACCAGTCGCTGCAAGCGCTGCGCCGCTCCATTGAGCTGGGCCTTAACTTTATCGATACCGCCCTCGGGTACGGGGATGGCCACAGCGAGAAGCTGGTGGGACAGGTCGTTCGCGAGCAGAAGGCACAGGGGAAGGACATTTACGTGGCCACCAAAATTCCGCCGAAAAACGGCCAATGGCCCGCTCGCGCCGGTGTACCGGCTGACGAAACGTTTACCGCCGAGCATGTGATTGCCTGCACGGAGCGGAGCCTCGGTCATCTCGGCCTGGAGACGATCGATGTGCAGCAGTTCCACGTCTGGTCCGATGAGTGGGTGGGCCAGGGCTCTTGGTTGGAAGGCATACAAAAGCTGAAGGAACAGGGGAAAATCCGCCATTTTGGCGTCTCCATCAATGACCATCAGCCGGAAAATGCGATCAAGCTGATCGAAACCGGGGTCGTGGATACCGTTCAGGTCATCTATAACCTTTTCGATCAAAGTCCGGAGGACCAACTGCTGCCAGCCTGTGAGAAGCACCATGTTGGCGTGATCGTCCGGGTTGCGTTGGACGAAGGCGGATTGACGGGCAAAGTAACACCGGAGACCACATTCGAGGAAGGCGACTTCCGTAATCACTATTTCCGCGACGACCGGAAGCAGGAAGTGTACAATCGGGTGCAAAAGATCGCCGCTGAGCTGGGAGTTTCGCTGGAGGAGATGCCGGAAATCGCGCTGCGTTACGTCCTGAGTCACCCGGCGGTATCGACGGTCATCCCGGGAATGCGAACGGTTCGCAACGTTGAGCGCAACATGCCGGTTGGCGACGGCCGCGGCTTAAGCGCCGAACAGGTAGCCAAGCTGAAATCCCACCGCTGGATCCGCAATTTCTATCAATAAACCATAAGCGTGAGGAACGCCGTGAACAAAAGCGACCCCTTTGCATAAAACAAAGGTGGCCGCTTTTTTTTTGCGGGGAGGAAGAGGGAAAAAAGAACTTAAGGTGTTTTGTACCCTTACGCGGCCGCAACCTTGGCGTTATGATAGGAAAGGATAAAGAAGGAAATCACGATCCAAATATGGTGATGATTAACTTGAAAATGGAAAGGAGGTGGGAGCGTGATGTATATGAACGATTTGGACGTTGCCAAACAGCATATCCGGGATCTTCGCAAGGAGCTGGACCGATGCAGGATGGCCCGGCAATTCCGGCTTTGGGAGAAGGAGAAACCAAGGAACGAGCGGTCTAAGGTACCCATAGGTATGAATTCGGTACTGATTTCCATCCTCGCTAGGATGCGAAAACTGCGTTAACCTCGGTCGTACCCTCCTGTAAGTCCCCCGATACAAGATAGACCGCCCCTCGTAAGAAACGGTCTACTCTCTATGCATCGATATTCCATTTTCGTTTGTCTAAGTCTTAGTTCCCAGTCCCTTGTTCTGGTTGCCTGTTCTTATCTGGAGTCTCGCGTCCGGGAGGAACGATACAGTTCTGCGATGAGCCGCAGCGTTTTGAGGCCTTCTTCGCCATTCATCGCAAAGCGCGTTCCTGTCCGGATGTGGTCGTAAAAATCGGCGATTAATAACCGGTGGCTTGAGCCCCAGTAAGATTTGCCGATGATACTTCCCGCGTCGTCGAGGCTGACCGGCGGCTCGGAGATCAGGCTTTCTAGGCCGTCCTGAATTAAATACAGGCAGTCGCCCCGCTGATGCAGCGTGCCGCCTTCAAACACCAGCTCCAGTTCAACAGGGGAGTTGGCCAAATACGCATTGGTGGCGTAAAACAACCCGCGGACGCCGTTCGCAAACCGGAAGCTGGCATGCGCCGTATCCTCCACCTCGATCACGTCGCCAAGGGCATCGGCGGTGACGCTTCCTTGTACGGAGACGACATCACCGCCGAACCATTGCAGGAGATCGAGCGTATGGATCGCCTGGTTAATCAATACGCCGCCGCCTTCGGTCGCCCAGCGTCCTCGCCATGGGCTGTCGGTATAATAAGCCTCGTCTCGGTGCCAGGTGACGATACCTTTGAGGCAGAGGAGCCGACCCAGCGTTTTCGAATCCAGGAATTCGCGGATCTTCTGGGACGAGGCGTTATATCGATTCTGAAAAACGACGCCAAGCTGCGCTTCGTTGCGGCGCGCTTCCGCAAGCAAATCCTCCGCTGCCTTTAGGTGATGCGCGAGCGGCTTCTCTGTGAGCACGTGCTTTCCGGCCCGTAGCAGACGCGTTGCCATCTCCGCATGCAGGTGGTGGGGCGTACATAAATGAACGACTTGAATGTCATCGCGTTCCAGTAAGGTCTGGTAATCGCTCGCCGCTTCGCAGGCATATTCCGCAGCTGCCTGCTCTGCTTTGGAGGCATCGCTGTCGACGACGACCTTCAGCTTCACGCCGTCCAACTGATGCACAGCCCCGGCATGCAGCGGGAAAATCGCTCCGCAGCCGACGATGGCTGCGCCTATCGGTTCTTGCATCGTAAGGTCCCTTCCCGTCCTAGTAAGATGTGGTGATTTGTAGCGCCTGTTGCTGGGCTTTCAGGCATAGCTCCGCGGCTTTGAAGGCGTGCTCTTGCGTCATCGCGTTCTCTGTGCGGTTCAGGCAATCCAGGATTAATTCGCCAAAGAACGGATAACCGACCTGACCGCGCACGGCAAAATGCTGCTCGCCGTCCTGATTCACCAGGTAGACATGATCGCCGTCCGTGTCCCGGGCAAGATCGATGTATTTGCGCAGCTCGATGTACCCTTCGGTGCCCAGAATGAACGTCCGCCCGTCTCCCCAGGTGCTGAGGCCGTCCGGCGTAAACCAGTCAACGCGGAAGTACTGGGTCGCTCCGTTATCGCCAACCAGCGTTGCGTCGCCGTAATCCTCTAGCTCGGGGTATTCGGGATGATGGTAGTTGGCCACCTTACTGTGCAACACCTTGGCGTCCCGACACCCGGTATAATACAGGAACTGCTCGATTTGGTGGCTGCCGATGTCGCAGAGAATGCCGCCGTATTTCTCCTTCTGAAAAAACCACTCCGGCCGCGAACCTGCATTCAGCCGATGCGGACCAAACCCGGTTACCTGCAGCACGCGTCCGATCGCCCCTTGCTGAACGAGTTGGCCGGCATACACGGCGGATTCTACATGCAAGCGTTCGCTGTAATACACCATATATTTGCGGCCGGTTTCGCGAACCTTCCGGCGTGCGGCTTCGAGCTGATCCAGGTGGGTGAACGGCGTCTTGTCGGTAAAATAATCCTTCCCGGCATCCATCACCTTGAGACCCAGTGGTCCCCGCTCCGACGGAACCGCCGCAGCGGCGACGAGCCGTACCTCGGGATCGGCGAGCACCTGCTCAAGGCTGTCTGCCCGGATCGCTTGCGGGTACTGCTCCACAAACGCCTGCACTTTCGCCGGGTCGGGATCGTAAACCCACTTCAAGGTCGCTCCGGCTTCAATTAGCCCGCCTGCCATTCCGTAAATATGCCCGTGGTCCAGAGCCGCCGCGGCAAATGCAAATTCGCCGGGCTTCACGACCGCATTCGGACGCCCCTTAGGCGCATAGTTCATCCCGTCCTTCGCTTGATAAGAGGGCTGCTGTTGTTTATCCATCGTCATCGGCCTTACATCCTTTCGTGGATAAACTCGGCAAACTTGCGGAGCATCTCTTTCGAACCGTAATGGCCGCTGAAGTCCTCAATGCCAAGGTAGCCGTCGTAGCCAACGGACTTCAGGTCCTGGAGCAGCCGGCTGTAGTCGATCACGCCGTTCGCTAGCGGCGACCATTCGCAACGCCAAGCCGCGCTGCCGTCCTCGCGTGTCCCGGTTTGCGACCAGGCGGCGTTTTTGACGTGGACATGAGCGAGATAGGGCCCGAGCTGTTGGAGTCCCATTTTGAACTGCTCGTAACCTTCGTGCACCATATTGCCCGGATCATACAGCACGCCGATCTGATCGGGATCGCAGTGGCTGACCAGTCGATGGGCGAGGCTGGCGCTTGGCGCAATCGTCAGATGGTGTGTTTCCACGACGCCTTTGACGCCGTATTGTTTGGCCAAACGCTCAGCTTCTTTCAGGTAACGCACCGTTTTGTCGTACAACTCGGGATAGGGCGTTGAGCCGTCATATCCGGCCGCGCCTACGCGGATCGTCTTCGCACCCAGCAGGCGGGCGACGGCGAATACCCGCTCCGTCTCTTCGAGGTCCAGCGAGTTCAAATACGGCGCGATGCATGTCATCTCAAGCCCCTCAGCTTCGGTGATGCGCTTGAAGCGAAGCAGCTGTTCTTCCGTTGAAGACGGATCGATCGAGCACAAATTGTTGCGCCAATACGATGGCTTCTCACCAGTTGCCTCGGCGGGGATTTCCTTGAAACGCCACTCCACACCGTGGAGACCGGCTTCCCTTGCGGCCTGTACCAACTCCTCCGGCGTCAAATCCGGGGTGGATACGGTAAATACGGACAATTTCATGGGTTATCGCTCCTTTTTGTTACGGAATTGGAGGAGGGGGCTAGCATTCCCCAGCGTATGTCTCAAATAAGGTGAAAGAATCACTCTATTTTGCGCATTCTCCCCCAGGTCTCGAAAATAAGAACAAAAATTAACGCTATTTTGGCCAAAAACGGTGATTTTGGAGGGTATTGCGCAAAATAGGAACATAAAATCGCCTTATTTCGTCGGAAATGAGTGCTTTAGAGCCAATAAGGTGAAAAAATCACTCTATTCTTCGGCCGCGGCAATGATAGACTCTTATCTCCCGAATGCTCAATGTGTCCCCGACACGTCGAGCACCTTGCCGCTGCCGCCGTCCTTGCGGAACGAAGAGGCTTGAATCTTCTCCTGCAGCTTGGCGTAGAATAGCTCCTCATCCAGCGGGAGGTCTACCCAATCGTCGGTCCAGGCCGAAAGGTGCATGGCGTTGGAAATCGTCAGGCCGCGGATGCCTTCCTCGCCTGGGGAGAGCAGCTTCTCATCGCGCAGCAGCGCGTTCGTGAAGTTCTGCAAAATCCCCTTATGCTGCGGTCCGTCGCCGCCGCTCACCGGGATGTCGCATTTCCAGCATTCCGGCTGGCCAAAGCCGCCGGTATATTCCGCGTTGAACTGCGGCTCGGGCATCCGCAGCCGCCAGAACGTGAGCTTGCCGTCTTCCACGACGATTTTGCCGTTGTCGCCGGACAACTCGAAGCGGTTCGTGCCCGGCGCTTCGCCGGTCGTGGTGACGAATAGCCCGGTGGCGCCGTTCTCGTATTCTACGTAGGCGGTCACGTCGTCTTCCACCTCGATGTTGCGGTATTTGCCGAAGTGGCAAAACGCGCGGACCCGCTTCGGCATCATCCCAGTCGTCCACTGCCACAAATCGAGTTGGTGCGGGTCCTGATTCAGCAGCACGCCGCCGCCTTCTCCGGCCCAGGTGGCACGCCAGCCGCCGGAGTCGTAGTAGCTCTGCGAACGATACCAGTTCGTGATGATCCAGTTCGTGCGGCGGATCGCCCCCAGCTCTCCAGACAATACGAGGTCGCGCAGCTTGGCGTACAGCGGATTGGTCCGCTGATTGTACATGATACCAAACTGCTTGCCGGACTTCGCGGCCGCTTCGTTCATCTCGCGGACCGCTTTGGTGAACACGCCGGCCGGCTTCTCCACGAGTACATGGTAACCGCTCTCAAAAGCCTGCACCGCCAGCGTCGGGTGATCGTAATGCGGCGTAGCAATCAGCACGGCATCCATCGCCCGCGAAGCAAACAAAGCTTCCGGCGTGTCAAAGGTCTGCACCGTCTCCGGCAAATGTTCCTTCGCCCACTTCAGGCGCTCGGGGTTGGTGTCGCATACGGCGGTCAGCTCCGCACCCTGGATCTCGCCGCAGAGGTGCAACGCATGGGATGTGCCCATATTGCCGATGCCGATGATGGCGAAACGTAGTTTATCCATTTAAACGCTCCCTGCCTTTCCCTTAGAGGTAACCTTCTTTGAACCTCATCCTAAATATCCTGTCCGCTTTTATGTAGTCCTGTCGCTCTTAGCTTAGCTTGAATCGAAAGGGTTGAGAAGGGCACGGATTAAGACGGTTTTGCGCAAAATTAAGGTGTATTCGATAAATGCGAATGCTACAATGAGATCAGAATCCTTGAAAGTGGAAGGGCTTACAATCCAACAAAGGGAATGGGAAACGATGAATGAGATGGATCTGCTCGCCGGGCGGCTGCCCGAGAGCTTGACCGTGACGGTGACGCATGCCCAGCTGCGAAGCGGCTTTCCCGGCTGGAACCGGACGGAGCTGGCTCCTAGCTTCAACCGGCTTTATTTTATCGCGGATGGGGAAGGCTCGGTGATCATCAACGGGGAGACCTATTATCCTCGACCGGGCCAACTTATGATCATGCCGGCAGGGACAAGCCAGACGACGTCTACGAACCCGGATGATCCCTATACGCGTTATTTCTGTCATTTCGACGCCCAAATAGGGGAATGGCCGCTGTTTCATGCCGGAAGCAAGTTGTTTATCAGCGATGCCGGCAATCTGGAGTACGTCCGTGCGACCTTCGACGAGATGATCCGCCAGTTTCAGTCTGGCGGCCCTTTTGCCGGGCTGCGCATGCAGGCTTGTCTCCTGAACCTGCTCGCCTGCTGCCTGGAGGAGGGGGGATACCGCGATTATTTGAAGGACTATATGCAGTTTACGGAACGGAACAAGCTGAGCGGCGTGCTGAAATACATCCAAGAGCATCTGTACGGGCCGATTGAAATCGAAACGCTGGCCGACATCGTCCATTTGCATCCGAATTATTTTATTCCTTATTTCAAAAAAATCATGGGCGTCACCCCCATGCATTACGTACAGCGCAAACGGATGGAGGAAGCCAAGCGGCTGCTGACCTTCACCGACGACAGCATCGCCAACATTGCTGATCGGCTGGGCATGCAGTTGGCCCATTTTTCCCGCCAGTTCAAGAGCCATGCCGGGATCTCGCCTACCGCGTACCGGGCTTGCACAAGGTAGCCTGCACCGTATGAACGCCAACTGATCTCAGCCGCACCGCCCGCACCCCACGCCTATATGCGCAGGGAGCGGGCTTTTTTGTGCCCAATTTGGATGTAAGGCGTTTTCCTGCATGAATCATTACATTGCGGTATAGCTGTGGGACAGGGCCGTTTTTAGAATGAGGATAGAAAATACATCCAGTTCTGGCATCGTAAACCGAGGTTCCACCCATTCAAGATTGAGGGAGGCGTAAAGGTGAGAAGACGTTTACGGACAGGGAAGAGGACGCTCGCATGCATTCTTTGGTTAGCCGGTACACTCGCTTTCTCCGGACCTTTGGGATCCGCGCAGGCCGTACAGGCGGAGGAAGAAGCCGGGGCTTATGCCCAAAACGGCAACATCGTTCAGGCGTCGAACGGAAGGCATTCGTTGGTTTTCGATTTGGCGCAAGGGACCGGCAGCTTGTCGTGGGACGGACTGCCGGTCGTGCCGCAGTTCGAGGCGAGCTTCCGGGAGAAGGGCGGCGAAACCCGCTCAACCCGGGATGCCGTGGAAAGTTCGGCCGAGTGGACTAAGCTGAAGCCGGACGCCTATGGCAAAAACGGGCGTAAGCTGACGATTCACAGCCAGTTGGAAACCGGCGAGCAAATCGATTTGAACTTTTACTTGTACCCTAAGGTTTCATACGTGCTCACTGACATGCAGGTGCAGCGGGCGGACGGGCTGACCGTGGAGGAGCTGACGCCCATGGACGCGCAGCGGATCGAGATCGGGGCGGGCGATGCGAAGAAGATCTTTACGACGCCGTATTCGAACAATTTCGATTTCGGGGTCGCGCCGGTCGACGATTTCGGCAAAAGCCAAAACGGAGCCGACCGCTTCGCCGGCGAGCAGCTGACGTGGGACGACTTCAACGGGATCAGCCATTGGGTCGCGGCGGTATTTGATAACGAGAATAAACATGGCTTTGTTGGCGGTGCGGCCACCGTCCAGAATTGGAAAAGCAGCCAAAGGCTCGGCGAAGCGGAAATTCCGAACGGTCCGTTGACCGAATTTTCCCTGTACAACTGGGGGGGAAGTCATAGCGGAACAACGGTGTCCTCCGATCTGTTTTTCCTCGGGTATTATGACGATTACCAGCATGGCTTGGAGGAATACGGCACCGTCTATAACCAGGGGGAGCCTCATATGAAGTGGGACGGCGACGTGCCGATGGGTTATAACACCTTCTACTCGCATGATCGCTATGCTACTGCGGAGGCCATGTACGCAATGGTCGATTACGTAGCGGAGCATTTGAAGCCGCAGGGGTATGATTATTTCAATCTGGATGGCGGTTTTCAAGCGGAAAGCGGACTGCCCTTTGAACAATCGATCACCAAGTTCATCGACTACGTGCATGCCAAAGGGCTCAAGGCGGGCGGATATTCGACGCCGTTTACGATTTATGAGGAATGGCTCGATTTGCCGATCGAAGGCACGGGCTTGACTCATCGCGACATTTGTCTGAAGGACGAGCAGGGGAACCTGATCAAAACCTATCTGAACACCTATGCGCTGGACCTCAGCCATCCGGTGGCCCAGCAAATCGTGAAGCGGAACATCGACGATTACATCCGCTGGGGCTACGATTACATTAAGCTGGATTTTATCGATATGGGCATGTACGAAGGCCAGCATTACGATCCTTCGGTGAATGGAATGCAGAACTACCGGATCGGGATGGGCATCATCCGCGATGCGGTGTTGGCGGCGGACCGCCCGATTTACATCAACGAGTCGATCGCGCCGCTGCTGCCGGCCGCGTTTGCCCATGGTCGGCGGGCGGCCTGCGACACGTCGCTTGGCGTAGCCAGCTACTCCGGCATCGAGCGGCAGGCGTTTAATACCGCCGCTTCGTGGTGGACGAACGGTACGATCTACGAATACAACGACCCGGACATGATCATTCCGCAATACGTGATCCAAGGGTTCTGGTACAAGTTCAGTCAGCAGGATGCCAAGTTGTTAAATACCGCGGTGACGTTGGGTGGGGGCCATTACCTGATCGGCGATAACTTGCCTTTCATCGACGAGGACCGGTTGGCTTGGCTGCACAATGAGGAGCTGCTTGATCTGGTGAAAAAAGGGCAGGCGGCGAAACCACTGCAGATGACAGACTTTTACCATCACGAGGCGCATTCTCCTGCCGTCACCGTGCTGACGGAGGGGAAAGACAACCGCGTGGTTGGGTTGTCCAACTGGACGAACCAGGCCCAGGACATCCAGGTCGAATTGGCCGATCTGGGCCTCAAACCAAACAAAAAATACCGGCTGACCGAGCTCTACAGCGGGCGATCGCTTGGCACGGCGCAGGGAACGTTAACGTATCCACTGGAAGCGAAAGGCTCAGCGATCATTCAAATCGTGGGTTCAGGAAAACCGGCACCTGCCGATCCGTTACCGATGAATCTGGCGTTAGGGAAGCCTGTCAATGTCTCCTCGACCTGGGGCGATCCCGGCTACGAGGCGGATAAGTTGACGGACGGCGATCCCACGACGCGCTGGAATGCGGCTGACGGACAACAGAACGATCAATGGGCGGAAATCGATTTTGGCACGGAAACGAAGATGAACCAGGTTGTCGTAAAGGAGTTCCGCGATCCGTATTTCAAAACGGCCAATTATACGCTGCAATATTGGGACGGCTCGGCATACCGGAACATCACGAAAGGATTTACGCTAGGCGACAACCGGACGTTGAAGTTTCCGGAGATTACGACAACCAAGCTGAGACTCTATCTGAATACGAACTATGGCGTGCCTTCGATCTATGAGTTGGAAGCTTATTACGCGCCCGGAGAGGGAGGCAGCCGCATCGACCAGGATGACAGCGATCTGGGATACGCTAATTACTCCGACGTGCGGGCGGGAATTCAGCGGATGCAGACCTTCACTTTGGAGCATGTGGATTTGCCTAAGCTGGATGTCTACATTTATGAGAGTTATCGGAATGAGGTACCGAAGGACGCTTATTACTTCGAGCTGGTCGTGCTGGACGATCAGGGCCAACCGGCAGAGAAGCTGTTTACGGCTTCGCTTCCGGCTTACAACATCCCGGGTTCGATCTCGCCATATTCGATTTACCCACAGCTCAAAGGACTAAATACGAGCAAAACGTATGGTCTCATCCTGAAGTCGCCCGGCTCGGACTATACGCCAAGTACGGACAACAACTATGGGTTTGCTTACAGCGACGCCGATCCTTATGCGGGCGGGGAAGCGAAGTTGTCCACGGACGGCGGGTTAACCTGGTTCGCGGAAGCGAATCGGGATCTGATCTTCACGTTGTATACGTCCGCGGATTGGGCGGATGAGGGGATGGGGACGACGGAAGAAATCTTGACGGAAACGCCATAAGGATGGCTATATCCGTAGCATTGGAGGGAAGGCCGGTGGCCTTCCCTTTGTTTGTTTTGTTCGGATTCGTGCGAGCGATTGGCTGAAACTTTCGGCGTTCCTTCCGATTCGTTATACTGATACCAAACTCATTTCGCCAGCCTGGTCTGGACCCCCCGCAAAACCGGTGCGCGGAAAGTCGGATGGGGCCGAAGGACTCTTGTTATGCTGGGAACCAGAGGAGGTGCAAACGATGGATGTGCTGAAAAATATGAACGAGGCTTTGAACTACATCGAGCGGAATTTGACGGACGAAATCGATTATGAGGAAGTCGCCCGGATCGCCGTTTGCTCGGAATACCATTTCAAGCGGATGTTTTCGTTCCTGGCCGGGATCCCGCTGTCGGAATATATCCGCCGTCGGCGGCTGACGCTGGCTGCCTTCGAGCTGCAGCAGGGACCGGTGCGGGTCATCGACATTGCGATCCAATACGGTTACGGTTCCGCCGATGCCTTTACCCGGGCATTCCAAGGCCTGCATGGAATCACGCCGTCGGAAGCAAGAGATCCGGGAGCACCGCTCAAAGCCTATCCTCGGATGACCTTCCAACTCACCATACAAGGAGGAAACGAAATGAATTATCGGATCGTGGAAAAGGAAGCTTTTCGGATCGTCGGCCTGCACAAACGGGTGCCGATCCAATTTCAGGGGGTTAACCCGCATATTGCGGAAATGGCGCAAAGCTTAACCCCGGAGAGAATTGCTAGGCTGAAAGGGTTGTCCAACCTCGAACCCGCCGGGATGATCAGTGCGTCGGCCAACTTCTCGGAAGGTCGCATGGAGGAGCAAGGGGAGCTGGACCATTACCTCGGCGTGGCTACAACACACGCTTGCCCAGAAGGCTACGCTTCGTTAGAGGTAGCGGCTTCGACGTGGGCGGTGTTTACCGCGGTCGGCCCGTTCCCGGAGACACTGCAGAACGTATGGGGACGGATTTATTCAGAGTGGTTCCCGTCCGCTCATTACGAATTGGCCGAAGGCCCTGAACTTTTGTGGAACGAGAGTCCGGACACGTCCCTGCCCAACTACCGAAGCGAAATCTGGATTCCGGTGGCGCGCAAAGCCTGAAGCTTCGGTTTTTCTCCGGCTTACCGTGGACCAAAGATGACTTTTTGGACCGCCTATAGTACGATCTGCTAAGAGAGTGTAGATAGCTTATAGGAAGGAAGAGGGAGAACCATGGATAACGACAAACGCAAAGTGGGAGTTTTGTTTGTATGCCTGGGGAACATTTGCCGTTCGCCCATGGCGGAAGCCGTCTTTCGGCATCGGGTTACCGAAGCGGGATTAAGTGAACAGTTTGTGATCGATTCGGCGGGAACCGGCAATTGGCATACGGGAAATCCGCCGCATCACGGTACGCGCCGCATTTTGGACCAGTACGGCATTTCCTATGAGGGATTGCAAGCGCGACAGGTGGCGCAGGATGATTTTGACAAATTCGATTATATCATCGCGATGGATAACCAAAATGAACGCGATTTGAAGGCGCTGGCTCTTAAGACCGATGCTCAGATCGTGAAGTTGCTGGACCTCGTGTCGGAATCGCAGTTGAAGGAGGTTCCCGATCCGTATTACACAGGGAATTTCGAAGAGGTCTACGGCCTGGTGCAGCAGGGCTGCGGCGCTTTGCTGGAGCTGATTCAGCGGGAAAAAGCGCTGGGCTAAGCTTAAATTTGGCCTGAGCTTGGCCAAAGCAGGCGAATCAGGCCTGAGCAGGACGAAGCTGGCCTTAGTTAACTAGCCAGGTGAACTAGGCGGGTGGTGCTTGGCTGCTAGATACGTGCAGCGGCTGTCCGACCGAGGCGAAATGTTGTAAAAAGTGCAACATTTTCGCGGGCATAACCGCCGAAACGGCTGATATGTTGCCAAAACTGCAACATTCCTATAAAGCCCCCTAATCACTTTGGACACTTTCAGACTAAACAATATACAATAAATATTAGCTGGAGGTAGTCCGTATGAGAGTTCAGCATAGCAAGTTCGACGAGTTAAGAATACAGGTCGTCGAG
>NZ_WNZY01000002.1 GCF_009725205.1 Paenibacillus timonensis | reverse complement strand
TCCATTACTATAACTCAATTCGTATTCAAGCGAAACTAAACAACCAGTCACCGATTGAATATCGGCAACTGGCTGCTTAAGTAAATAAGGTGTTTTGATCTCTGTCTCACAAACGGGGGTCAGTCCCAGCCTCCTTCAGGTCTTTGCTTATGTTATCGCTTCGCTTTCAGTCGAACCATCTTGCTGCTAAAGTCGCCGCGCACCGAGGCCATGGACAAGCCGGCACTCATCAAGCGGTCACCGCCGTATACCTCACCGCTTCCGGCCAACTCATAATCTTTAGCCGGGTCAAGCCCTTGCAGTTTGACGCTGCGCAGTGGGCCGTTGGGTTCTGCGAGCACCCGGAAATAGAACAAGAGCGCTTCCTCTTGATCCGGGCTGACGAACATCCAAGCCGTTTCGTTGCCTTCGAACGGGCTTTGTAGACGATACAAATCACCTTGTTGAACCAATCCGCGAATTTCTTTGTACATCGCGATCTGGCGCTTGGCTGTTTCCTTCTCTTCGTCCGTAAACCGAGTGAGATCCAATTCGTAGCCGAAATTGCCGGACATCGCCACGTCCCCTCGGAACGTCAGCGGAGTCGTTCTCTCCACTTGATGATTCGGCACGGCGGAGATATGCGCCCCCATTGTCGATACCGGATAGACGATACTGGTGCCGTATTGGATTTTCAAGCGCTCCGCCGCATCCGTATCGTCGCTTGTCCAAGTTTGCGGCATGTAATACAGCATACCTGGGTCAAATCGGCCTCCGCCTCCGGAGCAGCTCTCGAACAGGATATGCGAAAATTCGCTCGTCAACCGCCCCAACAGTTCGTACAGACCCAACATGTATCGGTGAGCTACCTCTCCCTGCCGTTCGGCCGAACTAGCTGCTGATCCGATCTCCGTCATGTTCCGGTTCATATCCCACTTGACGTACGTGATCGGCACCGTGGAGAAGATATCGCTCAGTCGGTCGTACAAGTACTGGCGCACATCGCTGCGCGACATATCCAACACCAGCTGATCGCGCGCTTCCGTGCGTCGCCGCCCCGGGACGTGTAAGCACCAGTCGGGATGGGCCCGGTACAGATCGCTGTCCGGAGAGACCATTTCGGGCTCGAACCAAAGGCCAAACTGCAGTCCGTTGTCCTTGACACGATGGGCTAAGTCCGCCAACCCGTCGGGCAGCTTGCGGCGATCCTCGAACCAGTCGCCCAGCGAGCTGTTATCGCGATCGCGCCGGCCAAACCAGCCGTCATCCAGTACAAAGAGCTCAATGCCCAGCTTGCTGCCTGCTTTGGCGATGGCTTCAATTTTGTCCGCATTGAAATCGAAATACGTCGCTTCCCAGTTGTTGACGAGGATAGGTCGTTCCTGATCGCGGAATTGCCCGCGGCACAACCGGGTCCGATACAGCCGATGATAGGTGCGCGACATCCCTCCAAGCCCTTCGGCGGAATACACAAGCACCGCCTCCGGCGTTTGGAAACTCTCCCCCGGCGCCAGCTTCCAAGTGAAATCAAACGGATTGATCCCGATCGAAACCCGGGTTGTCCCAAACTGCTCGACTTCCGCTTCGGCGGTAAAGTTCCCGCTATAAACCAGGCTGAAGCCGTAAACCTCGCCTTGCTGCTCTGTGGCATCCGGCCGCAGCAACGCCAGGAACGGATTCTGTTGGTGGGAGCTTGAACCGCGGCGGCTGCTGATTCCGGTCACCCCCGGAGCCAGCTGTCTGCGCTGCACATGGCGTTCGCGTGCCCAGGCACCGGACAGGTATAATGCATCATAAGAAGCGTCCGGGAAATCAACTGAGGCGCTAAGTGCACGCTCCAATTGGATCGGTTCACCGCTCTCATTGCGGAGCCGGGCCGATCTGGCGATGGCGTCAAAATCCGCAAACACCGTGTAGCTTAACACGACGGTCAGGCCGGAGATGCGATCCTCCAGCTCCAGCTCCAGCGTTTCCGCCTCGCGATCCTGCTCGACGTAAACGGCAGGAAGACCATCAAGAAGCGGCTTCCCCGGGACGATTCGATGGGAGCGATACGTCAACTCCGTCGCCCGGGTGCCATTGGCGAGCCGCACTTGGTAAGCCGGGCTCCGGAAGTCGCTTGTCCCGTATTGCGGATATTCCTGCGGTAGGGAGTCCAGCGAGATCGATTTATCCTCCGGGATGGGATTCGGGCTGAATGATGCACGTTCCTGGAAGGTTAACAAACCTTCCAGGTTGCTGTCATGACGAAGCTTGGCACCGAAATACGCATGCGCGGGATACCCGTGTACCAACTGAATCACATAACTCGTATTGCGGGATTGCAAATGGAAAAGGCCTTTCGCTTCATCGAAAATGATAGACATTTCGTGATCCTCCTGGTAGGTTCTTATCTGACTTTATTTGCATTCATCTTACTCCATTCTACTATCATACCCAGGAGGAGTAACGAGAATAAAGTGATCTTCTATATGGATTTTTGTGATTTAATCACGTTTAACTCAATGAGGCCTGTCGCTCATCAAAGTCTCCGTGGCACGTTGAGTTTGGCGATGATAATAACGGTACGACAGCAGGATGCCGATATGCAGCAACGCCAAAACGAAATAGATATTGGCGAACACGGCGGAGCCCTCAAATGGATTCAGCGGATTCCAATGGGATGCGGAGCCGTGGTCTACCGCCTTGCCGTAGAGGCTGGTCGAGACCGCGCCGGACAAAAAGCCCAGCATGGACAACAGCCCCATGCCCACACCGGTCTGCTCCTTGGGCAGGGTGCGGGAAATCGTGTTGGACAACGCCAGTTGCATGAACATTTGCCCCACATTGCCCAGGATCAGAATTGCCGCTATCCAGCCTGCTGCCGCCCCGGACACCACCGAAATCAGAGCAAAGCAGCTGATCAGCAGTAGGGACGCTACATAAACAACGAAGGAATTGCCCTTGGCGTCTGCGAGCTTCCCCCCTTTACGGCCGAGGATCGCCGATGCGACAGCCCCTGGCACCATGGCAAACCCGATCCAGCCGGGAGGAAGCCCGTTCACTTCCGCCAGCAGCTGGGGCGTCAGGAATGGCAGCGCATAACCGATCCCCAAGACGAGCACCGACAGCACTAGCCCGTACGAATAGCTTTTATTCCGAAATAACCGCGGATTCACGAACGGCTGCGAGGCCCCTCGGATTCGCCAAAGAAACAAGAGAAACAGGATCAAACTGCCTAAGTACAGCTCCCACCGCCCATAGGTAACACCGAGCAATAACAACGTGACTGTACTGCCAAGCAGCCCCCCGCCAAGCCAGTCGATTCGAACGGTCTGAATCGGCTCGTCGCTGAGGTACTTACGGTAGAACGGCAAGGTAAACAGCATGAGCATAGGAATACAAAACAACCATCGCCAATCGACCAAACTGACCAGCAGCGCAGACACGACCGGACCCATCGCGCCACCGATCGCGAGTCCCGTGGCTGTAATCCCCAGCGCATACCCGCGGCGCTCGGCAGGGAAATGCCGTACCGGAATGATCATCGCGGCCGCGGGCACCACTGACGCTCCGGCTGACTGCAGCACGCGGCCTAGCAAGACCATCCAATACGCCTGAGCCGACAGTCCGGTTAATGAACCTACACAAAACAAGATTAACCCGAATGTCAGCAGCTTCCTCAACTGAAAAGCATCCGCCAGCTTCCCGTAAATCACGGCCCCGATGGCGTAAATCAAAGCATATGCCGTTGAAACCCAGCTGACCTGGGTCACGGACAAACCGAATTCGCCTTTGATTTCGGGGAGCACGATATTAAACATCGTTGCCCCCATGGATGACAAGATCATCGTAAAAGCCAAAACGCGGATCAGTTTCTCGCTCGCCTCGGATGAAACGGCATTTTTCATCATGATCGTCCCCCTGTCGATTTCCTCACAAGTTATTGTACGATTGAATATTAATAATGAAAAATATATATTAATTTATATATTCATAACCTTGAGGATATCGATTGATCGAATTCAAAATAGAGGGGAGTAATCATGCGCATGGAATTACTGCAATTGGAGTATTTCCGCACGGTCGCTCATATGGAGCATATGACCCGAGCCGCCCAAGAGCTGCACATCGCCCAGCCGGCGCTCAGTAAGACGATTGCCAGGCTCGAGGAAGACTTGGGAGTACCGCTGTTCGATCGGAAAAATCGTCAGATTCGGTTAAACGCCTTCGGCAAAGCCTTTTTGAAAAAGGTCGAGACCGCGCTTGACGTCCTCGATGAGGGGCGGCAGGAGGTGGCGGATCTGGCTGGGTTGGAGCGCGGCAGCATCCACTTGGCCACAAATACGCTGGGGCGTATTACGACCGCGCTTGGGGCCTTTCGCGAAACTTACCCAGAGGTAAGCTTCCGCATCCTTCAGACTTCGCCGGCATCCGTCGAGGAAATGATCGAGCTGCTGGAAAAAGGCGAGGTCGATCTCTGCTTCACCGCTTCCTCGCTTGATCATCCGGGAGTGTGCGAGCAGCCGGTGTTGGATGCCGAGGTGTTTCTCGCCGTCCCGCCCGGCCACCGCTTGGAGGCAAACAAAAGCGTCCGCCTCGAAGACGTGGCGGACGAACCTTTTATCGAATATAAAGCAGGCCACCCGTTTCGCAAAATGAACGAATCGTTCTGCCTGACTGCGGGCATTCGCCCACGCATCGTCTGCGAGGTGGACGAACCGAACGCGCTTGGCAGCCTCGTCCAGGCCGGATTAGGCGTCGCCTTCGTACCGGCATGCCGGAAGGACGAACGCCCTCCCTACCCGATGCTGCGGATAGAAAGCCCGGAGTGTCGGCGCGTTTTCTCGGTCGCTTGGCTGGAACGCCGATATTTATCCGAAGCCGCACGTCGGTTTCGGCAGTTTCTCGGCGAATATTATAGTGAGGCGTAATGATTTACTGGATTATCTGCGGCCTTGCATCTTTTGCCGTATCGAGGAGCTATCCGACGGCTTCAACATGATAGCATGACCGGTACGGCTGATTTTTTCGTAGAATAACAGCGGCTCCTTCCGAAAGAAACGTTTAGCGACATGGATGAAGAAGCTCATGTTCACGCCTAGAACGAGGACGGCCAACAGCACCCGGAACAAGCTCGGCATGTCAGCCGGCGGGAAAACTAACAGGCGGTTGAGGCCAAACACTCCCCAATAGAGCAGCCCATAGCGGACGATCAGGGGGAGCAGGCCTACGGTTTGCCGCCCCGCCTTTGTGGCGGACAAATATCGCTGTACGGTTGCGACCAAGCTGCCGGTTGGCTTCTGCTCCCCCTCGTCCGCCGGAAGTCCGACCAGTTGGATCCTTACCATCCACTTGCCAGGCGTCTTCCCGCCGGTCAAATAAGGCATCAACATGAAATATAATCCCGTGGACACGAAATAAGCTTCCTTAACCCCTAACCGATAAATGACGGTCATCAAGGCACCCCAAATCAGATAGTCGAAAAATAAGGCCAGCCCGCGCCGGGTATAGGTCACCCGTTTTGTCGCCAGATTCACCCCCCGGTCCAGATGTTCGATCCGCGGCAGATACCGGGACAGCCATACGGCCAGCAAGAAACCGATCATCCCCCCGAGCGTATTGGTCATCAAGTCGTCGACGTCAAAGACGCGGTACGGATGATCATATATTCCATAGATTCCGGTCAGCTGTGTCACTTCAATCAACAAGGAGAGCAGGAACGACAGGATCAAACTCGTGATCGGGCCTGAGCGAAAATAATACCGAATCAGTATTCCAAAGGGTACGGTCAAGGCTACGTTAAAGATCACCTGCAGGAAAGCCCGCTCCTGAAGAACCCGCCAATAGGTTGACGGCTCCCCAGGAACGATCGCGGTTTCTTTGACAATGTCCTGGATAAAGTGAAATGGAATCAACTGCAACGCTCCGTCGCTAAGCGGCAGGTTATGGCGGCTCGCGGGCAACGGCAGCATAACAAGGAATAGAGCATTCAGCAAGTAAAGCAGAAACAAGTACAACACGAACGCTCTAACCTTATTGACATAACCGTGCCGCCGGTATTGCACGACCAGGAACGGTAAGGTGAACAATAACGCCACAATCGGAAACGCACCGAAAGCATACGTAATGGGAAATAAATAATTGTCTAACATCAAA
The DNA here is from genome assembly GCF_009725205.1 of Paenibacillus timonensis. GTDB lineage: Bacteria > Bacillota > Bacilli > Paenibacillales > Paenibacillaceae > Fontibacillus > Fontibacillus rhizolycopersici. The sequence goes on along the minus strand of NZ_WNZY01000002.1, from coordinate 352,774 downwards.
AGTCAACCCTTTCAATCTGGGTAGTTTGGTTCATTCATCTTAACATAGAACGGAATGCATCCCGTTTAAGTTTAGTTTAAGAATTGGGAAGGTTTATCCTATTTCCATACACGCAAAAAAAAGCAAGCCCTAAGGGCATTCCCTTGGGCTTGCTTTTACATTCATCCGGGACCTAATTTTCTTCCGTTGAGTCCCCAATCTCTTCCACCGTGTCCGGCTTCGTCGGCGTCACGGAACCGGCCATCGGTCCTGCCGCCTGGTCCGCCTGAAGCTGTGCACGGCGTCGTTCCCGCTCCGCCCGGTTCTTCCGGCGCGCCATCCAGATCGGGATCACGATCAAGGCTGCGATGATGAGCAGCGGCAACGCGCCGGCTGCAAATACGACCAGCCACTGGAAGAAGAGTGACAACACGTCGATGCTGCCTGTCAAAGCCTTTTTCATCCGCTCCAACAGCGGAGTATCGCCGCTTGCCGCCGCTGACAGCTGCGATACATCCGGCTGGTACACGCGAATCTCAATCGTCGAGAAGGACACATTGCTGTCGATATACCGCATTCTCCCTTTAATCTGCTCGATCTCCGTTTGAATTCGCTCCAGCTCATTCACGAATTCAACCAGTTGCTTGGTTTGGGTCGCTTGCTCGACGAATTTCAAGTACCTCGCTTCCATGGCCTGCTTGACCTTTAAACGGGATTCCAGATCAACATACTCCTCCGAGACATCCTGTCCTTGAATGCTCCGCTGCAACGATTCCGGCTTCAGTCCCTCCAAACGGTCCAGGAACGAGGAGAAGCCTGCCGCCGGGACCTTCAGCACGAAGTTGCCGCCTTGTTCATGCTGCGATTGGTTCTCGGAAAATTCGACGATGTACCCGCCCGCCAGCATCACCAAATTGCGGATCTCCGATTGCGTTTTGGCGTAATCCTTCACTTCCATGACAACGCTCGCCCGATAAATGAGTTTACTGCTAATCCCTGCATCTGAGGCAACTTGTTGAAATCCTGGGGTGGGATTCACCGCCGTATTGCTGCTCCCGCTGCCACCGTCCGCTTTCAGATCCTGTGCAGCGGGCGCTTCAGCCGTATCGGCAGCGACCGCCGCGGTGCTTCCCCCATCCATTTCGCTTTCGGCCGAGCTGGTTGCCTTATTCGCCGCCCCGCTATAGGCTAACGAATTCGAGGCTGCATCATTGCTAGCGCTTCCACAGCCGCCCAGCAACAGCAGAATCACTACGACGATACTCCAAACGGCAACCTGTTTTCCCCTCTTGCCCATAGGTATGACCCCCTACTGTTTCAGGTTTCAAGACTCCCGCACGATGCCGGCTTTGTCGGTTCGCTTTATCTGTTCACCGTGTAAAGTCGTCTCTTACCATCTTAACGCTTCAAGAGTCAAGAAAGTTGCCCGTCCTGCAAAATAAATAACCGTCCCGAAGGACGGTTCGTTTTCCAGCTTATTCCTGATATTTACGCAGTACGATCACGGCGTTATGACCGCCGAATCCAAACGAGTTGGACAACCCGATCTCAAGATCGGCCCGGCGGGATTCATGGGGGACGTAGTCCAGATCACATTCCGGGTCAGGATTTACCAGGTTGATGGTCGGCGGGATAAGCCCTTCCTTCAGCGATTGAACCAAGGCGATCGCTTCCGCACCGCCGGCCGCACCGAACATATGGCCAATCATCGATTTGTTCGCCGTAACTGGAATACGATAGGCGTGTTCGCCAAACGCCTTCTTAATCCCTTTCGTCTCCCCAAGGTCGCCGACATGGGTGCTTGTCGCATGGGCGCTGATCACGTCCACCTGATCCGGCGTAATCCCCGCCGAAGCAAGCGCCCGCTTCATCGCTTGGTAAGCTCCGACGCCTTCGGGATGCGATGCGACAACGTGGTAAGCATCTGAGCTTGCGCCGTAGCCGATCACTTCGCCGTGGATACGTGCTCCCCTCCGCAACGCGTGCGTCAGCGACTCCAGCACGACGATCCCCGCACCCTCGCTCATCACGAAGCCATCGCGATCGGCGTCAAACGGCCGGCTAGCCTGCTCATGAGCGTCGTTCCGCTTCGATAACGCGGTCGCATTCCCGAAGCTGGCCAGCGCGAGGGGATGCACCGCCGCTTCCGTACCGCCGGCGATCATCACGTCGGCTTCGCCGCTGCGGATTAACCGGAACGCTTCGCCGATCGACGAGTTGCCGATCGAGCAGGCCGTAACCGGCGATAGCGTTTCGCCCAATGCGCCGAAGCGGATGCTGATCTGCGCAGCGGCCATATTGGAGATCATCATCGGCACCAGGCTGGGACTGACCCGGTTCGGTCCGCGCTCATCCAAGACTCTAACATTGTCCGCCAGCGTTTCGATCCCGCCGATGCCTGAACCAACGTATACGCCAAATCGCTCGCGATCCAGTAGTTCCGGTTGCAAGCCGGCATCCTGAACGGCTTGTTCGGCGGCATACAGTGCGTATTGGCAGAAGAGATCCATCTTGCGTGCTTCCTTCCGCCCGAACACCGCCTCGCCGTCAAACCCGCGGACTTGCCCCGCAATCTTGGTGCCAAACGCCGTAACGTCAAAACGATCGATCGGTGAAATCCCGGACCGTCCCTCTTTTAATCCTTGCCAAAATGTATCGACATCATTTCCCAGCGGAGACAAGATCCCCATCCCGGTAATTACAACCCGTTCCATTCGTCATCCTCCTTCAGGTATCGCGACCAGATGCTGCGTGTCGCCAATAAACCTCTAATGTTTTCTATTGTAGCCCCAAAGTATCCTATTACAAGTTTTTAGTTATCCTAGTATAATAGATAACACACTAACGATGTATCCAAGGAGGAGGACATGAGCGGATGAGCACAGAACCGAGATTAGAAGCCTTATCCGAATTTTTAAAAACACAACGCGCCAAACTGCATCCCCATACGGTAGGTTTGCCGGCAGGTTCGCGCCGACGGACACCGGGTTTGCGGCGCGAGGAAGTCGCCCAGCTCGCTGGGGTAAGTACGACGTGGTATACCTGGTTGGAGCAAGGCCGGGATATCAAGGTGTCTCCCTCCGTCCTCGATGCGATTGCCGGAGCGCTTCGACTGAACGCAGACGAGCGTAAGTACCTGTTTGACCTGGCGTCTGACAGCGGTTTTCACCCGGATTGGGTTGAAGAGAAGGATCCCGTGATCAACCCGTCGCTCCATAAAATTTTGCAAGAGTTGAAATATTGCCCGACAATTATCTCCGACCGTCACTGCCATATTGTCGGATGGAATCCCGCCGCCACCCACGTATTCGTAGATTTCGAGCAGATCCCGGATGAGGAACGCAACTTGATCTCCCTCCCTTTTGCCAAGAAGGAACTGCGCAGCCTGGCCGTCAATTGGCCGCATTTCGTCAAGGGCTTCTTGGCCATCTTTCGCGCTTACTATGGACAATACGTTGCAGACCCCTGGTATTCGCAGTTCATCGAAAGAATGTCGCAGCGTTATCCGGATTTCCAGGAGTTGTGGAACCAGAGCGAAGTCAGCGCCGCTCCGGAAGTCATGATTGAATTCCGCCATGCTAAAGCCGGTAAAATGCTATTTAACTTGACCTCGCTTCAAGTACAGGGCGATGCGGATCTACGCTGCAGTATTTATACCCCAATCGAAGGAACGGCGACGGAAGCCAAGCTCAAGAAATTACTGGAGGGAACATGAAAGGATTAGTATTGACAAACCGCGAAGAAATTCGTATTGTGATTCATAGTGATACTGATAATCATTATCATATAAATCAGTGACAAGGAGAATCACGTATGAAGAAGCTGTTTATCCCTTTTATTTTGGCCTTCGCCGTCCTGGCTGGAGCCTGCGGTAACGAATCGGCAAGGCAGGATTCTGCGGCCAATACCCAGAGTAATGCGGCGGCGGCAAATACCCAGGCCGAGAACGCCGCAGGTGGCACGAACGGAAACGACTCCGCGGCAACGGATTCGGCTTCCGATACGGTTACATATCCATCGGAGAACGGTCCCATCGAAATTCCCGCCAATCCGAAACGGATCGTAGCATTGACGAACGCTCCGAACATTGTGGCGTTGGGTGGCTCGCTGGTCGGTGTGGACACCTGGACGATGAAAAACCCGCTCTTCACCGACAAATTAAAAGACATCGCTGTCGTATCGGAAGAGAATCCGGAGCAAATCTTCGCCTTGGAACCCGACCTCATCATTGCCGGGTCGCATATGAAAAATCTCGATAAACTAAGCGAAATTGCGCCGACGATCATTTATACCTGGGGTAAGCTGGACTATTTGGCGCAGCAGGTGGAAATCGGGAAAGTGCTGAACAAGGAAGCGGAAGCTAAAGCCTGGGTCGAGGATTTCACGACCCGTGCCAAAGCAGCAGGCGAAGAGATCAAAGCCAAGATCGGCAAGGACACCACCGTCTCCGTTTTCGAATATGACACGAAGAACTTCTATGTATTCGGGAACAATTGGGCCCGCGGTACGGAGTTGTTATATCAAATGATGGAACTTAACATGCCGGAAAAAGCGAAGAAGGATGCCTTGGGCCCCGGCTACTACACATTATCGAATGAGATCCTGCCTGAATATGCCGGAGATTACATCGTGCTGAGCCAGAACAAAGAAGCCCAAAATGAGTTTTTGCAATCCAATACGTGGAAGAACATTCCGGCCGTCAAAAACGGCCATGTCATCGAGATCGACACCGCCGCTTCGACATACAGCGATCCGGTCACGCTGGAGTATTTGTTGAAGATCTTTAAGGACGGATTCCTCTCTCTGCCTTAATGCCTCACGCTAAATAAATCAAAAGGGATGAGCCCTTGCTTCCGAACGGAAGGGCTCATCCCTTTTTCATTTATTAAATGAACTCGATCCAGCCGATTTCCAGACCCGGCTTGATATAATCAAACTTCAGCTCGTAATCGCCTTCTGTAAGCTCGATGCGGAGCTGCTTCTGAGTGACCCATTTTCCAAAGGTGCCATTCGTCTGCACGGTGGTCAATAGCTCGCCATTCAACAGAAGATTGCAGGCGGATTGCGACAGGTTCATGGCTTCGTAGCGAATATGCGCTGTCACCGTGTACACCCCGGCTTCCCGCACCTTCACCACCACGGTCTGTGCACTGGCCAGAACTTTGGCGCTTTCCGAGCGGGACAACAAATAGACTTCTGTGCCTTCCCCGACAACGAACTTACCGTCTTGTACAGCCTGGATTGAGCGGACCTCGTCAGCCGATTTCGGTTCACGGGCAAATACCGGCGCATTCATCAAAAACCGGCAAATATTCATGGCGCACCGCTGCAATTCGCCGACCGTCAACGATCCATTGGCCAGAGCTTCTAGCGTATTATCCCCCAGCGAATTGATCTCCGCGCCATTGTTGTTCACGACCATATACAGATCGTTTTGGGCACGTACCATGAAGGATGTATTCTTCGCGTCGGCCGGTCCGCCTTCTACGCAGTCGTTCATGACTGCCCACCAGTCCGTCATGACGATGCCCTCGTAACCCCATTCGTTTCGGAGAATGGTCGTGTTGAGATCATAGTTGGAAGCCGCCCAATGACCGTTGACCGGATTATAGGAGGTCATGATCGAAGTCGCTTCTCCTTCTTTCACCGTCATTTCGAAGCCTTTCAGGTAGATTTCGCGCAAAGCTCGTTCAGAGACAACCGTATCCACTTTCGAACGCGCCTGCTCCTGGTTATTGCCGGCAAAATGCTTCACCGTCGCGGACGAGCCGCCTTTCTTAATCCCACGCGTCATGGCCGCTGCGAAACAACCGGTCAAATACGGGTCTTCGGAGAAATATTCGAAATTCCGTCCATTTAATGGGTGCCGATGGATGTTGATTCCCGGGCCCAGCAGGGTGTCGATTTCATTCTGCAGAAGCTCTTGTCCCTCCAGCACGTATAACGATTCTACCAGACCAACATCCCAACTGGAAGCGAGCAACGTGCCGATTGGCAGTTGAGTTGCCTTCAAACCGCTGTCCATGCGAATGCCGGAAGGGCCGTCGGCAGCACTAGCCACCGGGATCCCGTACTCCAGCAGATTGTCCCCTACCCCGCCAAAAGCGGAAGCCGTTCCCGGCGTGACCTTCGGGCTGCTCATGCCTTCGCCGCGCACGATTGTGGCCAGATCCGCGTCGCTCAGTTGAGCGACGAATTCCTCTAGGCTGGAATTACCGGCTTGAACGTCCTTCAGCATGATGCCACGATGGCCTGTTTGCGGATACGCTTCCGGTAATCTGCTTTCGATGCGTTCTCTGAGCGAAATCGTTCGCTGCGGGACTTCCTCGCGCACGATTTCATACGTGCCGTTCGCCTTGCGGGTCCCCGGCTTCATCCGGGAAAAACGTTCAACCGGAGCCGCAGCTTCCTCCAGCCGTTCAACAACGGCCAGTTCAGCAAGATGGAACGCCGCTTTCCCGCTCACGGCAACCCGTTCCGTGTTTCGGATGCTATTGCCGACATAAAGCTCGTAATCGCCGGCTTCCAATACATAACAGGATTTATTCCCCGTAAAGCCGCCGTCGTCATAGGAGGCCATCCGCCGCACCGGTAATTGCAGCGTCAGCACCTCGGTTTCGCCAGGCTGGAGCAACTTGGTTTTCGCAAAAGCTCCGAGCGCCCGGGCCGGTTTACCCAATTGACCTTGCGGCGCTTCATAGTACAGCTGAATAACTTCTTTTCCGGCAAAATCCGCTCCGGTATTCGTCACCGCAACTTTAACTTCAAGCCGGGCATCGATGCCAGCTCCTTCGAGCTTCACCCCTTGCACGCTCCAGGTGAAGGATGTGTAGGAGAGTCCATAACCGAAAGGAAATAGGACCTTATCCGGACAGAATGTTTCAAAATAACGGTAACCTACATAAATATCTTCCTCATAGAAGTTCCGCACTTCACTGCCAAAGTTGGCTGTGGACGGGTAATCCTCGATGTGATAAGCGACCGTATCCGGTAGCTTGCCGCTTGGCGTGACATCTCCCGACAGCAGGTCGGCCACCGCATGACCGCCGATCATTCCGCCTTGCCATACGAACATGACCGCCTGGATTCGGCCGTCGTGTACCGGATCGTTAATCCAGCTCATGTCGATGACATTAGCAACGTTCATGAGTACCGCGACCTGTTCAAAATGCCGGGTGACCGTTTCGAGATTCAGCCGTTCCTGCTCGGTTAAGCGATAGCTTCCCTCGGTATCGGCATTATCCTTATCCTCGCCGGCCGTCCGGCCGATGACGACCACCGCTTTGTTCGTCACCTTCTTAGCCTCCGCTACGATTTCGTCCGTCAGCGGCATTTCCTGCTGGCACCAAGGCTCTGCAGCCCAACCGCCGCCGCCGTTATCAAACGGGTTCTTGGCAATCCATTGCTCATATTGCCCGGCCAGCTGCTCATTGACCTGAATGCGTGGATTGGCCCGGAGCCCGTCCAAAATGCTGACGACATAAGGAACGTTCACGGCGCCGCCAGACCCCGTGCCGCTTCGGTAGTAATCGATTTGACTTCTTCCGAAAACGGATACAATTTCATTTTCACGAATCGGAAGCATAGCGTTTTCATTTTTCAACAAAACGCCGCCTTCGGCTGCCGCGATTCGGCTGTACTCGGCGAAACCTTCCAAAGGAACGCCCAACATCGATTTGCTCATTATCTCTGCTCTCTCCTATCCGTTAGTAGATCCCGTTACGGGATGCCTCATAAGTAGTAGACCTAGCTATAACTATACCAAAACCAACGTGAAGTTGGATAGAATAACCTGCTTCCTGCAAGGGGAATTCATGCGAAGATATTGGCGTAGATGATGATCCCTATAAACGGCACCACCCAAAGCAAAGGGAGCAGATTCCACCATACCGCTTGTTTGTATTTGCCTTTAGCGAAGAAGGTCCATCCCAAAATCAAGCCTAGCAGTAGCCCCCCGGGATAAGCCTGGAGGTAGACAAACAACCCTCTGATTCCTGGATTCACATCGCCGGAATCTCGAAACAAATACGCAGAAATGCCCAGCACGACAAGCCACGAGATGGAAAACATCAAATACACGAGCTGCGACAGGATCAAGAAAATCAAAGTTTTGCGTTTGGATAACATAAGGATGACCTGCCTTCCTTCATCGGGTTAAGTGTGCCTAGTCAAGCCATACTTCCGTTTCGTGACGAAGGTCGAATAAACGTTCAATCTGTTTCGAGGTGTTTCTCCCCGTGGACAATGGCGGTAATTCGTCCCGGCCGAAGAATCCGACCTCCAGCGTCTCCATCCCGGCTTCCGCTTGCCCTCCGGCGATCTCGCACAAAATGAACAATTTGTAGATATGGTAAGCTTCGGGAGGATGCTCGTGGAATTTCTTGTCCAACACGGCAAGCAATCGCACGGGGACAACAGTAAGACCGGCTTCTTCCTTCACTTCCTTGACAACGACTTCTTTCGGCGAAAGACCGATGTCCGCCCAACCGCCGGGAAGCGCCCAAGCCCCGTCAATTCGTTCTCTGACGAGCAAAATCCGGTCTTCTTGGAATTCGCGCCGCGAACGTCAACTTTTGGGGTGGCATACCCGCTTTCTCCGGCAAACAGGGACTTAATTTTCTCCGTCTCAACCTCCGTGTAACGGGCCAGAATGTCCACGCTGAGCTCGCGAAGCATTTCAAAACGCTCAAGGTCGTACATATCTTTAGAATAGGCCAACCCGGCCTGACTAATCGACTGGATTTGCTTCGCCCATTCCAGCCGTAACCGCCGTGGAATCGAGTCCGACATCGTATCGCAACCTTTCGTGTAGAAATGCTCTAGATCCATTGAACCGCTACCGAGATCAAATAGGCTGCTGGCAGAATGATTGCTTGTGCCGCAAGCGTTCCCAGAAATCTGGCACCCATCAATAAAATATAGATCTTCCCGAGTTGTTGCCGGGATTCTTCCTGATGTAGCGCCCGTTCCGTAATCAGCCCGAGCTTTGGATCGATAAAGATCGTCAGCAGGATGGTAGCGACGCCGTTAATGATGCCGGACGCTTGTGAGGCCGTCGTGGCCAGTTCCGGCACCAGATAAGCAGCGTATAAAGAAGCCAACACGCCAACCGTATAGAAAGCGGTCACCGCGATATTCAGCAATATAAAGCGCTTCGGAACTCCCATGAGGCGAAAGGAACGAAGACGCAGGCTGGGCTTGCGAAAATAATGCCGGACGTTTTTGAGCTGCGGGATCGATACGCTCGTGACCAGCTTGGGCAGCGATCCTGCCACCTCCAGCTTGGCGATCACGCGTTCAAAGAGATTTACACAGGTAGGAAATAGAAGCATCGCCAGCAGCGTTCCGGCAGAACCGGCCAACAGGATGATCCGCAGCGTGTCCATCACCTGAAAATCGGGATACTTCCTGGCGTGATCGATAAATGTGGCCGTCATCGGTGCCTGAAGCATATTCGCTGTTCTAGATACAAGCACGACGATCCCGGTCAGAGACAACGCAACCACGATTTTGTTCAATTTCACACCGGCATAACGGATTGAATACGATAGGGTCTCTGCTGCATGAATAATCATCGTTAGGATACATACAATGGCCAGATTGGTGGTCAATTTATTCCCATCTCCACTTAAATTCCCTTAGATTCATGGCCTTGCCTAAATGCGTTTCACGTATTTGGCCATCATCGTTCGATAATCGAACAATACTTCTTCCTTCTCTTCGGTATACACGAACCCGTTCGATTTATAAAAAAGCGTACCGATGCCGTTCTCGCGTTCACACCAGGCATAAATTTCCTTAATCAAGGGGTTCTGGCGAATCAGCTCGTTCAGCAATTGCTTGCCGATGCGCTTACGCTGATGCTCTTTTAATATATAAAGTCGAGTCAGTTCGCTAACTCCCTCATCCGGCTCCGACAATTGGCCGAAACCAACGATTTCCCCTTCCCATTCCGAAACCAAAAACTTGCGCGACGATTGCACCTCATCCAACGTAATGCTTTGTTCCAGGCTGCTCTTGGCATAGGCATGGGTCAAATACGTAGCAATGAAATGCTCCGGATAAATCGTTTCGTACGTGCTGTTCCAGGTTTCCACGGCCACCTCGCGAATGCCGTCGATATCGTTCAGACTTGCCGGACGGATCAGCAGTGAATCCATCAACTTCAATCCTTTCTCTGTCTAAAATAACTGAACCCAGCCTTGGATATGGGCGATCTCCAGCCGGGTCGTACGTCGAAAAGTGATATAAAGGACATTTTACAAATCTATGATACACTGTTCGCAACGGGGAATGCTACCCCTAATCATGAAATCGCTTTCTTTCTAACAATGTAATCAACGAACCCTTGTCTGATGCGTTCTCCTTCATAAATTCTTTCAAGCACCCTGTCCTCTTTATACAAAATCTCCATATCGCTCAGGAGAGCATCTGGCTCCCCCGGCTCGTAATAGGAATGAATCACCGGTTGGTCATCGTCAAATTGCTCGTGTTCATGATTCCCCACGTCGGGACCTTGCCCGCATCGGAAGTCATTTGTCGTCAGAAAATTAACGAACATCAGCCCGCCCGGCATTAAGACGCGCTTTAACTCCACAAGCGATTGTAGGACCTCTTGTTTACGCATATGAAATATCGAATTGTACGAGTACACAAACCCCATCGATTGATCTGGAAAGTCTAATTTGCGCATATCCCCTTCACGGATGTTCAAGGATTGGTCTTTTTGCCGGCCATACGCATTAGCTCGGTGGCATTGCTCCGGATCCGCATCGATGCCATAGGTAGTAAAGCCGTAAGCGCTAAACAGGCTCAAGGGAGGCATGTCCCCGCCAGCCCCGCAATCGAGAATCCGTCTTGGAAGGTTCGTTTCCATACAATAGGCCAGAAAACGGTACAACGGTACTTGCTTGAATATTTCTTGCAAGATCCTCACACTCCAATAGGTATGTATTTTCGTTCACAAACATTATATTAGAGAACGGATGATAGATATAGGAAAAACCTTATTCTGAGGTTAACACTGGGATGAAAAACACGTGCTAAGCTTGTCATGGGATCAAATGAGATAAGAGGAGGCAATCAACATGCTGGACAACAGTGCCAACTGGCGGGAGTTGGCCTTTCATCATATCCCGCGCATGCTCATCGATGAACATGAGCCGTTCCGCCCCATCCGGGTCGGCGTGACGGTGCTTACGGAAACCGGTCCATCCCCTTCGTTCAAACGAATACTGGAGGTTGATCACAAGCGCGTAGGCGCCGTGATCGAATATGCGGTCTATTGGGACTACGATATTACGCATCTCTACGATCTGGAACATATGTGGATCTTCCTGTCGCCGCAAGGGGCTGTCGTCGATTGCGAGGCCAGCTTCCACGGGACGTACTTGAAAGGCATCGCCCCCAGTAAAACGAACGTCGGATCTGATGGAAGCATCAGCCTATATTGTCAGCCGGGAAAACACGCCTACTCCCCGCTTCGCGAGCTGTTCGATCTACTGCCGAACTTGCATCTGGCAACCGGCGAGCATGCGGGAAAAGACGGCGTACTGGAGCCCGACATGCTACGCGGTACGTATAAGACACTACCCGATGCCGATGAGCTCGCGGCCAAGCATCTCCGCAGCTTCCGGTTTGACATCGCCGGCACTTATATGCCGTTCGATTGGACGCCCGACATGCTGGTAACCTGGGAGGAACTGAAGCGAGAAATCCCGGCCCGCATGAAGGATTTGCTGAACCAACTGCGCGAACAAAGGCCAACCAGTGCCTTGAGCCAAGAATCGATTCTATAGCCATTTCAAAAGCCTTCCAGCGGCATCAGTGCGCGACCGGAAGGCTTTTATTTTTCTCTGATTTAGGGATAAGTCAGCAGTAGGGGTTAAAGAACGTAATGGCGGGTTTGTGATTTAAGACCAGCAGATAGTCCCAAAATTCACAACGTCGTTGTCCGCTAAGACTTCACCCAACGTTTGCCCAGCTCATGGCCGACCATCACCAGCGGTACGACGAGCAACCCAACCGGAACGCTGAGCAGAATCTCGCCCCAGGTTACCAGGTTATCCGAAAGCAGGCGGTCAAACAAAACCAACGAATAAGGAAGTACAATCAGAACGGCGGTGACGACGCCCGGCGTGTACATTTTCAAATAGAGCGACTGGGCCACATGAGTAAACACATGCAAGAAGAACAATGAGTTAATGGATAAGAAGATAAAGAACCTTCCTTGCTCCGCCGCCATCAGCGTAAACGGAACAAAGACGATAAATTCCAGCAGAACGGCCACGGCGAATTGGCTGCTGTTGATGGTAAGCATCTGCGCTAACGAACGCCTCATACGAGCCGGGACCGCAGCCACCGCCTTCTGACGATTTCGCTTCGCCCATGGCCCGACCCAGATCATCTCCTCCATGTCATGGATGACAAACGCTACGAGAAACAGCCAGACCAGAGATGAAATACTTAAGTCGTCCATCTACTACCCCCTCTCGAACAGATCCAATCACAACAACCTCAATCTTCCCCTCATTCTCCACATCGGCTTACCCTGTCACAACGCCAATGATCGTCCACACGCCGGAAACCATGATCAGCCATAGGGCAACTCGTTTAAACCGCTGCTCATCCAGCTTCTTCAGCGCACGAATGCCGACGAACACGCCGATCAGCATGCTCGGGACGAACCAGCCTGTGTAGTGAAGTGTCTCTCGAGTCAACAATCCCCCGTACAGGTAGGTCAAGATCGTCACGATGTTAAGGAAGATCCCGTATACCGAAATATTGGCACGAAACGTCTCCTTGCCCACTCCCTGGTTGGATAGAAACAAAGCGACCGGCGGACCGCTCATCGAGATGCTTCCATTCAGCAGCCCGCTCAATGCGCCGATCGGCAGGTACGCCAGCTTGTCCCGCTTGACCGGAAACGATTTGCCCACCAGTTGAAGCGCAGCCACAAGGATAATGAGGGTGCCAGTAGCCAGCTTGAGGACGTCCCCGCTTAAAAAGAGCAAAAGATAGGTCCCCAGCGGAGCAGCCAACAAGCTAGAGAGGATCAGGAGCCAGATCTTACGAATATCGGCGTGTTTATAGCAGCCAGCGAATACAATCACATTCGTGCATAGGCTCAACATGACGATGATCGGAACCGTTTCCTGCAACGAAATGATCTGACCTAGGATCGGCGTCGCGATCAGCGCAAAACCAAAACTGGTTAGTCCCTGTGTGAATCCGGCTGCCAAAATAACGATGATACCAAGCAAGATAAGGACGGACGACTCCATGAGAACGGGCTCCTTCTGGGGTGGTTTCCCTGTAGATATACTCCGTCTACTTTACCACCATCGGCCGGTTCCTTCTATGCCCGATCTCTCGAACCGGCCGAAGAGCCAAAGGAGGAATTCTAGCTACATCGTCGGTTGTAAGTAGAGGTGAAACCACGCCGAAATTTCCTTCAGTCGGCGAATCCGGTGCACCGGTTTGCCCGAACGGGACAACTCGTGGTTTTCGCCTTTGAACAGACATAACCGCGACGCCACGCCATGCATTTTCAAAGCGGTAAACATCTGGAGTGCCTCCACCTGCCAGCAGCGAAAATCTTCGTCGGAATGTAGAAACAACGTTGGGGTATGCACGCGGTCCGCATACTTTAACGGGGATTGTTCCCACATGTGCTCCGCCCCGTCCCACGGCGTAGAAGCGGTTTGATCTACGGCGAAATAGTAGCCGATATCGGTGGTACAGCACATTGAAATCCAATTGGAGATGGATCGCTGAGAGACGGCGGCGGCAAAACGCTCGGTATGCCCAATGATCCAGTTCGTCATAAACCCGCCGTAGCTCCCCCCGGTGACGCCCAGCCGCTGCGAGTCGATCGCGGGATAAGCTGCCAAGGCCCGATCCGTGAATTCCATCAAATCCTCATAATCGATCGTGCCATAGCGCCCCCGGATATCAGCAAAATCGTCCCCGCGTCCGTCCCCTCCTCGCGGATTGCTGTATAACACGAAATAACCATCATTGGCCCACAGCTGCATTTCATGGAAAAATACCGTTCCGTATACGGTTTTCGGACCGCCGTGAATGTTCAGGATGGCCGGATATGATCGGCTAGCATCATAATCCTTCGGCAGCAGCACCCAGCCGTCGATCTCCACGCTGTCCTTGTTTACGAAGCTCAGCGGCTGCGGGACCGCAACGTATTTTCCATGCAGGACCTGATCGTTGAAATTTGTAAGTTGAATTTCCTCCCCGGAGGACAGTTCTAGCTGGTAGAGCTCTTGCAGCCGTTGCTCCCGCATCCCAATGAACACAACTGTTCCCCCGCTCTTGGCGAACACATCCATAGAGCCTTCGGCTTGGCTGAGAAACTCGGTATGTCCATCATAGGTGATTTTACACAACCGGGAGCATGCCCGGTCGGTCACAAGACAGTAAATGCCGTCCTTCTCCGCCTTAAACCATCGTCCTTCGCCCAAGCGGCAGTCGCTACCTACCGTGTTGCCCACGGAGAAGTCCGGATCGGCAAACCGGACGATCCGCCCTTCCGGGTCCAAGCGCGAAAACGTCGGGTTTTCGTTGATCGTAAATTTTCTGTGCTCCGAAGCGGCGAATACGATATCTTGCCCTAGAAACTCAGCCGAACGGAACTGATAAGTGCCGGCCGGAATCCGTTCGCGCGCTTGGGCTGTGCCAAGATCCAAAGTCCAGAGCGAATCGGTCAGTTCCATTTTGTCAGAATAATCTCCCCCTATGTACATGAGCTGCGTTCGAGTATCGTTCACTTTCATCAGGGATACGTCAAAAGACGGAGCGCTTACCGGCGTCAAGCTTCCGTTTGCCGCATCATACAAATAAATTCGATTCCGCTTCTTATTGGTGATTCCCGCGCCGTTTTGCCAAAACGGAATTTCGTCCAAGACCGTGTAATCCTGCTCTTCATCGTAAGCCTTCCGAGCTTTGGCCTTGTCTTCCTCCGTCTGTCCCGTGATTGTCGGATTGGCGTTGTCGTAAGAGGCACGTACCGCCCATCGGCTGTCGTTCAGCGGCAAGATTTCCGTTACTCGCAGCGGAAGGGTAAAAGCTTTGAGCGCTTCGCCTCCATCCAGGCGCAAGGTATAGAAATGGGTTTGGGGCTCAAGCGGATGCGGCTCCTTGTCCAGATGCTCCCGGTCTGCCTGAATGAACAGAGTATCGTCATCCAGCCAACGAAACGACCCTACATCTCCCATTCCCGTATACTGACGGGTTTGCCCGTCTCGAACTGACGTGATCCATAAATCGGAGAGATACCCCTGCTTCTCTGGATTGCTGATTTTCACGCCATAGGCGGCATAACTTCCGTTTGGTGAAAGCTGTACGGCCGACAGGAAACGATACCCGGTAAAATCCTCAAGCTGCAACGCTTCCATTCCTGACCCACTCCTTTTCCGGCATTTTATCCCATTCTACTACGCCGAGATCCGCAACAGAAGAAGAAGTCGCTATGAAATCCATAAAAAAAGACCTTCCCCGATCAAGTTCGGAGTAGGTCTCTAGAAATTGGAGGAAGTCACGCGAGATCAGCATTATTCTTTCGACTCAGATGTGGGGCTTTGCGCTTCGCCATCAGCCTCCCGGATTCCCCTGCCGCCGGTCATCTCCTCCGCCGCTTCCATCAGCGGCGTTGTGACCCGCGTTGGCAGGCTCCGAACAGGTTCACGGGATCTTCTCTGTTTCACCCAGTAGATCCCGGCAAGCAGGGCGACCAAGCTCAAACCGACCACCAGCCCGGCGCCTTGTCCGGAAATAAACGGCATACTCGCGATAATCCCGACCATGCCGATAAGGCCAGCCCAAGACGTGTAAGGATATCCCGGAAGCTGGCAGGCGGCTTCGGGAGAGCAAGGCGTCGTTCGCCGCCAGCGATAGTGCGATGCCAGAATCATAAAATAGGAGAACAGCAGCGAAAACCCGCCGCAGCTGACCAGGAAGAGGTAAACCTGCTGAGGAAGCAGGTAACCCATGGCCAAGCCAAACAGCATGGCGGCTCCAGAGAACAAGATCCCCTTATAGGGGATATCCTGCCGGTCTTTCAGCCAAGCGGGGGCATGACCTTCCGCTGCTAGGGAACGCAGCATCCGGGCAAGGCCAAACGTGGAGGCCAGCATGGTAGACAAAATTGCCGTTACCATCACGATATTGATCAGCATCCCGGCCCACCCCATTCCCCAACGGGTTAAGGCCAATACCAGCGGACTTTGATCCGCAATCATGCCTTGCGTCGGATACAGCATAAGGACCACGGCGATGGCGGCAATATATAACGCCACCAAGCTAATCAAGGTCATGTTGATGGCCCGGGGAATCGTCTTCTTGGGATTCTCAACCTCGGAAGCGGCCAAGCCGATGACCTCAAATCCAGCGTAGGTGAAAATCACAATCAGCATGCTGCCGGCAATTCCCGTGAATCCGCCCGGAAACCATGCAGTTCCCCGCAATTCGCCCACGCCTGCGGCCGGGGTTCCGGGTACCCAGCCTGCGATCAGGGCTAGCCCAATCACGATGAACCCGACGATCGCCAGCAACTTGACTGCGGCAAGACCACTTTCCAGCTTGCTTAGGTAGTTGGCCCCGAGCAAATTAAGCAAAGTGATCCCCACAATGATGATCATACCCATGCCGACCTCCGGGAATCTCGGGAACCACTCCCTCAAAAATGTTGACGCGGCAATCGATTCGCTGGACATCGCCAGAATCAAGCCGATCCAATATACCCAGCCGGTGACGAATCCGGCGCCCCGCCCAAAGCTGCGTTCGGCATACGTGCGAAAAGAGCCCGGCACCGGGTCGGCTGCCGTCATTTCCGAAAGAGCATAGAGGATGACGTAGACCAGCAAACCACCGAGAATATATGAAAACAAGATGCTGGGACCCGCCGCTTTAATCGCTACGCCCGAACCGAGAAAGAACGAGCCTCCGACCACTGTGCCAAGCGCCAGCATCGTTAAATGAAACGTGGAGATTCCTTTTTCCCTTGCCTTGCCGTTACTCACATCGCCCGCCTCCCTAATCGCTTTAGTAACTATAGGGAGTATTGGCGTATTTTAACGAAAATATGTTTCATAAATACAACGCAAAGGTCTACAAAGCCGCTTCTTCGCGCCACCGCTCCGCTTGTTCCCGTACCATAGAGACGAATTGCTCCAAAGCCGGAGATCTCCATTTCTTGCGGTGTAAGGCTAACTGGGTTGCAACCCGCTGAGATTCGTCGTTCCAGTTCAGCTTCACCAGCTTGCCTTCCGTAAGTTCGCTGCGCACGGTAATCAGGGGCAAGAAGGACAAGCCCAAGCCGGTTATCACGCACTGTTTGATCGCTTCAACGCTCCAGAACTCTAAGTTCGGATCGGGGAAAACGCCATGACTGTTCAAATAGTACTCAAACAAGGTACGATAGGAACAGCCGCTTTCGGTGTGCAGGATCGTTTGATCCTTCAACTGGGCCGGAACGACTTCCGGCTCCTGGCTTAAGGGATGGTCAGCCGGAGCGACCAGTGCCATCGGCTCATGAACAAGCGTTTCAATGTGCAAGTCCCGATCCTCCACCTCCGGCTGTAGTAGAAAAGCTACGTCCAGTTCCCCTGAACGAACCAGATCCCTTAATTCCCAGCACTGTCCGGGCTTCAGCACGATCTGCACTTGAGGATAACGCTGCCTGTAATGACGGATGACCTCCGGCAAACGGAACGCAGCCAGCGATTCCGGTGCACCGATCTTTAGGGATCCGGCCATATCCGCTTCCGGACGCAGGGCGTTTTTGGCCATCTCGTGGATCTTGGAGATCTCTTGGGCGAAGGGGAGCAATCGTCGACCCGCATCGGTTAAGACGATCCTTCTGCCGATCCGGTCGAACAGCGGCAACCCGATTTCTGCCTCCAATGCCTGAATTTGTGCCGTAACGCTGGACTGCGCATAATCGAGCTGCTGCGCGGCCCGAGTAAAGCTGCCAGCCTCGACCACAACCAGAAACGTAAATAAATGACGGGACTCCATAAGTTCACCTACTTCCATCGGAAATTCGAATGGATAAAATTCGATAATTCTGTTTTTCCTATGGATCTATTATCTGATACGCTAGAAAAAAACACAATGAAAGCAGGAAACTTCCATGAAAGAAACAAGCACCAAACTCCAAAAAGGGATTGGCCTGCCGCAGGCTATCGCATTATACATCGGCGCCGTGCTGGGCTCCGGCGTCTTGATCGTACCCGGACTGGCGGCGGAGACGGCCGGCCCGGCTTCCTTGCTCGCGTGGGGATTCATGACTTTGCTTATTTTGCCGATGGCGTTGTCGATGGGACTACTTTCTGCTAAATATCCAAATGCCGGCGGGGTATCTCACTTCGTAACCTTAGCTTATGGGAAGAAAACCGGAACGCTCGTCGGCTGGTTTTTCCTGATGTCGGTGCCGATCGGTGGACCTGTGGCCGCTTTGACCGGTGCCGGGTACTTAACCGCGGCGCTGGGCTGGGGAGAAGGTGCCAAGCTGACGGTTGCCGCAGTGATGCTGGCTGTCGGCCTGCTGACGAACTGGGTCGGCATGCAGCTCGCCGGCAAAATCCAGATTGCCGTAGTTATTGCCATCGCCTCCGTGTTAATCTTCGCTTTCGGGGCGGCATTGCCGCGAATGGAAAGCGTTCATTTTACCCCGTTTATGCCGCATGGCTGGCTCAGCGTCGGCCAGGCCGCTTCCATGCTGTTCTGGTGCTTCATCGGCTGGGAGGCGGTATCGCACATGTCCGAGGAGTTTAAGGATCCGCAAAAGGCGGCAATCAAAGGGGTGACCGCCGCCGCAATTATCGTAGGGACTTTATACTTTTTGTCGGCGTTAGCCACGGTTGGCACGCAAAGCTACCTGAAAGGCGGCTCAGAGTCCTCCATGGTCTGGATTATCAGTCAGCCGCTGGGTTCATGGGGCGGTATCGTCGCCGGGGTTACGGGGCTGTTCATTTGCATGGCCGCGATCATCGCCTATACCGGAGCTGCCGCTCGGGTCGCATACGCCATGGCTCGCGAAGGCAGTGCCCCGAAATGGTGGAAGAGGTTGTCTCCACGGTTTCATACCCCCACTGGCTCGCTCATATTCCTCATGTTCTGCTTTGCGGCAGTGATGATGCTTTACGGAACCGGGACGGTATCCCTAAGTACGCTGATCCAGTTTCCGAACGCGACCTTTATTCTGACGTATATGGGCGGCTGCGCCGCGGGGATTCGGCTTCTGAAAGGCAGCCGCACCGGAGTTGTCCTTAGCTGGATTTCTTTCGCCGCCACGGCCGTCGTGTTTCCGTTCACCGGCTGGGCCATGCTGTACCCGCTGCTAATCACCCTGTTGTTTCTCGCGATCCAGTTACGCATCAGTCGGCGGAAGGCGGCTTCACTGGAATCCTAAACCAACATCAAAAAAGCCTGCCGAGAGTTTGGCAGGCTTTTTTGATGTTCAAATCTCAGATACGGCCCTCGTCAAAATACGTGACCTCCACACCCTTCGTCACGATAGAACTAATTCCTTCGGGATAATAGGGCATCCGTTCATCGGCATGCTGCACATCCACCCACTCGATAGCTAGAATTTCGTCCGGCCGGGTAATCTCCAGGTCACCGCTGACGATTTCCGCCCGGAATGTCAGTAATACCACATGTTCATCTTTGTCCGTATGTACGAATTCGTTCACGGCCACGATCCCGAACACCTTAACATCCAGCCCCGTCTCCTCCTTGCCTTCGCGGATCGCCGCCATCTGCAGCGTCTCTCCAGGCTCTACCGCGCCTCCCGGCAACGTCCAGGCTTCATTTTCATTCTGCACCATGAGCACTTTAGTTCTAGTCTCATCGGTAATCAATAGATACACGACATCCGTTCGTTTCATCGTTAACCTCCAAATAATAAATCCAGAATGGTCGAGAATTTGCCAGACGGGTGTCCTCGAAGTACGTCCGGGTCATAGATTTCCACATGACCGCAATGCAGGCAGGAGACAAAGAGGAAATGGTTGTGCTGGATGTCCATCAGTTGACTCAGTCCGGTGCCGGTCATCGCCACCTCTTTCACCGTTGCCTCCCGGTTCCCACACTTGCCACATTTGAACCGGCGCTGCAGCACTTCTTCCAAATTGAAGTAATCCATGACCCGAGGGGGTTCGGTGGGATCGCCAGGTTCCGGGCCGGGCAATCCCTCCAGATGCTCCGGAAGCACCTCATGTCTGCATTCGGGACAAACGTCTTGGACCAAAACGACCCGCTCTCCGCACCAAGGACATTGAATCATGGCCTCCGCCTCCTTAGAGATCAAGCTTAGAAAATTTTCCCCATATAGTACTCGTCGACGTACATCCCATCCATCCGAATGGAATTTCGCTTAACCCCTTCGATTTCAAAACCCATTTTCTTATAAAGCGCAGCGGCCCGTTCATTCGGTACCATCACCGTTAATTCGAACTTGGTGAGCTCGCTCTCTTCGCGCCACTTTTCGGCCGCATGAAAAAGCGAAGTCCCCAAGCCACTTCCTGTATAAGCTTCAATAATACCTATGACGATGTGACCGATGTGTTTCGTTTTGTTCGCATTCCCGCCGAAGATAGCCAGATAACCAATGAGCTCGCCTATCTCCTCCGCTACTAGGATCGTGGAGCGTCCATCCGCCAGAATCGCTTGAATCCGATCCCGCTGCAGCTCTACTGTCGTAGTTCGTTCTCCCGGTTCATAAAGCATAAATTTCGTTTCCTGATCCAATCGCAGGCAAAGGCGCAAGAAGCGTTCGGCGTCGTCCTCTCGAATCTCTCTAATTAGAGTCATCCCGTTCTCTCCATCTTGAAATGATAGATATGTTGCAATCCCACCGGACCTAATCGCGTTAAACCGCGGTCTTCAAACCCGACTTGAAGGTATAGCCGTTGGGCGGTAAGATTCCGTGCGTTTACGGCAAGCACGATTTCATCGACTTCGGGGAAATGCTCCCTTACGAAAGCGGGAAGCTGCAGCATTGCCGCTTTGGCATACCCTTTACCCTGTTGCCGGAAGTCAACCGATAAGGCCCGTAAGAGGATGGCCCGTGGGTTATCGACCAACGAATCCAAACCCGCATTCAGGTGCAACACGAAGAATCCGACCGTCTCCCCTTCCGCCGATTGGATGACCACCGGATATCGGTTTGGATCCTGGGCAGCCACTTCCAAAGCCTCGCCAGGCAGCGCAGTAAATTCGACTTGCTCGGAGAGGAGTTCAAACCCTTGAAGCGTTTCAAAATCCTCCTCCTTAGCATAAAAGCGAAGTTGCGATCGACTACTATTCATTCTCTATCCCGCGCTCCTTGGCCGCCCATTTGTCTGCAACCTGATCCTCGCCCTTGAAATAGTCCACTTGGTCAGCGCTATCGTAAATTTCCTGATAAGGCAAAATATTAATTTTCCCCGAGTCCGGATATTCGCAGACATCCAGCCCCACATTCGTGCGAAAATCCAGATACTTGCACGCCTTTTCCGTATGATTAAGAAGCTGGTGTGCTCCTGAAGGACCCGTCTCGAAGAAGACGACATCCCCGGTTTGTAATTCCTGTTTCCCTTCCGGCGTACGGAGCAACGCGCTTCCCTCCAGAATAACGAAGAGTTCCTCGCCATTGCGGTGAAAATGATACGGATAAGAGTATTTCCCCGGATCCAACGAGCGGATATCGAACGTCAAGTGTTTGGAGCCGGACAGCTCCGCCAAGCGTTCGCTGGTGTGCCAAGCAAACTCCGGAATCGGTGATTGCTTCAGATGGTACGTAACGCGGTCCGCGTGATAAAGATGTGCCATACCTCTCCCCCTAGATAAAAAAATGCCCGGCCGCCGATCATCTTTTCCTGGGGCCGGGTCATGCGTTGGTCTCTCCATTATACCTAATTTCGGACCGTTCGGATGGTTCTTGTTCTCTTATAACGAAAAGGTTTGGGCCAGAACCTCGTGGAGACCAGGCAGCCCCTCGATTTCCACGCTTTCGATCGACTCGACGAATGTGATTCCGTGCTGCCGGTAAATCTTCTTCCAGAAAGCAACGGCAATGGCGTTATTCTGCAACTGTTCCACCCGAATCCGGCCCGACAAGCGCCGCAGGATTTCGGATACGGCCTTCTCTGCCGTTTTCTGCCCGCGATATTTATGTAGAATAAACATCTCCTGTACCGTAAAATCGATCTCTTCAGGTACAAAAGGCGGTGCGCAAACCAGTAGGAAACCAGCCACCTTCCCCGAACAATAAATAAAATAAGGATGCAGTTCCTCCCGCTCCAAATAGAGGTACGTGTTCGCTAGGTCGAATCTCCCGTCATCACCCGGTTCCTCGCCGGTGAAAGCCGACAAATCATGCAAATACAAATTAAACAAATTAAAGAACAGCGCCTTCTGAGACGGTAAAATGGTTGCGATTCGAACGTCCATGTAGAGCCCTCCTTGGTTTCGCGAGTTACCGTCCTCTTTGGTCACGGAGATAAATATCCAGAGCTTCAATGCCCCGGCGGGCAAGAGCTACCCGTCAGTGGTCGACTCCGGCCAGCATTATGAGTTCCGCCAGGCTGCGAATCTCGTAAGTCGGCTTCAGGCCCAGCGTATTCGGTCGATGGAACGGGTTAAACCAGCAGGTGTCGATGCCGTAGTTTTGGCCGCCCCTCATGTCAGAAGTCAGCGAATCTCCAACGATCAACACTCGGCTTTTGTCCGCCTGCCGAAGCCCCAGTTGCTCAAAAGCATAATCGAAAATACCCGGATGCGGCTTCTGATATCCCGTATCCTCGGACACGATGATTGCCTCAAACATCCCCGACAATTCCGAACCGGCGATCCGGTTTGTCTGCACCTTCTTAATCCCGTTGGTGATGATGGCCAGGTGAACACCGGCTTCTTTCAAATCACGGCAGATGTCGTAAGCGCCGTCGATTAAATATATGCCTTCTCCGAGCAACTCCAGATAACGCTCGCTAATCTCCCCCACCTCGAAACGGGGAGTCAGGCCCAGCTCCTGCACCAGCCGAGCAAACCGCTCCGTCCGAAGCGCAGCCTGCGTAACAAGCCCTTGTTCAAGGTCGCGCCACAGCTGCTGATTAATCGCTTGATAGGCTTCCATCACCTCATCGGTGCAAGCAATGCCTGCCTCCGTAAGCGTCCGGGTTAAGGCATGGCTCTCGGCCTTCGGATAATCGTATAACGTATCGTCCGCGTCGAATAAAATATGCGTATAAGTCAATGGAGCTCCTCCTGTTGCGTTCTAAGTTATCGTAAAGCATCGCCTAGCATTGGCAGACCATCAGCAGATTCCCGTCGGGATCCTTGAAATTAAACCAATGATTATGCTCGATCCCCGTAACCAATTCCACGTTCCGCTCCTTCATATAAGCGTAAGCTTCCGTAATGTCATGCGTGTTGAAATGAAACGCAGGAACGCGAAACGTCTTGTCTTTGGCATAGATTTTGCTGTCCAGCACCAAGCCAACCCCCTGCATCGGCAGCACGTATAAATGGCCGTGCAGAACTTCTCCGTCGACCGGCAGCCCTAGTAAGCCGCAATACCAGTCCCGGGCCTGTTCAATGTCGCTGACCGGAAGAAACACCGCCCCGATTTGATTGCTGATCGGATTCAAATAAACCTCTCCTTTCACGCCCTTGTTTTGATCGGAATATATAAGTCCACCTTGGCCTTGCCTTCGGGATCCTGAGCCGGATCGTTCATGCTGAACTCTAGGCAGTACCGGTCGTCCGGGTCATATTCGCTGTCCGGCAGCCAGTTACCGAAAATGCTCTGGTACAGAAGCGCAAGCTTATCCGTTGTATCATAGAAATAAAACTTGGCATAAAGTCCTCCCGGTAGCGTCTGGAACTGAATCTCCGGCGGCGTATCCGTTTGGCTTAACCCTTCTGGAACGGTCACACAGGCATCGTACCGGCATTCCTCTTCCTCAGTCACTACGGGATCGTCCAGTGAAATGCCGATATAAGATTGCTCCGGCGGAAACAGACGATGTTCCGCGGCCCACATGCCTAATTTTGCCCAAGCCCGATAGGTTTCCAGATAACTGCCCACATGCCTTACGTACGCTACTTCCATCAAGGGAAGCTCTTCAATGGTTGCTTGCATTTGCCAAACCCTCCTCAATAAACTGTGTTTTACAGTTTGATCATATCGGATTGGCGCTGCAGTGACTTCATCGGGATTGCGGAACGATTGCGAAATATTGCGATCCTGCCGTGCTTGTTCGCGCATCTCGGTTGGTGTTTGGCCGTAGTACTTCTTAAATGCCGCATTGAAGTTTGAGGCCGACTCAAATCCGCATCGCAGGGAAATCTCCAGCACAGGGAGGGGAGATTCCCGCAGATAAGTGGCAGCTTGGACTAATCGCTGCTGAGCGATATACGCAAACGGCGTACGCCCTGTAACTGAAGCAAATATCCTCGAGAAATGATATTTGGAAAAATGGGAGACTTCGGCCAATTGATCCAGACTGAGCTTCTGATCCAAGTGCGCATCGATGTGTGCGCAGACCTGGTTAACTCTTTCCTGATAATCGTTCATCCCGCTTCAATCCTCCCCGGAGCCCCCTCCCAATGGGAGGGCCGTTGGAGGAGAGGCGGTAGCTTCGTAGCCGAGTCCCCTTTAGCCGCGTTGATTTGAGCTTGGGTAAGGAAGAAGCTCTGAGACAGATTGGCACCTCTTAAATCGGCATCCCGCAGATCTGCACCGATCAAGTCGGCACCGCAGAGGTCCGTTCCCCGCAAATCGGCGGCGATCAGATAGGCGCCTCGCAGGAGGGCACCACGTAAGTCGGCCCCCCGAAGCTTCGCGCCGATCAAGTCAGCGCCGCGTCCAAAGTTTCTGCGGCGTCCAGGTGACGACTTGGCCTGTCGGAGCGCTTCGGAACGGACGCGCTCGCTCACCTCCAGCAGCAGCTCGTTGACTTTGGCACGATGAGCTGCCGGATCACAGGCGAGCAGATCGTCCGCACCGGCGTAAGCGAGCCGTTCAGTCTCGTCATAGGCGAAGCGCAACTGATCATGCAAATCATTCACCTGGGATAGACTTAACGCTTCGTCCAGGTACCAGAGCAATTCGTGCAGCTGCCACATCACCGGGAACACTTCGAACATCGACTTAGCAGATCCCGCCGCTTGACGCCAACTCACCCCAGCGAAAGTCACCTGTGAGACCTGTTGCCCTGCGCCAAAGCAGTCATAGACTGTACAGCCTCGATAGCCCTGCTCCCGCAGTCTGCCATGAATCCCGCAGCGAAAATCCTCCCGCAAATGTCCGCAAGGCTGTCCTGCCGCCTTATCCGCAGCGAAGTCCACCGATGCGGCGAAGGGCAAGGCGGCACAACACAAGCCAAAGCAAATGTCGCAGTCGGCTCGCAGCGATAATCGGCGTTGCCCGTAAGCGGTTTCCCCGGTCGTTAAGTTCTCAGGCATAACGAAATTCCTCTCTTTTCTTCTTCAAGGTTGTGTATCTAATATAAACAAGGAACCGGGAAAATCAAAGGAATTTCCTAGTTTTATTCCCTTAACGAATATCGCGAATTTGTCCGAGATGATGCTCCGCATGCCGGATATAATCTTCAAATAATTCGTCAAGTGTTAGCGAGGTACCGTCGGTGAGCACACATCGTTTCGCTCCATCCGATTCGGTGGCACTACGCAGCGCATTCAGGATCAACCCGTTAAGTTGATTCCACAACAGGAGAAGCTCCTCACGGTGATAGTAATGCTGATAGCCGTGGCGTTTCACCCAATCATCCTGCGCGTACCCATCCATTGTGATCGGCTCATCCGTCGTCAGAATCCGCATAAACCGCACATGGTTATTCGCCGCCGAATCGCACAAATGCCCGAGGATCTCCATCTTCGACCACTTCTCCGGCGACGGTTTATTCACAAAGCTTGCCTCGTCCATGGCGCTCACGACTCTCGAAAACTCCGCCAACAAAAGCTCCAATTGATCAAACGATTTGATCATCCCGCTCCCCCTCCTCGATTCGATAACGTAACCAATAACTCCATATTAGGCCAGAA
Source organism: Paenibacillus timonensis (assembly GCF_009725205.1). GTDB lineage: Bacteria > Bacillota > Bacilli > Paenibacillales > Paenibacillaceae > Fontibacillus > Fontibacillus rhizolycopersici. Next base: position 326,731 of record NZ_WNZY01000002.1, on the reverse strand, counting down.
TACAGCTGGAAGTAAATGCCGATTTGCTAACCTTTGCCTAATGAAAAGAGGCCTGTCGTAACAGGATGAACTCCTGCTCCGACAGACCTTCCGAGATCCCTAAAGAGTTTATTTCAACTTCGCAACAGTGACGGCTACCTTCTCCATCTGGGTTTGGCTTATTTTGCTATCCGGCGAGCTTAGCGTCACGAAACGGTCATCCAACTTGAAGGAAAGCATCGGCGTTTCAGACGGAGTGTACCATTTCGCTTGAACACCGTTCGACAAGGTGATCGTTTTTCCCTCGTATTCGTAAGCATAATCCCGCGGGGATATCGAAACCGTCATATGATTAAAAATCAAGTTCACGCCATCATCCGAGGCGCCCACCAGCTTAAAGCCATCCCCTTTAGCCATTTGTTGGGGCGCATATGGCGTTTCGAAGGATTCGAATTTGGCGAACGCTTTGATGATCTCCTCCAACTGGGCTTTTGTATAGTTTACAGTGATCAAGTCTGTATTGGATTCAGGGATTTCCGGGGTTTCCGGAGCTTTGCTCCCGATTTGCACCTGATGGCGGGTAGCGTCATAATTCACCGGAACCTTCAGCACATCCGCCAATGCCCGTACCGGCAAATACGTCGTTCCGTCGTAAGTGATTGGCGCCAACTGACGCCCTTGCCCGTCAACCGGGGCGTAGGTTTGACCGTTAACCTGGATGCCGATTTGGTGATTCAAATAAGCGGTGATTTTCTGCAATTGCGTTCCTGCGAAGACTCCTGCGGCTCCGGTAAAGGTCATGCCCACTACAGCGAAAGCCAAGATCGATTTTTTCATGTTGTTGTTCATATGGTTATTCCTCTCCTCACAATGTTCTTTTCAATTACTTAAACTCGATGACTTGAGTGACAAGCAGCGTTGTAGGATCATCCACCGTAATACCCAGCTGTTTACCCGATGGACTCCAGCTTAATGGGTATACCGGATGGGGGAGCGGCTCCGTGGACGCGTAATAGGGAGCGAGCGGCGACACTTGCCCTGAACCCGTGTCGAACAGATACACCCCGTTCATACCCGGTTTCTTCTCGGTATACACGTCGAACGCCAGTTTGTCGGACTCCGGAGACCAAGATACGTAGGAGATCAGGTCACCTTTGCCGATAAGCGTACCCTGGAGGGTGCCGGCCGAGTCGTAGATCAGCAGTTCGCTGCCTTGAAACGCTCCCGATTGGGTAACCGTAGACACGGATATATATTGGCTGTTCGGTGAGAGTTGGAAATCCCATACGTCGCGAATTAAGCTGACCGGCTTCGTCTGCCCCGGATCAAACACCTTCAATACCTGGTGGTTGTCGGTATAGTAGATTCGGCCGTGACTGACGCCAAACTGCGTAAATACCTCAACGTCAGGATCCTCCAGCGGAAGCTTCGTCACTTTCCCATCCGCTGCAGAGATTTGCCGGATCTCTCCGCGCCCACTCATAGAACCGGCGGCCAAAACATACGTATTCTCGTTAAGCCAGCCACCCAGTTCCAAGTAGTTGTCCCCGGGGATTTGAATCGTTTCGCCCGTCCCGCGATCTTTCACGAAATTGTCGGCAGTATATTTGTCCTTCCATTTTTGAATAAAGCTGTACCCCCCGTTTGGTGACAAGGTCTCTTTCACGAGCATGTAGCCGTCCATTTGCTGTCCCTCCTCTCCCGCGGGTTTGCGCGTTTGGCCATTCACCAGGTTCAGGATTGAGGTCGCGTACTCGTATTGAGGTTCCTCAGTCGCCGTCCCGGCTTTGACGAGTCGGATCGTTTCGATTGCCACCTCGTCTTCTGAAATCCAGGATTGAATGCTCGCGGCTTCAATCTTATGCGTTCCAGCAACGGTTACCTCTCGGCTAGCCGGTTGCCCCGGCGTGTGAACTACCGTTAACTGTCGCTTGGCTTTGGCTTCATCCGCTCCACCTCGGACGGGCGTCTGCTGCCCGGATTGGCGAGTGGCACCAGGGTCCACGACCGTCAGCCGGTCTCCGGTTGCTTGACATGCCGTTAAGGCGATGGACAACAGCGTTGCAGCCAACAGCGTGAACCCGTACTTCCCAGCGTGATGCTTCATCACAGGTACCTCCCGCGTTAGTGCCACAGGAGCTCCGAAGCGTTTCGGTTTCCCCTGTTGACCTAAGTATAGAAAAGAGTTATCACGTAAAAATATCCGACTTGTAACGTTCTTGTAACGTCTTTGCTAAATGTGAAAGTGCAGGCGATATGCACGCGAATTTCGGTAAGTGGCCTTCAGATGCAAAAGTGCAGGCAATTTGCCCGCGGATGTCGATAAATCGTCTTTCAGATGTAAAAGTGCAGTTTATTTTTGCCCAAAACGTCCTTAAAGTTAGAATCAGCTCCTACCGGATGCACTTTTACATTTGACTAGCTCGAAACTGGCACTGGGGCTAGAAATCAAATGCACTTTTGCAGTTGCTCCTTTCACCTTGCCGCCGGACCCGACGACATGCCAAACAGCCCGGACCTCGATTAAGTCTGGGCTGAAACCGGCTGAATTAGCCGCCATCCTGAGGATCAGGACGCTCAAGCGGCAATTCGATGACAAACGTCGATCCCTCGGGGCCGGATGCAGTTAGTTTCACCGAACCCCGTTGCTTCTCTGCGAGGCTGCGAACTAGCGGCAGGCCAAGGCCTGTCCCTCCATGAACTCTGGCTCTGTCGCTGCTGACGGTAAAGAACGGATCAAAGATGCGAGGCCACGCTTCCGGTGGGATGCCGATGCCGGTATCTTTCACCGTAATTTGCATCCGTCCTGGACCGCCCGGTTCTGAGATCGCTTGATTGGATAGAAATACTTTGCCGCCGGGTTGATTGTATTTCACGCCGTTATCCAAAAGATTCATCACCATATGCATCACGTTATCCGAATCGGCCCAGACCTTGCCATCCTGCAAGGTTGTGACCAGTTCGATGCCTTGCTTCTCCGCTTTCGCCTGCAAGCGTAACGCCGCTTCCGTCAGCAATGGCTTCAGGTCGACCGAGGAGGCATGAGTTTCAAACTCGTAGACGTCCATAGAAGAAAGCTTCAACGATTTCTCAACAAGCGCGTATAATCGCTCGGCTTCCATCCCGATATGCCGGGCCGCCTCCTCCAGGAGCGCCGGATCGTCCCGATACATGTCCAACAGATCGGCGTAAGCGAGAATTGAGGTCAGCGGGGTTTTCAGTTCGTGACTGATGTTCCCGATGAACAGTTTCTGTTGCTGCTCCAGCTCCTGCAAACGGGTAACTGCCTCGAGCAGCTTGCTTTTCTCATCGGTCAACTGGGCGTGGGTGGTCGCGATTTTTCCGCTCATTTCATAGATCCCCTGCGCGAGTTCCCCAAGCTCATCTTTCCGTTGGACAGTAGGCTCACGTAGGTACTCCCCTTCTCCTATCCGCGTTGCGGCGCGATTTAACCGCGTGATCACATGAGCTTGTCGCCAAACAAAGAGGTAGCCGAGCAGAAATCCCCCAACCAGTACCGTCACACCCGCGAGCCAGAACAACCGCCGAATCCGCTCGTAAAAAGCCTGCTGTTCCGTGAGGGACACATGAAATTGCACCGTTCCCACCGATTCCTGATCAAATGCATAAAGAGGCGCTAAATACAGTAGCTGATCGCCTTCCGTGATATAGGCGGATCGCCCTTTGGCTGTATAACTTAGCGCATCCTGGACATCCACCTTGGGCTGAAACGGCAACGAGGTGCCCGCAAGCGACCCGTCGGTTTTATAGAGTGTGACCGGCAAGCCGCTTTCGGCACCCAAATCGACGGCAAGACCTTGGCCGCTTTGCTCCATGAACGCATCCGGAGCGGGCGAACCGCTCGTCAGCACTTCCTGGCGAACCCGGAGATTCGCGGACTCTGCCTCTGCGGCCAACGTTTGTTCCAGGCGCTCGCGCTGGTCCTCCCGGATGCCTGCCAACACCAGGACGCTAAGGACGGCGATGACGGCAGCCAGCAGAATAGCGAGAAGCGCCGCTGCCTTCCCTTTGAGGCCAAATCGCCAAGTCCGTCGTTTCATGGCTGTTGCTCCGCACTTTTATAGCCAATGCCGTACACGGTTTGAATCACATTGTTCCACTGACCCAGCTTCTTGCGCAGTCGTTGCACATGCATATCGACCGTTCGCGTGCCTCCGGCGAAATCCATGTCCCACACTTGCTCCAACAGCGCTTCCCGAGAATACACCCGCCCGGGATGTTCGGCGAAGAGCGCCAGCAAATCAAATTCTTTTGGCGTCAGGTCAATTAGGGTACCGCCAGCATAAACCGTCCGATTGAGTAGGTGAATCGTAAGTTCACCTAATCGAACGAGCTCCCGATCCTCATTGGGAGTCCCGGGGATTGTCTGTAAGCCGCGTCGCGCAAGCGCTTTAACTCGGGCGACAAGCTCTCGCATATCAAACGGCTTGGTCATATAATCGTCCGCCCCAAGCTCCAGACCCAGCACTTTGTCGACGATGTCGTTCTTAACCGTCAACAAAAGAATCGCCGGCCGCTGCGGCCGGCCTTCCAGTCTGCGGCATACCTCGTATCCGCTTAGCTTGGGCATCATGACATCAAGTACCATGACCTCCGGTCGGAACGAATCAACCCGGTCTAGCGCCTCTTCCCCATCCGCCGCCGTCTCCACCGTGTACCCTTCGCGTCGCAGTGCGTAGGACACTGCTCCGGAGATGCCCGCTTCGTCATCCACTACAAGCACTTTGGTCATGCGACAACTCCTTTTTGTACTACAAGCTTAGAAAGTAATGGTAAAACTCCGTATCCCGCTCGTATCCACTTTGTTCATACAATCGCTGAGCCCGGGCGTTGGTCATAGCCGTCGACAGCTCCAGTCCTTTAGCATCCGTATCCCGGGCATGGGATTTTGCTGCTTCCAGCAACAGCTTCGCCGCGCCTTGGTTCCGATATTCCTCCTGTACGTACAAATCGTTTAAAATCCAAATTCGTTTCATCGAAATGGACGAAAAGGAAGGATATAGCTGCGTAAACCCAACTGCCTTCCCACTGAGCGGCTCAACCGCCAAGAAAACGACGGATTCGCTCCGGCTTAGCCGGCTCTCCAAAAACAGCCGGGCTCCTTCCAGGTCCGAGGCTTGTTCATAAAATAAGCGATATTCGTCAAACAGCCGGGCTAATTGCTCCAGATGTCTAAGTTCCGCTTCATAAACGCTGACGGGTGTATGATTCATTGGTGCATCTCCTTGTTAGATGATGAATTCAATAGTCTAGCAGCCGGCGAAGCTGCCACTGCCGCTCCAGCTCAGTTCTTGCCTTGGCGGTGTCCGCATCGTCCGCGGCAAGAGCCAATGCCTTGGCGGCATAGGTGGCGCTATGCGGCGCATGCTCCGCCACATGCGCGGTCGCCGCCGCATGACCGGCGGCTCGGGCCGCTGCACTGGCGGAGGCATGGCTGGCTTCGCGGGCCGCGTTATGCGCCGCAAACGCTGCCGCACGCGCCGCGGCCATGCTCACTTCGCCGCGCACCCAGGCGCGGGCCGCTTGGATCGCCTTGCGTGGCCGCAAATCCCCTGCCGCTCCGCCTCGAAGCAGGTCAGCACGCGCTCCGCGCATTCCGCTGCCCATAACGCCAACGTCCGCTGATCCGTTTGCTCCGCATGATCCGCGATGGACCGCTTGATTTTCGCGTCGACAAACTTCCTGGATTTCAACGTGGCTTTTCTCCTTTCCCCAAACACAGCTAGTTGAACAACCCCCAATAGAAAATAAAAACGAGCGCCAAAATCACTGCAGCGGAGATGACCAGCGTTTGGATGAGATTGCCGTATATTTTTTTGAGATGAAGATAGGATTCCGTTAGGATAAAGAAACCGGCAAAGATCGTTACGACCATACCCAAACAACGAACAAAACCAAAAATGAAACGAAACAGAAAAAAATCCGAGGCCGCAAAAGGAACCAGGCAAAATCCAATGCCAACCAAAAAGGCGTAAAGCAGGCTTTTTTCCTTATTCAACCATATCACGTCCTTCGCTTATTCGGCTTGCTTAGCATCCTGTCATATAGTTTATATATGCCGAAGCCCAGTAGAAATCCCGCCGCGTTCAGAATCATATCGTCGACGTCGAAGCTGCCTCTCTTCAGTACCAGCTGCAAGATTTCAAGGATCACGATTCCCAACAGAAAAAGAGAAATCTCTTTCCGCAGCTTCCCTCCGAACACCATGGGCATCAAGAGCCCAAAAGGGATAAACACGCCGATGTTCCCGATCATATTCACGAGCCATCGGGCTGACATAAAATCACCTGCACGAAGAAATTGGCGGATCGTAAATAAAGGCTTCAAGTTGTACCTATAGGTATCATGCGGTTCTCGGCCGAAACCGAACAACATCCAGTAAATCAGCAGCAAGGAATATCCGACCAGCGCGAAGGCAACCCACCGCCTATCCTGAGGTTTCACCATGCGCTACCTCTTTCCGATCTGGTCAAATAACAATTGATAGTACTCGTCCGAATTGGGCGTAAAATCCGTTAGACGCCATGTGGCCTGTTCTTCCATCAGGGTCCCGCTGGGGTCATCCACGTAAACTCCGGTTGACGTCAGTTGGTCGCGATCCCCACAGCGCAACTCCTGAAAGTCTCGCAAGCTAACCCAATAAAGCCCCGTCAGTTCCTCGGCCTGGATGCGGTAATCGACCAAAGGCTGTTCGCTTTCGTAGAGAAATACATGGTTAAACTCACGGTCGATCAAATGGGGGGAAATTAGATGCTCCTGAGCTACCTTGCCGATATAGGTCAGATCCTCAACCGGTACCGCTAGTCCGAGCTCCTCTTCCAGTTCGCGGACTCCGTCCCTTGCTTCTTCTCCAGCTTGGAGATGTCCTGCGCAGGAAGTATCCAGGAGCGAAGGGAACACGTCTTTATTCACATGACGCCGTTGAAACAAGAGATCGATTTCGCCCCTGGTATCCCGTTTCATAATCCAGCAATGAAAGGTTTGATGCCACAAACCTTTTGTATGTACCTCTTGTCTGGAGGCGGTGCCCAGCTTCCTCATCTCTATGGTGTAGAAGTCAAAAATTTCGGTTTCGCTCATGTTGTCCTCCAAGTCGATTCGTTCTCATGCCTCTGTTCTCATGGCCGATGTTCCGCCTCGCGAAACACATCCTTGTATTAAAACCCGAACATTTCTTGCGTTTATCTCTACATTTCAATGAGAGGGGAGCTTCAACACGATTATAGCTGAAACCGCTCCTGGATGATTCTTGCCACCTCGTCCGGGGAACAGGCGGTATTGTTGATTTTGATGTAATTAGCTTCTCCTATCTCGCCGTCCAAGGAGTTCAATCGATGTTTCTCCATGGTTTGAAGTAGATCCCTTTCGGAGCGCGCCAGATTTCTTTTACTTGCCTTATGCAGCAGACGATGCGGATCGCGGTTGCGGATCAGCCGTTCCTCCAGATCGGCCTCCAATTCAACGTAGAACACTTCACCGCCCTGGGATTCAAAAATCCGGCGGATATGTTCAACATATTCCCGGTCAGACGGGAGGTCAAACGCCCAGACATAGGTAAAAATCAGCCCGGGCAAGTCACTTTTCGCTACCTCTTCAAAGATTTCCTCCCGAAACAAACCAACCAGCCGTTTGCCGGCGGGAGACCCATAATCAAAAAAATGCGAGACCAGCTCAATCGTCATATGATTATGAAATAACTTCAGTCCAGTAAGCTTCTCCAGCTCTTGGCCTACCGTCATCTTTCCTACCGCCTGCGGGCCAAATATAATCACAAACTTCATCTGCACCATCTTCCCCTCCGTATAGAGTTCGACCCGGCTCGTCGCACACAGGAAGGCCGGGTCGTCTTGAAGTACTATGGGATGTTAGTTGCGTCGGGGCAGCTTGGCATCCAGATAGGTGGTCTTGCAATCGCTCCGCAGCATTTCCATATAAATCTCATCGAAGTACGTATCATTCATATAATAGCTTTGCGATCGGCGGCCGAAAACGCGGAACCCGGCTTTTTCGTAACATCGGATGGCCGGTTGATTGAACTCAAATACGCGCAGCATGATATTGTTGAGATTCAAGATTTTGAACCCGTATTCGCAAATGAGCTGCAACGCCTCGGTTCCATAACCCTGCCCACGTTGGTCCTCATCACCCAAGAAGATCCCGACCTCCGCGACCCTGCGAATCGAGTCCATCGCAAACAAGGAGCAATTCCCAAGCAGTTGGTCATCGTCCATCCGAACGATCGCAAAATTTTGGCCCTCTTTGACCATGTCCTCCAGCAAGCCCTGTTCCCGTTGCAGCCCAAACACTTCTCTGGAACTCCCCAGTCTGACAGACACGGAAAGATCATTGATCCACCGGGTATAGGTCTCTACGTCTTCTGGATTCACGGGGGACAGATACAACCTGGATCCCTCCAGTTTCTTGAAATACTTCATCGGTTATCTCTCCTTCTCTCCGCTCTTTCGATCACTTTCGTGCCGGCGACAACGTCGTGGCAAGTCTGGTTTCCCTTAGTGGAAAATAATATCACAAGATAAATCAACAGGATACCGTTAGGCAGGTAAATCCAGCCCGGGTGGGCCGGTATTTCCACACTCCACCAGGGTTCGGGCACCAGGATGATCGCATGGGTCATTTCCCAGGGAAACAGACGCACCGCCGTTCTGACCAAAGCCTGCCCAACATGGATGGGCTTGCCTTGATCGTCCGTGACGCGCAAACCCAGACATTTTTTGCCGAGCGTCTGTCCATAACGTCGCTCCATCAGGATGAAGTAACCCCATACGGGCAAAGACATCGTACCCAGCACCCAGAGCTCAACTTCGATCCCCTTGTCGAAATAGGCAAAGGGAAAGCCGGAAGACACAGCGTTCACCAGCCCCTGCAAAGCGACCAAAACGGCAGCCAGCAGCATGAAATCAATCCAGTAAGCGAATAATCTCTTTAAGGCGAGTTTCATGTCTCACCTTCCGATTCTTTTTTTATACAAGATACGCTTTACGTTCTTCGATTTGACTCCGATGATGCTGATCATGCCAAATAAAATCGCGCAGATAGGATTCGAACGTAAACTCCCCATAGGTTCGGTTAAGCATCGCCTCATCCATGCCCTCAATCGCCTCGAGGATCAAGCAGCGATAATACACGGCAAGCTCGATTAATTCCGATTTTGATTTCGCGTGCCCAAACTCCACGGCCTCACGGTTAAATTCGTCAAAATCCAGCTCCTGCAACGAAAGGGGCTGATCCTGTGAGATGGGCTGGATAGCCCTCTCCCAGAAATATTTGTCCCACATCATCAAATGGCTGACCAACCCGTGGACAGACCACTTCCCTTCGTTAACGGGCTTCGCCCAATCCAATGGCTCGATGTCCCGGACATAACTTGTCCACGCGCGGAATTGGCTCAAAAGGTCATCTTTGACTGCTTGCATTGACATCCCCGATCCCCCTAATCAAACTCTCTTGATAAAATGGAATACTGATACGAATCCCGCCAACTTCCCTTGTGCCAGCGATGTTCCCGAAAATGCCCTTCATACTGCATCCCGAGCTTTTGCATCACTTTAGCGGAACCCACATTATCCGGCCGACAGGTCGCATAGATCCGGTGCAGTCCCAGCTCGCGGAAGCCCATGCGTACCATGAGCTTGGCCGCTTCCGTCGCGTACCCTTCCCCCCAAAATGTCCGATTGAAGCAATACCCGAGCTCGGCTTGCCTGTACCCCTCCAGGAACAAGCCGCACCCCCCAATCAATTGACCGGTCTCACGGATGACCACTGCCAGTTCATACGCTACCCGCGGCAGTTGCTCCTGCTTTTGGATCACTTGTCTCAAATAATCCTGCGTATCTTCCTCCGAATTCGGTCCCCAGAGCATATGCTCCACCACCAATGGATCAGAAGCATAAGCATGAACCGCCTGCTCGTCCTCCCACATAAATTCCCTGATCTGCAGACGTTCCGTGTTCATTAGCATCCTCCGTCCCCCATTCAGTTCAGTTTTAACGCCATATCATCCTCGTCATAATACTTGCCGTCCCATTTCAAGGCTCTTCGCTCGGTTCCGTAGGTCCGAAACCCTATCGATTCGTAGAGTTTGAGAGCCCTCCCGTTTGTAGATACGACCGCTAGATTGAGCTGTTCCAGCCCATCCAACTGCTTAGCTCTCGATAGGAGCTCCTGCATCAGCACCTGACCTATTCCTTGGCCCCGCATTCCGGGCGTGACGTACAAACCGAATACAGTTCCTTTATGCCGTGCTTTGGGGGAGCTTTCCCGAACAAAGGTAACGATGCCCGTTAACGTCCCATCTTCGTCGAACGCGCCCAGCACGAATCGGTCTTCGCTGGGTTTGATGCGATCCGCCACCGTGTCAGTCGAAAAAGCCGATTCCCGCTCGTAAGTTGATCCGAAAGCTTCCGGATGATCCTGCAAACCTCTCAAACGAAGGGTCTGATAGATCACAGCATCTGACGCCTCCAATATCCTCAGCTCCATACGATTCCTCCCGTTCTATCATGGGTTGATACAAGAATAACAGAACCATATCGATTTGAAAAACCTTCCAAAATAGGTGTTGTAAAACTAACCTTTAAATGGTAATCTATGTAATGATAGCGCTATCATAATAATCGAAACCGGTTTAGTATGAACATCGCACGTGGCAGGTTAGCCCAAACCATTCAATTTTTGAAAGGAGCGAATTCATGATGCTAAAACGCGGTAAACCGATTCTCCTCTTTCTGCTGCTCACCCTCTTGGTCGTCTTTGTGCCTGCACCCCAAATCTCAAGCGCGGCTCCAAACTGGAAACTGGTCTGGAGCGACGAATTTAATGGTTCCTCTCTCAATCGTGCTTACTGGACACCCGAAATGGGCACCGGTACGAACGGTTGGGGAAATAACGAACTCCAGTATTACACCGATCGTCCGCAAAACCTGCAAGTTACCGGCGGCAATCTGGTGATCACCGCCCAGAAGGAAAATTACGGAGGCAGAAACTACACATCCGCGCGAATCAAAACCCAAGGCTTAAAGAGCTTCACTTACGGCAAAATCGAAGCCCGGATCAAGCTTCCGACCGGACAAGGCCTTTGGCCGGCGTTCTGGATGCTGGGCGAGAACATCACTTCCGTTAACTGGCCTTATTGCGGCGAAATCGACATTATGGAACGCGTAAACCATAACGCGGTTGTTAACGGCACCGTGCATTGGGACGCGAACGGATACGCCTCTTACGGCCGGACTTCAGGCAATTTAGACTTCTCTCAATTCCATACGTACACCGTGGAATGGGACTCGAGTTATATTCGCTGGTTCGTGGACGGTATCCAATATAATGAGTTCTATATCGCAAACGGAACCGGGAACACGGAAGAATTTCAGAAGCCGTTCTTCCTGCTGTTGAATCTTGCAGTCGGCGGCAACTGGCCGGGTAGCCCGGACGGGTCCACGCCATTCCCCGCGCAAATGCTGGTGGATTATGTACGCGTCTATCAGGACCAGGTCGGTACTTCGCCTACCCTTGAGAACGGCGCAGTCTATACCCTCGCTTCTAAAGCTAGCGGTAAGGTGATGGATGTGGTTGATGTCTCCACTGCAGACGGGGCCAAAATACAGCAATGGACCAACTATAGTGCCAGCAATCAGCGTTTCCGTCTGGATAGCACAGGCGATGGATATTACAAGCTGACAGCCATCCACAGCGGCAAGGTGCTGGATGTCCCAAGCGCAAGCACAGCCACCGGCGTGCAGTTGCAGCAGTGGACGGATAATGGTACGGATGCTCAGCGTTGGCGTATCGTTGATGCGGGCGGCGGATATTTCAAGCTGGTATCCAAAGCCAGCGGTTTGGTGATGGATGTGTCCGGCGCTTCGACGGCGGACGGAGCAGCGGTGCAACAGTGGACGGATAACGGCACGGACGCGCAGAAGTGGATGTTTACGAAGGTGAATTAAACAGAAGCTTTAGAAGGGGCGGCCGAGCTTCCGCCCCTTTTCAGGTTAGTTTATTTTCGGGAGGGAACGTTGGCTTCGGATGCTGGCTGGTATATGTCCGATCCCGAAAATTAGGCTGCAAGCCATAAGAGGATAAGAATGCAGCAGAAGTGAGGCACTCATAAAATACAGGACCGGCATGACCGCCATCGGCACCGGAATCCCCAACATCGACGTGTATAAGTAACGATACTCCCGTTCATTCCGAAGGTAGCGAATCCAGCCGCTGGCGTAAAACCCTAAGCTCAGGAGCATCATCACGAGAGCGATCCATTCAAGGCTCCCTTCCAAGCGTATCGCCGAGAACAAAGGGAGAACCACGCCCCCCACTCGTCCGATGCCTTCAGCGATTTGATAAATGTGGCTTTGTTTGGTTTCTTTCAATCCGGGTATGGGCTTCGGAGGCCAAACCACAAACAACAAATTTGGGAGTAACACCGCTGCCGGAATGAGTAAACTGGACATATGCACCATAGGATAAGCCTACCTTCTCTCCCCTTGCTTTTCACCCAGCATAGCAAAAAATCATTTCCGGCGATGTGACTTGCCTCCCTTCGCTCAAGGGCTATCCACAATTTGGATGGAGTGATTTCGCCGAATCAGCTCTTCGATGAATCGCTCTTGATCCGCCGGTGAGATAACGACGCTGCCAAGAACACCGGTTCGGTAGTGGATTTCAATCGCATCACGCGAGGAGATGAGTCGATACCCTAACCAGATATTCGGATGGTACGTAATCCGAGTAATCTCCTCGAATCGAATTTTGGAACGGAGCATGCCTCCCTTAACGAGCAGCACATCCTCTTTAATCTCGTAGGAGATACCGATCGCGAGCCACCCCAGCAAGGCGGTCACGAGCACATCGGGTACGATTAACCCCACAAGTCCTCCCGACGTTAATGCTTGCGGATCGAGAAGCAACGGCCATAGAATCACCAGATTCGCAACCAAAATCAATGCCGTCCAAAGAACAGTGAACAAAGGATCTCGTTTCGTTTTGAATCGCATAGCAACCCTCCTGCAATACAGGTTGAATTCATTCACTCGAAACTCCGCCGGGTTTACCTGGTAGTCGGATTTCTCATTCGAATCAGGAATTTCTATTTATATCCAAACCTTACCCTCCTCATAACCGATTGGCATGAGATAATGGCAGAAGAACCGATTACATAGGAGGTTATGGATTGATAACGTACACGATTCGTCAAATGCGAAAACCGGACGATTATGACGCGGTCGCCGAACTAATTAACTTTATAGCATCAGAGCCGACGTCCGGGAAGTTATTAGAGGAAGATGACGCCAAAATTCCGCCGGGCCAGTTGGACTATAACGAAGAGGGGAAGCTTACGGGCTGGGATCATCCCAAATGGGTTGCCGAAGATACGCAGGGTCAGATCGCCGCTTATGCCCATGTTTGGCGCGCTCCTTGGACGGAGCCAGGCGAGCTCATGTTCACCTTGGTGGTGCGGCCGGAAGAGCGAATGAACGGCGTTGGCCGTGCCATTTACAATGAAGTTGAACGTTGGTCTACCGAAGTCAAAGCCAGTCGCCTGACTAATTATATGAGGGATAACGATGCCGCTTCCTTGGCTTTTGCGGAACGCAGAGGTTACGTCCGGGAACGCCACACGTTCGAGTCTGTACTGGAGCTGGCGACATTCGATGGCGGTAATCTGCTGGGCGCGATTTCAGCAGCCCAGAACACAGGGATTGAATTCGTTACATTGGCGGATGAGCCCGGTGAAGCTAACGAACGAAAACTGCATGAGCTGTACCGGTCAACGCACCTGGATATCCCCGGATTCTCCGGAAGTTTTCCTTGGTTTGAAGAGTGGAAAAAATGGAGTATCGACCAACCCGGCGTTCGTCCCGAATGGATCCATATCGCCAAAGACGGGGAACGGTACGTCGGCGTCGTGACGCTGCAGCAAAACGAGCAAACGCAGGCGATGTACCACGAGTTCACCGGCGTGCTGCGGGAATACCGCGGCCGCCATATCGCTCTAGCCTTGAAGCTGCTGGCGATCCAGACGGCGGTAAGCTGCCGAGTGCCTTACTTGCGGACACATAACGATTCCATGAACGGTCCGATGCTGCGCATCAATCGTGATCTGCTTGGTTTCCGTGCCGAGCCTGGGAGTTATAAGATGGTACTGGAACGAAGTTACTAGTCGAGGAACTCTAAACCCGAGCAAAACGCCCCAACCTATGGATAGCTCTATCAAGGTGGGGCGTTTTGCAATTGAGTTTGTTACTTTCTATTTTACGATCAAGCCAAGCAGTTTGGCAAAGCCGATGGCTTGCTCTGGTGAAACCGTACAGCCTGCTAAAGCATAGGTGGGAATATCCGCACGTTCAAACGTGCACGTACTGATATCCATTCCCTTCAGAGTGGTCTCATTAAAATCGGTCTCATTCAGATCACAGCTCAGCAGTTCGACCTCCTTGAACTTGGAGCCGTAGAAATTCGCATTTTGGAGAGAACAGTCCTCAAATCTGACCTGTTTTAAGGAGGCCTCCACCAAGTCACTCAAATTCATGATGCAATGTTCGAACGTCACCGAGCCCGTATTGGCCTTGGATAGATTCAGTCCCGTCAACTTGCAGTCCTTGAAATGTACCCGATGGATAATCGCCTTCTCCAGCACCGCATTGGACAAATCGCAATTTTCCAGCACGACATCGGTCATGTCGATCCGCTCGAATACGGTACCGGCAAAAGAACAACCACGGAGCACCACTCTGGATAGGATGCATTTTTCCAATACCTCATGTTCATAAGACGCACCCACCACCGTTGCTCCAACCAATTCATGGTCCTCATCTTTCAACACTTCATTCCAATTGGCTTCCGTTAAATCAGCCGTGAGTTGCGGGGCGATCACTTTCGACTTTGCGGTCATCAAGATTCCTCCCCGGTTGACGTCTTCGCTAATTCATTTACCTCATCCAACAAGGTTCGGAGTTCGTGGATGCTTTCGCGGATTCCCTTCGGGTCTGGTCCTAGCTTTCCGTACATCAGATCCAATCGATCTTTGTAACTTTCCGGTCGGATGTCAAACGATTGGATGTTACGCACCGCCTTTTTCTCGTTCAAGCAATAACGGCCATTTAACGCATAAAGTGCTTGATTGAGGCTCGACACGCTTCGAAAAGCATGCCCGGTTACGTATGAGATATCGTCACGATCGGCACTTGATTCCATAAGCATCAGGGAAAAACCCGCTTCAAACAGAAACTGCCGCAACATGCCCTCTCGTAATAGAGGCGGGTACGGATGGGTCTGATTTTTCAGCCGGGTCAACCGGTCTTCCCGCTCCCACAAAATCCGGCATACGGCTACCTCCCCCATATAAATGCTGTTCAAGAAAGCATGGGGATGCCCCGTTTGGTACATCATTTGGACAATTCCTCCACAGCAATCCTCAACTGCCTTTCGGACTACGGTCATATCCCGATACAGGAAATCTACGTGATAACCGCCGATGACGAGCCAACCGCCACCGTTAACCCCCGGGCCCCATTCGCCGATCCCCGTTAACAGATCGTTTCGGTGCTGATCGTCGAGTTCCGTCGCGATTTGACCCAACCCGGTGATATCCAAACCGTTTTCGCCTTCATAGTACAGGCCGATGTCGATATCCGAATCGGGACGATGGGTGTTCGTCGCCCGCGATCCTCCCAATACGATGGCCTGAAGGCCTTCCGTTCCCTGCAGGCGGTTAACGATCCGCTCTAGGATGTGTTCAATACTCATGGTCGCCCTCCTCTATTCGTCAGTACTGCCCAAAGGTCATTCACTTGGCTTCCCTGCCGCTTCCAAAGCCTCGGCCAAGCCCTTTACATCGAGACCGTCTACGGCAAAAGCTCGCCGCACCAGCTCAGGCGGCATAAACTCATCGTACTTGCCTAGATAAGGAGCCTCCGATGCCGCCAGCAGCGCCTCCGGATGGTCGACGGATGCGAGTTCCGCCCGGATGGCGGACAGAAGTTCCTTGGCGCCCGATCTCCCTGCCACAACCATATAATAGGGTTCCATCGGCACCACCTGACGCAGCCCCATTGGGTCTGTCAGATTATGCTTCAGCAGACGTTCCAGCGTGCGGAATTGCTTGCTCCCCGCCCAAGGCAAAATAAACAGTGAGTCGCCCCCCGCCGGAATCACCGGGCTGTTCAAAAGCCCGCTCTCCCGGGCTAACCGCCGCGCCCGCTCCAAGCGATTAGCTGCGCCCGGAGCGAGGTACGGGTACAACGTATGCTCCTCCAACACCTGGCGCATTTTCTGCATGACCCGGCTATGAACATCTCCTCCGGCGCCGAGCCAGAGCGTATCCACCTTGCCGCGGGAGGATTTCACGTACACCGCTTTATGCTTGCTGTCCACTTCCTCGACCTTCCACATCTTCCCGGCCAGCGAGAAGCAATAGCCGGGCGGCGGCACGGTGGTGATGCTGCCGATTTCCTCGGAGCCGTTGTAGACGACATGCTCCTCATCGTCCTTAAAGACGGCATAGAAGCGGAAGTTGTTCACGACCTTCTCCCCGCCAAGTCCGATGATCAACGTACCTTCTTCGGTCTGCTGGATGTGGTCGGTCTGCAGCAAATACTGCAGCATCCCTTTGTACTCCTCGGGCTCGACGCCGCGAAACGCCGGCAACGTCAGCACGGCCCGGGCCAAATCGGCCGGTTCCGCTTCACCGATGCTCTTCAGCGTGCTCATCGTCTGATGGTATAACACGCCTATCGGCTTCTTGCGCAGAGCTACGGGTTCTACCCAGCGCTCACGGACGTAAAGCTCGATGACGGCGATGGCCCGCAGCAGCATCCATGGCATCCGGGCAGGCAATTGGGCGTCCTCGTCCTCTTCCTCCGCACAGAGGAACATCATCTCCGACGCCTGATCTCCGCGCCGACCGGAGCGGCCCAGCCGCTGCACGAAGCTGGAGCAGCTATATGGCGCGCCCAGTTGGATAACCCGCTCGAGCTCACCGAGGTCGATGCCGAGTTCCAGCGTCACCGTCGCCGCGGCGACCGCCGGGCCGGGACCGGAGCGAAGCGCGGCCTCGGTCTCCTCCCGCAGCATCGCGGAGATGCTGCCGTGGTGGATATGAAACACGTCGCGCTCCTCCCGCTTCGCCGCAATCCGGCGCAGCTCCAGTGTGGTCAGCTCGGCGTCAGTGCGGCTATTGGTAAAGACGAGCGCTTTTTTGCGATGGGTGTTGTCATAGATGAAGTTGTAATAGTTCTGCTTGGCCAGCTCCAAATGCTCCGCTTCCCGTTCGTCCCGGGCATCCGGGAAGGAGAAGTGCTCGACCGACAGCTTCAGCTTCCGACCGCCCTGCGGAGAGACGACTTCTACCGGCTGCGGCGTACCCGCCCCAAGCCAACGAGCGGCGATATCGTAATCCCCAAGCGTAGCCGACAAGCCGATTCGCCTTGGCGAGCAGGAAGCCATTCGCTCTAATCGGGTCAACTGGCTGATCACCTGAATCCCCCGGTCGGCCCCCATAAAAGCGTGCACCTCGTCGATCATGATATACCGCAAATCATGGAACAATGCCGGGATCGCATTCGGGCGGTTCATCAGCAGCCCTTCCAGCGATTCAGGAGTAATTTGCAGCACGCCGCACGGGCGCTGCATCAGCTTGGTTTTCTCCGCTTGCGCCACATCGCCGTGCCAATGCCAGACGGGGACCTCCCCATCCCGCAGCAGTTCCTTGATCCGCTCGAACTGATCGTTGATCAGCGCCTTCAACGGTCCGATGTATAGAATGCCGACGGATTCCGAAGGCCGATGATAGAGCTCTGTAAGCGCAGGGAAAAAGGCCGCTTCCGTCTTCCCCGACGCGGTCCCCGACGCGATCAGGAGATGATTAGGCGTGTCGAACAACACCCGACAGGCTTCTACTTGGGCATCGCGCAGCGAATCCCAGTGTTTGCGGTAAATGTATTCCTGGATGAACGGAGCCAACCTAGCAAACGGATTCCCCCCGCTCATAGCTCAAACTCCGCCAAGAAATCGTCCAACTCGTCGGTGCCGCCCTTGTTCTTGGAACCCTGGTTCCCGGATGCCGCATACTCCTGCTCTCGTTCGCCCATCAGCTCCTCGAAAGACAATGACGGCTGCTGATGCAGCAGGTGCAGCACATCCATGAAATCGCGCACGACCTCGCGTGTCGTCAGCAGCTCCTCGGCCCCAAGCCGATTCACCGCCGCCTGCATGAAGGCGATCAACTGTTCATCGGCCAAACGCATTTCATAACCGAAATGCAGCGCGTGAATCTCCCGCAGCTTCTGCAGCAAAAGCAGGATCTCTTCATGAGACAGCATGTCCAGCTTCAGAATGGGCGAGGTATACGAACGGCGCGTCCCGCTGCTGTAACGCCCGTCCATCAGCCGCGTGCGAAGTGCATCGTAGCTAAACAACCCGCGGCGTTCGTCCTCGACGAACTGCGGTGTCCCGCCTAAGTAGATGCCCAGGTACTGTGCCTTCCCTTGCATCGTGTCGTTAAACATCGTCAGAAGCTTCTCGTAATTGCTTTGACGGGAGACGCTGTTCGTGATTTTGTACAGGTTCACGCCTTCGTCGATAAAGAGCAGCAGCCCGCGATACCCGATGCGCACCGCAAACTCCGCCCATAATTTCATATAGTCGTACCAATTGTCGTCATCGATGATGACGCCGACGCCCAACTCTTGGCGTGCCTCCGTCTTGGTTGGGACCTCTCCCCGCAGCCAACGCAGGGCGGCTGCTTTCCGATCATCATCGCCAAGCTTATACCCCGACCAGTAGGCGGCTAGGACTTTGGCGAAGTCGAATCCATGCACCAGACTTTGCATCTCGTTCGTCACCGCATATATCCGCAGTTCTACTGCATCATGCAACTGCGGATCGCCGGGACGCAGGCCGGTGGCCTGCATTTGCTCCTGCTGGAGGGCGGCGATCCACTTCTGCAGCATCGTCTCCAGTGCGCCGCCGTCCGGCCGCGTTCGGGTCGACAAATGCATCATCAGTTCCCTGTAAGTCGCCAGGCCCTGCCCTTTCGTTCCAACCAGCCGGCGTTCCGGAGACAGATCGGCGTCGGCCACCACGAAGTCGCGGTCCATGGCATAATTGCGAATCATCTGGAGCAGGAAGCTCTTGCCGCTCCCATAACGTCCGGAAATGAGGCGAAAAGCCGCACCGCCCTCCGCAATATTGTCCATATCCTGCAGAATCGACGCTACCTCCGGTTTACGCCCGACCGCAATATGCTCCAGTCCCACCCGCGGCACGACCCCGGCCGTCAAGGAATTGACGAGCGCCGTGGTCAACCGCTTCGGAATTTGCATCTGTTTCATCCACCATCACCTCATCGTTCAAAACTTATCCTCTATGTGATCAGCGCTGGATTAACGCCCTGTTATCAGCCACTTGCCAAGCTCCACACGGTAATCCTCCAAGATTTCGTCCCCATCGACCAAGAGATCCCCGATCCGCTCCATCGCGAGTTCGTTGATTTCATCGACCAGCAGCTCAGGCATAGAACCGATTTGCTCGGCGATCATTTGGCGTTCCGCAGCGCTCTGCCCCTGGAACAAAGCGGCCAGCATTTGCGCCTGAGGCGCGGTGAGACTCGCGAACAGCTCCTGCCATTCCTCCGACAGGGTTACAGACGCCTCTCCTTTGGTCTCTAGGGTCTCGCGCCGTTCCTCGATCGGCGGCAGAAGTACCTCTTCCGGCACCTGCTCATACCCCCGCTCAAAATCAAAGGTCGGCTGCAGCGGTTCGGCGACTGAAATATTCGGAGAACTTGCGACCTTCTCTGGCGGCAAACCCGGTGCTTCCGGCGCAAACGCCAGCGTCTGCTCTTCGCTCAGCAGCATGTCCCTCACTTCGTCGGATTCCTGCTGAAGCTTGCGCAATTTGGTCGCGTTGATTTTCACCTTAGGGATCCGGGCCTTCGCTTCTTCCGCCTTGCGACGATCGAACTCCTTGCTCAGGAATCGGTCGACCAACTGTTCAATCTCTGGCCCCACGTCGATTCCTCGAAGCTTCCCCTTATAACCCAACTGCTCTCGCAGCTTGTTCTCCGTCAGACGAACGAGTTGGGTCAAGAATGCGCGCAGCGGCGGATGCCCGCTGTAAGGCAGAATGGAGACCGGCTTGGTTCGACCGTATAGATCATGGTCGTACACGGCGCTGCGGAACAGGAAACGGGATACTTTCTGTTCCAACGGCTTATGCAGCTCCAGAATACGGCTTCCCTTGCTCTTTAAGAGATAGCCGTCCACCAATGAAACCACCTTCGGCACATAGTTTCGCAGTTCCTTACGTCCCTGCTCCAAATAAAAACGGCTCTTCTCCACGTCATAATCAATCAACGTGAGGAGCAGCTCCCAGCTCACATCCAGCGGATCCGCGGTGAACCTTCTGCGCCATTCCAGCTCCTTCAGCTCCATCGACAAATTGCGCGGGAGCTTGGCCATCGGCTCCGCAGGCGGCATCTTTAAATCGAACACCAAAGCCAGATCATACAACCATTCCCGCACATAAAGATCCAGCTTGGGATAACGCTGTCGATACCCTTGCCAGACCCGTTCCATTAACGTGTATCCCTCGGCGGGTTCCGACCAGCCGACCCCATGGATCAGCTCGTACAGGTAGATAAATAGATACGACAGGTCGGTGTCCGGATAACGTCCGGAGCGGACTTCATTCCGCCAGTACAAATACCATTTCAGCTGCCTTGGCTGCATTTCTTCATAAGTCGGCCAATACGTCTGAAAAGGGACAAACTCCGCCGTTTCCGCTACAGCCGTCTCCAGTTCCTTCGCTTTCTGGACGAACAGCTGCTCCCGCGAAACATAACGAAAATCCTGACGCCAATCCATATCGCGCTCCCACAGATCCGGCGCTACAACTCGGCTCACGGGCTCCGCCTTGCCGTTCGCCTGCTTCGTGGCGTCATCCACATCCAATTCGGCGAACGTCAATCGAGGTTCCGTTCCTGACCGCCGCTCTCGATCTCTATGTACATGTAGGCCGAAAAAGCCGTGTTTTTCGTCCGTTCCATCCTTCATCGTCCCAAAACCTCCGTCACGACCAGTCTATCATCGAACCGAAAATTTGTTCGCCTTTTGAATACTATTTTGCCCTCCCTTATAATGAAAAGCAACAGCAAGTTGCCAGGGAGGGCGAAAGTTTGATGAATAAATGGCTGAAGGCCTTATTATTTTTGATCGGGGCGGCCGTTTTGACCCGATTGATCCCATTCTCCGATTGGTTCCGCATGCTAGATACAATGGTTCATGAGTTAGGCCATGCCATCGTCACATTGTTTGCGTCCGGACAGGTGCTCCGTATCGAATTGCATCCTGATCACAGCGGCGTTACCTATTCGGTACTGGCTTCAGGCTGGAGCCAATTGGCGGTATCCTTGGCCGGTTATATCTCAGCTTCGCTGTTTGCGGTAGCGATGTTCTTCGGTTATTCTCGGCAAAATCAAGCTGCCGGCCTTGTCCTCATCAGTATCTTGGCTTTGGCATCGTTGCTGTTGTTCGTACGATCGGGATACGGCCGGGGGTGGTTGATCCTGTTTGTGCTGATCAATGGGGCGTTCTTTCTACTAGGGGGGCGAATACGCAATTTCTATTACTTGCTGCTGGCTTTCTTATGCCTGGAGGAGTCGGTGATGGGGCCCGTCACGCTGCTGTTGAATTCCATCGTTTCTCCTAGCCAAGCGGGTGACGCGACCAATCTGGCCCAGCTTACGGGAGCTCCCCCTCTGGTCTGGTCGTTGATATTTCTAGCTATCTCATTGATTTGCGCCTTGTCCGCCTTGCAATTGTATTGGAATGACCGCAAACGGAGTCGGGAGAAGAAAAGAATGAGCGGGTCAAGCTCGATAAACCCTTGAAATCGGCCTCACTTTTCCTTCACAATCGTACATCTCAGCACATGGACTTCCTGATTCTCACGAATCATAGCATCGACATCGTCACTGGATTCCACGTGGTCCTTCCCTTTATTTCTCACGATTACACCCAAAACAGTCGTTTCATTAGGGTTTACGGTAGTAGGCTGCATGGTGTGGATCATCATACTATCAAAATCGCCTTTGGGGATTTCGAATTTGGAGCTGGTTACATTTCCTCTCAGCCTGTAAGCAAGCGTCCATACCTTGTCCTCCTCATTCATGCCAGGGGTCGTTAAATAAAGCCTGAATGAGTTATCCTGGGCCTGATCAAGTAACGTTTCCAGCCCAAGTATGGATCCTTTGCTTTCACCGTTCACGTATTGATCGATCCAAACATGCACCCGATCAGCTTGGATCCCTCCTGGGTTCACCTCAAATACCATCGAATTACCGGCCCCCGCCGCTTTAAGAACGGCATATTCCTCGTCCTCCATCGGCAAGGTTTGAATGGAAATGCCGTCGATCTCCTGCTTCGGTAAATGATTATCTAAGTTGACCATCTCCGAACGTTTCCCTTCGCAACCCGCGAGGACCAGGAAGGCAAGTAGAACACAGGCCATGATGGGGTAGATGATGAATTTTTTCATTATGCACCTCACATACTGCTGATGTTAAAACGATTCCCGTCCGGATCATAGAAATGAAAACTGACCAACCCTTGAGTCAGAAACCCGCCGATTCCGGAGGTTTCGATCCCGCGTTGTTTTAAATATTGATGATATTTGAACAAGTCCTGACGTTCTTGAATCCAACATACCGGCTGGACTTGACCGTCCACTTTCCCCACATAAGCCTCTTTGTTTTTTTGTTCGAGCACCCAAAGCGACTTGTTCTCCGAATGATTTAGCTTTAGCTCCATCACCGCGTAGCCGCCGGCTGGATGATGCTCAACGCACTTCATTCCCAAATGCTGCCCGTACCATTGAATCGACTCGTTTAACCGGCTGACCCCCAGCCTGACCCAGGAGGGCGCCAAATCGGAGGAAGGCAGCGATCGATCCTCTTGGAGCGTTAACCGGATCCCTTCGGCGGTAGCCCAGACATCGAAATACCTGGTTTTGGGGCCCAAATACACGGTGGATACCCGCACTCCATCGGTCACAAAAGCGCGCCGCAAGCGATCCAATTCCCGGGTTCGAAAACACAATCGAAGATCGGGATCCACGGTCCCGCGTTCGGCATAATGATGAGGGAGCCGGGTTCCCGTAAGATAAGTAACCAGCCAGGTCCCAAAGTCCATCTGCGTCATTTTGCCCTCTGAACAACGGGGATCGACCTTCCCATTTTCTTGCCGAAGCACCTTCCACCCGAAATACTTCTCGAACCACTCCACGACCTGATCATGATTATCCCACAACACATCGATCGTTTGACCGTCAAAATAAAGCTCGGGGATCTCCTTGCCCGTTGCCATAGGGGAACCTCCTTATATCCAGCTGTTTTCAACCCTATTATCCCTGAACCCGTCCGAATGATAAAGGAAAATATTTGCAAGAAGCGCCGCTTCCATCTGAAACTTTTGTTCATATAATGCGACTGGATATAACAAAACAAGTTTAAAGAATGCCGATTTTGAGGTAAGATGGTATTCGATGTTTCTATGAACTAGGGATTGGAAAGGAACGGTGCGATGGACCGGCAGCAGCAAATCATTAAACAAGCCGAACAATTCGTGCAAGAAGTGCACAGCGGTGATGGGAGCGGACACGACTGGTGGCATATCCACCGCGTTCGGAATACGGCTCTTGCCATCGCTCGCAAGGAGCAGGCGGATGTATTTATTTGCGAGCTTGCGGCTTTGCTGCACGACGTGGCGGACGAAAAGCTGAATCCGTCCAAGGAAGCCGGGATACTGCGTGTCCGCAGCTGGCTGGATGAACATGTGAGCGATTTGTCCGTTAACCAAGAAGTCATGGAGATCATCTCCACGATGTCTTATAATGGCGGCAAAAATCCTCCGATGTCTACGCTCGCCGGACAAATCGTTCAGGATGCGGATCGGCTTGACGCCATCGGGGCGATCGGGATTGCCCGAACGTTTGCTTTTGGCGGATCCAGAGGCAGATCCATGCATGAACCAGGCCAAGATTTCTCGGATCATGACTATCGCAGCCGCGGAAAAACGACGATCTATCATTTCTACGAAAAGCTGCTCAAACTGAAAGATTTGATGAATACCCGGCATGCCCAACAGCTGGCCGAATCGCGGCATGAATATATGCTGCGTTTTTTGGAGCAGTTTTACCGGGAATGGGATGCCACCGATGAACATCAGGACGAACAAACCACAACAAATTCAGGTGATATGAGTGAGAATCGCATTTTTTGATTCAGGCATCGGCGGCTTAACCGTGTTAACGGAGGCCATGAAGAAGTTGCCGAAGGAAGATTTTCTTTATTTTGCCGATACGCTCCACGTGCCTTACGGGACCAAAACGCTGCCCGAAGTGAAGCGATACGTTCAGGAATCGGTTAGTGTCATCATGCGAAATGACATTAAGGCTTTGGTCGTAGCCTGTAATACAGCAACCAGTGCCGCCATTGAAGAACTTCGGCGCATGTACCCTATTCCGATCATTGGCATGGAGCCGGCCGTCAAACCGGCCGTCAAGCGAAGTCAAGCTACCGGCAAACGAGTGCTGGTGTTTGCGACCTCTTTGACGTTAAGCCTATCTAAATATACCGACCTGGTAGCTCGGGTGGACGACCACAAGGTGGTGGATTCCATGCCTCTGCCGGAGTTGGTGCAATATTGCGAACAGCTGCAGTTCGATCGGGAAGAGATCGAGCGTTATTTCAGCCGCAAGCTGTCCGGTATTGATCTTGGGCAATACAGCACCATCGTACTCGGCTGCACGCATTTTCCTTATTACAAGACGATTCTGCAGCAAATTTTGCCGCCTCATATCGAGCTGATTGACGGCAGTCACGGCACGGTAGAGCGGTTGTGCTCTCTGATCGGCGGTTCGACCCTCTCCACTCAGGGGTATACGGGACATATCGAGTTCAGATGCTCGGACGAAAACCCGGCTTATCTGGACAAAATGGCGCGAGCACTGGATTACCTGCAAACGCAATATGCACGATAAATGAAGAGGCTGCTTACGTAAAAGTCTTGTCCAGGCGATGAATCGCTCGGGGCAGGACTTTTTTCGCGGGGGCATAGGGGTTGGTTTACTCCATCTCCTCATTCAATAGAACCATATGGATATGATCTTCCCACTGCCCGTTGATCTTCAAATACCTTCTGGATGTCCCCTCATTCTGAAAACCCAGCTTCTGGACCACGCGAAGCGAGGCCTGATTTCTCGGCATAATGTTCGCTTCAATCCGATGCAAGCGCATTTCGTGAAACGCATGGTTTACCACCGCTCCGACGGCTTCGGTCATCAATCCTTTTCCTTGTTCCTGCTCATCGATCTTATAGCCCAGATGGCAGGATTGGAACACGCCTCTAACGATATTGCTCATAGCTACCGCCCCAATGATTCTACCATCAAGGAATAACCAAAATTTACAGAGCGATCCTTCTTGGTTCTTAGCCGCCTCGTCCCGCAGCAATTCCTGTTGAACCGAGGAAGTGTAGAAGTCCTCCGTTCTTAGCGGTTCCCACTCCTCAAGATAGGTTTTATTCCGAACGGCAAACGCTAAGACCTGATCCGCATAGGTATCATCGATCATTTGGAGCGTCATGCGTTTCGTAGTGATTTTGTTTTTCATGGGTAACCTCTCTCTATTCGTTAGTCGTCATTCTTAATTTGGAACTCGATATTATATCGTTGCCTTAGAGAAGTGAATATCTTGCTTTACCCTGACGCTGGCTTTATACGCTTCGCTGAATCCTAGGGTTTCGATCTTTTGCTTCAAGACATATCTCTGTTCCAGGGTTGTCATTAGTTCCTTGGCCAAAAGAGACGGGGTTAACCGGATCTCTCTAGCATTGATCCACCTGGCTTCACATCGCTCCCCTAGTAACGTAGCTTCAAAGCCTTCCCTAAACCAAGGATGTTCCTCTTCTTTGGAAACGCCGGGTTCATTCAGGCAAACGTAAAGCGAGATGTCGTCACATAGTTGCAACAGCATGAAATGCCGTTGGATGACCTCTTGAGGAACGCTTAGTTTGTCGGTGATCCGTTGCTGCCTTTCTAGCTCATGTTGGTAGAATCGAGCGCACGCCTCGTCTAGTGAATCCCTGATATGCATAAAAGAAGCATAGTGGAAACTGCACAACAAAGCCGCGTATTCATTCATGTTCTCCACTTCGTCGATGCCTTGCTGATATTTTTCAATTTTCGGGGTTAGCGGATAGTCCATGAAGGAATACGGCGCCCGGCTCTCCGTATTCCAAATTGGCGAGGCATCAAGCGGGATCCAGCCTCGGTCATGCTGATCTATGGCTAGCAAAGCACTTGATAGAAACTCGTCATTCAGAAATAACTCCTTCTCCAAATGGCTGGCGATTTCACCCGCCAAGCGCGCATGGTCATGCTGGGTGATCATCACAAATTCCCGCTCCGTCTCTCGAATAATCATAGTTCCACCGCCTTTTTCGTTGTGCATCTATCATTTATTCCGATATCTTGGTACTGATGATCTGATGATCCGCTTCGAACCCCACAGCACCTAAAATCAATGCAAGAATAGTTAGCTTTTTCATAGATCCTCCAGAAAATGATCTCTTGCTTCATTATAACGGAACGTAGGGCCGCTATTCGAACATTTCCCGGTTATTTCCCATGCTAACGGAACCATAAGCCGCTATTCGGCTAAAAATGGAGCTGACGGGGCCTATTTCGACCCAATAAGGTCTTCACGTTCCGTTAGAGTTCACAGTCTCGTGTTTGCAGCCAAATAGCGTCCCTCAGTTCCGTTAACACTCGACCCACCTTCCTGCGAAGGTGGGTCGAGTGTTAACAAGATGATTAGTAAGACGGCAACTCCACCCAAACCCCGGGCGTTTCCGCCGCTTTCATCCCATACTCGATCACGGCGATCACGGCGACGGTTTCGGCAGGGTCGACCATAGGCTGGCCGGTTTCGAAGAACGTCACCATATTCCGGATGAACGGCTCGAAGAAATTGGAGATCGCGGAGGCTTGCGTAAAGGTTCCGTTGCCGTATTTGATACCCAGCGTAAATGGGCAATTGTCCCCTGAATGGTGGATCGTGGCACGGCGACCTTCCCCGAAATCGATGAGAAGCGCGGGAGAATCTGCCGTTCCAGTATACATGACCCGCTGCGGATCGGCTCCCATCAGCCGAATGATGGGCTCAATTTGATGGATCGAATAGTTGTCAAATGCGCCCGGCCCCCAGCTGCTGATCGTTTGGATTCCGGCCGGGTCGATCTCCGCATATTCGCTGGCAAAGCGGAGCGCAGACGTTGAATACATCGGTGTATCGTGATGTGCGGCGAGCTCGAATAAGCGAACCGCTGTCTCCCGATCCGGAGCAAACGTCTTGTCGATGTAAGTCGGCTTGCCTGACTGGAGCGGCAGCTGGGACAGTTCTTCATGAAATTCCGGGTTATCGGGAGACAACACGATCAAGTAATCGCTTCGCTCGACGACGTCTTGGATGGTCGTCAGCAATTCGATTCCGTTCTCCTTACACCAGGCTTCGTTCGTGCGTCCGTTCTCCTTGTCTCTTTTCCCATACGCATACGTCACCTTCATAGCGCCATCTGTAGCCTGCTCGATCCACCCGGGATATTTGTTGGCGTGGAACTGGTCGAGGTGAAGGTCGATAAATCCGATTTTTTTCATGGGATGGCGATTTCCTCCCCTTTATCGGATGAATCATAGATAGCCTGGATAATCCGGGAAGACAGAATAACGGTATCAATATGCGAGGGCTGCTTCTCCCCCGTTTGGATACATTCCAGAAAGCTATCGATTTCCTGCTGATACATATTGCCGGAGGTGAATTTGGGCGTCGTTTCGGTCAAAGCGCCGTCTGTTGCCGTATAGAAGGTAAAATCTCCGCCGTAATTCAAACGGATGCCGCCCTTGTCGCCCAAAAAGTCGATAAACATCTCCTCGACCCCGATGTTCTGGGCCCAAGCTCCGTTTAAGGAGATCGTGGGGCCTTCGGTGCGGATCAGCGCGGTCACGAAGTCGTCGACATCATAGGTCCCGTTATAATCCGGCGGTCCTGCCCACATTTTGAGATAAGTATAGTTCGCCATCTCTTTCCCCAGCTTGGAGTAAGCCTGCCCGGTGACGGTTTGAGGTTTCGGATCGCCCGCGCAATACATGACGATGTCGAGGAAATGAACGCCCCAATCGATCAACGCGCCGCCGCCGGCAATGGCCTTTGTGGTAAAAGCGCCGCCCAAGCCTGGAATCGATCGGTGTGAACGGAAGCTGGCATAGACATGATACAACTCGCCGAGCTCGCCGTTTTGAATCATTTTTTTGATGCGGTTCACGCTTTCGTTATACCGGTTGACTACCCCGATATTCAGAATTTTGCCCGTCTCATGCTGAACCTGCTGCATCTCCAGGGCTTCTGCGTAAGTGCGGGCTGCCGGTTTTTCGCACAGGACATGCTTGCCTGCCCGCAGGCATTCCATGGCGATGGAAGCGTGTGAAGCATTCGGCGTACAGATGGATACCGCATCGACCTCCGGATCTTCTACGATCTGCCGGTAATCCGTGATGGCTTCGCCGCATTCGTATTTGGTAACAGCGGCTTCCGCCCGATCCATCAGAATGTCGCAAAAATACTTGATTTTCACCTGCTTGTGAGCTAAGTAGGACGGGATATGGGCGTGGTTCGCAATCGTGCCGCAGCCAATCACGGCAATGGTTACTTGGTTCATCGGCTTACCTCCTACAACGTGAAATAGTCGCTTCAAGAAAGTCTATGATGATTCCTAGCATACCAGATCCATCGCGAATTGAGATGAGGTCGAGAGCGAATGCACATCAGATTACCATAAAAGGTCACCCGCCTCCCGTACCGTTCTCGTGCTGATCCATCTACAATGAATGCAATCATGGACATTCTGACGCCTAGCTCTTAAAACCAAGCCAAAGGAGAATACATGCGATGAAACGCGAAATGCAGGCCGATATCGTGATTCTCGGGGGCGGGACCGGTGGAACTGCGGCGGCCCTGGCTGCCGCGGCTTCGGGCAAAACCGTCATCATGACGGAAGAGACGCTCTGGATCGGCGGACAGTTGACCAGCCAAGCCGTTCCGCCCGACGAGCACCCGTGGATCGAGTATTTTGGTTGTACGAGAACGTACCGGAACTTCCGCGAAGGCGTCCGCCAATATTATCGGGAGCATTTTCCGATGACGTCGGAGGCAAGGAACCTGCCCGAGCTCAATCCTGGCGGCGGCATCGTCAGCCGGATCAGTCACGATCCGCGTGTCGGCTTAGCCGTGCTGCAGCAAATGCTAGCTCCGTACATTCATAGCGGAAGGTTAACCCTACTGCACAATTACCGAGTACGACATGCCGAGACCACCGGGGACGTGGTGAACAGCGTTACGGTACGTCATCTCGGCACCCGGGATGAGCTCGTGCTTCAGGCTCCGTTTTTTATCGATGCCACCGAGCTTGGCGATTTGCTACCGCTGGCTGGCATCGAATACGTGACCGGCGCGGAATCCAAAGCGCAGACCGGGGAACCTCATGCCGTCGACGGCGAACCGGAGCCACAGAACATTCAGGGCTTTACTTATTGCTTCGCTGTGGATTACGCGGGGGGAGAAGAACATCTCATCGACAAGCCCAAGATGTACGATTTCTGGCGGCAATATCGAGCGGATTTCTGGCCGGATCAACTGTTAAGCTTAACCGGCGTGAGGCCCTCCACGAACAAGCCGGTCGAGTATGAAATTTTCCCGGGTCACGGAGGCAAATTTCCGCTGTTTCAATACCGGCAAATCCTTGACCCCACTCATTTTGACAACCGCTTCGGTTTTCGTCCGCTTTCTCTGGTCAACTGGCCGCAGAATGACTATTGGCTGGGCTCCATCATCGACGTCCCGGAAGAGGAAGCCGCGCGCCATTTGCACCAGGCCAAACAGTTGAGCCTGTCGCTATTGTATTGGCTGCAGACCGAAGCTCCCCGGCCGGACGGCGGGCAAGGTTACCCGGGTTTACGCCTGCGCCGCGACGTCGTCGGAACGGAGGACGGACTCGCCATGGCTCCCTATATCCGCGAGTCGAGACGAATTCAAGCGGAGTTTACGGTGCTGGAACAGCATGTTGCTACAGCTTCCCGTCCGGACGGTGTAGCCGAAGTGTTCCCGGATACCGTCGGAGTCGGCTGTTACCGCATCGATTTGCATCCGAGTACAGGCAACCAGCCGTATATCGACATTTCCTCCCTGCCCTTTCAAATCCCGCTGGGCAGCTTGATCCCCAAACGGGTCAAAAACGTGCTGGCAGCAGGCAAAAATATCGGAGTCACCCACATCACAAACGGCTGCTACCGGCTTCATCCCGTGGAATGGAACATCGGCGAAGCGGCAGGAACTTGCGCCAGCTTCTGTTTGGACCGCAACCTCTTTCCTACAGATGTTCGCAATCATGAAGAAACTTTATCCGATTTTCAGCAGCGCCTCCTCGATCAAGGGGTTGAATTGCAGTGGCCGAAGCTGCGTCCGGTCTAATCCGAAAAAAGATCATGCCAGCCTGCGGATGACTTCATCCATAGGCTGGCATTTTACTTTCTAGCTCGTTTACGGATTGATTAGCCCCGCCATCCGCAGCATTCGGGCGAGAACCGTCGCCGCTTCCGCACGGGTTGAGGAGGCTTCGGGAGCAAATACGCCGGCCTTGCGCCCCTTCATCAAGCCCGAACCCACCGCGGTTGCAACGGCTTCTTCGGCCCACGCTCCAATTTGGCTGCGATCCTCGAAACCGGACAGCATGGAATTCGGATTTCCAGGAGTAACCTCTGCACCCGCCAGCTTCAAGGCTCGAACCAGCAGCACGCTCATCTGTTCCCGGGTAATTTGCACATTCGGACGGAACTCCCCGCCTGTAAAACCCTCAATCAACCCGTGTTCCACCGCCGCCGACACGGCATCTGCATACCACGCACTGGAGTTCACATCCGTAAAGTCTGATCTCGGACCCTGTCCCTGCCCCGTTAATCCGAGGGCGCGGACGAGCATGGCGGTAAATTGAGCTCTCGTGATGGGATCATTTGGACTGAAATCGGTGTTAGAGGTGCCCTGGATGACCGTTTTGGAGGCTAACATCGCAACCTCGTCCGCTGCCCAGTGCGCGTTCATGTCCGTAAAGGTCTTCCGGTGCGAGATCGCCGCATACGTACCGCTTTCCTTCAACCGGAAGGTGATCCGGGACTTACCACCCTCTTCATTGAAGACAGCAGGTACGAACGCGTAACGGTTCAATGAAGGTTCCAGAAGCAGAACGGTCGTTGTATCGGCATCAACGGTTCCTACCCGCGATGTTGTCGTCAGCTTGGCATCCGTTCCCTTAAAGACCGGCAAGGAAGTCAAAGCGTTCCCCTGCCCCCAGAAGAAGGAGACCTCCAGCTTAGGCCCGAGCAGGCTAGCCTGCTGCGGCAACAAACCGTTTAGCCGAGTCTCTTGCTCTTTCTCGGGAATCCCCATGCGAATGAGCAAGCGATCCGCCGTCCCTCGTAAGTTCAAGGAATCGCTTAACGCCTTAACAGGCAATTCCAGCCTTCCTAACGAAGACTCCAGAAGGATGACGCCTTCCGGTAACTCCTTCACCACCGTCTCCACTCCGTCAATGGGCAGGTGCAAGGTGATGACATCTGCAGTTTCATCGAAGCTGTATTGCAACTGCTGCGATGGGATCGGCTTCTCGCGAAGGCTCTTCACCTCTTCGAGCATCCGCGTCAGATCCGCTTTGACGTCAACGAGGTGTTGCCCGTTCTCCGTTGTTTTCTTCTGGATGCTCAACCGTTCCGGCTTCGCGGGCCTGGTGGACATGGACGGCGAACCGCTGCTGCTGCCGCCGGATGAACCGGGTTGGCCGGGATTCGAGCCGCCGTCTCCGGTGGAGGTACGAATGATTTGCACTGAATCGCTATTGGTCTTCAGATCATCCACATACACCTCCACTTGTACGAAATTGATTCCCGTCGTTAAAGGTACGCTTACGGTAAAAGTACCAGTCTGTGATATGGAAGCCGCCTCTCCGTTCACCTTGACGGAAGGCGTCCAAGGTCCAAGTACTTCGATGGTTCCTTCCAGCAGATATTGGCTGTCCCTTGTTTCCCGCAGCTCGTCGTCCATCAGGCCGCTTAATACGGCCGCTCGAACCTGATCGCCCACCTCGTAAGCATTCGCTACGAGCTGGCGGTTCGTTCTCGTTCCCGAAGGATCGATGGTCGAGATGACGAAGCCGCCGGACGGAATGACGCTATTGTTCTCTTCCGGCGCCCCCCAGCTCCAATTGATCGCCTGTTTCCGGTTTGCGACACGAGTGACGATTCCCGTATGGTCCACGACCACCTCTACGCCGAAATGATTCGTGCCGGTCGTCGTTCCGTAGGCATCTGTCATCACGTTAATGTTGCCCTCTACTCGGTTCACATTGTAGTAATGACCTTCCAGGAACGTGTCGGCACTGTCTGGCAAGCTCATGCCAAGTTGATAATCCTTCACCCATTCGCGGTCCTGGAGTGCCGCCTTGGCGATCGCCCAGTTGATCTGGGAAGCATCAAACAACATCAGCCCGTTGGTCGTTTTCAAGCCGGCCTGGAACACCTCCCGCTGAACGGCAGGGAGCTGCACATTATTTAACGCAATTCCCGCATACAGAGGAATTTCTCCATTCGTGACGATGTTCCCGAGCGTAATATACTTCTGGATCTCCTGACTGGTCGTCTGATAAGCGCCGATCATCAGAAAATCCAAGGTTTCGATATATCCGGTATCGTAATACTCCGGTGTATAGACGGACTCCATCGGAAAGCCCAGAGAAGGGTGGGCGCGGAAATTCTTGCTTCCCCAGTTCACTCCGTTGAGATAATACGTCTCATACCAAGAACCCACATAGGAAGATACCTGGATGGTTCTTCCCGTTTGAGCTTCGTAAGAATCCACTAGCGATTTGACTTCGCCGAAGAAGCTCTGGATGATGCCCGAACGGAACTCCCACCAGTCCTGAATGAGCGGGCCATCCACTCTGGCGTTATTTTCGTAATAGAAAATATCATTCGGCCAATGGTTCAACTGCTTACCGCGCTGGAGCAAAAACTGCTCGAACTTGACCCTGGTCTCCTCGCTGAAATCCGCGCCTTCGTTGTCATACCGCCCGCGGTCGTGAACCACGCCGTCTACGTCATAATTTTTGATGATCTCCTCAAACGTCTTGAGCTGGTACTCGCGCACCTCATCGTTCGCTGGATTGACGAAGGCCACCAACCCCTGCTTCGCGCTTTCCCGCAGCCGTTTGATCTCGCCGTTGTTCTCCGCGTAGTGCACGCGCTCCTCCCAATCCAGGTGATCATTCAGCACGGCGAACTCGTTATAGGCAATCGATCCTTCGGCAAACACGTTGATGGCCGCATGAATCTCCAGCCCCAAAGCGTGGCCATGATCGATGAACTCCTGCAGCAAATCTAGGTTGGGACTGGCTCCCGCCTTCTCGGGAGCTTGGATCTCGCTGACATAAGGTCTGCCGGTCAAGTCGTTCTTCTTGTACGAGACATACCCTTCAACGCCTTTCACATCAAAAGCGATGGAAGTAACCCCACTGTCCTTGGCCTTTTGAAGAAAAGCGCGCACCTGCTCGCTGGTTTGGAACTTTTTCGCATTCGAGGCCTGATCTACCCAAAGAATGACTTGTTTCTCCTCGGATAAATTGTCCCGGGCAAACACCGCAAGGTCTCGTCGATCCTGCTCGATTCCGTTCTTCAGCACTTTGATTTCGATATAGTTGGTGCCTTTGGCTAAAGCGTAGGTATAACTGAACGCACCACCCGGATCCAAAGGGATAGCACTCTCATTTACCAGCAGTTGGATCGCCGCCGGATCGTCGATGTTCTCGATCGTCCCCGAGATGACCGTGCTGTTCTCCGTCACCGTGTACATCCGCTGATTGTTCAGTTGAAGCCGAGGGATCAGACCGTTTCCGCTCATCAGAACCCGAACGGATACGACTTCCCCATTCTTGCGAAGCTTGATGACATCTCCAACCTTGAAATTTTCCGCCAGGAAACGCTTGATGTAATTGCCGGCATAACTGTTGTCCTGCGCCATCAATACGTAACCTTCTTCTGGGATGTCAAGAGCTGTGGGCCCGGACCATACCGGAGGCTGGCCATTGATGGAAGGATTGACCACCTGCAAGACCCGATTGTTGGCATCAACCTGGACCGCGACATTCGTCTGGGGAATCACGAGGGAGGCACCGTAATCTCTCGTAAATAAAGCTACGATATTCGGCACGCCCGTGACGTCTTTATCGACATCGTCGATCTTGATTCGCGGTCCATCGATGTCAATCGAGATGTCTTTCGGTGCCGCCTCGACTTCGATATAGTCCTGATTCTCCGAAGGTTCATACGTAATCGTCAGCTTGTTCGTTGCGATCTCCTCCCCAGTCTGGAGCAGCCTGATCGTAATCGCGTTTGCTCCAGAACTTAAGTACACATTCTCGCGAAAAACGCCTTCCGCCGATAGCTCGGCCGTGTCCCCGTTCACCGTAACGGCAAGATCCAGCTTCTCGTCATAATTCGCCACAAATCCAGCCACTTCGATGACAGGGATGTCCACGATGGTCTGGTCCTCCGTAATCATCATGAGCTCTGGAAGCTGTGGATCCGGGTCAGGGTCAGTGTCAGGTTCGGGTTCGGGGGCAGGTGGAGGCTCCGGCGTGGGTTCCGGTTCCGGATCTGGCGATGGAGGAAGAAAATCCGCCGCCGTCACTTCCACTCCCGCTCGCATCAGCTTCACCCGATCCCCGGTATGATATCGCCCGAAAAGCGTCTGCCGATAACTCGACTCCTCCCAAGTGCTGCTCCCTCCAGCCAGTACGATATACCCTCCATCCGGAATCAGGAGCATCTGCTCCTCATCCCAGGTTGTCGGGGGATCGACTAGTGGGCCAACGACCTCCTGCACAAGACCCGCTGCATCCACAGCGACCGCAACATGCCGTTCCGGAACTCGAACTTCAAGGGTGGTATACGCAGCGTCGGTTACAGTGGCTCCGCTTGTGTATAAGGCGAGATAATCAACCTTTTCCTCGAGCGAAGCTTCCGTCACATTCATATCCGTGAATTCAAGTGAGGTACTACCGTCCTCGGTGACAAACTGCACCGGTTCCCTTTCAACCTCTTCAACGCTCGATGGGTCCTCCACCCCGGCGGCCGAGGAGATCATCGGCGCGCCGGGCCAGAACAACGCCGCGATCAAAGAGAGACAAATGAGCCCGGCCATCCGTTTCTGCAACGTACGCTTCATCCGCTTCCCCCTTTCCATTCAAAGAGTGTCTTCACTTCGTTGACTGGAACCACTCGTTCGCCGCAGCAACCATGTCGGCTCCGCCTTCCGCTCTCCATTGCGCCAGGAATTGATCGTATTGCTCGATTGGCTTCGCCCCCGAAATGAATTGCAGCACGTTATCATCCAGCAACGTCGTCAGCTTGAGGAGATTTTTGGATACGGCTTCGATCGGCGGTGCCGTAGACATCGGATCCACGACGATCAAGCCTTCCGCGTTTTTCTGGAATGCTTCGAAATGAGCTTGAAGCACTGGATCTTTCCGTACGCGTGCCTGCCAGTAGATCGGGTACTTCTCTTCGTCAACGCCGGTCATGAAGCTGCTGGCATTGTTTAACTGATCGTTAAAGATCGGGAGAATCGGATAATATTTGTCGTCCTTCACTTCATAATGAACGCCTTCCTGGCCGAGGGCGATGCCTTTGAAGGTCTCCGGCTCCAGCTTTGCGTTCAGAAAATCCATCGCCGCTTCTTTATTCTTGGAGGATTTCAGAATGCCGATATACCAGGTCGTGTTCGCCTTTGCGCCAACAACCGCTTTCCCATCCGGTCCCTTCAGATAAGGGATAATGGACGTTTTGGCTTCGGGGAAGTTCTTCTGGAGCGCAGCGATCGTTGATCCCGCATTCCACCAGGCCAGCTTATACATGGCCGCATTGCCGCCGGAGAACTTCTCGATCGATTCCTGGGCGGTGTTCAGCGGGGTTTCGGTATCCAGCAGACCTTCCTTATACAATTTGCTCATGTAGGCAATGTACTCTTTCATCTCCGGCTGCTCCGCCCGATGCACCAGCTTGCCGTCCACTTCCTTCCAATCCGTGTACACGCCAAAGGTTGTGGCGATGTCCCCGTAGATGGAATCCTTGCTCATCGTCAGCGGGATGACATTTTTCTTCTCTTTGATCGTTTTCAGCACGGTGTACAACTCGTCTCGATTCGTCGGGATGGACAGGCCTAACTCATCCAGCCAATCCTGCCGGACCACAAGCTCCTCGCCGATGCTCACGCCTGCCCCGGTCTCGGGAATGCCGTAGATCTTCCCGTCGATCGTTGCGCTGGCAAAAGACTCCGGCTTGATCGACTGTTTGATATAGTTCCCATGGGCCTCCAGTAGCTCATCCATCGGTTCGAGCGCACCCGCTGAAGCCAGATTATAGAACTGGGCCGCATTCAGCTTGGCGATATCATAATTCTCTTTGCTGGACACCATTAAGTTCAGTTTCTCATCCGCATTCTCCGCAGGAAGCAATTCATAATTCACATGGAATCCAGTTCTTTCCTCAATGTATTTCGCCACATATTCGGTTTTCGGATCAAAGAGCCCGTATTGCATGATCATCCGCAGGTCCGGTTTACCCGAATTGTCCCCGCCATTTGTTCCTTCCAAGGTTGCATTGGTTGTATTGCCCGAAGGCTCAACCGCATTAGGTTCCGACGTTCCGCCTCCTCCGCCGCATCCGGATAACACCAACGCGAAACCTAGAATGGCGGTGAGTACCGCCGATGTTTTCATCTTGAAAATCATGAATAACCTCCTTAGTAAGCTTTTTTTATGGGGGTAGCACTGCAAGTCGAGCGCATCACCTCCTTCAGGAGCTGTTCTCATAGAGCCGACCTGAGCCGACCGACTCAACCTTTAATCGAACCGACCAGCACGCCTTTGACGAAGTATTTTTGCAGGAAAGGATACACGAGCAGGATCGGAGTAGTTGCAAGAAGAAT
Organism: Paenibacillus timonensis; assembly: GCF_009725205.1. Lineage (GTDB taxonomy): Bacteria > Bacillota > Bacilli > Paenibacillales > Paenibacillaceae > Fontibacillus > Fontibacillus rhizolycopersici. The sequence continues at coordinate 289,578 of NZ_WNZY01000002.1, read as the reverse complement.
CGAGGAGGCTTGAATCGACTGAGGTGTTGTGTTAATCGCAGCATCGACGTTATCCTTGAGGAAATCGCCGCTGGAGGACACGAGAAGCTCCTTCAAGTAAAGCTGCATCGGCTTGATGGCCGGGTCGCTGATGTAGATCATGGCGGAGAAATAATCGTTCCAGAACGCCACGGCAAAAAATAATCCAATGGTGGCAAGTACCGGCAACGATAAAGGGAGCATCACCGACGCCAGGATCCGGATATTCCCAGCGCCATCCAGTTTAGCCGATTCTTCCAGCTCCTCCGGAAGGCCTTCGAAGTAATTTTTGATAATCAGCATGTTATACACGTTCACCATTGCAGGGAGGAAGAGGACCGGAAAAGAATTAACCAGATTCAGGTTCTGCATCAGCAGGTAAGTGGGAATTAACCCGCCGCTGAACAACATGGTAAATACGAAGATCAACAAGAGCCCCTTCCTGCCGCGCAGCCGAACCTTCGACAACGGATAAGCCGTCAGCGTCGTCAAGAACAGACTGCAAACTGTCCCAATCACGGTGAGGGCGATGGAGACTTTGAGCGAATTCAGGAACATGGAGTCTTGGAGCACATATTGATAAGTCTCGAGTTGAAGGCCAACCGGAAGCAACCCCACCCTTCCTGAGATCACGGCGCTCTCGCTGCTTAAGGACTTGGCGAGCAAATTAACGAAAGGCAGCAGCGTCGTCAGCCCCAACAAGATAAAGAAGATGTAATTGAGAACCGTAAAGCATTTCTCGGAAAACGAGGTTTTCATCGTCCCCCTTGGCGCTGGTAATCCTTCCAAAGCCTGTTTCGGTTCCATGCCTTCCTTCCCCCTTCCTTACCAAATCCCGCGCTGCAAATATTTGCGGCTGGCTGCGTTCCCGGCAATCACCAGCGTAAAGGAGATGACCGCCTCAAAGAGCCCTACCGCCGTTGAGAAACTGTAATCCTGACTGCCAAGCCCTCTGCGGTACACATACGTGCCGATGACATCGGAAACCTGATAGACCACAGGATTGTACATTACCAGAATTTGTTCGGTTCCGGCTTCCAGTACGCTGCCGAGCCGCAAAATAAACATCAGGACGATAATCGGCGCGATCCCCGGCAAAGTAATATGCCAGAGCTGCTTCCATCGGCCGGCTCCATCCATTTTCGCCGCTTCATAGAGCATCGGATCAATCGTGGTGAACGCAGCCAGGTAGACAATGGTGCTCCAGCCGGTCTCCTTCCAACCCGCCGAAGTGATCAGCACGCTTCGAAATACGCTATTATCGAGAAAGAAAGCAATCGGCTCCATCCCCATCGAGGCCAGTGCCTTATTGACCATCCCACCGTTCGTCGACAAGAGATCCATAAATAATCCGCCAACGATGACCCAGGACAGGAAATGCGGGAGATAAATTACCGTTTGCACCGTCCGCTTAAAGATCATGTTTCGCATCTCATTTAACATGAGAGCAATGACGATGGGTAAAGGAAACAGAATTACAATTTTAAGAAAACTGATAATCACCGTATTTTTGAACACTTGGGCAAAGTCCGGCGACGTAAACAGCTTCTCGAAATGCTTCCAGCCGACCCAAGGGCTGTCCGCAAACCCGCTGAAAATGTTGAAATCCTTGAAGGCAATACTTATTCCGTACATCGGCGTATACTTGAACAGCAAAACAAACAATATCCCCGGCACGAGCAGCAAATAGAGATCCCATTCCTTCCAAATGTCGTGCCCCAGCCGGCTCCAATAGCCGCGTTTGGGCTTGATCGTCCTGGCCGATTCGGGCCCGGGCCCGATATTCAATTGCATCCGCTTGCCCCCTTCCCCTGTATTCGTCCACTTGTGATAACATTGTAAATTTGGAACGGGTGGGCTGAGTAGGCGAGAGCAATTACTATTTGTGGTAATATGATGGTTTATCAACCTAATGAAGGGGTAAAAAAAGAAGCCTTGCGGCTTCTATTGATGTGGAGTTTATAATCCGATCAATCGACATGGGGAGTACGATGAAGGTTAAACATGAATGTGCACTGTAGGCTCCGAGCTCAAATCTCGTTAACGCTTGCCCTGGTGCTTATTTCGAGAAAATAGAGAGATTTCCCATTCTAACGCTTGCCAGAGAGCTTATACGTGGGAAAACAGCTCCTTTTCCGCAGAAAACCGACAAATAAGCTTTCTGATCTGCGTTAGATTGACAACCACGCCATAAAGACCCAAATAGCGTTGCTCACAAGCGTTAAAGTTCGCTAACCCTTACACTCCCCAGGATTTACCCCCCAATACTTGCGGAAAACCTTGGTAAAGTAACTCACATCCCGGTAACCCACCGAACGAGCAGCGTCGTACACCTTATGTCCTTCCTGCAGCAGTGATTTAGCCCGCTCCATTTTGCGTTCGAGCACGTAATCTGAGAAGGCGACCCCCATCTCCTGCTTGAACAACCGGCTTAAGTAAGAGGAATTGATATACATGCGGTCTGCCACCGTGTGCAGGGTTAATTCCTGATCCATTTCCTCATTCAACAACCGCAGAATCTCCTTCACCACCTGATGGCTGTTCGCTTTGCGTTGCTCCTTCACGTAGACCACAATCCGGTTAACGATTCTCGTCATATGCGCCCAGGTCTGCGTTTGAGTGCTCAGTAAGCTCATGTTCTGGATATACCTCGCATCATCACCAAGCACCTGTTTGATCGTCCAGCCCCGCTTTTGAATCATACGGGTAAACAGGCCATGCACAAAGAACACCGACTCATGAAACTCGTCCGAAGTCTCCATCTTGGTAACCTGTTCATCCCATATCCCTTGCAGGGCTTCCATGGCTTTGGCCTCGTCCGCGGTCTCCATCGCAATCTCTAACTCCTTCTCCAGATTGGGTTGGATCGCGAAGGGCCGAGCGTACTCCCTAGCTGTTTCCCGATACGGGATGATAAGATCATGCCCGTACACGACCCGCTCCTGCAGGGCATGGCTAGCCTGCCGGTATAACGAAACCAGGTGCTCTAGTGGGCCCGCCCCTGCGCTAATGCCAGCGCTGGCAGTTCGATGCAGCACTTCTTTAATCCGGGAGAGCAGCTGGGACAAGTCCGCATTCATCCGTAGCATCGCCTCGCTCACCTCGGTCTCTGGCCCAACCACGAACACCATCATCAGATTCATGTCCGAGTCGGTCGCGATCCACCAGGTCGGAGGGGGTAACAGTTCTTTGGCCAGAATTTGCAACGTAAACTTCTGAATCTCCGCCTTCTCCCCCTCCTCTGGAGATGGGTCCAGTTCCATCACGGCAACCGCGATACGATCCTCTTGCCGCAGCGGGATTTGCAAATCCATGCATTTGCTCAGGATCTCCCCGTGTCCAACCTTGCCGCCGGCCCACTGAAGGAAGAACAGATTTTGCAAATGTGGCAGGTTGGACAACCACTGCTTCTCTAACGCCGCCTGGTGCCGCCATTGTTCTAACTCGTGCTGCAGCTGTCGCCGGGCTTCCAGCACGGCTTCCAAAATTTCTTCCTCGCCTGCGGGCTTCAGCAAATATCGTGAAACCCCATGCTTCAGCGCAGTTTGGGCAAATTCGAAATTGTCGTGTCCGCTCAAAATAATGATTTTCATCAACTTCGTGAGCAATCCACGCTCTTTAAGCTCGCGCAGCAGAGTCAGTCCGTCCATCCCCGGCATTTGTACGTCGATCAGCATCAGATCCGGCTTCTTCCGTTCCATGAGCTTCAACGCATCCAGTCCGTTTGCCGCCGTGCCGATCATATCGATTCCGTGTGACTCCCACAAGATATTATAGGCAAGCGCCTGGCGCAGCCGGGGCTCATCTTCCACAATCATCAGATTCATCCCGTTCCCCCTCCCATGGAATGGATAACAAAACAGCTGTTCCTTCTCCCCATACGCTCTGAACCGTCAACCTCGCTTCCGGTCCGTAATACAATTTCATTCTGCTCAGCACATTGCGCAGGCCAAACAAATCCTTCGCCTGCTCTTCTTCCTGCAAATAGGCGGAAACCTTGCGGGGATCCATATGGTCCAGCTCCTGCTGGATATAATGGAGCCGCTCTTCCTTCATTCCCGGGCCGTTGTCCTCCACGTGGATAAACAACGTCCGCTCCTGTTCAACCCAACTGGAGATGACCAGACAACCGTCCGATTCTTTCCCCTCCATGCCATGGATAATCGCATTCTCCACGATCGGCTGAAGCAGCAGCTTTAACAACGGAATCCGCTTGCTCCGCTCCGATATCCGATAATCCACACGGAAATTGTCCATGAAACGAAGCTGCTGGATACGCAAATAATAATTCAAGTGGACGATGCTCTCTTCGATTGTGAACACCTGCCGACCCTTGTTTAGGCTGAGCCGGAAGAAGCTGGAGAGGTTCATCACCATCTCGCTGATTTCCTCTGCATCGTAATTTTTGGCCATCCAGTAGATCGAATCCAGCGTGTTATACAAAAAATGCGGGTTGATCTGGGATTGCAGAAAGCGGAGCTCCGTCGTTTTCAGGCGCAACTGCTGCTCATAATGATCCTCGATCAGGTGTTTCTGCACCATGGCCATGCGATTAAAGGATTGGATCAAAAATCCAAACTCGTCCTTCCGATTCGTAGTGACATGGATCCCCAGTTCCCCGTTGCCGAGTCGTCTCATCCCCTTGGCCAATTTCAGTACGGGAGAAGCGATTCCGCTATACACGACCCAGGATACGGTGAAGGCAAGAATCAGGCTCAGCCCGATAATAGCAAAGGTAAACAGGCGCAATTGATCGGTCTCTTGATACAGCTCGCTTTTGGGCTGGACCATGGTCAGTCGCCAGGTCGAATAGGAGGAATCCATCGTAACGGTCATATCCTGATCCGGAAGATGGGGGGGCGATGGTTTGCCAACCTCAAGCAGCACTTCCCCCTGTTCATTTGATAATGCGATTCGGCTGTTTTCCGAAGGCAGCAAGGTTTTGATAATATTCAACAATTTATTCTTACTGAACGACACGACGAGCAGATTCGCTTGCCGATCGCTGTTGTACAAATCCATCGCCCGCAGAAGCGAGATGCTGTCGGTGTTCGTCAATTGCCCAAAAGTCACCCCGCCCGTAACCGCATAGTCCGACTTCACATAAGAGATGCCTGTCCCGTTATGGCGGGCGGTCTCCACGAACCATTCCTTCTGGGCGTCCCCTGCCAGTTGTTTGCCTCCGTAATGGGTGGAAATCAGCATCCCTGAGGCGGGATGATAGACGGAAATTTGTGAGATATATCGGTTAACCGAAACGGAGTTCGACAGTTGTTCCAAAATATAAGAGAAAGCCATGATCGATTGCGGCGAGAAATCGCTGCCGTTCTCGTTCAGCAGTGCATTCATGGCGGGGTCCCCGGCGATCAGCGTCGAAATCTCCTCAACGTTCTGGAAGACCAGGTCCAAGTGGTTCATCGCCGAGGAAAGGGCCGTTTCGGTCCGATGCACCGCCTGGTTATAAAGGATATCCCGCGATCTCTCCACCGCAAACAGACTAATCAGGACCAACGGAAGCAAGATGAGTATAAAATATCCGGTCAGCCGGAATTGAATATGGTGCGAAAAACGGTTCTTGATCCATCGAATCACCGTACTCCTCCTCCAAGCGGTGCGGCTCCGCGATTACTTCCTGCTTTCGTACCAGCGATTGACTTCTTTCGTTATTTCACTCCCTCCATCCGCTTTCCATCTCTCGACATATTGATCGAACGCATCCAGGGGTTCGATCCCTAAAATAATTTTGACAAATACGTCCTCCAATCGAGTCAGGTTCTTGCTGTATTTCCCCATCGCCGGCGTCGGAATCCCGTAAAATGCGTTAGCCATAATATTGCGGTGAACGGTTTGGATATTGTTATATAGGTTAAAATCGCCAAGCGAGTCGAGGCGCTGCTTAAATAACGTTTCGTCGGGAACGTCCACCAAGGACTGATAAATCCCCCGGTACAGGCTCTCGTCATGCAAGGCGAAATCCGTAACGATCCGATCTCCTTCCCGCCGCCAAATTTCATTTTCAAAACCGAGCTTCAATGTCTTATAGTCACTCGCGATAAAATCCAGCAATTGAATCACTTCAACTGCATGCGGGGAATTCGCCGGGATCACGTTATAGCCGCGAATGAGATCAATGCCGTTTACGCCTTTGTCCCCTTTGGGTCCCGTAGGATATTCCAATGGAATCCAACGAGCGTCCGGGTCCCGTTTCATATTGGCAGCGATCGGTCCACGCGTATCGTACCAGGTTGCTGAGAATAACCCCACTTTCCCGTTCTCGACCTTCTCGAACAAGTTTGTCTGAAGGTTTAACGGAAACTCTCGTTCCAGCAGCCCTTCTTGGTACAACCGGGCTAGAAAGCCAAGCGCTTCTTTCGTTTCTGGCAGAATATTTCCGTAAACCAAATGACCGTCACGTTCAAACCAGGTGTCCAGTTGCGTACCGTAGGCGCCGAAGAACGGAGAGGAGCGTCCAAGCTCGGCCGTGAACGTCAAACCCACGGTGTCCTGCAAGCCATTGCCGTCCGGGTCATCCCGGGTGAAGGCTTGAATGACTTTGTAATAATCGTCCAGCGTTTCCGGAGGGTCTAGACCCAGCCGGTCCAGCCAATCTTTTCGCGCATACATCAACTCGATGCCGGTCACTTCGTTTAAGCTAGGCACGGCATAAATTTTGCCGCCGTATTTGACTCTATCCCATACTTCGGGAGGAATTTTCTCTTTCAGGTGAGGGCCGTACCGGTCGATCAGATCATCCAAGGGTAACAGTGCCCCCTGTTTGACATAATTGTCAAACCATACGGGCTCATAGGCGTGCAGCATGTCGGGGAGGTTCCCCGAGGACATAATGACGTCCAGTTTTTCGTCATAGACCTCGGTGGGGGGCGTGTTGACCTGAATGTCCAGGCCGGTCTGCTCTTCAATATAATTCAAATAACGGTTGTCGTTCTCATCCATGCCCTCGGGAAAAGTCATGCCCAGATCGGAGATGACGATGCTGACCTGGGGACGAGAACGCTGATCGCCTCCAGTAGGCAGGTCCTCGGCTTGTCCGGGTAGGCTGCATCCCGTGAGCTCCGTGGCAATTCCCATAATCAATGTCAATAATAGCAGCAACCGCTCGTTCCTCCGGAGCAGAATAGATCGTATTCTCATTGTGTCCATGTCCCTCCTACTCCCCTCAATCTAGCTTGCATATCCGATCAGACCCGTTAATCCCTCTCCTATAAACCAAATTATACATAGCGACGCCTAGAGAATTTGTCGAACGTTGATAGCGGTCATCTAGAAAAAAAACTAAAACTAATAGGGTAAACTCGGGTTTGAATAAAACAAGATCAGTCCCAACCCGGCCGTTGAAAATGAATCCAAGGCCGGACTGATCTGATCCCGTCATCTTCCAAACTCATCCTTATATTCATCGACCGGGTCCTCACACCAATTCGTGAAAATTTATAGGGTTTACTCATCCGGGGAATAACCCCCTGCCTATCAAATTGGCCGTTACCGGCTTCTTACCGATTTCTCGTGACCATACGGATAATTGGCCGATATGGTGGATCTCGTGGGCGATCACGTGCCGCAAGACTTCACCGTAAGTATGGGCTTCCCGCTCTCCCTCATCCGTGATATCGATCATCACGCGATCTTCCAAACTATCCTTCCAATCATAAATAAATGGCGCAAGCTCCCCGTGACAACGGTCGGAAAAAGCCTTGACCTCAGCTAAGCTGGCCACTTCCTCGAAAGGAGGGAGATTGACCGTTCTCTCTTGGATGCCACCAACGATCCACCCATATTCGACGGCCACAATATGATACAACGTAGGAAGGATGCGTCCGAGTCCTCCGGTGCGTTTCTTCATCAATTCTTCCTCGCTTACCGTCTCGCACCAGTCAAACCAATCGCGGCGGACTTGCCAGTTATACTCGAATAATTTCAACATCCCTGATCCTCCTTTAAAATCTCTGAGTCACAACCGTGTTCCACATCCAAATAATTAGACGCAATAGGCAATTTTCCCTTCCGATGGAACAAATGGATTCGGAATAGACATGCCGTTTTTTTCGGACGATATACGGAAGTATTCACTTAATCCTAAAGCGCTTACAATGGTGGAAAATGTTTCTCTATTTTAAAAAGGAAGTGAGGAGATTCAGATGTTTGTGTTCCTTGCTAAGCGAAAAGATAGGTTCTTCAAACTGCTCGCCGCCCTATGCATCGCTTCTCTTCTTCCGCTTCTCCCGCTTGGCCCCCTCCCAATGGTCTCAGCCGCTTCCCTCGTAACGATTGACACCCCTGCCCACGGTGATGAAGTGGAGGTAGGAATGCTTACCGTATCAGGCCAGTACACGGAGGCGTACAACGTCGTCCTGATCGTCAATGGCACGGAGCAACTGCCGACCCGGACGGACGGCGAAAACGGCGAAGCCTCGGGCGTTTGGAGTGCCGAGCTGGACACCAGCCGATATGACGGTGAGATCACGTTGCTTGCCAAAGGAACACAAAGCACGACCCGATACGGTGTATCGAGTCAACCGATTACGATCCGTGTGGATAACCCCCAGGTGACGAAACCCGCCGTGTCCATTACGAATCCGCTGGATGGGGCGCAGCTTAGAGGGAAAACCACCTCGATTCACATTTCCGTAAACTCCAGGAGTCGCATTCAGTCAGTGGAAGTTCGAATCAACGGTGGGGCCTGGCAGAAGGCTGTTAAGTCCGGAAAGCTTTACAAATATACCTGGAATACCAAAGACCTTGGCGATAAGACCTCCAGTCTGGAAGCCAGAGCGATCGATGAATTTGGGAATATCGGCCGCAGTATGACCGTATATGCTTCCACGGGAGGAGGAACCCACGAACCCGTGACGGTTGAGAGGCAGGATCGTGCCATGTGGATATGGGAAAAAGCTGCCTACAATCTGTTCCTGAACCCCGGATCCAAATCCGCTCTAAAAGCTTTTGCCGAGGACACAACCACCTTTGATTCGGATCCAATCACAACCTTCTACATCGGCGTGTTCCCTTACGGCGGAGTCGATATTCTCGAAGAGTATCCCGACAAGGTACGCGATTTTGTGAGCTGGGCGCATGACAACGGCTACCAGGTTCAGGCCTGCATTGCCGGTGGGACAACGCCGCCCTATATGGGAGCGCTAGCCCCTTATCATGAGTATGCCGTCCGGGAAATCGAGAAGGTCATCAACTATAATATCGCGGCGACTCCAGCCGAACGATTCGATGGCGTGAACGTGGATATCGAACCGTATATCCTGCCGGAGTTTAACGCGGAGAAGCCTACGGTTCAACTGCAATACCTCGATGTGCTGCAGAAAATGATCGATCGCCGGAACGCCGCCGGCATTGACTTGCCCTTCGGACCGGCCATTCCGCGGTGGTTCGACAGTAGCGAAGGCGCCAAAGAGATTACGTGGAACGGGGAAACCAAATGGCTCTCTGAGCATGTTCAAGATCTCAGCGATTACATCTCAATCATGGATTATCGCGACGTGGCAGATGGGGGCGTCGGCATTATCGCCCAAGCGCAAGGCGAACTGAGCTACGCCAATATGATCGGAAAGCCGAATTCCGTCGTGATCGGCGTAGAAACGCTGGATATCGCAAGCAGCGGCGATCCGGAAACGATCACGTTCCGTGAAGAAGGGCGCACGTATATGGAAGCTGAGCTGGATAAAGTGTATGCGGCGTTCCAATCCGATCCGGCCTTCGCCGGCATCGCCATGCATCATTACGACTCGATCCGCTGGCTGCCCTCCACCTGGGGACCGGACGGCCATCTCTGGCGCGTCGATCCCGCTGATACGGAGCCGCCTTCCGCCTTGCCGGATCCGCCGCTGGCCTCGGCAGCCGGTTTTCAGTCGGTGCAGCTAAGCTACGGGCGAGCCACGGACAATTCCGACATCGAACATTATCTGATCTATCGCGGTACGGAACCCGATTTTTCGCCGGATGACGCTCATTTGGCCGGGACCTCCAGAAATTTGACGTATATGGACACGGGATTACTCTCGAATACGACCTATTACTATAAGGTCGCAGCCATGGACATCAGCGGCAATATCGGGCCGGCGACCTCTCTGGAGGCATCCGCAACGACGGCGACCTCCTCCACGTACCTGAAACCGATGATCGTCGGAAATATGGAGATTACCTTCAACGGGACACGCGCCGAAGTCCGCTTGGAAATCATCGATCTTGAAACCGGCCAAGGCGTGCCCGCCGCTGTGTATGGGCGATTTACCCAGAGCGGAGGGCGTTACATCGAAATGTCCACCGATGCGAATGGGTACGCCAGCGGTTCGTCCGAGGCATTAACCTCCCCTTCCGGCGAAGTTGGCTTCTTGCCCCAGCGGATCGTGGCTCCCGGATACTATTGGGCGTCGGCCTATGACCTGAACCGGAACATCACCGCCATCTGGCCGCAGCGTTAATCCCTGGCGCGGGCTAATACAACCGATACCGTTCAATGGCCCGGCGAAGAGAAGCGATCTCCTGCCGGGTCATTCTGTAGTCGGCGAGGTCATTCGCGGCTTCCTCCGGAATCACGCCGGACAGCGCAAGGCACCCAAGCATACGCAATATATATTGATCCATCGGGCGGATAAATGTACTCTCGGCATAGCCGTCCACCCGGGCGGATAACGCCATGAACCTTGCGTAGTCTCCATCGGCATACGCCTGCATCAAGTCATGCTGAATGTTCGGGAACGCGGCGCCTAGTCCAACCAAGGCGCCGCGAGCCCCGCGCATCAGCGAATATCCGAACATCCGGTCCTCTCCGGTAATGAGCAGCTGCTCCGGGAATTCTTCGGACATGAGCGTGGACACGTCCTGCAGCGTCATCACGCTGTCGAGCGTCGCCATTTTGATCCCTACTGACATCTCAAGGGACAACAAGGCTCTCAGCACTTCAGTGGAGTAGGCGATTCCCCCGGCCTCGGCATATAAATAAAACAAAATGAGAGGTTTCCCCAATTGCCCTAACGCTTGATGATAGTCCACAATGGCTTGATTCCGTTCCGTTTCCGGGAGCTCATGGAGAATCACAGGTGGAAATACGAGCAGAGCGTCCGCTCCCCCCTGAACCGCATCGGCAGCCATGGACAAGCTGTCCTGCTTCCATCGATCTATCTTGGCCGCACCTAGCAAACGGAAGTCCGGGATCGCTCCAACGCCCGCTACCAACAGCTTGGATTCTCCAAGCGCCGCTCTCCACGTCTCTAGAACCGAAATTCGCTCCGAACGGTCCATATGTAATCCCCGTCCTGTATGTGCCCAAACGGCCGCCCCGGCGATGGATTGTGACGCAAGATACCGAGCATAAGCCTCCTGCGCTTGCTCATGGATCTGGCCCGTAAGGTCGCGTGGGACCGGAACGGCCGGGACGAGTCCCCATGCCAAGGCTTGTCTCACCTCGGTAATATTCATTCGTGATCCCCCTTTACGAAAAAATCGCGTCCCCGCTCCCGATACCAAGTGGTCACCTCGCGGAACGAGGCGATTCCCTCCCGATGTCCGATTTCCCCAGTTTCCCTTAAGTGAAGCATCCAGGTGACCAATCCGTTCTCCGGATGAAAATACAGCTCATGCAAAGCCCGCTCCGTTTTGCTGCCAATGGTCATGCCATACGCGCTGGAGGGCAGCTGAAACAAGGTGTGCATCTGCAAGCTTTCGGTGCCGCGCAATGCGTATTCCAGCGCCATCTTACCGGAGTGCACATCCCCTGTCCCCGAAATGCCGGGAACAGGCACCGTCAGCTCTCCCTCAAGCTCCAATCGGCGCAGCGTGGAGAGAAGCCGCAGATTACGGCGACTCAGATCCGGCCCGCCATAGGCGGCCCCGCGCTTCTCGCCATCTTGACTCGTCCGTTCATAAAGCCGATTCGCGTAGACGAGATAATCCGGCCGAACCTCACCTTCTTCGATCAACGTTCTAATCGTCCGCAATTGAAAGTCATCATCAAACACCGTATTCATCAGTTTAATTCCCAGTTGAAGCTCGTCCGGCGGCAAGGCCGATTGGATCAGCCTGGGCACCTCTCGATACCAACGAAGGATGGCCTCCTGTTGCTCCGCCCGGTCCGATCCGGCTAGCGTCGGGCTAAAGTCTTTTTCCAATTGGAGCGGACCCGCTTCGCCGGCCTTCCGCCAAACCTGGGCCAAACTCTGCGTCGTATGGCGATATTCGTCTAACGCAAAATCGTCGTTTCCCGCCGGCAAGTGATATTTGCAGGAAGGCACGACGACGGTCCCCCATTCGGACCCATGGCGCAGTGAGGCTGCGAAGAAGCCCAGGTATTCCGCAAACGAACCATGCCACCCCCGTCCATGCCAAGTAACGTTCCACCCCCTGTCGCCTGTTTCCTTCCCGGTGATAGGCTCCACCTTCATCCGCGTATCCTTGACGGCCCAAGCCTCCATCCCGCGATGGCCTTGTCCGTTTTCCGCGATCACAGTTTTTAGGACGACAAATCCCAGGCCGGCCTGCGCATCCGTACGAACTTGAGCTTCATTCAGCGACAGCTGGCCCGCGGCTTTGCCAAATGGGTTCTTGATCGGAGTAAGTCCATACCTGGAAGCGACGTCGATGCCATACGCCTCCATCAAATAAATCTCAAGCCGCTTCGGAAGACCCGTATGTCGGAACCGTTCGTAGTCGCGGCGAATCCGGACCCCATCCGTATGGCGGTGGCTGGGAACGGCGGGCAGTATCAGGCGGTTCATTGGCTTCATCCCCTTTTGAATAACGCTATATCCTGATTTGTATGCCGAATCCGCCCCCGTTTTGTCCTCCGAAACGCCTATTTTTCCCCGATCAAAAGAAACCGTCGATGTGCAGCGCGTAAATTTGTCGGGGTCGACCGCGGCCCACCGGCTGCTCCTCCCCCACGATGGTGGCTAATTCGTATTTCTCCAACGCGGCCATGATTCGCCGAGCGCTGCGCAGGGTGATCCCGAATCCTTCCGCCAGTTGCGCTGCGGTTAAGGCCCTAGTGTCCAGCCTGCGACATAGAGAGATTAACCTGTTCAGCGTTCCGACGCTGAGACCGGCCTTTTTGGCCATGGAGATCAGCTCCGGGTCTTCGCTTCGTGCCGAATATTTCAAAGTCAGCTCTGATCCCATCGGCCCGTAGACCTGCCCGTCCTGCATCATGAGAAAACAGTTGCCGCCCCCGCCCGCTTTGGCTTTTAGCAACGCTTCCCGCGCTTTTCCTTCCGCCTCGTTCGCCGTTCGACCGAGGCCGATTCCGATACTCGCCTTCCACTGCAGCCGCTCCATCACCTCCAGCAGCAGCGGGGCTTGCTCGAATTTGCGAGTCGCCTGTTCAATGATCCCCCGCGTGGTGATGAAGGAGACCTCGCCCGAATCCGTCCAGTTGATCAAAGACTGCGTCTCCTCCCCGAAATCGATCAGGATTTGCTGAAGGATGATTTTTTTGCGCTGAACCTCGTAGTCGGAAGCCGCCTCCTTCACAACCCGTTCGAAATGATCGATATTCAGAATGCCGATCGCCATTTGCGTGCTGGATAAACGAAGGCTCTTCCCCTCGAGGAGCGCACGGTTCAGCACGTCCCGAATGGACGATTGCGTAGGCACGACGCGAAAAGCGGGAACGCCCAGCTCAACGAGCTGCTGATACACCGAAGTGACACAAGTGACGGTGGCCGCGACGAGCCCCTGGCTCCACAACTCGTAGTGAAAGGCGACCAGATCTTCATGGCGCGTACCCGCGCTGTACGGTTTGACGTAAATTTGCCGGCGCACCAGGCCAAGCTCGTCTAGCTGCTCCTCCAGTTCATGCCGCAGGAGCACGTCCACGCTGATACGGATTTCCCCATCCATCTCTAGCAGCTGGGTGCGGTAGAAATCAAACAACACCTTATACAACGTAGTCCCGGAATATTGTACATGCACCATCGGTAGGCCAGGCTCGCTATCGAGTGCGAGCTGATAGGGAATCGGACCCGTAAACAATAAGATGTCCGCCTGCTCCCGAACGCGGGCCACGACTTCGAGCGTATCCTGCTCATGTGGATAGGGGGCCGGGATCATATGGAGCTCCTGAAACACGCTGCCGACTTCCACCACCTTATCGACCAAGTCGCTTGGACCGATTACCGCCACATTGAGGTTCAAGGACGATCGTCACCTCCACCGGACAACTCCTGGGTCACTTCGATGAGGGAAAGTTGCGTTAACTCCAGGACCCGATCGCCGAAATATTCAAACGAGAGAAATCCGTCATACTCCAGCTCCGCCAGATTTCGCAGGATTGCGCGATGGTCACTGTCCCCTTGCAGCACGGGAACGGGAACGCTTTGGGCCCAGTCCTGGTGGTTCCATTGATAGTTCTTGAAATGAACGTGGGATATCCGGTGATAGAACCGATCTAGGGCAGGCAAGGGATCTTGATGATCAACGAAAAAATTAAACCCGTCGAAGATCAATTCCAACTCCGGGCCAACTCGATCCAGCAGCTTGGAAATGTCGTCTGTGGTATCGGCCAACGTATTGTTATGCATTTCGATGACCAGTCGAACTCCATCCTGCTCACAAGCTGCGGATGCAGCCGATAGACCGGATACTACGCTATCCCATAAAGAGGGGGGCGCCTCACGGGACGATAGATGCCCTGCGAATGTACGTATCCTCGGGCAGCCCAGTTCCTTAGCCCAACGGGCTGCCCTCTGGACCTGCTGGAGATCGGCTGCTTCGTTTTGGGAAAAGGAGGTGTACGTACTGATTGCCGGGACACTGAGACGATGTTCGGATAATAACCGCCGAAGGTCGTGAGTCGTGCCGCCGCCATCTAAATACTCCGCAATGTGGCCTTCCCATAGCTCAACCCCATCAAGCTGTAACCGGTTAGCTGCCTCCAGCACTTCCTTGAGGATCATCCCTTTGAGTCCGGTGGAGCAGATACTGAACTTCATCGCGAGGGTTTTCGGTTCAGTCGACAACCTGTTCCACCCCCGTAGCCTGTGAACGGTACACCGCCTCTAGTACGGCGATCACCGACTTGGCGTATTCGCCGGAGCATTCCGGCTCCGAGCGATGCTCGATGGCATCCAGCAGATCATGTAGCTGCAAGGCAAATGGAGATTCGGCGCCTTGGGCATCATCACCTTCCACCGGTTCGTACTCCCCGTCGCTGCTGATCCATAGGCCTTGGCGGGAAATCAGCCTGGCCATTCCTCCAGTAAAAATCAACTCCGTTTCGTCCTTCGCCACGCCCTCATAGCCGGATTGGACGATCACCGCACCGATGCCGCCCTCCGTCTCCGCCAGTACGACGCCGCTGCCCTCCACATTGCCGATCGGCGCTTCATAACTCAACACCGCCTTGACCTTCGTCACCCGGCGACCGGTCAACCATTGGATCTTGTCGATCGAATGAGCGCCCAAATTCATCAGGATGCCGCCTCCGGCCTTCTCCTTCTCGAGGAACCAGCGCGGACGTTCTTCTTCGAAATAGGCTTTGTGCCGAGTGTCATGAATCGCCACTAGCTTGCCCATCCTGCCGCTTTCGATCAAAGTCTTCGCTTGCCGGTTCGCCGGCAAATAATGCTGCGTATGCCCGACCATCAGCGCTATCCTGGCTTCCTTTACCGCGGCCAGAATCGCGTTGCAGGACGCCGAGCTGATCGCCATCGGCTTCTCCAACAGCAGATGGCAGCCCTTCGCTGCGCAGAATACGGCGCATTCCTCGTGTAGATGATGCGGCAGCGCGATGATGGCGATGTCCGGCTTTTCCCGAACGATCATTTCCTGGTAGCTGGGATAATAGGCGAGGCCATATTGGGCCGCGACATCCCGCCCTCTAACGCCATCGGGATCCGCGACCGCCACCGCGGTCAACCGCTCCGGCCCCAGTTGCCGAATCGCGTCCAGGTGGTTACGCGAAATGCCGCCAGCCCCGATCATTACAACCCGATAACTCATGATCTTCCTCCTTTACCGCCTCTACTTAATGCCGGCAGAATTGCTGCCTTGGCACAATCCCACCGTCTCTACTTAATGCCGGCGGAATTGCTGCCTTGCACAAAGTATTTCTCCGCGAACAGAAACACGAGCAGGATCGGAATCAAGCTCATCAGCGCGGCGGCCACCATATACTGCCCATTGCCCGACCATTGTCCGGCCATGGACAAGATGCCGATCGGCAGCGTAAAGTTCTCCTTCGACGTTAGGAAGATGGCCGGAGACAAAATCTCGTTCCATTTCGTCATGAACGTGAACACCGCCAGCGTTGCGAAGGTCGGCTTGCACATCGGCATAAAGATCCGCCAATAGATTTGCATCGGATTACAGCCGTCTAACCGGGCTGATTCCTCATAATCTCGCGGGATGCCCAGAAAGGCTTGTCGCATGAGAAAAATGCCAAACGGCTGGGCCAACCATTCGATGATCCAAAGCGGAGTCAGCGTGTCGAGCAGATGCAACGACTTAAAGATTACGAACTGCGGAATGATCAGGACGACCGGCGGAATCATCATCGTGCCGAGAACGACGAGGAACAGCGTATTTTTGAACGGAAACTTCAGCCTGGCAAACGCGAAAGCGACCATGGAGCACGAGATCAGCGCACCGATGACCGACAGCACGGTGATGATAACGCTGTTCATCGTATACTGGCCAAACGCCCCAAGCTTCCAGACCTCAACGTAATTGCTCCACTGCACGGGAGAAGGAAACCACTCTGGAGGAACTTTGGTGTATTGAGCGTAGCTTTTCAAGGAATTAAACACCGTCGTAAGAAAAGGCAGCAGCATGATCAGCGAGCTGCAAATAATGACCGTATAACCGGCGATTTTTTTCTTTCTCATTCGTAATGCACCCACTTCTTCTGCAACGTCATTTGGACGACCGTCAGCAAGAACAGGATCACGAACAGCACCCAGGCGATCGCGGAGGCATACCCCATACGCAAGAACGAAAATCCCTCCTGATACAAGTAAATCATCAGCACAAGGCTTGCTTTGTTTGGCCCTCCTGCGGACGAAGCGTCCATCGCCCCGCCGGTCATGACGTAGATTTGCTCAAACGCCTGGAACGTCGATATCGTGCTCATAATCAGCACGAGGAACGTGGTGCCCGAGATCAGCGGCACGGTGATGCGGCGGAACTTCTGAAGCGTGCCTGCGCCGTCGATTTCGGCCGCTTCGTACACCTCGGACGGGACATTTTGCAGTCCAGCCAAATAAATCACCATAATGTACCCGATGCCCTTCCATACTGCAATCAGCACGAGCAATGGAATGACGAGATGCTCATCCTGCAGCCACTTCTGAGGATCCAGGCCTAACGCCTGCAAGAGCGAGTTGGCAAAGCCAAACCTCGGGTTAAACACCGCGTCCGACACGTACATGATGACCGTCCAGGAGGAGATGACCGGCAAGAAATGCGCGAGACGGAACATTTTCAGCGCCCGCAGCTTCTGGTTTAGCGCCACCGCGAGTACGAGGGCAAAGAAGGTCTGCAGCGGCACGAACAAGATCGTGAAATAAACGGTGTTCCCCAGCGCCTTCCAGAAGACCGGCTCGCTCAGCAGCTTGACGTAATTGTCCATACCGGTCCATTTAGGCGGGTTCAAGATATCATATTCAGAGAAGCTGAAATATAAGGAGGCCAAGAGCGACCCAAGTACAAATACGAGAAAATGAACGAGATAAGGGGTCACCATCAGGAGCCCCCATTTGCCATCGTGATGCAACCGACTTCGTTTTTTGCGGATCGGGGAAGACCCGGTATGAGCCAGGTCTCCTGTCCGTAGATCTGCCGTTTTCCCCACCATGTTCATCACGCTTTCTTATCGATTTGGTCATCCGCCTCTATTTCTTATAAAATTCATCCAGCACCTGCTGTACCTCTTTATCTGCTTGGGTTAAGGCCTCGTCGACGCTAATCTCGCCTTCAAAAGCCCGGTTGATGTTGTCCCCAAACTTCCCGACCCATTCGCTCCAAACCGCGTTGACGTCTAGCGTGCCGGCGAATTCAAAGCTATCAAGGAATGCCTTCTTGTTCTCCGGGTTGCCGCTTAAGAATTGCTCGGAGTTCGCCACCGATTTTTTGACCGGCACCGCTTCTCCCAGGGCCGCCCATTCATTTTGCGCTTCGTCTTCGGTCGCCCAGTATTTCACCCATTCCCAAGCCGCGTCGCCTTTCGCCCCTTCCGCCTTCTTGTTGATGACCCAGGAGTTCGCGATGACCGGGGAGAACCGTTTGCCGTCCGGCCCCTTGGGCAGCAGGGTCACGTCATAATTCAACCCCGCTGCATTCGCATCGATTGTGCGGGCATAGATCCCGATGCGCATGGCTGCGGCTTTGCTAGGAAATGGCGCCATGTTGCTTTGGAAGCTTTTCAAATCAGAAGGGGTTGTTAACAGTTCGCGCTGCATACCGTCTACGATCCATTCCATCGCTTGCTTGTTCTCTGGCGTATGGATGATCGACTTCGTCAGCGTTTCGTCCAGGACGCCGCCGCCGTACGATTTCAGCACCGTCATCCAGCCTTCGGTAATGCTAAAGAACGTCAGGCCGTATTGCGCGACTTTGTTTTTATCAAAAGTGGCATCCGTCGCATACGCTCCGTTCGAGTCCTTGGTCAGCTTCTCCGCCGCTGCCTTGAGATCGTCCCAGGTCCATTCTTCTGTCGGATACGCGACCTTAGCCTCGTCGAACATGTCCTTGTTATAGTAGAGGACGGCGATTTGAATCCCCTGCGGGACGCCCCAGTATTTCCCGTTCGCGTCTTTGTTGAAATCGAGGCCGTAATAGTCGTCCTTCTTCAAGTCCCGATCGATCCATTCGGTCAAATCCTTTAAGACGCCGCGTTCCGCGTATTTGGGGACGAGCACGCCGTCGGACAGCCAGAGATCAGGCGCGCTTTCCGCCGCAATCTGCGTGTCGAGCTTTTGGAAGAACTGATTGTAAGGCGAGGATTCCGTCTTGATCGTGATATTCGGATGCTTCTCCTGAAACTTGGCGATCAGCTCCTGCATCTTCGCATCGGTTTGTGCCGAGGAATAATAGCCTAGTCTCAACTCCACCGGCTTGTCGGCCGTTTCTTGCGGTTGATTTTGCTGCTGCCCTTCCGCCGTACCTCCGTTCCCTCCGGTCCCGCCGCCATTCGTGGACGGAGTCCCGTTCCCTCCCCCGGAACATGCCGAAATCAACAACACAAACGTCAAAATGACGATTGCTCCGATCCCTTTCCGTTTCATGCCCTGACGTCCCATTTCCATCCCCCTTGCTTATTCCCCACCCCATGTAAGCTATTTCAAGAAGGTCGATGGGAGTGGTGTTGTGATTATCTTCAAAGTAAAGGACCCCGAATTAGAGTTCAACGTCCTTAAATCGCCCCAAAATCGCGCGCACGCTAAACATTCACAATATACGTTTGAGCGAAAGGCGCTGCGGCGTGAGCTCGGCGAACCAGCAGCACATCCCCGCTAAGGTGCACGTCGGCAAACTGGTACCCCCGAGGCCCTTGGTGTGAAAATAACACCGCATCCTCCCCGCTCTCATGTGTGACCGACAGTGCCGTCGCCAGCTCCCTTGGAACCGGGCGGCCGTAGCTGTCCAGCACGTCCAGTTGGCGGATGGCCGGCGGCGCCTCGCTCTGCCGCCGGGCTGGAACCAACACCGTGACAAACTTCGTAAACCCTTGCCCGGATTGCCGAAGGACGACTTTGCAGGCGGGCGTCTTCTCGTTGTAGTTGCGCGAGACCCAGCTCGGTTCGACGTCGATTTTCACAGGATGAAGCGGAAGGACCCGAAGCACCGGCCCTCCGCTCCCGCTGTTACCGGCGTCTCCGATCACGAGGCGATTCTCGGCCTGAAACCGCACCTCCAGCCCCTCGGCTAGATGAAACGGCAGCGCGTAGGCGTGTTCCTCGTCGCCGTGGGACAGGCAGGTATCGACGACAACCCAATAATCCGGCTTCACGAACAGGATTTGGCGCATCACCTGAACCGGATGGTGCAACCGCCAATAGCCGTCATGTCCCCCTTGGGCATAGTCATAGCCCGGGGCGGTCTGCCACACGCGACCGAACGAACGAGCCACGTTCCTCCACTTCCAGGAATCCACGTAGTCCGATATCGTCTGTCCGTCGACGGAAATCGTATTGTGTTGGAGTGATTCCTTGAAATACTGGCGATCACGGGTTTCCATGTAGGTGCACCGTCCCGGATCGACCAGAAACTCGCGGCCGTAAGCAAACAAACTGATATGCAGGGCATCGTCATGTCCGTGGGCCCGAATCACGTCCATATGCCCGTTATCGAACCAGAGATAACGAGCCGTAGGCTCCCAATCGCTGCGCATAAAGGCATACCCGCCTTGCGCCAGCTCCTTGGAGACGAACTCCGGCACCGTTGCTTCTAGTTTCTCGTAGAGTTCGAACCCTTTTTGTCCGTAATACCAGATTCCTTCGTAATCCAGCGATCCATAGGCTTGCGATTTCAGATCGCCTCTCCGATACAGCACGGCCCCTCTCGCGAGCACGTCCCGGATATCCGTACTGTCGCTGTCGCTAAAATTCGGCTGGCGTCCGTCCGGCTGGATGATCGCCAGCGAGGCGGTGTACATACGGTTTAGAGTATCATGGAGGGTGGGCGGCAACGCGATGCCGTTCAGCTCCGCAAGCCAAACCGATTCGAACAGGCAATGCAGCACCTCATGGTGATACATGCTGCTTTGTTCATTTTGCAAGCCGTCCTCAAAAACCTGTAGCGGGCACATCTCCACCAAGCGCTGGACCGCGGTTTGCCGCCATTTTGCTGCTTCCTCCAGCTCGGGAAATAGCAGTGCCAATTGAAACAGGCCATTCGTTTCGAGAAATCCCCAGTTGCTTTGCCGGTCATGCGACGTATAGGCGACGCTCAGGTACATCCCATGCCGTCGGACCGCTTCGAGGAATACCGTCTCTTCCTCCGTCCCCCAATGCTTCGAGCCGCGCACGCAATAATAGCCTTTAAGCCAATGGGTGATTCGGATGCCGCTGTCCAGCTTGCGCCAAGTATCCTTGACATTGAAGCTGCGATCAGCGCTCCCCAACACTTCCGCTTCGGTCAGCGGGTTTTGTCTCATCCAATCCTTCAGCAGCCGGATATACGCCAGCGCATACGATTCTTGGCCGGTTAACCAATAGGCTTGCCCCAACTCGCCCATGTATCTCGCCCGGTTCAGCATGACGAGCCATTCCAGATCCCCGTTATGCCGGTAATACCAATCAATGCCGTTCGGGAAAGCCACCTCCTCTTCGCAGCGCTCCATATCCCAACGATGGGTGAAAATAAACGTGTTTCGCGCGGCCAAATCAGCCCGGTGGAGCACCTGCTTCACTTCTTCGGGCCAATGCTTGCGGCAGGCATCCACAATAAAGGGTCGTTCCTCCTCAATCCAGTAAAAACGCCGGGTTACCGGGTTATCATCCTCTCCTAACGCCATTTGCTTTGCTAGCCTCCTTCATGACTCATCCATCGGTCCACAAGGCATTTGATTTCCCATGTCGTCTTCAGTTAAAGCCCCAGCCACTCTTCCAACCCTTCTTGGACAAACCGATCATCGTTAAGATCAGGATATGCGCGATAAACGCGTTCAATTTCTGCAATTTGTCCGGGCGACAGCTCTTCTTCGGGATCGAGGCACCAACGTCCGGCCAACAAGCCTTGGCGGCGCAACACTTCATGGATGCCCGGAAGACAACCTTGAAACCCGTTAGCCGCATCAAAAAGGGCTGCGTTCGCATCGGTGATTCGCATGCCGCGCGTTAGCAACTCCGCAGGGATGGGGGCGCCGCTCTCGCGGAGAGCAATGATCTCCTCCAGCAGCTCCACCGCTTGGGACGTCCATACCGCCCAGTGGCCCAGCAGTCCGCCGACGATCCGCTTCTCCACCGTTTCCCTCGAGGTTGTGCGGTAGCTGAATACGGTGAGCAAATCCGCGACGATGTTATCGTCGTTTCCGGTATAAAGCGCAATCTCGTCCCGGCGACTGGATTCGCATACGGCCCGCACCACGTCCAGCGTCTGATACCGGTTAAAGGGGGCGATTTTGATCGCCTTCACCCCGGGAAGCTCCGCCAGTTCGCGCCAAAACGCGTAGCTAAGCCGCTTCCCGCCCACCGCCGGCTGCAAATAAAACCCGCAGACGGGGATCACCGCGGCGATCGCTTCCGTGCGGCGGACCAGCTCCGCCTCGCTGTCATCCGCCAGCCCGCCGTTGTTGACCAGCCCCAGGTCATAACCGAGCCCGGCAGCCAGCTCGGCTTCGCGAACCGCCTGCTCGGTTGGACCGCAGATGCCTGCCACCTTCAGGAACGGGCGCTGTAGCCCGACGGCTTCCACCTCCTCGGCGGCCAGGCGGAGTACCGGCTCAAACAAACCGACTTCAGGGTCGCGGATCTGAAATTGCGTTGAGTGAACCCCTACCGCGATCCCGCCGCTCCCAGCGGCGATATAATAACGCGTTAACGCGCGTTGTCTGCGCTCATCCAACCGGCGCGTCGCGTCCAGCGCCAGCGGGTGCGCGGGGATCACCGTTCCCCGGTGCAGCAGCTTGTGCAGCTCGGGTTTCAACTGCGGTTGATTGCCCATCAGAACACCCCTCCCCTTTCCTGAAAATGGGTAGGTTTCCCTAACGTATTTCCGCCAATCTCGACCCAATCCGCGGTCCAACACATCATTTCTCGGAGTGAAACCCGTGGATACCCCAATAAAGCATGCGATGCGGAAGCATTGCTTAATAACGCCGTCGCCTGTTCCTCCCCGGTGAATACCGGCCGGATTCCGAAGGCTTCGCCAAACCGTTCGGCCAGCCAACGGATCGATACCGTCTCCGGCCCAGTGATATTGAACGTCTTCGGCGGCGAATCGCAATGCAACAGCGAACGGATTGCCATCTCATTGGCGTCCCCCTGCCAAATGACGTTTACCAGGCCCATGTTCAGGTCGATGGGCTCCCGTTCCTTCACCGCCTTGGCTACCTCCAGCAAAATACCATACCGCAGATCAATCGCATAATTCAGCCGAAAGTTGACAAGCGGGGTACCGTTTTTACGGGAAAAATATTCAAATACCCGCTCCCGCCCCAAGCAAGATTGTGCATATTCGCCGATTGGCGCGGGGGCGGTTTCCTCCGAAGCCCCGCCCTGGGTAACCGCCGTCAGCGGGTAAATATTGCCGGACGAGAAAGCCACGATCCGCGAGGCTTTAAATTTCTCCGCCACCCGCCCCGGGAGATAGGCATTCATTGCCCAGGTATAATACTCGCGTCCGGTCGTCCCGAATTTGTGGCCGGCCATGTAGATGACATTCCGTGCCTCCGGCAGACGCGACAACGCGGCTTCTTCCAGTAAATCCGCCGAAACGGTGCGGATGCCCGCTGCCTCCAGCTCCTCCCTCAGCGTCCCCGAGGAGAACCGGGAGACGCCGGTGACCCTGGCGTTCTTCCCTGCGGCGGCCAAGCCCCGGGCAAGCAGTTTGGCCAAGCTGGGGCCCATTTTCCCGCCGACACC
Organism: Paenibacillus timonensis; assembly: GCF_009725205.1. Taxonomy (GTDB): domain Bacteria; phylum Bacillota; class Bacilli; order Paenibacillales; family Paenibacillaceae; genus Fontibacillus; species Fontibacillus rhizolycopersici. Next base: position 266,017 of record NZ_WNZY01000002.1, on the reverse strand, counting down.
CAGAATCAGAACATCGCCGTCCAGCCCTGCAAGATCCCGAACCAGCCGGTCTGAGGGCTCGCTCAAACGCTGTTCCAGCTCAAGAATCGTTTTCATCTCTCATCACCTCATCTGGTTTTCCCCTTTATGGTAGAAGCGTCAGGAATTCCAGACAACGACCTTATATCGTCCTAAAAACAAAGCAGGAGGGAACCGGCCGCCGCCGATTCCCTCCTATAAATCTATGCTATAGCTTTTTGGACAAAAGAATTTCAAGAGGATCCTTCTCCTGCAGCAAACACCCGACGTCGACATATCCAAGCTTCCGGTAGAAATGCTGCGCCTCCTCGTTGGATTGCGTCGAGGTCATTACGACTTGAAAGCCCCGCTCTCTCATTTGCTCTTCCCAGTGAAGGACAACATCCTTGCCAAGTCCCTGCCCCCGATAAGGTTCGTCAATCCATATGAGATTCATAAACGGCGTGTTGTCCCAAAAATAATTGAACCTCATCCAGCCGATGGCTTGGTTGGATTCCCGAAGGATGTAGATTTCCCTCGCCATAATCTTGGTTGGAATCAGCGTCCTTGCGAGATGTTTGTCCCTTTCGCTGATATAATCGATGTCTGCTTCAGTGGCGAACTCAATGTTCACTCTTGCTCCCTCCGTTCGTTATCCATGCAGAGATCCCGGATCTGCCCAAGGATTACAGGAAAGTCGCGCGGATCCTTAATGACAAATAAATAGTCCGCTTCTTCTAGTCCCGGTTGATCCTGTTTCGAATCTCTTTGTCGATCCAAAACTTCCGAAAAACTAGACGCATTTCGAAAAATCTTATTTTTTCTCTGCGTCTTTTCCACGCGTTCCTCTAGCAAATGGAAGGGCAAATCAAAGTAAACCAGAATCCGCTTAAATCCCTTCTCCTGAAAATAGCGAAGCACATTCCTTCGCGAGGGTTCATGCAAATTTGAATTACTCAGAATGATGTGCATGTGACTGTGTTCTACCGCATACGCCACAATGGTATTGGTGATGGAGAACTTTAACGTATTTGGCCCTTCCGAGGGGCGCAATTTCATATAATGCGCGTTAATGAACGCAGCATGATTGTCCTGATCAATGACCACCGCATCTTGCTGCAAGACTTTTTCCAACTCTGTGGCAAATGTCGTTTTTCCGCTATGCGTCATTCCTACCGTCATAATTACAAAGCGGCCCCTTGGCATATCTTCCATTTAGCCAATCTCCTTCATAAACGCTACGATTCTACCGGCTTCCCTAAATCCAATCTTTTGGTGAAACGCTTGGCTTACCTGGTTATCCCATCCTGTATCCGAACCCAACTCTTTGCATCCCATAGATTTCGCCCAAACTTCCCCCGCCTCCACCAATTGCCTCGAGATTCCTTGATTTCGATGATTTTCGTCTACGTAAATTCCTTCCACATACCCGACCGGACTTGAACTGGAGCCTTCTACATAGTCAAATCGAAGGGACATATGCAAGAATCCGATATAGTTACTATCAATGGCAGCCAGAAAAACCTTATCTTTCTCGGATGCTAGTACATCTTCGAACTCACCTCGTAGTTCCGACCATTCATGATCCGGCCAAAGCTTCAACGCCAAACGAGTTACATCATCCAGATTGGTTGGATTGGCATGTTCAATCATCATTCGTTCTCCCTCTAAGCGTACTCAAAGAATTTTTCGTCCCACCACAACCCCAAACATCCCAGTCATTCCTTCGTGATCGTTAAGCCCATATTGACGATAGAACGCTTCCTTTCCCTGGGACGCAAACAAGCCTACGAAAGCTTTTTCCGGTGCATTTTCTTTTAGGTAATTCACCAAAGACTCCATGATCTGTCGTCCCACGCCCTGTCCTTGATGATCGGGATCCACAGCAACATCCTGACCATCCCCTACGATCCGCCCCATCCCGACCACTTCACCCTTCTGCTCCACAACAACGCTGAATATCGATTGGCTTAAGGATAGGTCGGCGACCTCAAAGTTCATAAACTCTTTCCAACCTACGACGGTGCAAAGTTTAGTATATTCCTCCAACGTAGGTACTTTATGAATTACGGTGTATTTTGCGCTCAACTTATTTTCTCCTCAACGTAAAATAGAGTAGTCCTTCTTTTAACTCACTTTCTTGGTGAAACCCCAACTTCTGAAGCAATCTCTGAGACTGGAGATTATCGACTTCCGTCGTCGCCTCAATATAGTCCAGCCCCATAAGCTCAAATCCGATACGGATTAATGGTTTCATGGCCTCCTGCATGAGTCCCTTACCCCAATAACCTGGAGCTAAATCAAACCCGATTTCCGCTTTGGTTTCCCGATTATCTTCGGTAGACCAACAATGGTAACCGCAAGTCCCGATGAGCTCCTGGGTTTCTTTGCTGAATAATCCGTATCGGCATCCCGTGTCCTGGATATGGAAGGCGATGATCTCTTCAGCCTCCTGAAGATCTTTACAAACCTCAATATCCATAAATTTCGTGACCTCCGGGACCGAAAAATGCCTCAATACGGCGGCTGCATCTGCCAAAGTCAATTCTCTCATGAATAGTCTTTCAGTTTCCATGTTCGGATAATTCATGTTATACCGCCTTCAAAGAAGTTGTTCTGTCCAATCCTCAAAATGCTCCTCAAGAAATCTAATTTCCTTCTCGTAGTGAGCTAAATGGCCTTCGTCAACAAGCTTGATAAATGCCGTGTCTCCGGATGCGGCACGCTCGGATAAGGTAGTGCACATGGTTTGAATTCGAGAAATGACCCAATTCTTGAGGTCACCCGGGACTTCCATCCCATAAGATTGGAAGAACAGCTCAATCCTATTTTTTCGCCGAGAAGCATGCTTCTCCCGGTCATAAGGAACAACCTCGTGATCCACTTCTCCCGGTGAAAAAGCAGCAAGCGGAACGGAAGTATACAAGGTGTAAGCGATATCCCACAACCGCGGACCGGGGCCGGCCATGTCGAAGTCAATGATCCCTACTGGCCGATTGTGATCAAACACAACATTATATAAAGCTGCGTCGTTATGACAGACCACTTCATGCAATGCTTCATCTGGATAACTATTAATCGATTTCTGGGTGGTTACAAATCCTGTAGTGGCATCATGATAACTCCTCAAGAGTTTAGCCAACTCGGTAAGCGAGCTGTCCGACCACATATATCGTTCAATTTCGGGATAGTTGTTCCCCGGTACGTCGCCTTCAAGATAAGTTAGGATTTCTCTCCCCTGTTCATCTTGCCCTAAATATCGCGGAGAGTAGGCGAATCCCTGGCTTTCAAGATGCTTAAGCAAATCATACACATAAGGATTGGGCTTCGCCTTCCTTCGTACAGTTCCCCCGACTCTCACGACCTGATTGATATTCCCGCCATGCAAGATTTCTTCGTGTTCGGACAAAATGTAAACCTCCCGTCGATGGTTCTAATTCGGTTCATGGTTTCTTTACGTACTATCGGAATTGTATTCGAAATTTCATATCTAAATTGGCGCTGGCAACGAAAAATCCGAATTGTATTCGGTTTTTCATATAGATTTAGGCCAAAACACTTGAAAGTGTGCATATCTATATGAATTTTCATATACATTGCGATAAAACCGACGAAAACGCTAAAATGTATTCGATTTATCGACCAAACTACTTCCAAAGACGCTTTACATCCATTACCTTATCCCCGGTAAACCCCAGCTCATAAACATCCGGATTCGTAAGCCGACTCCATGCCTCAAACCCAAATGAATCATCAAAGTGTTTCAAGATAAGAGCCATTAGATTTCCGTGCGTCACCACAGCGATATTCCTTTCCGGCCGTTGGATGAGGTCTTGGATGGCAGCAACTCCCCGGGTCATCGCCTCACGTGAGGATTCACCACCCGGTAACTTCAAATCGAGATCATCAAACGACTTCCTCAGTTTATCCATCCAATCTGGCATCCCGTCTGACGACAGGACTCTCTCACGAAGACGATGATCCATATGTATAGGTAAACCTAAACGTTGGGATAACGATTGGACTGTTGAGACCGCTCTTTGATAGGGGCTGCTCACCATCCAGTCTATGAATCTATCATGTAAAAAATCCGCCAGTTGCCCCGCCTGAACTTCTCCTTCCTGCGTTAACTTCGCCGAGGCTTCTTGACCATTAGCCTTGCAATGTCTGATGAGATATATCCGCTTCAAAGATATCCCCCCTTACTTAGGATTGGATTGGTAAGGATAACATTTCTCCTGTTTCATTTCATTCTACAATGAGAGAATCTCTTTATTGCAGTATGCTTTCCAGTGTAAATATAGTTGATCCATGGTCGTATCCAGGATTGTCTCCAAGGCTAGAGGTTCTCTAATGATTTCATTTAACGATTCAAGTCCATATTCATCGACAATGAACTGGATCATTAAGCCGCTATAGAAATAAGCTGAACTTCCGTAATCATCAAAGAAGGTGGGACTATTTAGCTGTTCTAGTGTTGGAATCTCGCGAAAATGATGTTTCTGATTCAGTGCGTCCTCAAGCTGCAATGCAGCGTAAAATGCCGTGCCTTCATCCAGCCACTTCACACTTCCAACCGCCGGATGGATTTGTTGGATTATGGCATGAATAAACTCATGAACTAATTGATCCGTATATTCGGAATGTAAAGAAGGAACAAATCGTATTTGCGGCGGGGTAAATACCTTAATAATGTTATCTTTGGCATCGTATGTACCTTCGGTTTGACGACCTATGATTTTGTAAAATTGCTCGCGATCCGTATACACATGAACCCTCGTTTTCTTAGATGGACTAAATTGGAACATGGTCGTTAATCGCTCATAATTGGATTCGTAATTTAGGGCAAGCTCTTGAATAACTTGTTGAACATCATCATCTTGACTCGGTGAGTAGAATTTCCCATGGATCGTTTCTTGGATTAGGTAGAGTTCATCTTCATCTCCTTGCTTAGTCAAGGAACAAGATCCTAAGAGTAGCATCGTGACCATACTCCATATCGTAAATTTATGCCTCAAAAATCTTCCTCGCTCTCTTGTCAAATATTAGGTATGCGATACACTTTATCGTATAGAAGCGACTTACATGCCAGGAACTCCTGCTCTGTGAGTGGCTTGGGGTAGCTCATGATTTTCAGTGGTAGATCTTGTCCCCCGACCCTCAACGGCGGCTGAACATAGGGATACTCATTAAGGTGGAATCCCAGTCTCTCGTAAAACCGGATTCGACGACATGAGATGATATCTTCCGGCAGTTCCACCTCGAGAACAGTCAATTTGTCCGACTCGCCCAAATAATGACTCATCAACCGATCCCCGATTCCGCCTCCTCTCATAGCTGCATCTACTGCAAAATGCTCAATAAAACGGAATATCGGAAATTCCCAAACCGCCAAAAAGGCGATAATCCGTCCCTTCTCATCCGACTCGGTGATCAGCCGATATTCAGGATGCCGCAACAGCTCTTTTTGCCCGAATTGGGTTCGGTATTCGATCTCGGGAAAGGATGCCGACATGATTTCATACACACGCTCAAAAACATTCATTCCACTAACACTTCCTCATTCCTCGAATTACGCTTAACTAGCTACTCATACGCTTGTTTCCCAATCCTCTTTTAGCAGCCCATAGACCACCTTATTCGTCTATTCTTCTCCGCATAGAAGAACCTCCCACGAATCCACTTACAAAACATCGAGAGAATTTACGATCCCTTTGGTGATCTGGGGATACACCACAGTCAAGATGACCGATGCAATGAACATAATAAGCAGGGTTTTAGGATATTTCCCCCTCAACCAACGAACCGTCTGGTACAAGCAAAATAATAATAGAGGAATTGCAATCAAGGATGTAATATGCCAGCCTAACTGCCCCTCCCCCGTCCAACTACCAATCCCTATGAACTCCAGGAAGCTGTCCAATAAGGAATAGCCGTAAACGTGGTTTGTCGCTAAGATCAATAATAGGAAATAGCCCATCAACCATAGCCAACCTTTGTTCACCCGAAGACCTTGTTTCAAACTCCAACACCTCCGCTACTCAACACGACCGAGGTCTCGATTTGCCTTGCAGGCACATTCCAATAGGTACGAAGTAATTGATTTTTCTCTTCGGGCGACACCAAATGAAAGCCATTCTTGACATAGAAGCGGATGGCCCAATCCGCCGATGCCCACGTTCCGATCAAGATCGGTTTATTGGTCAAAGCCATGAGATGCGTGAGAAGCTTCGAGCCAATTCCGCTCTTCCGTTGCAGAGTTCGAACATAAGCATGACGAATTAAAGAAACCTCTCTTTTATCCTGAATCCCCATAACTCCAAGCAATTGGTTATCTTCTTCATATCCCCAAAATACGACGCCTTGGTTGATTTCATCTAATAATTCATCCCACGTCATATACGGTTCATGATACCTGTCCTCAGGGATGATCCCCTTATAAGCTTGCGCCGCATCGTTAATGATCTGATAAATGTCCTCCCTATCTTGATCCGTACATAATCTAAGCATGGGACTTCCCTCCTTGGTTTTTACGCTTACCTATCTTTTATTCGTATTCGATCTTCATTTCCTTTACGAATACCGCAGTTCCTCTAATGTCGTGCATGCATAAATGCACCCGGGTCGTGCGTTTCCATACAAAAAGGATGGACAGAAGCTCTTGGGTTTTCTTTCAAGATGTCAGGAAATATGCGATTCTTGGGGGCCATTTTCATAAATGAGGATAACCTTCGAATGGGGACTAACAAGGTCCAGGTTCCTGTACTTCCATAGACGATGGGGAGGGAGATGTCGATTTCGCTGCCAGTCAAACCCAGGGATCCCGCTAACTGATCAACGTCTCCGTGATATGAGATGAATTGTGGGCGATCTTGCCTCATTTCAATCTCCAGCGTAGGATCCGCCGTCTTCAAAGAAACCGGTAAACCACCGGCACGGGTTTCAATCGTAAGGGAGGTTTTATTCTGCAAAACCCCTTTTTCCTTCAAACAATGGATCGAGGCAATGGTGGCATGGCCGCATAAATTGATCTCGTGCCCGGGAGTAAAATACCTCAATCGCAGATCGGCTACGCTGGACCTGAGCACAATTACGGTCTCGTTAAATCCCACGACGCCAGCGATCAGCTGCATGTCCGCATCACTTAAGGAATCCGCATGGAGAACGACGCCAGCCGGATTTCCGTAGTTCGGTTTGGTTGAAAACGCATCGTAATGATAAACGGTGATCCTATTCATCCTCGAACCCACTTTCATGTTTAGGTTGTACCCTTCCATAATTATACTTCTGATCATTAGGGGGCGGAAGCTACGATTCTGTTATAAAAAAAGCCCCCACTTACGCGGAGGCCTTCTATGCACACCTAATTCAATTATTCCATCATAGCTTCGCCTTGATCTCCGGGACCGACATCCCCTCGGAGCGCAATTGCTTGATCCGCGAGATTCTTTCCACCGTTTCTTCCCGTCGGTACCGGCGCGTCAGATTCTCTTCAGCCTGCTCGAACGGCAGCATGCCTTCCTCCGTGTAGAACTTCAAGGTGCTGTAGCGGGTCGCCGTCAGCCGCGCCAGTTCGCCGATCGTCACGAACTCCGAGGCCAGAATGGCTTCCATGGTACGTTGTCTGGACATAGGGGCAGGACTCCTTTAGATCGGGCGTTTCGGAAGCAGCCGTACCCCTTGGATCGGGATGCGCACCGTGACAAAATGAGGAACCGCTTCATAAACTTGATTGTCGATTTTGATCGTGGGGATCTCCCCGTCCTTCAACACGGTAAATACATGGCCTTGGGCCTCAAGCCGCTCTTTGACGGCCTCCAGACGTTGCTTGGAGTTAGAGAACCAAGCCTCCGTCTCAATAAAAACCGCCTGCGTGCGATCCAGCAAGGGAAACAGGAAGAGCATACCGGTGCCGACCGAAGTGCGCACGAACGTTTTTTTCATCCGTAAAACATGCTTGATCGCGAATTCCCATCCCCGATAGATATCAATAGGAAAGATCGTATGAGCCAATGGATTGCTGGAGTCCAGCCCGATCATGCGGGCCGCCACAAGGTCCAGTTCATTTCGTGAAAAGAGGTCCGGCAAACAGCCGCTTTCCCGCAGCAACCACAAGAGACAAACCTTATCGTCGCTGACCGGCCCATCCTCCAGAATCTCCGCCCGAAATCCCTCCGTTATCCGCGTATATTCATCGATTGGGCAGCGGTACTCTTTGATCGATACGCCAGCCGATTCGTAATACATATCGCAACCGAGTAAATTCGGGATCTCTTCCAAGCCCCCGAGATCCGACAGCGTCTTCGCCATGGCGAGCTCAAAACGGGCCAACTTCCTTTTGGACAGCGAAGAAGCATGCTTCAACCACCAGGACAAGTCATGTTGACGGCCGCGAGCTTTCGAACTAACCCCGTTCAGAATCAGCTCCCGGTATGCCGATACCTTGCTTGATACATTCTCCCCCGTCCTCGTTACAGGCTGGATCTTGCCATTTGTTCCGGTTAACCCGCCGTCCAGATAGACCTCCAGAACAACGGCAGCCGCCATCGCGCGAAGCGATATCTTCTTGACGGTCGTTATCATGTTACTTCGCTGCGCATTCAGCGCGATCATCGAAAAACGCTGGGCCAAGGTAAACTCCGTTATCTCTGCCATCGCCAAACTCCCCCATCGGTCTGGAATCGAGTGACCTTCTTCTTCGTCAGAAAATTACTTACTACTTACTACTTACCACTTACTATTTACACCATATTCCTTTTGGGATGTTTTGTCAATTGGGATTCCGCACTTGCTTGAAATCGGGATCTAGCCCCCTTACTCCTCGACCAGCACCAGCCCCTTGGAGATTGCCGGTTCCATAAACGGACTCGCCGTCCCAACGCTAAACAGCTGTAAATGATGCATCGCGCGCGTGCAGGCCGTGTAGAACAACCGTCGCAAGCTCTCTTCTCCATAAGACCGCACCGAGGCATCGTAAATGATCACCGCGTCAAACTCGATACCTTTGGCCAAATAAGCCGGAATGACCACCACGCCCTGCTTGTATTCAATCGAATCGCGGGTCACCAGCTTGAGCTCGCGGATTCGTTCTCCCCCCAAAGCGGCATAAGCGGCTGCGCTTTCTGCCGCCGACCGACATACGATGGCGATCGTATCCGCCCCACGCGCTTTCAATTCGGCGACCCTGCGTTCAAGGCAGCGGTGCAGCTCCGAAAGATCGGCCACCTGCGTTAACGTCGGCTTCTCCCCTTTACGCTCGAACGGTTCGATATTTTCGCCGCCAGGGATCAGACTCCGCGTAAACTCAACGATCGGTCGGGTCGACCGATAACTGCGGCGTAGTAAAATCGTTTCGGTAGCCTCTGGCCCATAAAGGCGAGTCAGCCCCTGGAAATCCGCCGTACCGGCAGCGTGAGCGAAGATCGCCTGATGGAAGTCGCCTAGTACCGTCAGTTTCGCTGCGGGAAACAGTCTTTTGATAAACTCGAACTGAAGCGGAGAGTAATCCTGCGCCTCATCGATCAAAACATGACGGATGGACACGTTCGCCTGGAACCCCAGAATCAGCTCGTTCAGCAGCAGAAATGGCGTCGCATCCTCATAGTACAACTTGCCATCCTTCAGGTTCTGAATCGTGATGCGGCAAATTTCCGGCCAAGCTTCCCTCAATTCTGGCGCCTCTACTTCCAACCAGGAGCCGGTACGGAGGGTCGGCGTCTCAAAGAGCTGTTTATAGATACCGGCTAGATCGATAAACCGCAGCTCGCGGATCTGTTCCCGCACCGGCTTCAGCTTCCTGCGCACGACCATTCGTGCTAGCTCTCTCGCCAAGCGTTCGCCCTCGATCTCCTCGTCCGAATCTTCGTTTAGGCCATGCTTTTTGCGAATCTGTTCATAAGCCCGTTCATATTGCTCGTTGCTCAGTAACTCAATTGCCTCCTGCACCCACGGCTTGCGGCGTTCCAGCTTCTCGATTTCGCCAATCCGCTCCTTCAACCATGTCGTCAGGCGATCGATTCGCCCGGACAAACGTAAGTGTTCGTCTCCACCGTAAAATTGCTCCGCCATTACTTCAGCCGTAATCAACGTACCCCCGCGAAACTGCAAAGGCAGGAACCGCATGCCGCCTTGCTCCAAGGAAGAACGATAAGCTTGGATCGCCTCCAAAAATGGCACAGACGCCTTTAATCGAATCGCGGCCATACGCGCCGGATAATCCGGATTATCGTTCGCCGTCAGTGCATATTCCAACTGCGCGTAGGCATCCTCGATCTCGAAAAGACCGCTAAGTCGATGATCGAGGTATTCCTGGAACGTCACCTGTTGCATGTTCTCCTCGCCAAGCTCAGGGAGCACGCCCGATACATAAGTCTGAAACATCACATTAGGCGAAAATAAGATGATCTGATCCGCCGTCATCCGTTCGCGGTATTTGTACAGCAAATAGGCGATCCGCTGTAAAGCGGCCGATGTCTTTCCGCTGCCGGCAGCGCCTTGGACGATGAGCAGCCGGGCGCGGTCGTGCCGAATGATCCGGTTCTGCTCCTGCTGGATCGTCGCCACAATGCTGCGCATCTGCGAATTGGCCGTTTGACCAAGCACCTCCTGCAGCACCTCGTCCCCGATCGTCAGTGAAGTATCGAACATCGATTCGATCTGCCCCCGACGAATCAGATATTGCCATTTCCGCTTCAACTCCCCATGAATCGTCCCGCTTGGCGTGGAGTACTCGGCAGGTCCCGGGGCGTAATCGTAGTAGACGCTGGAGATTGGAGCCCGCCAATCGTAAATCAGGAACCTCTCCCCGCTGGGATCCATCAAGGACGAGACACCGATATAGACCCGCTCCATCCCCGGCTCGCCTTCTTCGGCGAAATCGATTCGCCCGAAGTAAGGATTCTCCTGCATCCGTAACAGTGCGGCCCGGCGTTTAGCAGCTTGGCGATGGCTGCTTTGGCTTAACGACAACACCTCGGCCTGCTGCCGCAGGCTGATGACCGTTTCCAGAAAGTCGTCGAAGTTATCCAGATTGACCGTAACATCTTCCCAGAAATGCTTGCGGAACTCGACGACTTCATTTCTTTGCCGCGAGGTGTCCTCCTCCAGTTCGCCGACGCTCTCCGCGAGGACCTCCATCACACGGTCCAACCGTTCCTGTTCCCGCTGCAGCTCCTGATCCATAATCAGCACTCCTTTTCATAAAAATGGGGGTTGACGCGAATTGATTTTTTGTGTACAATAAAATTAGGAAAGCTATAATCATAATATTTACCTTCGACACATGCTATACAAATATAGCATGTTTTTTGGCGTTAATCAATAAGAACTGTTAAAAGCCGCGCCCTCCCTTCACAGGGTTGGAACGCGGCTTTTAGAATTGACTCACGTATTCTCTGGATTGCCTATCGCCGGATTAGGGCAGGGTTGTAATCTTCTCCTTGATCGGCATTCTCGGCTTCGCAATCGGTACCTCTGCCGGATACCCAATGCCGAATACCCCTATGACCTCGTACCCCTCCGCCACGCCGAGAAGCTCGCGGTTATGAGGCAAGCCGCCGATCGACGACCAGAATGTGCCGACGCCGGCCTCATGGGCAGCCAGCTGGAAATTTTGCGCGAAACAAGCGGCCGCCATGACATTCTCATCCCGCTCGATCCCCGTGGCTCCGGGTTTGGATACCAACGCGATAATGACAGGGGCACCCCAGAAATCGCTCTTATGCTTCAGTTTCGCCCGCGTTTCCGGTCCGATGCGAAGCAACTCCCACGGTTCGTTGCAACGATGATTCGGTGCGAAGCTTGCTGCTTCCAGCCAGCCCATCAGCGCTTCTTCATCGATCGGATCAGGTTTGAAAGCCTTGATATTTCTCCGGCTTTTGATTAATTCAATTATGTTCATGCTCATCTGTAGCTACCTCCCTTAACTCAAACGAATGGATAAATTCTTGAATGATTTCGTCAACCGACCTCAAGTGTCGTTTACCAATGTATAGAATAGGTATTTCAAAGTCAAGTTTATCCATCCCGGTGCAAAAAAAAGACAGCCCCTCATAGAGAGATCTGCCTTTTTCAAATAGGCCAAACAGTCAGGTACTAATACAACCGCTCTTCGCCGGTAACCGGGTTCTGGAATGCCGATTGGATATCGCTTTTCGTCAACTCCTCGGCAAACTCCGTATCCTGAGTCGGTTTTGATTTGGCCGTTTGTTTCGCTTTCGGGGCTTTCTCCCGTTGATTGTCCATTTGTTTCGAATCCTTCTCCATCGCCTAGAGCACTCTCCTTTACTTGCGTAAGAATATTGCATGCCTAGACATTAGGGTGCGGCTCGGTTCCGTTTTTTATGCAGAACTGCCAGTCGTTAGGATTAATAAGCTGTCCAGCCGGCGTCCGCGGTAATCGTGGTGCCGTTGATAAAGCTTGAATCGTCGGAGGCCAAGAACAACGCTACTTTTGCGATATCCTCAGGTTTTCCAAGGCCTGGGTTGATGCCCATCCCCACTTGAGCCCGTTCCATGCCAAACGGATTGACCGCCGTGAGCGTCGCACCGATATTCGTTTCCACCGCCCCCGGGGCAATTGCATTGCAGCGAATCCCAAGCGTGGCGTACTGGAAGCCAACGTTCTTCGTCAATCCAACAACCGCGTGTTTAGAGGCGGTATAAGCCGCTCCTGCCCGGGAGCCGAACAAACCGCCGGCTGAAGCGATGTTCACGATAACCCCTGCTTTTTTCTCCGTAAAAATCGGAAGTGTCTTGCGAATCGTCCGCATCGGACCTGTCGTATTCACGGCGAAGACCTTGTCCCACAAGGCATCCGTGATATCGGCGGCAGGAACGAAGTTATCCATAATGCCCGCGTTGTTAACCAGGATGTCCACCGTACCAAAGCGGCTCACGGCACTGTCGATCAAACGCTGTACGTCTTCTTCTGAGGCTACGTTGGCCGCGATCGCGATTGCTACTCCGCCTTTGCTCTCAATTCCCTCCACCACTTTGCTGGCATGCTCCAGGTTGAGGTCAGAAACAACCACTTGGGCGCCTTCAGCCGCAAACAACTCGGCGATCGCTTTCCCCATCCCCGAAGCTGCCCCGGTGACAACCGCTACTTTCCCATTTAACTTCATATCATTTATCCCTCCGCTTTTATGATAAAATGTACATATGTTGATTAATAATCATCTGTAATTCAAGTATAAAAATCACAGTAAACGCTTGCAATCAGCAAATTACGCTGCTTTGTTGATTAATGGACAAGCTTGACCTTTTTGTTTACGAAACTTAGGAAAGAGGGTGTAACGATGCCCCGGACCACGTCAAAAATGGACCCGAGAATCCTGCGAAGCAAATCAGCGCTGCGCACCGCCTTGCTTCAGTTGATGGCGCAGCAACCGTTTCACGCGATCACGATTACGGATATCGTTAGGCAAGCCGGTTATAACCGCGGGACGTTCTATGCGAATTATGGGACAAAAGAGGAATTATTAAACGATATGATCGAAGATAAAATCCAGGATCTGCTTCTTGCCTTCCGGGCGCCATATGAGAAGATCGATGTATTTTATCCGCATGAGCTCCATGCGCATTCCGTGATGATATTCGATCACGTTGCCCGGAACGCCGATTTTTATACCGTGCTGACCCACAGCGAGGTTCTTCCGGCACTCCGCGAGAAAATCCTGGTGTCTCTAAAGCAAATCATCATGGAGGACCTGCGATGCGAAAGCTGCGAGACTCAAGTGATCGACACGGAACTGATGGTCATCTATTCGCTGCATGCGTTGCTCGGGTTGATTTTTCATTGGATCGAAAGCGGATTTGTCCACTCCCCATTGTATATGCAGGAGCAACTGGTACGGATTCTTCACCAGCAATCCGGCGTAAAACTGGAGGTTAAGAGCAAGCATTAAACAAGAGCCTGCCGGATTGTCGGCAGGCTCTCTTGCGCTATCGTGGCTGATGACTGATGACTAAAACAGCAACCTCTTATGAGCTTAGCTTGGCCGCTTTCAGTTTGGCCAATTCGGCCTGCACTTCATCCTGTTCCGACCAATCGGCCAAGCGAAGCCCGTCTTGATCCACCGATCGTACAGCCGATACCTCAGCCTCTAACCGCATTACTTTTTGCTCCATGCGATCAAATCCGCGAATAATTTTCCCGGTGTCTCCTGCCGTTATACTTGCGTTCGTTGCCCGCAGCGCAGTCATGGCATTTTTGCGTGCAAGGAGGAACGTTAGCTTGTTACTGAGGTCCTTATGCAGCTCTACCAATCGGCCAATTTCGCCCTGCAGGGCTGCCGTTTGTTTCCGAATGACCTCGCGTTGCTCCAGGTACGTCTGCTGCAGCTTCTCCTGATGCAGCTTCTCCTGAATCGCCAGCTTCGCAATGTCATCCTGATCGCGATCGACCGCCAATCCGGCTTGACGGGTGCGTTTCTCAATCACTTGCCCGGTTTGGGCAACCAGCAGATCATAATGCTGCTCGGCAGCAAGCTGGTTTCTTAAAGCTAGGCGGGCATGATCGATCTGATCCTCTAGCTGCCGGATATAATATTTAGCCATGCTGACCGGATCCTCCATACGATCCAGCAGATGGTGCGTATCCGCCGCCGCCATGTCTTTCATTCTTCCGAAAATCCCCATATTATTCTTCCTCCTTATATTGATTACGTTCCCATTCATCCAGGAATCGGCCTCGGTGATGACCGATATCAATCGGATACGGAATCACGATAGACTCTTGCGGAATTGCATTCTGTTGATGGTTTGTCCATTTTCGGTACAAGAAGTAACCCAAGATGACAACGATCAAGCCCCACAATGGGGTTAGCAAGCTCATTGCGCTAATGACGGCGAACCCAGCACCCGCCCACTTCAGCATCCCGCTTGCTTTAACAAACAGCGCGGTACCGCCGATCCATGCAGCCAATTGTAACAGACTCAGCCATAACGGCTTGGCGCTCGCCTCCGTCCGGCTGTCCGATTGCATCATCATCGGCATCCCATGTTGTTCGTAGCGAAAGGAGTCCTGCCACGCTTGATGGTGACCCATGTGGGCACTGGCCGTCGTCACGCCGAACAGTTGGGTGCAAACGATGGCCGTAAAAAGGACAACCGCCATAACGGCTATCCCAGCCGTGATGGAAGATCGTTTCACGACACTCACCTCCTTCCTCGGATGTCTTTGTCTTGATGAGATGAGCTTAACGCGCGAACCTTTAATGAAACTTAACAAAAAGCATAAGCACAAAAAAAAGCGAAACCACCACGTGGTTTCGCTTGAGCCCCTCTTTAAGCCTGTTCCCCGTTTTCGATCACGGCGGCCAGCAAAGCGAGAGTTAATCCCTGCCCCCAACCCTGCGCCCATTTTCGATCGATGTGAAGATAACCTTCGATATCCTTCATCACGGCGGTCCCGCCGGATACGTTCAGAACCCGCCCGTTATCGGCGATGTTCGCCAAAACCCCGTCCAACGCTCTCTGTACATATTTGGCGTGCAGCGGATTGCCTTGGGTGATCATCGCCGCCGCGATCCCCGCCGTAGCGGACACTTCGCCGTATGCGTTCGGGTAATCGAGCACGGTGCCCCACAAGCCGTCTTCATGCTGCAGCTTCTTCATCGCGGCTAACTGGTCGCGCAAGGAGCTCCAAAGATGCATCATCGGCGGATACAAATAGGCCTCCGGTAATCCCTTGGCCGCGCGGGCCATCGTGTAAGCCGCCCAGGCGTTGGCACGCCCCCAGTAAATGCCGGACATATGATCTTGGTTGAGGTGATTGTACCCGTGATACCACAGGCCCGTGTCTTCGCTCTGCAAATAGTTGATATGCCAGTAGAACTGATGGAGCGCATCGTCGATCCAAGGCTTCTCGCCTAGCATCACCCCGGCGCGAAGCATGAAATACGCCGCCATAAACAACGTATCCGCCCAGCATTGCTCAGGGAAATCATTCCCCGCCGACACCGTATGCTGCAGAACCCGGTCCCCGAACCGCGGGGCCTGGTTCTGCAGATAATCGATTTTGCTCAGGATCAGGTCGAGATATTTCTGCTCCTTCGTTTGTTCATACAGCGTGAGCAACATATGTCCCATCGCGCAAGCATTTACCGTCCAGACCGGGAGCCCAGCCTCGATGTACTCCTCGCACCATTGAACCATCCGCTCCACATAGGCCGGTTCCCCGGTCGCTTCAAACGCCCGGCTGATCCCGTAATAAGCCACGCCGCATGGCCAATCCCAGGTCAGATCCATCCCGAAAGTATACTCCGCAACGCGTTCGATAATCGGCTTCAGTTCGGAAGGGGCCGTGTTCAGCTTCAACATCTCTCCATCCTCCTCGCCCTGGACTCTATTTGTAGTTCCCGGCATCGATTGCTTCTTGCTTCTCGTCGAGAACTTCCTGATACCCCGCATCTAGATACGTTTTCTTGGCCGCTTCGTACGTAGCATCGAACTCGCTCTCCGACGCAATCGCGATCTTGACATACAACTCCTGGAACAGCGAATTCAGATCGGCCTTATATTCATTCACTTTCTCGAGCACCACACTGTACAGGGCATCCGGCGTACGGAATTCCGCATACTTATCGTAGAAAGCCAAGGAGTCTTTAGCCAAATTCTCATATCCCGGTGGCGACATGCTGCGCAAATAGGCTTCCCGCATTTTCTTCGGATCATCGTATTTCACGGTTTCGACAACGAGGCACCAGTAGTCCTTGTTGTTGTTCTGAGAGAGGACGGAATCTCCTTTAAAATCCGCGTTTTTCACGGCGATGCCATCGGCATCCAGCGTATAGTTCTCGCCCTCAACCCCGTTTTGCAGGAAGAACAGATTCTCCGGCTGGCTCATCCATTCCAGGTACATCCACACGGCGGCGCGTTCCATCTCGCTGGACTCATAATTGATGCCCATGATCATCCCGAAGGGCCAGTAAGCGCGTCCCTGCGGCTTCCGCCCCTCCGGCACGCCGGCTTGAGCATCCAGCACAGCAAATTCCGCATCCGGATTGTTCTTCAGCGTCGAGGTGATCACGTCGGTATTGCTGGAGAGATAGAAGCTAAAGGTCCCGGTTTTGCCTGCCACAAATTCTGCCTTGGCCTTGTTCTCATCATCGCGCAGATAGAATTCCTTATCGATCAAGCCGTTGTTATATTGATAGTTCAGGTTACGCAGGTAACGCTCCGTATCAGCGGTAGTCAGATCCGCCACGCCCAAGTCGGAATACAACGCGCGGTATTTCTCGTCGATCGGCCAGTCGCGGAACGCGTAATTAAACGTGTAGTTGTTCTTTTTTAACGTTTCACCGCCGGCACCCAGGCTCGCTTCCTTCCACTTGGCCAGCAGCTCGTTATATTTCTCCAGGGAGGTGAGATCCTCCATCTTCATGCCCACCTTCTCTACCCAATCCTTGCGGATCAGCGTCGTGAAGCTGTCCAGGCTTGGACGCTCGCCGAAGAAAAACACGTTTTTCTTGTCGACCGCCCCATACTGTTTTATGGTGTCCCCCATCGTTTTCCAATAGGTCGGTGCGTAATGGGCAATTTCGTCCAAATCCAGCTCCTGCATCACGCCTTCCCCATAGTAGGCCAAAGCCTGAGGCATATCATAATGGTAAATAATATCCGGTGCCTTATGCGATGCCAACAGTTGCTCATAATCCGTTACCTCATTGCTGCGGGTGATCGGGATGAACTTCACGGTGACGTTATGCTTGTCGCCAAATTCCTGCTGAATCCAGCGCGTGTAGTAGTTATCGGTGACATTCCAGCCCTCGAAAGCCCTTTCATAAACAGGAAGCTCAAGCGTGACCTTCTCAGGAAAACCGGCCGAATAGTCAGCGTACTTACCGTCCGCGCTCTGATTCGCGGAAGGGCTTGACTCGTCCGAGCCCTTGTTCGAATTGGCGTTCTTGCCGCTTCCGCCCGTACAACCTGACAATAAACCTACAATGATCATCGAAACCAGGATCCAGGTAAACTTTTTGCCCATTTCTCGATTCCCCCTAATCGATAATAACTACTCCTTGACAGCGCCGAGCATGACCCCCTGAACGAAATACTTCTGGATAAACGGATACACGCACAGTATAGGCAGAGTAGCAAATACAACGCACGAGGCCTTCAACACCTCGGGATTGCTTAGCGAAACCTGCGTGGCTTCCAGTTGAAAGCTTTCGCTCGCCTGAATGACCAGATAATACAATTTCAGTTGGAGCGGCCGTAAGTCTACTCTTTGTTTAATGTAAAATAACGCATCTTGATACGCATTCCAGCGTCCGACCGCGTAAAACAGCGACAAAGTCGCCAGGATCGGCTTGGAGAGCGGGAGTACAATGCTCCACAAGATCCGGAAATGCCCCGCACCGTCGATCCGAGCCGATTCCTCGAGACTAACCGGGATGCTGCTGGAGATCGCCGTCTTCATGATCAGCAGGTTGAACGCGCTGAACGCCTGCGGCAGAATAAGCGCCGACCATGTATCCAACATGCCGAGATTGCTGATCAGCATGTACTCGGGAATGATCCCGCCGGTGAAATACAAAGTAAACATAAAGAGGAACGTCAGCGTGGTTCGGCCCTTCAATTGCTTGCGAGACAGCGGATATGCCGCACAGATCGTGATGATCATGCCGAGTACGGTGAACAGAATCGTGACCACCACCGACACGTACAAAGAGCGCAGAATACTGGCATCGGCGAAAATTTTGCTGTACGCTCCCAAAGTAAACCCTTCCGGCCACAGAAACACCTTGTTCGCAATGACGAACGCATCATCGCTTAACGATTTGGCGATGACATGAAGAAACGGCAGCAGGCATACGAGCGAGGTGAGGATCAGCGCGAGATGAATCAGGACGTCCCAGACGTCGTAGCGATGTTTGCGGCGAAGTCGCAGCGTGTTTACGGATGCTTTCATGGTTCGCCTCCTTTCTTAGAGCAGCCCGTCTTCGCCTAGTTTCTTAGCCACCCGGTCGGCCAGCAGGACGAGTACCAGCCCGATCACGGACTGGAAGAGCCCTAACGCCGTAGCACGGCTAAAGTTCCCGCTCTCGATCCCCCAGCGGTACACCAGAACGGGAATCGTCGTCGTGAATTCGGTGGTCGCTTTATTTTGCAGGGCAAAAATCCGTTCGAACGAGCCTTCCATCACCCGGCCTAAATTCATGATGAGCAGCGTCACGATCGTCGCGCGAATCGAAGGCAGCGTCACGTTCCACACCTTCCGCCACCTTCCGGCCCCGTCCACGGTCGCCGCCTCGTACAACTCCGGGTTAATGCCGCTCATGGAAGCCAGGTAGATGATCGTTCCCCAGCCCATGCTTTGCCAGATGCCGATCGCAAGATAACTGACCAACCAGTTGTTGTCCTCTTGCAAGAACGGGATCCGCGTCCCGCCCATCATCGCGATCAGATTGTTGATGACCCCATTGCTTTCGCTCAACAGCTGATAAGCGATCGCTCCAATAATGATCCAGGAGAGGAAGTGCGGCAAATAGAGCAGGGTCTGGTTGATCCGTTTGAACTTGACGTTCTTGATCTCATTGAGCAGGATGGCGAGCAGGACGGGAATCGTGAAGCTAAAGACCAGGTCGAGACTATTCAGCAAAAGCGTATTGCGGACGGCGCGGCCGAAATCATGTTTGGCGAAAATCTCGGCAAACACCTCGAACCCCACCCATTCGCTGCCCCAGAACCCGCGGGCAATTTTGTAATCCTTAAAGGCCAGCACGAGTCCTGACATCGGCGCGTATTTGAACACCAATACAAAGGACAAAGGGATCAATAACAGGAGATAAAGTTCCCAGTCCCGCCGGAAATGGAATGCAGCCCCTCGACCTAATGCCGGGTCATTTCTGAATTTAGGCTTCGATTTTGAAGCGCTTTCAACTTTCACAACATTCACCTCCTCCACAGTCTGGCCTGACTCGGTTCCATCACGGTTGTTTCAGCGATGGCGAGTTTGTGTCACATCATACCCCCACGTTTAATCCGCCGTAAATCATGAGTTTTGATCTTCCTTATCACTTTTGATCGATCCCCTTGCAGTAATGGCGATTGCCGGACTTTATGATCAAATCTGAAGGGTTGAAGCAAAAATGGAGCCGCCTCCTTCGGCTAACCCGAAGCAAAGCAGCTCCCACGAGATTTAACCCGAGCTCCGCAGCTTGCTAGCCTTGTAACTACTCGGCGGCATCCCTTCATACTTTCGAAAAAACCGATTGAAACTCTGAATGTTCACGTAACCGACCTCCGCTGCAATCTGTTTCACCGTCATCCCGGATTCCAGAAGCAGCCCCTTGGCTTTCTCGATCCGCCGCAGGTTCATATAATCGATCAAACTGGTTCCTGTCATTTCGAACACGATTTTGCGCATGTAAGAGTAACTGATCCCAATTTCCTTAGCCATGTCCTCAAAGACGATTTCTTCGCAGTAATGCGCATCCAGATAACGGAGGATTCGTTCCCCGTGCCCGGGTTCACTCTCGGGTCTACGCGCAAGGTACTGGAGAATATCGCGGTAGAACTCACGCATATAGTGATCCAACTCATCCAATGTGTCGATGGAGGCGATAGCGGAATAAATGTTGCCCCGACCGGCGAATATCCGCGCAGGATTCATCTGATTTTCCCGCAGTTCCTTGATCGTGACACCAACCAACTGGTGATAAATAAACATGATATTGTCGTAGGAAATAGAGGGTGCGGTTTGGATTTCTCCGCGGATCACAGTCAATTCCTCTAAGAGGCGCTCAAGGTTCCCCGCCTGCAGGAAATTCAGAATTCGCCTCTCGCTATCTACAGGATAAAGATAAGGCTTGCCGCGCTCCTCTTCCTCGCTCCAGAAGGAGATCCCGCCGCCTCCGTCAACCATCCGCTGCTTAATGACCTCCATGGCCTCCGCCGCGCGATCTTGAAGACCGGCGTTTTTTTCCGTCCGGCTGCTGACCCCAACGGTTACCGTATGGCCAAGCAAATCCCCCGCATATTGACTCAACGCCTCAAGCGCTGACTTAATTCCTTCGTAAACGCGATCTACCTCCTCCTGCCCGAAGTTGATCACGACGGCAAAGCAGCCCTCACCTTGATAAACGCATCTCGCAACAACTCCGGGAGGGAATAAGGTCTCGCCATGCGTCACGATTAGATATCGGTGGTAGCTTCGGGTTTCCGGGTTCGTCATGTCCGCGTAACTTCGGTAACGGTCGATCGAAAGGACGCCAACCAAACTATAGGGTTCAGGAAACAGCTCCGTCGCCGGCTGGACCTCTTCCCCTCGCAGCAAACGGTGAACCGCCAAACTGCGGACATCCTGCTCCCGTTCCTGAAGCAGCTTATAGAGCTGCTCCTCTTCCTCCTGCATTCGTTTAAATACAGCATCGAGGAAGGTCAATTCATTTTTGTCCGCTACTCCTCGGCTGCCACTGGACCTAACGGTCCGGACCAGCCTTCGCAACGGTTTGGATAGCCAGGTCGCGAGAAACACCGTCAATACGGATCCGGCAAAGATCACGGCAGCCGTCAGCCAAACGATATTATGCTGCAGCTTGTTCGTTTTGGCCATCAACGCATCCATGGAATAAACGTTTACGTTCCACCATCCGAATAAATCTGAACGGGACCAGGTGTACAAAAGCCGCTCGCCATGAAGCTCATGAAAGGAATAACCTTCCCGCGCCTGGCTTTCTAAGATCTCTTGCATGTTCGGTTGCTTGGTTCCGTCGGTAAACAGCACCGCCTTGTCATTGTGCGAAATGATCAACCCATCCGCTTGCATAAGCAGATAGCCGTGGTCGGCCGGCTCGGCGGATCGCAAATATTCTCCGATTTGGCTTTCCCGCAGGTTGACCACGATCGTCCCGCGTGTCGTCGTTGATAACCGGTTCAGGGGCAACACGTAGGAGATCACGGTTTCTCCCGAGCTCAACCTCCGAGGTACCCACACGCCGCTAATCCCTCGTCGTCCCTCCAGAACCTTCTCCATCCAACCGATCGGTTCATACCGGTCCGTAGTCGTAATGCCTTTGTCGGTCGAAATCACATAATCCGCACCGCTTAAGTAAAAGAAAGAGGAGTACACTCCGTTCACCCGGTTGTTCAGGTTCACCAGTTCCCGAAGCACCGTCAATGCCTGGCTCACATGGTTGTAATCCTCTTGCAGCTCTCGGTAATTCTCAAATGGACGGATGCGGTCAAAGACCCTGCTTGCCGTGAGCCGTACTGTATCCTGAGCCAAGTTATTCAGCGCATTCTCGTTCAACCTTCGGTTCGCGTCTAATCCCGCCAAGGAAGATTCCGCAATCGCCTTCTCGGAGTACCGCAAGATTTGCGTACCGCTGAACAACGTCAGAATAATCGCGGGAACCGCCATGACGCAGAACAGGATGACTGCCAATTGAAGCATCATTGGAATCCGTTTCATCTTCCCTTTCATCCCCTCCGAAATGGGCTTTCCGCAGCAGATTTCTGGGTGACTGATCTAAAGCGCTTACATAACACGCTTGGATAAATTATACATCAGTGCCAAGTCAGGGTCTATTTCTATCATTTTAAATTTTCACAATTCGATAAACGCAAAAAAGCCCGTACCTAATAGGTACGGGCTTAGCAACTCCGAACTCCGGGCTTCACTCCTCGTCCATGCGGGTGTTCGCTCCAGCGGTCCAGGCGCTGCCGGCCACCAGCTTATCGCGATACTCCTGAGGAGACACGCCCTCCAGCTCTTTGAAAACACGGGAGAAATGACGGGTATTCTCGAATCCGACGGCATTGCTGATTTCCGACAGCTTAAGCGAACCCTTTCCGACCAATTCCTTCGCTTTTCGGATTCTTACTTTTTTCAGATAGGTCACAAAGCTTTCGCCGGTATACGCCTTAAACGCTTCGCTGAAATAGGAGTAATTCAGCGATACATGATTGCTGACGATCGCCATATTCAGTTGACGGTGGTAATGGTTTTCGATATACGCCACCGCTTCTTTCATATCTCCGTGCTCACTATGGGCGGATCGAACTTCCTTGATATATTCGTCAAGGTCTGAGAGCAGCTGTTCCAGCGATCGGAAATAGTCGTGAAAATGGCAGAAGTTCGACATATCCCCCACTTTGCGGTAGAGCTTCAGCACGTCGACGGAAGCTTCGCCATAAACGCGAAACACTTCATCCAGCACCTGTTCGTTCATATGCCGGCTGACCGCCTCCAGGTACGACATATCCAACTCCGGCAGTTGGTCAACCCGGAAGATCTCATGCAGGAGCGAGCCGATTTCTTTTTCCCGATTCGTACCTAGGATATTCCCAAGCTTGCGGATGGTCTCCCTCGGAACAGGATAAGACAACCGCTTCATCTGCAATTCCTCATACCAGATCAATCGAGTCTTCGGATAAATAAAAGTATATTTCAACGACTCACAAGCCTGGCGATAGCATAGGGCCAGATCCGTGAGCCGGCTTCCTTCTTCGCTCACGCCGATCAACATCCCGTCAAGATCCCGTTCCGCCGCCAGCAGCGAAAGTTCCTCAAACTTGCTGCGTGGACCCCCGACTAAAATCATTCGCCCCTCGCGATCCAACAAGGAAGCGTTGAGTACGCCGTCCACACTTTCGAACATATGCAGAACAAGCGACTTTAAATCCTCTTTCTTCATGCGGCTCCCATCCACGTTTTTGTAGGTCAAAGCCGCGATCGTAAAGGGGAATGCATATTGATCGAAACCGATTTCGGAACTCCAGATGCTAAGGTCCTCCCCGGCCAGCTCCTGCTGCGTCTGCAGGAGCTCCTGCAGACGCACCGATTGAACCTGCAACCGATAGCTCTCCGTAGCGGCTAATTGCTCAACCATGTGCGAGCGTTTCGCCAGATTATCCTGACACTTTCGCAGCGCCGCGAACAGTTCATCCCGGCGGATCGGCTTCAAGAGATAGTCGACGGCCTGATAGCGGATGGCTGCTTTGGCATACCTGAAGTCTTCATAACCGCTTAGAATAATAATTTGCGGCCGACCGGCCTGCCCTTCCGGCTGCGGACCTTCCGACACGTTCTCAATCAAAGCGATTCCATCCATGATGGGCATCCGGATATCCGTTATGATGATGTCTGCACCTTGGGTCCGGTATAGCTCGAGGGCTTCCGCCCCATGAGCTGCCGTAATGAGATCGTATTGGCCCGGGAATTCACGTTCAATCATAGTCTTCAGACCAAACCGAATATTCTTCTCGTCATCCACGATCAATAGTTTTGTCATCTGTGCCAACCCTCCCTGTTAACAGCACCTTCGGCATGATCATCACAACTTGGGTGTACTGTCCTTGCTCGCTGAAAAGCTTCAGACCGTACTGTTTTCCGTAATATAAACGTATGCGCTCTTGAACATTTCGAAGGCCAATACCGTAATGATTCGACGGTGCAAAATTTCCTGGAATCTTATCTGTCAAACCAACTCGGTCTAATTCCTGGTTCAATTCAAGCAGCGAGGTTTCATCGACCCCTCTTCCGTTGTCCGTCACTACGATTCGGATATCGCTTTGCGGCAATTCCAGAACCTGAATCGAGATGTTTCGCGCTCCCGTTTCATCCCCGGTCCAAGCATGCTTCACTGCGTTTTCGATGATCGGTTGAAGCGACATCTTGAGCATCTCCATATCCAGAAGATCATTTGAAATATCCAATTTCAGCTCAATCGGTTCATCAAAGCGAATATTCATCACTTCGATATAGTTTTCGATGTGGCGGATTTCATCGCGCAGTTTCACGTATTCCCCGGACCATTTGAAGTTATACCGCATCATTCCCCCGAGGGAAGTCAGCGCATCGGAAATTTGCCGTTGGTTTTCGATTTCAGCCAGCATTTTGATGTTCTCTAACGTATTATACAAAAAGTGAGCATCGATTTGGTTATGAAGGGTTCGCAGCTCCGCTTCCTTCGTGAGCGCTTCCTTGTAAACGGCCTGGGCCACCAGCGTATTGATCGTGTTCATCAGCTTGGAGAAATGATGCGCCAGTTCTCCGACCTCGCCCCCACCGTGGATCGTGATACCGCTGTAGGTCTCCCCACGCCGCACCTTCTTCATTTCTTCCGTAAGCACACGAAGATTCTTCAGAATAAACGCATTAAGAATATAAGCAATCACAGTAACCAACGTAATAAACCCAATATTGGCTCCGATCAAAATATTGCGCATATGTGAAATTTCCTTAAGCACGCCGTCCATGGACACGATATTCAACAGATCCGCATTGATCCGCTCAATGGGCTTATGCAGCAGCAGAAATGATTTTCCGTTCTCTTTGTAATAAATATCCCAAACCCCGGTTTCTTTATAACGTATCAGTCGCTCCCGGATCGCTTGCTCCAGTTCCGGATTCGTACGAAGATACGAGCTTGGGTCGCGGGTAAAAATCTGGGCTTCACTATCCACAAGCAGCATTTGCGATTCGCCGTTCTGGAAGGTGGAATAGGTTCTTGGGCTGAATTTTTCCAGCAACATGTCGACCTGAACCATCCCGACGTGATGGTTTGTCGGAATGCTCATTTCTCGAAGCAAGGACACCTTTGGCGTTGCCGCTGGGGTTTGCCCTTTGTAGCGTTGCATCAAATCCGGATCATTGTATTGAAAAGACCAGGATTCCGTTCCTTTCATTTCCTTCGCTTTTTGAAACCACGGCTCACTTGCTACACGGGTTTCCCGGAAGAAAATCGGCCAAATTTCGGTGATGTTACTGCTTGAGAAGAGCCGCAGATGCTCCACATTCGGGTTTAAATACTGGATTCGCGTTAAGCTTTTAAACGTATAGTAGCTGAAATTGACGAGTTCACGAGCACCTGTCTCGCTCGCATTCGCTAGATAATCCTGTACTTCCAGATCGTCGTAGGAGACTTGCGCTGCCCGCGCCATCGACTCAATCTGGGTATCGATATGCTGGATTTCCATCTCCAGCAACGAGGTATTCTTGTCCTCGGCATCACGGACATACATGTTATTGATGGCTTGATACGAATAAAAGGACACCAACGAACTGGGTCCTAAAATAATGAAAATATAAGAAGCAATCAGGCGGCTCTGAAGTGAGCGGCGCCCAAACCAATATTTAAACGAATCCCACCATGCTGCCCAGGGCTTCCTTCTCTCCATATGCCGCGCGACTCCTTTTTATAAACGCCCAAAAGCCCGCGATTCGCGGGCATTTTTTGGGCAGAACGAGGATTATTCCATGCCAAGTTTCTTCTTGTTCTCTTCATACTTAGTTTGCTGGAACGCCTGCACTTTGGCAAGTCCCAGATCTTCTTGTTTCTTGATGTAATCGGACCAGATCTTATCGAATTCTGCGTCAGACGGTGCCATCAGCAACTTCGGAAGCGTCTTGCTGCGCAGATCCTTAATCTTGCTCAGGATAATGCCTTCATCCGAATTGGCCAACGGATCGATCAAGTCAAATTCGGAGACACTGACGGTTTTACCGCGAGTCCAGTCTTCCAATTGTTTGTACGGTTCAACCGATTCAGGCTGCCATTGCTGGGTGATGTTGGTGTTCTGCATCATCCAGAAGGTAAAGGAGGAGCCGTATTGTTTGTCGAATGCAGCCCGGTCTTTATTCATGAGATCAAAGGCTTCCGGTTTGAATTGGTCTTTGCCGTCAATCGTGTCATAGCTGACGCCTTTTTCACCCAGGTAAAGGTCTTTTTGACCTTCTTCACTCATCAGGTAGCTCAGGAATTTAATGGCGCGAGCTTTATCCTTCACATCTTTAGAGATCAATGTTACCGTCCAACCGGAAATCGAAGGACCGTTCAAAGTAGGCGGATCCAGTTTGGAGTTCGCCGGACCGTCAACCGCGATGTAAATCTTGTTTGGATCTTGTTGGTACAGAGTGCCCAATTGCGCTGCAAAGTCGGTGCGTTGGTACAGCATCGCGAAGTAACGTCCTTGCGCGATCTTCTCTTCCATTTGAGCGCGTTTGTCGATGAAGATATCCTTCGCCAGCAAGCCATCTTCGTTAGCTTTGCGCAGCGTTTTCAACCACGTTACATATTCCGGATCGGTTTCACGGTTGTACAGCTTGCCGTCTTTTTGTCTCGGAATTGCCAGGAAGTTCTGCAGATATTGTTCCAAGGAGTCATTACCGACAGCTGTAAATTCATGCAGACCCA
The DNA here is from genome assembly GCF_009725205.1 of Paenibacillus timonensis. Classification (GTDB taxonomy): domain Bacteria; phylum Bacillota; class Bacilli; order Paenibacillales; family Paenibacillaceae; genus Fontibacillus; species Fontibacillus rhizolycopersici. The sequence goes on along the minus strand of NZ_WNZY01000002.1, from coordinate 238,874 downwards.
ACGGAATCAGCGGTTGACCGTTAATTTCAGGGAATTTCTCTTGAGCTGCTTTCAGAGCAGCCACGAAGCCTTCCGGTGTACGCATATCAGGGCTGCCGATGGCTTCATAAATATCTTTACGTACGACGAAGGTTTGGTTGGATACATACGTATCGCCGTATTGCTCATAGTCTTTAGGGGACGAGGAAGAGTTCGGATAACCGTATACATTCCCGTCTGGCTGCGTGTACCAGCCCAGTTTGTCTGGGTCAGCGATTTTGAAGAAGTAAGGATCATATTGTTCCGCCAATTTGTTCAGCGGCTCAACGAGTCCACCTTCGATCATTTTCTTCACGCCGTCTTCATACCAGCCCAGCGTAATGAAATCAGGCAGCTTGCCGGATGCGATTAGCGTGTTCAGCTTTTCGTTTTCATTCCCGGCAGGAACGATGAAGTTGATGTTTACGCCCGTTTTCTTCGTTACATATTGGGAAGTCGGGTCAACCCCCCATTTATTCGGGAACCAGGCAAAGTTCAGGTACCAGTCGAAAGTGATCGGAGACGTATCGGATTTCCAACCTGGTTCATCAGCCGATGGTGTTGCGGCCGGCTCGGTCGATTCTTGCGAATTGGTGTTGGCAGGCTTGTTGTTAGCGCTTTCCTTACTAGCATTGCCATTACCGCCGCAAGCAGCCAGAGACAGGACCATGATGGCCGCCATCAGCAGCATCATCATTTTTTTGGACTTGCTTTTCATGCCCATGCTTTTTACCCCTTTTCTCATTTGGTGTGATTCCTTTTATGTGCAACTCCAAAGCCGCCGAGAAGCGGCTTGGAGGAGTTACCACGAACGTGGTGAGTCGGCCTAAACCGCTTCTTAGCCTTTGATCGAGCCGATCATCATCCCTTTAACAAAATAGCGTTGCAGGAACGGATAAGCGAACACGATCGGCAAGGTCGTTACGACCATCGTTGCCAGTTTGATCGATTGGGAAGTGACTGTCTTGGTCACCGCGCTGCCCTGTACGGCCGTCGTCATGATGTTGGAACTGGACTGAGCCACAACCCGGTATAAGAACGTCTGGATCGGCTGCAGGTTCTCGTTGTTGACGTAAATAATCCCCGTAAAATAATCGTTCCATTGATAGACCCCGTGGAACAAGGCGATCGTTGCCAATACCGGCATTGAGACCGGGAGCACGACTCTCAAGAATACAACCCAATCGTTCGCTCCGTCGATCCGGGCCGCTTCCTCCAATCCATCGGGAATTTCCCGGAAGAAGGTCATGAAGATAATGAGGTCAAAAAAGCTGAACAGCACCGGAATAATGTAAACCATGAAATTATCAAGCATATGCAAATCCCGGATGAGCAGGAAGGTTGGAATCAGCCCCCCTGAGAAAATCATCGTGATTGTTCCCAATAGGATGTACAGCTTCCCTCCGATCAGCTCTCTGCGGGAGAAGGCGTAGGCGACCATCGCGGTAAAGAACACGTGCGCGACAACGCCAATGACGGTCTTGGCTACCGTAAGTCCCATCGCGGTCATAATGCCCGGATTATCAAATACCGCCTTGAAATTCTCGAGGCTGAAAATCCGAGGCCACCAGTAAATCCCCCCGAGCATGGCGTCCTTCCCGTCGTTAAACGCATTGATCAGGACGTACCAAATCGGATACAGCGTGACGAAGCAGATCAGCAGCATTCCCAAATTATTCAGTGTATCGAAGACGACTTCGCCTTTCGTTCTGCGGCTTAATGAAAACATGTGCAGGTCCCCCTTGGCCTAAAACAACGAAGTGTCGTTGAGTTTTTTGGATACTTGGTTGGCAATCAGCAGCAGGATGAGCGCTATGACGGACTTGAACAATCCGATCGCCGTAGAGAACGAGTACCGGCCCGAAGAAATCCCTGTATAGTAAACATAGTAATCTATAACATTACTTGCACTATCGTTCAAGGAGTTACGCAACACCAAAATCTGGTCGAAGTTAGAGTTCAGCACACCGCTGACCGCCAGGATGAACAAAATACTGATCGTTGCTTTGATTGCCGGAAGCGTAACGTACCACATTTGCTGGAACCTTCCGGCTCCGTCAATGGTGGCCGCTTCATACATTTCGGGCGAAATGCTCGTAATCGCCGCCAAGTAAATGATCGCGGACCATCCGAGCTCCTTCCAAATATCCGAAGTGATCACGATCGTCCAGAAATATTTCGGCTCAGCCAGGAAGGAAATCGGTTTATCAATAATGTGGAGCGCCATAAAAATATCATTGACGATACCCACGTCCGACAGCCAAGTTGCCAGGATCCCCCCCAGCACAACCCAGGACAGGAAGTGAGGCAAATAGGAAATCGTTTGGATCGCTTTCTTGTACCGAAGCGAACGAATCTCATTTAGGAATAAGGCGAATACGATCGGTAAAGGGAACATAAGCAACTTCAGCAAACTGATCCCAAGCGTATTTTTCATGACATTGACGAAGTTCTCATCCTGCAAAAATTCCTTGAAGTGCGTAAGACCCGCCCATGGGGCTTCCGAAATCGTTCGAATAATGTCGTAGTCCTTAAAAGCAATGATGACACCGTACATCGGAATGTAGTTGAAGATGATCATCCAAGCGATGCCGAGCAGAGCCATAATTTGAATATGTCTTTGCGTGTACAGTTTCTTCAGCCATTTTCGCCTTGACGAGGGCGGCGTTTCTATCTCTTGCATGGCTGCGGGTTGCGTTGACGGCTGCATTTCCATCCCCTCTGACCTCCAAGCTGTTCTAGTCTAGTATTGTAAGCACTTTCACCTATCTGTATCTATTGTACTTGGGATCGAAGCATAGGGATATGCTCCAGATTTCGTATCGATGTATTCGTTTTTCGGCTGGCGATCGCGATTTTTAGAAAACAAAAACCCGTACCGGGAAGATACGGGCAATAACGCCTACTTCATGATCAATTCGGTTGGTTGAACACCGTACGGTGCCCTCGTCCCTTGAATGACGTCCAGCATTTCCGCGTGGGTGGCCTTGATTTCCTGCACAAAGTCCTCATAAGGCCGATGGCAGACATCGACGATCCCGATCTGGTAGTTCTCTCCGTCGAAACGGCCTAGCGTGGCTTGATCATTCAGTATAAAATAATGCGTCCCCACCAGGTACTTCTGACTCGCTGCAAATTCCGTGTAATAGCGGTACGCTTTGCCACGGTCGGCCTGCGTGTATACGCCTTTCAACCCCGGGCTTAGCAACCCTACATCCGGAGCTCCAAAATGGAATTCGCCGATCAGGATCGGTTTACCGGTGTGTTCGTAGATCGCGCGGAGGTCGACTTCATCCGGTCTAAACTTATAACAGTTATAAGTGAAGACATCATAGTACTCACTTCCCTCCAGAACCAGTTCCGAAGAAATCAACGCATAACGCATTCCGAGATTTAAGTGATGGGGATCGACCTTCTTCAACGCTTGAGCCGGGATGCGGACATACTCATGGGCCATCCGGCGGGAAAAATCCAATAAATCCGCATCCGCAGCATCGGAAAATTCCTCAAAGCCCAGTTCACGGATCGCGCCGAAATCCACCACTTCCATCCCCCACGCCGCACTTAGGGCATCCGGCCGGCCTTCATATCGATCCTCCAGATAGCGAATCAGCTCTTCCTTACTTGCCAAGGAATATCCGCTGCGGAACATTTCCCGCGCCAGATTCACGCGATCCCCAAACGCCCAATGCGGTTCGTTCGTCATAAAATATCCGATGAGATAGCGGTCCTCTTTAAACGGCTCCAATTGCGCGGCATACCGCTCCGAGGCCTCTCGATACTCCTGGCTGAATACGTCCGGAAAATCCCGATACACGGTCTCTTGGGTTGTAGGAAATCCGGCCAACGGCATGACATAAGGCAGCTTCGCTTCTTGGGCAAAGTTCAGATCCGACCAGTTCCCGATCGTATTAAATCCCCAATCGAACAACCGAGAACGAGTCATTTGGCTCCAAGTCTCATGATAATTCTCGCCGAAGGCTCGAATCAGATTGCTTACGGCATAATTATAATAACGATGACCGTTCAACGTCTCTCCCGTCTGGAAAGCAGGTCGGAAAGGTCCTTCCTCTTCCGGGATCCACTCCAGACAAGGTTCAATGCCGTCGATCCGTCCCGCTTCCCCGGAGGAAACCACATCCAGCCCCTTACTGTAGAAGGCGTATCCCTCCGGATCCACCAGCCAGAATCGGTCCCCCTGCTGCGCGACATGAAAGTATCCTGTAGGTTCAAAAGGAATGGATTTATATCCCCCATAGATACTGTATTCCGGTCCAAAATGCGCGATCGCGCCGTCTTCTGCCTCTTTCTGCAAATAACGGACAAGCTCCTCTGCCGATTCGGTTTTGCCGCTCCAATCCTTGATTTTCAATTGTCCCAGCTCATCAACGATCGGCTCTACCTCCTGTCTCAGGCTGCAATCTGGCTTCTCGTCCGCTAGGTACAAATCGTGCAGGATAAAGGAACGATGCGTATAGAACGGCAAAAAAATCATTTCGAAATGCTTGACTTGCTCCGGTTCCATGGCGGTTCCTTGCAAAAATGACTTCAGTTTGCCCGGCGTACGCTCCAGAAAGATATGCTGGGCATCTAAATGCTCAAGGTCAAAAAACGTTCGAACCCGAATCTGAGGCAGGAATCCCGTCATGCAATACAAGTCCGGTATACTCTGCACCGAACTTGGAGTGCGCTTCGAAAAACCAAGCGCCATCTGAAACTCCGTGATCGATTGAACGGTTAGCTCCAGCACAAGATGCTGACCTTTCTTAAACTCCAAGCCGGCGAAATGGAGCCTCCCCCCTCCGGGGAAATTTCGATCAAACGCCCGCCGTCCGGAAGCGGTTTCATTTCAATGCTGCCGCTTACGTTCATCTCTGTTGGTCTCATTGGTTCAGTCGCTCCTTCGGATTGGTCAATTCGTAAAAATTATACGATATTTCGAAGAGCTTCCTTCTGTTTTCCGAAATTGTGTGACCAAGCCCGAAATTGTGTGACCCTTCCGAAACCGTCGAATAGACAGAACGCGCTTATTCCAAGGCAAACGAAGCCAAGTCCGCGCATCCGTTCCCGGTATACTTGAAATATAAGGCCTGTATGCCGTCCGGAATGGCAATGTCTGCGGTATATTCCGTCCAAACGTTCGTGAAGTCAACCGGGATGGTTCCGAGCGCCGGCCCCTCCCATGCCGTTTGGATCTCGAAAGCACCTTGGCAATACCCGCGTACTTTGATCTTAACTTTTTTGATGCCATGACAATCGAAATACTTGAACCCGGCCGTGGCAGAATCCGTCATGTTGGCGATATATCCGATCTCCTCGTCTCCGTCTTTCCCGTCTTGAGTGATTTTTGGAAACCGGCTGTCCATCCAGGCTCCGGAGCCGAAGCCGCCGGTATACGTCGCCTCGTCTTTGCAAAACAGATGGCAAGCCAGATAGGCGGGATATTCTCCGTGCCCTACAAGCGGACCGCCATTCGGGCCGCTGGAGGTCATCTCGGCTTGAGCGATCGTTCCGTCCTCGCGGAAGTGAATCCGCTCGATGCAGCCCTGCCGGCAGAACGCTGTACCGTTGGTATGCCGGTGATAGAAGACATACCATTTCCCATTGATTCGTTCGATGCTGCCATGGTTATTTCCGCCGTAGTACATCGGCTTGTCCGCCGGTTTGTAGGAATCGATATGAAGATCGTTGTTGCTGATGAGGACTCCTTGATAGACGAAGCCATGAGTCGGAAATGGACTGGTTGCGTAACACAACTCATGCATGACGATCGAGGAGTAGATCAAGTAATAAGTATCGTCTTTCTTACGGATCGAAGGAGCTTCAAAAAACGCATGTCCTTCAAACCCGCTCCCCTTGCTATAAGGCTCGCTTGGCGCGACAAAAACCGGTTCCTCCACGATCGTGAGCATATCCGGGCCCAGCACCGTAACCATCGCGCCGTGTCTGGATCGATCTCCGGCCGCACAGAATCCGGTATATAAGTAAGTCCGCTCGCCCTCCGTCAACACCCCGGGGTCAAACTGAGGTTCGTCGCCGGCTTTTTCTCCCAAACGCGTGCCGTCGGCATACTGAACGTACCCGTAGAATTCAAACTCCCCAGCCGGAGTCTCGCAGACGGCGACAGAAACGATCGGAACCTTGTCGAGCACATAATACAGATAATACCGCCCATCCGGTCCGACGGTAACGTCCGGGGCATAGAGACACATCCTGCCATCCGGATTCAGCGGGTCATCGGTTTTCTTGTAGATGACGCCTTCGTATCGCCAGTCCCCCAAATCCTCTACCGGAGCCGACCAGCACACATAGTCGTTTAAGCAAAATACATGGCCGTTAAACCGGTCATGCGACCCGTATACGTAAACCCTATCGCCCCAGACATGCGGCTCCCCGTCAGGAACATACTCCCAAGACGGCAGATATGGATTGAATCCTTGCTTTTTCATCGGCGGCTCCCCTCTCCCGGTTCATTTCTGAAAATCCGCTGAGAAAACTCGCTAAGGCCGTTTCTCCATACAGGCCAGTCGTGGCCTCCCTGCTCCTCCACCCAAATGTGGGGGACCCCCTGCTCAGCGAAGTAAGCATGTGTCCGGTCGCTGACGTATTTCAAATTGTCCTCATCACCGCAAGAGAGCCATAACAGACTCATTCGCGTCGCCGCCTCCTGCGGATTCGGGGCGAGCTGCTCGGGAGTCTTCGTATTGGGGGCCGGGGAAAATGCGCCGATCCAGGCGAATTGATCCAAATGGCTTAATCCGATGTTTAAGGACTGCCCGCCTCCCATGGACAAGCCGGCGATGGCGCGGCTCTCCCGCCCGGTACTGACCGGATAGGTAGCTTCTACAAAAGGGATCAGGTCATGGAGTAAGTCCCATTCGAAACGCTCGAACGCCTCAAGCTTCTCAGGGGCAAAAAGGTCGCCCTCGGCCCGATCTTCCGGCATAGCGCGGCCATTGGGCATGACCACAATCATGGGTGCGAGCTTACCATCCGCATAAAGCCGATCCAAAATGAGATGCGGCTCGCCATGCTCAAACCACTCGTGTTCATCTCCGCCAATGCCATGTAATAAATAGAGTACCGGATACGTTTGATTCCGGGAAAATCCGGGAGGGGTATATATCCTTGTTTTGCGCTGGGTTCCTACGGTTGTGGAGCGATATTCCACGACCTCGATGCTTCCGTGGTGCAAATTGCTGGATGCTTCCGAAACTTGCCGATCCATGATCTTCATCCTCTCCGTCATTTAGATAATTGAATTATAGCGCTTCCAAAAAAACGCTCGCTAGGCTGAAAATAAAGAACTCATCCGTATTTCTTTAAACAAAAGAAGCGATCGATCCAGTTCGTTGCCCAACTGGATGATCGCCTCTTTGGCATAGAACAACGTGCTTATTTTGCGGTAAAGCCCAGTGCTTTCATCATCTTCGTGAAGATTTCCGTATTTTCGAAGGCTCCGGTGAACAGATTCGCGTTCTTGCCCATCGCCGTAACTGGAATATCGACCGCCGTATGGCCGGACGTCGTCCAGTCAACAATGAATTGCTCCTTGGAACCCGCGATCGCAAACGGTCCGTCTTCCTTGGAGATCGCATCTCCGGATTCATCCTCCGCATCAACCGACTCGATCGAAAGGCCGCCGGTTTCATGGTCGGCCAGGACCAATACGAGCGTATCCGGGTTTTTCTTGGCGAAATCCTTGGCGACTTGCACGGCTTTATCCAGCTGTTGACCGGCTTTAATGGTCAATGCGGCGTTGTTCTCATGCGCCATCTCATCGGTCGCCTCCTCCTCAACCATGAGGAAGAAACCCTTTTTGTTTTGGGACAACGTGTCGATCGCTTTCTTAGTCATATCCGGAAGAGAAACGACCGGGTTATAAATATCGCCGTCGCCTTCTTCTCTTTGCTGGAACATCTCTTCATTCGCGAACAAACCGAGAAGCTTGCCGCTTTTTGCTTTTTGCAGATCCGCTTTATTGTTGACGTAGGTGTAACCCATTTGTTTGGCTTTGTCGACCAGGTTGCCTTGGGTCCCCTTGCTCTTCTCGGAAGGATCCTCCGCCGGCTCGTCTTGGAACGCGCCCGGGTTACCGGCCGGGAACCAGAAATCCTCGCCACCGCCCAACAGCACATCCACTTTGCTCTTCGTCAAAAGTTGGAGCGCGATATCGCTTTGCGCAGAACGATTCTCCACATGGGCACCAAAAGCCGCTCCGGTCGCGTCCGTCACCTGGCTCGTCGTAACCACTCCCGTGGACAATCCCGCTTGTTTCGCGTATTCCATAATCGTTTTGACCGATTTCTTGTTCGCGTCCATACCGATTGCACCATTATACGTTTTCACCCCGCTGGCATAAGCCGTAGCGGAAGCCGCCGAGTCAGTTACGGCCGACGTCGAGCTCGTATGTACCAGTCCGGCATACGGCATGTCATCCATCGCCAGTTTGCCTTTCTCTCCTACTGTAGCCAACCGAATGGCATTGCGTGCGGCATTCCCCATTCCGTCCCCCACGAACAGGATCACATTCTTCGTCTTTGAGGAGGCTGCCACTGCCGGGCTCGGGGTTTGTGCGGTCAGAATACCGGTCACCGCTACTGCAGCCGCCGCAGTCACCACAAATGCCGTTCTTAAACGCATGTTTTTTGCAAGTTTCATAAAGTACGAACCTCCTAAATGTTTTGAGTTCCGTACTCTATGATAAATACCATATATTAAGAAGATGTATGCTGTGTGTAAAATAATGTTAATTAGAGAAAAAGAATCGAAAACTCAATGTCAAAGTCATCCCACTTTAGATCCGTAGCAAGAATCTCCTCCGTATACTTTCCTCTTCCGAGTAGATTAATTACTCGCAGAGGCATATAACGAACGAACCATCGAAACCATCAGTTTCCGGGTTATCGAGAAGCGCCACATCTAGACCGAAAATTGTCATGAAGGATTTGGCTTTCTCGGCTGTAAGCGGGTTTTCAATCAAGTTACCACCGTCGTATTCCGTGAAACCTGACCGTTGAAGGAGCAATGGATTCAGTTCGATCTCTGTCCGAAGCACGATTTCCTGTGAGCCAACTTGAATTTTGAAAAAATTCTACATTGCAAAAGAGTAGTCGAAAGAATTACTTCATAATAGTGATGTATAATAGTTAAAATTTTCAACACATATATTGCATCTATATAGCATATTTTGGTAAACTATTTACAAATATTTGTATTTCAACAAATAAATAAGAGGAGGTTTATGAAATTGAAAAAAAAGTTTATTTTGATGTTGACCGCTGCTGTCTTATTTTTGTGCTCTGGAAGTATCAGCGCATCGTCTGAATTTGAATCTTATGCCCTTTCGAAAGAAGAATTGTCTTTTAGACAGCAATTTGGTTTAGAGACTAATCTTAGTAAGGGGAATCAATTGGCTTCCCAAGGTGATAATATATTGGTTGACACGAAGTTTGGAGTTAGGTTGACAAAATTAGAGGAAGAACAGCTGTCAAAACGCATTAATCATCAAACAAATAAATTACCCTTAATTAACGATTACCTAGATTATAATATTAAAGATGCAATTGTATTTATTGATCAAAAATCTGGTGGAATCGTAAATATCGGCATAAAAAGTGAAAAGAACAGAGAACAAATTGAATCTGATTTAAAAAAAATTTATGGCGACCCCAGTTTCATCAATGTCTTTGTTACAAAATATTCTGAGAAAGATTTAAACGAGCTTAATGAAAAATTAATTTCTTTGATAAATAAGGATTATAATGGAGTAACAATTACTGATACGTTAGTTGATTTAACAGAGCAAAAAATACATGTGGGAGTGAAGGATTTTGATGAAACAAAAAGGAGAGTATTAGAAGATGCTTTTAATGCAAACATGTTGTCAATAAGAGAACCTGCTATCGTTTCGGATGATCTTGATAGGAACTCAACTTATAATCCCCTTCAAGCAGGGACTCAAATTGTTAACAAAAGTACTGGTGGTTACTGTAGCATAGGTTTTTTGGCTAAACCATCAGGAAGTACTTCAGGATACATTGTTACTGCCGCCCACTGCGGAAGTGCCGGCAACTCCTTTAGTCAAGGTACAAATAATGTTGGTTCGATAGGTGCCAGAGTCTATGGTGGAAATGTTGATGCTGCAACAATAGGTACATCAAGCTTATCCTATTCCAATGATCTCTATACATCTTCCAGTAGAGCAGGATATTTCGATACGGTTCAAGCAAACGATTTCGTAGGAAGTATGGTTTGCATGTCTGGGGCTTCATCTTCCACTAATCCAGTGTCGTGTGGAACAATATTGAGTAAATCTGTAGCATATAGTATTGATGGGGTATCTTTTAATAGCTTAAGATCAGCTAGTTATACATCTGCACCTGGGGATAGTGGTGCACCAACTTATTATAGTACTGTATTAATGGGAATTAATAAAGGTCGTTACAATGGAAACGCTGTTTATTCGTATATCGGTAATGTACTGAATGCTTTACCTGTGCAACCAATTTTAAACTAATGTCGTAACCATTTAAAGGAGAAAGTCCATGTTTCAAAAAACTAGTACTATTAAATGGACTCTTATTTTTGTTTTTTTGTTATTGGTCGCCGCCTGTAGTAAGGATGATGAAGTTTTGAAAGGGATTGTACACACGGTAGATGTAGAGAATAAAAAAATCTTAGTAATTTCTCAGCTAAAAGAAGAGGACTTAAACAGGGACTACAAGGAAGTTCTCGAATTTAGTGAGTACTCTCAAGCCATTTGGGTAAATAAAGTGGAACCTTCTAAATATAAGAAGGGTGATGCGATTGAAGTGTACTTTGAAGTAAGTGATGATTCATTTCCTGCACAAGTTACTGCCAAAAAAATTGTTAAAATCGAGAATTGAGCAAAAAGAATACAACCCACTATTAGCATGCGTCGTTACTAAAAAAGGAACGACGCTTTTTTGTGAAATACTTTTTTCATTTCGGCTATTTTTGTTCTTTACTGGGTCTGTCAAGATATAAGGAATCCCCCCGAGGGGGGCAGTGGTTGCCACTCACCCGTTTCGGCAAATTGCTTGGCAGGAGCGCTAATTTCATCGCGTACTCTTTGGAGAATACAACCCACTTCTCTTCATCCGGGTCTTGTGCTTTAGCAGGGTGTCAAATCCCCCAATGCTCGCGTTTTACGTTCGGAGGTGTCATCGGACAGCGGTCGGCTGCGTCGCCGCACGAAGTAACGATCATATCGGCATTGAGCAGTTCCATATCCATGATATTCGAACTTTGTGCGGAGGTGTCGATGCCAACCTCTTGCAACGCTTTGACCGCATTAGAGTTCAGTCCATGCGCATCGGCCTGATAGGCACCTGCAAATCTTTGATCGCAATCAGGTCGTGGTTTCTTCTCCTGACGCGATTTGCCAATTATGCAGATGATTGACTCATTTTCTGTAGTTTTCAGGGAAGCCGTATGCCAATGCTAACCGCTGACTTCGCATTGACCATAGACTTGATCGCCTGCAGCGACCACCGTGCCGTCCGACTTTAGGCCAAGCGTATGAGAACAACCCGCGGCGATCGCTACAACCTTTCGCCAGCTACTGATCTCACCTTGCCCATGTTGATTCGAGCCGGCCGCCACCACCGTACCGTCCGACTTTAAGCCAAGGGTATGATAGCTGCCAGCTGCAATCGCCACAATATCGCGCCAGGACTCCACCTCACATTGGTGATGTTTATTCAACCCCGCGGCCACCACGGTGCCATCCGATTGAAGCCCGACGGTATGAAGATACCCCGCCGCTACCGCCACGATCTCACGCCACTTACTTACATTACATTGGCCATAACGATTATTCCCCGCCATCATTACCGCACCGTCCGCTCGAAGTCCGGCGGTATGCCAGTCCCCTGCGGTTATCGCTATAATTCCTGTCCAGTCGCTTACTTCGCATTGCCCTTCCGCATTCCGTCCCACAGCCACCACCGTACCGTCCGCTCGAAGCCCAACGGTATGCGAATTTCCCGTGTTCGTCGCCATATGTACATTCCCTGCCGCCACCGCCACGATATTACGCCAGTCCTCAACCTTGCATTGTCCATGTTTAGGATCACCGACAGCGACGACCGTCCCGTCCGATTGAAGTCCGACGGAATGCCGAGGCCCTGCCGCCAGGGTAGCTTTATATGATGTAGGGTCCATACCTTACCTCCTAGAGTCATTTCCGATTGACTTCATCATACGAAAAGCTTCTGAAAGAAATCAAACAAAATCATAAGATTAACGTCTCGAACCCGAGGGCAGCCGAAACTTATGATGAGAGTGTGACATAGCTACCTGCCCTACAAATCGGGTACCCCGGGGGTGATGTATGAATCAACCTGCGCAAGTCGTTCTGATTACGGACGCCGACCATCCCACAGGCAAGGCCATGATCCGCCGCTTCGCCGAGGATGGCGCCTATTTCCTGTTGAACAGTTTGTCTGATGGCACGCTAATTGCCGCCGAGATCGACATGGCTAAAGCGTCTGGATCCAAAGTGATCGTGAAGAATGTCGACCTGAGCGCCGGCGCGAACGCAAGTGAACTTGTTCTACTGGCCGAGCGGGAGCTCGGTGCGCTTACCGTCCTGATCCATAATAACGATCGGCTCGTCTCTATTTCCGTCGAAGACGGCTCCGAAGCATCGTTTCGCGAGGTAATGAACACCAACGCAAAGTCGGCCTTTTTATGCGCGCAAGCGGCCGGAAAGGCCATGGCGGTACGGGAGTCGGGCAGCATTATCTTCGTCTCGTCCATTCATGCCGAGAAGCCGACCGGCTCCTCCTTCGTCTACAGCGCATCCAAGGGCGCCGTCAAGATGCTGGCCAAAGAAGCGGCCCTGGAGCTCGGGCGGCACGGCATCCGCGTGAATACGATTGAGGCCGGTCTGATCGAAGGCGACGGTGAACGGTTCCGCAGCTCGCTGACGACGCTCTACCGCAGTTACGAACTCAAAGTTCCGAGCGCTCGGCTAGGCACTGCGGAGGATATCGCAAACGTCGCCCACTTCTTGGCTTCAAGGGAGGCGGGATACGTGAACGGCGCGGATATCCGGCTGGACGGAGGGTTCCTCCTGCATTATATGGATCACAAAATGAAACGGCCAAGGAGCGGTGATTCGCCATGAGTCTATCGGGCAAGGTCGCACTCGTAACAGGAGCCGGTACCGGCATCGGCCAGGGCATCGCCATCGAGATGGCAAACAGAGGAGCAAGAATGGCACTCCACTATAACCGGAGCGAGGCCGGCGTTCTCGAGACGAAGAGACGAATTGACGGAGCGGGAGGAAGCAGCTTCATTGTCCGGGCGGATGTCTCGAACCAGAAGGAGATCGCCGCGATGGTTCGCCACATCGAAACCCGCGCTGGCGATATCGATATTCTGGTCAACAATGCCGCTGTACAACTGAACTACGACCTTTTCAAACAGGATGGCGAAACGTTCGACCTCATGTTCGATACGAACGTAAAGGGCTACTGGCAGTGTATCCAAGCCGTTATTCCCGGCATGAAGCGGAAGAGAACCGGCCGAATCATCCTGATCTCCTCGGTACATGCCAAGCGGCCGACGGATTTCGATCCGATTTATGCCATGACCAAAGGCGCGATCCGCATGCTCGGGCGGGAAAGCGCGATCGAGCTGGCACCGTACGGCATTACGGTGAACACGATCGAGCCGGGAGCCGTCGATGTGGGCAAATACAACCTCATCTCACCGGACGATCCGGATGCAGAGAAGAAACGGGAGGCGCGGCGCAAGCACCAGTTGGAGAAATTCCCGCTGGGGCGCGTGGGACTCCCGCTTGATGTCGCTCAGCTCGCCTGCTTTATCGCCTCGGACGAAAGCGAGTACATGACAGGCTCCGCTATCCGGCTTGACGGCGGAAGCATGCTGCTGTAACGAGGCTGCAGCACACCAACCGATTAGGAGTGATTTCATGGTAAACAAAGAAACGTACGAACAAACGCTGGCCCATGTTCGTACTTCCTCCAGCCCTTCGGAGCTGCGTATCACCGATATCCGCTTCACGGATATCGTCGGCGGTCCGTTTCACAGCAGCTTGATCAAGGTATTCACGAATCAAGGGTTGGTCGGTTTCGGGGAAGTCCGCGACGGCGCAGACAAGGTCTACGCCCTCATGCTGAAGAGCCGGCTACTCGGAGAGAACCCGTGCAATATCGACAAGCTGTTCCGCCGGATCAAGCAGTTTGGCGGGCATGCGCGTCAAGGCGGCGGCGTCAGCGGAATCGAGCTTGCGCTCTGGGATCTGGCCGGCAAAGCGTATGGCGTGCCGATCTACCAGATGCTCGGCGGCAAGTTCCGCGATCGGGTTCGCATGTATTGCGACACGGATGTTGTCGGCAAGGACACCGGCAAAGCGATGGGCGAAGCGCTCAAGAAGCGGATGGAAGCCGGCTTCACCTTCCTCAAGATGGATCTTGGCATCGGCCAGCTCATCAACGAACCGGGGACGCTTAGCGCGCCGCTTGGTTTCCTGGAAGAGATGCGGGAGATCGCGAAACGCCGCTACAGCCGCGACAAAGGTAATCTCACCGAACAGGAGCTTCGTGAAATCAAGAACCGTCACTACGATATTTACAACATCCCTCATCCCTTCACCGGCATTCATGTGACGGAAAAAGGCCTCGACATGCTGGAGCAATATGTCGCGGACGTCCGGTCGGTTATCGGCAGCGAAGTGCCGCTCGCCATCGATCACTTCGGCCATATCGGACTTGAGGACTGCATCAAGCTAGGCAAACGTATCGACAAGTTCAATCTGGCCTGGATGGAGGATATGATTCCGTGGCAGTATACGGATCAATATGCCCGTCTCTCTCGCGCCGTGACGACACCGATCTGTACGGGGGAAGACATTTATTTGAAGGAGAACTTCAAGCCTCTCCTCGAAGCCGGCGGGGTGTCTGTCATCCATCCGGACGTGCTGACGACCGGAGGCATCCTCGAGACGAAAAAAATCGGGGACATGGCGCAGGATTACGGCGTCGCGATGGCGATCCATATGGCGGAGAGCCCCATCGCCTGTCTGGCCGCCGCTCACGTCGCCGCGGCGACGGAGAACTTCCTAGCGCTCGAATACCATTCCTGCGAAGTGGATTGGTGGGACGACATCATCATCGGCAGCCGACTCCCGGATAAGCTGGTCCAGTACGGCTTCATCACCTTGACGGACGCTCCCGGACTCGGGATCGACGATCTGAACGACGAGGTATTGGCTGAGCATCTTCATCCCGAAATCGGCGGCCTCTGGGAATCAACGGATCAATGGAATCATCATTATTCTAACGACCGGCAGTGGAGCTGAGGCTCCTCTGCTTTTTCTTTCACAATAAAAGGATCGTCCTGACGGCGCAAGCCGATCAAGACGATCCTTTTCATTCCTATTACAGGGTGGCGGAAGCGCGGTTCATCTTGGCTGCCGCCTCCATTAAGCCGGTAATATATCCTACGCCAAACAAACGGCCAAGCAGCTCATACCCCGGGTTCTCATTGTCTTCGCCTTCCATCGTCGGCACGTGGTCCGGCCTGGCCGGGCCGCTAAAGCCAACCTCGTAATACGTCTTCATCGCTTCGAGCATATCCGTCTGGCCATCGTCATGGAACGTCTCCTCGAATTTTTCCGGCGTGCCCTTCACGTCACGGAAGTGGACGAAGAATAGCTTCTGCTGGTCAGCGAAATGCCGAATGACTCCCGGGATATCCTCACCGGCTGTCGCCAGGGTCCCCTGGCACAACGTGAGGCCGCTATAAGCGCTCGGCACCAGATCGATGGCCCGCTGCAGCGCCGATGCGTTCCGCAAGATCCGCGAGACGCCGCGGATCGGCGTAATCGGCGGATCGTCCGGATGAAGCGCAAGCTTCACCCGGGCGGATTCCGCGACGGGAACGATTTTTTCCAGGAAATAACGGAGGTTCTCCCACAGTTGTTCCTCCGTCACAATTCCGGCTTCCGTGGGCGGCACTTCCGCCATCAGGCTGTGATCGTAGCTGGAGACGAGCGCTCCCCCGCGTGTCCGGGTTGTCGTTGAGGTGCGGAACCAGTTGAATTGAGCCATAAAGTTATAGCAGAGCACGGGAATGCCGGCGGCCCCCATATTGACCAGGAATTGCTGAAAAATCTCGATTTCCTCATCACGGCCGGGCGCTCCCAGCTTAATCTTGTTGCTTGGCGGCATCGATTCGATCACGGACAACGTTAGACCAAAGTCGGCATAACGCTGCTTCATTCGGATCAGCGGCATCAAATCCCAAGGTTTCTCCGTTTTCTCTTCCCACGGCAGCCCGCTGACCGCGTAATTGACGTTCATCTGTTTTGCCAAATGCCATAGCCGGCTTGGCTGGGATGGAAGAAATTCCGCAAGCTGCATGTCGTTATCCGCCTCTTTCTATCGTTTAGTTGCCTGCCTTGGCGGCCAGCTCCTTACCGAGCTTATCGATTTTGTTGAAAGCTTCTTCAATGGACTGCTGACCGAACGTCACCGCGTCCATCTCCTTCTTATAGGCATCCACCCATTCCGTAAATCCCGGTGCCGGCGAATAGAACGGCAACGCCTTGTCAACGGACAGATCATAAATTTCTTTACCGAGCTTATCCTTCGCCTCCAGATTCGGTTCTAGCTTCTTGTAGATATCCGGATTGATCGGAATCCCGCGGGTCAAACCAAGCGCATCCCCTGCGGCTTCATCGGTAATAAACCATTTGACGAATTTCTTGGCTTCTTCCTTGTTCTTCGAATTGGTGCTGACGCTAAGGAAGATCGTCGATTGCGCCCAGCCTCCGCCCGCAGGGCCGGTCGGCATATTCACGACGCCCACCTTGCCCGGCATGAGCTGCTCGAGCGCGCTGACCGAGCCGGTTGTTGCGCCCCTCGTCATCACGACCCCGCTTGCCATCGGGTCGGCCTGCGGATCGTTCTCGAGGAAGGCGGCAGACTGCTCCGCCGGAGGAACGATTTTATCCTTGCGGAATTGTTCGTAGGTTTGATAGAACTTCATGAACAGGTCCTTGTCGAGCGTAAACGTCTTCCCGCCGTCAGACATGATCGGCGGTTTCCCCATCGCCGTCTGGTAATAGTTGTAGAAATCCCAGGTTGTCGTGTCGCCGATCGGGTATTTGCCCTCCGGCAGCTTGGCGCGGGCGTCCTTCGCCCATTGGAAGTACTCGTCATAGGTCCAATCTTTATGCGGTAAAGGGATGCCATATTGCTCGAGATCCGCCTTGTTGAAGGCGGTTCCCTGCGCATTCTGGCTCAGCGGGATGCCGTACAGCTTGCCGTCGATCTTCAGGTTCTCGATGACGCCAGGATCGACGATTCCGGTCAGGTCGATATCCGACAGGTCCTCCAGCTGTCCCCGACTTACGTATTCTTGCAAGTAAGCCGCATCCATCTGCAAGACATCCGTCATCGTTTTCGACGCCGCTAACGTCGGCAGCTTCTGCCAATAAGCGTCCCATGCCATATGCTCGGGTTTGAATTTAACGCCGGGGTTTTGCTGTGTATAAAGATCCAAGGCTTTCTGCGTCGCTTCGTGGCGTGCGTCCGTCCCCCACCACATGATGCTGAGGGTCTTCTCTCCGCCGGAGTCTCCATTTCCACCGCTCCCGCCGCCGTTTCCTCCAGAATTCCCACCGGAATTTCCACCTGCATTTCCTCCGGCATTGCCTCCGCCTCCGCCGCCGCAAGCCGTCATTACAAGAAACAGGGCCAGCAGGAGTGCGGCTGCACTCATCCATCTCGATTTGCTCATTGTCGATTTCCCCTTTCCATTTCTCTTAATCAAGCACTTGACTTCAATGGGTAACGCCAAAATCAACCTTTCAGCCCCGTCGTTGCGATCCCTTCCACGAAATGCTTCTGTGCGAACAGGAAGATCAGTGCGGAAGGAAAGACGGACAACAGCGACATCGCGAGCAACTGCCCCCACTGAATCTCGAACTGGTCGATGAATCCCCGGAGCGCCAGGCCAACCGTAAATTTATCAACCGAGCTAAGGTACAGCACCTGCGAGAAGAAATCATCCCAGCTCCAGATGAAGGTGAAGATCGCAACCGTCACGAGTGCCGGCTTGATGAGCGGGAAGATGATCCATACGAAGATGCCATATACGGAAGCGCCATCGATCTTGGCCGCCATGTCCAAATCGCGAGGGATGCCTCGAATGAACTGGACGAGAAGGAAGATGAAGAACGCGCCTCCGCCGAAGAAATGCGGCAGAACAAGCGGCACGTAGCTGTCCACGAAGCCAAAGGAGTTAAACAGGATATACTGCGGAACGACCGTAACTTGGCCGGGCAGCATCATCGTCAGCAGAAGGACCGAGAACCAGAAGCCCCGCAGTTTGAAGTTCAGTCGGCCGAAGCCATAGGCTACGACCGCGGCAGTCAACACACCGCCAAATACGTTCCCAACCTCCATCAGAAGCGTATTGCCGAAGAAATGGGCAAATGTATAATCGCTGGAGTACTGCCACCCGTTGCTGTAGTTCTCCCATAACGGCGTTTTCGGCCAGAGCGTCGGCAAGCTCAGCTCCTCCGTCTTCTTCAGCGAAGCGCCAACCCACCAGATCACCGGATAAAGCATGAGGAGGGAGAATAAAGTCAGAAGCAGATGATTCGTCAGCTTGGACCTAAGCTTCATTTCGCCCCTCCCCCTTCCGATTCGTAGAACACCCAATAGCGAGATGCGGCAAAGTTAATGACGGTCAGCAGACCCACGATCGCAAGCAAGATCCAGGCAAGTGCCGAGGCATACCCCATCTGGTAATGCTTGAACGCCTTTTCGTACAAGAACAAGGCGTACACGTACGTGGAATTGACCGGTCCCCCTTTGGTGATGATGAAAGCGGAGGTGAAGGTTTGGAAGGAGCCGATCACGCCGAGAATTAAGTTAAAGAACATGACAGGAGACAACATCGGCAGCGTGATGCTGAAGAATCGGCGGAACTTGTTTGCGCCGTCCACTGCCGCAGATTCATATAACTCCTGAGGGATCTGTTTGAGTCCGGCCAGGAAAATGACCATCGTCGAGCCGAACTGCCAAGTATTCAGCAGAATGAGGGTTCCGAGCGAAGTGTCCGGATTGGTGATCCACCCCATGCCCTGGATGCCAAACCAGGCGAGCACCTGATTGATGTAGCCGTCTAGTCCGAACATATTGCGCCATAAAGCCGCAACCGCAATGCTTCCGCCAATCAGCGAAGGGAAATAAATGGCCGTTCGATACAGATTCATCCCTTTCAATTTCTGATTGAGCGCCATAGCGACGAGAAGCGAAAAAAGCAGCTTGAGCGGCACGGAGAATAGGACGAACGTGAAGGTTACGGTGAGAGATTTCGTAAAGGTTGAATCATTCGTGAAAATGTTGACGTAATTGCTCGTTCCCGTCCAAACCGGATCCTCCAGGAGCGAATAATCGGTGAAAGACAGGTACAACGATTGGGCAATCGGCCATAACGTCAGCAACAGAAAGCCGATGAGCCACGGGGAAATAAAAATATAACCGGCTAGATGGTTTGCGCCAGTCTTCGCGCGCTTTCGGACGGCGCGTCCAGCTTTTCCAGCTTCGTTAATCGTATTGGTTTGTGCAGCCATCCTTTTCGATTCCTCCCCTCTTGCGATACACCTTGTGATAAATGTTGTAGTAGTACTACTGTATTCGAAGGCGGTTTCACGATTAAAGGTGACGAAATTATGATATTGTTTGATTTTTTAGAATCCGTGGGTCCCACGGGAAGCGCCGACGACAGCGGTGGAAAAAATTATGATGGGGCGGGGAAATGCCTTAAGAAAGTCGCATCGACAAAACGGCGGCCCTCCCTAACAATAGAGTCATGTTGAACAAAGAGGAGGCGCTTCAATGAAATTCGATAACCCGGAAGATCTCATTCAATTGACTCCGCTGTGGAAGGGCGAACGGTTCGAGAACGGGCGACCTAAGGTGCCGGAAGATGTCCTGCGAAGAATACGAAAAATTACGTTGGAGGAAGCATGGGGGCCACTATGGCACCGTGGCTATACGTTTCAGTTCGAAGGCGACTTTAAGATCGTCCATCCCGATCAGGTGATGGTGGGACGGGCCGTAACGGCCGTTATGGTGCCCAAGCGGCCCGATCTGCACGAGACGCTGCTGAATTACGGGCATGAGCAGGAAGGGCGAAGGGGCTTCTTCAACCAGTGGGTCATCGACTCCCTAGTCGAGGATGACGTCGTTGTCGTCGATATGTTCGACAAGATCCATCTCGGCACCTATGTGGGCGGAAACCTGTCTACGGCCATCTCGACCCGAACAAAGCGGGGCGGCGCCGTGATCTGGGGCGGCATCCGCGACAATCAGCAAGTCTCCGAGATCAAGAACATTAACGTATACTACCGCGGTAGCGACCCGACGGCCATCGGCGATGTCACGATGGTGGGGATGAACGTGCCGACCCGGATTGGCAAGGCGATTTGCCTTCCTGGCGATGTGGTTCTCGGAACCCCGGCGGGTGTGATTTTCATCCCTCCCCATCTTGCCGAGCTGACAGCGGAGCAGGCGGAGAAATCACAGGTCCGCGACGTGTTTGGCTTCATTCGGTTAAAGGAAGGTGTCTATTCCACCGCGCAGATCGACGCATCCTGGCCCACCGCGCTGTGGGAAGACTTCATCCAGTGGTTCCAGAACGACGAGGCGGCTGCCGAATACCGCCATTTATCCTGGGAGAAGGAGCTTGAGGAGGCGCGCCGGAACGAGCAGGACGGACACCGTTCCGACGTACGTTTATAAGGGCAGAACCAAGAAACAGGAAGCGGACGCTGCGCCGCTTCCTGTTTTATTTGCAAATCGACTCCCGATACTCGCTCGGCGATACCCCAACCTTCTTCTTAAAGATTTGGCTGAAGTAACGGGGATCCTGGTAACCGACTTTCTCAGCGACTTCATAATTTTTCAAATGGGTCGTCCGAAGCAGTTCCTTCGCCTTGTCGATCCGAATATCGGTCAAATGCTCTATAAACGTCTTGCCAGTATTCGTCCTGAAGAGCATGCTCAAATAGGTTGGTGTCATATACACTTTCTGAGCAACGCTCTGCAGCGATGCGCATTGGCAATCCTGCTCCATGTAGAGGATCGTCCTCTTAATGATGCTGCGATGGTTCTCTTTCTGGCCAGGCGAGACGACCTTCCACATCCCGGTTAGAAAAAGGCAGACGTAGTGCTTCAGCTCTTCCAGCGTGCTTAACCTCACAAGCGACGTCGCTTCAAAGGGTCTGTAAGCGCCTACATTTTCTTCATCGGCAAGGACCCTTCTTTCCACACCGACCAGCAGTCGGATGGTCAGCTCATACATGCTTTTGACGTCGACCGGCCCCTGCTCCAGTACCGCAGAATAAAACGACTCTACCGCCTCTAAGATTTCCTGTTCCGAAGCCGCCGAGCGGAAACTCTCAACCAACTGTTTTTCCCTCTCTACCGGGTAACGGTCTATCGACTCCAGATGGCGAAGCTCGCCGAAATGGATCATTTGGCCGGTTCCGCTGTAGAACTTGTTCTGTAACGCCCATGAAGCCTGCCGATAGGATAAGTGGATATCGCCCAAATGGCTGCAAGGCTTCCCGACCCCGATATTCACGGGATGAGCGAATTGTTCCAGAAGTACAGCCCGCAGCCGTTCAAGCACCTCCTTGGATACCCACGAGAACAGCAGCCCAATCCGTCCGTCCCCGTCAAGAAAGGCGATACCGTTTGCCGGCATCCGTTGCTGAAGGCTTTCTCGTATGCTCTCCAGATAAGACAGCTTGTCGTGTTCATGATCGGCGGGGGCAGTTGGCTCCAGCAGCGCAATCGTAGGGAAAGTATAGTAAGGATTCAATTGAAGCTTAGCCAAGCTCTCCTTTAAATCCGCCTTCGCATCTGCCGGCCCGGATACAAGATATCGCAGAAGGCGGTCTCTCATCCATGACGTGATCGCCTGGTGGTCCAACAATAGACGTTCATTCAGCATACTCCTTTTCCCCCTTTGGATAGAGAATGACAACTGAAATCCTGGCCTTAATCGAGATGAATGATCTTGTACGCATGCATGTGCTCAATAAATGCTTCCTCCGCAACGTCGCCGTCCCCCGTCCGGAGGGCGTCAATCAGCATCCGGTGCCAATCGGCCAGCATTTCCGTCGTCGAATGCCGATTGGAGATGGCCATGAAGCGCATTACCTTCGTCCGCATATGGTTCCATAGCTCCAAGATGGCTTGATTATCGCAGCGCTTGTAGAAAAAACCATGAAAGTCCATATCCATTTCCAAAATGCTTAGCGTGTCGCTCTGCTCGACCGCCTCCTCCATCCTTTGAATAATCCGCTCAAGCGCGGCGTAATCCGCCTCTGTAAGCGTTGGCATAGACGCGCGAACAGCGAACCCCTCTATGATTTCGCGGAGGACAAAAAGATCCCGAATCTCCTTGGATGTAATGTTGGATACGACCGACCCTTTATTTCGAATGCCGTTGATCAATCCTTCCTGCTTCATCCGCTCCAGCGCTTCCCGTACAGGCGCCTGGCTAACCTGGAAATGTCCCGCGATATCCAGCACGATGAGCCGGGTTCCCGGGCAAAGCTCGCCCGTGAGTATTTTTCGTTTGAGCGCTAGATAGATTTGCTCGCTAATGGAATTCACCAGCGGGACGATATCATTGCTTGGCATCCTTGTTTCGTCTCCATTCGCGATAATCGATTATCGATTATCGATAATCCATTTTTTTCTATTGTATGAGGGCACCCGCGCATCTGATACCGGAAATCAATAATTCGTTAGCAAAAAGATCCGCGAAGCTTTCGCTTCGCGGACCGAATGGGACATTCTTTATTTCACATTCTTACTCCTGATCAAAATAGACAATCTTCCCCGTCTCGGCGGATTGATAGACCGCCTCCAGGATCTGAGAAACAATCATCGCTTCTCTCGGTTTAACCAAGGGTTCGATGTCGTTCACGATGCTGTGAATCCATTGTTTGGCTTCATACTCGAAATCGGACATCTTCTCCCCACGGAAAAGTTCCCTTGCATTCGGATCCACATCAAGCTGATTCAAGAACAAGCTTCCGTCCCGCTCGCCGTTAATCCGCAATTTATTGTGGTTGAAATCCGCGCCCCCCTTCGTTCCGCAGAGCAGATTGCCACCGCCGTCCGCAATGTTCAGGGCCCAGCTAGTTTCAATAATGACGGTAGCTCCATTCTTGAATTTCACGTATCCGAACGCAGAATCTTCGACCTCGAATTCATTAGGATCCCAAGATCCCCATTCGTTTGCGGCATTTTCAGTATCCTTCAGTTTATGGAAGACGCTGCCGACGACGCTTTCCGGTTCATAGTTATCCATCAACCACAGGATGAGGTCGAGGGAATGGGTTCCGATATCGATCATGGGACCGCCGCCCTGCTTCTCTTTATCCAAAAACACACCCCAGGTCGGTACGCCTCTTCTTCGGGTAGCGACAGCTTTGGCGAAATAGATCTCACCCAGTTCCCCGCCTACGATCATCTTCTTTAGAAGTTGGCTTTTGGCGCTGGACCGGCTTTGGTACCCGACGGTGAGCTTCTTGCCTGTTCGCAAGTGGGCTTCGTACATCGCTTTCGCCTCTGCACCGGTGACGGCCATCGGTTTCTCGCACATGACATGTTTGCCGCTTTCGAGCGCATCGATGGCAATTGCGGCATGGGCGCTATTGGGGGTGAGCACATGCACGACTTCGATCTCTTCCACCGCCAGCAGATCCTTGTAATCGGTGAACACCTTGGCTTCCGGTGTGCCGTATTTATTCGCGGCGGCCTCGGCTCTTTCCGGAATCAAGTCACAGAAGGCTACCATCTGCACGTTATCCAGCTTCGCTAAACTCGGCATATGTTTGTCATTCGCTATCAATCCGCAGCCGATGATTCCTATTTTGACCGTTCGCATCGAATTTCCCTCCCTTGTGTCATTTGAATCATTTGAACTCTACCGTTCGGTTTTCCTGATGGGCAATGTAGGCTGCTTCCAAGAGCTCCGTCAATTTCGTCCCCTCTTCCAGTCCGAAGGGCATTGGCTTATCGTCAAGCACGGCATCCACCCACTGGAGGATCGGAAGCGGTTGCTCTGCTGGGAGTTGTTGAGGTGAAATCCATCCGCCAAAGGGTAGATCGAGCTTCTTCGAAGTGACTTTCACAGTATGATCCGAGATGATCAAAGTGCCCTCGGTACCGTAAATTTCAAGCGCAGAAGGCGTTCGGAACGTAACCAGGCTGGTTTCGACCAGGGCGACCGCGTTATTGGCGAACTCGATAGAGCATTGCGCATTATCTTCCACGGCACGATTCGTGAAATAATGGAACATGGAGTTGATTCGTTTGGGCTTCCCCAAATACCAACTGGCGAGGTACATCGGATGACAACCTAAGTCCATCATGGCCCCGCCCCCGGCTTGCTTCTTATCGTACCAGTACTCCGGGAGCCAATTGTTCAAAGCCCCGTCGTGGCCGTTACGTATGCGCAGAAGCGTAACGTCTCCTAAGATTCGGTCATCGATCAGCTGCTTCGCGAACAACTCGTGCGGTCTCGTGCGAGCAGGAAATGAAATGCCAAACTTGACGCCGGCTTGGCGCACCGCTGCCGAAATCCGATCGCATTCCTCCGTGGTAAGCGCCATCGCTTTTTCGGTGAAAATATGTTTACCGGCCTGAGCCGCAGCGACCATGACGTCCGCATGCATACTTGTAGGGGCATCCACCACGACGCCATCGATGTCTTCGCGCCCGAGAAGAGTATCCAAATCCGCCTCAAAATCCGCACCCAATTGGGTTGCCCATTCCCTTCCGCGTTCGGGTTCTTCATCCCAGACGGCCGTGATCTTCACCTTCCCATGGGATTGCAGCTTTCTGGCGTAATCCTCCGCATGCACATGCCATTTACTTAACATTGCAACGTTCAACATATCGTGTCCTCCTTCGTCTTGAGGATGAGTCGAGTTAAAACCCGACATCATCTCGTTCTGCCGCCTTTTGAGCCACAAACTCCGCCATCTCATCCACACCGGCAGCTTTAAACTTGTCTTGCACCTCATGAAGCATTTTTAAAGCTTCTTCATCAGACGCGGCAAACAATGCCTTCTTAAATTCCTCATCAAAATTCAAGCTGCTGGTTTTATCGATGAATTCCTGATAATTAGGCCACTCTCTCGCAAGATAACTGGCACTGACTTTATCGATGATTTTGATCGGCAATTTGGCCGAGAAGCTCTCCTCCAGCTTTTGCCACTGCGTTTTTTGATCCTCTGGCGTAGGCCAAGTGACGGTATCGGAGAAGGCACCAATGAATCTTCCCGGAAGGTAATTGAGCCCGGCATCTCTTTTCAAATCCGGATTCTCATCGAATTGTTTCTTCACATCCGGAATCCATTGAGGAATCCCATTCTCCAGTGTGTAGTGCGTTCCTTCAATCCCGAAGTACGATAGCAACCGGCCTTCCTCGCTGTTGACATAATCAATGTACCGTAAGGCCGCATCGGGATCTTTGATGTTCGCGCTTAAGAAAAGGACCGGGAAACCGGAACGGCCGGGTTTTTCCACTTGCGTCCGAATTTGTCCGCTCTTATTCTTCATAGGTCCGAGCAGCTCATATTGCATATCCGGATTCGTCTTATACAGCGTCTTGGACAAATCAGGCAACATCGGTTGCGCCCCGAATACGGCGAGCTTGCCCGTAGTCAGCTTCTCGTTTGCGGTTGTGCTCGTATTGCTGAAAGCTTCGAGATCAAACAAACCTTCCGTTAATAACTTCCTCATATATAGCAGTCTATCTTCATGATCCTTGGTTTGCGTCCAGTGGATCAGCTTTCCGTCAACCTCACGGTAGTCCGAAATGTTGTAATCCGTCCAACCCGCAAGGAATTGGCCATAATCCCATCCATTCCACATCGTTCCGGCAGGGATCACTGGCTTTCCGGCAATATCCTTGAACCCGCCGTCTCTGATCTTGATCAATAAATCATAAAG
The DNA here is from genome assembly GCF_009725205.1 of Paenibacillus timonensis. Taxonomy (GTDB): domain Bacteria; phylum Bacillota; class Bacilli; order Paenibacillales; family Paenibacillaceae; genus Fontibacillus; species Fontibacillus rhizolycopersici. The sequence goes on along the minus strand of NZ_WNZY01000002.1, from coordinate 212,805 downwards.
TTCCTCTTGCGTATCAATATCTTCCGCTTTCACATTTAACGCCTTGAGAATATCTCCCCGAGCAAAAAGGCCGTAATTCCAGTTATGAATGCTCTCTGGGGTTCCGTCCGGGGTTTCCGTAGGGATGAGATAGGTTCTCCCTTCAAAATCCGGGCTGTTGAGATCGAACTCGTTGAAATCCTTCGCTATCCCGGTGGTCACAAGTCGTTTCACATTCGGGTACTTATCCAGATAAGGAGTGAGATCCAGAAGTTGCCCTTCTATCGCGGCCTTCTTGATGACTTGCCCTTCTCCCCCTGTGGTCGACCAGAAGGGGGCGTTCACAATATCCGGAACCGTACCGGAGGCAAAGATGGTATTCAGCTTTTCGACCTCGCTTGTCGTGATGGACTCCAGTTTTAAGGTCACTCCGGTTTTTTCCCGGATTTGACTAGCTACGGGGTTATTCTCCTGATCCTGCGGGAAACCGGCTCCGCCCCCGTTCCAAGCACTAAGGAAAGTTAAGGTGACCGGCTTTATTTCCTCCGTGCCCGATTCCTTCACAGTACCTGGCTCACTCGAACCCGTGTTCCCCGTTCCCGCTTCCTCCTTCCCGCCTGATCCCGTACAAGCCGTCAAGGTTGCAAATAGAAGCAAAGCGATCAGCGGAATGCCAAGGACACCCCTCAACTTGTTCTTTCTCATACTACACTCCCCTCTCATTGAACATTTTTATATAAAAGGCTTGGCCTCTTATATCACCTACTCTTTAAGGGAACCTACCAATACGCCTTTCACAAAATACTTCTGCAGAAACGGATACACGCAAATGATCGGTGTCGTAATGATAATGACGAAAGTCATCCTCAACGCTTCCGGAGTGACGCCGCGCAGCTCCATCTGAGATTCGGTCATATTTTGAATCGCAGATCCGCTATTTCCCGACGATGACGTCATCGATTGGAAAGACGCTTCACTGATCATTTTGTTCAGGAACGTCGCTGCAGGCTGTAATTTCTCGTTCTGGATAAAAAATTGTCCGGTGAACCAGTCATTCCACACGCCCACCCCGACAAACAAGGCTATAGTAGCAAGTACCGGCATCGAAAGAGGCAAAACGATTCGGGCGAACACCGATAACTCGCTGGCCCCGTCGATTCGGGCTGATTCCGATAAGGCTTCAGGAATCCCATCGAAGAAGGTTTTCATGATAATCGCATTAAAGAAGCTATACAGGGAGGGCAGAACCAGTACCCAAAACGTGTTCAGAATGTGTAACTGCCGGAACAGGATAAAGGTCGGGATCAGTCCCCCGCTGAACAAGGTGGTAAAGAAAAAGAAGAACACGATAACTTTTCTTCCCGGCAAGCCTTTCCGCGAAAGCGCATAGGCTAACAAAGACGTCAAAAATACAGATCCGATCGTGACCACCAGGGTTCGAGTAACCGAAACGTAAAACGAATTTAAGATAAGTGGGTTGGTAAACGCCTTTGCATAGTTCTCTAAGGTGAACACTCTAGGAAAAAAATAGATTCCGCCCTTCATCGCATCGTAGCCGTCATTGAATGAAAGGGCTAAGAAATAAATAAAGGGATATAACGCCGTGGCGCAAAAGATTAACAACACCGAATAATTAAGCAGCATATATATTCGATCCGCCGGCGTCAGCCTTTTCGCACCCATGCACACACCTCCTTATGCTCCTCGAAGCCCCTTACCATAGCGATACCTCGCTCACACGTCTTGAAATATGATTGACAGCCACAATAAGCAGTAACGAGATCGCGGATTTAAATAAGCCGATTGCCGTGGAATAAGCGAGTTGCCCTTGTTGGAGTCCTGTTTTCAACACATACGTGTCCAATATCTCGGAAACGCCTAAGGTAGCTGGAGTTTGCATCAGCCAAATTTGGTCAAAGCCCGCGTTCAGGATTCCGCTGAGGGAAAAGATCAGCAGGATCGCGATCGTCGGCGTTAGGCAAGGCAGCGTAATTTTGAATAATTTACTCCATCTTCCCGCCCCGTCGATTTCTGCAGCTTCATACAAGTGCGGGTCGATATTCGTTAACGCGGCTAAATAGATGATGGAGCCCCATCCTACCCCTTTCCAAACGTCGGAAATGAGAACCAAAGGATAGAATAACTCCGGCTTCCCCATAAAAAAGATCGGATCCAAACCCATTTGATAGCGAATGTCATTGATCAGCCCTACGTTCGGAGACAGAATTTTTTGGAGTAAAGTCACGACGACAACCCACGAAACGAAGTGCGGCAAATAGGAAATCGTTTGAAACACTCTTTTGATTTTTTCGTGCATAACGGCATTTAACATCAAAGCCAAGATCAATGGAGCTGGAAATCCAAATACAAGTTTCAGGGCACTAATGGACAACGTATTGCGGAGGACTTCGTAGAAACTGGAATCGTGTAAGAACTGTTCAAAATACTTAAAGCCTGCCCACGGACTCCCCAATATGCCCAGGTTGTATTTGAAATCTTTGAACGCTATCAAAATGCCGTACATCGGATAGTAAGCAAAAACCAGAAACCAGATAATAGCGGGAAGCAAAAACAAATAGATATGCCTGAAATACCATACTTTCCTTAATCTATTGGGTACCATGCTCCGATCACCTCCTAGATCATCATCAGGTCGATTCTATAGAACCGCCAATCCATAAACCGGTAGCCTAGTGTTCCCACCCCTTTCTTGCAAGCGGTTTCATTTGGTTGATTATAAATATTCGATATAAATGAATATATTCAATATACTATAGGAAAAATTCCATCATTCTTTGTAAGACGAAACCTAACACGCGAATTATTACGGAAATTTGGTACTAAAGACCCTTCATCAACCATAAACCATAATGTGTATGTTTAATATATACATTAAGAGTCTAACGGGGCACAAAAAAGGAGCCTAAGCATGGTTTGCTTAGGCTCCTCTTCATATCTTCTCTATGATGGATCATAAAAGGTGCAAAAAGAATGGGTAGAAATCCTTGTTTTCATTCCGATTCTATTCTGTAGCATGAGTTTTGGCTCTTAGAAACTGCAAACTCCTACTGCAAACAATTTCCCAATGTATGCATGCCATTCATGATTATACAGTCGGTATTTTACCGAAATGCATACATTGCATAAATCCCCCGAGGGGGATTCTGCGGCTTAACGCAAATGATTACCCACCCGTTCCGGAAAAAAGACGGAGAGCTGAAGCAGCATCTGGCCCCAGTTCTGGACTCGGCCTGTCCATTTGCGGTAACATCCATCGTGGCCAGGTACAACATTTTCAACAGCGCTTCATCTCTCGTGTGCTGTCCCATGTGTTCTCCCAACCTTTCTGCTTAGGAGTTTACACAATTTATTTTACAGACTCCGGGAAACGTTAGCTCAATAAAATAGCGACAGTCAATTTTCTAGTCCTTGGCTGTCGCTGTTTCTTTTTCAAATTTAGTCTAAAACATATCCAGCTTTCAATCTTCAACTTTAGAAAACTGATATTTAAAGAATTCCTTATATGTCATTGGTTTTCGGCCAATCAGACGTTCAAGATCCCCGGATGTCTCCGAAAATTCTCCAGTGTTGACTCCTCGCACCCAGCCTAATAAAAAATCAGTCATGAAAACAGGCAAGCCATTTGCTACCATAGAGTCTATATATTCTTTTTCGCTAACTGCCTCATAAGGGATATTCATCCCACTAATCTCCGAGAGGGCTTCAGCGATGTCTGTAAAAGAGCTTCCCTCGCTGCCACTTAGAGTGTACGTCTTATTTTCGTGCCCGTGTTGGGTGAGAACGGCTACGTTAGCTGCCGCCAGATCATCCAGAGATGCAGCGGCAACTTTGCCGGAACCCTCTGGTACTCGCACGCCGGCTTTAAGCGCATCTCCGAAATACATATGCAAGGTTTCAAGGTACGGTGGATTCCGCAGAATGGTATAGTCTAGTCCGGATGCTCTAAGCGTTTGTTCAGCAAATAAGTCTGACATCGTTACTTCGGGCAAAATAAGATTTGAATTTTCTTTTCGAATGATCGACGTGTAGATCACTTGTTTAACACCAGCCTGCTTTGCAGCAGCGATGACATTGAAATGTTGCGTATCGCGGTCGGTAAATGCTTGCGCGGAGATAAGCATCACTTTGTCAACGCCATTAAAAGCCCGCAGAAGGGAGTTATAATCAAAATAGTCGCCCTGATGGGCCTCCACACCTTCTTTAACAAACCTTTCGATTTTTTCGGATTGCGGATCACGTACCAATACAGCAACCTGATTTGCCGGAACCTTTTTAAGAAGAAGGTTTAGCGTCCTGCTGCCAAGATTACCCGTTGCTCCAGTAATAAGTATTTTACCCATATTAGTAACTCCTTTGAACTTTTATTAATAAACCAGTTGCAGCATAGAATAACGTTATCGTACAGTTAATTGATCCAGCAGATTTAAATTCAATCCGGCGAGAGGGACAAAGCAGCAGGCATTTGCGCCCACGTCACGCATAATATTACAAAATCCTGCTCCGCTGCTTCTGAGGGTGTTCCGGATTTTGCGCCAGCACCGAGCGAGCTTATCAGATCTGAGAGCGTTTCGGGACCACGACTATTACTGAGAATAACTTCATGACCGTGAAGCAATAAATGTTTCGCCAGCGTTTGAGCAACTGTTCCAGCACCTATAAAGCCAAATTTCATAACCCACCTCCAAAAACTTATCGACCTACATACGACTACTTTTATTAATTCTTAGATCTTCTTCATGGCCACAAGTCTTATTATGTTCCATCTATAACTTTTAAAATAGTACGTACTTTTAGGTTATATAGTAACTAAAAAGTGATAATTGTGATGAAATGCAGAATAAATGGGTCAATGAAATTACTCTATTCTACATTTAATCTCCGATACTCATCCTTGCTCAAGTTCTTCTCTGCATAATTTTGGCCCCAATCACAAAGAGCTCGAAAACTGGGTTCAAGTGACATACCCATTTCTGATATTGAATATTCCACTTTTGGTGGTACCTGATTGTACATTTTTCTTATAATCAAATTAGCACTCTCCAACTCCCGCAACGACTGGACTAACATTTTCTGAGATATTGTGGGTATGAGCCTTTTTAATTCACCGGTTCGTTTAGGACCCTTTATTAAATAATACAGAATAAGAGGCCTCCACTTCCCGCCAATGACATCTAAAGTGATTTCCAGATCACAATAAAAAGTTTTCAATTAAACAACACTGCCCTTCATTAAATTTCCATTAATATATTACATGATAACCCTATTACTTGTTGATCTAACGGGAAACGATAGTTGAACATAAAGGGTTTCACATATTAGTCATGACTAATATGTGAAACCCTCTTTTACTAGGCTTGATCGTAAAAAATGATTAATCGTGGCTAAAACCTAAATAAAGGTGAAGACAAAGTTGTCTTCACCCAGATGATTTACTTTCGCTTTTCTATTTACTACTACTTACTCTCTCTCCTTGTGTTGACTAGTTCATTATCAATTCTTACGAGCACTTACTATATCCGCAGTTGCTGCAAGTCTTGCAGCCTTCGATGTTGATCAGCGAGGCCGAGCCGCAGGACGGGCAGAGGTCGCGGGAGGTGGCCGGCGCGCTGCCATGGCTGTGGCCGCCGTGCGAGCTGTCCGCGGTACCATGATCTTGCGCGGCTTCCTCGTGATGCGCGATCGTTGCTGCCACCGGCGCCGGGTCGTGGTCGCCGTACGGGCCGTTTTGCACGTGCGTCTCTAGCGCTTTAGCAACCGCGTCCGCGATCGATTCCACGCGGTTTGGACCAAAGCCGATAGCGCCTGTGCCGCCGATCCCTTTGAGATGCTTGATCAACAACTCAACCTTCTCGCCGTGGTCGCCATAACGCAGGAACAGCGAGCAAACGCGGCCAAGGGCTTCCGCCATCGCGAACACGTCGGAACCGGCTTTACCCACGTTCAGGAAGATTTCGCCCGGGATGCCGTTCAGGTCATTGATCGTGATATACGCCATACCGAACGGCGTGTTGATTTTATAAGTTGCGCCATGCAGCACTTGTGGGCGTCTCTTGTACTGTTCCGCCGTTTTCGGGCTGCTGGCTTGAACCGGAGCGCTTGCCGGCTGTTCCGTTACGGCTACCGTTGCTGGTGCTGCCGCTTCTTCTTGTTTCTCTTCCTTCTTCTCCGTTTGCAGGACTTGTACGTCACGGCTACCGTCGCGGTAGATCGTTACGCCTTTGCAACCGAGGTCGAAGGCCAGTTCATACAAACGTTCCGTTTCTTCCACGGTAAAGTCGGATGGGCAGTTTGCCGTTTTGGAGATGGAGCTGTCGACCCAACGCTGGATCGCCGCTTGCACGCGGATATGATCCTCCGCCGACAAATTCATCGCGGTCACGAAGTAATCCGGCAGCTCTTCCCCTGGATGCGCGTCCATCCACTCTTGCGCGATCGGCACGAACTGCTCGTCGAAGCCGAGACGGCTTTGACGGTAGTATTTGAAAGCGAAATAAGGCTCGATCCCGGTCGAGGTTCCAACCATCGTCCCTGTGCTGCCGGTTGGCGCCTGAGTGATGATCGTGACGTTGCGGACCCCTTTGGTGCGAACCGCTTCGCCAACTTCCGGATACACTTCCGTCATCACTTTCATAAATCCGCTTTGCAAATATTTGTCCGCTTCGAAAGCCGGGAAGGAACCTTTCTCTTCCGCGATATCTGCGGAGGCCAGGTAAGCTTCCTTGGCGATAAAGCCATATAATTTATCGAGGAATTCCAGCGATTCCGGGCTGCCGTAACGGATGTTCAGCTTGATCATCAGCTCGGCTAGACCCATCGTCCCGAGGCCAACGCGACGCTCTTTCTTCTGGTTCTTCTCGTTTTCTTCAAAATGATAAGGCGTTTTGTTGATGACGTTGTCCAGGAAACGGACCGAATAGCGCGTCGTTGTGGCGAGTTCGTCCCAAGCGACATCGTGTTTCTCTTCGTCGTAGAACTTGGACAAGTTCATCGCCGACAGGTTGCAGACGCCCCAACCCGGCAAACCTTGCTCCCCGCACGGATTCGTACAAATGATCGGGTTAAAATACCAGCTGTTGGACATTTGGTTGTAATATTCCATAAAAACAACGCCCGGTTCGGCGGATTTCCAAGCCGATTCGATAATCGTGTGCCAGATCTCACGCGCTTTGACAGTACGATAGTGGATCACTCTGCGGCCGTCCGCTTTCCACTTCTCGAGATCGCCGTCCCACACTTCGTTATAGTCCTCGTAAGTCGTATCCGGGAACACCAATTCCCAATCGAGGTCTTTCTTCACCGCTTCCATAAAGCTGTTGCTCACGCAAACCGACAGGTTCGCGTTCGTAACCTGGCCCATCGTCTGCTTGACGGTGATAAAGTCCATGACGTCCGGATGCCAGTCGTTGATCATCAGCATCAGCGCGCCGCGACGGCTGCCACCCTGCTCGATCAAGCCGGTGGTGTAGCTGAACAAACCGCCCCAGGATACGGCGCCGCTCGAAGAGCCGTTTACGCCTTTAACAACCGCACGGCGCGGACGCAAGGAACTGAGGTTAATCCCCACGCCGCCGCCGCGAGCCATGATCTCGGTCATTTCGGACAAGGTCTCCATGATGCCGCCGCGGCTGTCCTTTGGCGATGGGATCACGTAACAGTTAAACAAGGTCAACTCGTCACTGGCGCCGGCACCTGCGGCAATCCGACCGCCCGGTACCAGCTTCCAATCGTCCAGGATATAGCGGAACTTCTCTTCCCATTGCTTCTGCAGCTCCGGCGTTTCCTCTACGGAAGCCATCGCTTTAGCAAGGCGGTCCCACATTTCTTCAGGGGTTTTCTCGATATTGAGGGTCAGCTTCTCCACGTCGGACTCGACCAACTCGCCCCGGCGTGTCTTCACCGTAACCTTACGACCCTTACGCGCAACGACTTCGCCAACTTCTTTTGTTGGGAATTTGGGATCATCCTTCGTCAGAACGAGGACGACGTCGCCGACTTTGGCGTGACTAGGGTCCGCATCTTTCCAGGCGTACCGGTCCAAGAAGATTTTTTCACTTAGCCCCTCAAGGCGCTGTTTTGGCACAGTTTTCAAAGAAAACACCCTCCTATAAGTTTGGATCAAAGATTCGTAAATATATCGGTCATTCGCGCCGGATCTTGAAGTCGAAAACGGGCGAAAAAAACGAAAAAAGCGTTGTTTCAAGCCGATATTCGCCTGCCTGAAAGCCGCTACGCACACCCTATAAACCGTATTATCATATGTATGAATCACAATATATTGTGTGCGAATACCATTATACTATACAATATCTCGTTGTCACAGCAGGACAGCTTGAAATTTTAGGCTTTTTTCCGAATGCTGCTGGCCCAAACACTCGTTTGCTCCGGTTCTCTCAATTTTTCGGTCTTGAATCTATGAAACCGCCATGTAACCATTTCCAACCCAAGCTATAAAACGGAAGAACTGCCTCTGGAGGCTTCATCATGCGATTATCCCTTTCGTTAAGGGAGCAAGGTCGAGGTCGAACGGTTCATCTAAATCGCTTTGATCTGAGCAAACGGGATCATCATGTAAAACGGTCAACCCAAGCAATATCAATAGCTGATGCTCCCCGTTTCGCTCCCGCTCCCCTCTCCAAAGTTATGAACTCCTTCTTTTTCGTCCATACTACACCTACGTCTGCAAGAAGCACGCGGTATGGACTGATTCGGATCCTTTCGTAACCGCAATAGAGCTATTCAAATACGCATCAAATGGGAGGTTTTACATCATGAATCCTCATCCCCCCGGCCCTTCCCCCAATTCGGTCGTCCCGCCGGAATGGAATCTGCAGATCCCCGTAGACTTCGACCGAAGTTGGTTCAGCGACTTGGAATCGAGACATCAAAAGGGCGGCCCCTGGGACGATTGGAAGCTGTTTAACCTTGCCCTTGAGGCCGAAACTGCTTCGCTTGTCACGAGCTTTGAAGAAATGCAATGTTTGAAGCATCTGCAAGGCGTCACCCCTCTGCCGCACCAAACCGAAACGGCTCGAAAGGTCCTGTTCGAAATGCGCGGGCGCGCGATCCTCGCCGACGAGGTGGGTCTTGGGAAGACGATCGAAGCCGGTTTGATTTTAAAGGAATACATCGTGCGCGGATTAGTGAAGAAGGTATTGATTCTGGTGCCTGCATCCCTGGTGCTACAGTGGGTTCGGGAACTGAATCAGAAGTTCGGCATACCGGCCGTAGCGCAGAAGAAAGAGCATTCCTGGCACAACGACGTCGTTGTCGCCTCCATGGACACGGCCAAACGCGACCCGCATAAGAATATTTTACTCAATAACGAATACGATTTGGTCATCGTGGATGAAGCCCACAAGCTGAAGAACAAGAAAACGACCAATTATCAGTTCATGCTGCAGCTGCGAAAAAAATATTGCCTTCTCCTGACCGCCACTCCGGTGCAAAACGATCTAGGTGAGCTGTTCAACCTGATCACGCTGCTTAAGCCGGGGCAACTGGGCGGGCAAAGCGAATTTGCCGCCAATTTCGTCGTCGACAAACGACAGCCGAAGAACGAGAATCAGCTCAAGGATGAGTTGGCCAAGGTGATGATCCGCAACCGGCGCGGCGACGGAGAACTCGAATTCACGAAGCGAATCGTCCGCAACATCGACGTAGAGCTGTCCGAGGAAGAGAAGAACCTGTACAACGGGGTTACTTCCTTCATTAAAGACCAATATAACGCCGCTGGCGGCGACCTCAACAGCATGCTGTCCCTCGTCACCCTGCAACGCGAGGTATGCAGCAGCCGGGATGCGGTATTCGTCACATTGGTTAATTTATCTAAGAAGCTTGCCCCTGATTCCCCGATCCGCGATCGGATTTGGGATCTTGTCGACCTGATCCGTCAGATCAAAGCGAACAGCAAGGCGGAGAAAGCGATGGAGCTGATCCGTGAAATGAATGACAAGGTGATCGTGTTCACCGAGTATCGGGCTACGCAGGAGTATCTGCTGAAGTACTTCCGTGACCGCGGAATGACCGCGGTTCCGTACCGGGGTGGGATGAACCGAGGCAAAAAAGATTGGATGATGGACCTGTTCCGCGGCCGGGCCCAGGTGATGATCGCGACCGAAGCGGGCGGCGAAGGTATCAACCTGCAGTTTTGCCATCAGATGATCAACTTCGACCTGCCCTGGAACCCGATGCGAGTGGAGCAGCGGATCGGCCGGGTGCACCGGCTGGGCCAAACCAACGACGTCAATATTTACAATCTGTCTACCAAAGGCACGATCGAGGAGCATATCCTCCACCTGCTGCACGAGAAGATCAATATGTTCGAGTTGGTCATAGGCCATCTTGACGTGATTTTGGAGCGGTTCGAAAAACAGCATTCACTGGAAAAAAGCATTTACCAAATCATCCTCGAATCCGGCAGTGACGAGGAGATAGCCAGCCGCGTCGATTCGCTGGGACGCGAATTCCATACCATAAAATCCGAGCTGGATGCAGAAGCCGAAGGAACCGAAAGCGAAGGCGGCCTGCAGCAGCTGTTGGGAGGTTGATCTGCGGTTATGTCCATGACCTCTGAACAGATACGCGAGTATGTTCTGACCTATCTGGAAGCAACTGAATGTCAGTTCCTTGAGAAATCGCCGCATCACGTCACCGTGAAACTCTCTCCTCGCGCGGACCGGGACTTAACGAACCGTCCCTATTACTGGGGGTTTATCGAACGGACCGGAGCGGAGCCGGAAACGATGTCGTTTTCGTTTGTTTTTGATCCGGAGGCGCACCGGGCGGCCGAAGAAGCGAAGGCCTCCCGGGAACAAACGGGACCCGGGCAGCAGCAGATGGAAGCCGCACAGGAGGACACGCTGCTCGGCCGCTACTTTGGCGCGGTCCGACCGCTCCCAGTACTTGGTCCGGGACGGATTCAGCGCGAGGAGCTCACATTTGGCAGCCCGCGGCTAAAACAGATTTTTGAAGCAGCGCGTAGAGGCGGCCGTTATGTGTATTTGTTCGAGGAGCCGGGGCAACGTCAACGGATGGCCTTGCTGCCCGCCGCCTATGAGCCTTGGCTGGGCGTCTGCTTCAAGGTGGAATTCTGCTGCGATATGAAACGCGAGGAGCTGCATTATTACGGAGTTTCCCTGCTGACGGGCGCCGTCGATGAGTCGTTTCAGACCCGAATTGCGGCGAAACAACTGGTTCCGCGCCTGCCCGAAAACGTCCATATCGAACCTACCAAGCTGTCGTTGGATGCCGGACGCACCGTGCTTGAGCAGCGGCTTGCCGATCAGATTGCCGCTTATGACGACCGCTGGGCCCAGGAGGCCCGCGAACGGTTGAACGACGAGTTAACATTGATCGACGCTTATTACAAGGATCTCGTGAAAGATCCCGAACCCGAGCGGGCTCAAGGCGCCAGCGAGCAATACGAAGCGAGACGGGATGAAATCCGCTGGCAGTATGAGCCGAGAATTGTCGTATCCGCCTTGGGCTGCGGCATCTTTCATCTGCGTTCGCAGCGGTGACGAGAAATCAGACTGATCTCGCTAAAAGACCGCAAAAATAGAAGCCGTTTGCCGCAATGCAAAGCGACAGGTTGCAACATCCTTTTTGGGGCGGCTTCGGTACAATGGACAAGCAATCGAAACCAGGCCTGATGAGGCCTGACGAATGGCTAGGGAGGCGATACCATGCCGGAAGCACGCAAACCTCAAAAGAAATTAACCGCCACTTGCAAAATTCTCTTATGCGCAAGCATCTTATATAGCGCATCAGGCGCCGGTCTACCGCTGGCGGGCGGCTTGGGCACGGCGGGGGCCGCCGGCGAGCGAACCGGGCAGGCCGCGTTGGCGACGCTCAGGACGGCGGCGGATGCACCCGCGCCTGAGGCGCTGCGGCGCTTCGCCGCCGAGGCCGTCGGCCAGCTGGCCCAGGCCGAGCCGTTTACGGCCTGGGCCGGCGCCGACACCGCCATTGAGCCGCTGGGGCCGGGCACGCACAGCTGGCTCGTCACGGTGGCGGCCGCCGGCAGCGGCCAAGGCGGCGCAGCCGGGGTGCCGCCGGGCGCTTCAGCCCCGCGCGGCTACCTCATTATCTCCGCAACCGAGAGCGGAGATTACAAGCTGGTCGAATACGGAATGGGCACCTATTCCGTATTCGACCCGGCGCTGCTCGAGGCCGCGCTCCGGCAGAGCGGCCTCGGCGCAGCCGCTGCGGGACGGGTGACCGCCGTCCCGCTCTACGCCGGCCCGGCATTGGCCGCGTGGAAGGTTCGCCTGCCGGATGGCGGCGAACCCCAGTACGTCAATGCCGCCGACGGCGAATGGCTGCCCGAAACGACGGGCAGCTGGGACAAGCAGGCGGGCGGCTACGCGCCGCCGCGGCTGGCTGTGAGCAGCCGCGCGCCATTATCGCCCGCCCCTATCGTCTACACGTCATCCCGCTTCGATCCCTACGACAACCTGTTATGGATGACGGCCAAACCGCTGGCGCTGAAGTCGGATGCCTTCATCGGCAAGCTGAAAGCCAGCCGGCAGCTTGTCTATGCCGCTTCCGGTCCTGAACGCACTTATTCCTTTCCTCTTCCGGTCTACGGCTATCAAACCTGGACGAATAACAGCCCTTTGGCAGAGCCATCCGCTGATGCCGAAGCCGAGGCCGTTTACGTCGTCACTGGCACCGATACCGCCATTCGGCTAATCGCGCTGGACGCTCTGATGGAGAGTGGAAAATTCGTCACCTTCTAGTTTTTTAACCAAATGGCGAGTCTCCGGAAGCACAACTTCCATCAGACTCGCCTTTGCTGCGTTGACTCTACCGGACCTTTTGGCCAACCGCCCCCGGCCCGCCTGCAGCGCCTGAAGTCAACCTTGCCGATCTGCGAAACAGTTGGCGCAAGCTGTCCAGATTGGTCAGCACCGTGCCCGCGATGATCGTTACCCCGCCCAACACCGCAAACCACCCGGCCGTTTCCCCGTAAAACAGCACGCCGATCGTCATCGCAATGAGCGGCGATACGTACAGCCAAGTCGACGGAAACACCGGGTTGGTCTTGGCTACCAACCAATAAAACAGGCTGTGTCCTACCATCGAACCAACCACGATGAGATATAACAGAGAGCCTAAGGCGGACGGCTGCAGAAGGTCCTCGGCCGTCACCCGTTCGGTGAAGCCCGACAGGATGAGCAGTAACAAGCCCCCATAGATCATTTGCGCAGCGTTCAGCGCAATCGGCGACACCTCGGCGTAACTCTGGGTGACCCGTTTAGTATACAGCGCGCCAATCGAGTAAAGCACTTCCCCAGTCAAAATCGCCGCGCAGCCGATGACCCAGCGGGATTCGGCCTGGACCGAGGTCAGGTTGGGAAGAACGAGCAGCATGACGCCGGCCAATCCGATGATTATGCCCAGAACGGCTCGTCTCGTCGCTTTTTGCCGCAGCACGATCATCTGCATTAGCAGAATCATCAGCGGCCCCGTAGCCGATAATACCGCGGCGATTCCGGAGGTCACGTATTGCTCCGCCCAGTACAGAAAACTAAACGTCCCGAAGGTCAGCAAACCTCCCGTCACCAGCATTTCCTTGCGCAGCAGCAAGGCAAAATCGGCCTTTTTTCTCCAAACCATCCACAGAAACAGGATCGCCCCGGCCGCGAGGAAACGGATCCCCGCCGAGAAAAACGGAGGCGCCGCGTGGTCCACCCCGATCTTTATCGCTAAAAAAGTGGTGCCGAATATGAGACATACGATCAAATAGTTGATCAGAATCATCAAGATCTTCCCCTTTCGCCTATTGAACTGTATCATACAGGAAAGGAGACAGAACAGATTTACCGATGCAGAACAGATGCTTCGGCTTCTCGCGTAAAATGGATTCGTGTTGCAAGAAGGGAAGGCGATGTACCCGATGCCGAAAAGGGCAGAGCCCGGGAAGATCCTCTATACGCAAGCTTATGATTATATCTTGGACCGGATTCGTCGGGGGGACTGGAAGGCGCACGACAAGCTGCCTTCCGTGCGTGCGTTGGCCGGGGAACTGCAGCTCCATCGGTTAACCGTATTCCGGGCATACAGGTTGCTGAAGGAGCATGGGATCGTTTACGTGAAGGAAAAATCCGGTTATTACGTTTCCGAAGGCACACCCTATGAAGAACCCGCTGGAGCAGGTGGATATGCGTCTGCTACCGCCCCCCGACACGAGGCCGGACGTCTGCAAAATGCCCTGAGCGAGATCCACCGCATTCCGGCCGACTATTCGTTCTCCCAGGCGCTCATCGATCCGAACCTGCTGCCGAACCTGTTCCTTTCAGACCACGTGAAGCAGGTATTCGACCGCTATCCCAAGCTGCTTGGCACTTACTCCTCCGTCCAGGGAGACGAGGAGCTACGGGAGCTCCTCAGTGCGGATTTGCAGCGTAAAAATAAGCTTCAGGTCTCCCCCGACGAACTGCTGATCACGACCGGCGGCCAGCAAGCGATCGACCTGCTGGCCGGCGTTTATCTTCGTCCCATGGACTATGTCCTGGTGGAACGCCCAACCTACAGCTCGGCGCTTGACTGCTTCCGTCAGCGGGGCGCTCGTCTCTTACCCGTGGAGATTCGCAGGGACGGGTATGACCTGGACGTTGTCGAAGCTTACCTGAAACGCCATAAACCCCGGATGTTTTATATGAACCCAACCTTTCACAATCCGACGGGATACACGGTGCCGGCCGTCCAACGCAAGCACCTGGTTGAATTGGCGGAGCGCTACGGCTGCCTGATCGTCGAGGACGATGCGGTTCATGACGTCTACTTTGTCCAGCCGCCGCCCCCGCCGCTCTATGCTTACGATACGGAAGGCTGGGTCGTATACCTGCGCAGCTTCAGCAAGTATTTGGCTCCCGGGCTGCGTATTTGCGCCGTTGCCGCCCGAACGGCCGCGATGGCCCCGCTGTTGACCGCCAAATCACTCGCCGACAACGGGACGCCGCTCGTCAACCAGAAGCTGTTCCAGCACTGCTTCGAATCGGTACGGCTGCAGCTGCACCTGGAGAAGCTTCGTACGGCGCTACAAATTCGCCGGGACGTGATGGAGCAAGCGCTCGCTTCAGGTACAGGCTGGCAGTGGTTCCGTCCGCAAGGCGGCTTGAATCTGTGGGTCCACCTCCCTGACGGGCTAAACGCCAACCGGCTCCTGACCGAAAGCATCCGCCGTGGGTTAACGTTCGTCCCCGGAACGATCTGCGATCCCATGGGTGAAATGAACGACCAAATCCGGCTCAGCTATTCGTTCATGAATGAAGCGCGGATTCAAGAAGGCGTTCACCTGCTGGTCCGCTTGGCCGAGGAGCTGGTGCAAAGCGAATGAAGCACGCGATGAATGATGGGAACGAATTCGATACCCGGGCAAACCTAAAAAAACAGCCGCCTTCTCCCTTGCGGGACGGAAGACGGCTGATTTCGCTTGAGGCTCGGCCAAGTCACACTCCGCGGGAACGGGAGGGATGCTCTTTCCCCCGGGATTCCTTCTTCTTCGG
This sequence comes from Paenibacillus timonensis, assembly GCF_009725205.1. Classification (GTDB taxonomy): domain Bacteria; phylum Bacillota; class Bacilli; order Paenibacillales; family Paenibacillaceae; genus Fontibacillus; species Fontibacillus rhizolycopersici. Next base: position 197,293 of record NZ_WNZY01000002.1, on the reverse strand, counting down.
TTTGGGAATCTGCCCGGCCCACAGGGAGATGGAGAACGGGATCATCCCGAACCAGCGCCGGCTCCACGGTTCCTTGACCTTCGAGCGTTCACGGCGGACTTCCCGCGGCGTTTCCACGTAATCCACCACCCGCTCCGTGATGTATTTGACTAACTCGTCGCCTTTCGCCATTTGGAGTTAACTCCTTTCCAGCTTAGTCGTTCTTCGTTAGCTCTAGTTTGTGCCGAATCGCACCGCCTTAAACCCGTAGAACCCCTATGGCACCGGTAAATCGCCAATGCATGATTTCCCTTCCGCAGGCTCACTCTATAGAGGTAGAAAAGCCCGAAAGGTGAGACACATGGGAAAGATTACACGATGCCTGCTAGCCATAATGAGTTCGATCCCCATAGCATTCGGTTGGGGGATCGCCCCGGCAGCGGCTGACGAAGGTAAGGATCTTCGACATGCCTTCCCCGAACCGGTGATTCTGATCGATGCCGGTCACGGGGGGATTGACGGGGGAACGTCCTACGAACAGATACTCGAGAAGGATATCAATCTCGAAATTGGGCGGCGGCTTTATGTCGTCCTGAGAAGCCACGGCTACCGCGCGATACTCAACCGGACGGGGGATTACGCCCTAAGCGACGACAATCGCTGGCTTCACAGCCGCTCACGGCACCTGCGGGACCTGGCCCAGCGTAAGGAACTTAGCGAGCAGTTGCCCGCTTCGATCGTCGTCAGCCTGCATGTCAACTGGGGACGGAATAAATCGAAACACGGTCCGCTTGTACTCCATCAGAACGAAGGACGAAGCGTGGTACTAGCAGACTCGATCCAACGGTCACTGGAAAGGTTCTATCAGTTGGAAGCAGCTCGAGTTCCGGAACACGGGAAGCCGTTTTATTTGCTAAACCATATCGATTGCCCCGCCGTCATTGTGGAGACGGGATTTCTCAGCAATGCCGAAGACCGCGCCATTCTCACGAACGGGCGCGGTCAGCAGAGGATTGCCGAAGCGTTGTATCGAGGCATCTCCGAATATTTTACGGTAATGTAAACCCCGGTCCCGGCTTCACGCCGGGACTGATTTGTTCCCGCGCCAATTCGCTGATCCCGATGAAATGGATGCCTTCTGCTTGCAGCATCGGGATATTCTTTCTCAATGCAGCCGCCGTTTTCTTGCCTTGCACAACCACATTTCCAATGGTTACACAGCTGCCTCGGTTCTCCTTCTTCAACAAGGCAAGGACTTGCCGCAGTTGACCCGAGACGTGCTCCACGCTGCCCACATCGTCCAGGAAAATGTCATTTTCAAGCCGTGGCAGTCCCTTCTCTTCGCTTAAGCGAGGAATGACCGACCAATAATTGGTTTTGCTATCAACGAAGAATAAACCGCGTTCCCGGCATACCTCCAAGATCACCGACATCACGCGCTCATCCCCGGTTACCTTCGAGCCCATATGGTTGTTCATGCCCACGGCATAAGGCACTTGTTCAATCGCGGCTTCCACCCGCCGACGGATCTCCTTGTCCGTCATGTTGGAGAGGATGGCCCCGGGTCCCAGCCACTCCGGTCTTCCTTGCTTCGGCTCCATCGGCAAATGGACGATCACATCGTGCCCGTGCTCGTGCGCCCGTCGCGCATCCTCCTGAGTGGTTTCCAAGAAAGGCATGACTGCAACGGTCAATTTTACGGGCAAGTCCAACATTTCGTCCGTCCCGTCCATCCGATTGCCAAAATCATCGATAATCACCGCTAGTTTGCGGGGAGACGCGGGTTGTTTGCTATCCAGTGCCGGATCTGTCTTCTCTCCTCCAGCGCCGACCGGCGCAGCTCGTCCGCTTACGGGTGTCATCAACAACAGCGCGATCAAACAACTGACAGTCAGTACCGGGAACCATCGAACCGGGTTACGGAAAATCGTCAAATTCGCTTCCTCCTTTACTCATCCCCACTTGGATTTAAAATCAAGCTTCCCCGAAATTCCCGTCGCCGCGTCAGGCAAGTCCACACCAGATCGGCCGCAAGCAACAGCAATAGTAGCGGGCCAGCCACGGACCACACCAAGGAAATGCTTTCATACGCTTGTTCCACCAGCGGGTGCACCACCTTGAACATCAACGCCGACAGAAGTCCCCAGTACACTGAAAATCGCAGGCAGACATGGCCGCCAAGCTGAAACCGTAGCCCAGAATAATCCCACCATCTTCGCCCAAATATCGTGAACAGCAAATATCCGCTGATCCCTTCAACGACGGTTGGAATGATGAGACATAATAGAGCCGCTAGCAGCGGACGTACTCCTTCTCCCTCCTGCAAAAATATCAATAGAAGTAGCGGGGCTACGCCGTACATCGGCTTAAGCGGGCCCTTCAAGAAGCCCTCCTTCCAGAACACTCCCTGCGTGAACAGGCTGTATACATTTTCGAGCAGCCATCCAAAGAGCGAATACAGTAGAAAATAAAAACCGAGTTCTCCCGCCGTCATATGAACACCATCCTCCTTTCTGCTAGTATGACTGTCCCTGTCCGGAAACATGCGCAAACGGTCCGCTGCGCACCAGAGCTCACAAATAAAGGTAAAAAATACCCTTATATCTGCGAAAAAGCCCTTTTGAACAAAATAGCGGTATTTGATGGCCTTATTTTTCCGCAGGAGCCCCAAATGGGGCGGTTTTGTCCCTATCGAACCGAAATAAGGCCATTTTTTACCGCTATTTGTTCAAAAAGAGCCATATCACCGAAAATAAGGTGATTTTTTACCGTTATCTCTTCCGAGGCCGGCGAAGTCCATGCCTTATCCATTCGGGCGTAGCAGGGCTACCGTGTCCGCCCCATACCAAAAACCAGCCCCCACTGCCAGCAGTGAGGGCTGGTTTTACTTGTGTTATGCCGTTGTCTGTCTTCGCCATCCATGGGCCAAAACTCGTTACATTCCCAGCACCGGATGGGGGACATACGGTTCTTCCAGTCGAGCAATTTCGTCCGGCGTTAACCGAAGCGACACCGCGGCAACCGCGTCCTCGAGATGATGCGGTTTGGTCGCACCCACTATCGGCGCGGTGACCGGGGATTTTTGCAGCACCCAGGCCAAGGCGACTTGCGCGCGCGACACCCCGCGCTGAGCCGCGACCTCAGCCACGCGCTCGACCACCTTGCGGTCAGCTCCCTCCGTGGCCGCGTACAGACGTTGGCCGAACAAGTCGCTTTGCGAACGCTCACTTTGTTCATCCCAATCGCGGGTTAACCGGCCGCGAGCCAGCGGGCTCCAAGGAATGATACCGATGTTCTCCGCTTCGCACAGCGGCAGCATCTCACGTTCTTCCTCGCGGTATAGCAGATTCAAGTAGTTTTGCATGGAGACAAATCGGGTCCATCCGTGCCGCTCAGCAGTATGCAGTGCTTTAAGAAATTGCCAGGCATACATCGAGGAAGCCCCGATATAACGGGCCTTGCCAGCCTTGACGACATCATGGAGCGCCTCCATCGTTTCTTCGATCGGCGTCGTGGGATCCCAGCGGTGAATCTGATACAGATCGACGTAGTCCGTCCCCAAACGTTTCAGGCTATGGTCGATTTCCGCCAGGATCGCTTTGCGCGATAAACCTCCGCCGTTCGGACCGGGACGCATGCGCCCATGGACCTTGGTGGCGATTACGATCTCGTCGCGGTTGGCGAACTCTCGGAGTGCCCGTCCGACGATTTCTTCACTCGTCCCATCGGAGTACACGTTGGCCGTATCGAAGAAATTAATGCCAAGCTCAAGTGCCTTGCGGATAAACGGACGGCTTTCTTCCTCGCTCAGCGACCAGGGATGCGGCCCGCGGTCCGGCTCCCCATAACTCATGCAGCCCAGGCAAATACGCGATACCTCAAGGCCGGTTCGTCCCAGCTTCACATATTCCATCTTCCATGCTCCTCCCGTGATAAAATCTGGAATCCTAGCCCTTCATGGTATAGTATAAATCAAGCATATGAAATTAAGTACGTTAATGCCAGGTCAAGGAGGTTTTTTAGAAATGAAGTTTAATCAAATCACCTGCGCGGATAACGTTGGGCTCGAAGCCTGGGCTTTGGAAGAATTACAAAACTATTCGAAGCAACCCATCATTCGGTTTGATAAAGATCCGCAAAGCAAAGATGAGTTAATGGGAAGAATCCAAGGTGCGGATTGCGTACTTGTATCCTGGAGAACGAGGATTGATCAGGAGTTGATTGCAAACCACCCGTCGATTCGGTATATCGGCATGTGCTGCAGCCTGTATGACGAGCGATCGGCCAACGTCGATATCGCCGCGGCGAGAGCGCATGGCATCGAGGTAAGGGGAGTTCGTGATTATGGCGATGAAGGGGTTGCCGAATTCGTCATGAGCGAGCTCATCCGCTTGCTCAAAGGTCTGGGCCCGCACCAATGGCTAAGCGAACCGGTCGAGCTGCAGCAGCGCAAGCTGGGCATCATCGGGATGGGGGCGACGGGCAGGATTTTGGCGCATCGGGCTTCCGCTTTCGGCATGCAAGTCCGTTATTTCAGCCGGAACCGCAAACCGGATTGCGAACAGGCCGGGTTTGAATATGCTCCGCTTCGCGAGTTGCTGCATACCTCGGAGATAATCTCCATGCACTTGCCCAGAAACACCCATCTCCTCGGACCTGAGGATTTCGCCGCATTGGGCCACGGCAAAATTCTGGTGAACACCTCCCTCGGAGCGCCTTTTGATGCCGCCGCCTTTCGGGAGTGGATCCAAGCAAGCGGAAATTATGCGATCTTTGACGCTGACGGTGCAGGGGAGTTCAAAACTGAGCTTCACCGCTATCCCCAAATCATCTATACTCCCATGGTGTCAGGTTTTACCCGGGAAGCCAGAGGAAGATTATCTCGCAAGGTATTGGATAATTTAACGAGTTATATGAGCACGAGTAAATGAAAAAAACAGCCTCGCAACCGCTCCGAAGAGCAAGTTGCGAGGCTGTTCTACTTAAGGATGCGGTCGAGAGGACTCGAACCTCCACGGGGGGTTAGCCCACACGGACCTGAACCGTGCGCGTCTGCCAATTCCGCCACGACCGCGTTTCTCGGTTGATGCATTGTTTTGCAGCAACGAAATACATAATATCATTTATTTTTCGAAGAGTCAATAAATGAATCTCTGGAAATCCTCCCTCCTTCCCGTTATACTTAAAGGATATCCCGACGAATTAACTTGGAAATGGAGAGCCTTATCGATGTTGACTCATTCCAATCCTTTGATTAAGAAGCAAATCTATGATCGAATCTCGTTCCTCGGCACCGTCTCCAAAGCCGACCTGATGAGCGAGTTTCCGCTTACTAGCAGCAGCATGACACGTTTACTGGAGGAGATGACCTCCCGGGGACTAATCGTCATCTCCGGGCTGGGGAGCTCGACCGGTGGCCGAAAGCCGATCCTGTTCCAGACGAATCCGAAGCACAGATTTGTGTTTGGGCTCGAAATCTCCCGGATCTACTCCGTACTGGGTCTATATGATATGCATTTAAACCCTTTGTCACAGGCCCGCTGGAAAATGGACGATCGCATGACACCCGATGTTCTGGCGGACTCTGTTGCCAATACCGCGAAGGCGTTTCTTACGGAGCACGGAATCACTTCCGCCGACATTCTGGGAATCGGCATCGGTGCGGTTGGCCCGCTGGATCTTCGCAACGGAATCATCCTCGAACCCGAGTGGTTTCCCGCCCCCTCCTGGAGACACGTTCCAATCTGCACTATGCTCGAGGAGCGGTTAGGGATTCCCGCCATGCTCGATAACGGGGCCAACACCGCGCTCATCGGTGAGCACTGGGCGCTACGATCCGAAACCATTCGGCACGCCTTATACGTGCATGCCGGCGTAAACATCCGCTCGGCCGCCATGTCCGAGGGCCGTATTCTTCGAGGAGCCGCCGATACCGAAGGGGCAATCGGGCAAATGATCATTCAGATGGACGGACCAAAGCTCCGTAATAAAGGCAACTCCGGAGCGTTGGAGGCTTTCGTTTCGGTTCCCGCACTTGAAGAGCGGGTTCGCGCAGAGCTCATAGCCGGGCGCATCAGTGTGTTGTCCGGCGAAGCCCCGGACCGTGTGAACTTCGCCGCCCTGGTCGACGCCTTGTCTCAGAACGATTCACTGGTAATGGAACAATTCACGAAAACGGCCGTCTGCCTCGGAACCGGACTAGCCAATCTGATCAATGCCTTACACCCTGAATATGTTGTTCTGGGCGGTCCGCTTGTCAGCGCACACCCGCTTGTTTTCGATATTGCAGTCGAAGTCGCGAAGAAAAATGCATACCATTATCCCGAATACAACCCGCTGTTCACCCAAGGTCAGCTGACCGATACTGCCGTAGCCACGGGGGCGGCGCTGATGGTGTTGCAGCATTGGCCAATCGATTAAGAAAGAGATTGGCCCAATGGTGGTCCATTTGAAAAGTTCCTTGATTGAAAAAATAATCGGCCAGGTATGAACCCACCTAGCCGATTATTTTCATTGTTGGCAGAGTTGCCTAACTTTCAGAAGATTATGGGCATGGGAAAGCCCCCTGATTTCTGATTCATACGTGCGCTGTACTGTCACCGGCAAGAATGTTGCAGATAGTGCAACATTCTTGCCGATTCCTTCGTATACGCCCCAAAATCCTGCACGAAATGCAACATTTCCGTGATCGGATCCACTTACCTTCAGGGACGAACCCTTTGCTTATGCACCGCCGGAGGTTGAGACCCGACATGCTCTCATTCCTTCCCGATCCCGCTACGGTATTCGCTCGGGGACATCCCGATGGATTTCTTGAACTGCCGCGAGAAGTACAGCGCATCGTTAAAGCCAACGGAGGAAGCGATTTGATCGACGGTTAACGAGCCGGTAAGCAACTCCTTTGCTTTATCGATCCTCACCTTCGTCAAATACTGTTTGGGCGACAGTCCGGTCCGTGCCTTAAAGGCGTTAAATAAATGGGCTCGGTGATAACCGAGATTTCGGGACAACTCCTCGATGCCGATCTGCTGCGGGTATTGCAGTTGAAACCAGCGGATCGCCTGCTCCACCTGCCGGTCGATCATCGCCGGCTCCTTCGCGGCGGCACGGGGGAGGATGTCCCGATTCGCCAATCCGAAATGGTGAAGCAGAAGCGTCATCCAGCCCGTCGCCTCAAGGTTCTCCAAACGCGGGTGGTCAGATTGCCGGAACGAGGAGCGGAGACGGGCGTAAAGCTCCCGCAATTCCTCGGGTTCCCTGGAGCTTACGACGGGTTTATCCGGCGTGATGCCGACGTCCTTTAACTGCCGAAGGACGCCTGGTCCTTTTAACGCGACCCAGGCGTAATGCCACGGGTGCCGGGAATCCGCTTCATAAGTAAACAAGCCGTTCGGAAAAATCACGAAGGTGTCCCCCGGCCCGCAGGAATAAATGCGTCCGCCCCAGGTATATGTTCCTTTCCCCTCAAATACCGTGTGCAGCAAATAATGATCGTGCACGGACGGCCCGATGCGGTGATTCGGATGGGGACGGCCTTGCCCGCTAAACAAGACGGTCACATCCCGTTCCCGGTCATCGGGGTTCATGTGGACTTCAAATAAGTCATGTTCGGGAATCATCACTGCCCCCTAGATAAGCGTTTTGGCCTGCTCTCCCTAGCGTAAGGGATAGCAGACCAAAATACAACATTCCTCCATACTTCCCTTCCATTCCTCCATACCTTTATTTCAGGGTGAGAGCTATATTGAGGAGGAAAAAGGAGGAGATAGGACATGTCCAAAATTACATTTATCGGGGCTGGCAGCACCGTATTCGCCAAGAATGTACTGGGCGATTGTATGCAAACCCCAGCCTTGCAAGGTTTCGAGCTCGCTTTATTCGATATCGATCTCCGGCGGTTGAAGGATTCGGAGAATATGCTGAACAACTTGAAGCTCAGCAGCGGCAGTACCTGCATCGTGAAAGCCTACACCGACCGGAAGGAAGCGCTGAAAGGGGCGAAATACGTCATCAACGCCATCCAGGTCGGCGGCTACGATCCTTGCACCATTACGGATTTTGAGATTCCGAAAAAGTATGGGCTGCGCCAGACAATCGCCGATACGGTGGGAATCGGCGGGATTTTCCGTAACCTGCGGACAATTCCGGTGATGCTGGACTTTGCGGCCGATATCCGCGAAATGTGCCCGGATGCCCTGTTCTTGAATTACACTAACCCCATGGCCGTGCTGACCAATGTCATGAATACGTATGGCCAAGTCCGTACTGTCGGGCTTTGCCATAGCGTGCAGGCTTGCATTCCCGGCTTGTTCGATAGCTTAGGGATGGACAAAACCGGAGTTCAAGCCAAAATCGCTGGCATTAACCATATGGCCTGGCTGCTGGAGGTGACCCGAGATGGAGTCGACCTCTACCCGGAAATTAAACGCCTCGCGGCCGAGAAGCAGCAGCAACCACATCATGATATGGTCCGCTTCGAAATGATGCTGAAATTCGGATATTACATCACGGAGTCGTCGGAGCATAATGCCGAATACCATCCTTATTTCATCAAGCGGAACTATCCTGAACTCATCGACCGTTTCCAAATTCCGCTGGACGAATACCCGCGCCGCTGCGTCGAGCAAATTTCCAACTGGGAGCGCATGCGAGAGGAGCTCGTTGGCAACCAGGAGCTCAAGCACGAACGCTCTCACGAGTATGCTTCGTATATCATGGAGGCCATCGAGACCGACGTTCCGTTCAAAATCGGCGGCAACGTGATGAATTCGGGACTGATTCCCAACCTCCCGGCGGAAGCCTGCGTGGAAGTCCCCTGCCTGGTGGATGCCAGCGGCGTAACTCCTACCTATGTTGGTAATCTGCCGCCGCAATGCGCCGCCTTAAACCGGACGAACATCAATACCCAGCTCTTGACGATTGAAGCGGCGATCACCGGTAAGAAAGAGCATATTTACCATGCAGCCATGCTTGACCCCCACACTTCGGCCGAGTTGTCTATCGACGACATGATCGCCATGTGTGATGACCTCATCGAAGCCCATGGGGATTGGCTGCCAGCCTATCGCTAAACGGAAAACTTCTGCTATTTGACCGATCCGATCATCCCGGCTACGAAATGCTTCTGCATGACGAAGAAGACGATGGCCGTCGGGAGCGTCGAAATGACGATGGCCAGCATAATCAATCCGTAATCCGGAGAATAGCTGGAGCCCAGCGTTGAAATCAGCAACGGTACGGTCTGCTTCTGCGGCGTTTGCAGCACGATCAGCGGCCACATGTAATTGTTCCAGCTGCTCATAAACGTGATAATCGCCGCCGCGGCATAGGTCGTTTTCATCGTAGGCACGTATACGCGGAAGAACATCCCCAGCTCGGATAAGCCGTCGATCCGGCCTGCTTCAAGCAGCTCTTTCGGGAACATCTTCGTGCTTTGCCGGAAGAAGAAGATCAGAAACGCCGTCGTCATGGTTGGGAGCACAACCGCGGCCAGCGTATCGATGCCAATCAAGGGAACCAGGTTGGTGATTCGACCGAACATACGGTAAAGCGGCACCATCAAGGCTGCAAAGGGCAGCATCATCGATAACAATAGCACGTTAAATACGATGTCCTTCGCCTTGCTCCGGTAGATCTCGAAACCGTAACCGGCCAGCGAAGCGATCAGCATAGCAAGTAACGTCGTGGAGACGGAGACGGTCAGCGAGTTTTTGAGCGCATTCAAAATATCAACGGAATCCAGCAAGCTGCGCAGGTTCTCCATAAAGTGGGAGCCTGGCAGCAGCTTGCCCCGGGTCACGTCTACCGATGGATTCGTGGAGCTGACGATCATCCATAGAAACGGAAAGATCGAAACAAACGCCGCTATGGCGAGGAACAGGTACATAGACAGTCGTTTCACCCTATGCATCACGATCACCTGCCACTTTAAATTGTACAATGGACAAGATGACAATCATCACCACGATGGAATAAGACACCGTCGCCGCATACCCGAAATTCGCTGCGTACTTGAAGGACAAATTATAAATGTATTGCGAGATCGTCGAGCTCGCGTTACCCGGCCCCCCCTGCGTGATGTTCATAACTTCGTCGAATAGCTGCAACGTGCCAATCGTCGAGGTGATCGAAGTAAACAAAATAATCGGTTTCAAGAGCGGAATCGTGATTTGGAAAAACTGTTTGCTCGCCGACGCTCCGTCAATTTTGGCTGCTTCGTAAACCGAAGGATCGATGTTCTGGATGGCCGAAAGGTAAAAGATCATGTTGTACCCCGTCCATCTCCAGGTAATCGCAATAATGATCGTAATTTTGGCCCAAAACGGATCGGTAATCCACGGAATCGGTTCCGACACAAGGTGCAATTGCAGCAGCAGCATATTGACCAGACCGTCGCCCGCAAACAGGTATTTAAAAATAACGGAATAAGCGACAAGCGAAGTGATGCAGGGCAGGAAGATCGCCGTGCGGAAAAATCCCTTCCATTTCAAATTCCGGTCATTTAACATCACGGACAAGATTAACGCCAGCAGTACCATGATCGGAACTTGTACGATCAGGTATATGAACGTATTCTTGACCGCCGTCAGAAACATCGAGTCCGTAAACAATCGCTGATAATTGACCAGCCCGTTAAAGGTCAAGTTCGAGCCCGTACCGGTTTGCAGCGACAGAAGCAGTGCCTGGATCATCGGATAGAAGTAAAACAGTGCGATCAGCACCACGGCTGCTGTCACAAACAACCAACCGACTGCGGAAGCCTTCCAGCGCAAAACAGAGCCAGTTGCTCTCATCATTGCAATTGAGATTCGGCTTGAGCCTGGGCGTCGCGGATGACGCTGTCCACGTCTTTGCCATTCAAGTAGTTCTGGATTTCAATGGCCAGAATGTCATCGATTGCGTAAGTGTGCAAGCCGTAATTGACCTTAGGCACCTCTTCGGTCCATTTGGCGAAATCGGCATAAATCTTCTGACCGCCGAAGAACTCGTCGGCTTTATCGTAAGCCGCTCCGCTGGATGCGGCCTTCAGCGAGCCGATCGCGCCGATTTTCTCCAGCAGCAGGGAATATAATTCGCTATCGGAGCCAAAGGTTTCCGCCAGGAAATTCGCAGCCGCGTCCTGACCGTCCATATTCATCACATACCAGGAGCTCCCCCCTAGATTCGAGGCGTTCACCGATGCTGCGCTATTCGCCAGCTTCGGCGTCGGCACGACCGCCCATTTACCGGATTGGGAAGCCTCCGCTTTAACAGACGGCGTAATCCAGTTGCCGGTTGGGACAGACGCAACATCTCCGTTGTTAAACGCCGCCAGGAATTGGCTCCAGTCCGAATTTAATTTCACGATATTGGCGTCGAACATCGCTTTATAGGTTTCGAGGGCTTCCTTGATCACCGGATTGTCCGCCAGATTTGGCGTTTTACCGTCTTCCTTCAAGTACCACGTTCCTGCCGACTGCGCCATCACGCGGATTAGCCCGATGTCATTGGGATCTTGAGTCAGCATGTCTTTGCCCGTAACTTCCTTGACTTTCTTGCCGATTTCGATGTACTTGTTCCAATCGATATTGGTTACATCCTCCACGGTATATCCCGCTTGCTCCAGGTAATCCGTCCGCACGTAAAGCGCCGTAGCCCCGGAATCGAACGGTACGCCGTATTGTTTGCCGTTATAGCTCGTCGGTCCGATTTTGTACTCTGCGAAATCCTCCGGTTTGATGAGATCGGACATGTCGCGAAACGAATCGGGATAAGCCTGCAAGAAATTTTGGGCCCGATAATCCTCGATCAGCACGATGTTCGGCAGCCCTTTAGTCGTTCCTGAGTTCAGCCCGGTGTTCAGCTTCTGGACGATGTCGTCCTGCGCGTATTCTACGATGTTCACCTTGATGTCCGTGTGCTTCGCTTCATATCTTTCTTTGGCCAAATTTAATGCGGCGATATTAAAGTTCGGATCCCAGGCCCAAACGGTGATCTCCTGGGCGCCTTTCGAGCCGTCCCCGCCGTTCCCTGCAGTCGAACCCGCAGTGTCCCCCGTACTCTCCGAGTTGCCGGAATTGCCAGCGTTTCCGGAACTCCCGGAACAAGCGGACACCACCAGCGTCAGCACTAGACTGACCATCAATAGCATCAAGCTTTTTCTCATTTCGGTTCATCCCCCTGTTATCGTGATGGGCAGCGCCTCATTAAGAAAGCGCTTCCTTTTATCGCTTTTAGGATAGCATTGCGGTGGAACGGCCCGTTAGGAATATCTTTGTGCGGTTTGGTGATTTTCTTGTCCATGTCGAGTTTACCGCAAGACGACACTGGTCTTTTTTTTGGAAAATAGGAAAATCTTTAGACCACATCCCCGGTTACCTCCGAATCGTCAATCAGTGGAAGTACAATGCGAATTTGCGTCCCTTCTCCCTTCACGCTGGTGATCCGGACGCCGTAGGACTCCCCGTGCAGCAGCTTAATCCGGTGATTCACATTTTGAATGCCAATCCCCGTTAATAGCTGGCTGCGGTTCTTCGGATGATCGGGAACCCAGTCGTTCGGGTCAAATTCCATACCGTCCCCGTTATCCGCCACTTCGCAAACAAGAGAATGATCCGTTTTCGAAATCAGGATGTAAATCGTTCCTTCGGTTTTAACGTTAAAAGCATGAAAAAAGGCGTTTTCGATAAAGGGCTGCAGAATCAGCTTGGGCAGCTCGCACCGGATACAGTCTGGAGATACGAAATAGCTCACCTTGATCCGGTCGCCGTAACGGACTTGATTGATAAATACGTAGTTTCTCAGGTTCTCGAGCTCCTGCTCAACCGTGATGGTTTCGTTGGCATTGCTGATCGTATTTTGCAGCAGGGAAATCAACGCGTTAATCGTCTCGGCCGCGGTTTCCTTGCTGCCCTTCTGGACCAACAGCTTGATCGAGGCTAAGGTGTTGTACAGGAAATGCGGATTGATCTGCCGCTGCAGTGCGGCGAGCTCAGCGTTCCGCTGTTCCTTCTGCGTTTCTAGCAGCTTGTGAACGTAATCGTTTAGCTCGTCCAGCATGTAGTTAAACGCTTTGCTCAGCTCTTTGACTTCATAGCTGCCGCTGACCGAGATGTAGTTGCGGAAATCCTTCTTCGTGATGGTCGACATCAGCCGGACCAGACGTGTCAGCGACAGCGTTAGCCGGCGGGAAATCACGAACACGAGGAGCAGCGCAGCTCCAATAATGACCAGGCAGATCAACGCGACTTGGCGAATGTTGATGATCTGCCCGGCGGTGTACTGCCGATCGATCAGGTTCACGAGATACAATCGATAGGGCGGCAGGTCATTCGCCAGAATGATCGCTTCTTTGCCAAATGCCGTCCCCTTCAAGTAATCCAGCCGGTCGCGCTTCAACGTCTCGACATCACGAAGCAACTCAGACGACTTGCTACCGATCAGCTCCGTGCGGTTGCTGGAGACGACAACGCCGGCCGGGTCAAGCACGAGCACATCGTTTCCGCTACTCGTAAAGTTGGCGAAGAACCGGCGAAATTCCGTTTCTCGAATCGCGATATACAGCATCCCATAACTGAGCCCGCCCGTACGATCCACCAACGCTTTGGAGGCGACGATAAATCGCTCCTTGCCTGCTTTACCGTCCCGCTCGTCATATTGATACAACACCCGTCGCGGCTCCGCAGCAGTATAACGGGTTAACGGATCGTCAGCAAGTTCCTGAGAAGACACCGGCCAGTAGTTCGAGTCGGTCGAGTAACTGCGCCCATTCACCCCGATGATGGTGACCGCCACATCGTAAGCCCCCAGATTGGACGCGATTTGCTCCATCTGCTCCGCCATGCGGTAATACACCTTCGACATCGCCACCGAATCCGTGTCCCCGCCGGTCAAATACGTCTTCACCGAGCCGCTTTGCGAGGCAAAGGTGACCGCGTTAACGACGGAATCGTTAAACGACTCCATCCCGGTATTGATCTGGTTCAGAACTTTCCCGTTGGTGATGCTGAACGTTTCGGCAAACAACCGCTCCGCCATGCGGATGGTGATTAGCGAGGTGAGAAGGCACACCGCGACGATGCTTACCGTCATGACGACAAAGAGCTTGGAGATGAGATGGCTGCTGCGAAACTTTTCGATTAAATTCATCCGTTATCCCCTCTTGGCGAGCTGCTGCCGGCGATATTCCCGCGGCGACAACCCCGTTTGCTTTTTGAACACTTTGGTGAAATAACTGGGATCCGAATAACCCACTTGGCTGCCGATCTCCGAAATGGGCAACACGTCGGTACGGAGTAGCTCCATCGCCTTGGCGATACGGATCCGATTTAAATATTCGCTAAACCCCTCATCATTGTGAGTGGAGAAGTAGCTCGACAAATACGACGGATTAAAGTGAAAATGCCGGCTGAGTGAGCTTAAAGAAAGCGGCTCTCCATAGTGTTCATCGATATACTCAAGCAGCAGCTTCATGTTGCCGTCGCCGGGCAGCGGGACACGGGCCGATATCAGTGCTTCCGCTTCACTCAAGAAAGCGTGGAACGCCTGTAAAGCACCGGCTACGTCCTGCGCTTCATCAATGGCTTTAAAATAGGTGAACTTCGATGCTTCCAGCTCTTTCGCTTCGCGGTGGAGCTCCAAGGCTGCAATCGTCACGTGGAATACGGCGTTCCCCAAGAACGATTTGAACTCAAAGGGCGTTTGCCGATAACTCCCGGCCGCTTCGGCAGCGAGTCCTCGCAATCTCACGAACGCTTCCTCCGCCTGCCCCTTCTTAATTCCAGACATCAATTCCTTCATGTCGAATGTAGGAAGCGCGGTAGCCGGGGGTAGCTCTTCTGTTTGCAGGACGGTCTTTCCAGGAAAATAAAACCGAAATCCCAACAGCTTCTGCCACTCTTCCCGGTACGCGTTCCCCAAATCGCGAAGCTCCGCAAATTCGCTGCCGATCACCCACGTCAAATCCGGCATCAGCGCTGCTTTGGCCAGCGCGTATCCGTACACAGCGTCAGTCACTTCAACTCTGTGCTGACCGGGAAAATTCAGCAACATTAACAGTTGCCTGCCTTCGGAATAGATGCGCTGAATCCGCATCGAAACGGTCAGCTCGTACAATCGGCTCTCCAATCCTGCCGCAAGACCGGATAGATACCCGTCCGGTTCCCCCGCTATTTGGCTGGCATCCGTACCGGTCAGCAGAAACCGATCATACGGAAAAGCTTCGGACAGCCGTTGATCCCGTTGATCCCCCTCCTCCGATTCGTATCCGTCGATTAGACGCTCGAGCAGGCGTTCCAGTGGCAAGTCCCCGCGTTCGATTTCTCCGAGTGAAAACCCAGGAATTTTGCGAGCGGTTCTTTGCAATACCTGCAAGAGCTCCTCCGTCTCCAGCTTTGGCTTGAGGATATAGTCCGCGACACCGCTTTGGAACGTGGAACGCACATACTCGAATTCCCCAAAGCTGCTCAGCACGATCACCTCCACCTGCGGGTAGCGGGCTTTCAGCACTCGAGTCAATTCCTCCCCGTCCATCACCGGCATGACGATATCCGTAATGACGATATGAGGCGACAACGGTCCCATCATCTCCAGCGCTTCCTTGCCGTTTGCGGCCTCGCCGACAATGCGGAACCCATGCGTCTCCCATTCCAGATGGTGCTTGATCCCCTGACGCACCAACAGTTCATCATCAACAATCATTATCCGGCAGAGCTCGCTCATGTCTTTATCCCCCCAGGATCCAATCAAGTTCCGTTCGGAATGTTAGCGTTTACACAAAAGAGCAAAACGGTGGTCTCCCGCCGCTTCGCATCACTGCAGATCCAGTTGGTAATTCACCGCATACTCCGCTTCTTTAAACCCTTCCTGAAGATATAACGCTTTGGCCCGTTCATTTTCCGCGTTAACGCACAGGATGACCCGGCTATATCCGGTTTCCCAGCCAAACTCCATCGCCCGACGAAGCATCAAGCGGCCGAGTCCCTTCCCTTGGTATTCAGGGAGCAGCGCGAGAGGCCCGATGTTCATGATCGGCGCATCCACGTATTCGTCGTCCGCGCAACGAACAATGCCAATCGGCCGATCCTCATGGACCAAGAACAGCATACCGCCGTTCAGATAATCCGATTCTCCGGGATACTTCGCCACCATGTCCGGCGTAATTGGCGTTTGGCTGCCGTTCAGTTGAGCAAATCCAGCATTCCGCACGACGCACCAAGCTTCCTCGTCCTCCCCAGGGCGGAACGTACGGAAGCTATAGCCTTCCGGAAGGTCATACGGCGCGGGGTTCAGCGGTTCGTTCACCAGCAGGAAAGAATATCTTTCCACCTGGAAACCAAGCTGTGAAACGATCTCCATCAGTCCGGGATTAACCGACGGCACAAAGATGAACATCTTCGCCAAGCCCTCGCCATGCTTCACGATTTCAGCAAGCAAGCGATGGTAAACGGCCTCATCCCCGGTTTCGCTGTGCAAAATGCGAAAACGCGCCTGCTGTCCCTTTCGCTGGTAATCATCGGCGATGATCGAAGCCGCGCCGATCAGTTCCCCCTTCTCATTGACGGCTATGTAAGTGGGATGCTCCTCATGAATTTGGAACTCAGCCAAATCCTCTTCATACAAGAAGGAGTCGTCCACCTCCTGGCGATGCTTGCGACAGTATGTCTTAAAGTCCTCCATCCGCTCCGGACTTAAGGGCAAAATTCGAATGTCCATGTTTGCTCCCCCTTTTAGATCAATAGAAATTAATGATGCGCTATGCTAGGATATCGTTAATTAGGATGGAGGTGGTGTGGATGAGCCTTTCCTTTACAGAGGCTTTACACCTTAACGCGCTGGATGAATTGAAACGCATACCGAAAAGCGATTTGCATAGTCATGCCGGGCGCGGCGGCAACATTTCCTACATTGAAACCTGGTCCGGTGCTAAAATCGAGCCCCCCGGCCGGCCTTTCGACTCTCTCCTGGATATGCAAGCCTGGTTCGAGTCCAACATCAAAATCCATTGCCGCGGCCTCCAAGGATACTTAAAACGGATCGAAGCTTCCTTCGCACAGGCGCAGGCCGACCGAATCGAGGTATTGGCACTTAGTTTCGGCCTCGATGAAATCTCCACCTTGGGCGGGATGAAGACGTTTATGGGGATCATAGAAGAATTGCACAGATGTTTGGCTCCCGGCACGTCGTTTTTCCCTGAGCTGTCATTAGGCAGGGAAAGCCGGATCGAAGATATTTTAAAAGAGATTGATGAGGTATTGGCATATCGTTGGTTTGCTTCCATCGACATTTGCAATGATGAATTCGCCCAGCCGATCCGCCATTTCAAGCCGGTCTACCGGATTGCCAAGGTAGCGGGGCTAAAGCTTAGAGCGCATGTCGGGGAGTTCGGCTCACCGGACGATGTTCGGGAAGCTGTGGAGGAGTTGGAACTGGATGAGGTTCACCACGGCATTGCGGCGGCACGATCCGTCTCCGTAATGAATTGGCTGGCTGATCATCACATCCGGTTAAATGTCTGTCCAACGAGCAACATCCTGCTACGGGTAGCGGACAGCTACGCGAGACATCCCCTGCGCAAACTTTACGATTACGGGGTTCCCGTTACCATAAACACGGATGATCTGTTGATCTTCAACCAAAGCGTCTCACAAGAATACCTGAACTTGTATCAATCTGGGCTTATGACCGCGGAGGAACTCGATCTCATCAGGGTGACCGGGTTAAGTTATGTCGGCTCACTACATAAACATCATTAAGATCAACACAACCGCAAGAACACCAACGGCATACATCACGCCTAGACGTAGCCAATTCCGGCCAGTTTGTTGGGTGTAACGCGGATTTTCTTCCCGGTTGCTTTGCGATTGCCCGATTCTTATCGTCGCGATCAAAGCAAACGCCAAAATCAAAATGATGACTAGGATTAACCATGCCATACAATCACCTTCCTAAAGAAGTCGTTGTACCTATTATAATCAGCCTGGGCCAATCGCGCACTATAGCATCTTCCTTCTTCGCTCTTAATATATTGGAATCAGGAAGGCGAAGGGGGATGGATCATGGAATTAAACCAGGCTCAAGTCCAGCGCGCGTTGTTCTTGGCGGCGGTTTGCGGCCAGACCTACGCGCAATTCACGAATTCGGACGGTACGTTTGTCCTCCCGCCGCCTTATTCACTGTATGAGACCCTCGAAGCGAAATCCCTGATCGGCCAGTGGGAACGCTTCGGGTTTATATGGCATTCGGCGGACGAGATCGTGATCGCCTTCCGGGGCACTAGCTCAACGTCCAACTGGATTGCCGATGCCATCGCCACGCAGCAGAAGTTCAAATGGGCCAAGGATGCCGGCGCCACGCACCGGGGATTCACCGGCATTTATGCATCGGTCCGCCGCCAAATTCACTCGGCGCTGCGCCGGCTACCGGAGGATAAGACGCTATATCTAACGGGCCATAGCCTCGGAGCCGCTCTGGCAACGTTGTGTGCCATGGACATCGCCGCTAACACGCCTCGCGTGCCCATCCTGTTTACGTTCGGATCTCCTCGTGTCGGGGATCCGGATTTTGTTAACGCATTTACCCAGTACGTCCCAAACAGTTATCGGATTCACAATGAATTCGACGCCGTGACGCATATCCCCCCTACGATTTTCAAGCTGCCAAAACTAGATAAAACCTACTATTACCGCCATGTCTCCGTTTCCTACCCGCTGTATTTCGCCGACACCTCGTTATCCTCCAATCATGTCATCGACAGCTATTTCGCAGAGTTGGCTAAGCTTGATTCGGCATACGCCGATTATTTATCCTCCTTGAGCCCTTCGTTTTGCCCGAATCCGGGCTAACATCGTTGAGAACCGAAAAACCGCTAGCCGTCAATGCACGGCTAGCGGTTTTCTCTAAGAGAAATTATTGGCTCAGATGAATGCGAAATACATCTCCTGCCTGCCCGCCGAACACGATCTTCCCGCCGGCCGGCAGTTTAAAAGAAGGCTGCTTACTAATAATCGACGAGTGAACCAGCAACCCTTGTTCGTCATATACGATGATGCCGCCGCTTCCTTCCGTTTTCACGGTCATCGTCCGCTCTGCCAAGGACGGCTGTATGTTAAACCATCTTGCCTGGCCGCTTGGTAGAATGGTGATCTTCGATTGCGCTCCGGCGTAGAGGTTAGGAATTCCATCCTCACGGATAAAGGTTTGACCATTTACATCCAAAATCTCCGCGCCACTCAACTCCGAGAATTTGAAATCAAAAGCGTCCCGGCTGTTCATATTCGGAATTTCCATGACGTTTACCGCCTGGTTTGCATCCACGATCTTCGCGGCGTTGACATACCCATGCTCAAGGTCAACATTTATCGTTTTATTGAGTATGGCCGTGGACATGTAGAACAGGGAGTTGATTTTTTCATCCAGCGCGTAGTACGTTTTGCCGTTTCTGGTCTCCCACGTCTCTTTCACTTTTTGACTCAGCGGCTGGGCTTCCAGCTTCTGATATTCGTAGGATACCATATGCATTTGGCTAAGCCCCGGGAAGTTCAAATATGCATCCAGCTTCAAATAGGTCTTGCCGTTAGTCTCCTTCACAAAGCTAACGTTGGCCGTGCCATCGCTGCTCGTAAACCGGCCGTTGCCCGTATATACATACGTTTGTGCCGGAATTAAACCGCCCATTTGGGCTGCCAATTCCATTTGCCCTTGTTGAATGACAACCTTCATTGTTTCGCCGACCATTCCGTATAATCCGGAATAAGCTTGCAGCTCCTTAGGCATTTCCATCTTAACGGGAGCCTCGAAGTTCGGAGTCGGTTGAATCTCGTCAATCAGGCCTTTTTCGTCCAAATACTCCAGCAATACCCCGGCGGCGAAGGCACTGTTATAGAACGAGCTTCCTCCCGAAGAAAGCACGGCGATCGAGATATGCTGCTCCGGCAAGACGATCATTCCGGCGTGATACACGATCGTATCGCCGCCTTTCGATAAAGCGGTGATGCCGTATTCTCCAAACGGAGCCAGCTCTACAGCATCCCAGCCCAATCCGTAGTTAAAAATATTCGTTTCTTCCTCCACCCATATTCCGTTGCGATATTCGTGGGCTTGCATCGATTTCGACGCAGCCTTGGAAAGCAACTCCGGCCGGTCTCCCATCAGGACTTCGGCAAATTTCGTTAATACTTCAGCAGTAGAATAGATGCCGCCCGCACCAAGCACATTGGCATTTTCCACAGGTAAAACATGATCTATTCCTGGAAAATAAGTTTTGGCCAGCTTCTCTCGGTCAAACGTATCGAGTGGCGTCTTGGTGCTTCCGAGTCCCAAAGGCTTGCTGAAATGTTGATCCAGGTAATCTGAATAGCTGACACCACTTACGCGTTCCACCAGAATCTCCAGCAGCGTAAAGCCATCATTGCAATAGACGGAATACGCGCCGGGGTCAGATTTCAGGTGTTCGGACCGCAGCTTGCTCAGCAATTCGTCATGGTTTTGCGTGTCGTTATCATCAAATAACATGCTGTTCTCGTAGTGGGAACCATACAAACCCGATGAATGGTTTAACAACATCCGCGGCGTAATTTGGCGATACCTTTTGTCCGCCATTTGAAAGTCCTTGACATACGTTGTGAGCGGTTGATCCAAGTCCACGAGCTTCGCATCGACCAATTGCATGGTCGCTGCGGCGACAACCATTTTGCTGACCGAGCCTATTCCGTACATCGTCTCCCGGGTGACGGGCGCACCTGTTTCCAGATTAGATGCTCCAGCGCCGTCAGATAACGTGATCGCTCCATGATCCCTAATGGCGTATTGCAGGCTGGTTACGCCATAATCTGAGATGACGGTTTGAGCCAGCGCTTGCGCTTTATCCTTTACCGGGTTTGCACTTGCCTGAACGTTTCCTTGACCCGCCGGCATGATGAGCACCAGCAACAACGTAAGGAAACCAATCATCCATTTGTTCATTTCCGATTCCTCCCTGTACCTTTATCTATTGGATACAGGTTTTATCGTACATGAAGGAAGAAGCGGATGAAGGCCACTCGTTCTGAAACGCAAATATCAATCCCCGAACGGCAGGACCACCATATTATTAAAGGACTTACTGCCCGTCTCGATGGTCATGTTGCCTCCGTATTTCTCGCATATTCTGGAGATATTGGTGAGGCCGATCCCGTGAAACTCCCGGTTTGGCTTCTGGCTTTGTAAACGAATCACCTCATGCTCGGTTTGGTTCTTAATCTGAATGGACAGAGCAGACTCGTCCGAGCGGATGCGAATCAGGATATAGCGATCTTCTGCGATCTTGACTTTCTTGGAAGCTTCCAAAGCGTTATCCAGCATATTGCCGAGCACGACGCAAAGGTCGTAACGATCGATGTTCAGATCCTGCGAGTAGAGACTCAGCTGTGTGTCGATTCGAATCCCATTCGCCTCGCCGATATTCAGTGCGTTTGTGACAAGGGCATCGATTACAAGATGGCCCGTATTCACTCGATGATAAGCGTCTTCGACTTTATTTAGCGTGACTCTTATATGTTCTAATGCCGCAGCCGGGTCCCCCCGCTTGATGCACTCCTCAACATACAAAAATTGCTGGTTCGTATCGTGGATGATGCGTTTGATGGATTTGAAGCTATGCACCGTTTTTTCATAGTTCGCGTCTTGGTAGTCCATCTGTCGCTGCAATTGAAAATTCTCCTGTTGGAATTGAAACTTCTCCATCATCGTGTCGAACATATAGATCACCAACACATTGAGTAACAACAGTCCGATGACCCAAATAAAGAAATGCAGGTTTTTTTCGCTAAACGCAGCCAACCTATTTACCTGATAAATGCTGAACACGGGGACGAACAGAAATAGAAGGTAGTATGAAGGCTTTAACGGATACGTTCGACGTTTGGCCATGAGTCGGATCAGCTGAACTACAACAAACATAAACGTGCAGGAGAGCAACAGAGTTTTGGCGGACGCCGAAAAGCTCGAAGGTTCAAAATTCCGAAATTCGTCCGAATTGAGGGTGTAGAAAACAAACAAAGAGAGCGAATTGACGATGGACATCAACACCGCGTACAAGATCGTATACATCAACTTGTTTTTGAGTTCAACCTGGTAGGAGTCCGCTAAACTGTAAATCAGCAATAAGGCTACACCGGAGGCGGCGCCCCACCCCATGTCGACAGTCAAATAGACCGTGCTCACCAATACGAATACGATAAAATGCACGATCCGATGCGGTTTACGAGCCGACCGCCCAAACACCGAGTCAAAATATAGGAGAAGCTGGTAACCTAACACGAATACGATGCTGATCAGAATCGGAAGATGAAATGGAATCATAAGTTGTCCTTCATTACCTTGAATTTCGTATAGAAATCTTTCACTTCTTTGATTTTCGATCGTCCGATCGGCATTTCCAACCCGTTTGACATCAGCACGACACTCCCAGCAAATTTGTTCACATGGTTCATATTAATGATGATTGAGCGATGAATCTGCAAGAACTGACTGTCTTTCAGAGACTCCGCATATTTCGAGATCAGCCCTTTACTTTCAACAACTTGAGATACGGTTATGAACTTCAATTTGTTCTTCACTGTTAGGCTCTTGGCGGATTCAATCGCGATAATTTCATCATGCTTGAGCACCACTTCTTCATAGCCGGATTGAACGATCAAGAACTTCTTCTCCTGCGCCTGAAAATAACGGCACAACCGAATGACCTTCTCCTCCAGTACCGACGGCGCGACAGGCTTGATCAAGTATTGAAAAATAAACACATCAAAGCTCTCCACCATATATTCAGGATAACTCGTCACAAAGATGATTTGCTCATCCAGATGCTGAAGCTCCCTGATTCTCCGGGCTACGGAAATCCCGTTTATCCCGCTCATCTCCACATCCAATATGAGAATATGGAACGGCGATTTCTCCTGTTCATAATGGGACACTAACTGTTCGCCGGAGGGGAACAATTCGATTTCAAATTCGATATTGGCTTTAAACGATAAAGCCAGCAATATCTGCCTCAGTTGGTCTCGTTGCTGCTCATCATCATCGCAAACCGCTACTCGAAACATCCTGCCTCACCTCCGTTGCTTTCTTCTCATTGTTCCATTATAACGCAACGCAGGGTTTCCCTCCTCTTGCTCGCTTCTTTACACGATTATCCCCTTCACTCAGGAAGCAGAGTAGAGTTGAGGGTTGGGGAAGAGTTGGGCTTGAGCTGGGTGGAGATCGAGATGGAGATCATTGAAAGGACCTTTAATCATGCGCCATGATTCACTTTCTAGCATCTGATCCAACGGGATAATCGTGCAAAGAGCGAACAAGTACACGTATTGAGCTAACGGATGCGCGCTACACCGCTATTTCCGAGCATACTAACTAATATAGCGAGCAGTTATTGGGAGATATTCATGTTCTGATTCTGTAATCGAATCAGTACTTTGCCAAAACGTCCGCCCTCCTGAATGACTACTTTGCCGGACGGATATGCTTGATCCAAATAGTCAGCAATGATATTCCGATTCTGCTCATCTACTGGCAGACGGTGATGGCCAAGCCAAGACATCGTTTCCTGCATAGCCGTTTCTCTGGTGACCTCCTTTGTTTTCTTTTCCCATGTGATTAGCGATTCATAAGCATAACCTTTAAGATACAACAAATGCAGCAAGTATCCCATTTCCGTAGGTTTCGTATGAAAAGGCTGACCCGTGAGGAGAGGCCAAACTTCGTTCACAAGGCTATGCTCTGCAGGAATTATCGGCATGATTGTTCGTTGAAAGTCTTGGCCTTATGGTCAAAGGATCTAGCAGGATCGATCCCGGCTCTTCTCATCATGTTTACGATGGTATCGGAATCGTCTTTCCATGCTTTTTCCCAGACGGATGCATTGTAAAAATCGTTCATGATCCTCCCTCGCTCTTTCCTTTTAGTTTATGGACTCCCCTATTTCTGCTTCCTGTTCTAGTCCCGGCGACTTCCCTTTACGGAGAAAGAGACCAAGTACAAACGCAACAAGGGCGATGACGCCGCCGAAAACAAACGCATTGTTGATGCCCGCTGCGAGCCCGTTGGCAATTTCCGCCGGAGCCTGCGGATCGCTCACCCCGCTCAAATAATGCTTCTGTCCGCCCGACATAATACTGATGTACAAAGCAGTGCCGATTGCGCCGGACACCTGCTGCAGCGTATTCAAGATCGCTGTCCCGTGCGGGTGCAGATGGTTTGGCAGTTGGTTGAGCCCCGCCGTCTGTGCGGGCATCATGACAAGCGCGGAACCAATCATCAGTGCGACGTGAACGGCGACGAGGAACCCCGTGCTCGTCGTTTCATCGAATCGGGTAAATTGCCATAATGAGATGGCAACAAGGGCCAGGCCTGGGATGATCGTAATGCGAGGTCCAAACTTATCAAACAGCTTGCCTGAAATCGGAGCCATGACCCCATTCACAAACCCTCCAGGAAGCAGAATCAAGCCTGATTTAAATGCCGTTACCATGAGTACACCTTGCATAAATATTGGAAGCATGATCGCCGAGGAGAAAAATGTCATCATTAGCACAAGCATAAGCGCAACGATAAGCGTAAATGTCGGATACCGGAAAGCACGTAAATCCATAACAGGTTCCTTTAACAATAACTGCCTCCACACGAACAGCAATAAGGAAATAACGCCTGCAGCGATCGTCCAGACGACTGCCGGTTCCGACCAACCGTCATTCCTTTTTGCAACAACATTCTTTGAACTGCGCAGATTTCGATTCCACGGTCTTCGGCATAGCTGAGCCAACCTAATGCTGGCAAACGGTGTAAACATGGTTAGAAGCAACGCTTTGCAAACCACCCCAATCAAACAAAAAGCTCCTGAACCGTCACAAGGACAGGTTCAAGAGCTAGTTCATTCTTAAGGTGGTGCGGTCGAGAGGACTCGAACCTCCACGGGGGGTTAGCCCACACGGACCTGAACCGTGCGCGTCTGCCAATTCCGCCACGACCGCTTGGTGTCTAAAATCCGCGAAATCCATAACCCGTTTTTCGCGGCGACAAGATATAAAATATCATGCGCCGCGAAAAGAGTCAACCCTTTTTAGTCCACCGCGATGGAATGCAAGTCGATACGTCCACCTTGCACGCTCACAACCAGCGTGGAGGCGGCAGCCGAAGTCAACTCGGCGCTAACGCGGCGCAGATCACTGCCCGGGGAGAGCGTTATGCATGCTTTCTCCACCCCATCCTGCATGACGGTTACGAGCGCAGCCTCCTTGCAAATTAGCTCCAGCGTCGCCGTATGACCTGCATCGATGCCGCGAAAGGAGTAGGCTGCAAACTCGCCGTCTGTTAACTCCAAAGCGAGGTTCTGCCAGCCGCTGTCGAACCCAAACTTCTTCGTTTGGGGCTCGTCTACAATCGGGACGATTTTCATCCCCGTTTGGGCCCGGTACTTATAGATGTTCCCTTCCGTACGGGTTCCGCTGTAGGAGACACCTCTCCCCGGCAGTTCATCGTAATCCGTGCCGCGAACCCGGCAGCCCGGAGTACGGAACACCGCCGCCGTCACCTCCGGCCGCAGGGTGCAATTCTCTACCTTGATATTCTCCAGATAGGCATCAAGAATTTGCTGCACGCGTTCATAACTTGGCCGTGCTCCCACTTCTGTATAAGCAAGAAACTCGTCCCAGCTCTCGGGCTTGTTCACGGTATAAGGCGAGGTCGCGCGCTCCATCTTCTTCCATGGCCATAAATTGTAGCCGATTCCCAGCGACAAAGCGAGCGGATACATCGCAGCAAACCACTCCAGGTCGTTCTCCCCAGTCTCGCCCAGCCATAAGGGCAGATCCAGCGCCTCGGAAAGCGCCAGGAACTCCTCGTACGCCTCTTTGCCGGGCTTGCAGGCATACCGATGGAAATGAATAACCATGTTGGGGTCATAACGTTTATAAAATATGGCCGTATTCGTCGCCCAATGATGCCCCTCCACCGATAGCAGATGCCGGTTATCGATTTCCCGAATGGCGGCGATCGCTTCCTCATAAAAGGCCGCCAACCGTCGAACGAGGTAATCCTCGTGTTTTCCCTCCATCAACCCTGGTCGTACCGGCTCGTTCAGCAGGTCATAACCACCTACGATCCAGCGATCGCAGTACCGTCGGGCGAGCTCCTTCCACAGCTCGATCCCTTTGTTCCAACTGTCTTCATCGGTGAATAAGCGAGGGAAATCATCAACCGAGTCGTCGATGTTGGCTCCGGTCTGCCCGCCGGGCGCACCGTGTAAGTCCAAGAAGGCATAAAGTCCAAATTCCTCGCACCAATCCAGGCAACGGTCGATCAGTGCAAAACCGTCCTCTTTCCAACGAATCCCCGGCTCGTCCTCCATCAGAATCCGCCATCCGAAAGGAATGCGAACCGAATTGTAGCCCTGCTCCGCCATCAGCCGAATATCCTCGCGAGTCACATAGTTTTCTCGGAAACGCTTCCAGAACTGTTCGGCATAGGAACTGCCGGCAACTTCCCGAATGACTGCTTCGATTCGCCGTGGGCGGTCAAACCGGGGGTTATGGGACAACCACATGTACCCTTCGCATAGCAGCCAATTTCCCAGCCCCCAGCCTGTGAGCAGGATCTCCTCTCCCTCGCCGTTCACGATCCTTGTTCCCTCTGCGCGGAGAAAGCCTTTCACCCGCGAGCGATCCGTTTTTTCGTGCATCGTTAGTCTCCTCCCGCTGCTTATCGGTAATCTCGATTAGATCAATGAATCGGAACCATTATAGCATCCGATTCCCTCGAGCAATCGCCGTCCCGATATTTGTGACCACGACCCGAAAAACGTGCACCTCTCCATTGTTTCGGTTATTCTGGCAACTCCCCGGGGAAGCTTGCTTCATTCGACGGGATTGTCACTCGTTCCACCAGCTTCTCCGGCTTGGCGGTCCCCTTCGAGCGGCAAGCCGTCAATTCGATGTCCTCCCCGTTCTCGATATAAAAGGCGGGACCTTCATGATTTTCGATCGCCACCTGGTTAAACCTCACGTCCTGCACGTTCCCCAAGTAGAATCCTCGCCGCGCCATATCCTCAATCCCGGCCATCATTGCGGGGCGGCCGGGAATCGCGTCCTTCGCCATCGAGATTTCGATGTGATCGAAGGTAACTTCCGAAATATACCGCTCTGCTAAGCCGTATAGAAACCCGGCGGAGGCATGAACCTCACGAGCGGTGATGTCGGAGAAATGAATCCGTCGAAAATGCGGCGTCTCATCCGTGACCGGATAAGGATTTTTGTCCCACACGTATTTTTCCTTGCCGCGTGGTCCACAGAAGTAATAGAGATTCATGATAAATGGACAAATCACGTTTTCCATGATGATGTTGTTGATCCGGATGTCTTCGACGATACCGCCGCGACCGCGTCGGGACTTGAGCCGGATGCCACGGTCCGTTTGTTGGAAGACGCAATTCGAAATCGTCACGTTGCGGATATTCCCGCTCATCTCGCTCCCAATGACAACGCCGCCATGCCCATGGATCATCGTGCAATTCGTAATCGTAATGTTCTCGCAGGAAACCCGCTCCGCCGTCTCCTCGGTACCTGCCTTAATGGCGATGCAATCGTCTCCGACATCGATATGGCAATTACTGATTCGCACGTTCGAGCAGGATTCGGGATTAATCCCATCCGTATTGGGCGAATCCGCCGGATTCAGAATCGATACGTTGTCGATGGTCACATCGCGGCAACGAATCGGATTTACCGTCCAACTGGGGGAATCGACCATCGAGACGTCCTTGATTGTCACCCTCCTGCAGCGGTCGAAGCTAATCAGCTTGGGACGCGGATACTGAAGCTCCTCTGGGCGGTTTCGGTGCTTCTCCCACCAAGGCTGCCCGTTCCCCTGCAGGCAGCCGCTCCCCGTTACGGATACATTCTCGAGATCCTCCCCGTAAATACAGGAGGCATGAACCTCTCTTTGAACTCCTTCCCACCTCGATTTCACCATCGGATAATCGTCCGGATTGGTGCTGAAGGATAACACCGCCCCGGGACTTAGCCTAAGCTCGACATGGCTCTTCAGGATGATCGCCCCCGTCAAGAACGTCCCGGCCGGCACGACCACCGTGCCGCCCCCGGCTTCGCTTGCGGCCGCGATTGCAGCGGCGATGGCCGCGGTTGCCGGAGCTCCGCTGTCCTTCACCGCACCATAATCGGCGATATTATACATGCACATCGGCTTGATTCTCCATTCGGCTGATTAACGTTTCCATTTGCGTGCAGGCCATCACGAACGCGCCGACGCCGTGCAAATCGTTTTTTACCTTAGGGCGGGCGGCGTAATGGTCATAGTCGCCGGCAGACGTGCCAATACAGATGTCCGGCACCACCAGACGGCCTAGTTCATCCCATTCCACGATTCGTGTCAGCCCTTCATACCCCCGCATTGCGGCTTGCCCTGCTTCCTCGCCGGCAATGCCCAGCTGTACTGCTTTAGCCAGAGTATAAACAAACAGGCAAGAGCCCGATGTTTCCAGCCAGTTATCCGGCCGTTCGCCTTTATCGACGACCTGATACCACAGCCCGCTCTCCTTGTGTTGATAACGGATTAGCGCGTCCACGAAACCGGACAGCGCACCCGCAAGCTCCTCTCTCCCAGGCTCCTCTGCCGGGAGCAAATCGAGAAATTGAGATACGGCCAAGCCATACCAGCCAAGGGAGCGGCTCCAAAATTCCGGAGAACAGCCGGTCTCCGGATCAGCCCACGGCATCTGCCGGCTCTCGTCCCAGGCATGGTACAGCAAGCCGGATTTTTCGTCCCGCATGTATTTCCGCATCAGCTTCTCCTGTCGGAGCACCTCCGCCCGGAGCCCCGTTTCTCCGAATGCATTCGCATATTTCAGGGAAAATACACCCGCCATATACAACCCGTCTAGCCACATTTGATACGGATATTTATCCTTATGCCAATAACCGCCCTCGGACGTGCGATTTAACGTCAGCAGCTGGTTTCTCAGCTTGTCGGCCGCAATCCGATATTTGGCTGCCCCGGTTCGTTCGTCTAACGTGAACAGGAGCAATCCGGCCTGCACGGCATCCAGCTCATCGCGGGCGAAGTACAGGTTGCCCCGTTCATCCACCAGATCATCGACATATTGTTGAATGTACCTGATGTACTTCTCTTCCTGAGCGACCTCCCACAACTGCTCCATGCCGCACAGGAAGACACCTTGATGGTAATGCCAACGATGCGCAGGAGGCAAGCTTCCCGCGTCGGCGTAGGTGTCCATCAACGAATCGCAAGCCTTCCTCGCCCATTCGAGCGGTGTGTTCGGACCATGCATCGTCATTCCCAAGCTCCTTCCGTCTCAGAATTGGATTCCCATCGATTGAATCCCCTTTGCCCCGTTTACCCCTTCATCGATCCCAACAATGCCCCTTTGGCAAAATGCTTCTGCAGATACGGATACACGAGCAAGATCGGCAGGGTTGCAACTACAATTACCGCCATCTTGATCGTCTGGTCCGGCGGCGGAACAGTCCCGTCCAGCTCGGCACTGTGGTCCAGTCCGCTCGCCAGCACGACGATTTGCCGCAGCAACACTTGGATCGGCCATTTCGCGCTGTCGTTAAGATACAAAATGGCCGACATGTACGTGTTCCAGTACGTTACCGCATAAAACAGCGAGATCGTAGCGATTGCAGGCATCGAGAGCGGCAAGACGATTTTGAACAGGATACCAAAATCATTGCAGCCGTCAATGCGGGCGGACTCCTCCAAGCCCTCCGGAATGTTCTGAAAGAAGTTCTTGAGGATAATCATGTTAAACGCGCTGATCGAGGACGGAATAATCAGGGAGGCGAACGTATCGATCATCCCCAGTTCCTTGACGACCAGAAATGTGGGAATCAGCCCGCCGTTGAACAACATCGTGAAGACGACCAAGAAGTTGATCGTTCTCCGGCCATCGAGATCCTTGCGCGCCAGTCCGTAAGCCATCAGCGCCGTCAGCAACATGCTGAACACCGTGCCGATCAGCGTCACACCAATCGAAACGCCCATCGCCTTAAAGATCGTATTGGTCGAGAAAATAAATCGATAAGCTTCGAGGCTCCACACTTTAGGAATCAGCACGAATTTATTGGCCGCGAGCTCGGCGTTCGTCGTAAACGAACCGGCCACGACATGAACGAAAGGCAACACCGTAATCAACGCAATGATGGCCAGCAGCGTAAAATTGAGGGCAGCGTAAATCCTGCCGCTGACAGATCGGTCCTCCACCATCAGTAAACGCCCTCCTCCCCGATTTTCTTGGATAGTTTATTCACCAGCATCACTAGAATTAGCCCGATAACGGATTTGAAGAAACCGATCGCCGTGCTGTAGCTATATTGGCCCTGCCTTAGCCCCGCGGTATACACATACGTATCGATGATCTCGGCGACTTGTCGGTTCATGGAGTTGAGCAGCAGATAGACATGCTCAAAGCCCAGATCCAGCACATGCCCGATTTTCAAAATAAACAGCGTAATAATAACGCCCCGGATCGACGGTAACGTAATATGCCACACCTGGCGCATCCGGCCGGCTCCATCCATCCGCGCCGCTTCATACAATCCCGGATCGATAGCCGCCATGCCTGCCAGATAAATGATCGTTCCCCAGCCGGCCTCCCTCCAAATGACCTGGAGGATGTACATAGGCCGAAACCACTCGGGATTCAACAGGAAATTGATTTTCTCAAGACCAAAGTACACCAGCAGCTCGTTGATGATCCCGCCGTCCATCGTCACCATCACGTAGGTAATCGATACGATGATGACCCAGGACATAAAGTGCGGCAAGTAGACGAACGTCTGGAACAACCTCTTAAAGAAGTGGCCCCGGAGCTCATTCAACATCAATGCCAGAATGATCGGTACCGGAAAGTAGATAAACAGGTTCAGCGCAAACAAGATCACCGTGTTTTTCAAAATGATCATGAAATCCGGCTCGGTAAACAGCCGTCTGAAATGCTCCAAACCGACCCATTCGCTGCCTCGGATGCCGTCATACGGCTTGTAATCCTGAAAGGAAATGATCAACCCGTACATCGGGAAATACTTGAAGATGATGAAATACAGCACGCCGGGCAGTAGCATCAGGTACAGCCATTTATTTCTCCATAGTCGCTTTCGGAGAAGTCCGGTCTTCGTGCGTCTCCCGGGTGGAATCTTCGGCGTGACGGAGGATGGAGCGGTCGCTTCACTCATACGTATCTTCCTCTCTCCAATGAGGTCCTTCAAAAAGTTCATCTTTCCATGACGAAGGAGTTCAAGACGTAGATTCGGCGTCGAATCTTGAATTCAGCCGGGCCCTCCGTTGCTCACGTACTCTAAAGTACGCTCCGCTACTCAGGCCCTAGCTTCATCCAACCTTCTTGATCCTGAAAACCTGACTTTTTGAATTTTATTTAATGGCCGCGTTATATTCCTCGATAATCTTCGAGCCGCCCCGACTCTTCCATTGCTCAACCGCTTTCTCGAAGCTGGCCTTGTCGATCTGGCCGTAGATATATTGATAGGTGGCGTCCGTAATCAATTGCTGCAGTTCTACGCCTTTATCCGTAAAGGTTTGCGAATCCAGCGCCGCAGTCGGATCCGGAACGCCTACCTTCACGTTTTCCTTGATCAGCTCTTCAGCATGAATTCGGCCCGGCAGCGTATTATAGCTCTCATACATGCCATTCGTTTCGGCTTCACCGATGACGCTGTCCTTGAACGGCTTCACTTCGCGTTCGATCAATTCCTTATCGTCCGCAACCTTGGCTTTGCCTTCCACTACGGTATAATGTGTGCCTTCAATGCCCCAGTACATCAAATTAGCCACTTCCGGCGTCATCATCTTGTCGAAGAACGCAAGGATCTTCTTGAGCTCCGCTTCATCCTTGACCGCCGATTTCGGGAACAGAATGATATTGTTGTACCCTGGAATCATCCATTGAGCGAATCCACCGTCTGGTCCGGCAACCATGCTGTGCGTATCGAGTACGGCATCCGGCACGTTCTTAATCAAATCCTTATTCAGCGAATCGATATCCTGCATGGACCCGCCGATGTAGAGACCGGCCTTCCCGCTTGTAAACATATTGACGGCATCGGTTTTGCTTGTCGCCGCAAAGTCTTGGTTCATGTAGCCGTTATCCCGCAGCTTCTTGAAGAAATCCATCGTATCGATGTACTGCGGGAACATAAATTCCGGCTGAAGCTGACCGTCCTGCTCGCCCCAGTTATTAGGCGTGCCGAACCAGGCGGATACTGTCTTGAATGCGCCGTAAACCAGTTCGTTTCGGTCCGCGAGGCCGGTCGTATCTTTTTGGCCATTGCCGTCCGGGTCTTTCTCCGTGAAGGCCTTGGCCATTTCAAACAAGTCATCGACATTGGCCGGTGCGGAAAACCCCAGCTTATCCGCCCAATCCTTGCGGTAAATAATCCCTTGACGCGCCAGCGGTCTGCCGATATAGAGGGAGTGCAGCTTCCCCTCCACCTTCGTATTGTTAAGGATTTCCGGTTTCAATTTGTTAAGGTTCGGGAATTCGGTCAAGTAAGGGCCAATTTCCCAAAACTGCCCGTCCTTGATCGCTTCTTTCATTTGAATAAACGTGGTCTGGTTTTTGAGGTAGGTCACTTGGGGTAAGGAGCCTGTGGCAAACGAGGTGTTCAGCTTTTCTTCATACGTGTCCGCCGGAAAAAACTGATAGGTCAGCTTCGTGTTCGTCAGCTTCTCCAGCTCGGTTTTGATCGTATCGGGGGGTGTTTCCGACGTATTTAGCGGTAACATAATCGTGATTTCTGTCGGTTTCTCCGCCTCTACAGGCGCGTTCCCGCCGTTGTCCGTGGTGGACGCAGCAGGTTCTGTTGCCGCCGGGCTGCCGCTCCCCCTATTGTTAGCGCTTCCACAACCAGCCAGCACAACGCTAAGTGATAACAGTGCGGTCAGGATGAGGATGAATGATTGTTTCTTCATACCTTTGGACCTCCCATGGTTTGGATTGCTTCCCTTCCACGGTAACCTTCCAAAGGCATAACGGAAACAATCATTTCCTCATAACGGCTACGCCAAGCGGCGGACCTGAACAAATGATTATGGGTGTGATAGCGCATCCTCGAACTCGCGGATGACCGCTTGGCCGCCGCTTTGCTTCCACCGTACTATCTCTTGCCGAAAACCTTCGGCATCGATGCGCCCCAGGATGTAATGGTACGTGGCATCGCTAATGATCGTTGACAGCTCTGCGCTCTTCTCGTCGTACGTCGGCGAGCTGAGCCGGACCGTTGGATCGTCAACCAGGAACGCTTCGTTGTCTTTACTGAGCTGTTCGGCGATTTGAGTCAAATGCTCTTTTTGCGCGACATCCATCAGATTGGGGTTGCTGATATCCGCAATCATCAGCGAATAGAGCGGGTTTACCTCATTCACTCGCAGCTGCGAGGTCTCCTCCGGCAAGATGACCTTCCCGTTTTCTATCTTGTAGTGCCTTCTTTCCAAGCCGTACATCATCAAATTGGCGACATCCTTATCCATCGTCCGGTCGAAAAAGCCCAGCGCGACCTTTAGATCCTGCTCCGTTGGGATCATTTTCTTGGAAAACAAATAAAGTCCATTGAAATTAGGAATCGACCATACCTTGTAACCGTACGGACCATTAATCCGGTTGACCAGGGTGAAATCAGCGTTTGGGTTCATCGCCCTCGCCTCAATGGAGAGGCGTTGTACATCGGTCATGCTTCCGATCAATACGCCCGCCTCACCGCGAATGAACCGGTCGCGCTGCACTTCTTTGCTCGTGAGCGGGAAATCCAGATTGATCAGCTTCTCGTCGTACAGCTTTTTCACATAATTCATCGTATCCATATATTCGTCCGTCATAAATTCCGGAATGACCCGGCCGTCCTCGACTTTCCAATTGTTTGGCGTGCCGAAATAGGAGCTTAACGTCTTGAAGATGCCGTAAACCAGATCGTTCCGGTCCACGATACCTAGTGTATCCTGCTTCCCGTTGCCGTCCGGATCACCGTATGTAAATTGTCTCAACACCTCATAGAGCTCTTCAAGCGTCTGAGGTTCTTCTAAGCCGAGACGGTCCAGCCAATCCTTGCGCAAAATGAGGCCTTGCCGCGAGGACGGACGCTCGGTGTACAATCCGTAGATCTTTCCGTCAACCGCAGCCTGATCCAAAATTTCCGGATCCAGCTTGCTTAAGTTCGGAAACTCTGCCAGGTAAGGTCCGATTTCCCAGAAAACATCCGAGCGGATGGCGTTCTTGACCAGATGGTAATCGGAAAATTTCACGAAGCTGACCTTAGCTAAGGAGTTGGTCGTCAGCCCAGTCATCATTTTGTCGGTATAGACGCCCTCAGGCACCCACCTGAGATCCAGCCGAACCTCGGTCTTCTCCTCGATCTCCGCCACAATCTCCTTGGATGGCGGCTGCGGAAAATGCAGCGGCGCTAATATGGATAAAAAAGGCCGGTCCACGCTTGTCGCCTTGAGCTTCGTTTCCCGGTTCATACAACCGCCAAGCAAGCAAACGACGATCAGGAGAAGGATAAGCACGGAGAAGCCGCGCTTCCCGCTTTTTGTACTGAACATTCGTTATAGCCCCCCACATCGAAGAATAATACAAAATGATTATTGCCACACGAGATGATTATTGCTATTATTTGACAGACGCTTTACACTTGAACATAACGACTTCTCATCGATAAGGTCAGGTGCTGATTTTGGTGAAACCCTTAAGCTTCTTAAGCAAACTGATGATTTTTACAATCGCCGTGAGTACACTGCCCGTCCTGTTCATCGGTTCCTTTTCATATTTGACTTCAACCCGGGAGATCCAAAAAAATGTCAACCAAAGCAAAATGGAGCTGATCTCTCAAATCAACTCCAATGTAGAGCGTAAATTAACGACTGTCAACCAAACCTTAAATCAAGTGGTCAACTCGACCGTACTGAAAAAGGCTCTTCAAAACCCGTTAAGTGAAAGCGATTTCAAACTATACAACGATCTGCGAAACGAAATCCGGAACATGCAGTCCTTTGATACGAAACTGGAGGATGTCGTATTGATCAACCTGCAGCAGGACTGGATGGTAAAGAATTCGGGCTTGTACCGGATGAGTGAGTATAAGGACCGCGAAGGGCTCGAACGGTTGATGAACACGCCTGACGATACCTCCTGGATTTTAACCCCGTCCTCCTGGTTTTACAGCGAGGAGAACGCCAACTCCGCGCCGTGCAGCTACAGCATCAGCCTGATCAAGAAGCTGCCGGTCGCTGGTTTGCACAAGTACGGATTGGCGCTGGCGAACATTCCGGCTTGCAGCCTGCAGGATGTCGTGGCGACCGACAGCGAGCGTCCAGACAGCGTAATCATCGTGAACGAACGCCAGCAAGTCCTGATGCACCCGGATCCATCGCTCATCGGCCGGCAGTTGAAGGAATCCGGATGGGGAGATACGTCCCTGATCGCAGACGAAGCGCAGCCTGCCGGACAATTTCAGACGTTCATCGGCAAGCAGGAATATTCCGCCACCTATTTGCGTTCGCAGTTGAACGGATGGGTATATCTCTCGGTGACCTCCATCGGCAGCCTTACCCGGGAGGCGGGGAAAATCGGGCTTTATACCTTCTATGTTTGCCTGTTGATGCTGATGTTGTCGATTGGTTTGGCCTGGTTCGGTTCGCGTCGAATGTACTCGCCGATCGAGCGTCTTCTGCATCTGATCGGCCGGCGGAAGACCGATATCCGACGGCGTCATGCCAATGAATTTGAGTTAATCGGCGAAGAATATCACCGTCTCTTTCAGTCCAAATCTCAGCTTGAAACAGAGGTACACCAACATATTAGACAGGTGCGTACCTTTTCCTTGATCGAAGCGTATCAAGGGCATTACACCAAACGCCAATTGCTCGAGAAACTTGAACAATACGGCTACAATGAGCAAATCGATGCCTGGCAAACGATGGCGGTGTTCACGTTGGCCCTTGATTTTACGGATGATTCGGCTTACGGAAAAAAGGACCTCAACCTGCTCCTGTTCGCCGCGCAAAATATCATTGAAGAGTTGCTTGATCCCCAAAGCCGGTTCGCCCCGGTGATCATGGATCAAACGATTGTGACGTTGATCGGAAGTCCAGACGGGGAGCCCGATTCGTTTCACCAAACCGTGTATGCCTGGACCGAGAAGCTGCAACATGAAATCCATCAGTGCCTGAAGCTGCAAGCCAGCATTGGCTTAAGCTTGCCTTTCCAGGCCATCCATAAGCTGTCCATCGCTTACCGCGAAGGGATTGAGGCGCTGAAATACCGGATTAAGCTAGGCACCGGGGTCATTATTCAATACGAGAACATCAACTCCGGAAAGCATGTGCTGAACGTAAATTACCCGACCCATAAAGAAAATGACTTATTGGACGCGATTAAGCTGGCGGAGGTGGAGAAAGCGAAAGAACTCACAGGACGGCTTTTCCATTCCTTATTCGGTCAAGAGCTGTCGCCGCAAGAATATCAAATCCCGTTAACCCGCCTGCTGAACAATCTACTGGTGATGATGCAGGAAGCGGGAATTGCGTTGCATCAAATCCAGCCTACGGGCGGTTCATTGTTTGAAGAGATGCTGGGGTTACATACCAAAGCGGAAATCGAAGATTGGTACTGGACGACGGTCATCCACCCGATGATCCGTATCTTCAACAACCGGCAAAACGCCCAGTACCAGAACATCTCGGAGAAAATCATCGATTTGATCCAACACGAATACGACGCCGATCTGACCTTAGAGGCCTGTGCTGCCCGCCTTCATTACAATGCGAATTATATCAGCAGTATCTTCCGGAAAGAAACGGGGTATTCGTTCAGCGAATACCTCACGATGTACCGGTTCAAGATGGCTAAACTTTGGCTGCGCGAAACGGAAATGCCCGTCAAGGAAATCGCGGCCAAGCTCCGCTACAACAACTCGCAGAATTTCATCCGTTCCTTCCGCAAAGTGGAGGGAATGACGCCGGGGCAGTTCAGGGAGACCGCCGCAACACATTTGCCGGGTAAGGTTCGGGAAACGATCTAGGTCTCTGACAACGCTTCTTGCGCTACTCGAACACAAAACGCCGCGACTAGTCCTGCTAGGCGGCGTTTTTCATGATTATCCCGTATGCTCAGGTGATAGATTCTCTGCCCCTGGTTTGGTATATTTATTCGAAATCTTGCAGCACCACTTTACCCACCGAACGTCCCATTTCCAGCATCGCATGGGCTTTTCGCAAATTAGCCGCATCAATCGGAGTTAGCTTTTCGGCCACCGTCGTGCGGATAATCCCCCGGTCCACCAAGCCTGCCAGCTCGTTCAGAAGCTTATGCTGCTCAATCATATCAGCCGTTCCGAACATCGGACGGGTAAACATCAGCTCCCATACGAAAGTGACGCTTTTGTCTTTCAGCATTGTCAGATCAAGTCGTTCGTCCGTCTCAACGATCGAGCAGATCTTCCCCTGCGGTGCAATCGCGTCCGCCATGTTCTTCCAGTGCTTCTCGGTACTGTTCAGGCAGAAGATATAATCTACAATCGCAAAGCCAAGTGCCTTCAACTGAGGAACGAATTCTTCGTAATGGTTGAGGATATGATCGGCGCCAAGTTCCTTTGCCCATGCTGCCGATTCCGGACGGGAGGCGGTGCCGATCACCGTAAGCCCCGCATATTTGGCCAATTGGGTCGCGATCGAGCCAACGCCGCCAGCGGCCCCGATGATCAGAATCTTTTTCCCGGAGTTAGCGCCTTCGACGGAAGAAAGGCCCAGACGGTGGAACAATCCTTCCCAAGCGGTGATCGAAGTCAAGGGCAACGCTGCTGCCTGCGCAAAGTCCAGCGTGCTCGGCTTCAGGCCGACGATCCGCTCGTCAACGAGATGGAATTCACTATTTCCGCCCGGTCGCGTGATGCTCCCGGCATAATACACTTCATCTCCTGGTTTAAAAAGCGTGCAATCCGGTCCCGTCTGCTCAACAACGCCAGCCACGTCCCAACCGAGCACTCTTGGCTTGCTTTCCGTCCGGTTCTTTGGCCCCCGTACCTTCACATCTACCGGATTGACGGAGATCGCATGAACCCGAACTAGCAAGTCTTGGCCAGTTGGCGTAGGCTTCTCGATCTCCACATCCAGTAGGCTATCAGGATCATTGATGGGTAAATACTTGGTTAAACCGACTGCTTTCATCTTGTTTCCAGACATTCGATTTCCTCCTTTGGAATTCGTGGATCTTATGTCCGTAAGTATATCGTTATGGAAACCTATCCGTAAGTACGCACATTCGTGTTATATAGTATCCTTTTTTATACTTATAAAGATTACTTTAAAGGAATGGAAATATACTCGCTGTATTCCGTTCTTACCTGTTCGGGGTCCTTATCTTTCGATTCGATATAAAACTGCATGATCTCAAAAGCAGCTTCGAGCTGTCCCCGGTTCTCTTCCGAAGTGAACATACGTACACCCGGAGGCAGCAGTTCCGCACAGCCACTCATACAAAAGGCGGTCAACTCCAGATCCAGCCCTCGGGAAACGTGAGCCACGAACGCACCAACGAATTCATTCAGTACCACCCCGCAACCGCCTTGATGCCTCGCCAAAAAATCCGGCAAGCGGTCCGCATTGTCCGCCGTCAGCACGAAGACCGATTCCTCGTTGAGCTGAGCCGCGTCAACAATGGCCTTCATCGTACCCTCGTTAGCAAGCGTATCCAACACAAGAAAGTGCCGTCCACCTCGATCGGCCGTTTGCTCTCTCCATAACTCGAACGCTTGTCGATAATCTATCACGACCTTGTGAAACAACGGATCATCGATATGGCTATCCAGCAGCACGATCGGCACCCCGATGCTGAAGTGAATCGAGATATCCCGGAACGTTTCCTTCTTCACGCCGGCCAACAGCACCCCGTCTACTTCCCGTTGACGGATGATTTCCGGACTTGGCTTCTCTGTGTCCATCCCCAGGACGAGCAGGTGATAGCCTGCTTGTTTGCAGAGCTCGTCCATTCGTTCGGCCAGCATGCCGTAATAGAGCTTCTTCCATAACCCGTCTTGCTCGCTGCGGCTGAAGAGCAAGGCCACCATACCGGACTTACCGCGGACAAGCGAACGTGCCGTTAGACTTGGGATATAATTCAGCTTGTCAGCGGCTTCGAGCACCCGGCAACGCGTCTCGTCCGTGATCTTCTGACTGTCCACCTTATTCAGAATATAGCTGACCGTCGCCACCGATACCTTCGCTTCACGGGCGATGTCTTTCATCGTCGTTTTTTTCACAGGAAGTCCTCCCACTCCTCTACGATGAACTGAAGGCGAACCGGCGTCGAGGTATTAAACCGTCTATTCGTGTCTCTTCGTTCATGAAAACCAAAGCCCCTTGATACCTTCACATCAAATGCCAAATCTCTTGGCAGCAAAAAACATCCCTGATAAAAGCCATCCCGAACTTTCGGAATTTCGAATCCTGCATGGATTCGAGCGTCTGTCGGAGTTGTCGGCGGTACAGTCACGCTGATTTCAACCCGCACGTCATCTGGCAATTCCGGGACGATCTCGAAGCTCGTCGATCCGGTAAGGTCACGATAACGTACCGCCACCTTGGCCGTCCCTTCGATTCGCGGAGTGACCCTGCCGTTAGAGTCAACCGTTAAAACCTCCGGACGATCCACCGTATAGTCGGCTGCCAGCAAATTCATTTGGAAGCCGGTGTCGTAAGTCACCTTCGGGTTCAACTGCCCTTGGAAGCCCTGCAGCCCGATTGTCCCTGTAGCAGCCAATTGCAGGTTATGAGGACGTCCAATCTCGCCGAACAGATACAACAACGGGCAATGCAACCGCCCCGCCCAATCCGCCTGGGAATGGCCAGCCGTCTCATCGAGCAAGAACATCAGATCTTCGCCTGGCTTAAAGCCGACCTCGATCAGTTCGTCGACGAATGCCCGTACATGTCGGGGCATGATTAGCCCTTCCGCTCCGCCGACATCGACCCAAACCCGCAGCTCCGCCGGCTTAACCGGGTAGGAGTGATATAGTTTTTGTTCACGCAACGGTTCCTGTTTGTTCGTACCATCTCCTTGTTCATTCACCACCGTATGCACCAGGAATGGCGACATGATTGCTACCTGACCAAAGACGTCCGGTCTGCGAAACGCAATATGATACGAGACAATTCCGCCCGCGGACGAACCGATTAATGCGGTATGCTCCCGGTCCTTCAAAGTGCGAAATCTGCCGTCGATCATCGGTTTCAATTCCTCAATGAGAAACCGTTCGTACAGCTCACCCTTGCAGGATGCGTGGAACGCTTCGCTTACGCTCGGATGCTCGTGAAAATATTCGGATGCCCGTTGATCCGAAATCGAGGAGACGGCTACGATAATCACTTCTCTCATTTGGCCTTTCCTACTTAGCCGATCTGCCGTCAAATGCATCTCCCACGAGCCGCCCATCCCATCCGATGCAAACATATGCTGTCCGTCCTGTGCATAAAGCACCGGATACCGGCGATTCACTGCTTCTTCATAAGAAGGAGGCAAATAGACGTAAATATCCCGTTTGTTGTTCAACAGCTTGGAGTAAACGTTGGAAAGTGTGATGATTTCGGCGCTCATTCGATAACCATCCTCCTATGGGTCAATTCCACTTAATCGTTTAAGTTAAGTTGATATTAGTTCAGCCTTCAACTTTTGTCAACGAGATCCGCTACGTACAAAAAACAAAAAAGCTCTTGATTCGCCGTAGGCGAATCAAGAGCTTTCTATGGATAAATCGATGCGGTCGAGAGGACTCGAACCTCCACGGGGGGTTAGCCCACACGGACCTGAACCGTGCGCGTCTGCCAATTCCGCCACGACCGCAAAATGGTTATCGTGCAAAAATCATATTTTGCAGCGACAAGATAGATCATACCATGCGCTGCATAGAGAAGTCAATGTAAAACTTTCACGATACACCCTTGATTAAAAACACGAGCCTGGGGTATGATAAGAACATAAGTTCGTATAAAGAGGTGTTGACCTATGGCCGTTCCCGGCATTAAGGAAGAGGAACTATCCCTCATTAAGAGCGCGTTACTGCTTGGTTTTTTGCAAAAAGTGTTTCAACGCGATGCCCGAATTCTCGAACAAAGCGGGCTGCTGAAGAGCCCCGAAGCTTACGTCGACCTCATCCGCGGCGGCGAACGTCGCGTTGCGCTTGTTCTATCGGAAATACACGGTAAATTCCGCGAGCGGAACATCGAAATCGAGCGGATCCACCAGGATGAGAACGGGATTCAGGCCGAATACCGCTGCCGAGGGTATCACGGGAAGATGCGGATATTGTGGGCTGGCCTACAAAGGGAGGTGTCCTCCCGGATGCGCGCATATTTGACTGGCAGTACCCCAGCGCCTAGCTCACCCCGGGAGCGAACAGACAAAAGGAACCTCAAGGCGCATCCGCTTCCTTAAGGTTCCCTTCTCTGGATAAATCTATTGAACTGGCGGGACGCTCAACGCTTCCTGCACCCGAGTGACGCCTTGGGATAACGCATTCCCGGCCAAGGCAGCCGAAGCGACGGCGACCGTCTCGAGAATCTCCGCATCGGTCGCCCCCTTGGACTTCGCCTCCTCGGCATGGTAGAACGTGCAAATTTCGTTG
Organism: Paenibacillus timonensis; assembly: GCF_009725205.1. Taxonomy (GTDB): domain Bacteria; phylum Bacillota; class Bacilli; order Paenibacillales; family Paenibacillaceae; genus Fontibacillus; species Fontibacillus rhizolycopersici. The sequence continues at coordinate 155,642 of NZ_WNZY01000002.1, read as the reverse complement.
TTCGTCGAAAGCGCGACCCCAAGGGCAATCAACTGCTTCGTCTTAGCATCCAGTGTACCACTCGAGAGGCTTTCGCCGGTAAACGTATGGTACGCTTCGGTTACCTTCGGCAGGGCTTCCCCGAATCGGTTAATTTCGTCCTTGTAAGCTCGTATTTTCTCGCTGACCTGCGACATGCGAAACATCCTTTCCTAGCTATTGTACCCGCACTTATACGATGTCCCGCCCGGTCAAAAATATGCTTAATCCACCGGCGAAATCCGAGGCTCCTTCGCAGGTTGGTAAATGTAATTACGATCGAGCTTGACCACGTTGCGGTTCGGTTTGCGGATTAACACATGCGTGTCGTCCCAGGCCACTACAATCCCCCGCACGTCGTTCTCCGGAATACCGTCGCGTACAACCCGAACCTTTTCTCCGGACAGCCGGTATTGGTCCAATGTTTCGTCTGAAATCATACGAATACGTCCACCTCCTGGATTTCATTATACAATAGTTGGGGGTTAGGTCCATGATGAGCCTGCTCCGTGCAAAAAAAGCCCCGCCGGCGAACCAGCGGGACTTCGTGATGACTTTTGGATGCCTAAAGCAACCGGTGCGGTACCGGATCTAGGTCTGGCCGCATACGGAAACCGTACAGTTCCCTCTTATCGAGAAGCATGTTCTCGGCTGTCATTCGTTTCGAACCAGAAATCAAGCACTTTCGCCGACATAACTCTCTGTTCCAAATACCCTACCTGTTGCGGACTGAACTCTTCCTTCCAGGGTACATCAAGCTCTTGGCACAGCCCGGCTATCGTCAACAATTGCGACCATGCTACATAGCGTTTGTACCAGAAAAACTGAGGATGTTCAAGCATATAGGGATAAAGGTCATCAAACTCGGTATGTTTGCAATCCAGGGCACGTTCAAAAGTAACCTTCGCTTCGGACAATTTCGAAAGAAAAAACTCCGCGTCTACTGCCAATTCTTTCCCCATTCTTTAAGCCTCCTCTCCCTAGTAATCCTCATTATAGCGAAAAAAAGGGGGCCTGCAAAGGATTAACCGAAATTTGGCTGGTTTTTCTTCATTCGTTTGTCCTAGTCAACGAATGTAATCCGGCCGCCTTCCAGAGATGCGATACGCGCCAGTGTTTCAAGCCGAATGCCTTGCTCGCGAATCGCTTGAGCGCCGGGTTGAAAGCATTTCTCGATGACGATTCCTGCTCCCACCAGTTCCGCGCCGGATCGGGCGATGATTCGGATCAATCCCCGAGCGGCGTCACCGTTGGCGATAATATCGTCGATAAACAGCACTCGATCCTTCTCCCCAAGGAAATCACGCGATACCAGAATATCCGTGACGATGCCTTTCGTAAACGAGGGCACCCGCTCGCACAGCATGTCCGGCTCGGCAAGCAACGTCTTCTTCCGCCGCGCGAACACGAGCGGCACACCCAGCTCATAAGCGGTGGCGAACGCCACGGCGATCCCCGACGACTCGACGGTGATGACGCGGGTAACCCCTTGATCGCCAAACCGTTTGGCGAATTCCTTGCCCATCTGCATCGTCAGTTGCGGATCGACCTGATGGTTAAGCAATCCGTCAAGCTTCAGCACTTGGTCTGAGACGATAACCCCTTGCTCTACGATCTTTTGTTTTAATAACTCCATATGATTTCCTCCACAGATCAAGATCAATATTTCCGTTCAAAAGTCTGTTTCAAGTGTTCCTGAGGTTTGGGTAAACATGCGGCGGAGCGGAGCGGAGCGTAACGGAACGTAACGCCCTTATTTGCACATTTCCCGGATATTTCCCGCTGTAACGGAACACAGAGACCTTATTAGGCCATTTTAACGGTCAACGAGCAAGAAATCCCCCAAATAGGATCTCCTCGTTCCGTTAGAATGTGAATCCGCCTATTCTCCGGTCAATAACGTCTCTGGGTTCCGTTAGGTTGACGAACTCCATGATTCCACTTCGTGATCGAAAGACGACTTTTTGGACGACCGGTTCAATAGAGGTCCAAAAAGGCGGCTTTCGAGCATCGAGAAGGTTGGATGAAGCCAGGGACTGAGTAGCAGAGCGTAGGCAGACCTACGTGAGCAACGGAAGGCCCGGCTGAATTCAAGATTCGACGTCGAGTTAGCTCCTTTATTCCACTTCGTGATCGAAAGAAGACTTTTTGGACGACCTCTTCAATAGAGGTCCAAAAAGGCGGCTTTCGAGCATCGAGAAGGTTGGATGAAGCCAGGGACTGAGTAGCAGAGCGTAGGCAGACCTACGTGAGCAACGGAAGGCCCGGCTGAATTCTAGATTCGACGTCGAGTTAGCTCCTTTATTCCACTTCGTGATCGAAAGACGACTTTTGGGACGACCTCATCAATAGAGGTCCAAAAAGGTGGCTTTCGAGCATCGAGAAGGTTGGATGAAGCCAGGGACTGAGTAGCAGAGCGTAGGCAGACCTACGTGAGCAACGGAAGGCCCGGCTGAATTCTAGATTCGACGTCGAGTTAGCTCCTTTATTCCACTTCGTGATCGAAAGACGACTTTTTGGACGACCTCATCATTAGGTTTAAGTCATGTCCCGTTGTTGGACAACATACCCTGTACTATATATAGCACAAGAACCGGGGGGAAAACCATGAAAAATGCCGTAAAAGTTCTGCAGATCGCTTTTACCTATATCGGCACCGTCGTTGGCGCCGGTTTTGCGACGGGACAGGAAATTCTCCAGTTTTTCACCCGGTACGGCAAATGGGGCGTCTTGACGATCCTATTGTCGACAGTGCTGTTCGTATGGCTCGGAACTAAAATGATGCTGCTCGCCCGCGACATCAAAGCCGCTTCCTACGAGGACCTGAACCGCCGTCTCTTCGGCGAAAGGATTGGCCGGGCATTGAGTTTGTTCACTTTGATCGTGTTGATCGGCGTTAACAGCGTGATGCTCGCGGGAGCCGGCTCCGTCTTTATGGAGCATTTGGGGCTTCATTATCAGACAGGCCTATGGATCACCCTGATTTTCACCTATTTACTGTTGGGACGAGGGATAAACGGGGTGCTGCAGCTGAACTCCATCGTTGTGCCGATGATGTTAATCCTGTCACTTGCGATCATATCAAATACCGCCGGTACCCCGGGAGCAACCCGTTTTCTGACGATGGAGACCGACTCCGCGCTGATCGCCGCCTGGGCGGCGCCGTTGATGTATGCCGCGTTCAACCTGTCGATGGCCCAAGCAGTGCTCGTGCCCATCGGCAGCCACACCGAAAGCCGTCGCGTCATTGTTCTGGGCGGCGTTCTCGGCGGTCTGGGGGTTGGTTTTATGTTAATGGCCGGTCATTTTGCTTTGTCGGCCTACATGCCAGGGATCGTACAATATGAAATCCCAATGGGCAGCATCGCTCAGCAGCTCGGGACAACCATCCAGCTGATCTATGTCCTGCTTATTTTCATGGAAATCTTCAGTACCTTCGTCGCCGATGTTTATGGCGTGACCCTCCAGCTGCAGCAGCGGATCAAGGTGCCCCCCATGCTGATATCGGTCACGATTTTGTTTATCTGTTATATCACCAGCCAGTTTGGCTTTAGTTCCCTACTGTCCGTGCTGTATCCTGTGTTTGGCTTGTTCAGTTTGTTATGGGCGCTGATGCTGGGCTTATATCGGCAAAAAGAAACCCCCAGAGGCTAAGCCCCGAGGGTCTTCTGGCAACCACGTCTCCCTGTGTGTATCTCCTACATCCGCACGATGTTCGCGGCCGGTAGCAGCGTTTGAACTCGCTGGACGACATGCTCGTGGCAAGTCATCATCATAATCTGCTGGCGATCGGCAACCTTCCGCAGTACCGACAAGGCCCCTTCAAGGCGGCCTTCGTCGAAGTTAACGAACAGATCGTCCAGCAATAATGGCAGCGAACCTTGCCCCGACACGGCTTCGGACAAGGCCAACCGCATCGCCAGGTACAGTTGTTCCGCCGTTCCCCGGCTGAGGAGCGTGCTCTCGAGCGGCCCAAGTTCCGTATGCTCGGCCATCAGCTCCTGGGTGCCCATTTTCATGACGATGCGCCGGTAAGTGCCGCCGGTCATTTCAGCAAAGTACCCCGAAGCCGCCTGAAGTACCGCTGGCTGTCGCTCTTCTTCATACACCCGGCGCGCACGGCCGATCAGCTCATGGCAAACGGCCATGACCGCATACTGATCGAGACGGTCGCTAAGGGCTGCCCGCTGTTCCTCCAACTGCTGTACGAGATCGTCCCGCCGGCAGCGGACTGCTAAATTTTCCTGCTCCTGCAGCAGACGTCCTCGCTTCTCCTGCAGTTGCCCCAGCAACACTTCCGCTTGCTGCAAATCCTGCTCCGACATCTCCAACTGCTGCCGGAGCTCTAATTCCTCCATCGTTTGCAAAAGCCGCTCCAGCTCGGCTTGCTTGGCTTCGTCAAGTCCAGCGAACAACATCAATTCCAATTGACGCAGATCGCGTTCCAAAGCATCCCGCCGTTCCCGCGCCGCGTCCAGGCGCAGCAGTTCCTCGCCATCTCCAGCGCCAGCTTCGGCGAGCAGAGCTTGCTCCGATTCAAGCACCTGGTGCAAGCGATCGTCCAAGCGCTGCCCCTCTTCCTCCAGCGGTTGCAGCTTGGCGGATAGCTGGTCCAGTCGGCTTTTCTCTTCGATGGCGCCGTTCAGCCGGGCCAATGCTTCCCGCAGAACCGTAACTGCCTGATCAGGTTTCTCTTCGCTTCCATAGGCCAAGCATTCCTGCTCAAACTGCTCGTTTTCCTGCCGCAAGGCCGCCATCTTGGCCGTCAGTCCATCGAACCGGGTTAACACGTCCCGCCCTTGCTCCGCCAAGCGGAACACGTCCGACGCTGCCTCCGGGGATAGATCAGCGGACAATCTCCGCTCGACCAACCAGGCCTCCCACTCTCTCGCCAGCTCGTCAAAGTCCGCTTCGCGCCGGGACAACTCGCGCTGGGTAGCCGCAAGCTCGTCCTGGACTGCGGATGCCTGTTGGAGGGCGACGTCCGTCTGGCCCTCCAACGCGGCGTGGCGCTGATCCCACAGCAGCCACGCCTCCATCAGCCGGCGCAGCTGCCGCTCCTCTTCGTCCCAGTCCATCAGACCGGACGAAGGGGCGGCCCCGCCCCTGGCGTCCGCCGCCCGTTGCTCGGATGCCTGCCGGCCCGCGCCCTCCCGCCAGCGGTCCATCTCGCCGCGCAGCTCGCTCCAGAGCGCGCGGATTTCGTCCGGCTGCTGCGGGACGAGCATGGCGAACTGCCGCCGCCCCTCCGCGGCGCTGGCCTCAACCCGCGCGACTGCCGCCGCGCCGGTCTTCTCCGCGGTTGCCGCAGCTCGTTCCAGCTTGGAGCGCTCGCTCCGCAGCAGCTCCATCTCCTTGTCGTACGCGGCAAACCGCGCCGCAAACCGGCGAACACTCTCCCGTTCGCCTACCGTCCCGGCAAAAGCGCGCAGCTCCTCCGCGCCCCATGCCGGATTAATGCTGCGCAGGCACTCGGCCAGCCGCCGCTCGAGCTGGAGCGCTTCCGCCGCCAGCTCCGCAAGCTCGCCCTGCCGGGCCTCGTAGCCCGGCAGGCGGCCGGCCAGCTGCCGCAGCGCCGGCTCCTGCGCCAGCACCGCCGCATCCGGGCGGTGCCGCGCCAGCTCCGCCTGCAGCGCTTCCCGCCGCCGGGCCCATTCGCCGCGCTCCAGCGCCAGGCGCTCACGCTCCGCTTGCAGCGCCTGCCAGCGCGCCGCCCCCTGCGCGGGGAAGCGGGTGACCGTCGGTAGCGCCGCCAGCTCCGCGCGGATGGCCTCGCGCTGCAGCCAATCGGCCCGGCTGGCCGCCGCCTTCTGCAGGCGGGCGGTTTCCCGGCCCCTCGCCGTGCGGGCTGCTTCGGCTTCCGCCAGCTGCGCCGCCAGCCGCTCCAGCTCCTCCAGCACGTCGTTGTACCGCGGCAGCAACGCTTTAGCCGCCTCTGCCTCGCGCTCCAATCGCTCTACCGTTTGAAGGAGCTGGGCGATTTCCTGCGTCCGTCCGCGCGGCCGATAGAGCTTATCCATGTCCTGGACTAGTCTTTTCTCCCCGCGCAGCACCGCAGCCCCACCGCCGATACCCGCGTGAAATAGGTATCGGCTGAGCTCCTCCGACTGCAAAGCTCCCACTTCCTGCAGCTCGGTCAACGACACGGCAAACAGCTGCTTGAACATCGCTTTCGACATGCCTCCGAGCAATTCTCGCTGCATCTCCTCCTGCGTCGCTTCCCGCACTTCCCCGTTCGCATCGCTGCGCGTGATCCGCAGCCGATCCCCGCGTGTACCGGGTAAATTCCGACCCTCCGGCGGCTGCGCGTAACGCTCGATCAGCCAACGGGCCCCGTCATCGCCAAGGACCGTCAACGCCCCGCCATGCGCTCCGCCCCGAAGCGGCTCATAACGCTCGGCGGCCAATGCCCGAGAAGGAATGCCAAACAACAACGCTCGAACGAAACCGAGGAGCGTGCTTTTTCCCGCCTCGTTGGGACCGTACAACACCGTCACTTGACCGGGAAGCTCTACGTCCAGTCCGTTCAGGCGACCAAAGCCGCTGACCTGCATGCGTTCCAGCTTCATGAAGCCCCTCTCCCTTCTCGCGGAAACGGCGTATCCTCGTTCAGCAGGGCAGCCGCCAGTTCTTCAGCCCGTCGCAGCAGGTCCTGCTTGGCCTCCGGATCCTGCTCCTGCAGCAGCCGCCGCAGTTGACGATTGTCCGAGAGCGGTGCCAGCGCAGCACGAACTAGTTCATCCACATATTCGGGTTCCGCCGACGTTCGCTCACCCAGTCGAAATAGCTCGCCGAGGAAGCTGTCCTCCGCCATTAGGCCCTCGCGATCCAGCTCCACCCCGGTCTCGAGCTTGAAGCCTGCCGGCCAAACGATCCCTTCCCCTGGCATCAAGCCCCCCGCATCCGCCGCAGCGAAGCCGGCTTCCTCGAGCCGTCTGCTTTCCTTGCGCCGCAATTCTTGCAGCAGCTCGGCTGCTTCCGGCCCGGACTGCAGCAGCGTATGCAGCGGTCCCCGTCCGGTGAACGTGAGACGAGCCACCGTGATTCGTCCAGGCTCGGCTTCCCGCAGCTCGTCCAGCCATTCTTCTACGCTTCCCTTCCAAGCTTCTTCGGTGGTCAACCCGTCAATCGAAAGTCGGCTTTCCATCCATAGCACTTGATCAAGTCTCCGAAACGTTAACCGAGTTTCCCCGTTCTCCGCCACATCTACAAGATAACAGCCCTTCGGGCCGGTCTCCTTGAGGCTGCGACCTTGAATGTTGCCAGGGTACACCACCCACGGCGACTCGCAAAGAATCTGCCGCTTATGGATATGACCCAGCGCCCAATAGTCGTAACCCGAGGCCTCTAGATCGCGGAGCGAGCACGGTGCGTAAGCGTCATGCCCCTCTTGACCGTCCACGTTTCCATGCAGCAGCCCGATGTGATAGAGCACCGAACCCGGCTCGCGCCGATACTGCAACGCCAGGTTATCATGTACTGCCGGAGTCGGATAAGAAGTCCCGGTCAGCACCGCTACCGGCTCCCCATCGTGCCGCCTTACTGCGGTGACGCTTTCCGCGCGGGGACCAAACTCATAAACATGCCCAGGCAGCGCCAATCTTAGCCGTCTACCAGATAAGGGATCATGGTTCCCACGAATCATATAGACCGGGATGCCATGCTCCCCCAGCTTGTCCCAGCCTTCGCGCAAGCGTAGCTGCGCACGCAGTGAGGAGTCCGAAGCATCATAGATATCCCCGCTGATCACGACAAAGTCGACGGCTTCCTCAATCGCAAGCCGGACCAACCGGTCAAAGGCGGCGAAAGTGGATTCCCTCAATAACCCGCGCAGCCGATCCGGCACGCCGGACATCCCCGAAAAGGGGGTATCCAGATGCAAATCGGCCGCGTGAAGAAAACGAAAGGCTTTCATTCGTGCAACAACTCTTTCCTTATTTGAATTGCAAGTACAGCTTCTTCAATTCATGTACAACCCGGTTTAACGAGTATTGGGCTTTGGCTTTCTCCGACCCGCTGCGGGCCAGCTGATAGCGGTAATCCGGATCCATGATGACCTTCTCCAGCGCTACGGCCAAAGCTTTCGAATCTTCAGGCGGGACCAGGAGACCGTTCACGCCGTCCTCGATTTGCTCGGCAATCCCGCCGATCTCCGTCCCGACGAGCGCTAAGCTGCAGAGCGCCGCTTCGGCGAACACCGAACCGAAGGCTTCCGCCCGCGACGGCAGCACAAAAATATCAAAGAATGGCATGAATTCCTCCGGATGCAGCGTGTACCCGTAAAATATCGTCTCATCATAAATGCCCAGACGCTGCGCCAGTTGCTCCAGCTCTTGGCGGATCGGTCCGTCGCCGATGATATGCAGCACATAGTTATGTCCGCGTCTTTTCAACTCCGCGCAGGCCTGCAGCAACGTATCCAACCCTTTGGCAGGCACGAGGCGGCAGACGGTGACCAACTGGGCGACTTCATTATCGTGGGGGATCGGCTTAAACCGTTTCTCGTCAAACCCGTTTGGAATAATGCCGATGGCTGCGGCATCGTCCACATAAGGCGTCAAGTAATCGGCAAAAGATTGCGAAACGGTATACATCCGGTCGGCGCGATGCTCCAGCTCGCGGTACAGCGAAGTAAGAAACCGGTGCTCCGGCCCGTTCTCCCGGATGCGACCGTTCAAGATGAGTTCTTTTTCATAACTAGAGTGAATGCTTTGGATGACCGGGGTTTGCGGAAACACTTCCTTCATCGCCAGTCCCGCGATCGGATGATGGGCATGGATTACATCGTAAGGCTGCTTCAACCGAAGCTTCGTCCACCACAAGTAGTCGCGATAGGTTTGAACGTATTTTTGCACGATCGGGCTCTCCCCGTACTGCTGCCAATCAAAGGTATGAAAAATAACGGGATCGCTCCCCTTCGAACGGATCCGTTTCGGCAGAGAAAATAATTCCATCTCCCAATGGGGAGGATTAAACCGGTCTTGCAGGTACGGAATCATCGACGATACGCCCCCGGGCTGTTCCGGCGGGAAAAATAAAGCCTGCAGCAGTTTCATTGAGGTTCTCCTTTGCATGTCGTTTACGATTGTGCGATAAAACCCGATTCTTTTTCCATTATGCCATAGGCAAGAAGGAACATCCATTCCCCTTTTGAGAATAAAAAGCGATATGATAAACTGCTGAAGTGACGGATAATCCGTTCATTCGGAAGGAGCAGCAACAATCATGACCATTCCATCCCTGCCGGCCGCTTATCAGGAAGCGGTGACGGCCATGCTCGGCCCGGCCGAAGCGGAGGCCTTTCTCGCAAGCTATGCCGCCCCTCGCGCCTACGGACTGAGACTGAATACACTGAAAATGAACCCGTCTTCTACGGCAGCAAGCAAGCTCGCGGAGCTATTTGATTTGCGTCCGGTGCCTTGGTGCAGGACGGGCTATTATTACGAAGAGTCGACCCGGCCGGGCAAACATCCCTACCATGCCGCTGGACTCTATTATATTCAAGAGCCGTCCGCGATGTCCGCCGTGGAGCTGCTGGATCCGCAGCCCGGTCAAACGGTGCTGGATCTGGCCGCCGCCCCCGGGGGAAAAACGACCCAAATCGCTGCAAAAATGGCCGGACAAGGCCTGCTGATCAGCAATGAGATCCATCCGCAGCGGGCGCGAATCCTGGCAGAGAACGTCGAGCGCCTCGGCATCCGGAACGCCGTCGTAACACAGGCAGCGCCGCCGGCACTGTCGGCCCGCTTTCCGCTCGCCTTCGATCGCATTATGCTGGACGCTCCTTGCTCGGGCGAGGGCATGTTCCGCAAGGATCCCGAGGCGATTCGCGAATGGTCGCCGGATTCGGTGGAGTTATGCGCTGCACGGCAGTGGGACATCCTGCAGGACGCCGTGGCGATGCTGAAACCCGGCGGCCGCCTTGCCTACTCTACCTGTACGTTTAATCGCCGAGAGAACGAGGATACCATCGCTCGCCTGCTGATGGCGTATCCTTTCCTGCGTCTGATCGCCGAGAAACGAATCTGGCCGCACCGTGAGCAGGGCGAAGGCCATTACGTCGCCCTGATTGAGCGGGATAATGCGGAAAAGGACGGCACGATGGACCCCGGCAGTGCCGGACGCGCAGACACCGGACGCAGCAATGTGCGCGATCGTGGACGTGCCGCCCGTGGGGGTCGCTCCAGCCCAGCGGAACGTAGCGCCGCTGCTGCCTTAGAAGGCTTCCGCGCTTGGGCGGCGGACGAGCTCCCGGCTTTCTCACTTCCCGTCGGAGGCACCCCGCTTCTGTTCGGCGAGGCGCTATACCTCCTGCCGGCTAGCGACGGCTTGGCGCTAACGGCGGAACACCTGACCGGCCTGAAGGTCCCACGCGCCGGGCTGCACCTCGGCGATGTCCGCAAAGGCCGGTTCGAGCCCGCTCATGCGCTAGCTATGGCGCTTAACGCCGCCGAAGCCGCCCCGCGAGTATGGACGCTCGGCGAGGATTCTCCCCTCGCCGCTGCCTTCCTGCGCGGCGAGATGCTGGAGGTGCCAACAACGTTACGCGGCTGGCACCTCGTGACCCTCGCCTGCGGCGAGGGCCAATACCCGCTGGGCTGGGGCAAAGCCAGCGGCGGACAGCTGAAGAACCACCTGCCCAAAGGCCTTCGGCATTAGGCACCCCGCCCAATCTATCCAATGTGGACATTAGTCCAGACCGCGCCCTCCCAGGCAGCATACAATACACTATCTCGTGATCAACGGGAAACCTATCCTGATGTAAGGGAGGAATAACAATGGGTGAAATCTACGGAGGAGGCTTCACTTCAACGGGAGCTATTTTGGTGCTGTTCATCTTGCTCGTTATCGTTTCCCGTACCCTTTTAGTTTAATGCCACGACATGCCTGAAAAGCGGCTGGAATCCTGCATGGATTCCACCGCTATTTTTTTTGCCTCCCTTGACAAAGGAAACCAGCGCATGAAATAATACGATCATCTAATTATACAAATATCGAATTAGTGAGGGATCAGAATGCAGCTGGACCGGTTGGTCAATTTCCACAAAGCGGTGGGCGATGTCACTCGTATCCGCATTATCGCACTGCTACAGAACGGCCCCCTCCATGGTCAGGCCCTAGCGGGGAAACTTGGGGTCACGCCGCCGACGATCACGCATCACATGACCAAGCTGCGAGAAGCCGACTTGGTGTACGAGCGCCGGGATAAGAATACGATCTATTTTTATCTGAACGAAAAAAGCCTTGCCCTTCAGGCTCAAGCGATCCTGAATATCGGCAAGGCGCTCCCAGCGGCCGAGGACAAACACGAAGAAGCGGCGCGTAAAGCCGCGGTGCTGGACAACTTCTTCAACAAGAACGGCACTTTGAAGCATCTGCCGGCCCAACGCAAGAAAAAGCTGATCGTTCTTGAACGCCTCGTCAAGGGGTTGGAACCGCACCGCAAGTATAAAGAGAAAGAAATCAACGAATACATTCTGAATTACCACGAGGATTACGCCACGATTCGCCGCGAGTTTATCATGAACCATTTCATGTACCGCGAAAATGACATTTACGAGTTGAACCCGCCGGAGCTTTGGGGTAAAAGCTCATCCTAATCGCTAGCGGATTGTGCCGGTCAAGCAATGAGGCATCGCTTATCGCCTCGTTGCCTTTTTTTGCCCACTAAATTAGATGATCATTTAATTAGATAGTTATAACACTACTGTTGTTTTCTCTGAAAAGGAGTGATCTCATCCCATGAATTCCTTACGAATCCTACGCCAGGAACCCTCTTACCGCCGTCTGTTTGCAGCCGGACTGGTCAACGGCATCGGCGACCGGTTCAGCCAAGTGGCCGTCCTCGGCTTGCTATTATCGCTGACCGGCTCAGGTCTAGCCGTCGGCATCACCTTTGCGCTCCGCCTGTTTCCATACCTCGTCTTCGGACCGCTCGGCGGGCTGCTCGCCGACCGTTTCTCCAAAAAAACGATCATGATCTTCACCGATGTCATTCGTTTGTTTTTTGCGCTGACCCCGCTACTGGTCCGCAATCCTGGGGATATCTGGATCATCTATGTCAGCGCGTTTGCCTTGTCCGCAGGGGAGGCCATTTACGCCCCAGCCCGCATGTCGCTGATCCCCCGGCTTGTACGCCAAGATCACCTGCTGGCGGTGAATAGCCTGGAACAGGCTATGGTCGGTTTCGTGCTCATCGGTGGATCTGTCACGGGGGGTATCCTTGCTGCCGTAGTGGGCGGACAGGTGTCTTTCGTACTCAACGCGTTGTCCTTCCTGATCTCCGGCTTGCTGCTCCTCCGCCTTGATCCCGCCAAGCGGTCGGCAGCCGCAGAGATCAATTCCGGCGTGCTAATATACACGCCGACGCCAGCGCCGACGCTCGGGCCCCGCCAAACCGCTGTACTCCGATGGTTGCTCACTCAATCCTTCTTTTTACGGATCATGTTGATCGTGTTTGCCGTTTGGCCCATCGCGGATGGAATCTTTAATGTACTGATCAGCGTATACGCCACCGAAGTGTTCCATATGGGAGATATCGGCATCGGATTACTCTATGGAGCGCTGGGTGCCGGGATGCTGATCGGCTCCGGACTCACCGGCAGAATGGCCCGCTATATGCGGACAGCCGCTGTCCTGACCGTGTTGATCGAAGGGGTTTTCCAAGTGATGATCAGTCAATCGCCTTCGTTTCTCCTGCTCATTTTGCTGTTAGCCTTATCGGCAATCATCACTAGCGTGGGCAACGCCTGCAACGAAACGGTTCTGATGCAGCTGATTCCAACCGAATGGCAGGGACGGTTCTTCGGCGGATTGGCCACCTTGCAAAATACCTTGATGGGTATCGCCATGCTCGCCGCCGGTTTCTTGCTTGAAGTAGTAACGCCTAGAACGTTGGGGCTCGCCGGAGGATTGTTTCTCGTTTTGCTCGGTCTCAGTGTAAGCCTTGGCTGGCTGCTGCACCGTCCGAGAACATTTGAGCACTCCTTGTCCGATACCGAGAAGAAGACCACCCTCTCACCCTGATGGAACATCTCCTAGAACATACTTTACCAGCGCTTGCCTCACGCCTTCCTCGTTGTTTGAGGCGGTCACGGCATTGGCCGCCGCTTTCACATCCAGCGGAGAATTGTCCATAGCTACGCCTAACCCGGCATAGGTGAGCATCGTTAAGTCATTATAATAATTGCCGATCGCCATGACGTTTTCGGCAGGGATTCCGCGCTTTTCTGCCAGCTTCTGCAGGGCTGCCCCTTTGGAAGCTTCTTTATGCATTAAATCGATGAAAAAGTCGCCGCTGCGCAGCATATTGAATTCCTGTGTCCATTGGCTCCAATCCGAGTACACGCGGTCCAGCTGATCCATCTCGCCGGCGACAGTGAATTTCACGATCGGTTCGCTGAAATCGGCCCAACCCGGCATATCTTCCGGTTCCATCAGAAATTTGTGGTACATGTCCAGCGCTTCCTTCGTGAGCCCTGCCGCATTTTCCACATACAGCGCAAAGGTGGTATTGACGTCAAAATGAACGTGATTCTTTCGGCAGTACTCCATATACGGCTCAAGTCCATGCGGATTCAACGCGAATTCGTGGACGATCTCCTCGGTCCGCACATCCACCGTGGCTGCCCCGTTATGGCTAATCACATAGCCCTCCAACCCAAGCTCGCGCATATAGGGAATCGAGCTCCGCGGAGCCCGGCCGGTGCATAACACGAACTCCGTGCCTTGCCCCGCGATGGCTCGAATCGTCTCGATCGTTCCCGGGGTCAACACGTGGTCGTCGGTGAGCAGCGTGCCGTCTACATCTAATGCGATCAGTTTGTATTTCATGTGTGGTCTCCTTTCTTGACTCAACCCTCCCCATCCCTCCCTTACCGTAAGGGAGGGGGCCCGAGGGCCTGCTGCCCTCTGGTCTCCCGCAAAGGGGAGGAACGTGGGAGTGCATGAGGTGCTCCTGCACGCTCTCCCCTGCGGGGATTCGCTTAAGTTGGCTCGTGGAACGCTTTTCCCCCTTCGGGTACGTCTTACTTTAGGCGTTCCCGTTCAACCTGGTAAACCGTGTTGCTCATCCCTACTTCTGTCGGCTCACCTGTGCAGGCAAACGTGCTACAAGCCGCTTGTCGCCCTACGGGCACGCTCTACTTCGGGCGCGCCTGCATGGCGGTGACTGCAACGTTCGGCCTATATCCTTCAACTTCGTGCTGTTAAGGCGCTCTCCCTTCGGGAATCGCTCACTGTTGCGCAAACCGCTGATTAGTTGGAGCTACGACGTGCTGCTTGGCTTCATGCCAGCAAACCCGGCGCTCTCCCTTCGGGAATCGCTCACTGTTGAGCGAATCGCTAGTTACCCTTTTGAAGCTCCAGTGCCTTTGTACGTGCGCAGCGACTCCAGCTCGGAGTCGGTCAGCTCACGGAAGTCACCGAGCGGCAGAGACTCATCGAGAAGGAGAGGCCCCATCGTCAGGCGCTTCAGGTATGTGACCCGGGAACCGACGGATTCGAACATCCGCTTGACCTGGTGGAATTTTCCCTCCGAGATGGTCAGTTGGATGCGGGAGATGCGAGTTCCGTCCGCTTCGGCTCCGTGTTCCAGCACCTCTAGCTCGGCGGGTAAGGTGACGTAGCCATCGTCGAGCTCCACGCCCTCCCGAAAGCTCGCGGCTTCCGCATCGCCCACATGGCCGAGGACGACAGCCTCGTACGTTTTGGGTACATGCTTGCGGGGGGATAACAGGTCATGGGCCAGCTGACCATCGTTAGTCAGCAGCAGTAGGCCCTCTGTATCTTTGTCCAGTCGCCCGACGGGGAAAGGCGAGAATACTTGAAAATCCATCGGGAGCAAATCGAGTACGGTTTTCTCCCGCCGATCCTCAGTAGCTGAGATCACACCGGGCGGTTTATGAAGCATCAAGTAGACAAACTCCCGATAAAAAATCCGCTCCCCGTCCAGCTCCACCACATCCGTTCCAGGATCGCACTGGATGCCGCTGTCCTTTACGACCGCTCCGTTGATCGCGACTCGGCCTTGTTTGACGTATTTTTTGATTTCCGATCGGGTTCCATAACCGAGATTTCCC
The DNA here is from genome assembly GCF_009725205.1 of Paenibacillus timonensis. Lineage (GTDB taxonomy): Bacteria > Bacillota > Bacilli > Paenibacillales > Paenibacillaceae > Fontibacillus > Fontibacillus rhizolycopersici. Next base: position 140,544 of record NZ_WNZY01000002.1, on the reverse strand, counting down.
AGAATTTTATCCAACCGTTGCGTTTTCTTGCCGGCACTCATCTTACGTCCACCTCCACCCGGCGGGATATTCGTTCTTCAGCATTCCATCCTGCCATTTACCCCAACCCAGCGAATAGCCGTCGACCGTGATCAGCACGTATCCTTTGGGGCTAGCGTTCTCCGAGCATTGAATCCTCGCCGCTTCCACCTGCAGGGTTTCTCCCTTCAGATAGCGAATTGCCTCGCCGTCTGAAGCGGACAAATCCAGCACCCTCACCGTTTCCGATGGAGACAGTGCTGTGGCTAAGGGCTGCCCTGGTATAAGACGCCCATTTTTCACGCTCCCGACATACCAGCCAGGCCGGACAACCTTCAACCCGTCCAGACGCTCCTTGGTAAGCGGAGACAGGTAGACGTTGCCCCCAAAAAGCAGCGGTTCCCCCGGTAGTTCCGCCTCATTGAGATGCTCCCGGGAAAAAGCCCGCCAGCTCTCTAACAACTCCCTCTCGTCTACGCCTTTGGCATCGCGCCCAGCTCCCTGGCGGCCCCGGTGGCCTTGACGGGATTCCCGTTTACTGCGGGATTCCCCCTCCCATTCCGAGGGGGCATTACCCAATCCTATGGTTTCCATCTGGGGTTGTCCTTCCCCTTGTCGCTCCAGTACGGCGAGAAAATGTCCCTCACCCTCCACCTTATGCGGCCAAAGTCGGCCGCACATGGCAGTTTGCGCAGCGACTTCCGCCGGATATATCCGGCCTTCCTCTCGCTTGGCTAGCCATTCCAGCCACTCCGGACGTCCAGGGGAGATCCGGGGATCCCACTTGAGCGGTACGACCTTAAACTCTGGATGCTCCAACAGGAAATCCGCGATCGTCGCCTCGTTCTCTTCCGGCGCAAACGTGCAGGTGGAGTATACCATTCTCCCGCCCGGCACCAACAGAGCCGCCGCTGACTTCAAGATATCCCGTTGCATGCCGGCATACTTCCGAATCCATTCCGGTTCCCATAGCCGGGCCATATCCTCGTCTTTCCGGAACATCCCTTCCCCCGAGCAAGGTGCATCGATCAGAATTTTATCGAAAAAATTCGGGAACGCACGTGCGATTCGCTCCGGTGTCTCGCCGAGCACGACCGCGTTGCGTACGCCGTACAGCTCGATATTTTTAGCCAAGGCTTTGGTCCGTTCCGCGTTAATATCATTGGTTACAAGCATGCCGCTTCCGCGCAGCTTGGCCGCGATTTGCGTCGACTTTCCTCCCGGGGCCGCACAGAGGTCGAGCACTCGCTCCCCGGGCGCCACCTCCAACAGCTCCACCGGCGCCATAGCGCTTGGCTCTTGGATGTAGTAGAGCCCGGCGTGATAATACGGATGTTTGCCGGGCTTCGTTTGCTCATCGACATAGTACCCCGTTTGACACCAGGGAATCGGCCGCAATTCGAACGGCACCGCTTCCCTGAAGGCCTCGGGATCAATTTTTAGCGTATTGACGCGGACCCCCGCAAACCGCGGATTGTCGTAAGAGGCATGGAAAGCCGCATATTCTTCTTCTCCCAACAGCTCCTGCATGCGCTCCAAAAATTCTTCTGGTGGTTGTACCGCCATGCCTGTCCCATCCATTCTTCGTTTCAGTCATTTTACTTCGTACCGCAAAACGCCCGTCTCCCCTACAATGGGGGACGGGCCGATAACAGCCTTGTCAGCGCGCTTTCCTTTGATCCAACTTTTGCTGCCTTTCCTCATGCTTCTCACCGCGCTGCGGTGTACGCCGCTGCGGAATATTCGGGGCGATGTTCTCCGATGCCACTTCCACCATGCGGACCAGTTCCGAATCTAACAAACGGATCGTCAGATCGTAAAAGGCAAAATCCCGTTTCCCCTCATCTGCTAGCTCTCTGATGTACGCCTCCGTCTCCCGCAGCAGCTTGCCAAGGTCGATGCCAAGCGACTGTTCCGGATACGGAGACAGCTGTTCTAAGGCCGAAAGCAGCATTTTCCGCCCCCCGGACAAATTACCGCGCCGGGCATGGAACAAGCCGACAGCGATCTGAAGCAACCCTTTGTACAGCGGGTCATGTCCCCGCGCCAACCAAAGCTCCTCGAGCACCTCATGGCACTCGAAGTAATCGCGGTCTCGGTTGAAGTAAACGAGGTACGCCACAAACTGCGGCTCATAGCTCATCCCCGGGCTCCTCTACTTTTTTGTGCTGCTTGATGAGGTCTTTCACTTCGCCCATCAGTAGCTTCATCCCTTCGAAATCCTTCGTTTCCCACAGCCGGTTGAACCGCTCCTGGGCGTCAATCGCTTCGGACACAAGATGGTAAAAATACAACTGATGAATCGACGCAAGTACCGAGGAGACGATGTTGGAGTCGTCCTCGAAGCTCTTCTGCGCAACCAAAATCTCCTCGCGGATGCTGGACATTTCGTTATCGAGTACGAAGGCGGCTTCCGCGGCCTTTTTGAGCCGGCCCCGCATCTCCTCGGGCAGGCTCTCGCGATACTTGTAGTTCAACGAATGCTCGATGGTAGCCCAGAAATTCATCGCCAGCGTGCGAATCTGGATTTCGGCTAGCACCTGCTTCTGGCCAAGCGCGGTTTGCACCGGATATTCCACGATCATATGAAAGCTGCGATACCCGCTTTCTTTATAGTTGGTAATGTAGTCCTTCTCGTAAAGGACCTTAAGATCCTTGCGCATCCGAATGTACTCCGCCACCCGGCGGATATCTTCTACGAACTGACACATGATCCGGATGCCGGCGATATCTTCAATCCCGGTCTCCAGATCCTCCAGAGCCACGTTGTACCGCTTCGCCTTGTCAAGAATGCTGGATATTTTCTTGACCCTTCCGGTCACGAATTCGATTGGCGCATACTCTTCAAGTTTCTTCAGTTCGGAGCGCATCGTCTTGAATTTGACCTTTAGCTCCTCAACGGCTTGTTCATATGGAAGCAAAAATGTTCCCCAATCTCTACTGTCCATCCTTATGCCTCCTGTCTTCTATCCCCCCGGCTTGGCTTCAGCCGGCCGCTTATCGGTGGTCCGCCCCAACCGCCTCGGAAATATGGCGATAGCCGTCCCGCCGCAGCAGTTCCCGCAGTCCACGGTGCAGCTTGCGGTTAATCTCCGGGCCTTCGTAAATCAGCGCGGTGTAAATTTCAACCAAGCTGGCACCTGCCTTGATCTTGGCGTAGGCATCGTCCGCCGTGAAAATTCCGCCCGATCCAATGATCGGCAATCGCCCGCCCGTTTGCCGATAGACCCGAGAAATGATCTCCGTCGATCGCATACCAAGCGGCTTGCCGCTCAGGCCTCCCGTTTCCTGGGCGTTCTTATGCGTAATCCCCTCTCGGGACAACGTCGTATTCGTGGCGATAAGACCCGAAACACCACTGTTTTGGATCGTATCGACCATATATTCCAGCTCATCAAAGCTGACGTCTGGCGCAATTTTGACCAGCACCGCCTTCGATTTACCGTGTCGCTCCGCCTCTTCCGCCATCCGGTCGATCACGGCGGTCAACAGCGTTGCCAGCTCGTTACCATGCTGCAATTTACGCAGATCCGGCGTATTTGGTGAACTGATGTTTACGACGAAAAAATCAGCGTATTCGTATAATGCCGAAATGCATTTCTCATAATCGCGAAAAGCTTCTTCATTTGGCGTTGTTTTGTTCTTTCCAATATTGACGGCGACCGGAATCGGACGAAGCTTCAGCGCCTGCAAGCGCTCTGCCATCGCCTCCATCCCGCGGTTATTGAACCCCATCCGGTTGATCAGCGCCTCCTCGGGAGGCAGCCGGAACAACCGGGGACGATCGTTGCCGGGTTGCCCCAACGGCGTCACCGTGCCAACTTCCATAAATCCAAATCCGATCGCGGAAAAACCTGGCACCGCGTCAGCACTTTTATCAAGACCGGCGGCTAACCCCACCGGGGAAGGAAAATGAATACCGAATAAGTTCGTCGCCAGCTCCGGCGCCTCCGGCACGCCGTACATCCCACGCAACATCGATGTCATTCCGGGAATAGCAGCGGCAGTATGTAATCCATTGATAACGAGATGATGGGCATCCTCCGGATCCATCCGGAAAAACACCGGTTTTCCCAATGCACGATACAACACGTTTCTCTGTTCACTCCGATCCGATGCTTTGCATGATTTTGCTATTATCAGTTTAGCCTTTTCCGTTGGAAAAGAAAAGTTAAACGGTGCGTGAACATAACAACAAGGTGATGGAATTTTATGATGAAAGCCGTTACAATAAGGGGGAATGCACCTCCATTATCGCTTCAGACTAGGTTAGAGAGGGGAAATATTCATGTCAACCAAACGCAAACCGCCTACATTCCAGCAAAAAAAGGACGAAGTCAACAAGAAAGCGCTCATCTGGTCGATTTCCATCGTAGCTGCGCTCGTCGTCGTGACCGCCGTCCTTCTGATCGTAACCTAAACTAGTCCAACCAATGGTATGTGCGGTGGGGATTGGTCTGATCCTGTCTATCGCCCAGGGCGAAACGCTCCGCCGGGACGTTTTTCAGCTTCGGTAAGATCCCCTTTCCAATCTCCACCTTCGTTCCCTTCGGGACGAGATCGAACAGCTCCTCCACGTCCTTCTTCCCCATGCGGATGCATCCCAGTGACTCATCCTTCCCGATGCTGTCCGGCTCATTTGTTCCGTGAATCGCGTAATTCGTATCCGACAGCTGCATGCCGCGGCTGCCAAACTCTCCGTTATCCCTTCCGTTCGGGTTCATCACTTTCTCGGAAATCGCAAATGTGCCCTCCGGTGTTTTGTCACCGCCCAAGCCAACCGGATAACTCCGAACTATCACATTCCCACTAACCACGGCCAGTACATGCGCTTGTGTATCGACGATAATCTCATATGGCTCGGCAAAATACGGCCGCTGCCCCGGAGCCATTCCCTCCGCGAGCACCGCTGTCTCATTTTCTTTTCCCGTCGCGGCGATACCTTTATTTTTCAGCTGCGCCAACAGCGGGCCGAACCCCTGCACCATGGTCGGATCAGTCCCCGCGATCCAATTGTCAGGATACGGCCCAGTTAGATCCTGCAGGCTGGAAGGCCAGGCTCCCTTGGCCTGCTTATAATGGGTCATCGCTGAGGCCAGCACGCCTAGCGATTCCTGCTGCGGAATCCACACCTTCGCGTGCTTCTGCAGCTCTGTTGGATCCGGCGGCGTACATTCGCAGGCCGCCGGATCATAGGCTTGGAGCGTCGTCCGACCGTCAGCCGGACTTTGCTCCAAGCCGAACACGACTGGCAGGTCGTCCGACCAGACCAGCCAGTCGCCAGCCCGCTCCATGCCAAGCGCCGCCGCATGGAGCGGGCTAAAATCGGTTTGCCGCTGCAGCGCCAGCAAACCGCCCACGGCCTCCGCCTGCGTCCCGACGGGATCGCCGGCGTAGCCGATGGCGGTGAACGCCGGCCCCGAAAAGGCCGGCGCCACCGGAGGCGCACCGCCCTCCGCCTCATCCTCGGCGAGTGGCGGCACGTCGGCCGGCGTCTCTCCGAGCTCGACGCCAGCTGACGCGGGCACGATCGCCGGCCGATTCCCCGGCGCATCGGCCGAGGGAATCCACATCAGCAGCGCGATCAACAGCGCCAGGCTGAACTTGCGTAGGAACCGGCTTCGTTTCTCCCGCCGGTGCGTCTCCTGCATCAGCCCTTCCTTGTAGCCGGACAGTACCTCTTCCGGAAGCGGGATTTTGCTGGATTCAAACGCTTCGTACACGTTGCCCGCCTGAATATAGCAATAGTGGGCTTTCCCCGCTTGCCCGTTCGATTCATATTCCTTGCCCAGTAAATACCAGGCCATTTTATTGTTAGGATGGTTTTCTACATATTTTTTAAGATAAGCTGAGTTCCCCATCAGTTCCTCCATGCCAGGTAGTCGAGAAATCACCATTATTTACTTATATCGGCAGAGAGATCAGGGATTCTAACCCATTATTCGCCAATTACGCATTTTTGCGACTTAATACCTAGCGTAGGTTTAGAAGCGGGTATACGGGATTAGAGATTATGCGGGACGATGCGAGGCGATGCGGGGCTACGTGCCTCTGATCGCCTCTTTGCACGATTATCCCCTTCGATCAGGACGTGGTGGTGGCGAGAAAAAGAGGCTAGAGAAACTTTGTAGATAACTGATTTTTTTGGAAGAATTTTGGTTGTATTAGGAACGTATGTTTGGTATAATCAAATTAACGAACGTATGTACGCATATTAATAATGAGGGAGGGAAGCCGACATGGAAGATGGTCATCCGGAAACGATTCTACCACCCCTGAACTGCTGCCGTTATACTAGTGAACAGGATTGTGTGGAGGCACTGATTGCATTGAAGTGGCCAAACGGTTACATCTGCCCACGCTGTGCTCACCCCCATTGCAGCCGTCTGACCACACGACGCATTCCTTTGTTCGAGTGCGGTAAATGCGCGTATCAAACGTCACCTCTGGTGGGTACGATTTTTGAAGGAACCCATCTGCCCTTATTAAAATGGTTCCAGGCAATGGAGTTGTTCTTGCTTCCCGACGGCATCTCGGCTATGCGGCTGAGCCGGGTGATCCACGTTACCTACAAGACCGCTTGGTTGATGCTGCACAAAATACGCCATGCCATCGGAGAGTTTGATGCTCGTGAGTTGTTGAGTGGAGTCGTAAAGGTAAATAGTGACCTGTACGGATTTGATCCGTCCCGCGGCCAGCTTTTATATTCTCGTTCCTCTGTAGTCGTGGCAGGATGTACAGTAACGGATGCTGGCGAGCCTGAGCATGTCAAAATCCAACTCGTCCCGCAAAATAGAAGAGAGATCCTTAGGGCAAACCGCCGCGAACTCGCCGCCTTCATCACTGAGAATGTGGAGATTCGTACATCGGAGATACAGTCATTTCCTATTGCCTATCGGCTGTATACACCCTTGCGGAAAGTGGTAAGAGAGGCGTGGGGATCGCTGAGAAGTACCTATGTGGCCTTAGGACGGAAGTATCTGCAAGCGTACTTGAACGAGTACACTGTGCGTAGGCGTCTACGCTTGTCTGGAGGGAAAGCGACGATGTCGCACAAGTTGCTGTGTATTTGTGTGGCGATTCCAACCATTTCATACCATCAACTGATTGCGCGTATACCGAATCCGCCCCTTGTAGCTGCAGCTTAACATATATTACAGGATTTCTTGCAGTTCTCCAAAACCTGCTTCACTGTTCCGAGGCACTATTCTTGGATAATCCTGTCTTCTTTAATACTTATTTTTCTCACATAACTTTTCTCGCCCGCCTAATTTTCTGAGTATCTGAGGCGCTCTGTTTCACTCTGCATTTCTGCATTTCTGCTTTCTATATTTCTGCTTTCTGCTTTTGTACCTCTCTGCCCTTCTGCTTTCTGCCTTTCTACCTTCTGTATTTCTGCATCTCTGTTCCTCTTTACTTTTTCTGCCTGATCAAACGGGATAATGGTGCAAAGAGAGAGGACAGGGTAGTACGAGTTAGGCTACCGCCCTCCCCCATACCATCCTGTCCTCAAGTTAAATTATTCTTAATCGCGGCTTGCCAGCTTCGCCAACAGGCGGACGAGTTCCAGATACAACCATACCAACGTCACCATCAAGCCAAAGGCGCCGTACCATTCCATATATTTCGGAGCGCCCCGCTGGGCACCGTTTTCGATAAAATCAAAGTCCAGCACCAAATTCAGCGCCGCAATAACCACGATTACCAGCGAAATACCGATGCCAATCCAATCGTTACTGTGCAGATATGGGATGTTAATGCCGAAGAATCCGAGGATAAAGCTAGCTAAATACACCAACGCAACCCCCGCGGTTGCCGCAAACACACCCAACTTGAAATTCTCCGTGGCTTTGATTAAACGCGTTTTGTAAGCCAAGAGTAACGCCAAGAATACGGCCATCGTCAACAAAGCAGCCTGAAGAATAATGCCGTTGTACAGCGTTTCGTAGGTCGCGGATATTGCGCCAAGGAACATTCCTTCCGCTATCGCATAAAGAGGAACCAGATAGGGCGACGTCCGGGGCACAAAGCTAACGATCAGAGCCAGGATCATGCCGATAATCGCACCGGCTACCGCCATGCCGCCCACGCTATAGCCGTCAAAATAAAGCATCCACGTGCTGAACGCACTACCTAGAAGGATAATCAGCGTGATAAACGCCTTGTTAACCGTACCTTCAATCGTCATTTGCTGCATCCCGGAGTACGAGTCCGGACGATCAAAGGATGAATCGCGAAGAGTAGGATTTCCGCTTCTACCGATCAAGGAATAACCACCTCGTTTGATGAATTTGTATTCAGTATTCATTCCTATGATCATATCACATTCTACTCCCAAGAAGAATAAAAAAAGAACGCCCCCGCCGAAATCGGCGTAGGGCGTTCCTTGAACCAGTTATTCCAAGGTTTAACCTTCTTTATTAAACGGCTCATCCGCAATTTTGATGGAATCCGTCGGGCAGCCGTCGCAAGCGTCCTGGAGATCGTCGTGCAAATCATCCGGAATCTCCGTTACCCCGCGATTGCCGTCTTCGCCGTAAATCACTTCGGCCAAACCCTCATCGTCATAATCGTAGATATCCGGTGCTGTCGCGCCGCAAGCGCCACAAGCGATGCAAGTGTCTTTCTCAACCCAAGTATATTTCGCCATCTCTTATCTGCCTCCTGAATAAACGGTACGAGTCCGGTGCGTTTTATATCACCATGACCAATATAATATAAATAGTTTGCAATTTCAATGCGTTTTCCGTATTATACCAATTCCAAAAGGTGATCATTCCTTGATCGTTCATTCCTCGATCGAACGAGGGCCGTCCGCATTATCGTCACGCTCCTCGCGAAGGAAATCCGTCTGCAGCGAAGTCCCGCGAATCCGATGATTACGGATCAACGCCGACGGATCGTCAGTTAGCATGCCAGCGGTCAGAACTGCGTCTTCACCAAACTTGTCCCTTAGCATATCCATCGTACGGGTTAGCGACTCTTTTTTGGGCTGGCGTTCGTAATCGAACAAATCCAACTGCAACGCAGACTCCTCTTTGGGAACCAAATTTTGCAATGTAATCCCAAGCAGTCGTACCGGCTTGTCTTCGCTCCAATGGCGACGATACATTTCACAAGCTTCACGGTATATCTCCTCCGCCTGCTCGGTTACCGTATCCAGACTCTGTGAGCGGGTGATCGTCTTCATGTCCGGGGTGCGGATCGTAATCTGAATCGTTTGCGCCATCAGATTCTGTCGACGTAACCGACGCGCCACCTGGTCGGCGACGTTCAACAACACTCGCTGCACGTCCTCCATCCGGCTAATATCGCGCGGAAGCGTAGTCGTATGGCCGATCGACTTGTTTTTTTCACGTTCATCATTAACCGGCGAATCGTCGATTCCGTTCGCCGCCCGCTTCATCCAGGATCCAGCCACTCCAAATCGTTCGATGAGCTTTCGTTCCTCGGCGGCCGCTAGCTGGCCAATCGTATAGATCCGCATCGACTTTAGTTTATCCGCGGTCTTCCGGCCGATGCCAAACAAGTCGTTGCACGGTTTATCCCAAAGTAACTTCGACACATCACGTATACGCAGAACGGTAATGCCGTTCGGTTTTTTCATATCCGAAGCCATTTTGGCTAGCAGCTTATTCGGAGCAATGCCAATCGAGCAGGGAAGGCCTAGCTCGTGCCGAATCCGCTGCTGGATTTCGTTTGCGATCTCGAGCGGGGTACCAAATTGTTTGGAGCCGGAGATATCCAGATAACATTCGTCGATGGAGACAGCCTGGAGCAGCGGCGTGTATTCATATGCGATATCCATGAACGCCCTGGAATATTTGCGATAGAGGTGGAAGTCCGGCTGGATAACAATAAGCTCGGGGCACTTCTTCAGCCCTTGGCTGACGGTCATCCCTGTCGACACTCCTAATTTGCGTGCGGTATACGAGCAGGTGACGATCACGCCCTTTCGCAATTCCACGCTTCCGGCCACCGCTGTGGGTTGGTTCCGATATTTGTCGGGCTCTTCCGCCTCATGAACCGAGCAATAAAAAGCGTTCATATCGACATGCAAAATGACTCTTCCCCGGACAGGGTAAAAATCAGCAGTATCTCTCACTTTCTTCCCCTCATTTATCATACGTTACTCCTAAGTTCAGCATACCCGTCCCCGGAAAGACGGTCAATATCGGCATCAACCATTTTCTCAAAAAAGCGTGTTACATTTAAAATGTAAGTGTTATAATTATTAATTAAAAACCAAACACACGGTGAGAGCTAACCACCCTCATACATTGCCAAAGGGGGATACTTCGATCATGTCAAAGCCAATATCCATCTTCGACACCACCTTGCGCGACGGTACTCAAGGCGAGGGCATCAGCCTGTCGGCGGACGACAAGCTGAAGATCGCCAGAAAGCTGGACCAGCTTGGGGTTCATTACATTGAAGGTGGAATTCCGGGCAGCAACGGGAAAGACATTGAATTTTTCAAGCGGGTCAAGGAACTGAACTTGCAGGCCAAGATCACCGCTTTTGGCAGCACGCGTCGAAAAGACAGCCTAGCTGAACACGACGCTAACCTTCACCGGATGGTGGAAGCCGGTGTTCAGGCGGCGACCCTGGTCGGAAAATCGTGGGATTTTCATGTACACACCGCCCTGCAGACGACATTGGAAGAGAACCTCGCCATGATCTTCGATTCCATCGCTTATTTGAAGCAGAAGGGGCTTGAGGTTGTTTTTGACGCTGAGCATTTCTTTGACGGGTATAAAAATAACCCTGATTACGCTCTCGCCGTCATGCGCAAAGCGGAAGAAGCCGGCGCCGACTGGTTGGTGATGTGCGATACGAACGGCGGCACGATGCCGCATGAGGTGTTCGATATCGTCAGCACGTTGTCCGGAGCGATCTCCGGCTCAAAATTGGGGATCCATACCCATAACGATTGCGAGCTAGCTGTTGCCAACTCGATCAGCGCCGTCCGCGCCGGAGTTACGCAAATTCAGGGTACGATGAACGGATACGGCGAGCGTTGCGGCAATGCCAACCTTTGCTCGATCATACCAAATCTACAACTCAAGCTTGGTTACGATGTGCTCGAGGCGGACCGGTTGAAGCAACTCACCAACACCGCCCGCTATATCAGCGAGATTGCCAACGTGCATATGCAGGTCAATCAGCCCTACGTCGGAAACGCCGCGTTCGCTCACAAAGGCGGCATCCATGTCTCCGCGATCCTTCGCGATTCGCGAACGTACGAACACATCGCTCCCGAGCTCGTGGGCAACCGTCAGCGTGTGCTCGTCTCCGAATTGGCGGGACAAAGCAACATCCTCTCCAAAGCGCAGGAGATGGGCATCGATTTCGATCCGGAAAACGAGAACACCAAGCAGGTCATCGCCAAGATCAAAGATTTGGAGCATCAAGGATATCAATTCGAAGGCGCGGACGCTTCCCTCGAATTGTTGTTGCGCCAAGCTAACGGTGATTTAAAGGAACTATTCATCTTCGAATCGTTTAAGATGCTGGTAGAGAAAACTGCCGACCGGCCAGTCGTATCCGAAGCTTTCGTCAAGCTGAAGATTGACGGGGCTAGCATCTACACCGCGGCGGAAGGCAACGGTCCGGTTAATGCGCTGGACAATGCGCTCCGTAAAGCGCTGATCACGTATTACCCGGGCTTGAAAGACATGCACCTATCCGACTATAAGGTTCGTGTACTCGACGACAAAGACGCCACCGCTTCGAAAGTGCGCGTACTGATCGAGTCCCAGGATTTCCACAATTCCTGGAATACCGTCGGCGTCTCGAGCAACGTGATCGAAGCCAGCTGGGAAGCGCTCGTAGACAGTATTCGTTATGCTTTGCTGGGGCAAACCAAACGCGAGGGTTATGAAGAGATCCCTTCCGCCGGTCGGGGATTAGTCAACCACTAATACCAACAAACGCCATATTCATAAGAAGGCCCGAACCACCGCTATTACTTGGTGATTCGGGCCTCTTCACGCTAAATCAAGTTTTTGATTTTGGCTTCCAGTTCTTCCGGCGGAATGACCCCAACGATAACATCGCGTATGACACCCTGTTCGTCGATCAATACGTTGGTCGGGAAGGCGATACCGTTAAACATCCGATAAGCCTCTTCTTTTTCATCCAACAGCACCGGGAAGGTGTAATGATATTCCTTAACGAAAGCCTTCGCCTCATCCAGCTTATCGTATAGCGTGACATTAACGGCATAAATATCCAGGGAGTCTTTATATTTCTCAGCCAGCGCCTTCAACTCAGGAGCTTCTTCCTTACACGGATCACACCAGGAAGCCCAGAAGTTCAGCAACAGCACTTTGTCCCGCTTGCCTCCAACTTCGTATGTTTTCCCATCCAGTCCCGGCAAGGAAAAGGCCGGCGCAGCCGTCCCAGGCTTAGGTGCCCCCTCCGCCGCCATAGCACTGAGGGAAGGTTCCTTCTCACTTCCCTTGGAGTCGCCGCTCAGGCTCGAAAACCAGCCGTCCTGTCCCCCACGATCTAGCAAGGCGATCGCCAGCAACACCAATAGCGCAGCCAATATCCATCGATTACGATTCATCGTATGTCCGTCCTTTTATGCCCTCAATTGTTTTAAGATTACGTTTACCGTAAATATTGTACCCTTTTTTAACGATTTGTTACAATGGAGCGTGAAAAAGGTGAACCTTTGAAACTTAATTCATGGACAGGAGTTCGCAAAATGAATCAGTTCTGGATGTTGCCAGCGAAAATTCGGGACGAAATGCTACGAGATGGGCTACAGCGGCACCCCGAGGAGGCTTGCGGCCTCCTGTTCGGTACGTTTGACGGCCGCCAAGGAACAATCCAACGTTACCTTTCCGTCGCCAATCACTCCAAGACTCCGCTGCACGCTTTTGAGCTCGATCCGGCCGTGTGGGTCCGAAGTTGCTTTGATCCGCAATTGATCGGGCTTTACCATACCCACCCCAGCTCACCACCACTGCCATCGCCGGAGGATCTGCGTCAACTGCCCATCTTCGCTGCCCAAATTCGCCTCTACCTGATTGGGGGCAGGGTTTCCTTCGCAAACGATAAGCCGCCCGGCAGGCCGGACGGCTTCAGGATTCAAGCTTATAGGATCGATTCGAACGTCACGGGGTATACCCTTTTGCCCGTACAACTTCAGGAAAATCAGAATGGTGAATAAGTCCAAGCCGATAAGAGGTTACGTTTTACTCAAAAAAGTATACAGATCACCTAAGGTTAAGACGTTTTGTTCTCTCAACCGGTCGATTAACGCGATCCAAAGACGAGCGGTCATTTTGGAATCCTCCAAAGCGTGATGACGCTGGGTAACCGGGATCCCATATACAGCCAGCCATTCGTCCAGCCCTCCCGAGATGCGGCGCTCCGGTTCCAGCTTGCGGGCAATCATCATCGTATCCAGCACCCGGTGCCCGAGATGGGCTTTCGTTGTTTTCCATAACGCCACGTCCAGGAAGGCTTTATCATGTGCACTCCCGTGCGCGACGAGCACCCGGTCATCAACAAAAGCCATGAATTCACGCAGCGCCTCCAGCAAAGCGGGGGCAGACTGGGCCATCTCCGGCGTAATTCCGGTTAACTCGATAATCCGTTCGGGAATTTGGCAAGCCGGTTTAGCGAGGGAATAATACACTTCTTCGCTGATGCGCTCCCCCTCCACCTTAACCGCCCCAAAGGACAAAATTTCATCACCGTAATGGTAATGAAATCCTGTCGTCTCCAGATCGAAGACTGCCGTTTTTAATTCGCTCAGCGGAACGTGAAGCGTCTCGGGACGACGCTGCCCTTTGGTTAAAGAACGAACGAATGCGATTTGCTGCGCGCTGGGCGCGCCAAGCATCGAGGCGATCCTTGGCGACACTCCGCCGCCCTTGAAGGCATCCCAAAAACCACCGTTTCCCTTCATCGGTTCTTTCATAACCATTTCCTTTCCGCATACCGGTGCTGCCTTTGGAGAGTGCGGTACATGACCTTGACCGTGCTAAGTGATTCCCGCAGTTCGCGCCGGAGCTCTTTCTGTTTTAACATCTCTTGAGGCAAATAGTGGGTTCCTGTCAGCAACCCGTTGTCCGTTTCCGGGGGAACAAGGGACCTAAGCCTCACCGCCGTCTCAAACGCCCGACTACAGGATTCCAGCCAACGGGTAGGAACCGCCTCAAGCTGAACCAGCTGAGAAATGCGTTCCCAAGTTGACGAGGATTCGACCCCATATTGCAAAGCCAAATAACGAACGGCATTAACAATCGGAATGTACAAGCCGTACTTGACGTCAAAATCACCGGCATGCTCGCCGCTCTGTTCCGTTATCACCTGACCCAGAATATTTAATGCTGCTTTGTGACGGACGGTATTTCGCAGGATCGCTGCCACGACATCGCGATCGTTGCCTTGATCTTCTTCCATGACGGTCTTCATTGTTTTGCGCAAAGCGGCTGTCAGCGCCGCATCACCGTAGACATGGCGCAAATCAGCGGCAATCATCAAATAGCGAACTTGTTCCCAGGCTAGAATATTTCGCCACTCTAGCAACTGTCTCTCCCACGAAACTAGGTTGCCTCGCCATAACTTATTAGACAACATGACGCTGCCGGGGCACGGAGGATAGCCGACCTGCTCAAGAATCGCTGAAAGCTTGTGGCTGAATCGTTCAAAATAGAGCTCCAACTGCTCTACGTCGCCCTCCCCGTAGATCAATCCGTTATCCTGGTCGCTCCATAAAGTCGGTTCCGCTCGACCAGCGCTTCCAAAAGCAATAAAGGCATAATGCGAAGGAGGAGGGCCGTAGCCCTCCCGGATCATCTCTTCTTCGCAGCATCGGCAAGCTTGGGTCATGACAGCATCATGCAGGTCCGAGACCTCCCGGTTCCATGCTTGAATCGGCATCGATGTGAGCTTGCCGTATAAGCGGTTCTGCTCATCGACTCGGGCCGCCTTTAGCATAGCGGGAGTCGCAGCGGACCGGATCGCGTTCAAGCTTGCGTTGTTCATGGCCGTGTCATGACTCATGGCCCCCAACTTCCTTTCCTTTCTCTTATTCGGCAGGAATGCCGGACGAAGTATTCTTGTTCAGCAAGTTCATTTGTTCTGGATAACCGTAAGTACCATGCTCGCTGATATCCAGACCCATTGTTTCTTCTTCCTCCGTGACACGTAGCCCAGTCGTCCACTTCATGATCCCTAAGACTAAGAAGGAAACAACCAGTACGAAGGCGAAAGTACCGATCACCCCAAGCAGCTGTACGCCTAATTGTCCGAAGCCGCCGCCATAGAACAAGCCAGCTTTGCCTACGCCCGTCTTCTCAGCCAATTCCGGCGTTGCGAACAAACCGGTGGAAATCGCACCCCATACCCCGGCGATCCCGTGTACGGAGAAAGCGTAAATCGGATCATCCAACCCAGCGCGTTCAAACCATCTTGCCGTAAAGAAGGTCAAAATCCCGGCAACCGCACCGATGATAATGGAAGCCCAAGCGTCAACGAAAGCACAAGAACCGGTAATTGCTACAAGAGCGGCCAGTACGCCGTTCAGCATGCTCGGAATATCCGATTTGCCCATTACCGCCCAGGAAATGAGCAGTGCGGCAACCGCACCAGCGGCTGCGGCCAGATTGGTTGTCATCAGGACATAACCAAAGAATCCATCGTTCAAAGGAGTTAATGCGCTGCCCGGGTTGAAACCGAACCAGCCGATCCACAGGATAATGACGCCGAGTACCGTCAACACTTGGTTATGGCCAGGAATGTTGTTCGGTTTCCCATCTTTATTGTATTTACCCAGACGTGGTTTAAGCAGAATAGTTGCTGCAAGAGCCGCTGTAGCACCGGTTAAGTGAACGACCGTCGAACCGGCGTAATCTTGCATCCCCAGATTACCAAGCCAGCCGCCGCCCCATACCCAGTGAGCTACGATCGGATAAATCAGGACAATGAAGATCGTACCGAAGATGATATAAACGCTAAGTTTGGCGCGTTCCGCCATCCCGCCGCAAGCGATCGCGAGCGATACAGCCGCAAACGCCATTTGGAACAAGAACATCAAATTGAGCGGTACACCAATTTCGGAGAATACGCTAAAGGAACCGATATCCCCTTCGCCGCCGAACAGGAATCCGGTCGTACCCAGGAAGCTGTTCCCGTCGCCGAAAGCGAAACCGAAGCCAAGCAGCCACCAAGCAAGAACGGATATTCCCAGAGTAAGGACCGTTTTGCCGGCTACGTGCCCGGCGTTCTTCATCCGAACGGTACCTGCTTCAAGTAAAGCGAAGCCGGCTTGCATAAAGAACACCAGCATGGCTGCGACGAATACGAAAAGCGAATTCAGGCCCAGCTCCAGAACCGGGGCAGTAACCTCTCCCTCCGCTGCGAATGCCGAGACCGGAAAAGCAAATGATGCGAGAAAAATGAGTCCACCATAAAGCCACTTCTTCTTCATCTTTAACACTCCCCTAATGTTAAGTTTCCTTACACAAAATGAATTGTTAAAGTGATTATAAGACGAAAGGCGCAGGAATGACAATAGTTTTTTGAAAAAAAATAGATTTACTACATACTTTCTAACATGCTATGTTAGGTTTATGGTTATATCGTCTTATAGTTACTGATAAAAATAAAGCATAACGTTTGACTGTATGCTTGTTGTTAAGTATCATGAGGATAAATAAAATAAATATAGAAGCAATCTTTTGGATATGTCGGAAGAGGTGATGGAATTGGAGTAAATAAACTGTACCGGATCGGAGAATTGGCTAAAGCCGCCGACGTCAGTGAGCGGACGATCGATTATTACACGAAACTAGGGCTGATCTCCCCGGAGAAGCGCACCCAGACCAACTATCGTTTATACAGTGCTGAAACCTTGACCAGGCTTGAACGTATTAATCAAATGAAACAGGAGAAATATACGTTGGAAGAGATCCGCGAGAAGCTGGACCAATGGAACCGGGTGACTCACGAGGTACAAGTGACCGAGAAGTTGAGTTCGCTGGAGCTCCATATGCAGCAGTTGGAACGCGAGGTCAAGGAGCTGGAGCCGCTCATTTCCAGCTTACAGCCGAATCAGGCCAAACGCGCATTCGCGAATTTGTTACCACAAAGCTTAGCCTGTATGGAAGCGATCCGGCTGTTAATGAACCACGGGCCTTTTTCCTAACCTATATTTCTAATCAACCTCTGTTTGCATCCTTGACAACTAAATCATATGGAGGAATGATTCATGTATTCAGACGTGATGCTTATCCCGATTCTGATCGCATTTGGGCTCTCGCTATGGGCGCAGTTTCGGGTCAAAGGCACTTTTAACAAATGGGCAAAAGTTTCAAACCTTTATGGTTTAACTGGTCACGACGCAGCAAGACGTATGCTCGACGCCAACGGCCTCTATGATGTCCCGATCGAGCCGGTACGCGGTGCCCTGACAGACCACTATGATCCAATTCACCGTGTAGTCCGGTTGTCAGAGCCGGTATACTACGAGAGTTCCATATCCGCCGTCGCCGTCGCCTGTCACGAAGTCGGACACGCAATTCAGCACAAGCAGAAATACCCCATGCTGGTGCTTCGCCATCGGATGTTCCCGCTGGTGAACTTCGCTTCCGGAGT
Source organism: Paenibacillus timonensis (assembly GCF_009725205.1). Taxonomy (GTDB): domain Bacteria; phylum Bacillota; class Bacilli; order Paenibacillales; family Paenibacillaceae; genus Fontibacillus; species Fontibacillus rhizolycopersici. The sequence goes on along the minus strand of NZ_WNZY01000002.1, from coordinate 122,907 downwards.
TGCCCCCTTCCTGCTGTTGGCCGGTTTCCTCTTTGGCGCGCTGAACTTGATCGGACTCGGGATTATCTTCTTCTCCGCCGCCGTCTTGTTCCAGATCGTCACCCTGCCGGTCGAATTTAACGCCAGCAGCCGGGCTCGAAAGGTGATGCTCGAGCAGGGCTTTATCTCTCCGAATGAATCGCGCGGAGTCGGCAAAGTGTTAAACGCCGCGGCTTTAACTTATGTAGCTGCCGCTTTGATCTCCATTCTGGAATTGCTTCGCTACATTCTGATTTTCACGAGTAACCGCGACTAATCGACTTCACGTAACAAAGGCTGCACGGTTTCCGAGCCCATCGGCTCGGAATCGTGCAGCCATTTTTTGTTTTCAGCCGATTCAGCAAACGTTTACATAACAATCCATTCACGGATTTGGCAGCGTATCGACCTGAAGGCCAAAGTATTCCAGCAGGAACATCCGGAACGATTGCGCCACAAGCGGCAGCTTCTCGTCGGCACGGTGAATCAATCCGATCGTGCGCGTCACCTTCGGTTCGGAGATCCGTACGCGGATCGGCTGGAGCGTAAAGCTTTGAAACAACGCCATCTCCGGCAACAAGCTAACGCCCATGCCGGCGGCAACCAATCCTCTTATCGTATCGGTTTCTTCACCTTCGAAAGCGATTTTCGGCGTAAAACCGGCCTCCAGACAGGCATGCCAAACAATCGGTCGCAGCGAATAGCCCTTGCTGAACAAAATGAACTTCTCATCCTTGAGTTGGCTTAGCTTGATGCTTTGCTCTCCAGCCAATGGATGCCCCGGCGGAAGAATGCCTACCAAATCCTCCGTCAACACCACATTGCCGGTGACTTGATCATGATTTTCTGGAAATGGAGAGATAAAAGCTAAATCAATTTCCCCGGATACGACATCGCGAATTAATGTAGGATAAGTGCCTTGTCTAAAACGAAACTTCACATTGGGATACAGCTTGCGGAACTCCGCCACTACGCTGGGAATCATATGAATCCCCAGACTGTTCGGGAATCCTAAACGGATTTCCCCCTGCTCCGGATCAAGAAATTCGTGCACCTCGCTCACGGCCCGGTCGAGATCCTTAAGAATCATCTCCACTCGGCTGCAGAACAGTTGCCCAACGGCGGTGAGATGGAGATTCCTGCCCTTCTGCATAAACAAATTAACGCCAAGCTCCTGCTCGAGCTGGTGAATTTGCCGGCTTACCGCCGATTGGGCGACGTGCAGCTCCTCGGCAGCCTGAGTCACGTGCTCTTTTCTCGCCACTTTCACAAAATACTGCAGTTGTCTTAATTCCACGAATCTGATCGCTCCATTTCGCATGTGCTCGAACCTATTCTAAATTTAATGTACCATTTACACTCCTTAGGTTCAACGCCGTTTTAACAACCGGATAATCAACCCGTAGATAAAGAAACCACCAACGAGTCCGCCGAGATGAGCTGCCAGGTTGATCTGTGGAACCAATACCGAATAGATCACGCCGATAATGAGCAGGCTGTATAGCGTTTTACGCGAGCTTTCATCCATCAGATTTCGCTGCAGTAAAGCAATGTAGAGAAATGCGCCATAGACCCCATAGACGGCGCCTGAAGCCCCTACGGAGATATGAACATCCGCACCAACCTGATAGATTCCCATGCTGATGAGGTTCCCGACGAGCCCGCTCCCCAAATAGAGCAACGCGTATCGCCACCAACCCAACAGACGCTCCAGCGGCGGCGCAAACACCAGGATCGCAAAGGAATTCGAGAACAGGTGATCAAAGCCCCGGTGCAGGAACATGGAGGAGAACAATCGCCAGCTCTCGCCGGCTAATTCCGGAATATTGGTCAACGCTCCAAACTTGAGTAGTGTATAGGGATTCGTCGATCCTCCATTCACCGCCAACACGATAAACATGATGATGTTGGCAGCCAGGAGCAAGCAGGTCACGGGATAATACCGCAGATAGCTTCTCCAGTTTTCGTATCTTATGAAAATCATCGGAACCTTCCTTTACCTTGGTTTTTCCTTATGTTGGACATTTTCTTTTCAAAACGATTATAATTAAATTTGAGTGAATAAATCCATCTGTCTAGGAGGAAATGAACATGGCCCAAGAACGCGCAAATGTAGCTACATTTAAAGGCAATCCGATCACGCTGATCGGCCCGGAACTCAAAGTCGGCGATACGGCTCCCGATTTCCGCTTGAATAAAAACCTGCTTGAAGAAGCAACACTGCAGGACTACACCGGCAAAATCAAGCTGATCAGCGTTGTACCTTCGCTCGATACGGGTGTCTGCGACGCGCAAACGCGCCGATTTAACCAAGAGGCCGCTGGCCTTGGCGAAGACGTGGTTATCCTGACCGTCAGCGCCGATCTTCCATTTGCCCAAGCCCGCTGGTGCGGTGCCGCCGGCGTTGATCGGGTGGTCACCTTGTCGGATTACAAAGACAATTCCTTCGGCAAAGCCTATGGCGTGCTGATCAAAGAGTTCGCGCTCGACATGCGTGCCGTGTTTGTACTGGATAAAGACAACAAAATCCAATACGTGGAAGTATTGAAGGAAATGACGGAGCATCCGGATTACGAAAAACCGGTAGCTGCCGTTAAAGCGCTGCTCTCTTAATTCCAGAGCCCAAACGAAAAGCGAGTAGGAGAGGATTCTCCCTGCTCGCTTTTTTGGCGTTGCTTAACGAATTTTACAAGTTCGAGGACACTTTGTGAGCTGCCAGCTTCTTGTCCAACACCGAGAAGAGCTGGAGGATGTTGCGATAATTCGCGCCTAGGTCTCCCATCGATCCACGCGTCGCGGAATAAATATCAACCGCGCTTCGCACCGGGCCGGTGGATACGATCGATACGGTGATATCCATCACGCGCCCAAGGCTGGTCCGTTTCTCCAACGTAATCTCGCCAACGGACTGCACCTCGTGCAGAACTTTATAGCCGGGGATTTTCTTCAAAGTCGAGGAGACTTCCTCCCAGCATTTCTCTTTGGACAATGAATAATACCTGGTTTTGAGTTCGGGCACTTTCGCGCGGTCGCTGGTTCCTTCCTGGCTGCGGAAAATGCCGGTAAGTGTTCTCTTGAATGACAACGGTTCTTCCTCCTTCACGTTCCTGACCCCATTTGCATGGGTATGCGTTTTCTTAATTATTAGTTTAACATTCTTGGATGACAAACAAAAGCGAGCATGCGCATTTCGGCGCAAACAAAAAAAGCACCTTGTCCCTTTTCTTTATGAAAAGAGTACAAGGTGCCGCTCACATGTTTCATCATAGACCCGCCTATGCCGTCCGATTACATTATCTCGAACCTGCACCCGCAGGTGGGTGACCGCAGCGACGTTTTTGAAGTCCCCGCATCCAATGGATAGGGCCTTTCAGCCATGGCGCAATATAGGTCTCCCGAGATAACCGTCATTGGTTCAAAATAACAGAAATCGAAACGCACATCGCAGGACGTAAACCTATTATACGGCTTCGTTAAGCAATTGTAAACTCACCGGGCAAGGAAGATGATGGTAAAGTCAGGCCGTAAAGTCAATCCTTTTCCTTCTCCTCGCTTGTCGGCAAATCCAGGGCCAAATCCTCATCGTCCTGTGCCGAATTGCTGACATTCGACGCATCTTCAGATTGGCGCATCCGCTCTACCTTCTCCTGTATCTTGTTGTAAGCAATATAGAAATTGTAGAACGCAACGAATGCGGTCAAGCTGCCAAAACCAAAGAAGATCAACCAGCCAAAGCGTAAGGTCAGAAACCCAAGTACGCCCGCACAAATGAGCGTGGACAAGGTTCGGAACGGCCGGAGAATGGTGAACAGGATTGCATTTTTGATCAGTTGAAACGCTCCAAGATGGTAATGTGCAACAAGCGAAAAGAAGTTAAACAAAGACAGGAACAGAATCAACAGGAAGAACAGCATCACCATGCCGATCATCTGCAGATTGTTCATCTGGTTCATGTAGACTTCATAATCCACGTACATAATCGCAAACAAAACCGTATAGAAAATGCCGCCGATCATGCTCTGCTTGTAGTTCTCCTTGTATCCTTTGAAATAGACTTTGATGATGCTCAAATCGCTTTCTCCCATCACCCATTTCCGAGTCACGGAAAATAAAGCGGCGGTTGCCGGAAACAGTGTAAACGGTGCCAATATACCCATAATCCAAATCGTCAACGTCTCCGGCTGAGGAGTCGGCGACTGCAGCACCAGCAACAGCTTCATCGCAAGTACGATCATAAACGGCGACGAACACAGCAACCACAACAGGTTACTGCCGGCGATCCGCATAATCCATTCGGTGATTCTATAAAATCCACCCATAAAACCTTTGTATTCCAAGTAAAGATCTCCTCTCAAGCATTGTATAGTGCAATAGCTCTGCCTATATTAACTATACATGATTCGTCCAACTCGTTCCAGCGCCTAATTTGCTCTGCTTTGGGTAAGCGTCTAATCTAAGAGGGCCCCTGTGCCATAGTATATACCGTAACTTCAAAACTTCAACATCATCAAAGGAGGTTATCACATGTCCGGTGTAGGATATGGCGGAGGTTTCTGGACCTCTACGGGTACGATTCTGGTATTGTTCATTCTGCTCGTTATCGTGAGCCGTACGATCCTTCTGTAATGAACAAAAACGAAGAAGACGGAGATTCTCCGTCTTCTTTTTGTTGAGATTATGACAGACTCACCTTAGTTGTCGAACGAAGGGTTGTCATTGTATTTGGAAGAAGAAGGTCTGCGTTCTCCGCCCCCCGAACCGGTCCGTGGCTTGCGGTCGGAAGAACGGTAGGAGTCGCGTCCACCATCGCGGCTATAGCCTCCGCCTTTGTTGTAACCCCCGCGGCTGCCACCTTGGGAATCGCGGCGGTAGCCCCCGCCTCCGCCTCCGCCCGTGCGGTTGCCGTAACCCGACGGCTTCCGTCCGCTGGAACGGATATCCGGATTGCGACGTTTCACGCGAATCGGTTCTTCCGGCGTCAGTTCAACATTGGTTTTCTCGTTCTTGTCCCCTGTAATCAACTTGAATGCAGCTGCCAGCAGGTTCACCGAATCGTATTGCTCCAGCAATTGGATCGCGATGCCTTTATTTTCGTTCATTTCATTGTTCTCCACCAGCTCAATCAAACGCTCAGCAATAATGCGCTGTTTGCCTTCAATCGCTTCAGCGATGCTCGGCAGCGGCTTGCGGGCGATCTTATGGCGTGTAATCCGCTCGATAAAGCGCAGGTGATCGATTTCGCGCGGCGTCACGAAGGACCAAGCCGCCCCTTCTTTGCCGGCACGGCCGGTACGGCCGATCCGATGCACATAACTTTCCGGATCCTGCGGCAGGTCGAAGTTCACGACATGGGTCACGCCGGATACGTCCAAACCACGTGCGGCCACGTCGGTTGCAACCAGCACATCGATACTTCCGTCGCGGAATTTACGCATCACGTTATCGCGCTGGTTCTGCGACAGGTCGCCGTGCAGACCATCGGCGGAATAGCCTTGTTTCTGCAGGGCTTCGGACAATTCGTCGACACGACGTTTCGTCCGGCCGAACACGATCGCGAGCTCCGGCGATTCCATGTCAAGCAAACGGGTCAAAGCGTCGAATTTCTGGCGTTCTTGAACCTCGATGTACGCTTGGTCAATCAACGGGGCGCTAACTTGTTTCGGAATGACCGACACATGCTCCGGATCCTTCAGGAATTGTTGGGCTAACTTCTGGATATTCGCCGGCATCGTTGCGGAAAACAGCATGGTTTGACGCTCTTCAGGCACCAGCTTCAGGATCGATTGAATGTCCTCCATGAAGCCCATATCCAACATTTCGTCGGCTTCGTCGAGAACGACGGTTTGTACATCGTCAAGTTTAATCGTTTTCCGGTTAATGTGGTCAAGCAAACGGCCCGGTGTGCCGATAATAATTTGAGGCTTCTTCTTCAAAGCGCGAATTTGGCGTACGATGTCTTGTCCGCCGTAGATGGGAAGAGAACGCGTACCTTTAAAACGGGAGAGCTTACCGATTTCTTCGGCGACCTGAATGGCCAGCTCGCGGGTTGGCGTCATAATCAGTGCGACGATACGATCTTCTTCTTTAGGAATTTTGTTAATGAGCGGCAAGCCGAAGGCTGCGGTCTTTCCTGTCCCGGTTTGCGCCTGTCCGATCATGTCGCGCCCTGCCATAGCGATCGGGATCGATTTGGCCTGAATCGGCGTCGCTTCTTCAAATCCAAGTTCCGTAATGGCTTGCAATACTTTAGGCTCTAGGCCGAAATCTGTGAATGTGTTCAATGTATCATGCTCCTTCTATATAGTGGACATTCCACCGGCTTAACGGTATTCTTAAGTAGCGTTTAAAAGGTTGTTCAAAAAACATCTTTTGAACTTCAATTTAATCGTTTATAGGCTGTCCAATCCGCCTGTAAATTTTACATAGGTCTAGTCTGAAAACTGGAAAAGAGTACCTACTCAAGAACATCTCAAGTATTATAGCACAAAGTATAAACGGAATACCAGCAAGCGGGTTGGGATACTTCCTTTATTTTCGTGAGGTGAAAGATTGTGTTTAAGGAAATTAGGAATGCAATAGTCATTGTGCTCGGGGCTGCCATGATCGCCGCGGGTTTTAATCTGTTCCTCGTACCGCTCCATTTGCTCAGCGGCGGAGTGTCCGGTTTGGCGATGCTGACCGCCTATTTTTCTCCGCTCAGCATCAGTACGATGTATCTGGCATATAACGTGCCGCTTTTAATCGCCGGATTATTCTTGCTGGGGAGACGGTTTATCGGTTTAAGCATCTTATCGGTTGCGACCACGACCTGGCTCATTGCCCTGATTCCGACACCGGACAAGCTTTTGTCATCGGATACGCTGCTCTCGGCAGTATTTGGCGGTGTGCTGGTGGGCATCGGGAGCGGCATCTCGTTCCGCGTCGGCGGCTCGTCCGGCGGATTCGACATTGTGGGTTCGATCGTAACCCGCTTTCGCGATTTTCCGGTCGGCAACGTCATTGTCGGACTTAACGGCATCGTCATTCTAGCGATGGGCTATCTGGAAGGGAATTGGGATCTGGCTTTGGCCTCGATGGTCTCCATCTATATTTCCGGCAAGGTCGTCGATCTGATCCATATCAGCCATATCAAAGTGACGTTGTTTATTATCACCGACAAAACGGAAGTGATGCTCGAGCGGCTATTGTCGCTGCCCCGCGGCGTGACATTGATCAAGACTCAGGGCGCTTTTTCCCATAAAGAAAAAGATATGCTGATGACCGTCACAACCCGTTATGAACTGGCGGAACTGCGGGAAATCATCAAACAAACCGATTCCAGCGCCTTCGTCAATATTGTGGAAACCGTCGGGGTAATGGGCTCGTTCCGCCGTCGTTAAGCGTTTTCCTGAAAGAAGCGGCCGTTTCCAATCGGCTGCTTCTTTGTTATAATAATCACAGCGGTTCCTTTGTAACTTCAAAGGGTTCAGCTTTACCCCGTATTTCACAGGCTTTTTGCTTTTCCGATTTAGGATTGATTCCGCAGTGAATGATTCTGAAAGGAAAGGGTGATGGATGTGGAAATGGAAATGGAAACGGTAAAACTGGAACAGATCGTTAAGAAGTGGTTTCCGGATATGTTGCTATTTCTGAACCAAAGGGAACTGAATTCGACGATCCTCCTCCGGGATGGCATGACCATCTTGGAACCGCAGGACGCGCTGGAGATTATTCAATTCAGCATCTGCGAGCATCAAAACCCGGCGTTTCTTCATTAAATATGTAACGCTTACAGGCACGACGGAGTCGTTTCTTTTGCTTCGGCAAAGGAAACGACTTTTTTGCGTTTTTTTCTTCTATGAATCTCTGAAACTTTTTACCAATTGTGACATTCCTGTTCCTTCTGAAGGCCGTTCTTCCGATATAATAAGTAGCGATTGCAAACAAGGGAGAGATATCATGAACATCATCTGGACACTACTACTTCTGGCCTTGAGTACAGGCAGTGGAGCAGCGCCGCAGGAGCAAGCCGCGGGGATGGAACCGGCGAACTCCATGATGGCATCCGTTACCCACACCTTCTCGGTGAATCTAGCGGAGGGGCGCCTGGACAATCCTATCAAACCATCCGATCTGAAAGAAGATCCTCAGGTCGACGCTCCCAAAGTCAAAGGCATTTATGTTACTGCATACAGTGCCGGGGGATCCCGTATGAGCCAACTGGTCGATCTCGTCGACAAGACCGAGCTGAACGCGATGGTGATCGATATCAAGGATGATCTGGGTTATATCACGTACAAGACGGATAACGCCGAGCTGAATAAATTGGGGAAACCGCAGCCATTCATCCGTGACATCGATGCATTAATGGCTCGCTTGCAGAAGCATGATATTTATCCGATCGCCCGAATCGTGGTGTTTAAGGATACGATTCTGGCCAAGAAGCATCCGGAGCTCTCGTTCCGTCACAAGGATGGATCCGTGTGGAGCAACGGCAAAGGCGACAGCTTTGTGAATCCCTACAGTAAAGAGGTTTGGGACTATAATATCGCCATCGCCAAGGAAGCGGCTAAGCTCGGCTTCAAGGAAATCCAATTTGACTACGTTCGGTTCCCCGAAGGCTTTGAGAAACGGGCGGATAGTCTGAGCTATACAAAAAGTGAGATGACCCGCGTCGACGCCGTCTCCTCCTTCGTCAAGTATGCCAAAGATGAGCTCGAACCGTTAGGGATCCGGGTTTCGGTGGATATCTTCGGATACGCGGCATCGGTGCCAGCGGCCGAAGGAATTGGTCAGGATTTCGTGAAAATCTCCGACAATGTCGACGTGATTTGTCCGATGATCTATCCAAGCCATTACACAACCGGATGGTTTAATGCCAAGGATCCCGACAAAGCCCCTTATCAGACGATCAAGGGCGCGGTACAGGATACGCAAACAAAGCTTTCGGAGTTGGGAGAAAAGCAGCCGATTATCCGGCCTTGGATTCAGGACTTTACCGCCAGTTGGCTGGGAAGCGGACATTACATCAAATACGGCAAACATGAAGTGGAAGAACAAATCCGGGCGCTGAAGGAAATGAAGGTGGATGAGTTTCTGTTGTGGAACGCCTCCAACCGTTATACTTCCGGCGTCGCTTATGAATAATAATGCTGCAAAGCCATCAAACCCGGGCCTTTCTGCCCGGGTTTGGTTTCGCTTGAACGTAAAGTAACCCTTTGAGGATCGGAGATATGTCGGCTTATGAATCAAACATACACGTTAAAACAAAAATATGGGCAATTTTTACGCATTTTGATCCCCATCCTGGTCACCCAGGTGACGATGTCCCTGATGACCTTCTTCGATACGATGATGTCCGGCCATGCCAGTCCGGCTGACCTTGCGGGTACGGCCATCGGCTCAAGCCTTTGGATCCCGGTACAAACCGGACTTAGCGGGATCCTCATGGGCATCACGCCCATCGTTTCGCAATTGGTTGGCGGCGGTCAGAGTAACAAGGTCGGCTATCACGTCATCCAGGCAATATGGTTGTCGGTGGCCGTGAGCTTGGTCGTGCTGCTCGTCGGGGCATTCTCGATCTCTCCCCTGCTGAACACGATGGACCTGGAACCCAAGGTGCATCATGTCGCCTTCTATTTCCTAGTGGCGATTTCCACGGGAATTGTTCCGTTGTTCGGCTATATCGTACTGCGCTCGTTTATCGATGCGCTGGGACAAACCCGGATATCGATGATGATTACGCTGATCTCCCTCCCGCTAAACGTGGGCGCTGGATACTTGCTTATATTTGGACACGGCGGCTTCCCTCGTCTTGGCGGCATCGGTTCCGGAATCGCCACGGCCTTTACGTATTGGTGCATCTTTCTAATCGCTTTGTGGATCGTACATCGGCAAGAACCGTTCGCCTCATACGGCGTCTTTCGCAAGCTGCATCGCATCTCGCTGGCCAAATGGCGCGAACTGATGAAACTGGGTGTGCCGATCGGCTTCGCGATCTTCTTCGAGACGGCCGTTTTCGCCGCCGTAACGCTGCTGATGAGCCGATTCGACACGCTGACGATCGCTGCTCATCAAGCGGCGAACAATTTCGCCTCGACGCTGTATATGATCCCGCTCAGCATCTGTCTGGCGCTAACGATCCTCGTCGGCTTCGAGACCGGCGCTTCCCGGCTGAAGGATGCCCGGCAATACGCGGCCCTTGGTATTGGGACTGCCGCGGCCTTGTCTTTGGCCACCGCCGTCCTGTTGCTGTTATTCCGCCAAGGTGTCGCGCAGCTCTATTCGAGCGAACCCGAAGTCGTCTCGCTGATCAAGCACTTTCTGGTGTATGCGATCTTCTTCCAGATCTCGGATGCCATCGCCACGCCAACGCAAGGCGTGCTGCGTGGGTACAAGGACGTTAGCCCCGGCTTCTGGATCTCTCTGTTGGCCTATTGGGTCATCGGGCTGCCGTTTGGCTTCGTCCTAGCCAACTACACTCCGCAGGGCCCATACGGCTACTGGATTGGCCTCATTACCGGCCTGGCCGTAGCCGCCGTCCTGTTGCTGTATCGTCTGGTCGTGATCCAGCGTCGGTTTAGCAGCCGACAGATTCGTCCGGCGGATGCGCAATAAACGAGGAGAAGCCCGTGACCGATGGAAGGTCACGGGCTTCTCTTTTTAACGCGGCATGCTGTCGGTTGCCACTACGTAGCCGGCCCCGGGCGCGATCCGTTTCTTCTCCACGATCGACAACTCCGTGACTGCGGGTGCGGGCAACACCTGCCGCTGCAAATGCCCTTCGGCTGCGGCAAATGCCTTCTCCTCTTCCTCGGCGGCGATGACGATCACGAATGCACCGGCGGAGGTTTCCGCCTCCAATCGATACAGATACATATGTACCTTCCCCCTTCATCAGCTATGCGTTCGATTGTAGCAGAAGCGGGAGGGTTCGCCTAGACTGAGCTTTACCGCTCCGAACAAATTGATCATGTTGCCTAATTTGCAACATTTCCACCCGAAAAGGTAGAGACTCCCCCCATACTCCCAAACAACAAGCCGAGCCGGGATTCCTCCCGGCTCGGCTCCTCTAACGATCTAACTCATCTATTTATTGCGACAAACGCGATGCCAGCTCGTACAGCTCCATGTTAAACGGCTTCTTCGTGCTGACAACCTTCTCGATGTCGGTCAAGATCATTTCGCCGCCAATCATGCCGCAGGCTTTGTTCGACTCGCCGGCGATCAGGCTGCGCACGGCGAAGTCGCCGAGGCGGCTGGCCAGGTTGCGGTCGAACGGCGTTGGCGATCCGCCGCGTTGGATATGACCCAACACGGTTGCGCGCGGCTCCACGGAAGGCTGGCGTTGCTTGATCGCCTGCACCACGTCCTCGCCGCTGCCCACGCCTTCGGCTACGATCACGATACTGTGGCGTTTGCCTTTTTCAAAATTCTGCTTCATGCGGTCCGCTACTTCGTTCAGGTCAAACGGTACCTCTGGTACGAGGATCGTTTCCGCACCGGCAGCCAACCCGGCATGCAATGCGATGTCGCCGCAATGACGGCCCATCACTTCCACAACCGAAGCCCGTTCATGGGAGGACATCGTGTCACGCAGCTTGTTCACCGCATCCACCACGATGCTCACCGCCGTATCGAAACCGATGGTGTAATCCGTAAAGGAGATGTCATTGTCGATGGTCCCTGGCAGCCCCATCGTTTTGATACCGAGCTTGCTCAGCTTCTCAGCCCCTTGATAAGAACCGTCGCCGCCGATAACGACCAGGCCATCGATCCCGTGTTCGCGCAGAATCTCCGCGCCCCGTTGTTGGCCTTCCGGCGTTTTGAACTCCAGGCAACGTGCGGATTGGAGAATCGTTCCCCCACGTTGAATGATATCGCCGACGCTGCGGATGTCCATTTGGAAAATATCATTGTTGAGCAAACCTTGATATCCGCGTTGAATGCCGTACACTTCCAGGCCGTAGAACAACCCGCTTCGTACAACGGCGCGTAAGGCCGCGTTCATGCCCTGGGAGTCTCCTCCGCTGGTAAGGACTGCGATTTTTTTAACTGCTGACATGATAATTCCTCCTAATTCGGTTGTAAGTAAAGTTAGCATTGCTAAAGTTTCTAAAGATGCTTGCGAATCCACAGGCTGTTAGCGAAGAAGAACAACCGCATAAGCGGGCTTCGCCGCATCAACCGTTTGGATACCTCGCGAATTTCGTCCTGCTGGCTGACCTTCGGGTCGGATAAATAGAGGGCCAGCAAGCCTTCAATGATCATCCTATGAAACGAGGAAGCGGGCAACTTCCGAATATCCTGCCGCGCTCCCTCGACGATCAACGTGATTCGGCCCAACATCGTTTCCTTGCTATCGTAGTAACTGCAAAAGTTCAAATCCCCGCCAAGCTCATCTTCCGCTTGATCGATCAGATAGTCCAACATAATATGTAGCCCGCAAACATGCGGAAAATAAGCGTCGTGGATCGTTTTTGCGCTTTTCTCGTCCAACCCGTCGTGACTTGCCGCCAAGAACAACATAAACACCCCGAGAGTTGAACCCGTCGCTGCCGCGAACTCGTTCCATCGCAATTGCGGCGCACGATACTCGTGGTTCGCCCACCAGCTTAGTAGCTTAGCCTCGCGCTCCTGCGGGTCGATGTGCTTGTACACCTGCAGATCCGTATAAAGTCCTACGAGGTCAACGATGTACGGCATCGCCGCCGGGTATCCGCGGAGCTCATCGATGTTCGCTTGGCAAGTCCCAACCAGCCGGTGCAGATAACCACCATCGTCCTGCTCCTCGCGAAGGGCATAGTAGTTCCGCAGCGCCGCATCAGGGTCTACCGCATCCAGCATACTCTGGTGCAAGAGTCGGAAATCCTCAGGGTCCTTGGAAGTGCTTCGGTCGCATAAATTGTCCAAATAATCGCTGATGGTTTGGAACGCAACGATGAGAGGGATCAATACGTGGCGCATCCGCAAGTTTGCGGCCGCATATACGGCACCGCCCTGGCAATGGAACTCTTTGGTGGCGATGCTGGCCAAAGCTTGCCGCCGCAGCTCAGGATCGGGGATCTCCTCGGCATCCTTCCTCCAACGATCCAGTTCCTGACGGACATCCGGCAAAATAAACTTATAAACCCGACTCATCAGCCGGATCGGCTCCTTCGGGAATTGGTTTCGGCTTTGCTCAAGTTCAATCAATGGCCTGCCTCCACTGCGTTGTTAAAAAACGGCCTATCTGAAAACCATTCTATATTATAATATGATCCAACTTTTAGCACAAATAAACAAAATCACAAATGCCTTTTGACGGAGGGCTCATCCTGGGTTGTCCGGTACCAAATATGCAGATCGTTAATTCGGCTGGCCAGCTCGGCGATTTCGCCGTTGAGACGACAGCTGCGCTCGAAATCGGACTCATTACTCATCTCGCCCAGCATGTGCTCAATCGACCGTTCCAGCACCATGACTTTGCTTGGAATCCGTCCGCGGATCTCTTCCCAATAGGCGATCATCGCCAGCCGTTCCTCCCGCTCGTATTCGTCAAAGGGACGCTCCAGCACCGGCACGTGAATGCCCAGGCGCTCATCGTAAACAAAACAATCCTTCATGGCGATAACCTCCTAGAGATCAGTATAAGGGTTTTACATAAACGGAGCGTAAATTTGTTGCCGCCGAACCTCTTAATTTCTGGTATACTTGCAAGCATACTAACCATAACCGCACTAAGCGCACAATGATCTGACTGCAGAAACGGAGTACAGAACCCCATGAATCGGAAAACTACGGTCAGCCCCGAAATCGGATGGCTACGAGCCTTTACCTTTACAATATACGGAACAAGTGTCCTTGTTTCCTCCTATTTCCCACTATTTTACGCCCAGCTTGGATTTTCGACCAGCCAAATCGGTTTGCTATACGCCCTAGGCCCCATGATTTCGCTTGTCTCCAATTTACTGTGGAGTATAGCCAGCGACCGTTACCAAACGATTAAGAAGATCCTGCTCATCTTGCTGGTCGGCCAAATCGCGTTGACGTTTATCTTATCCGCCTCCACCTCATTTTCAATCATCATGGCGGTTATAACCGTATTTTACTTCTTCTTCTATCCGGTCTTCCCGCTGTCCGACACCATCGTGATCTCTACGGCCAAGCAGCACGGCATCCATTTCATCTCCATCCGCCTGTTTGGTTCGTTCGGATACGCCTTCTTTGCCTTACTTATCGGTTACGTTTTGACCCGGGTAGGCTCCTCAAACACGATGTGGGTATCGATCGCGATCGCCGGACTCGCGCTGGGGTTCATCCTGTTCGTGAAGGACCAGCCTACATCCGTAGCCAAGATGGACCTGTCGGGCATTTGGGCGATCCTGCGTCAAAAAGAGCTTCTTTGGTTCTTCGGCTGCGTCTTCTGCCTGGCCATCGGCATGCGGATGAACGAAGCGTTTATCTCGATCAGCCTGAAGGAGCTCGGCGCGAGCGAAAATCTCATCGGCTGGGCGATGCTCGCCTCGTCGCTGTCGGAAATCCCTGTGTTCATCTACCTCAGCTTCCATGGGGAAAAATATAAGGAGCTGCCGCTCCTACTGCTAGCCAGCCTGCTGTTCGCCGTCCGGTTCCTGTTGATGGGACTAACCGGATCCGCCTACGGCATCCTCGCCATCCAGGCGATGCACGGCGTAACGTTCGGCATCTTCTATGTCACGGCCATCCGCATGCTCACCCGGCTGATCCCCGATGAATTCCGGGCGACCGGCATGGCCTTGTACACCATCGTATGGTCCAGCTTGGCCGGGCTTCTTAGCGGCACCTTCGGCGGTGTGATGTTCGAACAGCTTGGCCGCCAGCCGTTCTACCTGACCGCGATGGGCGCGGCAGCGGTCGCGTTCATCGGGTTCGGTAGCCGATATTTCCAGAAGGGGCCGGGAGCGAACAGTCCCTCGAAATTCGAACATAAGGCTTAGCTTAAGAAATGGAAAATTCGATACGATGTTGATTTTATTCGATTTTTCATATCCAATTTTCCGCTGAAGCCCAAAAAAGCAATTTCTATTCGATATTTCATATAGAATTCCGACCACCGTCTTCCTTGAACACAATTCTATATGAAATTTCATACTCATTCTGCCGAAATCGCCTGAAATGTCGACTTCTATTCGATATTTCTTATACATTACTCGCTTAAGCTTTTTCGGTACCCGGATTGGTCAACTGAGTCCACGCTATGCGGATCTCCCTCCCCAAATATGGCTTTCTCATTCACCAGGCCCTACTCTAACTCTATCTCTGTTCAAAGGACATATCTTCCTATATAATAGTTATTATCAGATGATAGTACCTGGTATTAAATATGAAGAAGCAGGTGAAAACGCATGGATTTCGCTTTGTTCCGGGACATCTTAAAAACCCGCCGCAGTATCCGGGAATTTACCGAAGAAACCGTCAGCCTCGCCGATATTGAGGATCTCATCGATTGCGCCCGTTATGCGCCCAGCGACACGAATTCGCAAACCTGGGAATTTATCGTCGTTAGGAACACCGATAAAATCAAACAAATCGAGGACTTCACCTGGGAGAGCCTGCATGAAACCGCAGCGCGCGCCGCGGAGCAAGGGCTGGAACGGGAAGCCAAGCTATTGGTGAAGTCATTTGGCCCTTACGCTACCGCCTTTTCTGGTGCGCCGGCGTTAATCGTGTGCTTGTCCACCCCGTACACGTCCAAGTTCCGGGAAAGAATTTTTGACCCGATTGCCTTCGTGGCTCCCGAGGTTTGGGAAGAGGAAGGACTGAAGAGCAGCTGTCTAGCCGCCCAGAACCTGATGCTCGCCGCGCATGCCAAAGGCCTGGCCACTTGCCCGATGACCGGTCCGGTGCTGCTGGCGGAAGAGAAGCTGCGCGAATTCCTCGACATCCCCGCCGACCGTGGAGTGAACATGGTGATCGCGCTAGGTCATCCGGCGATTTCGCCGAAGCCGGTGCCTCGGAAGGAAGTCGCTGACATTTTGCGGATCGTTGATTAAGCGTTAACCCCAAGAGGCTCCTTTCAGCAAACAGCTGAAAGGAGCCTCTTTTTCTGTTGCGCTTAGGACAACCGGCCGTAAGCCTTCAGTATCTTCAAATTTTCCACGGTTAGCCAGCCGCGCCATTCCTGCTCAGCAGCCGGACTCGTTCCCGGGAACGTGAGCGCCCAGCCGCCATCTTCCTGCTGCGTGCTCAGCAACCAATCCAAATGCCGCTGCACCTCCTGATCCGAGACAAGCTTGGCCGCATAACTGTCCGGGGTTGGCGCGTAGTCCAGCACCTTGTGGACGTAGCCTTGAGCCAGCGGATCGGTTTCGATTCCGCTTGGGCCTGTCAGCCATTCATCCAACCTAGATCGATGTGAGGCCGCCCGCTCGCGGTCAGAAACCTGCTGCAAGAAGGCGATCCACTGCGCAGCGTCGTGATAATCTCCGGGGAGCCCCTGTTCGACGTGATTCCACAAGAAGTCGATATGGCTTCGGAACCAATCCTCGCGAATGAAATCCGTGCGTTCCTGTTGCTCCAGCAACATGCCCACGATGCTTCCGGTCGGGTTGATCGAAGGAACCCCGTCTTTTTCAGTGATCCACCAAGGTGCATGCGGATATCGGTTCACTTCCGTCGTTGCCCGCGGCAGGCCGCCACCCGGAAGCGTGATGCTGCGCAAATATCGGATCACTCCGTCCAGCAGATCCGATCCAAAACCGCCGACCTCACGCATCACCAGCAACGCCGTTTCAGTGGCCACCGGCTGGCTGTGCGGGCCGCGCATATCCGCCTCAAGCGCATGGCCGAAGCCGCCATCCTCGTTCTGGTACGGTCGAAGCGCACCCAGCACCTCCTCCGCAGTCCCTCCATCAAAATGATAAGCAAACCGTTTGCGATCCAACAACCGGGCATTCGAATAAATGAAAGTTGCGGCCCGTTCCAACACTCCCCGTTCACTCATAACCCTCTTCCTCCTCGCCAATTAAGCTTCGAATATCCACTCGGGATTCCAGACAACCTCCCACAAATGTCCGTCCGGATCTTGAAAATACCCTGAGTACCCGCCCCAGAACGTATCATGGGGAGGAACGGTAATCTTGGCCCCTGCCGCTTCAGCTTGCTCCATGACCTGATCCACTTCCGATTTGCTCGCCACATTGTGGCCTAGCGTAAACTCCGTGGAGCTTGGAGCATGCGCGATAAGGCCGGTATCATGCGCGATACTTTCCCGTTTCCACAACGCCAGCTTCAGTCCCGCCTGCAAATCGAAAAAGGCGACGGCTCCGTGCTCGAACTCCTGGCCCACGATCCCGTCGGTCGCCCAGCCGAGTCCATCCCGGTAAAATCGCAGCGCCCTTTCCAAATCCTCCACACCGATCGTTAACACCGTCATTCTAGGTTTCATCCTTCTTGCTCCCTCCAGTCTTCTCGTATCCTACGTCCGTCTCACGGGCCGGAGTAACCCGGCCTGTCCGGTACAGCTCGGCCAGCTCCGCTGCCCGCTGATGAAGCTCCTCGCGCAGAGCCAAAGGCTCTAGCACTTCCGCATCATGACCTAAACTGAAGAAATGCGATACGGCCCAATCCCATTCCGAGCCTGGCAGGATGCAATCGAGTCGCCATTCTTCCTCTCCTATTTGGTGCACCTCCTGGCCAAAATGCGGATCCTGCTCCGCCAGCAGTGAGCCCCGGTACGTCAGTTTTACAAGGAGTCGGAAGTCCTCCCTTGGGGCCCGTGTTAGGGGTTGCCTCTGCATGGCGGCCTCTCCCCTTCCCGCACCCGCATCCGGTGGGGGAGACGTCTCGTCGACCTCTACGAACCGGTCGACGCGGAACGTTCGCTTCTCGCCGTGCGCAAGCGACTCGGCTTCGCAATACCAGAACCCGTGCGCGGCGTACACGCGCAAAGGTTTCAGCGTCAGCTGCCGGCGATAATTCACCGAGCGATACTCCGCTCGGATCCACTGCCCGCCGGCGGCATAAGCCATCAAGGCGCTGAGGAACGGCGCCTGGGTCCCGCGCTCCGGCACCTCCATCTCGACGTGCCGGAGCAATGGAGCTATTTGCCCTAGCATCTGCTCGGGCAAAGCGGAGCGGATCTTGTCGGCGACGGTCCATTTCGCCTCACGGAAGGGACTGCCGCTGTATTTGCCCATGCCGTCCAAGGCCAGCAGGACGGTCAGGGCCTCGCCGGCGTCAAGCTGCAGCGGCGGCAGCCGGAAGCCGTCCATGAGGCGGAAGCCGCCGCCAGGGCCTGAGAGCGCATACAACGGAATGCCGATCTCAGCCAGAGCCTGCATATCGCGGAGCACCGTCCGCTTGGACACCTCCAGCTTGTCAGCCAAGGACTGAGCCGTCTCCGGCCGCTGCTGCAACGCCATCACGATCGCCATCATCCGATCCATCCGCTTCATCGCTTACGTCCCCTCCCGTTAAATCCACTTTAACAAAGCAATGGTGACAACAGAATGTCACCCATTGTCCTATGTATACAAAAAAACACAGCCCTATAAAGAGCTGTGCCTTTCATTATCGCGCTTGGAACCAAACTTTATAAGTGATCCGTTAAACGGAAGTGATCTTATAATTTGATTACGTTAGCAGCTTGAGGACCACGGTTACCGTCAGTGATTTCGAACTCAACGGCTTGGCCTTCTTCTAGAGTTTTGAATCCGTCGCCTTGAATTGCGGAGAAGTGTACGAATACGTCTTCGCCACCTTCAACTTGGATGAAGCCATAGCCTTTTTCTGCGTTAAACCATTTAACTGTACCTTTCAAATGAACAACCTCCTAAAAATAATCGTCATCTTTGACGAATACCCATATTATACTCTATGCCCAACGACAATGCAACGTGTCAGTTCGCCCAAACTTTACGGTCCAAAACCCGCGTTAGAACGTACGGTTTCATTTGCTTTCCTCGGGGGCGTGAGTTATCATTTTACATAAAATATTACCATTAATCCGCGGGTTTCATACCTGCAAACCGAAGCCAAAGATTGGAGAACGCCTGAGATGATCAAAAAGCACGAAATATACAAAAAAGACAAATGGAACATGATGACGGTAGAGGTTCAAGGCAAGTACATCGTACTCCGTGAAATTTCCGACCAGTGGGGCGAGGAGTCGCATACGTTCCTTAGCCGTCCCGCGCTCATGGATTGGGTGAAACGCCGGTTTCCCAAGGAGGAATACGCGGGTAACGAGACGGAATGGGATGATATCATGAACGCCTTTAAGCAGGTTTAACCCGTCCCTCCGGACCATTCCAGTACGAAACGGAGTATTAATTATGATGGATAGTTCCAACCTTCTTATTTTTATCATCTGCGCGTTTGCGCTAGGCGTCGTGGTTGTCCTAAACAAGGATCGCCTGCAGCCTCGCCTTCGGCGCAGCCTGGCCCTAGCCTCCGTCATTATGATCGCGGTGGCGTTTGGGCTGATGATTTACAGCTTCCTTGCCTAACAATTCCCTATATTTCCTGCAGCAGACGGCCATACTAGGAAAATGCCCAAAGCCAACTGGATCATGAGATCCAGCTTAACATCGGGCTCCCGACACGAATAAGGGAGGTTTTCCGGTATGAGACACAAGCGCACCCCACGTGCGATTCCCCTGCTGTTGACCGGTTGCCTTCTGGCAGCCGCATTCCCAGGCAGCGCCGCGATTGGTCAGCCTGCCTCATCATCTTACCCAACCCAAAGGAGGATTCCGATGAGCACCGTATTGAAACGTTCAGAGGTACCACAGGAGAATACGTGGAAGCTGCAAGATTTGTTTTCCGACCAAGCCGCTTGGGACAAATCGTACAATGATCTTAAGAAACTGAAAGACAAAGCCGCCGAATTCGAAGGCAAGCTCACCAATGCGGAGAGCATCAAAGCCGTATTCGAACTGGAAGACGAGTTATCGTTGCAAATTGAGCGGCTTTACGTTTACGCCCATCTCAATCACGACGAGGATACAACGAACCCTACATATCAGGCCCTTGTGCAAAAAGCCAAGAAATTAAGCGTGGAAGTCAGCGAGGCCTTGTCTTTTATTACCCCGGAAATTCTGGCTTTGCCGGAGCAGGAGCTCGACAAGCTGATTCAAGATCCTGCCCTTGCGGACTACAAGTTCACCTTGCAGGAAATCAAACGCGAGAAAGCGCATGTGCTGAGCAAAACGGAAGAAGCGCTGCTCGCCCAGGTTGGCAATTTGTCACAAGCGCCGCAGCAAATTTTTGGCATGATCAACAATGCCGATATGAAATTCCCGAAAATCAAGGACGAAAACGGGAACGAAGTAGATTTAACCCACGGCAGCTACATTCAGTTCCTGGAGAACCCCAACCGCGAAGTACGCGAGCGGGCATTCAAAGCCGTTTACGAAACCTATCGTAAGCAAAAAAATACCATCGCCTCCACGCTGAGCGCGAATGTGAATAAGAACATGTTCTATTCGCGGGTCCGCAAATACCCTTCTGTGCTGGAAATGTCCCTATATGGCGAC
This sequence comes from Paenibacillus timonensis, assembly GCF_009725205.1. Taxonomy (GTDB): domain Bacteria; phylum Bacillota; class Bacilli; order Paenibacillales; family Paenibacillaceae; genus Fontibacillus; species Fontibacillus rhizolycopersici. The sequence continues at coordinate 102,412 of NZ_WNZY01000002.1, read as the reverse complement.
AACATTCCGAAGGAAGTGTATACGAACCTGATCGATGCCGTCCATGAGAGCTTGCCGCTCCTGCAACGCTATATGAAGCTGCGCAAGAAGCTATTAGGCGTCGACGAACTTCATATGTATGACCTGTTCGCCCCGTTAGTCGAGGAATACAAGTGGGATATCACTTATGATGATGCGAAGAGCATGGTCGAGGAAGGCCTTCAGCCGCTGGGTGAGGATTACCTGAAGGTGCTGCGCGAGGGCTTCGAGAACCGCTGGATCGACGTGTACGAGAACGAAGGCAAACGTACCGGCGCATACAGCTGGGGCGCCTACGGCACCCATCCTTACGTGCTGCTCAACCACAAGGACAATCTGAACAGCATGTTCACGTTGGCGCATGAGATGGGGCACGCGCTGCATTCTTATTTTTCGGACGAAGCTTTGAAATACCGGGACGCTCAATACACCATCTTCCTGGCCGAGGTCGCTTCGACGACCAATGAAGCGCTGTTAATGGATTACTTGTTGAAAAAATCAACCGATCCAAAGCAAAAGCTGTACCTGCTGACCTACTACGCCGATCAGTTCCGGACGACGTTATTCCGGCAAACGATGTTCGCCGAATTCGAGAAGCTCATCCACGAACGCGCCGAAGCCGGAGAATCGCTGACGCCGCAAGAGCTGTCTGAGATTTACTACGAGTTGAACGTAAAATACCACGGTAAAGACATGGTCGTTGACCAAGATATCGAAATGGAATGGGCACGTATCCCCCATTTCTATACGAGCTTTTACGTGTATAAATACGCTACCGGTTTTTCCGCGGCGACGAGCTTCTCTAAACAAATCCTTGAAGATGGCAAGCCGGCGGTTGAGCGTTACCTCGGTTTCCTGAAGAGCGGTGGCAGCGACTACTCGATTCATATTCTGAAAAAAGCCGGTGTCGACATGTCCTCGCCGGAGCCGATCCGCGAAGCGATGAGCGTGTTCGAGAACGTCATCGAGCAAATGGAACAATTGACGAAGTAACCTAGGCTAAAGGCTTCCACAAAATCCCTTGCCCCAAGCGGACAAGGGATTTTATACTGTTCTAGAAGGAGGTGTACCCTCATGAAAATTCAATGGTCCTTGATTTTAGCTCTGATCTTCGCCTTGATTACCGCTGTGTTTGCCGTGATCAACGTCGACCCGGTCCAGGTAAATCTGCTGTTTGGCTCGGTCAGCTTCCCGCTGATTTTGCTGATTCTCGGCAGTACGCTGCTCGGCGGCATTATCGTCGGGTCGTTTGGCATATACCGCGGTTACCGGCTGCAACGCGAAGTCAAAGGCTTGCATGCCAAGCTTGTACATATCCAAGAAGCAACCGGCTATGTCTTCCCGGAACCAGAGAAACCGGAACGCGGCAAGAAGAAGAGAACTGCCGAAACCGACACGGAGACCGGAAATGGTACCGAGTCGGCAGAGGATTCCAACCAGCCGTAATCTGTTATGGAGCACCACGGACTAAACCCCTGAAGGAGGTTTCCCATGAATATTCAACCAAATGAAACCTATATGTTAAATTTACTGAAAACCTTGCTGGATACGCCAAGCCCAAGCGGGTTCACGCGTGGGATCATGTCGCTGATTGAGCGTGAAGCCGAAGCGCTGGGCGTGCCTTGCAGCTTTAACGAAAAGGGCGGTGCGATCTTGACTCTGCCCGGCCGTGATTCCTCCCGGCGCATCGCCCTCAGCGCCCATGTTGATACGCTCGGCGCCATGGTGCGCGCCGTCCGCTCGAACGGGACGCTGGCAATCACATCCGTTGGCGGATTTATGATGCACAGTATCGAGAACGAATACTGCCAGATCCACACCCGCAGCGGCCAGATCTTTTCCGGCACAATCCTGTCGACCCATCCTTCCGTTCACGTGTACAGCGATGCGCGTGACTTCAAACGCGAGGAGAAGAACATGGAGGTGCGGATCGACGAGCTCGTGGAGAACAAAGACGACGTATTGAAGCTAGGCATTGCCGTTGGCGACTTCATTTCGTTTGATGCCCGTGCCGTAATGACACCCAGCGGATACATCAAGTCCCGCCATCTGGACGACAAAGCCAGCGTGGCTGCTCTGTTCGGCCTGATGGAATCGAGCCGCCGAGAAGGCTGGACGCCGCGGCACGACCTCGTCTTCCTTATCTCCAACTATGAAGAAGTGGGGCATGGCGCCTCCTGGATCCCGGACGGCGTGAATGAAATGATCGCCGTCGACATGGGCGCGATGGGCGATGATTTGAGTTGCAAAGAGACCGATGTCTCTATTTGCGCCAAGGACTCCACCGGCCCTTACGACTATGACATGACCAGCCGGTTGATCGAGCTCGCCCGAGGCCTTGGCATCCCGCATGCGGTCGATATTTATCCGCACTACGGTTCCGATGCCTCGGCAGCGTTGCACGGTGGTCACAATATTCGCGCCGCATTGATCGGGCCGGGCGTGCATGCTTCGCATGCCATGGAACGGACCCATAAACAGGCGGTCATCAATACAACCCGCCTTTTGGCTGCGTATGTGGCCGATTAATTGGCGGCACTGGGGGATCGCCACGGCTTCGGCTGGGGCGATCTTTCTCGGTATCCTGCTGATGATCGGCTGGGGCAGCCGCTATTTGCTCCCCCATCATTATGAATATCATAAGCTTACTGCGGTGAACGGAGTCAAGCTGCATGCCTTGGTCGTCGATCCAGAACGGATTGAGCTCCGAGCGACGGATCAACCGCTAGGGCGTTACCGTGTGTACGGCATCAACGGCGGTTTTTTCTACAACGATGCCGTATTGTCGATCGCGGTGAACAATGACCAGCCGATTCAAGGCACGGCTGGCGCTTACGGCTCCGGCTGGTACAACGCCAAATACGCCCGCGGCACGCTCGTATGGGACGGCGCCACAGGCGGCTTCTCGGTCCAGGCGGCTTCCGCCGCAGACGAGCTTTCCGTCACGGATCGCTCTCGCTATTTCGCTCAAGGCGGCGTCAGCATGAAGCTGCAGGATGCTGCAGGCTGGCGAGCGGCGGTTGAGGCGGAGCATCTGCCAAATCCGGATGAAGACCGGCTCCGCTCCGGTCTCGCCTATGATGCGGACGGTCAGCTATGGCTGATCGTCACGCCTACGCGCTGCACGGCCGAAGCGTTCCGCAGCGCCGTCAAGGCGACGCTCGCGGACGGCCAGCTCGTCGATGGGATCTTCCTCGACGGCGACGGTTCGGCGCAGCTCAACGCTGCCGAAACCAAACTGAACGGCGATTCCCGCGATTTGCGGCAGATTATTGTGATAAGGTGAACGAAAAAAGACGCCGTGTGGCGGTGTCCTCGGTAGGTATCCTTGATGTCCCTCTTATGCAGCCTTTGCGCGATTATCCCTTTTATTCAGGGGGGACAGGGGACCGGAGTAAGGGCGAACTCTTCTCCAGTTCTTAGAGATATCTGATCAAAGGGGATAATCGTGTAAAGCCCCCCAATTATATACTTCCTGATATCTTGAAAAAAACGCCTATTCGTTATAATTAAACGAATAGGCGTTTTCACTTATGTCCTCTTATGTAGATTTTTATGCGCCACCATTTTGACCAAAGGCAGTGAAAATTGGTTGATCAACATTAATCGTACCGGGAGTAGTAAAGATTAAAGAAAAAAGAACCGCTAAAACAACAACGACTTTAGATTTCATAAACTCCTTTTCACCTCACATACGATATTCTTATACTTCTCACATATATCTATTGTAGCAAACTGCCTATGATGTTCTAATAATATCATAAAATCAAGAAGTGTTTCCTTATTATTCATTTTAACTGAATTCTCAAGTCCTTGCATCAAATAATTAAACCCCAATGTGAAATTATTTTGGTGTAGATAGTAATATGTCAGATCATACAGAAATTGATTGTACTTATCAAGTAGAACCTGGTCTTTATACAAGTCGTTAGTTTGTTTACGGTTTATGTATGCTTCGATCTCCGAATTAAATTGAAGTAATATATGATCTACATCAATATGGTGTCGGTTAGCTGCAGACATAACGTTTGAAATCGACGATATTACTTCATCAGGATTTTCTATCATAAATGATACGTAATCGGAAAGATATTCAATTTCACCGCTCATGAGTCGATTGACATAGATATTGGCACTCGACCATTTTTGAAATAACCTTAACCAATATAGAGTATCCTCGTCCTCTTCCTGTACCCAACTTAAATCGGCATATTGATAAGTGTATTCCAAAGCTTTAGCATAGTCTTCTCTACCCTCATATACTTCTGCACACAATAATTTGGCATAAACAATGTATACAAACATCGGTCTGCTAAGGCGACGTTGCATTTCGTGAAATTCTTTTTCCGAGCGTCTGGTACTGAAATAGAGGAGGCGCGCCTTACGTTCCATCTCGAGAGCTAAAACCTCAAGCCGATCCCAATTACGAAGTGAACGGAATAAGTTAGCCAAATCCTTGAGCGCATCCAGCTGCAGAACTTCATCCAACCGATCCACATAAGGTTCGAACTGATAGGCGATTTTGAGGTTATGGGCCTGGTCCGTTCCGATTCGGATCTTGAACAGGCGATACTGGCATACCGCGAGCCGCTCGGAATATTGCCTGGTTTCGCTCATCGCCACATTCTCATACAGGATTTCTGCGGCAGCGTACAGCCCTTTCTCATAAAACTCCTCCGCCAGTTCAAATAACGAGGTGGAGTACATCAAATTATCCATAAGTAAGCTAATCGTTCTTCGTATACAATCCAGCTTGTCCAGTTCGGCGCATTTGCGTAGGAAAGGACCCACTCTCCGCCAGTCGGGATTCCTCTCCTGAAGATAATCATGAATGTAATTCTCGTAATAATGTCCTATGGGTACGCCCATGATCTCCGAAATCCGGTCCAAGTGATCCATGGTTAAGGTTCGGTTCCCGTTCAGCAAATAACTCAGCGTTCCCACGTTAATATTTAACCTCATCGAGAATTGACTCAGATTCAATTCATTGTCTTTCATAAAGGAATGAACTTCCTCCAGGATCGTCGATGTACTCATTCGTTATCACCACACACTCCTTTGATACACGAGGTCTGGAATTATATGTATAAAGTTAATATATCTTCTTTTCATACTGCGGTCAATTAACATTCTAAAGCTGATGAAATATAGAAGCCCTTGCCCTCTCCGTTTGAGGAGAGGGCAAGGGCTTGCTTGCTTACCCTAACTTGCGTTTAAATGCTCTGCTCGCAAAGATGTACGCCAGGAACATGATTCCGCAGCACCAGCCAAGCGCGATCCAAATCTCGTTCCCCACCGTACCTCCGTAGAGAAGGGTACGAACGGCATTCACGATGGAGGTGACTGGCTGGTTCTCGGCGAACGCACGGATAACTTTAGGCATGGTTTCGGTAGGAACAAAAGCCGAGCTGATAAATGGAAGGAAAATCAGCGGGTACGAGTAGGCTGTCGCTCCTTCCATCGACTTCGCGGTTAATCCGGGAATAATCGACAACCAGGTCAGCGCCAGCGTGAACAGGCCAAGAATCCCAACTACCGCAAGCCAATCCAGGAGCGGAGCGCCCGAACGGAAGCCCATCAAGAGTGCGACAAGGAACACCACCACGAGAGTTAACGCATTGGAAAAGAGCGAGGTCAACACATGAGCCCACAGCACCGATGAACGCTTGATCGGCATGGTGATGAAACGCGACATCAGCCCGCTTTTGATATCATTAAACAATCTTAAGGAAGTGTAAGCAACGCCGGAAGCGATCGCCATCAACAGGATTCCCGGCAACAAATAATTCACATAGTTGTTCGTACCTGAATCTATGGCTCCGCCAAAAACATAAACAAACAACAGCATCATCATAATCGGCGTGATCGCGACCGTGATGATCGTATCCGGGCTGCGCAGGATGTTGCGCATTAATCGACCGAGCAATACCCCTGTTTTGTTCTTCATTTATTTCTCCTCCTTCTTGCCGATGATCGCGAGGAAGATTTCCTCCAAGCTCGGCTGCTTCTCGATATATTCTACTTTCGCCGGGGGGAACATCTCTTTGAGCTCTGTGAGCGTTCCGGTCGTAATGACCTTACCCCCATGCAGGATGGCGATTCGATCCGCCAATTGTTCGGCTTCTTCTAGGTATTGGGTCGTCAGCAAGATGGTTGTACCGCTCCCTGCGAGCTCTTTGACGGTATTCCACACCTCAATCCGAGCTTCGGGGTCAAGCCCTGTCGTCGGTTCGTCAAGAAAAATAACGGCCGGCGTACCGATCAAGCTCATGGCAATATCCAGCCTGCGTTTCATTCCCCCGGAGTATTTATCCGCCCGGAGGTTAGCGGCATCGTTTAGGCTGAATCTGGCAAGCAGACTGTCGGCAACTTGTGCCGGCTTCGGGACACCGCGCAGCTTAGCGATCATCATCAGATTCTCCCGACCGGTAAGCATCCCGTCTAAAGCGGCGAATTGCCCCGTCAGGCTAATGGTTTGGCGAACCGAATCCGGCTGGCGCTTCACGTCGAAGCCACTGACCGTCGCTTCACCGTCATCCGCCTTCATCAGCGTCGATAGGATGTTAACGGTTGTCGTCTTCCCCGCTCCATTGGAGCCCAGCAAGGCGAATATTTCACCCCGCTGCACCTCAAAGTCCACCCCTTTTAACACCTCCTTGTCTTGAAAGGATTTTCTAAGTCCTTTGACAGAAATCGCTGCATTCCTCATCATTGTTCTCCTCCTATACGTTAGTATTTAGTGTGACTGGTAACCTGTATTACTTACTACCTGGTGAAAATAAAACTGAATAGCAAGGTGGCGATTCACCTAAGTTACCGGCTATTCAGTCGTGAACATCGATGGGGTGACATTAATTCGACTTCAAGGCGTTGATTTTGGACGAGACAAATTCCCACTTCTCCCAAAACATTTCAAGCTCTTGGCGGCCTGCCTCATTCAGGGTATAAAATTTCCGGGGCGGTCCCATATCCGACGGTTTCTTCTCGATGTTCACTAGGTTCTTCTTCTCCAGTCGTACGAGGATGGTGTATACCGTCCCCTCCACGACTTCGGCGAACCCCAGCTCGTTCAAGCGGCGGGTAATCTCGTACCCATAGGTTTCACGACGGCTGATGATTTCCAGCACGCAGCCTTCCAGCGAACCTTTTAGCATTTCCGTTAAATTGTCCATGATCTGCACCCTTTTACTTCATTTTTTATGGATAGACTTGTTCACGGCTTGATTGACTTTTTGGTTTACAGATTCTTGATAGACGTCGGCGTAAGTTTTGGAGTCTTTGATGAGTTCGTCGCTAAAAGCCGCGACGTCGCGGCCTGTCACTTCCAGGACCCCTCTCCCCAAGCTTGCTCCCTCTTCAAAGAGATCCACAATCCCCGAGAGTAAGTCGATCCCGTCCATGAGTTCAGTTGGACCCACCTTAAACAGATATTTCTGAATCTCGTTATAGACGATTTGATAATCCTGCGGAAGTGCTTTAACCCGTGCGACGTGAGCCCGCCATTCTTTTTTGCCTTGGAGTATTTGTTGAATATTCATGTTATCCCTCCTACTTCCCTAATTTTTTGGCGACATTTCTGTTGAGCTGCTCGCGCCACTTGTCACGAAGCGACTTAGCCCCTTCTTCACCGGCCAGCGCGGAACAGAAGCCTTGGATATCGTCGCCCAGCACCTCTTGAACACGTTGACCGTCCGCCGCCGTTTCTTCGAGCCAACTAAGCGCTCCGTCAAGAATGGGCATGAGGTTGCGGCCGGTGAAATCGGAGTGCTGCCAGAGATTTGATTTAATCTCCTCCCATGCCGCTTGATAATCGGCCGGCAGCTTGTGGGCACGCGCCTCAAACCCTTTAAAATCCCTTGTCATGTCGTTGCCCGTAATTTTGTCCCAAAAATTCATGACGCTCTTCTCCTTTATCTCGAAAGTTCGGGGCAATGAAAGCCCACTATTCTGTCTGACTAATATTCTGTATAACTTAGTACCTGGGAAAAAGAAACCGAATAGCTTTCTGAGTACCTCACTCCCGCTATTCAGTATTGCTTATTACAGGTACATTGTAACACCGAGTAGCAGGGGTGTCAACTGGATTTCTCAAATAAACTTTTCGCGGCTAGCGTACCCCGAATTTCCTTGTCCTTATTACATTTTTAATATTCGGGGGTTCCCGCCCGGTGATATGGTTTGAATATAAAGCTTTACGGTAAAAGTTTTTTTGTCTGGGGAGGGTAGGAATCGCGATGAAGGAGCATCAGGAAATGTGCATCGGAATCTGCGAGACGACATTGGATATCGCCCACAGTATGGGTCGGTTGTTTTTTAACGATGGGGAGCAGATATTGCCTAGCAAGTTTTTTATCCTACTCGCGGTTTACCGGAACGGTAAATCGACGGTAACCCAAATCGCCGAGCAGGTTGGTTTATCGTCCAGTGCCAATACGATCGCCATTAATAAAATGGTCAAGGAAGGATTGCTGGACCGGGTTCGGGATACCGTGGATAAACGCATCTGCTGGATCGATTTGACGGCGAACGGCCACTTGGTCCTTGAAGAGATGATAGCCAAGCGCAACCATCTCTTTCAAACGATCCTCGGCGATTTTCCTGAGCAACAACTGCAGGTGTTTTTGCAGTCTTTGCTGACGATTCGGGATAAATTTGCCGTAGGAATTACGGAGACGGAGGAACATCATGTTGCTGCAGATCGGACTTGATATCGGATCCACCACGGCAAAAATCGTAGCATTGCGCGAAGGGCGCATCGTGCACCGGGCGTATGTCCGCCATTATTCGGATATCCGCAACGCAGTACCGGCATTATGGCGGGAAGTCATGGAGCGCTTTCCTAACGCGGAGGCCAGCCTTTGCATCAGCGGCTCGTCCGGGCTAAAGCTGGCGGAGTTGACCGGCATTCCGTTTCTGCAGGAGGTTGTCGCCTGCACGAAGGCGATTCAACGGCTGGCACCGGAAACGGATACTGCGATCGAACTCGGCGGCGAGGACGCCAAGATCATCTATTTGCGTGGCGGCATTGAACAGCGCATGAACAACGCCTGCGCTGGCGGAACCGGCGCGTTTATCGACCAAATGGCCGCGCTGCTGGAGACCGATCCGGCGGGGCTGGACGAATGGGCTGCCCGCTGCGAAACGCTCTACCCGATCGCCTCCCGCTGCGGGGTGTTCGCCAAAACGGACGTCCAGCCGCTCCTGAACGAAGGAGCGCGTCGCGAGGATATCTCCGCCTCGATCTTTCAGAGCATCGTCACGCAGACGATCAGCGGGCTAGCCTGCGGGCGCCCGATCCGAGGCAAGGTGGCTTTTCTCGGCGGGCCGCTCACGTTCCTGCCGCAATTGCGGAAGCGTTTCATTGAAACTCTTCAGCTCGCGCCGGAAGATGTCGTGTTCCCGGACGATGCCCAATATTTCGTGGCGATCGGAGCCGCATTCCAAGGCTCCGGCCCTTTATCTCTCCTGCTCAGCGATTGGCTGGAGCGCATGGAGAATGCCGAATGGACGATTGCTCCTGACGGCGAGAACCGGCTTGCCCCCCTGTTCGCGGACGAACAGGAGTACACCGACTTCCGGAAGCGGCACGATGCGGCAAGCGCATCCCAAGCGGACTTGGCAAGCTATAGCGGTCCCTGCTTTCTCGGCATCGATGCCGGATCGACCACGACCAAGCTGGTATTGACCGGCGCTAAAGACCAAATTCTACATACGTTTTATCGTGGCAATAAAGGCAACCCGCTAGCTTCCCTAGCGGAAGCGCTGCAAGAGATGTATGCCCGGTTGCCGGAGAATGCGTATATTGCTCGCGCCTGTGTTACGGGTTACGGCGAAAGCTTGATGAAGGCCGCGTTCCGCGTGGATGCCGGCGAGGTCGAGACGGTGGCCCACTATAAAGCGGCGGCCCGCTTTATGCCGGATGTCGACTTTATTCTCGATATCGGCGGCCAGGATATGAAATGTATCAAAATCCGCGGAGGTACAATCGATAGCTTGCTGCTAAATGAAGCCTGCTCGGCGGGCTGCGGTTCTTTTCTCGAGAGTTTTGCCGGGGCGCTTGGGCTGGGTATCGAAGAGTTTGCCTCCGCCGCCCTGAAGTCGGTCCATCCGGTGGATCTCGGCTCGCGGTGCACGGTGTTCATGAACTCCAAGGTTAAGCAGGTGCAGAAGGAAGGGGCGTCCCTGCCCGACCTTTCGGCTGGCCTGGCTTATTCTGTCGTAAAGAACGCGCTGCAAAAAGTAATCAAGATCCGCAATCCTGAGGAGCTCGGACGGCGCATCGTCGTGCAGGGCGGAACCTTCTACAATGATGCCGTGCTGCGCGCCTTTGAACTACTCACGGGCAGGGAAGCCGTTCGCCCCGATATCGCCGGCATCATGGGCGCTTATGGTTGCGCGCTGCTAGCTCGCGAGCAATATGACGGAGTAGGTTGCAGCAGCCTGCTGCCTTGCGAAGAGCTGCATTCGTTCACCTATGAGGTCTCGCATGCCCGCTGCTCGTTATGCAGTAACTATTGTGCCATGACGATCAATCGGTTTCCCGACAAGAGCTTCCATGTCAGCGGCAACCGCTGCGAACGCGGCGCGACGCAGAAGACGTCGAAGACCGGTCTTCCCAATCTCGTCGAATCCAAATACGAGCGGATGTTCAGCTACGCCTCGCTCCCTCCGGAGCAGGCCACGCGAGGGACAGTCGGCTTACCGCGGGTGCTGAATCTATTCGAAAACTACCCGTTTTGGCACACGTTTTTTACGCAGCTGGGGTACAGGGTTGTTCTCTCGCCGAAGTCCTCGAAAAAACTGTACGAAACCGGCATGGAGACCATTCCGTCGGAGTCCGTCTGTTATCCTGCTAAGCTGGTGCACGGCCATATTGAAAGCCTCATTCGCAGCAAAGTCGACTTCATCTTCTATCCTGCGGTCATTTATGAGAAGAAGGAAGACGCCTCGGCCGACAATCATTTCAACTGTCCGGTCGTCGCCTCGTATCCCGAGGTCATCCGGACCAATATGGACCGGTTGAGGGAGCAAGGCATTCCGTTGATAAGTCCATTCCTGAACATCGATCATGTGCCGGCTTTGAAAAAAACACTGCAAACCACGTTTCCTCGCATTCCGACAGAGGAACTGGAGGCGGCGGTTGACGCGGGGCTGCAAGAAGCTGAGCGGGCTCGCGGCGATATCCGCGCTCAAGGCGAAGCGACGCTGAAGCTGCTGGAGGAGACGGGAGCCAAAGGCGTCGTGCTCTGCGGCCACCCGTACCACAGCGATCCCGAGATCAATCACGGTATCGCCGATCTGATTGCCGGGATGGGGCTGGCGGTGTTGACGGAGGATGCGGTGTGCCATCTGGGCAGCGTCAAGCATCCCCTACCCGTCGTCAATCAATGGACGTACCATGGGCGGATGTACCGCGCGGCTTATTTCGTCAGCGGTCGGGCCGACCTGGAGCTGGTGCAGCTCACTTCGTTTGGCTGCGGGATCGATGCGATTACCGCGGATACGATTCAGGAGATCTTGGAGCGTCACCATAAGACGTTCACCCTGATTAAGGTGGATGAGATCAGCAACCTAGGGGCGGCACGGATCCGGCTGCGCTCGCTGCTCGCGGCGATGAAGGAACGGGAACCGTCGCAGAATACCGCCCGGACGGTGTCCGTACCGGTTTCGCCGGCCTCTTTTACCAAAGAGATGAAAAGCGGATACACGATTCTTGCCCCGCAGCTCTCGCCGATCCATTTCGAGTTGTTCGAAACGGTATTCCGCGGGGCCGGTTACCGGCTGAAAGTGCTGGAGAAGGCCAGCAAGCAATCGACGGAGGAAGGCCTGAAGTTCGTAAACAACGACGCCTGCTATCCAGCGATCATGACGATTGGGCAAATCATGGCGGCCCTGCGCGGCGGCGACTATGATCCGGAACGAACGGCCGTCATTCTGACCCAAACCGGGGGTGGTTGCCGGGCAACGAACTATATCGCTTTGCTGCGCAGGGCGCTGAAAGAAGCGGGAATGTCGCAAATCCCGGTTATTTCGCTAAACGCGACGGGGATCGAAAGCCAACCGGGCTTCAAGCTTAATTTAAAGCTGATCAACCGGTTGATTGCGGCAGCCTGCTACGGCGATTTGCTGATGCGGCTCTTGTACCGCTTCCGGCCATACGAGCGAAACGTTGGCGATACCGAGCTGTTGTTCCGCAAATGGATGGTACTATGCAAGCACTCCCTGCGGGAGTTCTCTTCTCAGGAATACAAGGGGAATATCCGAAGTATGGTTGCGGAGTTCGAAGCTCTTCCGCAAACGGGGGCTACCAAACCACGGGTTGGTATCGTCGGTGAAATTCTGATCAAATTCCATCCCGATGCCAATAACCGGATCGTGGAGGTGATCGAAGCCGAAGGCGGCGAAGCGGTAGTGCCCGATTTTCTCGACTTCATGTTCTATTGCTTATACAACCCGATTTATAAGGCGGATCACTTAGGGAAGAGCAAAATGTTGGGTTTCCTGAACCCGATAGTGATCCGATATATCGAAATGTACCGAAAACCGGTGAAGCAGGCGCTGGAAGTCAGCCGTTGCCTCACCCCTCCGGAGAGCATCTACACGCTGGCTGAGAAAGCCGGACGCCTGCTGTCGGTCGGCAACCAAATGGGCGAAGGCTGGTTCCTTACGGCGGAAATGATGGAGCTGCTCGATCACGGCGTGAACAACATCGTTTGCATCCAGCCGTTCGCCTGCTTACCGAACCACATCACCGGCCGCGGAATGATCAAAGGGCTGAAGGAGCTATATCCGGACGCCAATATCGCGGCGATCGATTACGACGCCGGCGCCAGCGAGGTGAATCAGATCAACCGTATCAAGCTGATGATGTCGGTAGCCAGCGGCGTGTTGTGCTAAGCAAGCAAAAAACCTTTAAGCCAAGACCTGCCCAGGTGGGCCGGTGTGAGGCTTAAAGGTTTTTTTATGCGATAAATCGAATAGAAATCGCCGATTGGGGTATTTTTGACGACATATATATGAAATTCCGAACAGATTTAGGCTCCCGAGAGAGCAAGTGCCAGTTTCTATATGAAAAATCGAATAAAATCCGAATCTCCCGACGCAATTGGAAATTTGTATGCGAAAAATCGAATACAAGTTAGTCCTCTACCAGCCGATGCCGGTACCACTTCGTTCCGCGGAAGCGGCGCAGGAAGATGAGACCGCGGATTCCCCATTCGATGTCCATCGCTAGCCAGACGCCAACGACGCCAAACGGTAGCACCACGCCTAGAATATAGCCAAGCACGACGCGGAACAGCCACATCGACAGCATCGAGACGACCGACGTATATTTCGCATCCCCGGCGGCCCGCAGCGCCGAAGGCGTGATGAAACTGATCGCCCACAACGGAATTTGCGCGATCGTATTGATCAGCACAATCGTGAAGATCTCATCCACGATCTCTGCCGGCGGGTGAAACAGCGATACCAGCGGATGGTACAACGGGAGAATGAGGAGTCCCATGACGACGAAGGTTGCGGAGGAGAGCCACAGGAATGAGCGCGTCAGCTTCCGGGCGTCCTCGATCTCCCGGCGACCGATGCACTGTCCCACCACGGTCACGATGGCGATCGACAGCGCGTTAGCCGGGATTTGAATCACCATCGCCAGCGATGCGCTAATCGCGTTGGCGGCAATGGCGTAAGTGCCCAGGCTGACGATAAAGATCTGCGTCAGAATTTTGCCGCCGTTAAAGAACATTTGCTCCGCGGCAAACGGCATGCCGATGGAGAGGATTTTTTTGAGCATCGTCCAGTTGACCTGAAGCATGTCCCGCAAACGTACCCTCAGCGATTCGTCCATCTTGACTAGATAATAAATGGCGCAGGCCGCGGCTAAGTATCGGGAGACATTCATTGAGATGTTCATCCCCATGATGCCCATATCCGCCAAGTTGATGAGGACAAAGTTCAGCGCCACATAGGTTAGGTTCATGATCAGCGACAGCATCAAGGAGGCTCGCGACTTCCCGATCCCCCGCAGCACCCCGCATACCGCTTCGACGATCGCAATCCCGCAAAACGACAGACTGCTGCCGATCAGATACGATTTGGCGTTCTGAAAGACATCGGCCTCCGCCGAACCGAACAACAGGTTTAAGGTGGGCGAGTGCAATGCGATGATTAGCAAACTAATGGCGAGCGCTAACAGCAGAACCGAGGACACGGAACCGGAAGAAGCCTTGGACACCATCGCGTCATTTCGGCTGCCCTTGTACTGTGCGACCACGACGGTCCCCCCAGTCGCCACAGCCACAAATACGTTGATCAGGAAAATATTCAGGGAATCGACCATATTCACTGCGCTCACCGCCGCTACGCCGGAGGAACTGATCATTGCAGTGTTAACCAGGTTCAAGCCAATGATAAACGCCTGGTCGATCAAGATCGGAATAATGAGTGCGATAATTTGCCGGTAATCCATCGATTGACCGGAGAAATGCCGATCCAAAAAGCGATGAGTTGATGCTTTCCTAGCTGCGCTTACCACGATATCAACTTCTTTTTCATCAAATTTATGCAAAAGAAAGACTCTTCGCCAGGCGAAGAGTTTGCAGGTCTCGATTATATCATAGATTCATAGATTGGAGCGCTACACCCCAAAAAGTTGCATTTTGAGATTACAACATTTCATCCGACCAGCGGTTGTATTTGGTGCATTCAGGCTGCGGCTGAAAAAATCAGGCCTCGGACTCATCCTCACCTCAGCCGTGCTTCACAAGTTCCGCTGGGCTTCGATCTTCTCCGCCAGCTCGTTCAGATACGTCCAGCGCTCCATCAGGCGTTTCAGCTCGGCTTCCGCTTCCTGCTGCTGCTGCATTAGCTCCTGCAGGCGGACGGCGTCGCTCGCGGCGGACTCCATTCCCTCGGAAATCGTCGCAAGACGCAGCTCGGCCGCTTCGATGGTCGCATCGATCGTCTCGTACTCGCGCTGTTCGTTATAGCTAAACTTCAGCTTCTCTCCGCGACCCGGATCCCGGCTGCCGGATGGAGTTTGGGCTCCGCCATCGCTCTGGTCAGTCTGGTCGTTGCCTTGTTTCCGGGAATCCGAGGCGGTTTGTCCACTTACATTCCCTTTCCCGACGCCACCCGCCTGCAACCGCTCCTCATATTCGCTGTAGTCGCCCACGTGCACGGCGACCACCCCGCCTCCCTCAAACGCCATGATCTTGTCTACGGTCCGGTCGAGGAAATAGCGGTCATGGGAGACGACAAACACCGCGCCGGGGAATTCATCCAAATACGCTTCCAGTACCGTCAGCGTCTGGATGTCGAGGTCGTTCGTCGGTTCGTCCAGCAGCAACACGTTTGGAGAGCCCATCAGCACGCGCAGCAGATATAACCGCCGCTTCTCTCCCCCCGACAGTTTACCGATCGGCGTCCACTGCATGTCCGGCGAGAACAGGAACCGCTCCAGCATTTGCGCCGCGGTAATCCGTGAGCCGTCCGCCGTCGTGACAACCTCCGCCTCATCCTTGATATATTCGATTACTCGCTGCTGGCTGTCCATTTCCTGATGTTCCTGGGTAAAATAACCCAGCTTCACCGTCTGCCCAAGCACGATTTCGCCGCGATCCGGCTCAATCCGTCCGGCAATCATGTTCAGCAGCGTCGATTTCCCGCTGCCGTTAGGTCCCACGATGCCGACGCGGTCCCCCGGCACCGCCGTATACGTCAGCTCCCCGATCAGCACCCGGCCTTCGATCGACTTGCGCAGCCCGTCGATTTCCAGGATTTTGCGGCCCAGCCGCGTGGAGGCAACCGAGATTTCGAGATTGTCGTTCTTATATTCCGTCTTCGCCGACTGCAGTTGCTCGAACCTTTCGATCCGCGCTTTTTGCTTCGTCGAGCGGGCTTTGGCTCCGCGGCGGATCCAGGCGAGCTCGGTCCGTAGCAGATTTTGCCGCTTCTGTTCGGACGCGGCTTCACGCTCCTCGCGTTCGCTCTTCAGCTCCAGGAAACGGCTGTAATTCGCCTCATAACGGAACAGCCGGCCGTGATCCAGCTCCAGCATGACGTTGCAGACGCGATCCAGAAAATAACGGTCATGCGTAATAAGCAGCAGCGCCCCGCGCCGTTTCTGCAAATACGTCTCCAACCAGGCGACGGAATCATTGTCGATATGGTTGGTGGGCTCGTCCATGATCAGCAGCTCAGAGGGAAGGATTAACGCTGAAGCCAACGCCACGCGCTTGCGTTGGCCCCCGGACAAGCTGCCCATATTCTGGGCGAAGTCGGTGATGCCTAGCTTGGACAGAACGCTCTTGGCCTCGCTGACCAGGGTCCACGTTTGCAGTCGGTCCATCTCCTGGGACAGACGCGCCAACTCCGCTTGACGTCCGGCATCTCCCGGCTCTCGTTCCAATGCTTCCTCGGCCTCCATATAAGCCGACACGACCTGCAGCTCGGACCCGCCGCCCTGGAAGACGCCGCGCAGCACGGAAATGTCCGGGGCAAACTCCGGATTTTGCGCCAGAAACGTCACCCGTACGTCCCGATTGATCGCAACCTTGCCGGAATCGGCTTGTTCCATGCCGGCAATCACCTTCAGAAACGTAGATTTCCCTGTTCCGTTGACGCCGATCACGCCGATTTTATCGTTTTCATCCATGCCGAAGGAAGCGTCCTGAAACAGCACTTTCTCCCCATAGGTTTTCGTCAGATGTTCCACCGTCAGTATGTTCATTCGCTAACCCCTACTTTATCCTATCATCCCGATTCCCCACGCCACGAACCCGGCTGCCAGAGAACTGAGTAAATTCACCATATCATTATCCATCCAACGGTAACCCCGCAAATGGACGGTAGCTTGGTCACAATGTACCGCCACCTCGACCTCTTTGCCGCACACGGTACAGCGCTGCATGTCCTGGATGGTCGCGCCTAGCCAGGAATCGGCGAAAGCCCCAACCAATCCGGAAACCCCGCCGATCACCCCCCATTTCACCAGCGCGAACAGCGCGGGAACAACTTCGTTATACGCATCGTCTCCGGTCCACAGTCGGTGCAGCCAAGCGGCGCCGCCGATGCACGCCGCACCGGCCAGCGCTGCGGTACTCCCCAGCAGCGTCACCCCGCCCGACGTTCCCGGAGGAACCCGGCGGCCGTTTAAGATGGAACGCGGCTCGCGTTTGCTGAGCCCGCCCCATTCCGTCGCCCATGTATCCGCGGTCACCGCGGCCATCGTCCCGACGAAAAAATACGCCCACGCCGGATCTGGCCAGAACAGGTTGCCGAGACAGGCCAACATGCCCAGACCGCCGTTCGCCAACACCTGGCCGGCGTCCCGACGTCCGCTTTTGGCATAGGATTTCTCCAGCTCGGCCTTACGGTCCCCGCGAAAATGCGAGAAAGCCGAAGAGCTGACGAAAAACAACAGCAAAATACCAAACCAGAACAAATTGCCGGCCCCGTAATATACAGTCCCCATGACGAATGCGGCCAGCATGCCGGAGAGGGATAACGATTTCTTCTTGTAAGCCGCTCCAGACACGATTAGGGCGCCAAGCGCCCCAATGATCCAATCGAAATTCATTTTGCCGCCGGGCCGGAAGCTACCGTGCAGCTTCCCAGCACCTGGGAGCCATAGGATAACTCCAGCTTATCTCCTTGAACAACCGGGCCCACCCCTTCAGGCGTTCCGGTAAAAATCAAATCCCCTTCGCCCAGACCGTAATGCTCGGCGATATAATCGACGATTTGCTGCAGCGGGAAGATCATCCGACTGATGTTGCCGCGTTGCACAACCTCTCCGTTCTTGCGCAGCACAAAATCTTCGTTTGCCGTTTCCGCCGCGCCAGGGAAGGCAAGATAAGGCGTGATTGGCGCCGACTGGAGGAAACCTTTGGCCGGTGTCCACGGATTGCCCTTGTCTTTGACGATGTTCTGCACGTCGCGAAGCGTGAAGTCGATTCCAAACGCGATCACGTCCACCAATTCGTCGACCGTTATCCCCGGCTTATAATCACGGGCGATACGCAGCACTAACTCGGCTTCATAATGCACCGAACCGCGGTCCGCCGGAAGCTCAAGGCCCCGGCCGTCCATCGTCGTCACCGCATGCGACGGTTTCAGGAAGATCATCGGCTCAGTTGGCACCTCGTTGCCGAGCTCCTCGGCATGTGCCCGATAATTCCGCCCAACACAATACACATTAGCGATCAATTTGTTCATCGTCATCTTCTCCTCCTGGGGATTGTGGTTTCACAATCGCAAGTTTAGTATTTCCACGGCCGATCGCCTGACGCCATACATCGGGCCGGTTTGTGCAGAGCAGAATGTCGGGGTGCAGCGCCGCCGTCTTCCGCAGCGACCTCACATCGTCCATCGTCCATGCCATCACTTCGATGCCATGCTTGAACGCTTTCTCGGCTAGCTCTGCGGTTAATGCACGATAATGTATCGATAAAAAAGAGCAATGCAACAGCTTCAATCGCAGCAGCAAATCCTTCGGTTGGCGGTCGATGATCAGCCCCGTGCGGATGCCGCGGCCGATTTCCTTGATCTTCGCCAGGATCCGCGGCTCGAACGAAGTCAATACAACCTCATGTTCCATATGCCGTCGCTTGACGGCGGAGATCACTTTCTCCTCCAAACCCGGATACATATTCCCTTCCGTCTTAATTTCCAGATTGACACGCAGCCGTCCGGCGATCGCGTCCAGAAATTCATCCAGGCTGGGCAGACGTTCCCCTCGGTACGTTTTGGACTTCCAACTGCCGGCATCCAACGTTTGCAGCTCCGCCCAGGTCTTGTCCTTGACCGCTCCCCGGCCGTTTGTTGTACGGTTTAGTGTGAAATCATGAATCAACAAAGGCACGCCGTCCTTTGAACATTGTACATCAACTTCGATCCAGCGGACATCCTCCTGCTCCATCGCGAGCTGGACCGCAGCCATCGTGTTCTCCGGGGCGATCCCGGAGAAGCCGCGATGGGCGACACATGGGTTACGCAATCTCTCGCCTCCCTCCTAACGGAAACGATCCTTTCCTTACGCGCGATGATCCGCCAGCAGCGTTAATCCGGGCTCTTTCGTCCTGCCGATCCGGGAAGTGCTCACTTCGCCATCCTCAGAAATCCGCACTCCCGGCGAGAAGCTCTGGATCTCCTTCAGTAACTGGCTTCCGTCTTGAGGGCTCATCGGCACGGGCTGGCCCAACTCGGTAAGATAAGGGATCAGCTTGAGCTTACAATCCCCGCTGCGTGTACAGGAAGCCGCAAATACCGCGGTCTCCCACGTCTTCGGGTCCTTCGATTTCGTAAAAATAAAGTTGCCCGTGCTATAGGCAATCCACTTGCCTTTGTATTGCTCCAGCCCCTGCATTACATGAGGATGGCCGCCAATGACCAGGTCAGCACCGGCATCGATAAACGCGTGGGCCAAACCCTGCTGATGTTCTTCCAGCTTGTTGGTCCGCTCTTTGCCCCAATGGGTCATGACAAGCACCAGATCGGCATTCTTGCGCGCCGCCTTAATGGCGTTCACTGCAGCTTCCGGCGCGTACGCCGAGGCGACTCCCGGTTTGTTCTTTCCGGCAACCCATCCCGGCTCCGGCACTACCCGGCTGAATCCGAACAAGGCGATCTTGATGCCTTTGCGTTCGAGATAGACCGGGGCGTAAGCTTCTTTGCTGTTCTTGCCCGCGCCGACATACAACACGTTGTGTTGCCGCAGGGCTTTCATCGTATCCTGAAGACCGGACACGCCTTGGTCCAATACATGGTTGTTCGCCAAATTGACCGCGTCCACGCCGGCCTGGGCCATCGGTCCAATCGCCTTCGGCGGCGACTTGAAGACAAAGGTCTTATCAACCGCCGGGTTTCCGCCGGAAGTCACCGGCGTCTCCAGATTCAATACGCTTAAATCGTCGTTCTGGAACAACCCCCGCACGTATTTGTACGGAGAATTGTATCCTGCTTTCTCCAGCCGCTCCTCAACCTTCCCGGAAAAAATCGTGTCCCCCGCAAAATGAATCAGCAGTTGCTCCGCATCGCCGCCATTCTCCTTGCCCGAACCAGTGCCGGATGGCGGATTGGCTATGCCAACCTCGCCTCCGTCGGGTGCATCTCCATCCCCTTCTCCGGGCGTGGTGTCCCCCGCTTCGGAGTGATCCGTACCGTTCCCTTTCTCCGTCCCCGTTGGTGCAGCACTGTCGTCCTCCGACTGTGGAATTGGCGTTTCCTCGGCACTTGAATCGCCGTCGTCCGGTATACTTTCACCCGAAACGCCGGGCGACTGCCCCGTTCCCGCCTCCGGTACAGCCTGCCCGGTTCGTTCTTCCAAATAAAAGTAAGCTCCCAGCACGAAAATTAAAGTGATGAGAGTCATGTTAAGCAGGAGCCAGATCCGGTTTTGACGCCGCCTTTTTTCCTGCTGCTTCTTTTTGTTTTTTTCCGACCTCGGTGGATACATGACGGACTCCTTTTTACTTCGATCTATCTTTTCAGTGAACCTTCGATGTCAGGTTTTGAGCACCGCCGAATCCCTCTCTCTGAATACGCTTCGTGATCAAATGCTGACCGTTTGATTTTATTATATCAGGTATCCGAAAATAAATAGAACCCCTCACCTATTTTGCGGGCAAGGGGTCAAGAAGTCCTAAGTTGGGTTGGGTCACTGAGTCGGCTCCACTTTAAGCCTGGGCGACCTTCAATTGATCCGCCATCTGCTCCGCCAGCTCCTTCGCCTGCTTGATACAGTCAGGCAGGCCGACGCCGTAAAACGCCGCCCCGGTTGCATAGACGCCAGGCAGCGATCCCTTCAGTTGGCGGGTTAACTCCGCGACCTGCTGCAGATGTCCAACCGGATACTGCGGCATCGATTTCGGCAACCGAGTAATTTCCGTGAACAACGGCCGGGCCGTGATATTCATCAACCGCTTCAAATCCCCAAGCACGAGCTCCGTTAGCTCCTCCTCGGGCAGAAATGCCTTCTCCTCATCGCCGGAACGGCCAACGTAGCAGCGCAACAGCATTTTGTCGTCCGGGCTCGTATGCAGCCACTTGATGCCGGTCCACGTGCAGGCGGTAATATTCAGGCCTTCCTTGCGCGGTACCAAGAAGCCCGAGCCATCGAACAAGCCAGTAACATCCTTACGATCAAACGCCATAACGACGTTAGCAACGGACACGTAGTTGATCGCATCCAGCGCGGTCACATCGACATGTGGTCGGAGCAACTCCGCGGCGGCGAACGCTGGAACGGTGACGATCACATCGTCTGCCGCCAGCCCTTCGCCTGACGCAAGCACAACCTCGTACGCTTCCGGTCCCGTACGGCGGATTTCCACCGCTTCGGTCTCCAAGCGGCAATCTACATCCGACAGCGATGACACCAGTCCATTCACCAACGTCTGCAAGCCTTTGCGGAACGTCAGGAACGCACTGCGCTTCGTGCCTGTGTGCGTTTCCACCGGCTTCTTGCCGGTCATCATACCCTTGATCAAACTTCCGTAAGCCCGCTCCACCTCTCCGAATTGCGGGAAGGTCGATTGCAAGCTGAGCTTGTAGGTATCGCCCGCGTAGATCCCCGCGAGCAGCGGCTCGGTTACGTTCTGCAGCACCTCGGAACCCAGCCGGCGTTCGATAAACATACCAAGTGATTCGTCCTCCTCGCTTTGCCGCGGCGGCATCACCAGGTCCAGCATCGCCCGGGCTTTGCCGCTCCAGGAGACGAGTCCGCTGCGCAGGAAGGGGCCAAGCTCCGTCGGGATGCCTAACACCAGCCCCGAAGGCATTGGATGCAGCTTGCCTTCACTGACGATGTACGTCTTCTTGGCGTCCGGGTTCATTGAGACAAGCTCGTCTTCCAGTCCCAGCTCCTTCGCCAGATCGGTCATGGCCGTCTTGCGGGCCAGGAAAGAATCCGGACCTTTCTCAATGACGAAATGGTCTTTCTCGAGCGTTTCGATTTTACCGCCAAGGGTGTTGCCTTTTTCCAGCAGCGTAATTTGCGGGGTTAAGCCCCTCTCCGAATAGAACTTGCGAACGTAAAAGGCCGCGGACAGCCCAGTCAGCCCCCCGCCGATAATGACAACCTGACGTGAAGAATCACGCATGTCCTCTCATCTCTTTTCCCAAGATTTGATAATGACGTCGCCGAGCGCCTCCATGTATAAAGGTTCGGTGTTCAGCGATTCGATCCGTTCCAGTCGCATATCCAGTTCTTTCGCGATCGTTTTGGCTTCGATGTCCAGATCGTACAGCACTTCCAGATGGTCCGATACGAACCCGACGGGAGCGACCAGCACATCCTCCACTTGTTCTTCGCTCAAGTCTTTTAACGTATCTAAAATATCCGGCCCCAGCCACGGATCTGCCGTACGGCCCGCGCTTTGCCAGGTGAACTGCCAGTTGGTCACGCCAACTTTGTCCGCCACGGCCTGGGACGTCTCCAGCAATTGGTCGCGGTAGGGATCGCCCATTTGCAGGATCTTTTCCGGCAAGCTGTGGGCGCTGAACAGCACTCGAACCTGATCGCGCAGTGCGCCGGCTTCCTCAAATTGGTCGAGCTTGGCGGACACCCGAGCGGCAAAAGCCTCGATCAGCTTTGGATGTAAATGATAGCTCTCCACGAAGCGCATCGAAACTCCTAACTCTTGCGCCTTCGCCTCCGCCCGCTTGACGTAACCGCCGATGCTCATGACGGAATAATGCGGTGCAAGCACGATGCCAACCGCTTCGCGGATGCCGTCTTTCGCCATTTGCGCCACGCCGTCCTCTATAAATGGATGGGCATGCTTAAGCCCTTGATAACAAACGAACTCCGTATCTTGGCCCGCGGCCATGCGGTTCAGCGTTTCCTGCAATGCGGCGACTTGCTTGTCCGTATTGGCGCGCAGCGGAAACACTCCCCCTACGATCGCCTCATATCGGCCAACCAGCTCCTGGAGCTGTTCCGCAGTTGGGGGATGGCCACGCCGGATATGCGTATAATACGCTTCGACTTGGTCCAGACTTTGCGGCGTGCCGTAAGACATCACCAACACTCCGATTTTCGATTTCACGATTCCAGTTCACCTCTAGTCGATAATTGAGTTGCACTCATATATGTGGTTTAGCATTACGCACGCGGCGTTGATTGATGCAGGATTGCTTCGGCGGAATACGCATGTACGAATTCCGTTAGCTCGCGCAGCTTGTCGATGGAAGCCTCAGGAAACAAGCCGTGCCCCAAGTTAAACACAAATCCCGGGGCCGCTAGGCCGTCGTCAACAATTTTTTTAGCCTGCTGTTTAATGACCTCCATCGGCGCGGTCAAAATGTAGGGATCCAAGTTGCCCTGCATTGCGAACTTTCCATTCGTCCGACGTCGACCTTCCGCAATGGATACGCGCCAATCGAGCCCTACCGCGTCGGCAGCGATATCGGTCAACGTCGGAAGCAGCTCTCCTGAGCTTACGCCGGGAAAATAAATTTTCGGTACATCCAAATCGCGAAGTTCGGTAAAAATACGGGTGATCGTCGGGAGTACATACCGCTGAAAATCATTTGGAGCAAGTGCTCCCACCCAACTGTCAAACAATTGGAGCGCTTTACCTCCGCTTTCTACATGGGCTCGCAGATAAGCGATGACCATATCGCCCAGCTTGTCCATAAGCTTAAACCAGGTTTCCGGTTCGCCGTACATCAAAGCTTTCGTGTGGATATAGCTCTTAGACGGCCGTCCTTCGATCAAATAGCTGGCGATTGTAAACGGCGCGCCGGCAAAAGTAATGAGCGGAACGTCAAGCTCCTTATCCAGAATCGCGATCGTCTCCAAAATATGCGATAAATCCTTATGGACGTCGATCGGCTTCAGTCGCTCCACATCCGCCAGCGTCCGAATCGGCTGTTCAATAACTGGCCCGATATTTTTGACAATATCAAACTCCACGCCAAGGGAAGCAACCGGATTCATGATGTCGGAATACAAAATAGCCGCATCCACACCAAGCTTGCGGACGGGCATCATGGTGATTTCTGCCGCCAGCTCCGGCTGTCGGCATATCTCTAATAAGCTGTACTTTTCTTTAATTTTCCGGTAATCAGGATCATATCTGCCCGCCTGGCGCATGTACCAAACCGGAAGACGATCCACCTCTTGCTTCCGCAGAGCCCGGATCAAACGATCGTTGTAAACCAAGCCGCACGCCTCCAATACTCGTAGAAACCATTTTGATAAAAAATCATAGCTACACTATAAACATTCTAATGTACATTATGCCCTACTTAAAAGTAAGTAACAACTATCACAACGGCCAAACGCATGGCGAACCTATGACAATCGAATGAAGATGCCATGAAGAATGCCTCAGACCAAGCTTTTCCAATAGTGATATACTAGGATCACTTTGTGAAGTGAGATGCATCCTTAGACCCTGCGAAAGGAAGTGAAAGCACATTGAACACCTGGAAGGTCAATCTCATTGTGCTTTGGTTCGGACAATTTCTGGTCAATGCCGGGATGACGATGATCACGCCGTTTCTCTCGCTGTATCTAGCGCGGGATTTGCACGTGCAGGGAGAGCATGCGATCGGAATGTGGGCCGGGATGATTTTTGCCGCCAATTTCGCGACTTCGTTTATTTTTCAGCCCATCTGGGGAAAGCTTGCCGACAAATACGGTCGTAAGATCATGTTGCTGCGCTCCGGCTTCGGCATGGCCATCGTCATTACGTTGATGGGCTTCGCTACGCAACCTTGGCATCTGCTCGGCTTACGATTGCTGAACGGGACCATCTCCGGCTTTAATCCGGCCTCCGTGGCGCTGATCTCAGGCACGGCGCCGAAGGAGCGAATGGGCTTCGCGATGGGTACGATTCAGTCCGGCACCGTGGCCGGTACAATTCTGGGGCCCTTGATCGGCGGATTGATGGCGGAGTGGATTGGGTTTCGGCCGATTTTTTACATTACCGGGGTGCTGTTATTTATCGCCTCCTTACTGGCACTTCTGTTCGTGCGCGAGAAGTTCGACCGCGAGGAAGCGTCGCATACGCCGCAGCCTTCCGTGCTGCAGGGCTTCCTGGAGTTGAACAAAACGCCTCAGCTGACCGCGTTGTTCGCCGTGACGTTCCTGCTGCAATTCGCGATGCTGAGCCCGATGTCGCTGCTGCCTTTATACGTGGAGAAGCTGCACGGACAGACCGCCGACGTGGCGTTCTGGGCCGGTTTTGTCAGCGCCGTGACGGGTATTTCGAATATGATTACCTCGCCGGTTCTCGGCAAGGTCAGCGATAAGCTGGGGGCTCACCGAATCCTGACCTTTTGTCTCATTGGAGCGGCGGCCACGCTGATCCCGCAAGCGTTCGTGCAAACGGTGTGGCAGCTGATCGCCGTTCGGTTTTTGATGGGCGTATTCATGGGGGGGCTGTTGCCAAGCGTCAATGCGCTGATCCGGTACTACACCCCGGACGGCATGGAGAGCCGGGCGTTCGGTTTTAACAGCAGCACACTGGCTCTCGGCAACATGATGGGCTCGCTGATCGGCGGGTTCCTCGCCGGGTATATCGGCATCGAAGGCCTGTTCGTCATCTCCGGCATACTGCTGCTGATCAATACGATGTGGGTCCGGCTGAAGTTGTATGCGAGACCGAAGCCGCGAATGACGGCGCCGAGGTAGCAGGAATCCCTCCAGGTATTTTCAAGCATTCGTACGCGGAAAAATGAACCGCTGTCTCCAGCGGCTCATCGTTTTATCGGACTAATACGAGAGTTCCCGCACTGACAGCGGCAATTCTCCCTATAACAACGCTTGTCTGGCAAACTCGTAAAAAGCCAGCGCCTCGGGCCGACTACCGAAGCCGGCCTGCGCCAGCTTGTCGCTGCCGCCGCCTTTTCCGCCATATGCGGCCAGATGCTCCTTGAAGAATGCGCCACAGGACACCGAATGGCTGCCGTTTTGAGCCAGCACCACCTTGTGCTCGGATTCGGTCGCCAGCAACACTGCCGCGTCACATTGCGCGGTGAGCTTCTGCGCCAGGTTCTGCAGCTCTCTTAACGTCTTGTCTGCAAAAATGTGAGCGATCCGCCCGACTTCCTGCTTGGCCAACAGCTGGCCTACCGTAATCTCGTCCATAGCTTCTTGTAATGCGTCCAATTCGGATTGCAGCCCCTTCTGCTCGTCCTCCCATTTGTCCAGACGCTCCAGGATGCCGTCCCGGCCTGTTTTCAATCTGGAGGTCACCGCCCCAAGCACTTGTTGCTGCTCCCGAAACTCGTTTAAAGCCCGGTACCCGCATTTGAAAAAGATCCGTACATGGCCCTTCTGCTTCTCGGTCTTCAGCAGCTTAATCATCCCGATCGCGCCGGTCGCCGCGACGTGCGTTCCTCCGCAACCGTTGTATTCCACGCCCTCCATCTCGACGATACGGACGCGGTCTACCGCCTTCGGCGGTTTTACCAGAGGCAGCCGCGAGGCTTCTTCTTCAGTGACAAAGTAGCCAGAAATCTTATGATTCATATAGATATGACGGTTCGCCTCGTGTTCGATGGCAGCAAGCTGCTCTGTCGATACCTCCGTCCGATCTACGTCAATCGTGCAGTAGTCCTCGCCGAGATGGAAGCTTAGCGTCATCGCCCCATGCTCTAAGCATACGGCCGACAACAGGTGTTGCCCGCTATGCTGCTGCATGTGATCAAACCGGCGGTCCCAGTCGATTTCACAGCGGACCTGCCCCTCTCCCGGGAATCGCTCTACCTTATGCAGCACTTCATCGCCTTCACGGATCACGTCCAGTACGGGAATGCCTTCAATTCGCCCCGTATCGTTCGGCTGCCCTCCCCCGTGCGGATAAAAGGCGCTTTCCTCCAACACGACGTAAACACCGTCCTCCCGTTCCAGCTTGCCTTTGACGCGGGTTGTCCAACAGGTCAAATAAGCATCGTCAAAATAGAGTCTTGTCGTCATTGCTAATTTCCCTCTCTTTGTATCGTTCCTTGATCTCAGTAGAAGTCCATTCTTCCCTTTACTATACCTGAACTCGGGGGTACTTCGCACCATCGTTACTGAGTTGCCGCACATGGCTCTCTTCCTCCTCTCATATAATGGGATGACGATGACAAGGAGGGAGCAAGGATGGCGTACAACATCGCCGATATAAGGAGGGAGATTCACCGATTATCCGGGGAATTGATTCAGCGGCAGGAAGCGGATGGCGCTTGGCGGTTTTGCTTCGAAAACGGCATTACCCTTGATGCATGCACGATTATCCTCTTTCGCACGTTAAATGCGGACCGGGAGGAGCTGATCCGGCAGTTGCATGACCGCATCTTGGCCGCCCAGCAGCCGGAAGGTTGCTGGCGATGGTACCGAGACGACGGCGATGGCCATCTGTCCGCCACGGTTGAGGCGTATTACGCCCTGCTATTCTCCGGGTTCAGCCGACCGGAAGACGAAGCGCTGCAAAGGGCGAAGCGGTACATCCTGGAACGCGGCGGCATCGGACAGGCGAAGAGCCTGCTTACAAAAGCAATCCTGGCAGCCACTGGACAGAGGGCCTGGCCCTCGTCCTTGTCGCTGATTCCGATTGAAATCCTGCTGTTACCCGAGGCTTTTCCGCTGAACTTCTATGATTTCTCCGGTTACTCGCGGGTTCATCTCGTTCCGCTACTGATCATGGCCGAGCGGAATTTCCGTGCCAGGTCCGTGCGGACGCCCGATTTGAGCGAGCTGTTCTCAGACGACCGCGGTCCGGAAGAAGAGGCGCTGACGCAGTCCCGCGAGAGCCGGGAACCGCTTGAGCAGTTCCAATCGGCGTTAGGCCATTTGGTCGGTACGCCGCGGCGCATTCGTCAGGCCGCGATCCATAAAGCCGAGCAATATTTGCTCGAAAGGATCGAAAGCGACGGGACGCTTTACACCTATGCCAGCTGCACGGTGCTGATGGTCTTCGCTTTGCTGGCGCTTGGTTATGAAACGCAGCATAAGGTCATCCAGCGTGCCGTCGAAGGTTTAGCTAATATGAAGTTTACGGTGGACGGCGGTGGCCTTGGCGAAAGCGGCTATGTCACGATCCAGAACTCCCCTTCCACGGTCTGGGATACCGCGCTGATCTCCCATGCCTTGCAGGAAGCCGGCGGCCCGCCTTCCCATCCGGCCGTTCGACGGGCTGCCGATTATTTAAGGGAACGTCAGCATCGTAAACCGGGGGATTGGCAGATTCATAATCCAGGTACCGTGCCCGGGGGTTGGGGGTTCTCGGAGACGAATACATTCGTCCCCGACGTCGACGACACCACGGCCGTCCTGCGCGCCCTCCACGCCTTGCACGCTGACGATCCCGCTACCCTCGACGCGTGGAACCGCGGGCTGAATTGGGTCTGGTCGATGCAAAACGCCGACGGCGGCTGGCCGGCTTTCGAAAAAAATACCGATAAGGTCATGCTTACCTGGCTGGCCATCGAAGGGGCGAAATCGGCGGCGACCGATCCATCGGAAGCGGACCTGACCGGCCGGACGCTGGAGTACCTGGGGAATTTCGCCAAGTTGGGCGTACGTCACGATTGGGTCGCGCGTGGGGCAGACTGGCTGCTAAGCCATCAACAGGAGGACGGGTCCTGGTACGGTCGATGGGGGATCTGCTACATTTACGGTACCTGGGCGGCATTAACGGGATTAATGGCGGTAGGCATGCCCGCCGACCATCCGTCCATCGCGAAAAGCGCCGATTGGCTGCGAAATATCCAAAACGCCGACGGCGGCTGGGGGGAATCCTGCCGCAGCGATCAAGCGAAGCGGTACGTGCCGCTCCGCGCCAGCACGCCCTCACAGACGGCGTGGGCGCTGGACGCGCTGATCGCGGTGCACGACCGGCCAACGCCCGAAATCGAACGCGGCTCCGCCCGTCTGATCGAACTGCTGCACGAAGACGGCTGGCCCGCCTCCTATCCGACCGGGGCCGGGCTGCCGGGGTATTTTTACGTTCACTATCATAGTTACCGGTATATCTGGCCGCTTCTGGCGCTCTCGCATTATGCGAAAAAATACGGGGACGAATCGGCGGATGATCCGATCGGCTGACATCCCGCCGCTCCTGTTATTTTGCGGAGCACCGGGACGTTCAGGCCGCGATCCGCTGGGGATCCGGTGTCGTCCCCCCGACCTTACGACCGCATGGTCCACGACGTCGATCGGGGAGACTTCTAGTTTTGCCAATAGTTTCCGGTAGCTGTTCTGCGATATGTTCAAACCGCATCACGCGATGTATAATGGACCTAAGACGAAGAACGTCCCGATCCATGCATTTGGAGCCGGGGCGTTTTCTTATTTTTCGGGAGGGATGGGTCCATGGTTTCAGAGATGGCGTTTGAACAAGCTCATGCCGTATTTATGCAGGCGCATCTACAGTCGAGGAC
Organism: Paenibacillus timonensis; assembly: GCF_009725205.1. Taxonomy (GTDB): domain Bacteria; phylum Bacillota; class Bacilli; order Paenibacillales; family Paenibacillaceae; genus Fontibacillus; species Fontibacillus rhizolycopersici. Next base: position 73,018 of record NZ_WNZY01000002.1, on the reverse strand, counting down.
GGGAGAGCGCAGAGGGCGTCTGGAGCGCGGTCACCGGGAGGCGGAGAAGTTATTCTGCCGGAAAGTTTGGTGGGAGGTGCAAGGGAATTTCGATCGCCTGCATCCGGAGTATGAGGTTGTAGATTGGCGAGGGCACTCTTATTTTTGCGATTTCGTATGGTTGGCTGGACCCGTGAAGCTGGTCATCGAGATCAAAGGGTTTGGTCCGCACGTCAGGGACATGGACAGGCAAAAATACTGCAACGAGCTAAATCGGGAAACTTTTCTGACCGCGATGGGGTTTCAGGTGATTTGTTTCGCCTACGATGACGTCGCGAACCGGCCGGAATTGTGCATCACCTTGCTGCGCATGGTGCTCAATCGGTATTTGCCGGCGAATTCCCCAGCGGATGCTCAATCGATCCAAGAACGGGAGATCTTGCGACTTGCATGCATGCTGGCCCGGCCGCTGCGTCCCGTGGACGTAGAGACCCACCTGTCCCTTACCCATCGGACCGCCGTCCGTACGCTACAATTCATGTGCAACAAGGGTTTGCTAAACCCTGCCTTCGGCTCTGAAGGAAAGCGTGCTGTTAGGTATGAACTCCAAAGAGGTGCGTTACAAATGCTGTAAGTCGAGTCCTCTTGGAGAAAGAAGATCCAGAGGCGGGGATTGAATAACTGCAATAATACATCTATCTAGTCGGGTTTCTAGCAAATCAGGGTAAATAACTGCGTCAATGCAGTTATTTGCCCTGATTTACCCTGTATCCACTTTTTGCTCCAAAATAACTGCACTTTAGCTACTATTTCCTCTCAAACAACATCATGCAAAAAAATAACTGCACTATTGCTATTATTCAAATGACCATGTTCATCCGTTCAACTGCCCTCCAAGCCTGCAGACCTGACCTGTATTAAGGTAATTGTAACTCCACTAATGCCGGTGATATGATGGTCTCGGGACGGGACAGAGTAATGTCCTTCCAATCGATAAGATCGATGTTAACCGAGGGGGAAGAAGATTGTGACCGAAATCAGAGAGGCTGTACTGGAGGATTTGCCGGACCTACTGGCCATTTATAACGAGTCGGTGCTGAACTCCGCGGCCACGTTTGACTTGGAAGCACAGACGCTAAAGCAACGGAGGGTCTGGTTCGACAACCACGGCGGGCGGTTTCCGCTGATCGTGGCGACGGTGCAAGGGGAAGTAGTCGGCTATTGCAGCCTGAGCCCGTTCCGGGCGAAACCGGCATATGCCCATTCGGCCGAGCTTTCGGTGTATCTCGCCGCCGAGGTCCGCGGCCAAGGCATCGGCTCCGCCCTAACCGCCGACATTTTGCAACGCGCAGCAGCGCTTGGCTATCACACCGTCATCAGCGGGGTGGTCGGCGGCAACGAAGCCAGCCGCAAGCTGCACGAGAAGTTCGGCTTTGAATACATCGGTTGTTTCAAAGAAGTGGGACGCAAATTCGGGAAATGGTGGGACGTCCATTTCTATCAATACATAACGGGCGCCGGTCATTAAGCCGGCGCCCATCGGCAAGCCTGTTTTCGTCTAGCGAACCGCCTATTTCCGCTTCATATAGGAATAGATCGGCAGTCCGATCAGCGTGATCCCGATCCCGATCAAGGATTGGATCGGGCTGCTGATGATGGTGCTTCCCAGAATGTATACCCCGCCTACGATACCGACCAGCGGCGTCAAGGGGAACAGCGGCACGCGATACTGCCCTTTTGGAGAGGCTGCGTTTCTTCGCAGCAGAAACACGCCGAACACCCCCATCGTAAAGAAGATCCACAACACGAAAATCAGCAGGTCGGTTAACGTATCAAACGTCCCCGAGAAGATATAAATGACTGCCAACACCCCTTGAAAAATCAACGCATTGGCCGGCGTCTGAAACTTCGGATGGATTTTGCGGAACACCGCGGAAAAAGGAATTTCTCCTTTCTCGCCCATAGCCTGCGGAACCCGCGCCGCCGTCATCAGGTATCCGTTTAGCGCGCCAAGCACGGAGACGATGATCCCCACGGTGATGAACATTCCCCCGCCGCTGCCGAACAACGCTTCGGCCGCATCCGCGCCGGGAGCTTTGGAGCTGACGATCGCGTCATAAGGCAAGATTTGAAATATCGCCAGGTTAACCAACACATACACGCAGATAACGAAAATCACGCCGATGGAGATCACTTTGGGCAGCGTTTTTGCCGGATTTTTGATTTCGCCCGCCATGTTGGTCACGCCGATCCAGCCGTCGTATGCCCACAACGTCCCCAAAACTGCTACGCCAAAGCCCGCGCCAGTAGCAGCCCCATGCACCCCCGAGAATCCTGGCGACGAGCCGGTGAACAGGCCAAAGCCGATGATGCCGACGATCGGGATCAATTTGCCAACCGTAGCCAGCGTTTGAATGACGCCGCCATATTTGGTGGAGACCACGTTCATCGCTAGGATAAAAGCAAGGATTGCCACGGCAAGCAGCTTTTGCTCGAACCCGTTCATCGGGATAAAATACCCGGAATACGAGGCGAACGCGATGGCTAAGGCCGCCACGGACGCAGGATAGGAAATCACCGTTTGCACCCACCCCAGCAAGAAGCCCACCATATTACCGTATAGCTCGCCAAGATACGTATACAAACCGCCGGATTTGGGAATCGCGGAGGCGATTTCGGCGACGGATAAAGCCGAAGCCAACGTGATAATGCCCCCCGTCACCCAAGCCAACAGACTCATCCAGGGAGATCCGGCATGGGTTAACACGATCCCCGGTTTCAGGAAAATCCCCGATCCGATAATGACGCCGACAACGATGGCAAGGGCTTCGACGAAAGTCACCGTTTTGCGGATAGGTCGGTGTTCTTGCCGTTCTTCTTCGATAGATTTCATAGGTCGTTCTCAATTCCTTCTGATCGTTGAATTTTCGTAAATGGGAAGCTAGTCCGCAAATTACCGCATCATTATACTGTACCGACCTTTCCTTAAGCAATCGATTTTTGTGAAAAAAGGAACACATTCGCTCGATCTCGTGAACCTGCGCCAACCCCCTGCTTCATCCCCGTACATATAATTTCGAAGCCGAACATAAATATCCAGTAGAAGTGATAGCGCCTATACGTAGGAAAGGCAGGGAACAACCATGGCGGTTTCTTACATGGATTTCACATCACCCAACGCACAGTTCTCGTTCGACGTCAACCGGAACACGACAGTCAGAAAGGACCAACGCAACTTCATCAACGAATTGTCCATCCATCAATTAAATACGCTTGGAAATATGTCGTTTCTGGACACTTACCTGGACAAAGGCAATGTCATCGAAATGCATATTCACCAAAACGCCTCCGAGCTTGTGTACTGCCTGTCGGGAGAAGTCGTCGTCTCCATCATCAACCCGTTCACCAAAGAGCTGCGGCATTATCCGAACCGTCCCGGTCAGGCGACAAGCATCCCGCAGGGGTGGTGGCACTACGATATCGCGACCATGGACGGAACGCGTTTTCTGGCTATTTTTGATCAGCCGATTCCTGAAATCATCCCCGCGTCCGATATGTTGCGGCTAACTCCGCCCGAAGCGTTCGCGCATACCTATTGTCTGGATGTCGACAAGGTCCGGGAAGCGTTCGCTCCGCTTAATCAAACGGTGATCATCGGCCCGCCGCGGGGTTGTCATCAGGAAAACCAACAAGCCCCTTTCCCTAATCCGCAGCAGCAGGCTTATTCGCCGCATCCCCTTCACCCTCCCTATAACCAAGGTTATGGACTTCGGCCATATCAACAGAGCGACGGCAATCCCCGCCGCCCGCAGGTCATCGGAAACGGTTGGGCCCATTTATACCACGATGGACCTTGAAGATAAGAAGTAGCTGTGAAAATCGAAAGAACCCCAATCTTGGATTGGGGTTCTTGATTTTTTTCCTTATTCGACTTTAACAATGCTCACCCTCGCCCGCAATTCATCAATCAGCACACGCTCAGCCAAATCGTCGGAGAAGGCAGTTGCGCTTCCCGAAGCGACGCCGACGCGGAACGCCTCCATCAAGTCTCCTCCCATGGCAAGCGTTCCCGAGAAACCGGCGATCATCGAATCGCCGGCGCCCACGGAGTTGCGCACCTTCCCCGGCGGAACATTCGCATGATAAACCTCGTTACCGGTGATAAACAAAGCCCCTTCACCAGCCATCGAAATTAATACATGCTGCGCCCCTTCTTCAAGCAACCGGCGACCGTAAGTAATTAACTGTTCTCGTGTTTCTATAACCACGCCAAACAGCTCGGCTAGTTCATGATGGTTCGGCTTTGCGAGCAGAGGCTGGTACGCCAGTGCCCGGCGCAGCGGTTCGCCCGTGGTGTCGATGACGAATTCGGCTCCTTGCATCCGGCATCTACGGATCAACTGCTCATAGAAATCGCCGGGAAGCGACGGAGGCAGGCTGCCGGCCAAGATAACGAGGTCGCCTTTCCTGAGGAGGGACAGCTTCTCCACCAAGGCATTGGCTTCTTCTCCCGTAATGGCCGGGCCCCCGCCGTTAATCTCCGTTTCCTCGCCATGCTTAAGCTTGATATTTATCCGGGTATCTCCGTCGCCGATGCGTACAAAATCGGCGTTAATCGCCTCATCCCGCAGAAATTCCTCAATGAAATCACCGGTGAATCCGCCGAGAAACCCCATGGCGGTCGTGTCCGCCCCAAGCCGCTTCAGAACGCGCGAGACATTAATGCCTTTCCCGCCGGGCAACTTCAGGTCTCGAGTCATGCGGTTCAATCCGCCAAGTTGCAGGCCGTCTACTTCCACGATATAGTCGATGGAAGGATTTAGGGTGACGGTATATATCCTCATGTGTTTTTTACCCTCCAATAAGGTTTGTCATTTCCGCGATCGGCTTGCGCCAACGTTCTGGAACTTGCTCTGCGATGAGTGCCGCCTTATCCAGTTCCATGATCTTGGAGAAGGCGACGTGCCCGATTTTACTGGAATCGGCAAGCACATAGGTTAGCGAGGAGAGCTCACTCGCACGGCGTTTCAAAGCTGCCTCCTCCGGGTCCGGCGTCGTGTAACCCGCATCAGGATGAACTCCGTTCGCCCCGAGAAAACACCGGTCGAAACGGAACCCTCCCAGGTTATCCAAGGCCAAGCTGCCGACCAGCGCTTTCGTGCGTTTCTTGGCTAAGCCGCCGAGCAAATAGCTTGGAATATCGGCCTCCAGCAGCGCATCCGCCTGTGGCAAGCCGTTCGTCACGACGGTGATAGATTTCCCTTTCAGATAAGGGATCATTGCCAATGTCGTCGTTCCGGCATCTAAATAAATCGCCTCTCCGCTTCGTACTAAACCGGACGCCATCTCGGCAATCTTGTGCTTTTGGGGGAGGTTTACGGCTAATTTCTCCGTCATTCCCGGCTCAAGCCCCCCGGACAATGCTGGCAACGCCGCGCCGCCATGGACTCTCCGGAGCTGGCCTCGCTCCTCCAGATCCTGCAAATCGCGCCTCACGGTAGATTCGGACGCCTCAAGCACCGTGCAAAGCTCCTGGAGCTTGACGATGCCCTTCTCCTGCAGCAGCCGCAGAATCCGGCGATATCTCTCTTCGTTTAGCATCATTCCCCCTCCTAACTAAAAACATCGTATCATAATTTCCGCAAATATCAATCAAATACATTCATAATCGATCATTTTCAGTCATTAAACTTGTCATAGCATGAAAAAAAGAACCCTGTTCCATTCAGAACAGAGTCATCTTCTTCAATTCTATTGACTTGGCGCAATGCCTTTGACCAGCAGTTCCGTCCATTGGGCGGTATAAGGGAGAATCTTCGAGTAGATATGCGGGCTGGATATCCCTTCAACCAAAGCTTGGAAGTAAATCAGCAAAAATTCATCCGAATATTTCAGATCCACCTTGCCTTCTTTACGCCCGCGATGGAATAAATCCAACATCATGCTATAGCTCTCCTTGACATATTGCTGCATGATCAACGATAAGCCGTCATCATCCTTCTTCGTAAAATAATCCATTAAATCCACATAAAATTGCTTATTGATTTTATCTAAATAATTGATTTTGTTCAGGCTCATAGCAATGATTGTTTCTTCGAAGGGCTTGTTTTCGGCCATGATGGCTCGGGCCGCATCCCCCATTCGGGTTAAAAAATACGTAAAAACCTCGTGGATCAAGTTTTCTTTGCTTCCAAAATACTTAAAAACCGTCGTTTTACCGACATTGGATTGTTTCGCGATCTCATCCATCGTTAGATTTTCAATCCCGTCATCGGAGTTCATTAAGTTAAACGCCGCTTCCAAAACTTGCTTTTTCTTCTTTTGGGTCCTCTTTTCAAAACCGTTCATTTCTCATTCCTGCTTTCCAACCGTGTTGAATTAAAAATATTTATGATCTTCTTAGTTCATAATTTTTCTACTTATTAAGTATATACCGAATATTATGAATCATCAAACAAACTATAGTTCTAAATTTCGGTTTTTTAAATTGACTGGGTAGATAAAAAGGCTTATAACTGAATCTGTAAATGAACTTTGGTTTAAAACAAGGGGGATTATCGCAATTATATGAACTATTATCACATTATTAGTTCTTTATTATTCGAAGTTATCCTTGGTATTTAAACTGGAAAGCACGTTACTAAAACTGAGTAGAAGGAGTTTTAGTGCTATGACGGAAATTGTAAAAGTGCAGGGGTTGCAAAAAAAATTTGGGAAATTCAAAGCTTTGCGTGACGTGTCGTTCACGGTAAACGCCGGGGAGGTCGTCGGTTTTATCGGGCCAAACGGTGCGGGGAAATCAACCACGATTCGCACTTTGCTTGGCATCATTAATCGGGACGCCGGAGAGGCTAGCATCTTTGGCAAAGATGTTTGGAACGATAGCCTCGAGATTCATAAACGAATTTCTTATGTTCCGGGAGATGTGGCTCTTTGGGGCAGCCTCACCGGCGGCGAAATCATCGATTTATTTATTAAATTGCACGGCGGCGGAGACAAAAATAAGCGCGATTATTTGATTAAGCGTTTTGAGTTGGATCCTAAGAAGAAGGCAAAGGGCTATTCCAAAGGGAACCGGCAAAAAGTTGGCTTGATTGCGGCTTTGTCCGTCGATTCCGATTTGTATATTTTCGATGAACCGACTTCCGGTTTGGATCCGTTGATGGAAGCAGTCTTCCAAGAAGAAGTCGAGAAAATCAAACATGCGGGAAAAGCCATCTTGCTGTCCTCTCATATATTGAGCGAAGTGGAACGTCTGGCCGATAAAGTCGTGATCATCCGCCAAGGCAAAGTGGTTGAAACCGGAACATTGGACGAATTGCGTCACTTAACCCGTTCTACGGTCACGATGGTAACCGAAGGCGATGTGGCCCGGATGGTTTCCATTAACGGGGTCCATGATTTCAAGCAAACCGGGAATCAAGCGACCTTCTCTGCGGATAATGCATTTATCAATGATATTTTGTCCGAAGCGGCAAAATTGGGCGTCAAGAAGTTCGAATCGGTGCCGCCTACGCTTGAAGACTTATTCATGCGTCATTACGAAGTCTAAGAGCGGGAACGGAGGATACGATCATGCAGGAGAAATTTGCACTTTGGGACACCTTATTTATTCAATATTTGAAACGGGATTGGAAAAAAATCGGGATCTGGATTTTGGGATTAGGCTTGTTTTCGGCTGCTTATGTCCCGGCTTTTGAAGAGATCGGAAAAGGGCAAGGATTGCAGGGAATGTACGAGACCTTGCAAAATCCAGCGATGATTTCCATGGTTGGTCCGACACCGGTTGAGACCGCGGCGGATTACACTTTAGGTGCCATGTATGCGCACGAAATGTTGTTATTCTGCGGTTTGTTCGCGATGATTATCGCCGCTTTGCATGTGGTAAGCCACACGCGCAAAGAGGAGGATTTGGGACTTACGGAGCTTGTCCGCTCCTTCCGAGTAGGTCGACAAGCCAATTCTTTTGCGGTGACTTCCGAAGTCGTCATCATTAATATGTTACTAGCTCTCGTCATTGGCGGAATCATGACCAGCTTTGGCGTAGACACGATCTCGGCCGGAGGATCCTTTTTGTTTGGCGCATCCATAGGGATGGCAGGGATCCTAGGGGCGGTGATTGCCTTGGTTATGGCGCAAATTATGCCGACCTCATCCGCCGCAACGGGAGCATCGCTCGGGATTGTAGGCTTGCTTTATATTTTTCGAGCCGGAACGGATGTGTCGAACGCCGACTTCTCTATGATCAATCCGATGGGTTGGACTTATCTGACTTATCCATTTACGGAGAACAATTGGGTACCTCTCATTTTGGCCGTGGCCTTCAGCATCATTGTCGTGATCATCGCTTTTGTCCTTGAAGGCCGTCGGGATATGGGGGCCGGTTATTTACCCGAACGTGAAGGTCGGGAGTCAGCAAAAAAATCATTGCTGTCCGTCCCTGGCTTGTTTACCAAGCTGAACAAAGGCGTAATGATCAGTTGGCTTATTGCTTTCGTCGTCATGGGCGCAGCTTATGGTTCGATTTACGGAGATATGCAGACCTTCCTTGAAAGCAATGAAATCATGAGCCAAATGTTTACGATTTCCGGCGTTTCCATCGAAGAAGCCTTCACCGGGACCATTATGATGGTCATGATCGGATTGGTTTCCATTTTGCCGATCGCCATCGTGAACAAACTTTTCGCGGAGGAATCGCGGCTGCATTTAAGCCAACTTTATGCGACAAAAGTGACGCGGGCTAAGCTCTATGGGACGAATGTCATTTTGGCCATCGTTGCCGGAATCATTGGCATTTTGCTGGCTACAAGCGGACTTGGCGGAACGGCCATTTCTGCCATGGGCGACAGCTCAACGATGGATATGGGAGATTTCTTTGCCTCAGGCTATAATTTCCTGCCATCCGTGTTGTTCTTTACCGGACTTGCCGCTTTGGCTTTAGGTTGGGCGCCAAGACTTGGCAAAGCCGTTTATGCTTATCTTGGTTATTCCTTTGCTTTAAACTACTTTGGCGGCATTTTGGATTTGCCGGAATGGTTCTCGAAAACCGCGGTCCAAAGCTGGATCCCTCGGATGCCGGTAGATCCGTTCGATGCGGCAACCTTTATTTCGCTCTCGGCAATCAGCATTGCCATGATGGGAGTTGGCTATTTGGGATACCGTAAGCGGGATATGGTTGAAGGAGCTTAGACGTCAAAGAATAAGACGGGTCACTTGATTCTTGTCAAATGACCCGTCTTTCTTTATTTCACCATCGCCAGCGCCAGTCCGTCATACGCCGGCAGCAGCGTGCTAATCAGCCGCTCGTCCCGGGCGATCGTCTCGTTGAACCTGCGCATCGCCTGCACCGACGGCCCGTTTTTGTCCTCGTTCAGGGTCCGTCCGCGCAGCAGGATATTGTCGCCGGCAATCAGCGCTCCCGGATTCGCCAGTTTGATGGCGTATTCGAGATAGTTCGGGTAATTTTCCTTGTCTGCATCGATAAAAAAGAAATCAAACCGTTCCCCCTGCTGCTCCAGGGTCTGCAAACTATCGAGCGCAGGTCCAACCATGTACCCCGCAACCTGCTCAAATCCGGCTTCGTGCAAGTTGGCCCGAGCCAGCTCGGCGTTCTCCTCCTTCAACTCCAGCGACAGGAGCCGCCCGTCCGCAGGCAATCCCCGCGCCAGACAAATGCCGCTATACCCGCCCAACGCACCGATTTCCAGCACGGCTTTGGCACCGGCCAGCTTGACCAGCAGCGTCAGCAGCCGACCGTACCCCGGTGCGATCGACACGTCCCGCATCCCGCTGTCCGCGATGGATTGGGTCACCCGCTCCAGCACCTCGTCCTTGGCATATAGTTCATCACCGTATTGTTCTGGTGTCAGCATCTCGATCTTCCTTTCATCCGTTCATTCCTTGATAAGAACCGTTTGTAACTTACAGAACATTGGCCTATACTGAATTGTATGGTTTTTCCGTTATTCTCACAAGTCTATGCGAAGCTGGAGTGATTGACGTAATTATGGCTGGACCTTTGCAATTGATCGCAACCGCCCCAATGGGCCTGGAAGCCGTGGTGGCGCGCGAATTAAAAGAATTGGGTTATGAAGACACGGTCGTGGAAAACGGGAGGGTTCATTTTACCGGGGATCTGATCGACATCTGCCGATGCAACTTGTGGCTGAGAACTTCCGACCGGGTGCTCATCAAAATGGGTGAGTTTACCGCTGTTACGTTTGATGAGCTGTTCGAGGGCACCAAAGCGCTGCCTTGGCAGGACTTTATTCCGGTTGACGGGGAATTCCCCGTGGAAGGCCGTTCCCACAAATCGCAACTCAGCAGCGTACCGGCTTGCCAGGGGATCGTCAAGAAGGCGATCGTCGACAAGCTGCAGCAAGCGTATCATACGGAGTGGTTTGAAGAAACCGGACCGCGTTACGTAATTGAAGTGATTTTGCTGAACGACAAAGCGTTGTTGACGCTCGACACCACCGGCCCGGCGCTGCACAAACGCGGCTACCGCAAGCACGCGACGGAAGCGCCGCTGAAGGAGACGATGGCGGCGGCGATGATCCTGCTGAGCCGTTGGAACCAAAACCCGGCGCGTCCGTTCTACGATCCCTGCTGCGGATCGGGCACGCTGCCGATCGAGGCGGCGATGATCGCCTGGAACATCGCGCCGGGCCTGCGGCGCACGTTTAACTCTGAGCGCTGGCCGGTCGTGCCGGAGGAGTTGTGGCAGCAGGCGCGCGACGAGGCGATCGACGCGGTACGGGACGACGTGCCGCTGAACATTACCGGCAGCGATATCGATCCGGAGGCGATCGAGATCGCCAAAGCCGCTGCTAAGAGCGCCGGGTTAGCGAACGAAATCAAGTTCGCTTGTCTGCCTGCGGTGAGGGTCCAGCCGGAAGGCGATTACGGCGTGATGATGACGAATCCGCCCTACGGGGAGCGGATTGGCGAAGAGAAGGAAGTGCGCAAGCTGATCGCCCAACTTGGGAGAGTTATGGCCGGGTTACCGACATGGTCCTTCTTCGCGCTCACTCCGACTAAGCAGTTCGAGCACGATTTCCAGCGCAAAGCGGACAAGCGCCGCAAGCTGTTTAACGGGCGTATCGAATGCCAATATTTGCAGTACCTCGGGCCCCTTCCTCCGCGCCATTAAACGTGGAGGGAGGGTCTCTCCCTTTTTTTATACATGCAACCGCAAGCAAGGAAAGGAGCTGACACTACGTCATGCTGCGTCTTACCTCGAATCGCGGCCTCGGCAGCCGCTTTTTCGTCTTTATTTGGTTTATCGCCGCGGTCTTCATGAAACTCTACGTTCTTCATGGTAACCTGCACGCCCGTTATATTGACATGAACCTGCTGGACGATCTGATAGCCATCGGTTCGATTATGCTCGTATCGTTCTGGACTTTATGGCTCCCCCCACGTGGAAGAGGGATCGCTTTAGGCATATTGAACGTGCTGCTCACCGCGCTAATCTTTGCCGATTTGGTCTACTATCGGTATTTCGGCGATTTTTTGACGGTACCCGTGCTGCTGCAAGCCGGACAAGTCGGGGAACTCGGCGGCAGCATCCGAGAGTTGATCCATCTCGCTGATCTGTGGCTCATCGTCGATTGGGCCGCTTGGGCCTTACTGATGCTCGCGCTTCGGTTCATGCGTGGGGGCAGCGGCCTTCGCGAGAGCCGGCTTCACGGCTCGTTGGGGGGCCGGACCTCCAGTCACGGCTTTGGCGGAGCCTCCTTCTCCCCCGTTTCCTTCGGTTCGGGAAGCCGGAGAAGCGGCGGACGCCGGTTCGGACGCCTTTTTTCCGGGATTGGCGTCTTTCTGCTTGGTTTTGTTTTGACGATGGGACCGATTCGTTTCTATACTCAGACCTGGGCCGTTGGGTTGTTCGAAAACAACTGGTGGAACGTCTCCTTATACAACGTGACCGGCTTGCTTGGATTTCACTATTATGACGCCAGTCGCTACCTCAAGGAACATCTCGGAAGCGGACAACAGGTCAACGCCGAGGAGCGGGACGAAATCCGTCAGTGGTTTAACGAGGCCAGCCAACGCCGCCAATCGGACAATGACCTGTTTGGGGCATATGCTGGGAGCAATGTCATTGTCATTCAGGCCGAGGCCTTCATGAATTTCACGATCGGTAAAACAATCGGCGGCCAAGAAATCACGCCGAATTTCAACAAACTGATGGACGAAAGCTTATATTTCTCGAACTACTATCATCAAACGGGTCAAGGACGAACTTCGGATGCAGACTTCTCCTCGAATAGCTCGCTGCACCCCCTGCCGACGGGGTCGGTCGCGGTCCGTTACCCGAATCATGCGTTCGACATGCTCCCGCAGATTCTGAAGTCGCAAGCCGGTTATACGGCTGAGGCTTATCATGCGTATGAAGGCAGCTTCTGGAATCGCAACAATATGTATCAAGCGATGGGGTATGACCGGTTCTACAGTAAAAAAGACTTCCAGCTGGACGAACCCCTGGGCTGGTCGTTGGGGGACAAATCTTTTTTTCGGCAGTCGTTAGAGGTGATGTCTCAGGAGAAGCAGCCCTTTTATTCCTTCCTGATCACATTATCCAGCCATCATCCGTATTCGCTGCCGGCCTCCATACAGGAGCTGGACACCGGCGAGTTTGAAGGCACGATCTTCGGTGATTATTTGCAAGCCGTGCATTACGTGGACGCGGCGCTTGGAGAGTTCGTAGAGGGCTTGAAGCGGGAAGGACTGTGGGATCGTACGATTTTGGCATTTTACGGGGACCATGACAATTCGATCACCGACAAAGCGGGGTATGAGCAGTTCCTTGGCAAAACGCTGAGCGATTTAGACATGCACCAGATCATGAGTCAGGTGCCATTGCTCATTCATCTGCCTGACGGTGGACATGCCGGCGTCTATCCGGAACCCGCCGGACAGCTTGATCTGACGCCGTCGCTGCTGCATTTGCTGGGCATTGCCACGGATTCCTACTACATGATGGGCAATAACCTGTTTGCCTCCACCGGGCCCGACCGCCCAGCGGACCGTCTGGTCGTTCTGCGTTCCGGCGCCTTTACGGACGGCAAGCTGTACTACATTCCGTCCGCCGACAACCTGTTCACAAACGGCACCTGTTACGATTTGTCCAGCCGTACGCCTGCCGAGATCGAACCGTGCCGGGCTCCCCACGAGGAAGCCATGAAGCGCCTGCGGATCTCCGATGAAGTGATCGCTACCAATCTGATTGCGAACTTCCGCAAGGAAGATCAAGGGGTAAGGCGGTGAAGAGGCGAGCGAAATAGCGGTAAATATGGTCGTTATTTTCGTGGGAAGGCGGCTATACCCTCCCTTGAGGATGTTTTGCCATCAAATAAAGCCCAAAAAGTCCGTTATTCTCGACTAATTACGTAAAGTAGCCGAGATAGCGGACTTTTTTACCATTATCGGGACGGACGAGTCGTATTGGTTGTCCACTCGTCCCACGCCACTTAAGGACGCAAATGCTCGCGCAAGAAGGCATAGGCTTTCAAACGATGCTCGTCGGGCCCTTCCTCGTGCCCCATGAACGGGTAAAGCAGCAGCTCCTTGCCCGCTGCGGGATTACGGTTGTAGGCCGCAGCGATCGTTTCCGGCCAGCAGATCAAATCCTTGAAGCCCGCCGAGTATAGCACGGGAACCTTGATTTTCTCGGCTAAATTCAAATTGTCGAAATAACTCAGCGTCGTAAGTACCTGCTCCAACGCTCCCGGAGTTCGGGCTACGAACTCGGCGATTTCCGAGACAGAACCGGTCGAATTCATCAACGCGAATTCCAGGTGGCACAAGTTCGGGACATTGGCGACGGCCACGCGGGGAACCTCGCTTAACGCCGCCATCTGTAACGCTAACCCTCCGCCTTGGCTCGTTCCATACACCCCGATCCGCTCCGCATCAATCTCGGGTTGAGCGCTCACCCATTGCAGCGCTTTCCAGGCGTCAATCGTCATGGCCAATCCGTAGAAGTTCTCCGGTTCCAGCACTCCTTGAGTCATCCAACCTTTGATAGTACCTCGGGCAGAGGCCAGATGATTCCCCGTTTCTCCGGACTGTCCCCGTGTATCCACTGCAAAAACAGCATAGCCCATCTGCAGCCAAATCGCATAATTCTCCGGATTTCCCCGGTGACATTGGTACCCTTGGTAAATCACCAGACAAGCGTGCTTACGCCCTTGCCTTTCCGTGCCCTTTGGGACCAAATACCAACCGTGCAGCGGCGTATCGTCGTACCCTTCAAACTGCACGCGCTCCGCGTCAACCCCCTGCATAAACGTGGCAACTGACTCCCGACGGTCGTGCAGCGGCTTGGCCACAACCTGTTCCAGGGTCCGGCTCCAAAACTCGTCAAAGTCCTCCCTGGCCGTACCCTCCGCCCGATAACGTGCCACATCCGCCATGCGTTCCTGAATCGCTCCCATGATCGGCCTCCTTTTGTGATGGAATAAATAGGCTGGTTTTATTCTACCAAAAAAATCCGCACCCGAGACATGGATCGTTAGATCGCCTCGAGTAGCGGATTTTTACGTCTGTTTATTCCATCATTTCGGTTTCTTCACAAACGGTGCAGCCTTCTCCAGCACCTCGTCTTCTGTCGGTGCGCTGACGTATCTGCCGTTAATATATACGAACGCTCTTTTGCCGCACGGACCGCAATACGATTTGCAGCCGACTTTGATCTCGGCGTCCGGCGCGAGCTTTTGCAGCTTCGGTACAAACGTCTTCATGCGGATATGATTGCATTTATCGCAAATCCGAATATCGTTAGCCATGCCTGGTCCCTTCTTTATCGTTAGCTAAAGCTTAGTGATCCCCGTGATTGCCTTTGGATGGGTTGGTGATAACGAAACCTTCCTCCGGGAAATACAAGTAATCGATCTTCACGCCGTCAAGTAACGGATCGGTACCTTCCACGATCACATCGATCTCCTTGTCGGTTTTGACGATTTGGTCGGCGTCGGCCGGCTTGGCCAAATCCAGTCCGTAGTGGGCATGGTCGCCGTGAGAATGGGTGATGAATACCTTCAACACCATTCCTTGGTTCTCTTCCTTCGCCAGTTCCTTTTGTATCACTTTCGCCGCATTGCGGGTAATTTTGACGTTCATATGATCTCTCCTATCGCACAAAAATATCTTCCTCTAACATTCCTATTGTAAAGAAACGCCGCCCAACAAGCAAGGCCAAACGCTAAGCCTTTGGGATTTTACGCTCCGCCCGGGTGACGAACCAATCCATCAACAGCATCGTCACGGCCATGTCGTCGATGGGAATCCACGGAAGCACATCCGGCAGAACCCAATAGAGCAGTGCCGGTACGACCAACAACAACTTGTCGGTAAACGGTATTTCACCCGAAGTCAACAGCGGGAGAGTCCGACGAAAAATATGGGACCAATGACGAAGCGACCACCAGCTTTTCCATTTCATCTCCATCCCTCCCTGTCATCAGCTAGTCATTTCTATCCCCTTAAGATACCCTATTTTAACATGTTTCATGGCACAAAAAAATCCGGGTTATCCCCGGATCCTTCTTTCGTATTCCCTGGCTCCAACGGTTACAACAGGTACACAAGCAAAGCCAATACCACCAAATGCGCAGGATAGAAAGCCCTCCATACCCATCGGGGAAGCCGCCAGGTTTCGAGTTTTCGCCACAATCCCGGCCCATATGCAATCACGATCGTTGGCAGAATGCTGGCCAATTGAATCACCCATCCATAGGCGAACAAGTAGACAAGGTTCAAAAGCAGGTGCATCGTCACTGCTTTACCCTGTTCGGCATATTTGAAAATCAGGACTAACAGCAGCCCATACGCTCCGTAATCAAACGGAAGCACTTCCATCATTACGCAGACGCCGGCTATGATCACTGCGGATAGCGGTCCCGGTTTGGCTGCATCAAGCATACGTATAACCAAGGAGGAGACAAACAAGGTGGCCACAACGTTTAACCCGTTCGTATCGAAAGCCAATTGATAAGGAATTTGCGATAAGACAGCGAGCAGAAACAAACGAAGTGCGTATTTCCGGTAATTGGAGGTATGCACATGACCCTGGACAAGCGCATAGGCATAGATTGGAAAGGCAATCCGCCCGATAATACGCCACAGCACTTCTCCGGGAAAAAACAGCAGCCCGACATGGTCGATCAGCATGGTGATCATGGCGATCAGTTGCATGGCCTACACTCCTTTCGTCCATCCAAGAGGTTTACAAAAATTTTGATTTTCATTTATTCAAAACTTCAGTAGACTGAAATTACGCCGCTATGGCGCTTCCAACATAGATAGGGGAGTCATCATGTATTTGTTTATCGTGAATCCAAATGCAGGCAATGGCGAAGGCCGCCGAGTTTGGAACAAAATCAGTAAACTGCTGCGCCGACGGGGGATCCCTTACGAGCATGCCTTTACGGACAGCCGCGAGCAAGCGCATACATTTCTTCGGGGCCGATTGTCCGGCCAGGAGACTTGGAAAGCGGTGGGCGTCGTTGGCGGTGATGGCACGATCCATAGCCTGCTGCCTTCGCTGCGACACTCCGGTGTACCGTTAGCCGTATTCTCGGCTGGCTCGGGCAATGATACCGCCCGTGGATTTGGGATCCCGCGTCGTCCGCGTGCCGCGCTCGAGGTGATGCTAAGCGGACGATCGGTTACAGCCGATTTGATTACCGTCGAGGATCGCAGCACCTTAACCGCACTAGCCGTGGGCTTCGACGCCGAGGTGGCCCGGAACGTGAACCAGAGCCGCTACAAGAAAATATGCAATGCCCTTGGACTCGGCAGACTGGCATATATTATCGGCATCTTTCATACCCTTCTCACTTTCCGTCCGGGTCCATTGAATATTGACTGTGATGGGATTGCTTATCATTTTGAGTCAGCCTGGCTGACGGCCGTCAACAATGTGGACAGCTATGGCGGCGGACTGTCCATCTGTCCTGACGCCAAGCCGAATGACGGCGTTCTCGATCTCTGTATCGTGCATGATTGCTCGAAATTGAAACTGCTGCTATTGTTTCCCACCGTATTATTCGGTGCTCATACCAAGTTTTCGTTCGTCACGATGCTGAGAGGCCGGAACATTACGGTGTCCAGCCCGATCCCGCGCCTAGCCCTGGGGGACGGTGAAGATGTTGCCGCCACGCCGCTTAACGCATCGGCGGATCCGGGTGCCATTCAAATTCTGCGGCCTGTGCCGGAAATGAGCTAATACGGCCGGTCCGTGGTCAAAAAAACCTTTGGACGGGGCAAAAGACCACCCGCCAAAGGTTTTTTTATGGCTTACCCCGCCGGGCTGGACACCTGCCATACGACCGGTGTCAGCTCGATTTGCTCGCCCAGCCACTGGCGGGCGATCTTACGAAACAATTCCGCATCCCCGCTACAGAAGAACTGGTGTACGGGAACTCGGTTGCCTCGAGCC
This sequence comes from Paenibacillus timonensis, assembly GCF_009725205.1. GTDB lineage: Bacteria > Bacillota > Bacilli > Paenibacillales > Paenibacillaceae > Fontibacillus > Fontibacillus rhizolycopersici. Next base: position 55,593 of record NZ_WNZY01000002.1, on the reverse strand, counting down.
AAACAACCGCGCTGATGTAGCACGGTACTGATCTCCCTTGCGGTTTCATCCGCTGAACTGATTAACTTCACTTTATTCCCCATCACCTGTTGAATGGGATCTTTTAGAAAAGGATAATGAGTACAGCCAAGGATTAGACAATCGATAGGGTGTTCCTTCATTCCCCGGAGCGACTGCTGTACCACTTGCAGCGCTTCTTTCGTTTCATATAACCCGTGCTCAACTAGGGGAACAAACTCGGGACAAGCCTCACTGATGATTTCGGTTTGCGGATTAAGCTCTCGCAATGCAGCGGTATACGCCCCGCTTCGGATCGTCCCCAATGTTCCGATCACACCGATTTTACCGGTTTGGGTGGCGCTGATGGCTGCTCTTGCCCCGGGGTGGATCACGCCGATCACGGGGATATCCACTTTCGCTTTAATGAAATCGAGCGCGGCCGCCGTTGCCGTATTACAGGCGATTACGATCAATTTAGGTTGAAATTGAATCAAATAATCGACGATTTGCTCGGTAAACAAGCGGACTTCTTCAGGCGATCTAGGACCGTAGGGAGCTCGGGCCGTATCTCCGAAGTAAATGATCTTTTCTCTGGGAAGCTGTCTCATGACTTCCTTGCAGACGGTGAGGCCTCCCACTCCCGAGTCTAGTATAGCGATGGCTTGCTGCACGAACATACCGCATCCTTCATGTTTTAGTTTAATTCCCTCTCGTTAATTTATGACTCCGTTCTGCAAAGGGTACCTAAATCTTAACTCAATTTGCAGTGTGGAACAAGAAAACCTACTATGATGGCAAAAAAGGGAAAAAGACCCGGTAGCGGGCCTTTTTCGGGTGATCGTGTACGTACGAGTTATTTGTCTTCTTCGCTTTCGCTGGTTGCTGCCGCTTCTGAAGTTGCGACTTCCAGCACGTCGGCTTCAGTCGTTTCTTCCCCCGCTACAACGCCGAGGACCACCGTCTCCTCATCGGCCACGGACTCCTCATCCGCTGCAAATTCAGAGACTTGAGCCATATTCTCTTCCTCTGCATCCTTCGCAGGCAGACGGCTTTGAATTTCGCTGATCAAGCCTCCCGCCGCTTCCTTCACCTTACCTACTAGAACGGTGCTCTGCTCCGACACCTTACCGGCAACCTCTTGTGTCTTCTCGCCAACCTGACGAGCACCGTCGGCAATATCCTTGCGTAGTTCTTTCCCGGCTTTGGGAGCAAACAGCAGCGCCGTTACCGCACCGGCAACCGTACCGATGGCAGCACCCCATAACCAACCCTTATTTCCTTTGCTCACGACTCATCTCTCCTTTTCGGCATCTCTCCGCGAATGCCTATATCGATAATGCATTATAAGCAGCGACGGCCCGTCTGGTCACACCTGTATAGAATTATTTTTGGGCTTGTCCAGACCGGATCAAACACCTTCCTGATCAAGGTACTTCAGCACTTTTGCCGAGAAATCCTGCAAGACGTCGGGCAGTCGCTCCCTCAACCCGATCACCTCCTGCCGGTCCCAAGCGAAATAATCCTGCACTAGCGGTTTCCGCAGACGAACCAACTCAATCAGCGTGGCATGCAGCGTGGCATCTATCACTTTCTCGTCCAGCAGGATGTCTACGATATCTTCATAACTGCTCGCATCGCGCATGATGAAGCCGTCGATCAAATAGCTGCCCACATCCGTTACGATCTCGATGGCTAAATGCAGCGCTCGTTCTTCGGCATACCGCCCCAACAAGGTCGACGCGGACAACGCGGATTCATGTAACGCCTGCAGCAATTCCGGTAGCAGCTCCAGCCTGCGTTCGATTTGTTCCCGGTTTACATAATACACGGGTATTCCCTCCTCCGGCCTAACCTAGAATTCGAAATCGACCGCAACCTGGCTTTCACGTACCTCGTTCATGTGCTCAATGACTTTTTTATGCTCCGGATGAACCTGGTAACCGTCCAAATCAGCGAGCGAGTCAAAGGTTGCAATTAACGCAATGTCATAAGAACGAGGGGAACGGATCACATCCGTGCCCACCTCCAGGCTTCTCAGTTGCTCCACTTTGCCCTGCAAGCCACGCAGCACCTCAACCGTACGTCCAACACTCTCCGGCGACGCATCTTTCAGTTTGAACAAGACGATATGTTTGATCATGGATGAATCCTCTCCTCACGTAACTTTTCAGTATCTATTTTCAGCATAACATAAAGGATACCCGCCGGAAAGTAAGCCCCACCCGAACTCTATCAAACTATTTTCATATGATATATTGTCTCTTTGACTAGAGATGAAGTCTGATTGAAAAGAGGTGAAATGGATTGACGATCCTGCGTTTTCTGCTGCACGAACCGCTGCGAAGGCGAATTCGTCTGCAGCAAGCCGAGCTTGAGCTGCTGGCCAGCCGGGTGGAGCATCTGGAGCAAGCGCTCGAGGCTGCCTCCTTTCCGGATTCCGATACCCGCCAGCAGATTGAATCCTCGATTGGTCTTCGCATCACGATCGAGACGGCCGGATCCGATATTAACGGCACACTTGTCGCGGTTCGCCCAGATGCATTGGAGTTGATCGATGAATCGGGGCGACAAGTTATCGCACCGACCGCAAAAATCACGGCGATGAAGGTGTAAGCGATCGTGTTATGCCGGGTTCCCTTTCCGGCAACCCTCAGTTGCCGGAAATTGGGGGGCCGCATTTTTTTGCAATGGGATATTGACAGCCCGGCCGCATTTTAATAAAATGAAATAGTCGCTCACGGGGCCTTAGCTCAGCTGGGAGAGCGCATCGCTGGCAGCGATGAGGTCAGGGGTTCGATCCCCCTAGGCTCCACCATACATAAAGTCTAACAGCTCATTTGGAGCTGTTTTTTATTTATACCACGTGTCAAAAGACGCCTCGGATCCTGATCTCCATTCAGGTTTTCCTGGGGCGTTTTTGTATCTGACTTCCTCACTCCGTGCGAAGATCTTCCATTTCAATCACCTCGTACAACCGGCTAAGTGCTTTCACCTGAGCCAGAAGCGTCTTGTTTAAATGAGCGGACATCTGATGGGCATATGTTAAAAACTCCTCGACCTGATGGGAATTTATTCTTTTCAGCGAACGTTTAAGCGCTACGGTTTCCTCCGAATAAACGCAGCTTTGCAACACCTGCATCAACCTGATTTTGAATAGAAGCACCCCGTCGTATAAGCGATATCCGTTCGCGGGATTTCGTTCTACCGTAAGAACCCCTTCCTTTTCCCAATATCGAATCGTTGATTTAGGGACTCCCGTTTTAAGGGAGGCTTCATGAATATTGAAAAGTTGTTCCCGGTCAAATTCTTTAGTCCCGTCGGTATAAAGCTCCAATTCGCGTATGAGTCCGGCTAATCTCTCTCTTTCTTCGTAGAGAATGATTTCCTTTTCCCTAACGATCCAGAGTGCGATGTCCCATTCGGTTTTTTGCAGGTGGATGAGTACGGTTGTGGTTACTTCCATTCCAAATGCAACAGACATCGCTTGGATGCATGCCAAATAAGCTTCATGCCGCTCTGTATAGATGCGATATCCATTGGCTGAACGCGCAGAAGGAGGGATTAACCCTTTCGCTTCATAATTCCGCAATGTACTGGCGCTGATATGAAACTTATCCGCAGTTTTTCGAGGACGCAAAGTCACGGCTTCACCCCTTAACATTGAGAGACTTATAAGGTTTTAAGTTAATCATGCAGTGATTTCAGCACTTAATTATGCTTAACCTTTCAATTTGCTTCTATGTTATACAATGGCTTTAAACAAAACAAGGAGGAGATGTAGATGAACCCGCAAGATCTGCCCCTTTTCCACCCCGACATGTCGATCGAGGAGATTGGCGAAGAAGGGAATCGGTATATCGGCACCGTATGGAAGTCTATTTATGACTCAATGCATGAGGAGCTAACGAAGGCTTTTCTCGAAATCGAGGATGCGGCATATGCGCTGTATTTAAACCAACTGATGCCGCCGTTGTTCAATCGCTTAATGGAGACCGGGTTCGAGGTTATAGCCCCTGTGGAAGAAGATGATTTCGTCATCGGTCAATGCTTGATTTTCAGAAATTCCCTTGAAAAGTGGGGCTCCGAGGAGAACAGATCGAGAATATTCTGGAACGTTATCCATCGAAAGGGGACGCTTCCCCTCGGGACTTTGTTAACGGAAATTCCCCATTCCCATTTGAAATTCGACATTCCGGAAACTCCGAAGCTTTATACGTTGAGGGAGAGCATTAAAGATCGTATTTTGCATGGAGTTCGCCACATCAAAGACAAATGAAATCGTTGCGGGAGGAAAATCATGATCACAGGCCCAAACCCTAATGTGAAATATCCGATCCCTGGAAATTCCAATCTGCAGTTTATTAAAAATACCATTACCAAGCCGAATATTATAGCTGGCGAGTACTCTTATTATGAAGCCTCCAACGGGGAAGCGTTCGATGATCAAGTCTTGTACCACTATGAAGTTATCGGAACGAAGTTGATCATCGGCAAGTTTTGCTCCATCGCTCCTGAAGTTCGATTTATGATGGATGGAGGAACCCATCGAATGGATGGATCGACGTACCCTTTTAACCTTTTCGGAAACGGGTGGGAAGCCTTTACTCCTACCTTGGAGGATTTGCCGATTAAAGGGGATACGGTGGTCGGCAACGATGTTTGGATCGGCAGACACGCGACCATTATGCCTGGAGTAAAAATTGGCGACGGGGCCATCATTGCCGCCGAATCCGTCGTCGTTAAAGATGTGGACCCCTATACGATCGTCGGCGGCAATCCTGCTAAGGAAATTCGCAAACGCTTTGCGCCTGAAGTCATCCAAGCGTTGCTAGACATCCGATGGTGGGATGCCGACATTCAGATCATTAATTCCTATATCGGCGCTATCGTCAGCGGGGATATCGAAACGTTAAGTAAGATGAAATACGCTCCATAAACTCTACATGAAGGAGGGAAATTCCAATAGCACCACTTATCGCATTAGTAATGTCCTTCGTGACATTCCGTTCGGTCGGTTTGCTAGGTTGGACCTACTTTGATAGTTGGCACTCCTCGCTGCAAGCCGCAGTCGTTGTCATGTTGTTGCTTGCGGCTTCTGCTCATTGGGGAAAGAGGCGCCAGGATCTCAACCGTATGGTTCCTCCCAGCTTTCCCAACGCCGCTTGGGTGGTATCCGCAACAGGGGTTCTGGAAATCGCGGGGGCTATCGGAATCCTGATTCCCTCCCTTTCTCTCCTTGCCTCCATTTGCTTGGTTTTATTGTTAATCGCCATGTTTCCCGCCAATATTTATGCGGCAAACCAAGGGATAACCATCGGCGGACAGCCCGTACCGAAGTTGGGGGTACGCAGCTTGCTGCAGATTGTATTTATCGCAGCCATCCTCTTATCCTCACCGATCTTTGGGTAGTGAGACGGGGAATGGCTCCGTTAGGAAGAAAGAGGTTGATCCGTAGGGATCAGCCTCTTTCTTGAGATGTACTGTGGGTTCGCAAGCTGCTGCTCAAGGCTTAAAGCTCATAGTAATTACCGCGCCTTTACCATAGCGTTTACTTTCCCTCAAAAGCCCGTTGCAACTCCGCAAGGTCAAACTTCTTCATTTTCAAAAAGGCCTGCGTCACGCGATTGCGTTGCTCCAATGTTCCCTGGTTCATCATCTCGTCCAAGTCGGAAGAAGAGATTTGCCACGAGACGCCGAACCGATCCTTGAGCCAACCGCATTGTTCAGCCTCGGGAACGGCAGAAAGACTTTCCCAATAATGATCGATTTCCTCCTGCGTTTCGCAGTTTACCAAGAGAGAAATCGCTTCGTTAAAGCTGAACCCATGGTCATACGCGCTGTCCATCGCTGCGAACCAGGCGTTCTCCAACCTAAAATCAGAGAACATCACCGCCCCCTCTTGGTCCGGTTCTTGGCCGGGGCCATACTTGACGATCGTGCCCGGTTTCGCATTCCGGAATACGGAAAGATACAATTCACGTGCTTCTTCCGCCTTGCCACAGTTATCCCCTATGAACATCATGGACGGAACAATCGCTGGACGCGGCTCCCCCTCCGGATTTGTTAACATCAACTGCCATGTGAACCCATACTTGTCCTGAATCCAGCCATACCACTCGCTGAAAGGGTATCGATCCAACGGCATAAGCGCAGTCCCGCCGTCAGACAGCTTGTTCCACACCTCATCAAGCATCTCTCTGGCGTTAGGGTCTCTGGAGGGGTCGAAATTGACGATGCACGAAATAGAAGGATTCGGTTGGAAGAACGGGCCTGCTGAGATCGCCATAAATGGAAACCCCCAAACCGTGAACGAAACCAACTCCGAATCACCCGAAGGGGTATCGTATATCGTCGTAGCACCTGTGATTCGGGAATCCGGAAATACAGAGCAATAGAACTCCGCCGCTTCTTTCGCCTCTTTGTCGAACCATAGATGCAAGGTGATGGATGAACTCATCTTTTTCCTCCTTTGCATGAATAAGGTTATTCTTCTTCATTCTAGCACAGTTTATTCTCCTTGGCCTATGGGTGTTAGGGGGGCCTGGGGGGCCAACGTTTGCTTACGTATGCCTACGTTATCTTACGATTGCTTACGATTGCTTACGATTGCTTACGTTGGCCTCCTTTTACCCCCGGGTGTCTGCGGATGCCAACTATTAAGCCCATCCATCTAGTTCATATGCATCTAGCTCATCCATCTAGCCCATTCTACAATCCGCTAACGCTTGCCACTGATCTTATTTGCTCCAAAAATGGCTCTTTACAATTCTAACGCTTACTACAGAGCCTATTCCCCTATTTCACTCCCATTTTTCTCGATTTTCGCGTTAATAGAGTGTCTCATCGTCGCTAGAATTCTTCCGAGACCAAATTTGCCGAGATAACGTGGCTCACAAGCGTTAGAGTTAGCAAGAGGGGGGCAGCTCGCATCAGCGTAGAGTAGCATCAGCATTAGAGTAGCATCAGCGTAGAGTAGCATCACCATTAGAGTAACATCACCATTAGAGTAACATCACCATTAGAGTAACATCACCATTAGAGTAACATCACCATTAGAGTAACATCACCATTAGAGTAACACCTGCATTAAAATTAGAGTTAGCATTAGCTTTAGCACCGGAAGTTGAGTTAGAGCTAGCCTTAGCCTAAGATCTCTCCTGCCATCCGTACTCCTTGCCCCTAACGGGCATTCGGAAGCCGGAACGTACGATACCGTTGTCTACCGTCCACGACTTCCAGCATCTTTCGGTCATACATAGCATGTAGAATGGCTCGTGTATGTTGCTTGGATAGAACGAGATGATCCGCAAGCTCTGCCGGAGTAAAGGGACGCAACAGTCGTCTGGCAAACCTCAAGGTTTCAGCTTCTGCCCAATGAAGGTCGGAAGAGGATATGGCATTGGACAGAAACTTGCCGACGAAGGATAGGACCAGCTGCTTGCAGACTCCCGGGTCTTCCCGAATGGATAGATAGGCAATCGGAAGGAACAACCAATCGTCTAGCGCCAGCAGAGCTTGCTTCATACACAAATCCTTAAACCGACCGGCTTCGATATCCCGAGCATGGCTTCGATAATCCTGAATCTCGATACAGCCTTTGGCGTTGCCCGGCCTATAGGCCAAATCGAGGTAGCGGAAGCCATTATTAAAATCGCGAACCTCATACTCAGGATAGAGATCGTTGAAATTTCCGATGGCGGGATACCAAATGAATCGCAGAAAATCCGTGGTCCCCCGGCTCAATCCCTTTTGCAGAAACTCCCTCCTTCTCGGATTGGTTTCCTCATCGATCTGTCGTTCCAACCACTCCAAATAAACATCATCGAACTCACTCATCATTCACACTCCCTTTCTGAATCAATAAAAAAACCGCCTAGATCCCCCCTTGCTCCAAGAGCAAGTCTGATCTAAGCGGTATGTGCTTCATACCAAAACATCCACTATGGAAAATAATGTATCATAAGGAAGGGAAGTCTTCAAGCAGGACGTTTCCCGATTTTATCTCGCGGTAAGTCCCTCCAAACATAACTTCACCAAATTTTCAACGTAGCTTTCATCCAACCCATCGCTGAGGATCAAGAGTCTATAAAAGATCGGTCCATAGATTTGATCCAGGCATAACTCAAGATCGAGTTGGTCCTTCAATTCTCCGCGTCGGATTCCCCGTTCAATAATCTGGCTTGCCTCAATCCGCCGGGGCTGAAAGTACCTAGAGCGATAAGTCTCAGCCAATCCGACATTAACCTGTCCCTCCCCAACCAGTTCCTTAATCACACTTCCTTCCCGGCTGGTCATAAACTGAACCAATCTCGTGACATGGATGATCAGGTCCTGGGATACCGAACCCGTATCTGGTACCGGAATTTTAGCCGTAGATGCCGATAGGAACCCATCCATGACTACTGCAGCTTTGTTGGGCCACCACTTATAGATCGTGGCTTTGCTGACTCCGGCCCGCTCCGCAATTTTCTCCACCGTGACCGATCCAAAGCCTTGTTCCAGCAACAAATCATAGGAAGCCGCAAGAATGGCGTTTTGCGTTTCCAGATTGCGCGGACGTCCTCTTTTGGTGTTCACTTGAACCTACTCCTTTACCGCAAAAAAACTATACGTTCATTATACTAAATATTCATCCTAGATCGAAAATATTTTTATTTACAAAACGATACGTTCAGTTTATTATTTGTTTATCAATAATTAGTGAACGATACGTTCAGTTTATTATTTAAGGAGGAGTTTTTATGATCATGGCGCACCAAACCCCTGAAAGAAAGCCGATTTCAAGCTGGATATTATTCTTGTTAGCCGCCGCTTGCGGACTTATCGTTGCCAATCTATATTATTCTCAAACTTTGATCGGACCGATCAGTGCCGCCACGGGGTTAACATCTGGGGCATCCGGATTCATTGTCACTTTAACGCAAATTGGGTATGTGTTAGGTCTGTTGTTTATCGTTCCGCTCAGCGACATCGTAGAAAACCGTCGTCTTGTGACCCTATTCCTGATCGTAGCGTTCTGCGCCTTGTTGACGGCATCCTTTGCCGTGAGTGCTCCCCTGTTCCTCGCTGCTTCCTTGTTTATCGGTCTGGGATCCGTGGTTGCCCAAATCCTTGTCCCCTATGCGACTTATTTGGCATCTGGACCCAATCAGGGCCGGGTGGTGGGTAATGTCATGAGCGGACTCTTGCTGGGAATCATGTTCGCCCGCCCTGTGGCCAGCTTCATTGCCGGCCTTTGGAAGTGGCAGGCGGTATTCGCCTTGTCTGCCGCAGCTATCGCACTTTTAACGATTGTATTGCACCGGGTACTTCCCGAACGCAAGCCGGAGCCCGTCTTAAGTTACGGTAAGTTGATCATTTCTTTGGGAACTCTATTGAAACAAACGCCAATCCTCCGTCGCCGGGTCGCTTATCAAGCTTGTCTGTTTGGCGTTTTCAGTCTCTTTTGGACCGTGGTTCCACTCTATTTGGCGGACGAATTCGGCATGACGCAGCAAGGGATCGCCTGGTTCGCGTTGGCCGGCGTAGGAGGTGCAATTGCCGCACCGATTGCGGGCAGACTCGCAGATAAAGGCTGGACCAAGTTCTTGACGGGATTGGCCATGACCGTTGCCGCCTTCGCTTTTGTTATGACACATCTTGTTCCCGGTCATTCGATGACCTCCCTCGCCCTGCTCGTTGTTGCTGCGATTCTGCTGGACATGGCCGTTTCGGGAAATTTAGTCCTTGGACAGCGGGCAGTATATTCCCTTGGCAATGAAGCCAAGGGACGTCTCAACGGATTATTTATGGCTATCTTTTTCATTGGAGGAGCTGTTGGGTCGTCCGTTGGCGGCTGGTCTTATGCCCGTGGCGGCTGGAGTTTCACCTCCCTGATCGGCGTTATCGTACCACTGCTGGCTCTGGTTTACTTTTTTACCGAGAGTAGAGCCAGCCTCAAGGTGGGCTCCGCTCCTCGCTCCACGGAAAGAAGGCCGCAAGAATGACCCAAATTCCAAATTCGACGTTTAGGGGAGTGGCTGTACTCCAGAGTAGCTAATCATGCCGTTCGACAACAAGAGTCGTACCTCTTGCGCACAAGCCTTCGTCTCTTTAACAGAGACGGAGGTATATTTTTATTTTACGAAGAAGGGAATCCCATACGTTGTTATTGACGTAAGTTGCTCCATCCACTCCCCCTGATCGTTCCGCCGGCACATTCCCTTCATGACTTTAGCTTCACTTTCCCTATGATCCAAAATAGAATCGGAAGTGCCATTCCGAAGATCATGGCGTACATCGGCCAAACCTGCATAAACTCGATCAGAAAGGCCATATTGGGCCAGATCATGCCAGAGAAAACGATGGCGATCAGTACCAGCGGAATAATCAACGTATCCTTGCTCCTCAAAGCGAAGGCTTCGGACAGTCCTTGAATGGATACCTGCAACAAAAAAACCAGGCGGAAGAAGATCGACGTGTATCAGAAAATCGTAATTACAATCTCGAATCGTTGAAAAAAATCGCCGATCTCGATCGTTCGTACCACGAAATAACTGGCACCACGACGCAGAGCCATGCATCGTGTCCCGCAACTGTGGCAAGACCCGATGGAATGAGAAGATAAGCGCTGCCGATTTGATACATCGCCATCCACAATGCAAATTGCCGTACGGTTAAACCACGGTTGTTCATTCCGATACCCCTCAAGATAATAAATTGGCGAGCAACTTGCCTGCCGGTCCGAATAAGGCTTGAATCGCCAGCGTTGGTGAAGGAACTTGAATGTTAAGCAACTGAAGAACCAGGAGGACGATGCCTACGCACAGGAATGCCGCATGCACCACGATGTCCTTGAAATATTTTTTACGGTACATCCTACGGTATTCCCAGATCGATATAGCCACAGACGCGAATAAAATGGCGTACAGCATGTTTTTCCTCACTCCTGTTTATTCTGCTTCATCCCGAAGGAGCTGATGATTTTCCCGTTTCGCTGTATTTCCAAATTCACGCTCACGGTAACATCCATTTCTTGAAACCGCCTGTCCCAATCGCCTTTCCATTCGTGCCACTTTGCCGGATAAGCCCGATGAAAAGCTTCGCCGAACCCAAAAATGTCCGCGCCCAGCGATTGCGCTTTCTGTATTCCATGATTTAATGTCTCCACGTACTGGTCTGCTGCAAGTTTCTGTAGCTTCAACAGGTCATCTTCTTTCTTGAGATCGATGTTGTTGCAGCCCATCTCCTGAATATTGCTGACGATTTTGATCGTAGCCTCAAGGACCGGCTTGTCGTTGACGACTCTTGGTTGAAAATTCGCGTTCGCATCAATAATTTCCAGCGTATATTGGAAGTTCGAATCCGGACAATCGATTTTATTAACACTGGTGACCACATGGTTCGTCAAATAGTTATAAGCACGACCTTCCGATTCATTCATCCACCCAACCAGGTGATCCTCCTGAAAAACACCTATGCCGCTATAATAATAGTTCGCATGCTGCGTGGATTTCTTTACATTATCCATCGTTTGCGCTTTATCGATCTGACTGCCCAGTTGTAATCCGGTGATAACAGGTTCAATCCCGTCCTTGCTTAAACTCTCCAGGAAATCCTTTGCCCGGCTGTATACTGTCGGAGCCCAGCTTTTGTAGGACAGCTTTAATGCCTTATGCATATCCATGGCAGGAAGAAGTTCCGTGGAGGTTACGAAGGATAACGCGTCTTTTGCCGTATGGTCCCTGACAATTACCAGGTCAAAGACAGGCCGAATTTCATAGTCACGCAGCAGCCAATCCATTGGCTCATTAATTCCTTGCTTGGCCGTGGCCTCATCCAAGAACAAAATTTGCAGATGGGAGATATATAATTTCCGTGATGACATGCCCGCCGTTTTTCGCAAGGCCTCACTGATGGATTCCGCACGTACCGAAAGTACGGACGTAGGCGTACGATCGGACGATCGGGTCCGTGACATCTGATTGGGATCAACGACCTGGAAGCTGACCTCATAATGGTGGTCATCCATTTTATCGATCCCGATGGCCAACACGATAGAGAGTTCATTTAATTCATTGTGGTTCCAACAACCTGAGAGCAGCACGATCAACGCGAGGGATATGGGGACAAGAGCACAACGCTTTCCCTGACGACACACGGGGATCATCTCCTTGGTTTCTACGGTCCTTTGGCTCCAGAATGATAGGGAAAACGGAGGATGGCATCCGCTTGCTTTCGCGCCTTGAAGGGGGCGAAGGGCGATAAATAAGGAATGCCAAAGGAGTGGAGCCCGCTTAAATGCACGACAAGCATGATAAAAGCGACAGTCAACCCATAAATTCCAAGAGTTGATGCGATCGCCATAAACCCGAAACGCAGCATCCGGATCGGGATCGACATGGAATACGACGGAATGGCGAAACTGGAAATCGCAGTTATTGCAACCACAACAACCATGACGGTAGAAACGATGCCCGCTTCGACTGCGGCTTGTCCAATCACGATCGAACCGACGATGGACACGGCTTGTCCAATCGTTCTCGGCATCCGTAGCCCGGCTTCCCGCAAGATTTCAAACACCACTTCCATGATCAGCGCTTCGAGGAAGGCCGGAAACGGGACCCCTTCACGTTGTGCCATCAAATTCAATAACAATACCGTAGGATTAAATCCTGATGATAGGTAGTCAACGCGATATACAGGGCAGGAGCTAATAAGCAAATCAACAGGCATAAATAGCGCAGTAACCGGGTAACGCTTCCGTATAGATACGATTGATAATTATCCTCGGCGGATTGAAGAAAATCGACGAACAAGGTTGGTGCTAGGAGAACGAATGGGGTTCCGTCAATAAAGAGGGCAATTCGGCCTTCCAATACACCCGCCGCGATCGTATCAGGACGATCCGTGTTGTACATCATAAGGAAAATCGTAAGCTTATTGTCCTTGTTCAGCGTTTCCTCGATGTACTCGCCCTCCAGAACACGATCAACCCGGAGGTTGCTCAGTCTATCAATAAGTTCACTCACGAGCTGTTGATCCGCTAATCCGTGCATGTACATAAGAGCTAAATCCGTTTTGGTTTTACCGCCTGCCTGAATCGAATGTACGCGAACCCTTGCATCCTTCACCCTGTGACGTACCAAGGAGGTATTCGTGCGTATCGCCTCCGTAAATGAGTCCTGAGGCCCTCGGATAATCGGATGCGCCTTCGATTCGGCAATCGCACGTTCCTCTAACCCGGGAACCGAAACTAGCACGCCTTCGGCATACCCATCGATGAGGATCAATGCTTGGCCAGATAACAATCCGTCACACGTATCCTCATAAGTGGTCACTGAGCTAAGGCTACCTACGTTTAAGACCGTATCCTTGAGCCGTGATGGCGTCGCCTTCTCGTCGGAAGAGGCTTCCAGAATTGGACGTATCACATCCTGTTGCAAGCGTTGACTGTCGATTAATCCTTCGATATAAACTATAGCGACTTGCGTATGCCCGGATGGCAAAAGCTGGCGAAACACAACATCCGAACTGTTACCAAGAAGTTCACGAAGTCCTTCCAGGTTTTTCTGCAACGTTTCGAAGAACTCGACCGTTTGATGCATGTTCGCTAGCCCCTTTGTTCTGGTGAAGTAGTAAGAGTATTACCATTTTTTTCATCTCCTACTCGGGCCGGAAGGAGCATTCGAGGGTTGACTTTCGGAAAATGCCGGATATACTATTACAAAATAACCCAAATTCGACGATTGGGAGAGTAGCTGTTGGTTCTAGTCCTAGCGAGCCGGGAGGGTGGAAGCCGGTACAGGGCATACAGCGAAGCGGACCCATGAGAATGGTTGCTGAACGTATACGAGGTAGGCAACCACGGCAAACAGGCCGTTATCCCTAGAGTGGTTAAACATGGAGTTTAACAACAAGAGTGGTACCGCGAGCGCGCAAGCCTTCGACTCTTTGAATGAGACGGAGGCTAGATGGAATACAATTGCCGATGCACTGGATGTGATAGGGTTGCCGGCCCCGGATCGCATGTAAGCGGCAAGAACATCGGCGAAACGGACCAACCGATCCCGAAGCGGCGCGGCCGATTATCCGGCCGCGCCGCTTCATGGGCGGAGTTCTGCCTCTGCCGTGCAACGTTTAAACGTTTAATTCTCTTTTGCGATATGCCGTATAAGTGGCAATGACCAGCACCGCCACCAAAATGACGGATAGAGCGGCAATCCCTGCATGAATCCCTTCTCCCTTTACGATGCGTTCATAGCTGAAGTACTTAAAGGGAGAGAGCACGTTTAAAGCATCCAGTTGGTCTGTCAAGTCGGTGATTTTGGAAATGACGAAGCATCCCAGCAGGATCCCTGTGGCAATGGAGCCCGCAGTTTTAGGCCGTTTCAACAAGGCTGAAAGTGCCGTTCCCATCGATAGGAAGATGAACTGAACCAGCAACAAGCTGGCCATGAATTGCAGGATTTCCTCTGTGATGGCCTCTCCTTTATTGTAGGCGGAGACCATCACGAGCGAGGAGACCAGGGTGACGAGATTCAGAATCACCACTTGGACCAAAGCGGCCAGCAGTTTGGCCGTAATGACGTTTCCCCGCGACACTGGCTTCGCCATAAGGAATTCGACCGTTTTATCCCGTTCCTCTTTGGCGATGATCCCGCTCCCCAGCAGCACCGCATGAATAGCCACCGTCAGCTCGATATACAAAAATAACATGGCAAAGAATCCGCTCATTTGCGTGACATCAAACGACCCGATTCCAAGCAACGCCTTCATCGTTTGCGGTAAGGCATCAAATACCTCGCTGCTCGCGCCGCCGGCAGAATAGGCCGAATACTTGCTCATCCCACTGACGACCAGCAAGAACAGGCACACGCCCCAGATGATCAGGCCCTTCCGGTGCGCCTTGAGTTCCCTTCTGAATATATTCATCGCAACTCCTCCGTTCGATCGAGTCCAAAGCGCAGTTTTTAGCTGACGGCATGGATATCTTTTTTCAGGTATACCGCGTAACTCAACGCCATCGCAACCACAACAATAACGAAGCCGGCGATTAGGTAAGGCGTCTCGTAACCGGCATGGGCCAGAATGTAGGAAGGCTCGAAATATTTAAAGGGCGAGACAAAACGTAAAACCTCTTTGTCCTCCCCGGTCGCGAGCAAGGCGCCAATCAAATATAATCCGAACACAACGCCCAGCGATAACGGAAGGACGCTCCGGAGTTTGGTAAAAAACACGGAGGACGCCATGCCGATCGCCAGGAACATGAGCTGAACAAAAAGTAGAGTCAAATTGATCATCAAAAATAGCTTTTGGCTGAAATCCTCTATTTTGACTCCGTTAGCGATAAGCGACGTTGCCGCGTAGAAGACGATATCCGTCGCCGCCAAGATCAGCAAAGCTGCCAACAGTTTGGAGTTGACGACTTGCGCTCGCGACACGGGTTTGACCAGTAGAAAATCCGCTGTTCTCTCCCTCGACTCCTTGGTCAGAATCGATACACCAAGGTTCATTGTCTGGATCGCGCCACATAAAGCGATAAAGGAGAAAATCATGGAATATAGCCCCAAGATCGAGGTGACCGTATCCAAATCAATGCCCAGCATGGCCTGAACGGATTCCGGGTAACTGCCGAGCAGCTTTTTGAAATCCAACGCATCGCTCGCTACGCTGGGATAAATGGACAAGTAGAGCGCAGCCAAGGCGATCATTGCGCAGGTCCAAACAATCGTCGATTTCCTCATTGATTTCAGTTCATGCAGTACCATATTCATGGCAGCTATTCCTCCTTCACATAGTAATGCATGAAGATTTCCTCCAAATCAGGCTCCACGATAGAGATGTTGGTCAATTCAACCTCGGCAATTCTTTGCATCATCGCGTTAAGGTTGCCTTTAAAGATGAAGCTGGCCGCAGAGCTTTTCAACTCAAGATTACTAACACCGTCCATTTGGAAAGCAGTCGGATCGATCGCGAACTTTGCCTCCAAGCTAACTTTCTTGTAACTGTTGTCCTGCAGGTCGCTTATCTTCTCTTGTTTGATGATCTGCCCTTCCTTAATGAAGGCGACGCGGCTGCACATCTTCTGCACTTCACTGAGGATATGGGACGAGAAAAATACGGTCGCCCCTTTCCGGTTCTCCTCCGCGATCAGTTCAAAAAAGGTCTGCTGCATCAGCGGATCCAGCCCGCTGGTTGGCTCGTCGAGAATAATGAGTTTCGGCTCATGAAGCAGCCCCTGCACAATTCCAACCTTCTTTTTATTACCGAAGGATAGGTCGTCGATTTTCTTCTTCAGATCCAAGTCCATTCGCTCTGCCAGTTCCTTGATTCGTTTAGTGCAATCCTTCTTGTAAAAGCTTGCGGAATAGTTGAGTAAGTCGATCACGCGCATGCCATCATAATAAAAGACTTCCGAAGGCAGATATCCGAGCTCCCTGCGGATCTCGGGGTGTTGAATGCAGCTCTTGCCAAACAGGGTTGCACTTCCGCTTGTCGGGTAAATGAGTCCTAACAGTGTCCGAATCGTCGTCGACTTCCCAGCCCCATTGGGACCGATAAAGCCGAAGATCTCCCCCTTTTCTACCTGCAGGTTTACGTCGGTAATGCCTCTCGAATTCCCATATTTCTTTGTGAGGTTTTTCACTTCAATCACGCTCATGGTACGCCCTCCTTCTCGAATAAACCGCCGCCACTTACAAATACTCCGGCCGATAAAACTGCGCTTTCAGCATGTCGATGCTACGGAAAAACTCCCTTGCGATGACCTCGATATCTATTTTGTTCCCCCTGGACATCTGACTGGTAAACCCCTCCGCCATCCAGGTCAGCATGTTCATGAGAAGCTGCAGATCGATACCTTCCTTAAACTTCGATTCATCCACACCGGACAAGGCGATCCGATTCCGGACGTCCTCCCCTTTGGCCAAAATCGCCGTAATGTCCTGCCGCACTTCCTCATTCGTTTCGAAATACACACTGGTCAAAAAAGACAGCACTGCCGCATGCCTCCCGATTACAGACACTTTAATGTTCGTGGCTTGCTTAATCCTTTCGAAGAAATCCGTCAGTGTTTCATCGAACTTCGCATTGATTTCGTTCATCACTAAATCGCTGCAGTAGTTGATCAAATAGAGATACAACGCTTTCTTCGTGCCGAAATAATGGAAGACCATCGCCTTAGAAATCCCGGCCTCCGCGGCGATGTCGTTCATCGACGTCTTCTTGTACCCGTTGGTACCGAAACACGCTAAAGCCGCATCGATAATACCATGTTGTTTTTCCAAGGGCAAACTCCAAAATTTCTCCATATCTTCACCTCCCGTGCACCATAAACCGAATCGGTCGATAAGATCATAATGCCATAAACCGATTCGGTCAATAGTTTTTCGAGGCGATTCCTGAATAAATCTTTCTATCGATAAGTATGTTTTACTGGAAGGCGTGAAAGCGGATACAACGTAATGTCTTTCACAACCTGAGAGGAGCCAAACCCAAAGAGGATACGAAAACAGGGAGGGAACAACATGTCATTCATGAAAAAGAGAAGTTGGGCCATCGCTTCCGTTTTGTTGTGCACGGCCTTGGGCGGGACACTGCTAGCCGGGTGTTCCGGGTCCGGTGACAAGTCGGGCAGTTCCGGAAAAACAACGATTACCGTGACGTACCGGGATGACGGAGCCGGAGAGAAAGGCTCGCTGTATCGTTGGCTAACGGAAATTGCCGCTGATTATCCAAATAAGGAGGTCGAGATCAAACCGGCGCCGATCCAAGCATCGGAAGGTGATTATTTTGCCAAGATTGCCTTGGCCTTAAAGTCCAAAGATACTGCGCCGGATATCGTAACAGAGGATACGTTTATCCTCAATTCCGACGCCAGTGCCGGCTATCTGGAACCGCTGGACGAACGGTTGAAGGGCTGGGAGGACTGGACGAACGGTTCGTTCATCGAGGCGATGAAGAAGGGCGTAACCGCCAGCGACGGCAAGGTGTACGGAGTACCGTATAATACCGACTCACGCGGGCTTTGGTACAACAAGCAAATCTTCAAGCAGGTGGGCCTCCCCGAGGATTGGACACCGAAGAACTGGGAGGAAGTGCTTGATGCGGCTCGCACAGTGAAGGAGAAGGCGCCGGACATCGTTCCAATCTGGATGAACATGGGAAAGGCGACCGGGGAAGCCACGTCCATGCAAACGTACGAAATGCTCTTGTATGGTACGGGCGAACGGCTGTATGACGATGCAAGCGGCAAATGGATCATTCAAAGCCAAGGGATCTTGGATGCGTTAGGGTTTGTTGAAACCGTGAACAAGGAGAAGCTTGGACCTCCGCTCTCCAAAGTCCTGAACGGGCAGGCCGGCAACACCGCTTCCCGCGAATATTTGCCACAGGGCAAGCTAGCCATCTCCCTCGACGGCTCCTGGATCACGGGCAACTATCTTGATTCCGGAGCATCCCCTTGGCCGGAATACAAGGATGTGTTAGGCTTTGCCCCCATGCCAACCAGCCAAGGCCAGGCACCGGGTTCCATCACCCTTGCCGGAGGCTGGGCCTTGTCCATTCCAAGCAACGCCAAGCATAAAGACGAAGCCTGGGAGTTTATCAAATATGCGCTAAATAAAGAAAACAGCCAAAAGCTGGTTACTGCTTCGGGTAATATTACCGTCCGGGCCGATGTCGCCAAGGATCCGGGGTACACAAAAATGCCGTTTAACGAGATCGCTACGGAATACTTACAGAACGCCGAGTTCCGCCCGGCGCAGGACAAATACCCGGAGGTATCGACGCAAATCCAAACGATGGTTGAGTCGGTTGCCACAGGTACTTCCCCTTCGGATGCAGCCCAAAAGTATGCCCAGGACGTGACCCGCATCGTAGGTGAGAACGGAGTCATCCAAAAATGAGCAGCATGGCGGCGGAAGGTTACTCCAGAAAACGAAATTCGTACGCATGGCTGTATTTCATGCTCCCTTCGATTGCAATCATGCTGGTATTTTTTATCTATCCGGTCTTTCTGACCTTCTTTTACTCGTTTACGAACCTCGCCTTAACGGGGGAATCCGCCAGAGAACTGAAATTCGTCGGTTTCGACAACTATCTCCACATGTTCAAAGACCCGACGGTTAAGATCAGCATATGGAATACGCTCGTCTTTCTGTTTGGCTCGGCGGTCATCGGGCAGCAGGTGCTGGGCTTTCTCATCGCCCTGCTTATGAAGCATAAGAATAAGACGTTCCGCCGGGTCACCGGCACGATTGTCCTGGCCGGTTGGGTCACCCCGGAGATCGTCTGCGCATTGTGCTTGTACAGCTTCTTCGGTGACGAGGGCACGCTGAACTCGATCATCACCTCGCTGGGAATTCCAGCCGTTACTTGGCTGTATACCGTTCCGATGCTGACCATCATCCTCGCCAACATTTGGCACGGCACGGCCTTCTCGATGCTGGTCTTTCAAGCGGCGTTGGACGATGTACCAAGCGAGGTGGAAGAAGCCGCGGTTGTTGACGGCGCCTCACGGTGGCAGGTCCTGACTCGGATCATTATCCCCTACATCAAGGAGACCTTTACCACCAACATGATGCTGGTCACGCTGCAGACATTGGGCGTCTTCGGGTTAATCTACGCCATGACCGGCGGGGGGCCGGGTACATCCACGACCACGCTGCCGATCTTTATGTACAACCAAGCCTTCGTGAACTATCAACTCGGGTACGGCACCGCGATCTCCTTACTGCTTCTGTTAATCGGGATCGTGCTCAGCTTGTTCTATACCCGCTCGTTGAAATAGTCCAAGTGCAAGGAGACTTCGTTATGAGCGCAAAACAACGGAAAATCATCTACCGAATCATGCCCTATGCGATCCTCACCTTCATCGGGATCTGCTTCGTCTTGCCTTTGTTATGGGTCGCGGTTGCTTCCGTCGACGCCAATGCAATGCAAACACTGAAGCTGCCGAAGGCGGTGACGGCGGACAATTACATCGAGGTCATCACCAGCCGCGAGAACCAGCGCGCATTCCTGATTGGCTTGATCATGTCGCTGGGGCAGGCGGTGCTTGTCGTCATCTTGGCGCTGCTCGCTGCCTATCCGTTGTCCCGGTACCAGATGAAGTACAAGAAGCCGTTTATGCTGACCATCTTGTTCATGACTTCTCTGCCGATCACCGCGGTAATGGTCCCGGTTTATCAGCTGTTCCTTAGCCTGAAGTTGTATGACCAGATCTTCGGCGTGATCCTGTTTTATGTGGCTTCTTCCATGCCTTACGGCATATGGATGCTGAAGAACTTCATGGACTCCGTCCCACTGGATATGGAGGAAGCGGCTTGGGTAGACGGGGCCTCCGTGTTTATGGGGATCCGTAAGGTTGTTGCTCCGCTGATGGTCCCGGGGATCTGTACGGTGGCGATCTTCACCTTCTCAGGCAGCTGGGGGAATTTCTTCGTCCCTTACATTTTGCTGCAAAATCCGGAAAACTTCCCGGCTTCCCTAAAGCTGTACCAGTTCTTCGGTCAATACGGGATGATTGAATACGGCAATCTCGCCGCTTTCTCCATTATGTACGCAATCCCGTCCATTGTGCTGTACATCTTATCCCAACGATTTATGTCCAAGGGGTTCGGTTTGCAAGGGGGAACGAAAGGGTGATGCGCGGACCTTTGCTTACCCTTCCTTGCCTTCTGTGCTACGCACCTGCATCTGTTGATAATGTTCAGCCATCGTCTGGCTGACTTCCGCCATGCGTTTGATCAAGACGTCAGGCTCCATGATCGTTAGAGCTTTCCCATACGGTAGCAAGTAATAAGGCACATAGGTGAGCAAGGAGGCGCTTTCCATCCGGAAAACCGCCTCCTCTTCGTTTCGCTGAACTAAGGTGTGACCAAACATCCAGTGACGCTGCAGCTCGTTTAAGGCTCGTTCGTGGCCTTGGATTCTCACCGTGAGTAAGGAGGCATCCTCCAACGACTCCGGCAACAAATTCCCTAACAAGAACGCTTTGGCGGAAAAATGGGAAGGCCGTTCGAACCGCTCCTCGCTACGTTCCAATCGTTTGATCCGGTCGACCCGAAAACTGCGAAGCCGCTGCCGCAACCGACAGTAGCCGACAGTATACCAGCTCCCCTTCCAGTGTACGATGCCGTAAGGATCGAACACACGGTCGACGGCGGCCTCATCTTTACCTCCCCGGTACGCCATCTCCAGCGAACAGCCTTCAGCCGACGCCAGTTCCAGAGTTTGCAGGAAGGACTGCTCCCTTTCATCCACCGGCGGATAGATCACCGACATGCCGCGACCGTGGCGTTCGATTTGCTCCAGCTGTTCTTCGTTCGTGTACAGCTTCAGCTTGTCCACCGCGCGGATTAACGCCTCACTAAACGGATATCCGGCTTCCCGGGCAAAAATCGAAGCATGCACCAGCGCCTTCTGCTCCTCCGCGTCAAACATCAGCGGTGATTCCGCAAATCGGCCGAGAATCCGGTAACCGCCGCCCGGCCCGGCATCGGCCACAATTGGCACGCCGCTGGCACAGAGCGAGTCGATGCATCGGTACACAGTACGGATATGAACCTCCAGCTCGTCGGCCAGCTGACGGGCGGTCATCTTCCGGCCAGACCGAAGGAGCCATAGAATCGACAACATATGATCCGCTTTGGACATGCGCATCACCCTTTCCGGTGAAATGTTGCTTCTATTTTAACCGCCCTGACCGCTTTAGGCCAGCGGCTCCATTCCTTGTTCGATCCAGGACTCGTAAGTCGGTCCGTAGACATCGGGTAGACGAAGCCCGGCCTGACGTATCAATACGGTCATTTGTCCCCGATGGTGCGCTTGATGCATGAGTGTAAACCGGAGTGAGGCTCCGTTCGGCCACGGTTCACCCGCGATTTCCGTCGTTGCCAGCAGCTGTTCGTCCGTCCACTCAGATCGGACCGCCTCGATGAGCGCCTCGCTGATGCGATGGTACTCCTCCGCAATCTCTGCCGCTGATGCAGGAACATGCTCACCGCCAGCCGGGCCAGCGAAATTCAAACCGCAATGGGTCATGTAATGGATTGATCCAACCAAGTGCCAAGCAATCTGCCCTAAAGTTCTGCGTCCTTCCACAATCGGCTGGGATAATGATGCATCGGTTAGCGCTTCCATGATGCGTTCCGTCAATTTACTCTCCTCCGTCCAGGCTTCAATAAACTCTTCGATTTTGACAAACATCTTGTTTCCTCCCGCAAAATATAGTTTTGACTTGAGTATAGCGAGGAAACACTGACAGTTACGGTCAGTGTTATAAAAAAAACAAAGGCCCCGCTGCAGCAGGGCCTTTGTGGAGGTGTACGCCTCAATTATACGATAAGCGCTCTGGAAACGATGACCAACAGGATGAACAGAACCAGAATTGTACCCGTAGAAGTCCAGAAACCACCGTAACCTACGTTGCCTACGCCATTTTCATATCCCGACATTGATTTTTCCCTCCTTTTTAAATATAGAACATCATATTACGACCTGCTTGCGAACGATCGGGACATTCGCGGAGTTCAGCTAAAATTGGGTTTATCATGCCAGATTGTCTAAATAACCTGAGCTTCAGATCCGGTCCATTGCAGCCGCCTAATCACGACTTTTGCTCATTGCATATGATGAAACAAGTCAATCTTAAAAGCAGGTGGTGTTCTTGGGAGGAAAAAAAAGACGTCAGTACCAAAGACTCCAAGACAATGATATCTCCTCGGATGACCTGGCGATTATCGGAGCCGGGTTCACCGTGCTCGGGGATTTTTTCGATTTGCTCTCCCTGTTAAAGCTGAAGGAAGAAAAAGCAGGGAACGGCAGCGGCACATCCAGCAGCGATACCGAGGAAACGCTGATTGACGAATTCATGCTGCTCCGAAGCAAACCCGAAAATAAAAAAAGTCGAAAGAAATAACAAGGGCGCAGGATCAACATCCTGCGCCTTTTGGGTATTACCGGGATAGTTTGGCTATCTTCAGCCTCCATCGACGCCACTTCATATACACGAGCAGCACGAGCAGCGCCCCCAACCCCATAAAAAAATACTTCAAATATTTCTCAACCAGGTCGATGGCGACCTGCCACTGTTCGCCAAACACAAATCCAATGCTCACAAAAGTAACGACCCAAAGAGCTGCCCCGGTGTAAGCATACAAAGCGAAGGTTCGAAATGGGATGCGGATAATACCGACGAAATAACCGAAAAACTGTCTAACACCAGGCACGAAGAAACTGATCAACAGCATCTTGTTTCCATATTTCTCATAGACTCGTCTTGTTTTGTCCAAATGCGAAGGTTTTACCAGAATCCACTTTCCATACCGTTCGATCAGCGGCGCGCCAACCCGGTGTCCGATCCAATAGGTGATGGTCACTCCGATCACCGCCCCTGCGTATCCGGCCAGCACAGCCGGCAGAAAATCAAGGAGGCCCTTATAAGCCAAATATCCGGTATAGGTCAATGTCGTTTGACCCGGCGGTAGCGGCAGCGCGATAAAATCGATGGGAAGTCCGAGCAGCAGGACAAAATAGCCGTATTGCTCAAACATCCTTTCTATCCAATCCAGCACGTTCATGATCTAATCTCCTTTAGTCAATCCAGGCGCTGCCAACGCCACTTGTATCCTTTCTTCCATGTTATCAGTATATACGGAGATTTTCCAATCTAAAAGAGACCCCGGACGGGGCGAACCCCCGCCCCGGGTCCGGTATTGTCCCCGAAAACGAGAAGAAGGCCAGACCGGAAAGGGAGTCCCCGGTTTGACCTGTTTGTTTGGTGAATCCAGCAGCCGGGCTTAACCGAACCGACCGGAAATATAATCGTCCGTCCGTTTCTCGGACGGATTGGTGAAGATCTTACTCGTATCGTCATACTCGACCAGTTCCCCCATCAGGAAGAAAGCCGTCTTCTCTGACACTCGAGCCGCTTGTTGCATGTTGTGCGTCACGATGATGATGCAATAATCCTTCTTCAGATCAGCAATCAATTCTTCGATTTTGGCACTGGACACCGGATCCAGGGCTGAAGCCGGTTCATCCATCAGGATGATGCTCGGACTAACCGCTATCGAACGGGCAATGCAGAGGCGCTGCTGTTGGCCGCCGGATAAAGCTAAGGCGGAGGTATGCAGTCGATCTTTCGTCTCGTTCCATAGCGCCGCTTTGATAAGCGATTCCTCGACGATTTGATCCAGCTTCTTCTTATTCCGGATCCCGTGGTAACGCGGCCCGAAAGCGATATTTTCATAAATGGACTTATGGAACGGGTTCGGACGCTGCCAGACCATGCCGATCTTTTGCCGCAGCAGCACGACATCCGTCTTCGGAGCATTGATATTGTCTTCCCCGATCCAGATTTCTCCCGTGATCTTTGCCCCGCTGATGAGGTCATTCATCCGGTTTAAGCTGCGCAGAAAGGTGGATTTACCGCAGCCGGAAGGACCGATCAATGCGGTAACTTGCCGGGAGGCAAAATCAAGCGATATATTCTTAACGGCTTGCTTCTCTCCGTAAAAAACACTTAAGTCTTTCGTTGATAATTCGATATTAGGCACTTGGCTTCGTCCTCCTATTTCGTCGCCGTAAATTTCTTGAGCATCACGCGTCCGAGCCAGCGGGCCAGCAAGTTAAATACCAGCACGGTCAATATCAGTACGGCCGAAGCGCCGGCGGCGATTTCGGGTGCGTCCGGTGCCAAACCTTCGGAATTGATCTTCCAGATATGAACGGCCAGCGTTTCCGCCGGACGGAACGGATTTAACGGTGATGTCGGACTAAGCGGATTCCAGTTGCTAAAGTCAAGCCGCGGACTGCTCATACCGGCGGTGAACAGCAGCGCCGCAGCTTCGCCAAACACGCGACCTGCAGCCAGAATGGTCCCGGTCAGGATAATCGGCGTAGCGATCGGGAGCATGACCGATTGGATCGTTTTCCATTTGGACAAGCCCAACGCCAAACTGGCTTCCTTCTGAGCCTGCGGCACGCTGGCTAATCCCTGCTCCGTGATCCGCACCATCAGCGGCAGATTGAAAATCGTTAAAGCCAATGCACCCGAGAACAGGGAAAACCCAAATCCGAATACATTTACGAGTACGAGCAGACCGAACAAACCAACGACGATCGACGGAAAGGAGGATAACACTTCCACGATCAAACGGATAAAATCGGTGATTTTCCCCGGTTTGGCATATTCGCTCATATAGATCCCTGCCCCGATACCTAGCGGTACGGTGATGATCATCGTTAAGACCAGAAGGAATAAAGAGTTGAATAATTGCGGGCCGATCCCGCCGCCTTCCTTAATCGTTTCGGGCGGTGACGTAAGAAAGTCGAAGCTGATATGCCCCAACCCCCGAACTAAAATAAAGCCGAGTAAACCCGCCATAATGAGAACGATCAATCCGGCCAAAGCGACAATGACGGCCGTTGCGATTTTGTCTACAGTTTTTGCGCTCATCGTTTTGCTCTCCTTTCCAGCCACCGGACGATAAAGACGAATATGAACGTCATTAGCATCAAGATCAGCGCCAGCGTCCAAAGGACATTGTTTTGCGTCGATCCCATCACCGTATTCCCCATACTCAGCGTAATCACGCTGGTCAAGGTGGAGGTGGATTCAAAGAGAGAACGCGGAATATGCGGCGCATTCCCGATGACCATCTGTACCGCCAGGGCTTCCCCGAAAGCCCGGGCCATGCCCAATACGACCCCAGTTAATAAAGCCGGCATGGTTGTCGGCAAGACGGTCCGATACAAGGTTTGCCAGCGCGTTGCGCCGAGTGCGTAAGAACCTTCTTTCAAACCGGGAGGCAGAGCAGCTAGCGCATCGGTGGCAATCGAAGTTATCGTTGGCAAGATCATAATCGACAACACGGTCGCTCCGGCCAAGATACCAAGACCTTGTCCCGGGAAAATATCCCGGTAGAAAGGCACGATGACGCTGAGCCCCACAAAACCATATACAACGGAAGGAATCCCAGCCAGCAATTCGATGACCGGCTGCAGATATTTCTTCCCGAACTTTGGCATAATTTCGACCATAAATAAAGCTGCGCAAATACCGAGCGGGGCCGCGATCAACGCCGCCAAAATCGAGGTGCCGAATGAGCCCAAAATAAACGGAAGGGCACCGAATACCGGAGGTTCCCCATCCGGTTTCCAGTTCGTACTGCCGAATATTTCGCGAAATGCGATCCCGTCTTGAAAAAAGGTGCTTAACCCCTTGGTTGCTACGTAATAAACCATCGAGAAGATGGTGACGACCAGCAATACGATACAAAACGAAGCGTAAATTTTGCCGGTCCATTCCTCGACGATATGCGGTTGTATTTTTTTTCTTCCGCCGGACTGAGCCATGAAACCTCTCCCTTTAATAACAGCACAGAAAGAGGCAGAACAGTCCGCCTCTTGCCGCGCCGATATGATGTTATCGAGTCCTATTGGTTACTTCTGTGTGATCTTGCCATCCACATCGCGTTGAACTTGCATTTTGCTTGCCGGAATATAACCAAGCTCTACAACGTCGCCGTTGTCGCCTTGTACGTCAGGGGAAACCATGAAGTCCAGGAACGCTTTAACAACTTCGTTTGGCTCGCCTTTGGTGTACATGTGCTCATAGGCCCATACCGGATAAGTTCCGTTTGCTACGTTCTCTTCTGTAGCTTCAACGCCTTCGTATTTCACAACTTTGACGGAATCGTCAAGGTAGGACAAGGCAAGGTAACCAATCGCCCCCGGCGTTTCGCCGACAAGCTTCTTAACCGTACCGGAGGAATCCTCTTGGATCGAACCTTGCAGGTCTTCCGTTTTTGTGCCCAAAGCATATTTCTCGAACGTTGCGCGAGTCCCGGAGCTCGAAGGACGGTTGACGATTTGAATCGCTTGATCCGGACCGCCAAGGTCTTTCCAGTTCGTAACTTTACCCGTGAAAATTTGTACCAGTTGGTCTTTCGTCAAATTGTCGATGGTGATATCCGGATTCACGACGGCAGCCATCGCAACGACTGCAACTTGATGGTCAACCAGTTCGCCGGCTGGAGCTGCTTCCAACTTCTCTTCCGCGAAAACGTCGGAGTTCCCGATGTCCGCCTGTCCTCCGGAGACCTGCGTCAGACCCGTGCCGCTGCCTCCACCTTGAACTTGTATAGAAACTTTAGGATTTTGATCCATGAATTTTTTCGATACTTGGTCTACCAAAGGTTGCAATGCCGAGGAACCTACCGCCAGGATCGACCCGGAAAGTTCCGACGTTGCTGCGTTGCCGCCGTTGTTCGCGGATGCTTCATCCGTAGTGCCGCCGTTCGTTCCAGCCGTGTTGTTTTGTGCCGCGTTGTTGTTTTGACCACATGCCGCCAGCGTCAAGCTCAACACCAATGTCAAAACCAATAGCATACTCTTTTTCATTGTCTTAGGTATCCCCCTTATGTGTTTTACAATTTGATTATAGAAAGCGAAGATCAATCCTGTGTTTTCGTTTTGTAAACTTTGTGTAAAATGATAAGACAAACCTCATCTAGTTCTGATTATTCTGTGCAAAATATAAAAAAAACACTCTCGCGCTTAGCAGCGAAGAGTGCTTTAGTAAAAGAAACTATTCCGTGACCCCCGTATTTTTGGAGAGCAGGCCCTTCAGTTCTTTCATAAACATATTGATATCTTTAAATTGACGGTAAACCGAAGCGAACCGGACATAGGCCACCTCGTCCACCGGATATAACTGCTCCATGACTAATTCGCCAATCCCCCGGCTTTCAACCTCTGCGTTGGCCGAATGGCGCAGGGAACGTTCCACCTCGGAGACGATCGATTCCAGCTGCTCAACGGAAACCGGGCGTTTCTCGCAGGCTCGGATCAAGCCTCTCAGCATTTTCTCCCGACTAAATTCCTCGCGACTTCCATCCTTCTTAATCACGATCAGCGGCATTTCCTCCACCATTTCAAACGTTGTAAACCGACGACTGCATTTCTCGCACTCGCGGCGACGACGGATCGAGCGGTTCTCGTTAGCCGGCCTTGAATCCAGCACTTTCGTCCCTAAATAATCGCAATACGGACATTTCAAGCTAGAACACCTCCCCTCTAAATGCCGTAATGACGGCCTTTTTGACTTAATGGCAATAAATTACTTTAGATTCATCGGATTGAAGTTGATAGTCCGGCACATAATACTGTTACCAACCACAAGGAGGTGAACAATCATGGCCCAAAATAATAACTCTTCGAACGACCTGGTGGTTAGACAAGCTTCCGGAGCTTTGGATCAAATGAAATATGAAATTGCTCAGGAACTTGGCATCTCTTTCCCACAAGACGGATATGCTGGTAACCTGACCTCTTACGAAAACGGTTCGATCGGTGGTTTCATTACGAAACGTTTGGTGACCTTGGCTGAACAACAGCTGGCAGGTCAATTCAAATAATCCGATCACCAAAGGAAGCATTGACTGGCGATTAGCCGGTCAATGCTTTCTTTATATTTTCGCAATAATCCACCTAAAACTCGTCGTAAATCTTCACATACTGCTTGTAATAATGCGAGACCCGCTGAACGTAATGCCTAGTTTCGCCAAACGGAATATTCTGTGCCGTCTCCAGCCGGCCATCCCATCGTCCGCTCTTCAGCCAGTTCTTTACATTCGTCGGCCCGGCGTTATAGGCGGCGATCATAGCGATCGGGTTGCCTTCGAATTGCTCGGATAACGACCCCAGGTACCACGTGCCGATCCGGATATTCGTTTCGGTCTCGTTGCGGATGTCCTCTAACGTCGTATCGGGCAGCTTCGCTTTGGAGATGACCCACTCCGCCGTATCCGGCATAATCTGCATAATTCCAAGCGCACCTTTTCGGGACTCCGCCCCCGATTTGTAATTGGTCTCCACCTTGATAATCGCCGCAACGATAAACGGATCGAGACCGTTGTTTTTGGCATGCAGACGAATTTCTTCTTTATAATAAATCGGATAAAATAACGAAAGCCAGGTGGAATTTAAAAAGATGAGGCCCGTGAAGCCAATAAACAGGAGAAGCAGAACCCTCTTTTTGCGAAGCCACCTCATTTTAGCCCCTTATCCCGCCAAAAGACGTCAATCTGCCGCTTTGTCTCGTCTAGTCCACCGCTGTTATCAATCAAAATATCCGCCCTCTCCTTCTTTACTTCGATGTCCATCTGGGCGCTTAAACGCTGTTCGGCCGCTTCCCGAGATAACCCGTCCCTCTGGATTAATCGAGACATTTGAAGCTCCCGGGGCACGTATACGACCATAATTTCTTCATATAACGGATCGAGACCCGATTCGTAAAGCAAAGGGATATCCGCCACCACCAGTCTGTGCGGATCCTCTTGTTCCAGCTCGTCCAGACGCCGCTTCATTTCGGAACGGATGGCGGGATGCGTCAACGCCTCCAACGCCTTACGCTCCTCCGGATGAGAGAAGACGATTTCGCCGAGCTTTTTGCGGTTGAGCGTTCCATCGGGGTGAAGCACCCCTTGTCCAAAGCGTTCGCGGACGGCCGCCAGCACCGGATGGCCCGGCTCCATAATCTCCCTGGCGATCAGATCCGCATCAAGCACAGCGGCGCCAAGGTTGGCTAGCATGCGGGAAACCGTGCTTTTCCCGGTGGCGATGCCTCCGGTGAGTCCGATGTTCATTCCCAATACACCTCACTGTTTTGACTTGGAGCTTCGACCTAAATTTCATCTATCGTTTGTTTAGCGCCTCGCGTCTTATGACTTGTCCGGTATGCAGGCTGACATTTCGGGCAATAATGCGTTCCCCGTCCCCCTACAACGGTCTTCACCACCGGCTGTCCGCAATTTAGGCAAGGCTCCCCTTGTCGGCCGTACATCCGCAAGGAATGTTGGAACATTCCCATCTCTCCCTGTCCATTGACATAGGACTTGATGGAGGATCCTCCAGCTTCCACCGCTTCTGTCAGCGTATCTATGATAGCGGTGTGAAGTCGTTCCATTTGCCGCTTGGTTAGCTTGTCCGCCGGATGTTCCGGGTGGATTCCCGCCCGGAACAGGGCTTCATCCACATAGATATTCCCCAGACCCACAATGTATTCCTGGTTTAGCAGCGCAGGCTTGATCTTGGTAGACCGCCTGGATATCACCTCTTGAAAAGCCTTTGCCGTAAAAGAGGCCTCCAAAGGCTCCAACCCCAGTTTGGCCAAAGGCTTCTGCGCAAATTCCTCTCCGGGCAAGAACAAATGCATGGTACCGAACTGGCGCACGTCCTTGTAACGGAGTTCGGATCCATCTGTAAACCGGAAAATCACATGCGTATGCTTCTCCACCTCATCGCCGGTCTGATAAACGCCGTATCGCCCTTCCATCCGCAAATGGGAGACGAGTACCAGCCCATCCATGATGATGCGCAGAAATTTCCCGCGGCGGCCAATCTCTAATATCGTATGTCCGGCGAGCTCGACTTCAAACCGCTGGATATCATCCGGCCGTTGGATGATTCGCGGCAAGGAGACGTGGACGCTTTGGATCGTTTTCCCGACGATCAATTGGGTCAAGGTCCGTCGGACCGTCTCGACCTCCGGCAATTCCGGCATATCCTCTCACCTCATTCTAAGTTGTAATCCCAAGAACCTACTTCGCTTCGTACCAATTTAATCCGCTGGACACTTCGGCCTTAAGCGGCACGGAGAGCTCTAACGCTTTCCCCATCGTCTCCGGCACGAGCTTGCTCATGATCGCCAACTCTTCCGGCGGTACCTCGAAAACCAATTCGTCATGGACCTGAAGCAGCATACGGCTCTTGAGCCCGTGCTTGTGCAGTTCCTCGTCCATCCGCACCATTGCCAGCTTGATGATGTCCGCCGCGGAGCCTTGAATCGGTGTGTTCATGGCCGTACGCTCAGCGAAGGAGCGCAGGTTGAAGTTCGACGCGTTGATCTCTGGCAGATAACGGCGACGCTCCAACAGCGTTTTGACGTAACCGTCGCGCTTCGCTTCCTTCACGATGTCGTCCATATAACGTCGGACGCCTTGGAAGGCGTCGAAATATTGATCGATGAACCGGGCGGCTTCCTTACGCGTAATGTTCAGGTTCTGGGACAAGCCATAGTCGCTGATCCCGTAGACAATCCCGAAATTGACGGCTTTGGCCGAACGGCGCATATTGGCGTCAACCTGGTCCGGTCCAACGCCAAACACATCCATAGCCGTCTTGGTGTGGATATCCATATCGTGCAGGAACGCTTCCTGGAGCCCCGGATCACCGGAAATATGCGCTAATACACGAAGCTCAATTTGCGAGTAATCCGCCGCCAGAATAAACCAACCTTCCTCTGAAGGAACAAAAACTTTGCGGATTTTGCGGCCCTCCTCGAGGCGGATCGGGATGTTCTGCAAGTTTGGATATTGGCTGCTCAGGCGTCCGGTTGCGGCGATCGTCTGCCGGAAATACGTATGCACCTTACCTGTTTTCGGCGAGATCTCCTTCAGCAGACCCTCGACGTAAGTCGATTGAAGCTTAGCCAGTTGGCGGTATTCCAGAATAAACTGCACGATTTCATGGTAAGGTGCCAGCTTCTCCAACACTTCCGCATCCGTCGAATAACCGGTTTTGGTTTTCTTGATCACCGGCAACCCCAGCTTATCAAATAGGATTTCTCCTAATTGCTTTGTTGAATTGATATTGAATTCCAGGCCGGCGATTTCATAAATTCGCGTTACCAATTTATTGATCTGGGCTTCAAATTCCACGCCAAGCTCTTTCAAGGCCTCCTTATTGACGGCGATGCCTTGCTTCTCCATGTCGGCCAAAATCCGGGATAACGGCATTTCCAGTTCGTAGAACAGCCGCTCCATTTCATATTTCTCGAGCTCCTGCCGCTGTAGCGGCAGAATGCGCAGCAGGGCGTCCGACTTGCGGGCCAGATGACGGCTTAACGCGTCCGGCTCCGGCACCTTAAATTTGGCGCCTTTGCCGTATACCTCATCGTCGCCGGGCACCGCCGGCAACTGGTATTTCGCCGCCAGGCCGCTGATCGTCTGGTCGCTTTCCGTCGGATCAAGCAAATAGGCGGCCAGTTGCACGTCATGTTCGGCTCCGGCAAACGCGACACCTTGCCAGAACAGCACCAAGTCCGCCCGGTGCAGATCGTAACCCCGCTTTGGCACGTGCTCATCCGCCAACCAGGCCCGCACTTCTGCTGCCGCCCCCTCTTGTAACACGTCAAACGGCAGGAAATAATGGCGGCTGGCGGTGGACAACACCATGCCCATCATTGTAGCTTGATGCGGATTGTCCCCGTAGGATTCCACAATGATCCCTTCGATGTTCGCTAGATCGGCGTTCAGCTCGGACAGGTTCTCCAGGTTAACCGCGGTGACCTCAATCTCAACCATCTCCGCGGGAGCCGCTCCCTCTGAATTCCCTCCACCGGCAAAGGACATCCGCTCGAGCAGCGACTTAAACTCCAGCTTGCGCAGCATCGGAACGGCCGATTCCTCCTGGATGCCGTCAAACTTCATCTCCTCCCAAGAGCGTTCAACCGGAACCTCGCGGAAAATGGTGGCCAGCTGTTTGCTCATGCGGGCGTCCTCTGCGTGGTTCACCAAATTTTCCTTCATCTTCCCTTTCAATTCATCGGTATGGGCCAGTACTTCCTCCACAGAACCGAACTGGTGCAGCAATTTCAGGGCTGTCTTCTCCCCAATCCCCGGCACCCCCGGGATATTGTCGGAGGTATCGCCCATCAGCCCTTTCAGATCGATGATTTGCAGCGGCTTAAGCCCGTATCTCTCCTCGATTTGCTGCGGATCATAAGGTTCGACCTCACTGACACCTTTGCGCGTTAATGCCACTTTAACCCGATCGCTGACGACTTGCAGCATATCCTTATCTCCGGTCACAACGAGTACTTCTTGACCGGCTTCCTCGGCCCGTTTGCTCAAGGTGCCGATAATATCATCGGCTTCGTACCCGGCCAATTCGAACCAGGCGATGCCGAAGCTCTCCAGGAGCTCGCGCATCAATGGAAACTGCTCGGACAGCTCAGACGGGGTTTTGTCGCGTCCGCCTTTGTACTCCTGGTAGCCTTCGTGGCGGAAGGTCACTTTCCCCGCATCAAAGGCCACCAGCATATGCGTGGGGCGCTCTTCTTGGATCAACCGCAGCAGCATGTTCGTAAAACCGTAAACGGCATTCGTATGCAAGCCGCTGGAATTCGTGAGCGGCGGCATGGCAAAAAATGCCCGGTAAATAATGCTGTTCCCATCTATAAGTATCAATTTATCCATACGACACCTCGTCCACAGTTTTCTACCTTTTCTTATGATAACACAGGGGCCTTCCCGATAACACCAAAGCTCGCCTTGGAAAAGAAAAACCGGCCGCCGCTCGCACAATTTCGCGAGCGGCGGCCGGTTGACCGCGGGGGAGCAGGAATTATTCGTTTAGGTCCGGACGATGGCCGGTCACCAGGTAAACGGCACTTTCGCCAATATTTGTCGCATGATCGGCGATTCGTTCGATATACCGACCCACCAGCGTCAGCAACATCGCTTGCTGGAGAGATTCCGGATTAGAGATCATAAACGCATACAGCTCAT
This sequence comes from Paenibacillus timonensis, assembly GCF_009725205.1. Taxonomy (GTDB): domain Bacteria; phylum Bacillota; class Bacilli; order Paenibacillales; family Paenibacillaceae; genus Fontibacillus; species Fontibacillus rhizolycopersici. The sequence goes on along the minus strand of NZ_WNZY01000002.1, from coordinate 22,033 downwards.
GGATCATTTGGCTGTACAAGTGATCGACTTCATCATCATCCTTCGCCATTTTATAGGCTAAATCGGTATTCTCGTCCAAATACGATTGCAGCGATTCCCGCAGCATCAGAATAACAAGCTCGGACATTTTCGGAATATCGATCAACGGCTTGATAAGTGTCTGACCTTCCAGCCGCGTAGTGACCTTGGCAATATCGATGGCCAAGTCGCCCATCCGCTCTAAGTCGCTGGAAATTTTAAACGCTACGATGATCCGGCGCAGATCCTTGGCCACCGGCTGCTGGGTCACGATCAGACGCGAGCCGATCTCCATGACCTGCTCTTCCATTCGGTTCAACTCCGCATCGCGCTTCACGATCTCTTTCGCTTTGGCCGAGTCCAAAGCCTGCAGGGCGCTGATGGCCTCCGCCAAAGCGTGCTCGACATGCTCGCCCATTTGTCTCAGCAGTTGCCGCAAATCCTCCAGGTTCTGATCAAATTCCTTTCTTTGAATCATCTTGCTGCAGCCTCCTTATTATCCGAAACGACCGGAAATGTAATCTTCAGTGCGTGGATCCTGCGGCGTGGAGAAGAGCTTCTGCGTATCGTCCGCCTCTACGATCTCCCCGTTGAGGAAGAACACGGTCCGGCCCGAAATACGCGCCGCCTGATGCATGTTATGCGTCACCATGACAATCGTATAACTATCTTTTAATTGCTGCACCAGTTCCTCAATCTTGAGGGTGGAAATCGGGTCCAGCGCTGAAGTGGCTTCATCCATCAACAGAATATCGGGCTGTACGGCAATAGCTCGTGCAATGCAAAGACGCTGCTGCTGCCCGCCGGACAAGCTGAGAGCCGACCGTTTCAGGAAATCCTTGACCTCGTCCCACAGCACGGCCTGACGAAGACTCCGTTCCACGATTTCATCCAAAGCCGCTTTGTTCTTGATGCCGTGCAGCCGCGGGCCATAGGCGACATTGTCATATATCGATTTTGGAAAAGGATTCGGCTGTTGAAACACCATGCCCACCCGTTTGCGCAAGGCCTCCACCTGGACATCGTCGCCGTAAATGTCACTGCCGGCGATTTGCACGGTGCCTTCGATCCGTGTCCCAGGAATCATGTCATTCATCCGGTTCAAGGTGCGTAAGAGCGTTGACTTCCCGCAGCCGGAAGGCCCGATGAAAGCGGTGATCGCCTTTTCCGGAATATCCAGAGAAACGTCCTTAAGCGCATGGAATCGGTCATAATACAAATTCAACTTTTGAATCCGGATAATGTTATCCATCTCAGTTCTCCTTCACAAATAAACATCTTTGCCCCGGCCTCAGGGCTTATGCCAGATTGACCGAGGAAATGGCGGGCAAACTTGAAGCACGGTACCCGCCTTCCCAGCGAGCCCGTGCCGGCGTTTCAGCTATTGATTTAGTATGCTCGAATGAGGAATTATTCCATGTAAAACAGTTTCATTTTAGCGCACTTATGTAAAAGTACATGAGTCTAATTGTAAACGTAGTGTAAAATCTTACGAAAGTGAGGCCAACTGCCGCAGCTCGCCTAACACGGTTCTCGTGCGACTGGCTGCCGTTTCCGAGGAACGGAACATCTCTTGGCCGCGCTCCTCTACGGTTCGGGCTGAATCCACCAGCGCTTGAAACGTCCCATCCGCGTTGCCCACTCTACCGTGGCTTTCCGCCATTTCTCCCGCAGTGGAGGAAGCGGTGGACGCCGTTTGCTGAATTAACCGGTTCACAATACCTAGCGTTAACCCGATTTCTTCGGAAAAGCTCTTCGTCTGCAAGGCAAGCTTGCGAACCTCGGAAGCCACAACCGCAAACCCTCGTCCATGTTCCCCGGCATGAGCCGCTTCGATCGAGGCATTCATGGCCAGCATGCCGCTTTGGTCCGCCAGGCTGCGGATATGATCGGCGACCGATGAGATTTGTTTCGTCCGTTCCAACAGCTCCGCCATTTGTTTCTCTTGGGAGCGAGTCATGTCTAGCACACGGGCGAACGACGCCTTGACCGCTTCCAACTCATGACGTCCTTCCGCCGACAATCCGTTCATCCGTTCCGATTCCAGCAGGCTTCGCTTCGCCGACTCCGTCACTTCAGCGATCGAGCGTTCGATCTGTACAATCCGATCGCGGCTCTCAAGGACCGCCGCCCGCCTGGCTTCGTCCGCTTCCCGCTGCAAATGCCGGGACATCTGCATCAAATCCTGAACTGTCAGGATTCCGTAATATTTCCCCTGATCGGTTAAGATCAAACCATCGTAGAAAGAGGTCCCCTCCCGTCCTAACGCTTGATCCAACAGTTCACCGGCCGGTGTATTCAACTCGCAGATTAACGGTTCCCGCTGGGCAAAACGAAGCGCCGATACCTCATAAAATAGATCCGCAGCAAACCGACCGGCCAAATGGCGAAAGAAACGATCTCGCATCAACAGCCCGATCGGCTTGTGATCATCATCACAAACCACGATACATGGAAGCTCAGGTTGCCTCTGGAACTGCCCCAACACATCTCGGCAGGAAACCTCCGATCCGATCACCGGAACCCTATGGCTGTATGAGTGAACCTGTACCGCCGCAACCGCCACACCTTCCGTCGAGCGACCGTCTGAGCGGCCGTCTTCCATCAGCAACGATTCCCCGTTATCCCCGCCTTCGACGTTCGCCGCCAAGTTCTCTGTCTCTTCAATTGCAGCACGCTCCAATACTGCGATGGCCTGATTTTCCAACCTGAACCACTCCCCCGTATTTATACGTTACGCACGATCTACTAGAATCATAGAGGGAGAGTGTTAGTACATTGTTTTCGGGACTTTTGTCCTATGTAAAAAAAGAACGTCCATCACGAAATTACATGATGGACGCTTTCTTCTTATTGACAACCAGTTTGTATCCGACGCCGCGGATGGAATCGATATGCACCGACTGCGGATCCAGCTCGAGCTTCTTGCGCAGCGAGCTGACGTGCACATCCACGGTCCGCTGCCCTCCGATATAATCGAAGCCCCATACGGCATTCATCAGATCGTCCCGGGTCATCACCACGCCGGGCTTGCGAGCCAAGTATAGCAGCACCTCGAACTCCTTTGGCCGGAGCGTGATCGCTTCCCCGTTCAACGTGACTTCGTATTTCTCCGGATAAATCGTCAAGGCGCCCAACGCGATTTGAGAGTTCTCCTGCTGGACCGGTTTGTCGCGTTCCTCCTGACCTGTCGATCGGCGGAGAACGGCGGCGACACGAGCTAGTAGCTCAGCCACGCCAAACGGTTTCGTGATGTAATCATCGGCGCCGGACTTCAGGCCCTGCACGACTTCCTCCTCCGCATTTTTTGCGGTCAGGATAATCACCGGCGTCATCACGCCTTCGCTTCGCAGCTTCGACATGATTTCGAAACCGTTCATGCCCGGCAGCATCAAATCGAGCAATATCAAATCAAATTCTTGCTGCAGTGCGGTTTCATAACCGGTCTGCCCGTGATCCTCTACGACAACTTCATAGCCTTCGCTCGTCAGATTGTAAGACAAAAGCCGGGATAACGTCGGTTCATCTTCGATAACCAATAGACGTTGTGTCATAGTACCCCCCATTTATTCGCGGTACAAGTTCATGCTTTGAACCAATATCACTTTGATGACAAGCCCAGCATATCACGGCATTGTTAACGCGGTGTAAAGTTTTTCAAAAAACAGTTTACACTTTATTGGTATGTTCCCAGGACCGATCTTAATCATCCAAGGCATGCATCAAGGGGAGTTCCAAAATAAACGTCGTTCCTTCACCGACTTTGCTCTCTACGCGGATAGTGCCGTGATGCAGTTCCACGAGGTGTTTGACGATGGACAGGCCAAGACCCGTGCCGCCCGAGCTGCGGGATCGCGCCTTATCGACCCGATAGAAGCGTTCGAAAATCCGCGGCAGATCCTTCTTGGGAATGCCGATCCCCGTATCGCTAACCGTAAACTGGACCCTCTCCTCGTCTCCGCCTTCGCCAACTATGATTGCCGATACGCGTACTTTCCCGCCTTCCAGTGAATAGCTGATCGCATTGGACAGCAAATTCATGAAGATTTGCCGCAGGCGATCCTCATCCGCCTCGATGAACAGATGCTCCGGAACGTCATGCGACATCGAGATTGACTTTTTGCCGGCCGCCGGAAGAAGGACTTCATACACGCTGTCGAACAGCTCTTTCAACTGCACCGGGGCGTATTCCAGCGGCACTCGCTTCGATTCGATTTTGGACAGCTCGAGAATGTCGCCAATTAATCGGTTTAACCGGTCTCCTTCGTCATAGATGATCTGCAGGAATGAGCGCGCGGTTTCCTCGTCCTTCACCCCGCCAGCCATCAGCGTTTCGGCAAAGCCTTTAACCGCCGCGATCGGCGTCTTTAACTCGTGGGACACGTTGGCAACGAATTCGCTACGTATCCGTTCCAGTTTCCGAATTTCGGTGACATCCTGTAACAGGAACAACATGCCGCGGTAGTTACCGTTGTCTTCAAACATCGGCACGCTGTCGAACAGCAGGATTTTTTCCTCGGGATCGTAGACGTTCCGTTCCTCCTGAACTGCTTCCTTGCGGGCAATGCCTTCTTCCATAAATTTGATGAACTCATAGTTTCGCTTGAGCACCTGATACGATTTGCCGAGCAGCAGCTCGCCTTTCATATGCAAAATCCGTTCCGCTTCCCGGTTAATTAAGGCAATGCACTCCGCAGCATCCACCATGAGAATCCCGCCGGTCATGTTCGCGAGCACGCTCTGCATCAAATCCTCGTTATCCCGGATCCGCTTGAGCTGTTGCTGCAGGCTGTCTGCCATGCCGTTGATGGCAAAGCCCAATTGACCGATTTCGTCCTTGCGGGCCAGCTTGACCCTGGCGTCGTAATCGAATCCGGAGATGCGATGGGCGACGCGGGTGATCTGCTCCAGCGGCTTAGTCAACCCGGCGGCCACTCGGTAACTTACTAGACCCGCTATGAGGAATAGGATAAGCAGTCCGCCGAACATCCAGATCCACCCTTGGGCAAGCCCCTTCTCCACGGCTGCCAAACTCATCGAAAGGCGGATATAGCCGTCAAAATCACCGACCGTCACGCGATGCGCTACGTACAGCATATTTTCCCCGATCGTATCGCTGTACCGGATCGCACTGCCCACGTTCCCGCCAACGGCGGACTCGATTTCCTGCCGGTGGGCATGGTTATCCATTCGCTCCGGGTCGGACTCGGAGTCGCCGACGACGATACCGTTCAACGTAATGAACGTGACCCGGGAATCGGTCAGCTCTTTTAGCTGTTTCGCCTTTCGTTCGTAATAAGCGCTGGCCTCGGAATTCCCCTCCACGGGAACAAAATCGAAAGTCGCCTCAAGCAGATTAATTTCCCGGGCCATATTATCTTCCAAAGCCCGGATATGCGAGTTCTTAAACATCTGGGCCATCGTGATGCCGGCCGCCAGCATCGAGAGCCCGAGTAGAATCATTAGGATGAGTGTTAGGCGCGAGCGAAAGGTTTTCATGTTTATTTGAACACCGGATCCTTAAAGGCAGCCAGCTTCATCAAAGAGTCCTGCTCCACGCCTTCATGCAGGCTGTCCCCATGCGAATCCATCGTTACGATTGCAGCGAAGCCTTCAACCTCCAGATGCCACATGGCTTCTGGAACTCCAAACTCCATAAAGTCGACGCCGTTGACCTTCTTGATGCATTCCGCATAGTACTGTGCAGCACCGCCAATCGCGTTCAAATACACGCCGCCATGCTCTTTCAAAGCAGCCAGCGTCTTAGGGCCCATCCCCCCCTTGCCGATGACTGCGCGAATGCCGAACTTCTTCATGATATCCCCTTGATACGGTTCCTCGCGAATACTCGTCGTTGGTCCAGCCGCCTTCACGTGCCAGCCTTCGTTGTCCTTCAGCATTACCGGCCCGCAGTGGTAAATGACCGCTCCATTCAAATCCAACGGGGCGTCATGATCCATTAAGTGTTTGTGCAGCGCATCTCGGCCGGTATGCATTTCTCCGTTAATAACTACAACGTCGCCAACCCGAAGGCTGCGAATTTGCTCCTCCGTCACCGGTGTTTGCAGCACGACTTCCCGGTTGGCTGGGGCCTCAGTTTCCTCGGATGCCGCGCCCGTTTCGGCTGTCTCAAGATCTCCTACCGGTACTTCGCTTCCGCGCTCATAGAGCCATCCCCGAATGGCGCCGGTAGAAGGATCGATGTCCACACCCTGGCGACGGAACGCCCAGCAGTTGTACGCAACCGACACAAAGAAGCTGGCCGGAAGCCGATTTATCGCTCCGATCTTACAGCCCAGCAAAGTCACTTCTCCGCCGAATCCCATCGTGCCAATTCCCAACTGATTGGCCGTATCCATAATATACTGTTCCAGCCGGTCCAAATCCGGATTCGGGTTGACGTCATCAAGCGGACGGAATAGCTGTTGTTTGGCTAGCTCGTACCCCGTTGTGCGGTCGCCGCCGATGCCGACTCCAAGAAACCCTGCACTGCAGCCCTGCCCTTGTGCCTGATAAACGGCATGCAAGATGCATTTGCGGATCCCGTCGAGATCTCGCCCCGCGCGGCCTAACCCTTCCAATTCGGTCGGCAGGCTGTACTGTATATTTTTATTCTCGCATCCGCCGCCTTTCAAGATCAGTCGGATGTCGATCGTGTCTTTCTCCCATTGTTCGAAATGAATAACCGGCGTTCCTGGGCCCAAATTATCACCGCTGTTCTCTCCCGTTAAGGAATCTACGGAATTTGAACGCAGCTTACCTTCCTTGGTCGTCCGCTGCACCGCGGCGTAAATCGCCTTCTTCATCTCAATCTGATTCGCCCCTACCGGCGTATGCACCACAAAGGTCAACATTCCGGTATCCTGACATATCGGCGAAACCTGTTCCTCCGCCATACGGATGTTCTGCGCGATAGTCGACATGGCCAAACCGGCCCGCGTCGCTCGGTTTTCCAGGGCCCGCCCCCGGTTTACCGCACGTCGTACGTCGCCCGGTAACCTTGTTGAAGCTTCCACAATTAATTCGTATACGCTTTCTTCAAACTGGTGCATGATCCATGAATCCCCTCTCCCTGTCATCTTGTGTAAACCATAACCCTATCGCATTCTTCAGATTTATAATAACATAAGAACTAGTTTAGGTTGACAATTTCTGTCCAAAATCCACTTCGATAAAAGCGAGGTTTCTCACTGATGAGCTACCCTTTCTCTGCTTATTTATACCGCCTGCGTTCGATTCATCGATGGAGCCTGATGCGCAGCACCGCCCCCGATAATGTGGCTGAGCATTCGTTTCATGTCGCGTTGCTGACTCATCTGCTATGCGAAATTGGGAACGCCCGGTTCGAACGGAGCTTAAATGCGGAACGCGCCGCAACGTTAGCGTTGTTCCATGATGCAACCGAGGTGTTCACCGGCGACATCCCAACACCGGTCAAGCATCATAATCCACGGCTTCTGTCCAACTTCCGCGAAATGGAGGCCATCGCTGCAGAACGTTTGCTCTCCATGGTCCCGCCGGAACTCCAGAACGTTTATACTCCGTTGTTATCGCCGGAACAAGCGAAGGGATCATCCGAAGATGCCGCTTTAATGGTGTATGTCAAAGCGGCGGACAGCCTGGACGCCTATTTGAAATGCGCCTGGGAGCTGACGACCGGCAATCGTGAATTCGCCGTTGCCAAAACGCAGCTTCTAGATAAGCTGCAGCGGTTGCAGCTCCCGGAAATCACATATTTTCTAGAACATTTGGCGCCCAGCTTTGAAATGACGCTTGATGAGTTATCTGAGACGGAGCAGCACGAGAGCGATTAGATGTTTCAGAGATAGAAGAACCCCCAAGCTTGCTCGGCACTGCCGAAAAGCTTGGGGGTTCTTTGTTGGAGTCCGTTTCGATCCCATGGTTAACCGTTAACGATCTCTCCACCGTTGATGTGCAAGACCTGACCACTCATATACGATGAATCGTCCGAGGCTAGAAATACGTAAGCCGGTGCCAGTTCCTCCGGTTGACCGGGGCGCTGCATCGGCGTTGTTCCCCCGAATTCGGACACTTGCTTCTCATTGAAGGTTGATGGAATCAGCGGAGTCCAAATCGGGCCGGGTGCCACCGCGTTCACCCGCACGCCTTTGCTTCCGACCACATTCATCGACAAAGCCCGCGTGAAGCTAACGATAGCCCCTTTCGTTGCTGAGTAGTCAATCAGCTGCGGGTTGCCCTTATAGGCTGTTACCGAGGCCGTATTGATAATCGAGCTTCCTTTGCGCAAATGCGGCATCGCCGCCTTGGTCAAGTAGAACATGGAGAAAATGTTCGTCCGGAACGTCTTCTCCAGTTGAGCAGCCGTAATCGCCGTAATGTCCGGCTGCGGATGCTGCTCGGCTGCGTTATTGACCAGGATGTCGAGGCGCCCTAACTCCTGCACCGTTTGCTGCACCGCCTTCTCGGCAAAGGCCTCATCGCCGATGTCGCCAGCGATCAGTAAGCATTTGCGTCCTTCCTGCTCGACTTCCTGACGGGTCACCTCCGCGTCATCATGCTCATTCAAATACATAATTGCGACATCGGCTCCCTCTTTCGCGTAGGCTACGGCGACGGCCCGACCGATCCCGCTGTCACCACCGGTGATCAGCGCTACTTTGCCCATCAACTTGCCCGCAGCCTTATAATCTCCCTCATATACCGGGCGCGGGTGCATCTCCGCTTCAACGCCGGGTTGATGGTTTTGATGTTGGGGCGGTAAAGTCTGCTTTGCTTGTCCGTTTCCTGCCATTGCTGCATCCTCCTTCGGGTAATCCGTGAATTAGGTGCGATGGCACCTGAACGTTCCCTTCCCCTAATAGGATGACCTTGACGCCTCGGCTTATCCCTCTTCTATTTCCATTGGATCCCGAAACGTTCGGTAAACCACCTCACATCATGTTTGCGAAGAGAGTCATTTTTCTCCCTCCGTGCCAAAGTCAACTCGCTCAGCTTCGCATCCGTTATCGGCTCTCCTTCATACGCGCAGCGCACCAGTTCTCTGCAAGCTGAGACTCCTTCGTCATCGAAATGTAAATAGGCAAGGCTCATCAAGTCCTTTCCCCATTGATCCCCGCTGTTGTCATAAGGGAAATTCTGCCGAAACACTTGAATGAGTGTCACCTCCGGCACGTAGCGACAGCTCCCACCCTGCAGCCATAACCTCAAGGAAAGCTCCGCCGTTTCCAGATCCTTGCCGATAAAACCGTCTTCCATCCCGCCCATGTCCCGAAACGTATCCCGTCGAACGGCAAAGCATTCCCAAGACATCCAGGGGATCTCGTTCTCACCCGCGAACCGAATCGGATACCCGCGAACCGATCCCACCACCCCTCCGACATTCCTCCCTTTCGGAGCAGGGGAGTGCTTACCCATCTCAAAGGCTGGCGACACGCCCTCAGCTTGTCCACGCATCAACGGTGCCAGTAACCGTTCCATCCATCCGTCATCATAATATAAATGTGACCCGCAAAAAATCAGAACTTCTCCAGTGGCATAAGCAGCCCCGAGATTGCGTGCCGAAATTCCCGGCTCACCCTTGACTCGCTTAAAAGGTCGGTCGAATCGGTAGCTCATCAAAAAGTCACAACACCCGTCAACCGAACCTTCGTCAACGATAATGACTTCATAAGGCAGTGTCGATTGCGACACTTTTAAAGATTCCATCGTGGTATACAAATCGATCCCATTGTTCTTGACCGTAATGATGATTGAAACGGAAGTAGATTCGGAAGACATACTAGATCTCCTTAAAATTGGATATAATTAATAATTGAACCATTTCAGTAAATCCTACGATTCCATAATAACCCAATTCGTACTTGCAGTAAATACAAACAAAACCTGTAGTTTATTATCTTTCATTCGGCTTCTCACTAAGGTAAATACAGGAGGGGTGTTATGGATTACGAGGCATTGGGGAAAAGGCTGCGTCAAGAACGGCATAAAATGCACTTGACCCAGGAAAAACTCGCCGAACGCATCGAAGTTTCGGACGCATACATAGGGCAAATCGAACGGGGAGAGCGTAGCTTGTCCCTGGAAACACTCGTCAAACTGGCGAATCAATTAGGCGTTACCGTTGATTATTTACTTCACGATTCGATTGTGATCAGTGATGACCATTTTATGGACCAGATCCAACAGATCGTCATGAACCGGTCGCCGAAAGAGAAACAACTGGCGCTCGATATTATGAAATTAATGTTTACCCATTTGGACGATTTAAAAAAAGAGGATACCAATCTTTCCTAGTAAGAGACTAGCGCTGCTTTGCCGCGCACAGCACGAAAAAGACCTGTCGGCTATTACGCCGACAGGTCTTTTGGCTTATGTCTGAATCAAATAATGGTACTGTACACCATAAAGAAAACGATCAGCAATACTGCAACGGACAATAGGGCGCTTAACGTGCGCAGTTTCCCTTCTTCCGCGGTTACGGTTTTATTCTGGCGAATCCCTTCCTGCGCCAAACGCAGCGGTTTAGCCAAGATACCGCTAAACGCTCCAATCGCCAAATACAAGATGACGATCACAATCATCCAAGGCACGGAGTAATCGCCTTGACCAATCAGGTAGCCGCCCGTCAGCAATTGGATGATGAGCCCGATTTGGGCATATCGGTTCAAAGAGATCACGGCCGATACCGTTCCTTCCTGAGCCGCGAGCGACAACTTGCCGATCCGGCCGAGCACAAACGGCAGGACCAGATAGAAGCCGAGCGCCAGTGCGCCGATAATATGTAGGAATAACATGACTTGGTACATTAACATAACCGCCCTTTCTGCGTCAATTACATTTATTATAATCTATTATAACTTTGGATGGAAATAAAAGAAACGTTTGTTGGGGCGGGCTAGGAAAACAACCTGATAAGGACTGAGGGCAACGCTAGGAAATGTTCCTACGATCGCTGTTGCTCGCGGGTTTCTTGATCTTACAAATTCATGCGAGGTTGAAACCCGCTCACAAAGGCGAACGCTCCGCTTCTTCGGAATCATTTCCCGCTTATGCCCTATCCCTTATCACGATTGAAGAGCAACGCCCGCCCCGAACAAACTCGGGCAGGCAGAGGAAACAACTAGATAAGGACCGAGGGCAACGCTAGGAAATGTTCCTACGATCGCTGTTGCTCGCGAGTTTCTTGATCTTACAAATTCATGCGAGGTTGAAACCCGCTCACAAAGGCGAACGCTCCGCTTCTTCGGAATCATTTCCCGCTTATGCCCTATCCCTTATCACGATTGAAGAGCAAAGCCCGCCCCGAACAGACTCGGGCAGGGCAAAAAAGACCCTCCCTATGAACGCTAGGGAGGGTTAATGTTAACGGAGGTTGCATATCCAAAAGGTTAGAATTAGCTAATTACATGTTTTTGATGACATGGTCGGCAAACTCGGAGCATTTCACTTCCGTTGCCCCATCCATCAAACGGGCGAAGTCGTAAGTGACTGTTTTATTGTTGATTGAAGTTTCCAGACCCTTATAGATCAGGTCCGCCGCTTCTTGCCAGCCCAGATGCTCCAGCATCATAACGCCGGATAAGATAACGGAGCCCGGATTTACCACGTCAAGGTCAGCGTACTTCGGCGCCGTACCATGCGTTGCTTCGAAAATGGCATGCCCCGTTACGTAGTTGATGTTGGCGCCCGGCGCAATACCGATGCCGCCAACTTGCGCTGCCAAAGCGTCGGACAGGTAGTCGCCGTTCAAGTTCAACGTAGCGATAACTTCGAAATCCGTTGGCCGCGTCAACACTTGCTGCAGTGCGATATCGGCAATCGCATCCTTGATGATGATTTTGCCTTCGGCTTCCGCCGCCTTTTGTGCTTGGTTTGCTGCGTCAGCGCCGGATTGTTCCTTGATCCGGTCGTATTCGGCCCATGTGAAGACTTTATCGCCAAATTCCGCTTCCGCGACTTCATAACCCCAGTTCTTGAAAGCACCTTCGGTAAACTTCATGATATTGCCCTTGTGCACCAAAGTGACGCTCTTACGGCTATGTTTGATCGCATATTCGACCGCGGCGCGGACGAGGCGTTTCGAACCTTCTTCTGAAACCGGCTTAATGCCAATCCCGGATGTTTCTGGGAAGCGAATTTTGTTGACGCCCATTTCATTTTGCAAGAATGCCAGGACTTTCTTAACTTCCTCGGAGCCTTCTTTATACTCGATGCCGGCATAGATGTCTTCGGTATTCTCACGGAAAATCACCATATCCACGAGTTCCGGACGTTTAACAGGAGAAGGCACACCTTCGAAATAACGAACTGGACGAAGGCAGACGTACAGGTCTAACTCCTGGCGGAGCGCTACGTTTAGCGAACGGATGCCACCGCCGATCGGCGTGGTCAATGGTCCTTTGATGGCCACAATATATTCGCGAATCGCGGTCAGCGTATCAGCTGGCAGCCATTCCCCGTATGTATTGAAGGCCTTCTCGCCGGCAAACACCTCGTACCAGGCAATTTTCTTTTCCCCGCCGTAGGCTTTGTCCACGGCGGCATCCAATACGCGTTTCGAGGCTTTCCAAATATCGCGGCCCGTACCGTCGCCTTCGATAAAAGGAATTACAGGATGGTTAGGCACCTGAAGCTTCCCATCCTGAATCGTAATTTTCTCGCCTTCAGTAGGAAGATCGAACTTTTCCAGTTTCAACATTTTAACGGTTTCCTCCTTCAGTCTGTTTGCTGCATCTCACGGTCTCCATTTTACCACAATGTTCCTTGGAGCTCCCGCATGGCTGCTTATCTTAATTCAATGGGAACGTATTTCTGATTGGTGACGCCCGTATATTCCGCACGCGGACGAATCAAGCGGTTATCTTCCAACTGTTCCAAAATATGCGCCGTCCATCCGGACAACCGGCTGATCGCAAAAATCGGTGTAAATAGGTCGCGCGGAATGCCCAGCATCGTGTAGACGGAAGCGGAATAGAAGTCAACGTTGGGCTTCAGCCCTTTTTGACCTGTGACAAGTTGCTCCACTTTAACGGAAATATCATACAACGTGGAGTCGCCTTTAAGAATGCTCAACTGACGCGACATATTCTGCAGATGTTTCGCGCGTGGATCGCCGTTTTTGTAAACACGGTGACCAAAGCCCATGATTTTCTCCTTGCCTGCCAGCTTCTTCTGAATGTAGGGCTCCGCTTGCTCCAACGTGCCGATCTCAGCCAGCATATTCATCACCGCTTCATTCGCACCGCCGTGAAGGGGGCCCTTCAAGGTGCCGATCGCCGAGGTAACCCCGGAGTAGATATCGGACAACGTCGCAATCGTCACGCGGGCCGAGAACGTCGACGCGTTCAGCTCATGGTCAGCATGCAGCACCAACGCTTGATCCAAGGCACGAACCGCAATCGGATCCGGTTCTAAGCCGGTTAGCATATACAAGAAGTTGTGTGCGATCGATACGTCCTTCAGCGGGGCGATCGGTTCCTGGCCTTCCCGAATTCGGGCAAACGCAGCAATCAGGGTCGGAATTTGAGTCTGGAGCTTAATCGCCTTCAATTGGTTGTTTTCTCGGGAGTTGTCATTGGCGTTCTCATCATACAAAGCAAGAGCCGATACGGCAGTACGAAGCACTGCCATTGTGTTGGCAGTCTGCGGATACAGCTTCATCTGTTTCAGCACCGCATCAGGAACCGCGGCATAATCGCTTAATTGCCGCTGCAAGCGTTCCAGTTCAGCTTGATTGGGCAATTTGCCGTACCATAACAAATAAGCCGTTTCTTCAAAACTCGCACGTTCCGCCAAATCATCGATATTAATACCACGATAGGCGAGTACGCCATCATGAATGGAGCTGATCGAAGAGGTTGCCGCAACAATGCCTTCCAGGCCTTTCGTAGCTGTCATGAACCATCTCTCCTTTGTTAACATTTTGTGAGCAAACAAGCCCCTGAAAACATTTTCAAATTGAAAGTTTTAAATTTTCGAAGTCATGCAATACCGGGCCTATAATTGCAGAAATATTGCTCCACTGCTTACTTCTTCATCATACTGGATTTCCGAAAACATGGGAACCGCTTCAGCACTGCCGGGTACATTAAATGATTTTATCACAACAATAAAGAAATTTTGTAAACGATTGCAGTTGTGCAATGAATTATATCACATTATTCGAAAGATGTTCGAGGCGGAATACTCGCGGCGGACAAATAATAGAGTAGAACTAGGACATGTATTGGGAAAAGGGGAAATGCCACATGGATCACGTGATCGTCAAGCGCGTGCTGCGCGGCAGCTGGATATGCGTCGTCCTCATCAGCTCCATCTTGGCCGTCTACTGGCTGCTCCCGCTGGTTTATCCGTTCTTAATCGCCTGGCTGATCTCCTATGCGATGCATCCGTTTGTCCTGTGGCTCCAAAAGAGTCTACGGGTACCAAAGTGGCTGGCTGTAACGCTCTCGCTGCTCATTTACTTTGGAAGTGCAGGGATTATTGTGTCCGCGGCGCTAACGCGCCTCGTTAAAGAGTTAATCCATTTGGCCGAATCCTTCGATTTGCGCATTGCCGAGTGGAGAAACCTGTTTGTTTCATGGACGCAAAGCGAGGGCATCCAATCGATCATTACCGAGATCAACCGATTTATCGCCGATAACCCCGGTTACGAAAATACCATCCATAAAAACATCGACAACACTGCCGAAAGAGTTGGATCCTTTGTTTCTCATTTCGTCAATAATGTGCTGGAAACGATCGTCACCTTGCTCTCCTCCCTCCCCAATTTAGGGGTCATTCTCGGCGTGATCCTGTTGGCTACCTTTTTTATCAGCAGCCACTGGGAGCGCGATATGCGGTTCTTGGCTAACTCCATACCTACACCGTTTCGCAAAACCGTAGGCGCGATTTGGCGCGACCTGCAGCGAGCTCTCTCAGGTTATCTGCGCGCCCAATTCATCATGATTTCCATCACCGCGTTTATCGTATTGCTCGGCTTACTTATTTTGGGCGTCGATTCCGCCTTTACCTACGCCCTGCTGATTGGACTTGTCGATTTATTACCTTATCTAGGCGTCGGAACGATCATGATTCCTTGGCTGATTTATGCCTTCGCCACGGGCGACGTCACGCTGGGGATCGGACTGTCCGTGTTGTACGGGGTCATCCTGCTAGCCCGCCAACTGATTGAACCTAAGGTACTGGCCAGTAGCGTTGGATTGGATCCCTTGCCCACGTTGATCGCGATGTTCGTCGGCCTCAAGCTGTTTGGCGTGTTAGGACTGATCATCGGCCCGGTTACGTTGGTCATTCTAGGTGCCGCCGTCCGTGCCGGTGTCGTCCGTGATTTGCGAAACTATATTGTACACGGCCGTTTGAGATAAAAAAAGGGCATCATCGTCTTCCAAGACGAGATGCCTTTCTAAAATAAATCCGTTAACGGCGGAAATACGTGATCGTTCCGTCTTTCATCTTCTTGCTGACCCATTTCATGAGCGGGATCCGATACAGCACGCGCGTTAGCGGGAACACCATCGTAAAACCGATGAGATCGGTAATGAAGCCGGGGATCAGCAGCAGGATCCCGCCGGCAAACACGCATAATCCATCCAGGACCATTCGCCCCGGAATTTGTCCGCCGCTCATTTGGGCTTTGGCATCCGCCAACACTTTACGCCCTTCAAATTGCATCATCAACCCGCCGAGCACGGACGTTGCCAGCGTCAGAAAGATCGTTTTACCGACACCCAACCTCTCGCCGACGTACATATACCCCCAAAATTCTACGATCGGAATCAACACAATGAGAGCGGCTATCCATTTACGCATATCAGGACTCCTTTATCACATTCCTGTACTTGTATTTTACCGCCTCCACGCCGGATAATCAAAATTTACGATTTTCGGGCTTCCTCCAGCGCCGCATACCATTCCGGAAATACCTTCTTGAACTGAACCGGTTTGAAGTCCTCGCGGCGAACCACATAGTGGGAAGAAGAACCTTCTACGCAAAGCGTACCTTCCCCATTGTACACCTCATAACCATAGGCGGTTTTGACGCCGCTGTTCTCGATGACCCGTGTCTTGAGCAACACGGTTTCCCCATAACGGATTCCGCGTTTGTATTCTACCTTCATTTCGTGAACGGGAGAAATATATCCGGCCTGCTCCATCTTGACATAATCAAAGCCAAGATTTCGGCTCAACTGCAGCCTCCCCAGCTCGAACCATTCCAGGTAATGGGCGTGGTAAATAATCCCCATCATATCGAATTCCGAATATTTCGGCTCAATCACCACTTCGCATACGTACACTCGATTCGCTCCTTTCCAGGTTTCCCGCCAATCTATCGCATGATGGTTTTGCGGCAAAAAAAGCAATGGTCCCGAGCGGGCCCCATTGCCTTTTGTTGTGACGATAAGTCAATCTATTTATTCCTACGACTACTTGCGGATTTGCCCGATTTTCACCAGGTTGGTCGAACCGGAACGTCCGAGTGGTACCCCAGCCGTGATCACGACGAGGTCGCCTTCCTTCACGAGTCCGGAATCCAAGCCGCCCTTCATCGCTTTGTCGAACATTTCGTCCGTCGTGCTGGCCGTATCGCCTTTCACCGGCGTTACGCCCCAGTTCAGGGCCAGACGGCGCAAGGTTTGATCTTCGGTCGTCACGGCGATGATCGGTGCTTTCGGACGGTATTTGGAGACCATCCGTGCCGTATAACCGGTTTCCGTCGAAGTAATGATCGCTTTGGCATTCAGCTCCAATGCCGAGTTGGCAACCGCTTGGCTGATCGCTTCAGTAACCGTCGTTTGTTGTGCATTACTTTGTTTAACGAAGATTTCACGGTATTCCAAAGCGGATTCCGCTTTCTCGGCGATGCGGGACATCGTCAATACCGATTCCACCGGATATTTCCCGGCAGCCGTTTCGCCGGACAACATGATCGCATCGGTACCGTCGAAGATGGCGTTCGCCACGTCACTTGCTTCGGCGCGAGTAGGTCTAGGGTTGCGTTGCATCGAATCAAGCATTTGCGTCGCCGTGATCACCGGTTTCCCTACGCGGTTACATTTCTCGATCATACGTTTTTGTACGAGAGGCACATCTTCCGCTGGAATTTCTACACCGAGGTCACCGCGGGCAACCATCAGGCCGTCGGAAACTTCCAAGATTTCATCGAGGTTGTCAACGCCTTGTTGGTTTTCGATTTTAGAAATGATTTGGATATGAGCTGCGTTGTGTTTCTCCAGCAATTGACGAATTTCAAGCACGTCGCTCGCTTTACGAACGAAGGAAGCGGCAATAAAATCGATGCCTTGCTCGATCCCGAACTTGATGTCGTTAGCGTCTTTCTCGGTGATGCCTGGCAGGGAAATGTTTACGCCTGGAACGTTAACGCCTTTTTTGCTCTTAATGGTACCGCCATTGACGATACGGCATTTGATTTCCGTACCTTGAATCTCGACGACCGTCAAACCAATCAGACCGTCGTCAATCAGAATCGTCGAACCGACTTCCACGTCTCCAGGAAGCTCTTTGTACGTAATGGAGATCCGTTCCTTGTCGCCGAGAATTTCTTCGGTCGTCAAGGTTAGGAATTCGTCCTGTACCAGCTCGATCGGTTCTTCTTTCAGCTTACCGGTACGGATTTCAGGACCTTTGGTGTCCAACAGTATGGCGATAGATTTCCCCAGCTCTGCACTCGCTTGACGGATCGTCTTGATCCGGTTACCATGCTCCTCAAAATCACCGTGGGAGAAGTTCAAGCGAGACACGTTCATTCCGGCCATAATCAGCTTCTTGATGTTTTCTAACGATTCACTGGAAGGACCGATAGTACATACGATTTTTGTTTTGCGCATTTGGGTTTCCTCCGTTTAAAATAGTTCTCTCTATATAATCTTTTCCAACAACTAAATTTACTACAGTTTTGTCGATTTGTATAGGAAGTTTATCATATTGTAACGAACATTCCTTCAAAGCATGCAAAGTTACTCGATTCACGCATCTCATCTTAGTGCCTAAATTTGCATTATTCCCTGAGTACAGCGAAAATAACCTTGCCGTAGGTCCCCATAGGTTCCACCCGTAAGGTTATCGCTTTGGATCTTAACTTTTCTCGGCGGTATGGGCCTCAGAGGCAGCTGCCGATTCGCCAGACGCATCCACAGGAGCCTCATCCTCGATCACGCCAGCAACTTCAGCCACGCTCTCCGATGTGGCCGGAGCCTCCGTCTTGCTGGCCACTTGAAACTCGCCGATTTTGCGGAATTTCCGGTATCGATCTTCCACGAGTTCATCCGGATGCAAGTTGGATAGTTCCTCCAGGTGTTGGAGCAGCGATTCTTTGATGGCTTCCGCGGTCGATTCGTAATCCCGGTGTGCTCCACCACGCGGCTCGGGAACGATCTGTTCGATCACCCCCATCTCCAACAGGTCTTGAGCGGTAATCTTCATCGCTTCCGCCGCCTGATCGGCCTTGGAAGCATCCTTCCAGAGAATGGAGGCCGCTCCGTTCGGCGAAATGACGGAGTAAATCGCATTCTCCAGCATCAGCACGCGGTTACCTACGCCAAGTGCTAGCGCCCCCCCACTGCCGCCTTCACCGATGACCACACAAATCACGGGAACCCGCAGCATCGACATATCCCGCAAATTGCGAGCGATCGCTTCCGATTGCCCGCGCTCCTCTGCCGTAATTCCCGGATAAGCGCCTTTTGTGTCAATAAATGTAATGATTGGGCGCCGGAACTTGTCCGCTTGCTGCATGAGCCGCAGCGCCTTGCGGAATCCTTCCGGATGCGCGCTGCCGAAGAAGCGGGCAATATTGTCCTTCGTATCCTTCCCCCGCTGTTGTCCGATCACCGTGACCGGCTTTCCGCCAAGCTTGGCCAATCCCCCAACAACGGCAAGATCGTCACCAAATACCCGGTCCCCGTGGAGCTCAATGAAGTCCTCAAAGATCAGGCCGATCATATCGAGTGACGTCGGGCGTTGATGATGCCGGGCCAGATGCATTTTTTGCGAAGGGGAGATGTTGCTGTAGATCTCTTCCTCCAGCTGCCGATAGCGCTCTTCCAGACGTGCAATTTCTTCTGTAAAATCGATGCCCTTCTCGCTGCCAAACTGCTCCAGTTCCAAAATCTTCTCGCGCAGCTTCACGAGAGGCGTCTCAAAAGGCAATTCGCCTGCCATTTATGCTCCTCCCTTCACGCCGTGCAAATCTAGCAACTTCGCCAGCGTCGACTTCATGTCCTTCCGATGAACGACAAGATCGAGCTGACCGTGTTGCAGGTTGAACTCGGCCGTCTGGAAATCGTCCGGAAGCTTCTGACGGATCGTCTGCTCAATGACGATTCTTCCGGCAAATCCGAATACGGCACCGGGCTCGGCCACAATAATGTCGCCAAGCATGGCAAAGCTAGCCGATACGCCGCCCGTCGTTGGGTCCGTAATGACCGAGATGAATAGTCCGCCATGTTCGCTTAATCTAGCCAACGCAGCGCTCGTCTTGGCCATCTGCATCAAACTGAGGATGCTCTCTTGCATCCGCGCTCCACCCGATGTTGAGAAAATGATCATCGGCAGGCGTTTCTCCGTAGCCGCTTCAATCGCTCGCGTAATTTTCTCCCCGACAACCGAACCCATGCTCCCAGAGAAAAAATCAAAGCTCATCACGGCAACCACGGCAGGAAAGCCCTGAATTGTCCCCTCGCCGGTGACGACCGCTTCGCGTAGACCCGACTTCAGGGTTTGCTGCTCCAACTTGCTGGCGTAGCCCGGGAATTCTAAAGGATCCACGGAAACGAGATCCGCATCATATTCCGTAAAGCTACCTTCATCGAAGGTATAGCGAATCCGCTCCAGCGCGTTTAAGCGCATATGATGTCCGCAAGCCGGGCACACCATATAATTCTTCTCCAGCTCTTTACTGTACTGAATCGCGCCGCAACGGCCGCATTTATTCATCAGACCTTCCGGAATTTCGCGTTTCGGACGATCCGCCTGCGGCGTGCCCTCTTCGCTGCCAGTTCGTCCGGAAGGAATGGTCGCGTACTTCCTCTTCTTCTGAAACAAATCTTTGAACACAACTACACCTCTTCAGCCGTTTATTTATCGTGGCAGATCCAAAAGTCTATAAAGCCCAGTCGACCCTATGAACCCGCACTTCCAGGCCTTATCTGCAACTAGGAATCTCGAATCCCCTGCTAAGGATGCAAAATCGAATTCAACACTTCTTGCACTTCTTCCAATTCCCCGGAAGGAACCAGAATCTCAAACTGCTGTTTGGATAAATTAACAGGACGTGTTTGGACGAGAAAGCCTTCTTCGGTGAGTTTCGTCTTGATCATATCCGCAACTTTTGCGGTAGGCGCGATATACATAACAGTCCACATGCCCTTTTCAAAGCCCCCTAACCTAATCTTTGAGCCCGTATAATAGAGTAATGATAACATAATTTTCAAATTTCCCGCAACAAAAGGAAAACCGCGCCGTAAGCGGCCCGGTGCAGGGAATTGCCGCAGGGCCCGGTGCTTCTTGTAGAAGGAGCGCGGGCCTATCGGCGGGGGCTGGGCGCTGTTTTCTTTTTCTTTTTCGCTTAAGAGGAACTAGGAGGGTAGGTAGCGGCTTGCTCGTGCTTATGGGCAATTCGTGCGGAGGCGGCGGCCGCGAGACCCGCAACCAAGTCGTCGAGAAAGACGTGAATGGAATCCCCGCGATGATTCAACTTCCCGATGATTTCCGGTTTGACCTTGTCCAAATAACCAAAGCTTGTAAGTCCGATCATCCCGAACACGCTCGTAATGCCCAGCGCCATCGTCTCATCCACCCCGTAGAGCGGCTCGTCGGCCTCCATGATAGCTTGCAGCGGTTCCGGAAGCTGCTTCTGCTCAGCCAGCTCGTCGAGGGCAATCCCGGTGAATAAGGTATATTGGACTTCTCTTTTTTGCAGTACGGCCTTCACGCTCTCCAAACATTGGTCCAATGTCAGATCATCATGATACGCGGTTTGCAGCGCATGAACAATTTGAGCAATATCCTCCAGCTTCACTCCGCGGCGCAGCAGTTGCGCTTCCGCCAATTCATAAGACATACGCATCTTCCTCCCCTGATTCCGAGTACAACGCCGCTGCCTGTTTAGACTCGATGCCTGACGCGCTGCCGGAATCCGCTCTCGGGCGTTCTTGCCCGGTTCTTGGTTTTTCGTGTTTCTAAGTGTATGCACGATCCTTCGAAAATGTTCGTTCAAACTTGTCCGGAACCGGATACGGTGATCCCCTGGGCTATTTTTAAGTAGGCCGATCGACAATTGTTGGCGGAGGAATATGTGGATAATGAAGGTGTTGGTCGCTGGCGCTAGCGGAAGGGGCCGATCGCTGGTGCTGACGGATGGTACTGATCGCTAGCGCTAACGAACGTGTGGATCATCGAGCTCTAACGGACCGTAGCGACGCTATTTGGCTATTTCCCGGTTATTTCCCAACGTAACGGACTCCACAGCCCTTATTGGGCACGATTCGGGAAAGAGCGGGCGGTTTGCGGGGAAATAACGTCTCTCAGGTCCGTTATTTTGACTAGTCCGACGTATCCAAAGAAATAACGTCGCTGGAGTCCGTTACAGCCATAAAAAAACCGGTCCTGCAACAAGTGCAGAACCGGTTAGGCATGGCGCAAAGCAAATCATCTAATCTTGACCGTGTCGGAGCCAAGCATCCGCTCCATTTCGTCGATCAAGGCGGGCGAAGGCTTGATGCTGTAGCGCTCCGTCAAGGCCAGCAGCTTACCGGTGCTTTCGTAGAAGAGCACCGTCGCGACCGGGCCGGGATGCTGCTCCAGCAGCAGCTTGAGCCGCTCGAGCAGGCGCGCGTTCTCCGCCGCGGCCGTGATCTTGATGAAGACGCGCTGCGCTGGCGTCTTCTCCTGCTCGCGCCGCGCGCCCGGCGCAGGCGCGGATGGCGGCGCCGCCGCGGCCGAAGCGGCCGGCCGTGCGGCGGCGCCTGGGCCTGCGGCCGGCCCTTATACACATCTGACGCCGCCGCCGCACCCC